>NZ_SPSB01000010.1 GCF_004571135.1 Algoriphagus kandeliae
ACGTAGCCGCGCTGCCGTCAGGCAATTCGTCGCTTACATCAACACCGGTCAAGTCTACGTTGCCCGTGTTCTCTACTGTTATTGTGTATTCAATAGTTTCACCATTGGTGTCTACAACCGCATCGTCCGCGTTGGTCAACTCCTTGGTAATCGTCAGACTACAAATATCTTGTTCAATTACTACCTCAGTTGTAATTAAACATCCGCGCCCATCGGTAACTGAAACAGAGTAAGTTCCAGCTGATAGACCACTTTGATCCTCACCATCTATATCCAATCCAGAACCATCCAACGTACTCCATTCAAAAGTATAAGAGCCATCACCTCCAGAAACAGAAATATCAATTGATCCTGACTGACCAACTGAACAACCGTCATTGGTTTTATTATCAACCACCAATTCAAACGGTTCATAAACTTGTACTGGAATTGTAATGCTTTTGGGATTAACTACTCCATCATTTACTGTCAACGTGACATCAAATGTACCTGCAGATCCAAAATCAAAAGTAGGGTTCTCGAGAGGTGAACTTCCAAGACCATCAAAATTCCAAGACCAACTATAATTCCCAACATTACCACCGGTGGTAGCATCAAAAAAGTTTACAGTATAATCATCACAACTAGTCTCAAATGTAAAGTTGGGAACTAAAGGAGTCCTTACTAATAATCCTGGCTCAGACCAATAACATTGAGAATTTCCCAAAGTAGCAGGACAAAGGCCATCACCAGCATTCCCTGTCCTCCAGGTCATATAAATATTTTTTAACTCAATTTCATCACCTACGGTTAAACTGAAATTCAATAAAGGGTAATAAGTCACCCCATCATTGTTTACATTTTCTCCTGAGAAAAAACAATCAAATATGGTTTCTTGAAAAACCCCATTGATAAAAAGATCATATTGAACATATAAATTATATGCATTTGAGGAACTACCTCCAAACTGGGCAGCTATATAGCCATCGATTTCATCTCCAGGCTCATAGTCAGCATTTGGATCTAATTCCTGATTATTTAAATCTCGAAACTGTACATCCGTAATAGTCACGTTGTTCTGAGGACAACCTGGAGGATTATTTGGATCAATCACCAATGGTGGAGTCCCCGAAAATTGGGCTAAACTGAGGCCCGAAAGCTGAATGAAAAACAGAAACAAAAAGGAAAACTTGAATATAAAATTCAATTTCCCTGTCGATTTCAAGTCTTTAAAAAACTCACTCCCTATCGGTAAGTGATCTTTCTTGAATTTGGATACCTGGTCCATATCGTTATTGGTTAAAATTTCGAGTTCGTAATCGTTTCGCTATACTTTTCTTCATTTTCGGTGATCGGAATCAGCTTTTTGACCTCATCTTTTCACCCCCATTTTCTCGCTTATTTTGATTTTAGAGCTGTTTTTTAGATAGTTTGCTCCAAAACAAAACACTTTTATGTCGTAAAAATACACTTTTATGCTTTTCATATCCAAGCGTTTGTGCAAATTTTTTTATATGAAAAGCAATTTTTTTGGTGTGAAATGTTCTTTTTTAAGGCTAAAATACAATTTTGTTTAACGAATAGAGGTCGATTTTAAACAAGGTTTTGGCAATAAAGAGCTTTTAAAAAAACTGAAAAAGGACCTTGTAAGGCCGTATAGCTATTTTTTTAAAAGAATTAGATTGAATTTGCCCTCGTGAAAAAACTAAAAAGTGAACGCATCCTTCCTTGAAAAATTAAAATTTAGAATTTTTGAAATTTTTTGATTTTTTTCAAATCAAAGGGTAATAAACCGCTTTATATAAATAAAAAAGGGACCTGTTGTAGGTCCCTTTTTGTGTGTTTGTTTATGTTGATACCTCTTACATGGTGTCCACTTTCTTTCTTCTTCCGGTGTAGGTGAAGGAGGACTTACCCACCCGCAGCTCGGTCCGTCGGTTCAGCTGGTGCATCGCCTCGGTACAGGTTTCGGTGTTGCAGTCGTGCACCGGACGGGTCTCCCCGAACCACTGGTGCTCCATCCGGTTCTCCTCGATGCCACGCTTCATCAGGTATTCCATCACCGCATCGGCCCTGCGCTCGGACAGGCTCTGGTTGTACTCCTCGCTGCCCCGCTGGTCGGTGTGGCCCTCAATGTACAGCATCAGGTTCGGCATCCGCTTCAGCATGATCGCCGTACGCTCCAGCTCCTTCTTGTGCACGCTTCTCAACATCGCCTTGTCAAAGTCGAAGTAGATCGTCGGGATCTGGCTGATCTCGTCCTGAAGCATCTCAAACAGATCCTCCGGATTACAGAAGTCCTTATCCTTTAGCTCGGCTGGGATGTCATACTGCACGGTCGGATCCGGGAAGGCTTCCAACACCAGTTCCGAACGTCTGTTCAACTGGTGGTTTGCCTCCGAACACGGTACCCCGTTGCCGCAGTCGTTGACCAGCTGGCTCTCACCGAACCACTCCAAGCGGATCCTGTCGGCCGCGATGTTGTACTGTGCCATGTATTCGGTCACCGCCTTCGCACGGTTGTTGGATAGCTTGATGTTATACTCATCCGATGCCCTGGAGTCCGTATGGGATGCCACCAACAGATCCAGGAAGCTGTATTTCTTCATGATCTCGGCAATCTTGTCCAATGCGGGCTTCGCATCCTCACGGATCGCAAACTTGTCCAGGTCGTAGTACACAATGTCCACGTACACCGGCAACTGGTACGGAATCGGCATCAGCTTGTATTCACGCTTCACCGTATCCCCTTCAAAGCCCTTGGTCGTGATCGAGTTGTCGGTCACCGAGAAGTAACCCGGCTTGCTGATGGTCAGCGAGAAGTCGCTCTCCGGCTCCAGTTCGGCCGTCAGCTTACCCTGGTTCATCTGTG
>NZ_SPSB01000011.1 GCF_004571135.1 Algoriphagus kandeliae
ACCACTACCTGACCCGGTGCCAACGTTCCAACATTCTCGTTGAAGTTTGTCAACGGATCCGTGATCGTCACATTAGTCAAGGTCGTGTTACCGGTATTGGTCACCGTTAAGGTATACGTCACTTCCTGACCCGCCGCATTCACCGTGGTAGGATCTGCTTCCTTCACGATCTGAATGCTCGGTGCCTGGGTAACCCTCACTGTCGCATCATCCTCGTCAGATACCTGAGCATCTCCGAAGTTTCCTGTAGCCGTAGCCACGTTCACAATCGATCCGTTGTCAATATCCGTCTGAGTCACTTCGTAAGCAGTCTCTCTTACCACTACCTGACCCGGTGCTACCGATCCAACGTTTTGGTTGAATCCGGTCAACGGATCGGTGATCGTTACATTCTGCAAAGTCACGTTTCCGGTGTTGGTCACCGTCAAGGTATAAGTCACTTCCTGACCCGCCGCATTCACCGTGGTAGGATCTGCTTCCTTCACAATCTGGATAGCTGGTCGCTGGGTAGCAGTCACTGTAGCATCGTCCTCATCGGATACCTGAGCTTCACCGAAGTTTCCTGTAGCCGTAGCCACGTTCACAATCGATCCGTTGTCAATATCCGTCTGGGTCACGTTGTATACAGTCTGTCTCACCACTACTGCATCCGGTGCCAGGGCTCCAACATTCTCGTTGAAGCCTGTCAACGGATCGGTGATGGTTACATTCTCAAGGGTTACGTTGCCCTCATTGGTCACTGTCAAGGTGTAAGTCACCTGCTGACCTGCAGCATTCACCACAGTAGGTGATGCAGTCTTATTAATTCCGATCGCAGGAGTAGGGACAAAGAATTCAGTATGGTCATCTTCATCGCTTACTATGGTTTGATCCGGAGCAGTTGCATTTACAGTCGCAGTATTGGTAAAGCTTCCTGCATCAATGTCCTGCTGGGTCAATAGGTATTCTGCCGTGAAGGTAGAATTGTCTACAGCATTCGGAGCAAGGCTTCCAATCGGTCCGCCTACCACTGCTACTTTCGGATCGTCAATCGTCACACCCGTCAAGGTCACATTACCTGTGTTGGTTACCGTGAAGGTGTAGATCACTTTATCTCCTTCATTCTGCAATTGATCATTGTTGGTATCCTCATAGGTTCCGTTTTTGATCAATTCAATGCTAGGAAGTTGATTTGCTTCTATTGTTTCGGTATCTGTATCAGTGTATTCAACTTCATCGAAGTATCCACTTGCTGTAGCTTCATTGAATACACTTCCGTTATCTAGGTCTTCCTGAGTAATCGCATAGGTAGCTGTAAAGACTGCCTCTGCACCAGGAGCCAATGTGGCAACAGAAGCTGGAACGATTGCGCTTAATCCAGAAAGCGGATCATTAACCGTTACATTACTTAAGGTAACATTACCTGTATTGGTCACGGTGAAAGTATAGGTAATCTCTTCTCCTACCGTATCGTAGATAGTAGGATCAGCTGATTTTTCAAGACTAATCGCAGGTCGCTGAATAGCCGTGATTGTTTCGTCATCAGAATCCGTATACTCAACCTGTCCCAAGAAACCGCTTGCAGTAGCCTCATTGATAACACTTCCGTTATCCAAATCAGCTTGCGTGATTTCGTAAGTGGCTGTAAAGTCTACACTTTGACCCGGAGCCAAGCTTAGAACTGAAGCTGGAGTGATCGCACTCAATTCAGGAAGCTGATCATCAACAGTAACATTGGTCAGGGTAACATTCCCTGTGTTGGTCACTTTAAAGGTGTAAGTGATTACTTCACCAACGGTATCATAGTCAGGTTGGCTAGCAGATTTGTCAATACTGATAGATGGATCTTGAACAAGAGAAACTTCTTCACTCGCACTTTCAGAACCAGTCTGATCAGAATCAGCAGTCGCCGTGTTGTCAATATCACCATCGCCGCCACCATTATTATCCAGATCAGCCTGGGTAATCGCATAACTTGCAGTTACCGTTTCACTCTCTCCCGGAGCAAGATCTCCCACATTTACATCCGTTCCAGTTAATGGATCAATTACTGTGACATTGGTTAAAGTGACGTTACCGTCATTTGTAACCACAATCTCGTAATCGATAACCTCATCGGCATTATTCAATATACCATCGCC
>NZ_SPSB01000013.1 GCF_004571135.1 Algoriphagus kandeliae
TCATCAGTCCCTCAACCTGGCCTCCCGCTTCTTCGAGTTTGTCCACCCGCTGCGCAGCAGCCAGGTAACTCATAAAGTCTTCTTCCGTGGACTCCTCGTAGGAAACCACGTTCCCCCACCATTCGTAGGCTTTGTCGTAGTTCCGAACCCGCTCATAGGCCTGGGCCGTCTTCAAGGCCGTCTCGTAGTTCGGCTTCTTCGCATAGGCCGCCTCATAGGTGTCAAGCGCAAGCTGGAAGTTCATCAACTCCATCTGCTTGTCCGCATAGCGCACCCTTGATTTCTGGGCCAGGGTCGTTGCCGACAGGCCAAAAAGTAAGCCGGCCGTGATGCTCAATATTGTCAGTGTCTTTTTCATAATCAGAACCATCTTTGGTTTTTCATAACTGCCCTTCTCGGGATCATATAAAAGCCTACAGAAAGCTCGTGGGAGTTGGTCCTGTAGTCCTGCAGTACATTCAGGTTGTGGTCATAGGCATACCCTATCCGTATCCTGTCCGTGGCAAACAGCTCCAGTATCGCCGCAAAGGAATTCCGGTTCGAAAGGTTCTCCGGCAGGTTGTCGTTCCATATCTTCATGTTCGAACGGTACGAGCCCCCTACCCAGATCCGCTCCCCGAACAGGAACATCGCGTTCAGGTCGTAGTTGGTCGGTGCGCCCTTCACTTCCTTGATCAAAAAGCTCGGCTTGAACTTCACCGTACTGCCCAGATCAAACAGCGCGCCCGCCGTCAGGTAGTAGTGGAAGTCGTGGTAGGCAAGCGCCACATCCTCACGCTCCAGCGACTTCTTGCCGATCATGTTGTAGGCACTGATACCCGCATAGAAGCGCTTGGTGTGGAAGAAGATACCCGAATTCAGGTTCGGCGTGAACATGTTCACCCGTCCGTCAGGAATCTCCGAATCCGGCCAGTCGTTCGGGTCCAGAAGCGAACCGTCTATCGCATACTCCGATACGCCCGCACTCACGCCCAGACCCAAGTAGCTGTTCGTTCCCGTCTGGATCCGGTAGGCGTAGGTCAGCATCCCCATGTTGGTCCGCGCCGGTCCGATGTTGTCCGACAAAATCGAAACACCGAAGCCCATCGTCCCCTCGTTCGCACTCAGGTCCGCGGTCACCGTAAAGGTCTCCGGACTGCCCGGGAAACGGATCCACTGGGTCCGGTACGTGGACTGAATGTAGGGCTCTCCCTTGTAGCCGGCATAGGCCGGGTTCACATGCAGCCCGTTGAAGATGTACTGGCTGAACTGCGGAAGCTGCTGCCCAAAAGTCCCCCCGGTGGCCAACAGGGCCACCAGAAGGGTTATACCAAAGATTTTAAAAGTATTTTTCATAACGCTCGTGATTAATCTTCCTT
>NZ_SPSB01000014.1 GCF_004571135.1 Algoriphagus kandeliae
CTCGGTGAACTCGAAGTCCACATCGTCCGGATCAGGACGCTGACCCTCCAACAGGTCGTTGTCCAAAATGTTGCCCAAGCGACCGCCGTAGCTTACAAAGTAGGTCCCGAAATCATCGTCGTTGGCAATGATCTCTCTCGGACTCACACCGATCGTGATGCTGTCCTCGTCTCCGATCTGCTCGTCATCAGGGGTGGTCGCCGTAACAACCGCCACGTTGGTGATGCCGTTCTCCAGATCGCCCGCAGCAACCGTATACGTAGTCTCTACAGACTTGGTCTCTCCAGGACTCAGCGTACCCAAGGCCACATCCAGACCGGTCAACGGATCGGTAACCGTCACATCGGTCAGCGTCACGTTTCCGGTGTTGGTCACCGTCAAGGTATATACAACCTCTTCGCCGATGCCCTGGATATCTTCTCTATCGGCAGTCTTCACAATCTCAATGGATGCGTTCTGCTCGGCTATCACGGACTCGGAATCCTCATCCTCAACCTCGGTGTCATCCGGAGTAGTCGCTTTCACAGTCGCCACGTTGATGATCTCCCCGTTGTCAAGATCCTGCTGGGTCACCACATACTCAGTGGTCAACACCACGGATTCTCCCGGAGCAAGGGTCTCGATTACCTCGGTGTAACCGGTCAGCGGATCGCTCACCGTCACATCCGTCTTGGTCACGTTACCCGTGTTGGTCACAGTCAAGGTATAAGTCACCACCTCGCCGACTTCGGATACAGTCTCCTTATCCGCTGTCTTCACCATCTCAATGGACGGAAGCGGCGTGATAAGCGTGGTCACCTCATCAGTATCGGTCGGATCGTCGTCACCCGCGCTCGGACTCTCGCCCGTAGCCGTAGCCTCGTTGGTCACGCTGCCGGTATCCACGTCGTCCTGATCCACCGGATAGGTCGTATCTACAGACTTGCTCTCGCCCGGCTTCAACGTACCCACGTTCACCACCAAACCGGTTTGCGAATCCACGATCGTTACATTCTCCAAGGTCACGTTACCCGTGTTGGTTACCGTGATCGTATACGTGATCTCCTCGCCCTCTTCAGTAATGTCCGCTTCGTTGTCCGTAATGTCAATAACAATGTCGGCATTCTGCTCGGCT
>NZ_SPSB01000015.1 GCF_004571135.1 Algoriphagus kandeliae
CTCCAAGGTCACGTTACCCGTGTTGGTTACCGTGATCGTATACGTGATCTCCTCGCCCTCTTCAGTAATGTCCGCTTCGTTGTCCGTAATGTCAATAACAATGTCGGCATTCTGCTCGGCTATTACCACCTCTTCAGCTTCGTCGCTTACTTCAGCAGTATTTGTATAACCAACTACGGAAGCAACGTTTACAATCTCGCCGGCATCGATATCCTCTTGAGTTGCTTCGTAGGTCGTGGTAAAGTCAATGACCTGACCTGGCCACAACAATGGAATAGTTTCTTCAAATCCAGTAAGCGGATCATTTACTTCTACATTCACCAATGGTGCAGTACCTGTATTGGTAACAGTCAAGGTGTAAGTAATCACCTGACCTGCCACGTTTACAGACTCAACATCAGCAGTCTTCTCAATTTCAATATCAGGAGTCAGGTTAACATTCACAATAGCCTGAGCTTCTGCTCTAACTACTTGCTGGGTTACTACATCAACACCCTGAACGTTTGCAATATTTACAATCGGCACTCCGTCCAATAGATCCTGAATGGTCACCGTGTAAGATGTGGTAAAGGTAATCTCCTCTCCAGGAGCCAAGGTGACAACCGGAACCCCAAAGCGTGTTTTTGGATCTTTCAATTCACCATTGGAAAGCGTCACATTACCTGTGTTCTTCACAACCAAGGTGTAGTTCAGCACAATGCCTTCAGCACTCACAGATTCAACATCTACTGTCTTGGTCAAGGAAATAGCAGGATCTCTTTCTACAGTAACCACTGCGTCATCTTCATCAGATACCTGATTCTGACCCTTAAAGCCCACTACGGTAGCCACGTTGAGAATAGTACCGTTATCCATATCAGCCTGAGTCACTCCGTAGACAGTCTCTCTTACCACTACCTGACCCGGTGCCAACGTTCCAACATTCTCGTTGAAGTTTGTCAACGGATCCGTGATCGTCACATTAGTCAAGGTCGTGTTACCGGTATTGGTCACCGTTAAGGTATACGTCA
>NZ_SPSB01000001.1 GCF_004571135.1 Algoriphagus kandeliae
CTTCCAATTTAGGCGGCCTGGCGCAGGGGTCCCACCTCTTCCCATCCCGAACAGAGAAGTTAAGCCCTGCAGCGCCGATGGTACTGGGGTTACACCCGGGAGAGTAGGTCGCCGCCTCATTGATTACAAGCCCCGATCACGGGGCTTTTTTTTTGCCCTTTACCGACTAGGTATTCGAATGTAAGAAATAGATTTTTTTGTGCCTTACTTCAAGGTTACCAGAGAGACTCCTGCACCACCTCGGTCAGCATGTTCGTCCTGAACTTTTTGAACGCTCGACATGGTGCGCAATAAATTGCGAGTGATTTCTCTAAGGATTCCATCTCCTTTTCCATGGACTATCCTTAATTCTTTGATTCCAAGCATATACCCTTCATCAATAAAGTTTTGAATCAAAGGAAGAACCTCCTCTCCTCTTTTTCCTCGCAAATCTAAGTTGGTTGAAAAATCCATTAACTTTTGCTGGGCCTGATAAGCAGCAGAACTTTTAGAGTGTGTTTTTTTTCGAACTTCTGTTCGAGAGACTTTTTCAAGCCGTGATAACTTCACCATAGACTTGAGGTCACCAATAGATATCTCTGCTTCTTTGTTTTTGAGTGTTAATACTTCCGCAATTGCCCCATTATCCCTGACTCGTACCCAATCACCCACTTTGATTTCGCCACCAATTGTTTTGTATTGCTGTTCTACTACGGGTTTTTCGGGTTTTACTTCTTGTTTAAATTGTTCCAAGACTTTTCTAGCTTCTTTGGTTTTTTCCTTATCCGCCTTTTCCTCTTTTATGATTCGAATCGTCTTTTCAATTTTTTTATTGGTTTCATCCAATAGCCTTTTGGCTTCCAACTTGGCTTCTTGAATAACCCGCTTTTTTGCTTGTTCTAAAGTCTCTTTGAGTTGATTGTACTCCTGAAGGCGAATTTTAAGTAAATCCTCCTTCTCCTTAGCCTCTTTGATTAACTGGTTGTACTGGTTTTTTTCATTTTCCAATTGGGTAAGAAGGCGGTCGTATCTTACTCTTTCATCTCCAATTTGAGATTTAGCATAATTCAATATCTCTTTTCGTATTCCAATTTTTGAAGCTATTTCCAAAGCGAAAGAGGATCCGGGTTTTCCGATTTGAAGCTGGTATAAAGGGGCAAGATGATCCACATCATATCGCATGGCCCCATTTACCAATCCAGGGTTTTTATCTGCAGTTTGCTTGAGATTTCCGTAATGGGTCGTAATTATCCCAAAGACTCCTTTCCTGTTCAATTCCAATAAAACTGCCTCTGCAATTGCACCTCCAAATTGAGGTTCTGTACCTGTTCCGAATTCGTCAATGAATAAAATGGTTTTTTTGTCGGCAAAATCGGTAAAGTATCGCATACTCATGAGATGAGAACTATATGTGGAAAGATCATTTTCCAAATTCTGCTCATCTCCAATGTCAATGAAAAAGTTTTTAAAAAGCGTGCATTTTGAGTCGGGGTGAACCGGTATCAATAAACCACATTGCAGCATGTACTGAAGCAGAGCTACCGTTTTTAGGGTTACAGATTTACCTCCTGCATTGGGACCGGAAATCACCAACAACCTTGCGTTTTTGGTTAATTCGATATCGAGTGGGACTATTTTTCTGTCCTGAGCCTTTAGAGCAAGCTCCAATAGAGGATGCCTAGCTTTGGTCCAAGAAAGCTGTTGTTCCTTAAAAAGTTGGGGTTTATTGCTATCGGTCTTTAAAGCAAATTTTGCCTTGGCACGGATGAAATCAATCAAACCCAAAAAGTTGGTAGCTTTTCGCAATGCTGGGATGCTTGGGCGAACTCTATCTGTCAATTCGGTCAAAATCCGAATGATTTCCCTTCGCTCCATATATTCAAGGTCTCGGATTTCATTATTGATATCCAAAGCCTCTTCCGGTTCCATAAAAACAGTCTGTCCTGTGGCTGATTCATCATGGATAAACCCCCTAAGCTTTCGTTTATTTTCTGCAGCAACGGGGATTACCATCCTTCCAGAGCGAATCGTAATTCCTGCATCTTCTACTGTCAAGCCTTTTGCCTTAGCCTCCTTAAAAATTCGCTCCATGACTTTTCGAAGTCTGGATTCCTCATAGATTATTTGACCTCGAATTAATTGAAGCTCTTTGCTAGCATTGCTCTTTATTTTTCCCTTTTCATCAATGATTCGATTGATTTCTTTCAATAAGGAAAGGTCTACTTCCATCACCATTCCCAGGAGCTGGGAAAGGGCAGGGAATTGTTCGCCATTTTTTGCAAAAAAATTCAAACACCCTTGGAGCGTTTGTAAGGCTAATTTGATTTCGTGAAATTCTTCCTCATCCAAAAAAGTACCTTCCAGTTTGGCCTTTTCCAGGTAAAAATTCAAATCTGTGAAATTAGAACTTGGAAAGGACTCTCCCGAAACAAGGATTTCTTTAAACTCTGCAGTTTGATCCAGGAGCTTTTGGACAAGCTTTATGTCTGAGGAGAATGAAACTTTATCTACAAATCCCTTTCCCAAAGAAGATGTACACTCTTCTTTGATGAGATCCTTAATCTTTTGAAAATTTATCTTCTGTTCAAGATTTTTTGGGTATAGCATTAGAATGGTTCTTGACTATCCGGGGCAGATTCTTTTACAACCAAGGAATCAATGACTCGGGCATAAAGTTCATCCATTTGATCTGGAAACTGTAAATAATACCGCATACTTTCTTGAAAAATCGAATCGCTTACCTGATGTTTATCAAATACCTCCTGTTCCATCAAAGAATAGACAGTCTGGGAGGAATCATAAGAAATAGGAAGAGCACTGGCGATTCCCTCAGTAAGATGAATATCTATCAGTACGCTGATCATTTTTTCTTTAGAAAGTACATAAGAGGGCTTTTTTTTGCTTTCACAGCTAAGAATCAGAAAAAGTAGCAGAATGGCCCAAATAGGTGATTTCATGGATCAAAATTAGCTTTTTTTAACTGAAAATCGAATGACCCTTCCTGTAAGCTTGATTTTATTATTGGGCAGGGAGGTTTATCTTAGGCCGTCAAAATGAGAAGAGATGAATCAGCAGCTTTTTAGCAAGCTTCGTAAATATGAAATCATGATTCGGAAGGTGGCCAATAATCACCTTCAGGGGGATTATCAATCTCTTTTCAAAGGTTCTGGACTCGAATTTGACGATTTGCGCCCTTATCAATACGGTGATGATGTCCGGACTATAGAATGGAAGGTTTCAGCAAAGGGACACGGGACTTTTGTCAAGACCTTTCGGGAGGATAAGGAGCAATCTGTTTACTTTCTACTCGACATTTCCGGCAGTCAGGATATCGGGCAAGTTGGGCAAAAGAAAATAGATCAGGGAAAAATCATTGCCGGGGTTTTAACCTTGGCTGCCATATTCGAAGGAAGTCAGGTTGGTTTGATTAGTTATTCCGACCAAAAAGAAAAAGTCATTCTTCCGGGAAAGGGAAGTAAACAAGCGGTTAAGGTGGTAAGAGGGATTTTTGATCATCAAAATATCTCCCTCAAAACTGACCTGAGTGGGATGTTTTCTTATGCCTTAAACCTGATCAAAAAGCGAAGTATCATCGTCGTGATTTCGGACTTTATAGATGAGGGTTATGAGCGTCCTTTCCGGGCTATGGCTGAAAAACACGATTTAGTAGCCATTCAATTAACTGACCCTAGAGAATCGGCCCTGCCTTCTTTAGGGATCATTCCGGTTTTTGATAAGGAAAAAGGAAGAACTACCTGGGTAAATACGGCTTTTGGAGGCTTTTCCAAAAAAATTTCTGAAACCTTCACCACTGAACGGGATCATTTGAAATTGATCTGCAAAAAGAATCAGATCAATTACCTGGCGATTGATACAACTGAGGATATCGTTCTGCCATTAATGGAATTGTTTAAGTACCGAAACAAATCAATGAAACGTGGCTAAAGTCAGAATTCTTCTAGCTTTCCTTTGGTTTCCTTTCTCATTGATCGCACAGGAGGTTAAAGTCGATGCCTATTTTTTGGCTGATTCTGCCAAATTGGGTGAGCGAGTAGGCTATGTTTTGAAAGCAAGCTATCCTGCAGATCGGCAATTAATTTTCCCCGATTCTACCTTTGATTTTTCGCCATTTGTATTGCTGGAAAAGCAAACCTTTCTAAGTAGTACTCAGGATTCTGTGACATCTGATAGTACGATTTATTTTTTGTCCAATTTCGAATTGGATTCGGTGGCTTATTTGACACTTCCTGTTTTCGAACTTTCTCGGTATGATAGTATTACCCATTTTCCTCTTGAGGCTAGCGTTGCGGTAGAATGGACCATAGACTCTATTCCTGAAGAGTTGATGTTTCAAGAAAATAATATTTATCAACCGATTCCCAAATCTTGGGATTGGGTCTTAATAGGATTAATAACCTTGGCTGCTTTGATGTTTGTAGGAGGAGGTTATTGGTTATTTGGAGATAGGATTAGAAGATTCCTATTCGAACGAAATGAGAGAAGAAGATGGAAGAAGTTTGAGAAACGCTGGAAGGAAGCTACAGGCAGTCTTGAATCCAATCCAAGTATGGAAGCGGCAGATGAGCTTCTGGGAATCTGGAAAGGATACATGGAGTCCATCACTGGTCTTCCAATTAGAGAATGGACTTCTAGTGAATTGGGTGAAAAATTGGGTGATATAAAAATCTTTAGTTCTTTAAGAACTATTGAATTGATTATTTATGCGGGTGCAAAATCCGAGATTAAAGATTCCTCGGAATATCTTTTGCAAATCGCTAAGGAAAAGTATGAGCAAAAACTAAAAAATATCAAACATGATCGAGCAACTGTCTGATTTTTTTAGGCTTTCATGGTTTTCCCTAGATACATTCAGAAGCTTTGAATGGGAAAATCCCCTTTTACTTCATTTGATTTGGGTGATTTTGCTATTGATGCTATTAAGGAAAGCAGTCAAATTTTTGAAGAATCCCGTTTTGGAGCTTTCCCTTCCCAAAAAAGTAGCTCAAAATAACCCTTGGACCTATTTAAGGCTCATTCCATCCTTTCTCTTTTTCTTCAGTTTAGTCTTTATCATAATTGCTTTGGCAAGGCCTCAGCGAACCAATGAGCGAGTGGAGCAGTACACGGAAGGTATTGATATCATGTTAGTGATGGATATATCTGAGTCCATGGATTTGCAGGATTTTTCACCAAATAGATTGGAGGCAGCAAAGCAAACTGCTATCGATTTTATTCAAGGAAGGCTCGGGGATAGAATTGGAATTGTGGTATTTGCAGGAGAAGCTTTTTCTTTAGCACCTTTGACGAATGACTATAAGTTGTTGACCGAGTTGATTTCGGAGATATCCTTCAATATCATGGAGGCGAAAGGAACTGCCATAGGTTCTGCCATCGCTGCAGGTACCAACCGCTTGAAGGATGCCGAATCTGTCTCCAAGGTGATGATTTTATTGAGTGATGGAGAGAGTAATGCAGGAAACGTCGATCCGCTATTTGCCGCTCAATTAGCTTCAGCTTTGGGAATTAAGATTTATACCATTGCTGTTGGAAAAGATGGGATGGTACCCTATGGTACGGACTTTTTTGGAAGACCTCAAATGGTGGAAAGTTACTTAGATGAGACCAACCTGCGGGAAATTGCAAACTTGACTCAGGCGGAGTTTTTCAGGGCTTCTGATGGAAATGCTCTTCAGGCTATTTTTGACCGGATTGATCAGCTTGAAAAAAGTGAAATCATGGAAAATAGATACCGGGAGACCACGGATTATTACCGGGTTTATTTGTTCTGGGGAATGGTCTTTTTCCTATTGTGGCTGATTCTCAAGAGCAGCTTTCTCAATAATTTCTTATTGGACTGATCCTTGGAAGGTTTTTTCCTTCCATTGTTCCAATCTTGGATTCATAATTGAAAACCAAACTGGCGGAAAGAAGGCCAAGATAATCATAGCAGAGTAACCTGCTGGAAGTTGGGGACTTTCATCGTAATGATTCAAGACTTGGTAGGGCTTGTGAGCAAAAGCATGATGGTCTGAGTGCCGCTGAAGTTGAAATAAAAGGAAATTACTCACTCGGTGGCTGGCATTCCATGAATGAATGGGAGTAACTCTTTCATACCGACCATCAGCTAGAAGCTTTCGCTCCATTCCGTAATGTTCCAAATAATTCACAGCTTCCAACAAGCTAAAAGCCAAGAAGCTTTGCATAAAGAAGAAAACAGGCACTTCCCAAACCCATCGATCTAAAGCCAATGAGAAGCCTATGAATATCACTCCTATGAAGATGATTGGTGCCAGAGAAAATTGGATCATCTCATTTTTGAAGGAAAAGAATGGGATGGATTTTCTTTCCAACTTTTCTCTTTCCAGTTTCCATGCACTTTTATAACCATCTCTTACAGATCGTAACCAAAAGGCATAAAAATTCTCTCCCAAACGACTTGTCGCCGGGTCTTCCGGCGTGGCTACTTTTACATGATGTCCACGATTATGCTCAATGACAAAGTGCATGTAGCATACGGTCATCAGTAAAATTTTTGCATAAAATTGTTCAAGCTTTCCTTTTTTATGTCCCAACTCATGAGCTACGGTAATCCCAATCCCACCAGTAATTAAGGCCATTCCAGTGGTTAAGGACACCCATTCCCAAGCGGATAAAGTTTCAGTAGCAACCACATAAAACCCCCAAAAGAGGATGGCTAGTTGAATATAAACCCAAAAAAATGTCACCAATTTGTAAAATCGTTCTTTTGCTACTTGAGATACAGCTTCCTTTGGGATATTGGAAGTATCTGTGCTGATTATAAAGTCCATCAATGGAACGGCGATAAAAACAAAAATATGGATCAACCACCGGTTGATTCCACCCAAATAATATCCTGAAACCAGCAAAAAGGGCAGGATCAAAGCACTGAAAAACCCGATTTTTTTAATGAAACGCATAGTAAATCTCAGAATATCCGAATCTAGTTCAATCACCTAAAAAAGTCAATGGGTTCTGAATGGTAAATCAGGGTGAATTCATTCCTGATTTTTGTCAGTCCTTGACCTAGTTGCTGTCACATCTTGAAAAGTCAATACAGGCCATTTTTGCAAAAAAACAGTTTATGATTACTCCCGCTCTTATTCAAAAATACAACACACCGGCGCCGAGATACACAAGTTATCCTACAGTCCCTCTTTGGGAGAATAATGTGAATTCAAAGGATTGGAACGAATTGGTTTCTAGCGCATTTTCACTGTATGGAAAAGAGGAAGGAATTACCCTATATATCCATCTACCTTTTTGCGAGAGCTTGTGTACTTATTGCGGCTGCAACAAACGAATTACAAAAAACCATGCTGTCGAGGATCCATATATAGATGCTGTTCTCCATGAGTGGAATAATTATCTGAAACTATTTGGAGAAAAATCAAAACTAGCAGGCATTCACTTAGGAGGGGGAACTCCTACATTTTTTGCTCCAGAGTCATTGAATATGCTTCTTTCCAACATTTTGGATTCATCGATTGTATTGGAAAATGCGGAATTCAGTTTTGAAGGTCATCCAAATAATACTACTCAAGCTCATCTACAAGTATTAGCTGATTTAGGATTTGATCGGGTGAGTTATGGGATTCAAGACTTTGACGAAAAAGTTCAGAATGCTATACACCGAATTCAGCCTTTTGAAAAAGTCAAGCAAGCAACCGAACAGGCAAGACAACTTGGATATACATCCATCAATTTTGATCTCATTTACGGATTGCCTTTTCAGACTAAAAGAACCTTGGCCGATACCTTTGAGAAAGTAGTAAAGCTTGCTCCAGACCGGATAGCATTTTACAGTTATGCACACGTTCCAAGTTCCTTTCCAGCCCAAAAAAGTTATGAGGCGCACTTGCCAAGTGAACTAGAAAAGCGGGAACTCTATGAATTTGGAAAGCAAAAGTTGAAGGAAGTAGGATATGTAGAGATAGGAATGGATCACTTTTCAAAGCAAGAAGATCCTTTGTATTTAGCCCTTCAAAAAGGGACTTTACACCGAAATTTCATGGGCTTTACTACCTCTCCTTCCAAGATACTTTTAGGGTTGGGTGCGAGTAGTATCAGTGATATTTATTTGGCTTATGCCCAAAATGAAAAAAGTATCGATTCTTATCAATCTACCATTGCAAAAGGAGATTGGGCTATAAGCAAAGGACATCAGATGACAGAACAGGATTTGAAAATCAGGGATTTTATTCTGGACTTGATTTGCAATCACAGCGCTGTTATTTCTAGAGAAATTTGGGAAGTTTTGGGTGAAAACCAATTAGATCGACTGAGTGAGATGCAAGAAGAGAAATTGGTGGATTTAAAGGGAGATCAAATTCGGGTTACCGAAGATGGAATTATGTTCATTCGTCAAATCTGTAAGTTGTTTGATGTTCGGCTTCAAGATCAAAAGAAGGATCTTGTTTTCAGCAAAGCAATTTAAACTTACCGGCAAAGGGTAATCCCAATTTGTTCAGCCCCATAATTAAAGACTTGAATGTCTGGGCTAAGTCCATGAATGCCTAAACCAAGACCTCTGAAAATAAAAAGCACTCCCAAGAGCACTCCCAAATAGGGAATCGCTTTTTGGAAATTTATGCGGGTTTTAACGCTGATTAATTTTCCCGAATACATCAAAAAGAGTAGGAGGGGAATTGTGCCAATCCCAAAGAAAAACATGTAGGAAGCTCCGAGATATGGATTCTGGAATCCCAAAGCCGCAATAAGTGCCACATACACCATTCCGCAGGGAAGTAAACCATTGGCTAAACCAGTTGCGAAAAATGCTGGTTTCCCACCTTTTTTCAAGAAATAAGAAAGTTTGCTTTTTATCCAATGGACTACTCCGGAAAGCCAAGGGATTGTCAAAATCTGTTCTGAGCGTTTATAGTTCAAAGAAAGAATAACCAAAAGAACTCCCATTCCAATTGAAAAGCCTTGCTGTATTCCAGCTAGAGAGAGAGAAAATCCCAAAAATCCGATTATCAACCCTAGGCCAGCATAGGTAACGCTTCGACCGAGATTATAAAGAATTTTGTTCCAAAGGAAACCGGAGTTTCCTGCATTTCCAACTGCCAATGCAATAGGGCCACACATTCCTACACAGTGGAATGATCCTAAAAAACCCAAAAGAAAGGCAGTCCAAAGCATTTAGATGGTGATTTTCTTTTCTTGATAATATTCGATTCCGTTTTCGGTCCAGTTTAATTGAACTCTCCAATACCCTGGTTTTAGGTCGGCCATTGATACTTGCTTTTTCCCATCCTCTGTGATTTCAATTTGGAGAGCTTTATCCAAGCTTGCATCTGAAGGTCGGAAGAGTTGGAGGTTACCTTTTGCTCCAACCGGCAAATCCAGAATCATAGACTTCGATTGGATGTCATATCGAAGCACTTCACGATCTAATGCGAGTGTAGAAGCTTCCTTGTCAATTTGATCTTGATACTTGATTTCGGCTTCGTAATAATTATCTCTAACCAATTCTATCCCATCCATTCGGACAGAAATCACAACCATGGTCATGATGATACCGATGAATGCAATGATGGATAGTAAAATTCCTTTTCCCCAATTCATATTTTTAATCTTTAGATACTGGTGCCATAAAGCTGGTTTCAATTTTATCGATTGATTTTTCCTTGTGGATAAGAGAAAGTTCAACGTCTTGTTGTGGAGAATGAACATCTCCTTGATCAGTTACCAAGAAAAAACGTCCTTCCACTTTGGATTGAGGTTCCAAAACCCATTCTTTCCCACCAACTACTTCCACGTCGATCCCGTCTACTAGGGAAGACAGGTTTACTGTCTGTGGTTCAAAGGTCTTATTTATCAGAGTAATTTGGTATAAATTCGATACGGTTCCATTATCCCTCAATTGGTAAGTCATGCCAGGAAATCTAGTGATGGTAGCCTGAAGTTCGTCCCGAGTGGCAATCAAGGCAATGAATCCTGCTAGTAAGAGTACCAAGACTACGGAATAGGCTTTTACACGTCCTGTGATCAATTTCTGAAAGCCTTGCTGAATGCTGTTTTCGGAGGCGTATCGGATTAATCCTGTCGGACGGTCAACTTTGACCATTACTTCATCGCAAGCATCAATACAAGCTGTACAATTTACACATTCCATCTGCACCCCATTTCGGATATCGATACCAGTAGGGCAGACATGCACGCAAATTCCACAATCAATACAATCTCCTTTTGGGGATTCTTCCACCTTGTTTTTTCTGATTGGAGCCCGAGGTTCTCCTCGAACATAATCGTACATCACATTGATGGAATTATTATCCAAAAGCACTCCCTGAAGTCTTCCGTATGGGCAAACTACTGTACAGGCTTGTTCTCTGAACCAAGTAAAAACGAACATGAAGATCCCTGAGAATGCAACCAAACCGATAAAACCAGCTAAATTCTCAGAAGGCGGCTTCGTTACGATTTCTTTTACTTGGTCAATTCCAATTAAGTATGCCATTACCAAGTGTCCGATTAATAAGGAGATAGCTAAGAAAACGAGTAATTTCGAGCCTTTCTTGACTATTTTTTGAGTATTCCAAGGACTTGCATCTAGGGCTCGCTGTTGGTTGGCATCCCCTTCGATGAGGTATTCTATTTTTCGGAAAACCATTTCCATGAATAGGGTTTGGGGACAAGCCCAACCACACCAAATTCTTCCAAAAATGGCAGTAAATAAAATGACAAAGACAAAGAAGATTAATAATAGAAAAATCAGTAGATGCGTGTCTTGAGGCCAAAAAACGGCTCCAAAGATGATGAATTTGCGCTCAAAAATGTTGAATAATAACCAGGGCCTTCCATCTACTCTGATAAAGGGTCCCACAAATAGGATTGCTAATAAAATCCAGGATAGGTAAGTTCTATAACGGTAAAAAAAACCTCTAACTTTTTTGGGATATACCCAATTTCGTTTTCCATCATCCTTTACAGTGGAAAGTGCATCTCGAAAGGTTTCTGGATTGAGGTGTGGATTCTTTTGTGCCATTGGAATTAAAATTTAGGACTACCGGAAAATGCCCGGTAGTCCAAATGTATCAAAGGGTGGCAATTTCCGATGTGCTTTCGGTCACTGTTTCAACCTCAGATTCAGGAGCAAAGAGTTCTCCTTGCGGCTCTTTTGGATTAGCAGGAGTGGTGCCAACAAGTGTAAGGATATAACTAGAAACCTGTTGGATCTCCTGTGGTGAAAGTTGGTCTTCCCAAGGAACCATACCCTTGCTCACTACCCCATACTTCACTACTGTAAATACATCTTGAATAGATCCTCCATGGATCCAATATTGGTCGGTAAGGTTAGGGCCAACTCCGCCACCTCCATCAGCTGCATGACAAGCTGCACAATTGGCTTCAAAGATGGATTTACCAGTTGCTATGCTTGCTTGCGAATCATCGAAGGTTACATTGGTTTCATCAATTGAAGCTGCCATTGTGGCCATTCTTGCCTCTGCTGCAATTGCTTCTAATCGGAGCTCTTCTTCGTATTCCTCAATTCCGGTTTTTCCAAATCCTAGAACCGAGTAATTCACAAAGTAAACTACCCCAAACACAATAGTGAGAATGAATACCCATTGGAGCCATGGTGGCATGAAATTATCTAATTCGGTAATTCCATCGTAAGAATGATCTGCCATCATTTTGGCCTTCTCTTCCTTTCCACCGACTGTATCCATTTTTCCGGTAACAAACCGCTCCTTGAATTTTTCCCACCAAGTCGGTTCATTGGCTAATTCAGGGTTTTCCTTTTTGAAAACAGCAACCATGAAGGACATTAGGTAGACCATTAAAAGGAGCAACAGCACAATCACAAGTAGAACAATGCCCAGAATTATCAAAAGGGTCATTTGAGCAGGGTCCATAGCTTGAAGATTTGCATACCAATCAGAGCTTTCGGTCTGTGCAAAAGCACTCAGGGTGGGGAGCCACCCGATGGTCATTAAGAGTGTTAGAAACTTTTTCATGGCTGGGGTTTGGTTAATTCATCATCATTTTCCATTGGTAGGGACTTCATATGGTCCACAAGTTCCTTGGGTAAGCTTCTTACCCAAACGAATACTCCCAGAAAAAACAGCACAAAGATGAGCAAGGAAATCACTGGGTAGATTTCGATATTTTCGATAGATCTTAATACTTCTTTATACATGATTTCCCGGGTTTAATTAGATGCTGTTGCTTTGATATCCGTACCTAGTCGCTGTAGATAAGCGATCAATGCCACGATTTCCGTATTCGGCATTACCTCTACTCCGGCATCTTTCAAATTAGTCACAATCTGATTGGCTTGATTTTCCAAATCGGCCATGGCTTGTTCATCATATCCTTCTGGATAAGGCACCCCTAATTTTTGAAGCGTTCTGATTTTCGCAGGGAGGTCAGAGTAATCCATTACATTTTCTTTCATCCAAGGGTATGGAGGCATTAGTGATCCAGGAGACATGGAGGTAGGGTCTTCCATGTGGAAATAGTGCCATGAATCCGGGTATTTGCCACCGATTCGGTGCAAATCAGGTCCGGTTCGTTTGGATCCCCAAAGGAATGGTCGGTCATAAACGAACTCACCTGCTTTTGAGTATTCTCCATATCGCTCTGTTTCGAAGCGGAATGGTCGGATCATTTGTGAATGACAACCCACACAACCATTGGCGATGTATAAATCCCTTCCTTCCAATTCAAGAGGAGTATATGGCTTCACAGAAGAAATGGTTGGAACGTTGGATTTTACCAAAATGGTAGGGATAATCTCGATGGCACCGCCTATAGCAATTGCGATTGTTGCTAAAACAGTAAAGAAAACAGGTTTTCTTTCCCATGCTCTGTGCCAGAATTCTCCAGCAGGATTGTAGTTTTTAGCAAGTGCAGGAGCTTGATCTTCCTCATAAGCTTCAAATGTTCCTTTTTGAGCTGTTTTGTACATATTGTACACCATCATGATGGCACCACTTAAGTAAAGCAAGCCACCAAATGCTCGAAGAACGTACATCGGAACGATTTCCACGACAGTTTGAAGGAAGTTGCCATAAGCCAAGCGACCCATTTCATCAAACTCTCGAAGCATCAAGAATTGAGTCAAGGCGGATACGTACATAGGAAGGGCGTAGAAAATAATTCCCAGGGTTCCTATCCAGAAGTGAGCATTGGCCATTTTCTGAGAATAAATCGTAGTCTTGAATAGTCTTGGCCACATCCAGTAAAGCATACCGAAGGTCAAGAACCCATTCCATCCCAAACCTCCAATGTGTACGTGAGCTACGATCCAGTCAGTATAGTGGGCAATCGCATTCACATTTTTAAGGGAAAGCATTGGACCTTCGAAGGTTGACATACCATAGGCAGTAACTGCTACTACCATGAATTTCAATACTGGTTCATTTCGAACTTTGTCCCAAGCACCTCTTAGAGTCAAAAGACCATTCACCATACCACCCCAAGAAGGAGCAATTAGCATGACAGAGAAAACAGTTCCGAGTACTTGAGCCCATTCTGGAAGCGCTGTGTACAACAAGTGGTGTGGGCCAGCCCACATGTAAATGAATATCAAAGACCAAAAGTGTACAATGGAAAGTTTGTAGGAGTAAACTGGTCTATTGGCGGCTTTTGGAAGGAAATAATACATCAGCCCCAAGAATGGAGTGGTCAGGAAGAATGCTACTGCATTGTGCCCATACCACCATTGAACCAAAGCATCCTGAACGCCCGCATAGGCAGAATAACTTTTGGTAAAGGAAACCGGAAGTTCAAGGGAGTTAAAAATGTGCAGAACAGCTACCGTGACAAAAGAGGCCAAATAAAACCAGATAGCCACATACATGTGACGCTCTCTTCTTTTGATCAGAGTACCGATCATATTTGCCCCAAAAGCTACCCATACCAAGGCAATGGCAATATCAATTGGCCATTCCAATTCAGCGTATTCTTTGGAGGTCGTCAGACCAAGTGGTAGGGTAATGGCAGCGGCCAAAATAATTAATTGCCAACCCCAGAAGTGGAACCAACTAAGGGATTTATTCCACATCGGGGTTTTAAGCAATCTCGGCATGGAGTAGTATACCCCAGCGAAAATGGCATTTCCCACAAAAGCAAAAATTACTGCATTGGTATGCAGTGGACGAATCCTACCAAAAGTAGTGTAGGGATTGCCCAAATTTGCCTCAGGCCAAAATAGCTGTGTGGCGGCAATCACCCCCACGAGCATACCTACTAGGCCCCAGATAATTGTAGCGGCTCCAAAATACTTGACAATCTTATTGTCGTATTGGAACCTTTCCAGTGTAGCGTCATTCATTGGACTTAGGTTTTATTGGTTGATTTTTATTTGGTTTTTTATGATTATCAAAGAGAATCCGAACAGAAGGGGTGTAGTCATCTTCAAACTGACCGCTTTTTACCGCTTTGAAAAACAGGTATAAAAAGCTTCCTGCCAGAACTAGACTTACACCGATTAAAAGAAATATGACCTCCATATTATTTTTCGGTTTTAGATTGAATTAATCCCATCTTCCAGGCTAAGGCATTGGTAGATAGGGTAGTGAAAACCACCACAGAAATACTTGAAAGTGGCATCAGAATCGCACAAATCACAGGGCTTAAAATTCCCTGTACCGCCAAGCTGATTCCTATTACATTGTATAAAAAGCTCAAAGCAAAGCTCGCTTTGATGATGTTCCGGCTTTTTTTAGCAAAGCTCAAATAGCTTGGAATCTTGTCGAAAGAGCTTGCGTCAAGAATCGCATCACTCGCAGGTGAAAAATGACTTACTCGATCAGATACCGCTATTCCAACTTCACTTTCCTGCAATGCCCCAGCATCATTGAGTCCATCCCCGATCATAAGGGTTCTTTTTCCTTCTTGATTGAGCTCTTTCAGGTAATCCAGTTTTTCTAAAGGGCTTTGCTGAAAATGATAATGGATTCCATTCCCAAGGTTTTGTTTTAAGGAATTCAATTCATGAGAATGATCTCCGGATAAAAGATGGAGGTCATAAACAGGTTCCAGCGAATTCACAACCTCAGGTGCCTTTTCCCGAAGGCCAGATAAAATATGGAAGTGTCCTAACTCTACGCCCGAAATACTCAGATAAACCACATTTCCCTCTTTTAAATGGACTGGGTTCTTGATTTCACAAAATGCAGCAGAGCCTAGACGGATTTCCTGATCTAAATAAATTGCTCTGATGCCCAGGCCTTTTTCTTCATGAACAGATTCTAGCTTTTTAGCTGAAATATTTCCAAGCCATCCATTGATTCGATTGCTAAGAGGGTGAGTAGACCGCGAAACCATTGCCTTGAGAATAGCTTTAGTTTCATCAGATAATTCTTCTCCAAAGAATGAAATCTGTGCTCTTGCTGGATCAGTAAGCGTTCCTGTTTTATCAAATACTACCGTGTCAACCAAAGCCAAGCGCTCAACGACACTGGCATTTTTTAGGTAGAATTTCCCTCTTCCAAATATTCGAAGGGTATTACCAAGCGTAAATGGAGTCGACATTGCCAAAGCACAAGGGCAAGCCACGATCAATACAGAAGCAAGGGCTTTGATGGCAAATGAAAAGTCAGTAGGTGCCCAGAAAAGGAAAGCGGCAAAGGCTATGCTCAGAACAGTCCAAGTAAAGATTCCTGAAATTTTGTTCGAAAGAGGTTCGAGTAATTTATCCTTAGGTTTTTCGAAGCTTTCATTGTTCCAAAGATCTGTCAGATAGCCTTGTGAAGGAGACTTTTGGATGGTCAATAGGATAGGATCTCCTTTTTGACGACCACCGGCATAGATCAATTCTCCTTTTCTTTTTGGGACAGGAACTTCTTCGCCTGTTACAAAGCTGTAGTCGATCTGAGCGGAATCGCTTAAAAGAAGAGAATCAGCTGGAATCAATTCCTCATCCCGAACTAAAATCACATCCCCAACTTCCAGTTTGGTAAGAGGAATGACTTCTTCCTGGTTTTGGACCAATTTGGTTACAGCAATTGGAAAATAGGACTTGTAATCCCGATCAAACTCTAGTGCAGAAAAGGTCTTTTGCTGGTAGATTTTTCCTAATAATAAAAAGAACAATAAGCCTCCCAAGCTATCCATATAGCCTGCATTTCCATGCGCGAAGATTTCCCAAAGGCTGTATACAAAAAGTGAGATGATGCCTAGGACAATGGGAACATCCATATTAATTCGTCTTTGTTTGACCGAATTCCAAGCTGAGATATAATAATCACTTGCAGCGTAAGTGACTACAGGAATGGCCAAAAGCACATTCAGATAATTAAAAAGTCCTCGAAAATTCTCAGCGATTAATTCAACCTCTGAAAAATATTCCGGAACGCTAAACAACATCATGTTTCCAAAGCAAAAACCCGCAACAGCCAATCGCTTCACAGTTCGCTTATCGACGGTGTTGTTTTTTGCTTTTTTGTCAAGATTTGAAAGAGAAATTTTCGGTTCGTAGCCAATCGTGGATAATAGGCTTACTAATTCCTGAAGGCTGATTTTCTGATGCTGAAACTTAATCTGAACCTTTTTCTTAATAAAATCAACCCGACTGAAGGTGATTCCAGGATGGATTTGATAAAGATTTTCTAAAAGCCAAATGCAGGATGCGCAATGGATTAAAGGAATATAAAAAGTAACGTGACTTTCGGTTTCATTTTGGAAATCCAGCAGTTTTCTAGCTGTCTCCGGATCCTTCAAATAATCAAAGCGATTGCTCCGGCTGTTTTTCTCTTTTTGGCTTTCTCCAGGATGTGCTCCCAAGTCATAATAGGTGCACATGTCATTTTCAGAAAGCACTTCATAGACAAGTTTGCATCCTTGACAACAAAAAACCTTGTCGCCCACCGCCAAGGCTTCATTTTCACAGTTTTCACCGCAATGATAGCATTTCGTTTTTTCTGTCTGGGTAGTGATGGGCATACTTACTTTTTTACAAAAATTACCGAATAATCATCCGATAAACATGACATTCATCAGCTTTTAAGATGACTTATATGGATAGATAAAAGGATAGTTGATCGCTCCAGAGTTTGCTTTTATAAAAATGATAGAGGACTTTGGTCAGATCCGATTGGTAGTTTTTCGTGGTCACTAAAAGTGTACAATGGTGTTTGACAGCATAAGACCAAAAATCACCAATTCGCATAAAGTTGAATTTTATGAAACTGGTTTCCCGAGTAGATTTTGCAACCAATTGAATGAGCTCTTGTTCTTCCTTTATTTTTGATTTGGGAATGAAGGAAGGGGAGATGATAGTCGCTTTGCTGTTTTTGATTTTGTTTTGGAATAAGTTGATAAAATGCCGTATCAACTGTGCCGATTGGGGAGTCCCATCATAATGAAAGAGTAAATGATTGGTGGAGAAGTCTGGAACGAATAGTAAAACAGGAATGTCACATACTTCTTTTTCCAAAGGTTTAGGGAGTTCTTCTTGACGAAGCCAATCCAAAATTTTGGTAAGGTCTATTGTCACCAAGGAAGGATCACCATCGAGCGAATCGCACATTAGGCTCTCTTCTTGTCCAGGCCAAAAATCCCGAGCGAGAACCGGACAATTATATTCTCGCATGATTTCATCAGGAAGATGAAACTTTATGCTTAAGGGTGTTTTGATTTCCATAGACTTCGGCATTTGTACAAATCTACAGGTAGTCTCCCCGAAGCGGTCTGACCAATTCCATAAGCTCGTATGATTAAAGTCAGGTTTTATGAGCTTGTTTTTGGAAGTAAGCAATTCCAAAAAACCAGAAAAAATTATGGAAAGGGCAAAAAAATGAGGGCTAGTGCCCTCTTTAGTCAATTGTTAGTAATTTTATTTTTTGGAAAGATTGAAGACATAGCTGCCTGCTACAGCCTGTACACCATTAATCCTTGCTCCAGGAGCAGGGATATTGAATTCTAACCTCAAATTATCTCCTGTACGAGTAAAAGAAATTTCTCGACCTGCAGCCGGTTTTCCTCCTGTCAAAGTGAATTTATCAAAATTAGTTCCTGAAAAACTCCAGTTTCCGGAAGCATCGAAGAGGTCATTGTTGTTTAAGGTTGTGTATGTTTTCGAGGAACCTGAATTCATGATTAATTCAAAATTCTGGTATAAATCGGTAACATTTGTACCGCTTCGGGTTACCGACCCTCCTCCGGAAATAGACCAAGCCTGCGTCCCAGTACCAGTTAGTGCTTCAATTGCTAGTTCTTCAGGTGTTTTTTGTGGTGGCTGAGGTGTTGGACTATCACCTCCACAGGCCCAAAAAAAAGTGATTAAAAAGGTGAATAAAAACCACCTTCCAGCTGTCTTCATCATACTCTGTTTCAATTAGAACTTTAAAATTAGCTATATCCCATTAAGATCAAAGCAGGGATTTTATTTATAATCTTCTAAAACCAGTTTTTGTTGGCAAAAATCATATTCACGTTGCTCATTTGAGCAAACAATTAGTATTCGATTCATTTGATAGGTTTCTATGAGATCCTGATACCAAGCTATCCCTTTTTTATCCAGATTGGATGTCGGTTCGTCAAGGAAAATCACATCGGACTCTGACAAAAGAGCCAGCACCAATTTCAGTCTCTGCTTCATTCCTGAAGAAAACTGAGACACGAATTTCCCGTGATGTTCTTTTAAATAGACCAATTCAAGAATTTCTTCTAAAGAAATCCCTTTGATAGGATTTTTAAACTTGAAGTGAAAATCCAGTAATTCAGAAAGAGTAAATTCCTCGGGAAGCTCCAAATAAGGAGCTGCAATACTCAGATGCCTAAACCAATTTTCTTCTTCGAAGATTTTACCGTCGATTGAGTATTCAATCTTTCCGGAGCTCAAAGGGATAGATCCAGTCAAACATTTTAGCAAGGTGGATTTTCCGGAGCCATTACTTCCTGTGATAGCTAGAGAATCACCTGATTCGAGGTTGATCGAAAGGTTTTTGAAAATCCATTCATATTGAAAGCGTTTGGAGGCTTCTACAACCTGGATTTTCATGGACTTTAGTTGATATAACCTTTCATTACACCTCTTTCAGAAGAGCGAATGAAATTTAGAATTTCGTCTCTTTCCTTAGTAGCAGGAAGGTTTACTTCGATTTCTTCCAAAGCCCGGGAATTATTCATGCTATTTAAAAATAGATAGCGGTAGACTTCCTGAATGTGCGAGATGGTTTCTGAAGTAAAACCTCTTCTGCGTAAGCCAAGAGAGTTGACACCAGCATAAGAAAGGGGTTCACGAGCAGCCTTGGTGAAAGGAGGAACATCTTTACGAACCAGGGAACCGCCGGAAATCATTGCATGCATTCCGATTTTCACGAATTGGTGAATAGCACTTGATCCTCCAACAATAGCCCAATCATCAATGGAAACGTGACCGGCAATCTGTACTGAATTTGCAATAATGACATTGCTTCCGATTACACAATCATGAGCTACGTGCACATAAGCCATTAATAGGCAATTGCTTCCAACAACAGTGGTTTGCTTATCTACTGTCCCTCTGCTGATGGTTACACATTCTCTGATGGTAGTATTATCCCCTATCACTACAGTTGAATCCTCGCCTTGGAATTTCAAGTCTTGAGGAATCCCTGCAATAACAGCCCCCGGGAAAATTTTGCATTTTTTTCCAATACGAGCACCTGGAAAGATAGTGACATTCGGACCTATCCAAGTATCATCTCCAATAACCACGTCCTCATGGATCATGGTGAAAGGGTCAATTTTTACATTTTTGCCAATCTTGGCGTCTGAGCTTACGTGTGCGAGAGGACTAATCATGATTCCTTACGGGTTATGCTGGCTGTCATGACCGCTTCACACACAAGAGTATTACCAACATAGGCTTCTCCTCTCATTTTGGCGATTCCACGACGGATTGGGGCCAAAAGTTCACACTTAAAAATCAATGTATCTCCAGGAAGTACCATTTTCCTGAATTTACAGCTTTCGATTCCTAGAAAGTAAGTCCAGTAATTTTCTGGATCATCTACAGTACTCAAAACCAAGATTCCTCCCGTTTGAGCCATTGCTTCTACTTGAAGTACACCTGGCATTACTGGATTTCCAGGAAAATGTCCCAAGAAGAAAGGCTCATTCATGGTGACATTTTTCACGCCAGCTACCACAGTATCATCCAAATAAATGATCTTATCCAAAAGCTGAAAAGGATAGCGATGAGGAAGGATATTACTAATTTGGTTGATATCCATCACCGGTGGCAACTTTGGATCGTAATAAGGGATGTGAGAAGTGGAGGATTTCTCCATCGCTCGCTTGATTTTCTTTGCAAAAGCCACATTGGCAGCATGTCCAGGTCGGGCTGCTAAAATTTGTGCCTTTAAGGGTCTTCCCACCAAAGCCAAATCTCCAACCACGTCTAAAAGCTTATGTCGAGCCGGTTCATTTCGGTAGCGAAGGTCAACATTGTTTAAAATTCCCTCTTTTTTGACTTCCACATGTGGTTTGTTGAACATCTTGGCGAGGTGCTGTAATTCCTCTTTTTCAACTACCCGGTCCACAACCACAATTGCATTATTCAAATCTCCACCTTTAATCAAGTTGGAATTGTATAGCATCTCAAGTTCATGTAGGAAGCAGAAAGTTCTACAGGATGCAATCTCAGGTTTGAATTGACTGATATCTGTGATAGAGGCGTGCTGACTTCCTAGGACAGGAGAATTATAATCTACCATTACTGTCACTCGGTAATTATCCGTAGGAAGTGCTACCATCTCTACTTCACGAGAAGAATCCTTGTATTGGATGCTTTCCTGAACTTCAAAAAATCTTCTGAGCGCATTTTGCTCCTCTAGTCCAGCTTCTTCCAAAACCTCAATGAATTGAATGGAAGACCCGTCCATGATAGGAGGTTCAGGACCATCTAATTGGATCAAAACATTGTCAATTTCCATCCCCACCAATGCCGCTAATACGTGCTCAACAGTGTAGACACGGGCTCCATTTTGTTCCAAAGTGGTTCCTCTTGATACGTCTACAACCAGATCACAATCTGCATCAACGGTAGGTCTTCCTTCCAAATCCACTCTTTGGAATTTAATCCCGTGGTTTGGAGGTGCAGGCAAAAAGGTCATGTTTGAAATCACGCCAGTGTGAAGTCCCACACCGGAAAGTTCCACCTGCTTTTTTATAGTATGCTGTTTTACTTTCATTTGTTAGTCAACCAATTGGATTGCTTTGGGGCGCAAAATTAAGGCTTTTTTTCGAGTTCTTTGATTCGGCTCTCCAAGTCCTCCAGATTTTTGAAGATTGAGTAGGATTTCAAAAACTGCTTCATTTCCATGCCTATGTATCCAAAAATGGTTTGACCAGGCTTTCGAATAGATTTTATCACTCCAGTATTAGCTCCTACAGTGGTTTGATCGGCAATCTTAATGTGTCCCACAATTCCTGCTTTTCCTGCAATGACACAATTCTTTCCTAACTCGGAAGAACCAGAAACTCCTGCTTGTGCAGCGATCACGGTGTTATCTCCTATGATTACATTATGGGCGATTTGAACCAAATTATCAATTTTGGCTCCTTTTCGAATAATAGTAGAACCCATGGTGGCACAGTCTACAGTGACATTCGCTCCAATACTCACCCAGTCTTCCAAAATCACATTGCCAATCTGAGGAATGGCTTTGTAACTGCCGTCCTCTTGGGGCGCAAAGCCAAAACCATCGGAGCCAATAACTGCTCCGGGGTGGATTTCGCAATGATTCCCGATCACTGTACCATCACAAATTTTAGCTCCAGGGTGGATAATGCAGTTATCTCCGATTTTTACCTGATTTCCGATGTATGCATGTGGGTGAATTTTCACCTGATTTCCGATGTGGGAATTTTTTCCAATGTAGGAAAATGCCCCTCGGTAATGACCATCGCCTATTTGGCTACTTGGATCCATGTAGCTCGGTTCTTCTACACCCTGAAAGGATGCCTTGGTAAATTGGGAGTAGGTCTCCAAGATTTGGGTAAAGCTGGAATAGGCGTCTTTTACCCAAATGAGGTTGGTTTGATAGGATTTTGTTGGCTTGAAACCCTCTGAGACGATTACAGCTGAAGCAGCAGTCTGATAGAGGTAAGTTTCGTATTTTTCATTGGCTAAAAAACTTATCCCCCCAGGTTTACCTTCCTGAATTTTATCCAGCCGGTTTACCTTTACGTTTTCATCTCCTTCTACTTTTCCGCCAAGCAGTTCGGCAAGTTGCCTTAAGGTGAATTCCATGCAGCAAATTTGGGTTTAACGATCTAAAATTAGGTTTTTGGCCTTACATATATAGTATTTCTTCACGACTTTACTCATGATCTTGATATTGGGTAAATCAGCAGCTTGGGCTACATCTACCACTTCGCCTTTTTTTGTTAAAATAGAGATCCGGTCTTTTGCTAAATACCCATAATTGCTCAAGGAGCCTGACGAAAAGAAATAAGTCAAATCCTCTTCCGGGATTCCCAGCTTTTTGATGGTCTTTTCTCGGGAAGCTTCCAATACTTCCTCTTCAAAAGGATCATTGCTGAGTTGAATTTTGAAAAGGTTTCTTGTTAAAAACATGGAGGAAATGTTTCTGAGCACATAGTCTCCCGATTTTTTCCAAAGCTTGATGGCTCCCCAAATATCGAAATCGTCCAACTCGAGGAAAATACGCAACAATTCTGGATTTTTCTCAAAATCAGTTAGTTGTAAATTATTTTCCAGAAGGAAGTTGAATTCATCTGAAATAGGAAAATTAGCTCCCAATGCTTTTTGATCCTTTGCCCGTTGGATCAAATTGATAAGCATTTTCTCCGCACTGACGGTTGTTTTGTGCAGATAAACCTGCCAATACATCAATCGCCTTGCACTGAGGAAATTTTCGATGGAATAAATACCCTTTTCTTCAATGACAATTTGGTCATTTTTGACATCCATCATTTTGATGATACGATCAGCTCCGATCGTTCCTTCTGAAACTCCCGTGAAAAAGCAATCCCGCTGCAAATAATCCAGTCGGTCAATATCCAATTGACTGGAAACTAATTGATGGAAGAATTTCCGTTCGTATTGATTTTTGAAAATTTTCAGTGCCAGATCTAATCCACCATTCAGTTCCTTATTCAGCAAATCAATGATCATCAAGGAGAGCTTTTCATGTGGTACCCCTTGGAGCAAGCTGTATTCTAAGGCGTGTGAAAAGGGTCCATGACCTATATCATGGAGCAAAATAGCAATGAGAGCAGCTTCGAATTCCTTATCGCTGATTTCAGTACCTTTATTTCTGAGGTTTTCTAAAGTAATCTGCATCAGGTGCATAGCTCCCAATGCATGATGAAATCGGGTGTGCAAAGCGCCCGGGTAGACAAAATCAGTCAAACCCAATTGCTTGATCCGGCGTAATCTCTGAAAGAAAGGATGGTCAATGATCTCAAAAATCAGCTCACTGGGAATAGTGATAAAACCATAAACAGGATCATTGAGTATTTTCTGGCTTTTCAAGGAGGCCTATTTTGTTTACCCAAAAGTAGTTATAATTTTAAAAGAATCAGAAATCAGCATGACTCAAAAAGCAAGGATTCTCTGGGCAGATGATGAAATAGACCTGCTCAAACCTCACATCTTATTTTTGGAACAAAAGGGCTATGAAATCATTACGGTGAATTCAGGGGTGGATGCCGTAGATGAAATCGAAAAGGAATCCTTCGATTTAGTTTTTCTGGATGAAATGATGCCGGGAATGACCGGACTAGAGACGCTTCAGCAGATCAAGCAGATCAAACCTCAAATTCCAGTAGTCATGATCACAAAAAGCGAAGAAGAGCAGATTATGAATGATGCGATTGGGGGAAAAATTGCTGATTACTTGATCAAACCACTCAACCCAAGTCAAATTTGGCTTTCTGTTAAGAAAATTCTTCAAAATAGACAGCTCATTGAAGAAAAAACCACACTGAGCTATCAGCAGGATTTCATGAATATCAGCACCTCTTTGGGAGAAGCAGTTGATCATGAGGACTGGTCTAATATCTACAAGAAGTTGACTTATTGGGAACTTCAGATTGATCAGACTGAAAACAAAAGCATGCAGGAGGTATTGGAAACCCAAAAGACGGAGGCAAATGCGAATTTCGCTCGATTTATAAAAAAGGAATATTTGAGTTGGATGGATGAGCGAAATGCTGAAAAGCCTTTACTTTCAAATCAGGTTATGCGCAAAAAAGTGTTTCCTCGAATAAAAACAGGAAATCCTTTATTTTTCATTGTTATTGACAATTTGCGATTGGATCAGTGGGAGGATATGGAGCCTTTGATTGCTCCATATTTTACGATTCAAGAGAAAGATACCTATTATAGTATTTTACCTACGACTACTGCTTTTGCAAGGAATGCCTTATTCAGTGGAATGATGCCCATGGATATGGCCCGGTTTTATCCTCAATACTGGGAAAATGAGGATTCCGATGAGGGGAAAAATAATTTTGAAGAAGATTGGCTTCGTATCAATCTGGAGAAAAATAGACTCAATATTAAATTTTCATACACCAAAATTCTTCAGGCAAACCAAGGGAAAAATGCTCTGGACCAGTTCCACAACATGCTTCAAAATGATTTGAACGTTTTGGTTTACAATTTTGTGGATATGGTGTCCCATGCCAGGACCGATATGAAGATGATCAGGGAATTGGCTCCAGATGAATCAGCATATAGATCCCTGACCAAAAGTTGGTTTGAACACTCAACACTCTTTGAAATGCTGAAAAAAATCCAGCAGGCAGGGGCGGAAGTTATTATCACTACAGATCATGGGACAAAAAGGGTAAACAAGCCTTATCGGATCGTTGGAGATAAAAATGTGACCACTAACCTTCGATACAAGCAGGGTAAAAACCTCAGTTTTGAGCATGGGAAAGTCTTTGAGATTTCTAAACCTGAGGAAGCAAAACTCCCAAAGCTGAATGTTTCGAGTGCCTACGTATTTGCTGTGGAGGACTATTTTTTCGCTTATCCAAACAATTATAATTATTACGTCAACTATTACAAGGATACATTTCAGCATGGTGGTGTATCTTTGGAGGAAATGATCGTTCCGATATTATATCTCAGGTCAAAATAAGAAGACGTTGGATTCGAAGGTTTATGAATTGAAGGACTTGGAAGAGGTAGCGCAATGGCTCATCGACCAAGCTTCAGATGAGAAGATTTGGATTTTCCAAGGCCAAATGGGGGCAGGTAAAACCACCCTGATTAAGATATTAGGAAAAAAATTAGGATTGGTTGATGAAGTTAGCAGTCCTACTTTTTCTCTGGTAAATCATTATGAGACTATAGGGGGTGAAACCATCTATCATTTTGATTTTTATCGTCTTGATGATCCGGAAGAAGCCTTGGATATCGGAATAGAAGAGTATTTTTATAGTGGAAATTATTGCTGGATAGAATGGCCTGAAAAACTGGGTGACTATCTCCCGGATCATTTTCTTCTGGTAAAAATTGACTATAATAGTCCTACGAGCCGAAAAATCACCCTAGAACATTTCCAAGATGCCTAACGAAATCAAAGAAATCGCAGCAGCAAGCTTAATACCGAAGGAGGCCCCTGCAATGGTTCAAAAAGGACAGCGATCGATCACAATTGGCTTACCAAAGGAAAAATCATCTGAAGAACGAAGGGTGGTGTTGACTCCGGAAGCTGTGGGACTTCTCACCAATAATGGTTTGGAAGTAGTGGTGGAGACGGGGGCTGGAAAAGCATCCAAATTCTCAGATCAAGATTATTCAGATGCTGGTGCCAAAGTGGTTTATTCTCCAGAAGAAGCTCTTCAAGCTCAAGTGGTATTGAAGGTTGATGCACCTGATTTATCTGAGATCGAGAAAATGACTCCAGGAAGTTGTTTGATTTCTGCACTTCAAATTGGTAGGCAAAATCGGGAGTTTATTGAAGCCCTAAATGCAAAAAAAATCACCTCAATTGCTTTCGAATACTTGGAAGATAAAGTAGGTGGGATGCCGGTTGTTCGCGCGATGTCTGAAATAGCCGGAAGTACTGTTATGCTCATCGCCGCCGAGTACCTTTCTAGTGTCAATGATGGAAAAGGCTTAATTATGGGCGGCGTAACTGGAGTTCCTCCTACTCAAGTGGTGATTATCGGCGCAGGCACTGTAGCTGAATATGCTGCAAGAACGGCCTTGGGGCTTGGAGCAAATATCAAGGTTTTCGATAACCATATTTACAAGCTGAGAAGGCTTAAGCAGCTCCTAGGACAACAGATTTATACTTCCACCATTGACAATCTTACTTTAACTCAAGCCCTAGCCGAGGCTGATGTGGTCATCGGGGCTCTTCGCGCTGAGAAGGGAAGAAATAAAATCGTGGTTAATGAGGAAATGGTGGCCAACATGATGCATGGAAGCATCATTATTGATGTGGGGATTGATCAAGGGGGATGTATCGAAACAGCAAGAATGACTACGCATGAAAATCCTACTTTTATGGTTCATGATGTAATTCATTATTGCGTCCCAAATATTGCATCCAGAGTATCCCGCACCGCCTCTTACTCTCTATCCAATATTTTTACCCCTATCATTTTACAAATGGCAGATTTGGGAGGTGCTGAAGAAATGATTTTCAACTATCGCTGGTTTTTGAGAGGGGTATATACCTACCGAGGTAGCCTAACTAATGCCTATTTAGCTAGGAAATTTGACCTCACCCATAAAGAGCTTCAGCTTTTGCTAGCTGCTAGATACTAAATCAGGAAAGAAGATTTTGTCGAAGCAAAAATTCCAATTGCTCATTCGCTTTAATCAACGCTTGAGTTAATCTCTCGTTTTCACGTCGAAGGGAGAATACCTCATAAGCATTTTTGATCACTGTACGTAGATAGTCCTCTTCCCAGGGTTTGGTGAGGTAGTGATACACTTGACCTTTATTGATAGCATCGATCACAGCTTGAATATCCGTATATCCTGTCAAGAGAATACGAATAGGATTAGGATAAATAGGGATAATAGATTCCAAAAATTCTACGCCAGTTTGCTCGGGCATCCGTTGGTCAGTAATGATGATTTCGATATCCTCATTTTTTAGGATTTCTCTGCCTTCTTCGGCTGAAATGGCTAAAAAAATCTTGTAATCTCTTCGGAAAGTGGCCTTAAACGCTTGAAGATTATTTTCTTCATCGTCCACATATAGAATTCTGATTTTCTCTTCTTTCTTATCTTCCATTTGTTGACCCAGCTGGGAACGAATTAAAATTTCTCCAAATAATTATTTTTTCTTGGCAAAAACAAACAACAATTGTTTTTCATTCTTTCTCTATCAAGTTCTTAAATTAAACTTATAAAATTTAATTTGAATTTGGTTTGAGAATAAAAATCAAAAACTAACTTTACTTTGCATATCACCCTAATTATGCTACCTAAATGTTAGCTTCACCCAAAATTGATCTGGAGAGTCTGGCTTTTCCTATACTTCTTGATCCAAAACTGCCCCAGCATATGGAGGAGATTTTGAGGTTGAAGGAGTTGCCTTATGTAGTAATTGTCGATCAAATTGAAAGTCAGGTAAAAGACCTTATTAAGGCTGCATCGCCTTCGGTTTCCTATTCTTCTGAAGAACTTACTAATAAAGCGAAGGATTTTTTTCAAAAAGAGGAATCAGAGACTTATGGGATTTGGGTGTTTTATCCATGGAAGAATCATCTAGTGCATATTCTTCCTAAAGAAGATTTTATTCGAATTCGTACTATTCGAAATAATTATAAAATCACTCCCCAGGAACATGAGTATTTGGCAGGAAAGAAAATTGGTATTGTAGGACTTTCCGTAGGTCAAAGCATAGCTTTGGCTATGGCTTTGGAGCGAAGCTGTGGCGAAATGAGGCTTGCTGACTTTGATACGCTCGAACTCAGTAACCTAAATCGCTTGAAGGCAGGTGTAACCAGTCTAGGGCTTGAAAAAGTAGTAATCGCCGCCAGAGAAATTTCTGAAATTGATCCATATCTCAATCTTACACTTTATCGTAAGGGAGTTACTGAACAAAACATAGACGACTTTTTTACAGCAAATGGCAAGTTGGACTTGGTGATCGATGAATGCGATAGTCTTGACATGAAGATTTTGCTTCGCGAGAAGGCCAAGTTTTATGGGATTCCGGTTTTAATGGATACATCCGACCGAGGAATGCTTGATGTGGAGCGCTTTGATTTGGAGCCTGATCGCCCCATATTCCACGGATTGATGGGGAATATTGACTTAAGCTCATTGAAAAACCTTACCACTCAGCAAAAAGTCGGTATAGGTTTAAAAATAACCGGAACTGATACCCTTTCTCCTAGGATGAAAGCCTCACTATTGGAGGTTGGCCAAACCATCAGTAGCTGGCCACAGCTTGCATCTGCGGTTTTTTTGGGAGGAGCTTCGGTAGCTCATGTTGGTAGACGACTGTTGCTAGGAGATCAGGTAAAATCAGGCCGGTACTATGTGGACTTGGATGAGATTGTGCATTTGGAGGCTCTGGAGGAAATCAAGGTTCCTGATCTGAAAAACGTACAAAATGGGGATTTCAAAGCTGCAATTCCAGATGACATTCTTCCTTCAGGCTATCTCCCCTCGGAAAAGGAACTAGAAGAAATGATTTCCTTTGCTAACCTCGCTCCATCGGGAGGAAATATTCAACCTTGGATTTGGGTTTTGGATCAGCGGGGGATTTTGCATCTCTTCCACGATAAAGTCCGAAGTTTTTCCTTGTTGGATTATAAGGGCACTGGTTCTTTGATCGCTTTTGGAGCAGCTTTGGAGAACTTGAGAATTTTCTGCGGAAAGCATGGAATTGAAATCGAAGTAATACCTCAAATCAGAGAATTTGATGACGATTTGATCGCAAGTGTTCGATTTGTTAGCAAGCAAAATCAATCTTTAAATATTCCTCATTTGGATTTATTTGACGGAGTAGGCATCCGTTGCACTAATAGAAAAAATCCAAAAAGAAAACCATTAAACGAGGATCAATTGGACAGTATACTTTCTTTAGTGGACTCTAAAGAAATGAGTCTTGATTTTTTGACTGATGAAAAAGACCTCGAAAAGCTTTCTGAGATTTTGGGAGGAATGGACCGAATGCGATTGTTTCATGAGCAAGGTCTTCAGGATTTTATTCAAGAAGTGAGATGGAATGATAAAGAGGCACGGGAAACAAAGGATGGGATAGATCTAGCCACCTTGGAACTGAGTGGTGCCGAAAGAGCAGCCATGGGACTTTTGAAAGATCCTCGAACAGTTAAGTTTTTCAGAAAATTCTTGATGGGATATGGGTTGACAAAAATATCTCATTCCACCTTGATGGCAAGCTCGGCCATATTTTTGCTACAGAGTAAAAAATACACCCCGGAATCAATTTTGGAAGCAGGAAAAATTCTTCAACGCATTTGGATAAAAGCTAATATGATGGGAATAGCGTTCCAGCCTGTTACTGCTTCCTTGTTTATCTTCCAAAGAGTCAAGCGTGAAAAGGACCATGGTTTTGAAGAACCGGAAACTCAATTGATTGCGGAACACTACCAAGCTTTAAAAAAATTGTATGGGGTCAAGGATGGTATGGAAGAAATTTTTATGTTCAGGTTGAATTTTGCTGGAGAGCCAAGTATGCGCTCTTACCGCAGGGATGTAAGTGAGACACTTATTAGGATATGAAGGAATGTTTCGTTTGATTGCTTTTAAGGCGGTAGAGGATCGCGAAAGGTGTGAGAAGTTCATCGAAGGCCATCGTCAGGTATTAGAAAGTATAGGAGTTAAAAAGGTGACTTCGGCTAATAATGACTGGATGTTCAATCCTGATGTTATTGTGGTAATCGTAGAATCAAGCGAAGACAACATGGTGTATGGCGGAGCTAGGATTCATAAAGCGAACGAACAATATCCTTTACCTATGGTGGAGGCAATTGAAGACCTAGATAGCAGTATCAAGGAGGTTATCAATAAAGATTTAGATGCTGGTACTGGAGAGATATGTGGGTTATGGAATTCTAGGAAAGTAACAGGATTAGGTATAGGAGCAATTTTTATGTCAAAAGCTTGCCTAGCATTGACACCAAAACTTGGATTAACATCACTTTATGCACTTTTTGCTCCCACAACAGTAAAACTCGGTTTAGAAATGGGGTATGAAGTGTTGACCGAGGTAGGAAATAATGGGACGTTTTATTATCCAAAATTAGATTTGATTGCAACCGCAATGAAACTTCATGATGCAGTTAATTTGCCTAAAACCTCAGAAGAACATAGAGAGTCAATCTTTGAAATTAGAAATAATAAAAGGTTATTGATTAAGGAAAATTATAGAGGACGAGATGTTTCTCTTGAATACACTTCATATATAGAATGATAAATAGGAATTTAATTTTATTTTTAATCCTTCTTCTTATCTTTTCTTGCAAACAAAAGGAGAAAGAAGATTTTGAATTTATTGGATGGGTTAAATCATCAGAAAATTTATCCGAAATTCAAAATATTGTTGATTTATCAAATAATGATTTTAATGAATCCAATGAAAGCTATCTTTCTTTAGGTTATTCAGATGAGCCTTTCTGGGTTAAAATTGAATTAAGTGATTTGGAAAAAGATACTTCTAATAAGTATTTGTCAGTTCCAAATCCTATGCTTAATAGTATAGAGTTATATGATTCAAATGGAGCTTTATACGAAAAAACAGGTAGGCTAAATTTTTCGAAGGAAGATTATGATAGCTTTTTTAATTTCATGGATTTGTCAGATTTCCAAGGGAATACGCTTTTTCTGAAAGTCTCTAGTTTTGGGAATAATAATATTCCTCTTGAAATTGTAACTACTGACGATATATCCTTTTCTGTTAATGAAAGGAATTTATTTTTTGGAATTTACTTCGGTGTAGTCTTCGCAATGTTTTTTTATAATCTATTCTTGTGGATTTCTACAAAGGATAATATTTATGGTTTATATATTTCGTATATATTCTTTGTTGGGTTAACTCAAGGGATATTAGGGGGTTACATAGATAGCTATTTTTGGTCAAATAACTTCTTCTTAAGGAATTATAGTTTCTATATAAGCACCTCAATTGTTAATATAGTAGGAATTTATTATTCGCTTAAATTTCTTAAAATAAAAGATTTTAATCGGAAGGTTTTCTTTTTCGGTAGATTGATTATAGGGGTATACTTTTTTATTTTATTTTCATTTCTTTTTGATCTAGGAATTGGGCAATTAAAATTCAGGTTTCTTCAAGTTTTCTTAGGAATTGTTCCTTTTTATTTACTATCAATATCATTCTACAGCCTTAAAAAAGGATATAGACCGGCAAAATTCTTTTTGATTTCGTGGTTCCTTTTGATTTGTAGTATGGTTATTTTTCTTTTGAGTGATTTAAATATTCTGCCTCATAATTTTTTAACAAATTATATTTTCACAATTGGGTCGACATTTGAAGCTCTGTTACTATCCTTTGCTTTGGCAGATAAGATCAACATTTTAAAGAAAGAAAAGGAAAGAGAACAAGCCGAGCGGTTGAAGGTATTGAAGGAAAACGAAGAGTTGGTGAGAGAGCAAAATACCTTGTTGGAAGAAAAAGTGCGGATGCGTACCGACGAATTGGAGCAGGCTCTTCGAAATCTTCAAAATACCCAAAGTCAGTTGGTGAGTCAGGAAAAGATGGCTTCACTTGGTCAGTTGACAGCTGGTATTGCTCATGAGATTAATAACCCTATCAACTTTGTGAGTTCTAATATCACTCCTCTAAAACGTGATATTAATGATATCATGGAGGTCATTGAATTCTATCGGGAAACTGCACAGAAAGAATTCCAGGAGGGTTCTAAGAAGAAAGCAGCAGACTTGGAAGAGGAACTGGAATTGGATTATGTCTTGGAGGAAGTTAACCAGCTTCTCAAAGGAATGGAAGAAGGGGCAAAACGGACAGTTGAAATTGTCAAAGGGCTTCGACTATTCTCACGTGTTGATGAGCAGGATGTCAAAAAAGTGGATCTGCACGATGGAATTAACAGTACCTTGATTCTATTGAATAGCTCTATTCCTGGAAAAATTAGAATTGTGAGGGAATTTGGAGAGCTGCCAATGGTAGAATGCTTGGCAGGCAAAATCAATCAGGTTTTCATGAACATTATCAACAATGCAGTTCATGCCCTGAGCGATCATATAGACGAGATAAAAGATCCGAAAATCGAGATCCGTACCCGATCTTTTGGGGAGACAGTTTCGATAGAAATAGAAGATAATGGTCCAGGCATGCCGGAACATGTCAAGCAACGAATTTTCGAACCTTTCTTTACCACAAAAGCAGTTGGCAAGGGTACAGGTTTGGGGCTTTCAATTGTTTATTCTATAATTGAAAATCATAAGGGTACGATGGAAGTTGAAACCGAAGTCGGCCAAGGAACTATTTTTAAAATTACACTACCTGTACACCAAAGCAACGTAAAGCATGAATAGTAGTGACATTCGCGTGCTCTACATCGATGATGAAGACAACAACCTGAAATCTTTTCGGGCAACCTTACGAAGAGATTTCAAAATTTTTACTGCCATCGATGCATTTGAAGGACTAAAAATTGTCCAAGAGGAAGAAATTCATGTAGTCATTGCTGATCAGCGAATGCCGGGAATGACAGGTACTGAATTTTTCGAAAAAATGATTGAAATCAATCCGGATCCTGTCCGTATTCTTTTGACAGGTTATTCGGATATCGCTTCAGTTATTGACGCGATCAACAAAGGGGAGGTTTATCGATTTATTGATAAGCCTTGGAATATTGAGCAAATCAAAAACTCCATTAAAAATGCCGCAGATATTTATTTCATGCGTCAAGAGTTGAAGGATAAAAACATAAAACTTCAAAAACTCCACACGGAGATGAATCAGTTTGTGTATAGTTTATCGCACGAATTGAGAGGACCTTTGATGAGTATTTCTGGGGTTTCCAAGCTCGCCAAAATGGAAATCTCAGATCCGCATGTATTGGAGTTTTTTGAAATGATCGATTCGGCTACTACTAAGCTGGACGATTTTATTTATAAGATGCTCGACTTTTATCGCTCTACGAAAATTGATCATAAAATCACTTCGATCAATTTCAAGGAAGTGATCAATCAACAGATGGAAGCCTATCGGGCAAAATTTGACCTAACCCATTTTCATGTAGAGGTGCAGGTCAATCAAAATGAAGAATTTTACTCCGATGACTCCAAAATTCGGGTGATTTTGAATAACCTATTTTCCAATTCCGTGCAGTTTCAAAAAAACGAACCTGGAGAAAAGCGAATTGCCTTAACTGTGGATGTACGAGATGGTCAAGCATTTATCATGTTGGAGGACAATGGAATAGGAATCGAAGACCGACACCATCCGGAAGTATTTAATCTTTTTACACGAGCAACCCAGAAAAACGTGGGTACGGGTTTGGGCTTGTATATGGTCAAAGAAGCCGTCGAGCAATTGGGTGGAAATGTGGAACTTGAGTCGATTCTAAATGAAGGAACGACAGTTCGAGTGGTTCTTCCTTCATTGAATTTCTGATGAAGGCTGGGCTTTTGCCCTTGAAAGCCTATCTTTGCAGGAAACTTTTTACTCAACAAAACAAATCCGTATGATAAATCCTTGGCACGATGTGAACATCGGGAAAAATGCGCCCGAGATCGTAATGGGCGTGGTGGAAATTCCAAAAGGAAGTAAGGGCAAATATGAACTGCACAAAAAGTCCGGAATGCTGATGCTGGATAGGGTATTGTTTTCAGCAGTACATTATCCGGCAAATTATGGATTTATTCCTCAGACCTATTGTGAGGACCATGACCCCTTGGATATTCTGATTATCTCCCAGATCGATATTCCTTCCATGACTTTGGTGGAGGCAAAAGTGATTGGTGTGATGCGAATGGTTGATGGAGGTGAGGCTGATGATAAAATAATTGCTGTCGCAGCAGGCGATCAGTCGGTGAATTACATCAATGACATAGATGAGCTTCCTCCTCACTTGATGAAAGAGGTTCATCGTTTCTTTGAAGACTATAAAAAGCTTGAAAATAAAGAAGTAAAAGTGGAGGACTTTCTAGGAAAAGAGGAAGCCTTGCGGATTATCACTGAGAGTATTCAACTCTACGATAAGCACTTCAGAAATCAACGATAAGACAAAGCCTGAGCAATCAGGCTTTTTTGTTTTTCACCTCTTTTTTAGGTGCTTTTTTGCGAAGGTATTTTACCAATTCCGTGTAGGAATTGTGTTCATGGTTTGATACGGAAAATGACTGTTGATCCGAAAAAGCTACCGTCAGCTGCCGGAATTCCTTTTTATTCGCGATCACGGTTTCCTCCTCCCAAGCTAGAATTTCAGAAATGGGGTAAGCTTTTTGAAAGCTTCTTAGAGGTAATTTGAGTACGATATGATCTTTGCCAGCGGTGATAAACCGGAACCCTGCCATCATTTTGACTAAAAGCATTAATAGCACGAGGGTGATAATCGTGGCGGAAACCAAATAAAACCAAAGCCCAAAACTCCCTTTGTAAGCGAAATCTCGAAGAATCATGATGAGTCCTGCTATCAAAACAAGGACAATAAGTCCCAATGAGAAGTAGGTAGAACCTTTTGGTTTGATGACAATCATGCTTCTTTTTCTAGTTCGGTTAATTTTTGATAGGCAAAACTCTCTAATTCCCTGAAAAAAGCGAAAAAAATGACTTCAAATTCATCTTCATTTTCGATCAAGGCCAGATGAGCTTGCTCCATTTTCGAATCGAATTGGGTCCTTTTGGCCATACCGGACAATGAACGACGAATTCCATCGATTTTACCATAATTCAAAAGCCAATTTTCCTTTTTCATCCAGTGATACATTCCCGCAAACCGAGCAGGAAAAATCAGCGCATAGCGATCAAGGGTGATATAAATGTTTTGGATAAATTTCTCTAAGGGTTCTTCAGAAAATTCACTCCAATCTTTGATTAGGAAATAGTCAAAAAAAACATCCGTAATCACAGAGGAATAATGTCCGAATTTAGGCCTTAAGTAAGTTTGAGCTGCTTTTACGAGCGGATGGGAGTCCGTAAAAGAATCGATGGATCGATGAAGCTGAATTCCTAATTGAATTTGTTTTTCAAAATTTCCCATCTGCTTTCCTTTGACAAAATCGGCTATGAAATTCCCAACAAGAATTTTTTCATGACCAAATGACAGAAAAGCATGAGCTAGGAAATTCATGATCGAGGACTATCGGAAAACTCTCTTGGTTTTGATTAGTTTCGTCCACAAAATACGGATTGATGGACAAAGTCACTGAGGAATTAAAAAAAGGACTGAAACTTTTGCGCTTGGAATGGGAGGAAGACTTAGCCCAGTACAAGAAAAAATTTTTGAATACTTCCCTTTCCGATAAGAAAAAGGAGGGAATTACCTGGCATCCTATTCAAGTAAAAAAGGCAAAAATCGGAATGGGAGAGCGGCTTTTGGTGGAGATAGAAAAGTTGGATCCTCAGCAAAACTCAGCCTTTCAGTCCGGAAAATCCGTGGCGTTTTTCTCCACACAAGAAGGCTTTTCAAAATCTGAAAATCGAATCAATGGCGTGATCAATCAGGTCAAAAAAGACTCCATGATTGTGACGCTCCAAGTTGATGAACTGCCTGAGTGGATGGATAGCACACGTTTAGGTGTGGATTTATTATTTGATGAGGGCAGCTATCGGGAAATGGAATTTGCCTTGAAAAAAGTGATTAATCCTGAAAATATCCGTCTTCGTGAATTGAGAGAAATTCTTTTGGGAGATAAAGAACCTTCATTTTCGAGTCAACCGACTTTGAATCGAGGGAACTTAAACTTTTCTCAAATCCAGGCTTGTCAAAAGGTAATGGAGGCAAAAGATGTTGCCGTTGTTCATGGACCTCCCGGAACCGGAAAAACAACCACGCTGATTCAGACAATTTCGGAAGCGGTGCAGCTTGGACAATCTGTTTTGGTGTGTGCACCAAGTAATGCTGCGGTAGATTTATTGGTTGAAAAGCTCACCGATCAAGGAATAAATACACTTCGAATTGGGCATCCTGCTCGGGTAGAGGAAAAGATATTGAATCAAACCCTAGATGCTAAAACTGCTTTTCATGAAAGTTTTCGCGATCTCAAGAAACTTCGAAAAGAAATCGATCAATACCTGAAGCTAGCCAAACAATACAAGCGAAACTTTGGTCCTGAGGAGCGTAGACAGCGAAAATTACTTTTCGATGAGGTAGGAAGAATCCGGGAAGCAGCAAAGCATCTGGAAGAGTATATTTCTTATGATATTTTCCAGAAAACACAGGTTTTCGCAAGTACGCTAGTAGGGGCTTCTTCGGTTCATTTGAAGGGAATGACTTTCGATGTGGTTTTTATTGATGAAGCAGCTCAGGGATTGGAAGCCGCTACTTGGATTCCCCTCTTGAAAGCTAAGAAAGTGGTTTTTGCGGGAGATCATCTCCAACTCCCACCGACCATCAAATCATTTGAGGCTGCCAAATCAGGGTTGGAAGTAACACTTTTCGAAAAAGTAATACAGAGAAAACCGCAAACTGCTCAAATGCTTCAGGTTCAATATCGAATGAAGGAAGAGATCATGGGCTTCTCGAATGAATATTTTTATAGAGGAAAATTAGAGGCGGCTGAAAATACCCAAGCTCATTTTTTTGAGAATGAACCCGTCCTAGAATGGATTGATACGGCAGGCGCTGGCTATACTGACCGACAAGAGGAGGAGAGTCTGAGCACCTTTAATCCTGAGGAGGGAAAATTTGCCTGTCGCTATTTGGAGGATCTGATCAAGCGAATCGGAGTTGCCAAATTCAAAGAGAATCAATGGACGATTGGTTTGATCGCTCCCTATTCCGCTCAAGTTCGGTATTTAAGGTATTTGATTTTCGAAAGCTATGATTTTCCCAATCTCAAGGCTTTTTCAGACTTGATTACCATTGATGCAGTAGATGGATTTCAGGGTCAGGAGCGGGATTTGATGCTAATTTCCTTGACCCGGTCCAATGAGCGGGGAGAGATCGGTTTTTTGGCTGATGAGCGCCGGATGAATGTCGCCCTGACCCGCGCCAAGCGCAAGCTGGTCCTGATCGGAGATAGCAGCACTTTGGCTAGCAACTCCTTCTTTGATTCTTTACTGGGTTATTTTGAAGAAAAGGGAGGCTATAGAAGTGTTTGGGAGTTTTTGGTAGGCTAAATATTTAAAGAATTTAAAATTGAAAAATTGCTGAAACCGGGATATGATCAGAATGATGAATCCAAATCTTTTGATCTAAGATTTCAACTTTTATAAGATTTTCATGAAAAAAAAATGAACCAAAAATATAATCAATATGATAGGGTTTATTCAGATTTTTTCTGTGGTAAAAAGTTGGATTTTTTTCATCTCCTTGCCTTTCGTTAAAAAATTCATGGTAAAGACTTTTTATCCCTTTTTCTTCTAAAGTCTTTACTACATCTGAATGATTCCACCATCTGTCCCATTGATCCCAGATAACATTGCTATTAAAATCTCCCCCGATTATTATCTCTTCAAAGTTTTCTAGGTTGGTTTGAAGGTATTTCCAAAATTGTCCTATATATCCAAAATTAGGAGAATTATTTCGATGGGTCCATACACCAAGTAGTTGAAAGGAATTGTTGATTTTACAGGGTAAAAAATATTTAACTGAATTATCCTTAAATGTATTAGTCCAATTTAATCTTTCTAGTTTAATTTCAATATTTGCAAAAATTCCGAGCCCTTTATGTATGGAGTCGCCAATCCAAAGATGATTTTTTGCCCAATTTTTATAATCAAAGTCATTTGATTGGCTTGGGTTCTCACATTCTTGGATGATATAAATATCAGAATCTAGGTCTCTTAAAAGATGAAATTTTTTTCTTAGGGCTCCTGCGCAATTCCAAGTAGTAATTTTCAAATTTTTCAATTTTCTAATTTTATAATTCGCCCATTCAATTCCTAGAAATAATCTCTTGCTGATAAACCAAATTCAATAAGCTTAGAACTTCACCAAAGGCCTCAGCTGATTTCAATTGCTCATCCGAAACTTTCTTGCCCAGTAGTCTGCAAAGCAAAAGTCCATAGACTCCGTTGAGGCAAATCTGAACCTCATTTCCCAAATCTTGGCCTTCGGCATCCATCACAGCTTGAAGAATATGTGGTTTGGCCTTTTGAAAAGTCTCAAAATAAGTCTTGTCCGATTTGACAAGTTGCCAATGCAAAGAAGAGAGTTCATCGACGAGTTTTTTGGTCTCCGATAGATGTCCTTTATCTAAAATTCCTTCGCTTTCCATCTGATTTCGAAGATTTTGATACCATTCGAAAATGGATTCTTTTTCTACCTCTTCGACAGGAAAATGTGAAACTACATATTGACGGATTTCTTCCAGATTTCCCTGAAAAGACCGAATCAAGTCCTCCTGTTGGTAGAGGTAAATAATATACTCCCCAATATTTTGTGATTTTTTTCTGTCAGCGATGGATTTCATGGAATGGTTGAATACGATGGACAAAGGTAAAAAATCTCCATAAGATAGCTTCGCAGATAATTTTTAAGATAGTCTTCGCCAAGATCAGGAAAGATAGCTACGCAGATAGTTTAAGATATGGCTTTGCCTAGATAGGGAAAAGATAGCTTCGGGGTAAATTAAATGTTAAAGCTTTGCAAAATATCTTGCCGAAGGCATATCTCGCTAAACGAAGTGAAGCATATCTTGCAAAGCAAGTTCTTTCAACATTTGGAACCATTTATTGTTAAGGTATTTCACCTAGTTTCAGGGAATATTCTCCTTCTTTTTCCCTACTTTTGCGGCACAATTGGCTATGAAAAACATTCGAAATTTCTGTATCATCGCCCATATTGACCATGGGAAGAGTACACTGGCGGATAGGTTGTTGCAGTTTACCAATACGGTAACTGACCGGGAGATGCAAAATCAATTATTGGACGATATGGATTTGGAGCGTGAGCGAGGAATCACGATCAAATCTCATGCGATCCAGATGAAATACAATTACAAGGGAGAAGAGTATACTCTCAATTTGATCGATACTCCGGGACACGTCGATTTTTCTTATGAAGTTTCCCGCTCCATTGCTGCCTGTGAAGGAGCGCTATTGATCGTGGATGCTTCTCAAGGTATTGAAGCTCAGACTATTTCCAATTTGTATTTGGCGATGGGGCATGACTTGGAGATTATCCCTGTCCTAAATAAGATTGACCTACCTGGTGCTGATCCAGAATTGCGAGCTGATGAGGTGATTGATTTGATTGGTTGTGATCGAGAAGATATCATTTTGGCTTCAGGAAAAGAAGGAATCGGAATTGAGGATATCCTGAATGCAGTGGTTGAGAAAATCCCAGCTCCAAAAGGAGATCCTGATGCGCCTTTGCAGGCAATGATTTTTGATTCGGAATTCAACTCATTCCGTGGGGTAGAGGTAATCTTCCGGATTTTTAACGGAACCCTCAGAAAAGGAGATAAAATTAAATTCGTCAATACTGGACGGGAATACGATGCCGATGAAATCGGAATCCTTGGTTTGAATCAAATCCCTCAACAGGCCATGAGCGCCGGAAACGTAGGTTACTTGATTTCCGGTATCAAGGTGGCGAAGGAAGTAAAAGTAGGTGATACTATTACCCACACTAAGCGGCCTTGCGAAAAAGCGATTCAAGGCTTTGAAAACGTAAAGCCTATGGTATTTGCAGGTATTTATCCAGTAGATACTTCTGAATTTGAGGAATTGCGGGCTTCCATGGAAAAGCTTCAGTTGAATGATGCATCCTTGGTTTGGGAACCTGAAACTTCAGCAGCTTTGGGATTTGGTTTCCGATGCGGTTTCTTGGGAATGCTACACATGGAGATCGTCCAAGAGCGTTTGGAGCGTGAGTTTGATATGACGGTGATTACGACGGTGCCATCCGTTCAGTTCCGAGCCTTGATGAATGACAATACCTACAATGTCATCAATGCTCCTTCTGACATGCCTGACCCGAATAAATACAAGCATATTGAAGAACCTTTTGTAAAAGCTTCCATTATCACAGCGGCTGAGTACGTGGGGCCGGTGATTCAATTGTGTATGGAAAAGCGGGGGCAGATCAAAAACCAAGTTTATCTGACTTCCGATCGAGTTGAGCTGCAATTTGATATGCCTTTGGCAGAGATTGTATTTGACTTCTTTGATAAGTTGAAGACCATTTCCCGAGGTTATGCTTCTTTGGATTATGAATTGAAAGGATTCCAGCCATCTCACATGGTTCGTCTAGATATCATGTTGAATGGAGAACCTGTAGATGCCTTGTCAGCAATCGTTCACAGAGATAAAGCCTATGAGTGGGGTAAGCGACTTTGTGAGAAGTTGAAGGAATTAGTACCTCGTCAAATGTTCGAAATTGCCATTCAGGCAGCTATCGGAACTAAGATTATTGCCCGAGAAACAATTAAGGCCTTGCGTAAAAACGTATTGGCGAAGTGTTATGGTGGTGATATTTCCCGTAAGCGTAAATTGCTCGAGAAGCAGAAAAAAGGTAAGAAACGCATGCGCCAAGTAGGAAATGTCGAGGTTCCTCAGGAGGCGTTTATGGCGGTTCTGAAGCTAGATTAAGGGATTTACGATTTACGAATTAAGATTTACGGCGAATAATTGAATTGCATTCCTAAAATTCCATAGCAATTGTTTTTAGTTTTCATGATATCTAAACAATTACTATATGAGGAGCCAAATTAAGGAACGAACAAAGCGTTTTGCGATCGATGTTTGGTATTTATGTTCCAAATTGCCTCAATCGAGAGAATATAATAACTATGTAAATCAATTGATTCGTTGCTCAAGTTCTGTTGCTGCAAATTACCGGGCAGTAGGAAGAGCAAAATCGAAAGCTGATTTCATAAATAAATTGAAGATAGTTGAGGAGGAGGCAGATGAAAGTCAGTTCTTTTTAGAATTATTAGAGGAAATCAATAAAAACCAAGAGTTATCAAGTGAAATAAAGCGACTATTAAAAGAATCAAATGAGATTATTGCGATAGTTGTATCAAGTATAAAAACAGCAAGAGTTACTAATTGACGATTGATAAGTATTTAGCTTCGTAAATCGTAAATCGTAAATCAAACATCGTAAATCCTATGTCTACAATCATCGACGGAAAAAAAACCTCACAAGACATCAAAAATGAAATTGCTGCTCGGGTAGCCGAAATAAAAGCTGAAGGTGGAAAAATTCCTCATTTGGCGGCGGTACTCGTAGGTAATGATGGTGCTAGCCAAACCTACGTTGGGGCAAAGGTGAAAGCCTGTGAGCAAGTGGGTTTTGAATCTACCTTGGTACGTTTGGAGGAAAGCGTTTCGGAAAGTGAATTGCTTCGGGTGGTGGAAGACATCAATAATAATCCTGAAATCGACGGGTTGATCGTTCAATTGCCTCTTCCAAAACATATTTCCGTCGAGCGTGTAACTGATAAAATCAAACCTGAAAAGGATGTGGATGGCTTTACTCCAGCCAATGTTGGAAGGATGACTCTCCACTGGCCTGCTTATGTTGCAGCTACACCCTATGGAATTGTAGAGCTATTGAAGCGCTATGAAATTGAAACTTCAGGAAAACACTGCGTGGTGATTGGTCGAAGTCATATTGTCGGTAGCCCGATGAGTATCTTGATGGCTAGAAATGGCTATCCAGGAAATGCAACTGTTACCTTGACTCATAGCCGAACCAAGAACTTGGCAGAAATCACAAAAACTGCTGATATTCTGATTGTGGCGATTGGTAAGCCTGAATTTGTAACTGCCGATATGGTGAAGGAAGGCGCTGTGGTTATTGATGTGGGAATTCACAGAATCGAAGATTCTAGTAAAAAATCCGGTTTTAGACTGATCGGAGACGTGAAATTTGATGAAGTTTCCGAAAAAGCTTCTGCCATTACACCTGTTCCGGGAGGAGTAGGTCCGATGACAATTGCCTCTCTTTTGTACAATACTTTGCTAGCTGCAGAGGGTAAAATTTACCATTAAAATATTTTCGCAAAAGCAGGGAAAGGGTTTGCATGGGATGCTGTCCCTTTCTACTTTTGCAATCCTAATCCGCGCATGTGGTGAAACTGGTAGACACGCCATCTTGAGGGGGTGGTGCTCTATGGGCGTGGAGGTTCGAATCCTCTCATGCGCACGAAACCTTCCCAAATCGGGAAGGTTTTTTTATTAATGGCAAGTTTTTAAACTGGATTTTTGGCTATTTTTCGATCAAATCAACTTGTCATGAAAAAGATCTTTCTCTCCCTGTTATTCCTCGTTTTCCTAGGTGTTTCTAGTCTTCAGGCTCAGACGCAACATTATCCCATTGTAAAGGGTTTTGGAGGCATTTACGAAGTGCCCGATGCGACCGAACGACCTGACCCAACTTTGGAATACAAAATTCTGGTTGACCTAATCAGTGGGGCAGAGGATCCAAAAGCCATCAACCGCTATGTGGATAATGTTGCTCGCTTAATGAATTTGCATGGCTTGGCTGGCGTGCCGAAAGATCGACTTCACGTCAAAGTAGTGGTACATGGAGGAGCAATTTTTTCCCTTTTGAATGATAAAAACTACAAGGACCGCTACGATGTGGAAAATCCGAATTTGAAAGTATTCGATGCCTTGAAAGAAGCAGGTGCGGATATCTTGGTTTGTGGACAGTCCATGGTGGTTCGAAAATTAAGCAAGGAAGACCTTTGGCCAGGTGTAGAAGTCGCTCATTCTATGCTAACTACAGCTACTACCTACGTGCCTCAAGGCTATGTGATGCTTCGTTTTTAAGGCATTGAGAGGAATGTTTGAATCTCCAATCGAGATTTGAACTTTTCGCCCCGAAATTCCTTTAAATTGCTGTACCTTTGTACCATAAAGCTAACTTATCTCCCGGTCAATGAGTGACGCAATTAAACACGAATGCGGTATAGCCATGGTGAGGCTCCGCAAATCACCCCAATATTACATTGATAAATATGGTACGCCTGCCTATGCTTCCAACAGGATGTATGTCCTGATGCAAAAGCAGATTAACCGTGGTCAGGATGGTGCGGGTGTCGCCAATGTCAAAATCAACACCAAGCCCGGTACCCGCTACATCAGCCGATACCGATCCATTGAGCCTTCCGCTGTTAATTACATTTTTGAAAAAATCAGCAAAAAGTACAAAAAGGCAAAAAAACTTGGAGGCCATGATGGCTTAAGCGATGCAGAATGGTTGAAAGAAAATATCGCCTTTACCGGGGAGGTTTGGCTGGGTCACTTGCGGTACGGAACACACGGTGAAAACAGCATCGAAACCTGTCATCCTTTCTTGAAGCAAAACAACTGGAGAAGCCGAAATTTGGTCATGGCCGGAAACTTCAACATGACCAATGTGGAGGAGCTTTTTGGAAAGTTGGTTCAGCTAGGTCAGCATCCGAAGGAAAAAACAGATACCGTGACCGTGATGGAAAAAATCGGTCACTTTTTGGATGAAGAAAACCAGCGGATCTTTGATAAATACAAGCATCAGTACACCAATGAACAAATCACCCAATTCATTGAAGATGAATTGGATGTGGCTCGAATTTTAAGAAGATCCTGTAGAGACTTTGACGGAGGGTATGCTATGTGCGGCTTAATCGGAAACGGTTCCAGTTTCGTAGTGCGGGACCCTTCTGGTATCCGTCCAGCTTACTATTATGCCGATGAAGAAATCATCGTAGTTGCCTCCGAAAAACCTGCGATTAAATCCGCTTTCAATATTGATTTTAAAGCGATCAAAGAAATCCAACCAGGAAATGCCTTGGTAATCAATAAGGATGGCTCTTATTCTGAGGAAGAAATTATCCCAGCGCGTGAGAAAAAGTCCTGTTCTTTCGAGCGTATTTATTTTTCAAGAGGAACAGATCCGGATATCTATCAAGAGCGAAAAAATTTGGGTAAGGCCTTGATTCCTCAGATTTTGAAGGCTATTGACTTTGATTTGAAGAATACCGTCTTCTCTTACATTCCCAACACTGCTGAGACAGCCTTCTTGGGGATGATCGAAGGCTTGGAAGAATACCTTGTGGCTAAGCGAAAAGAGGTCTTCTTAGAAGGTAAGCCTCATATGGGGGATTTGGAGGAATTGTTGAATTTCCGTCCACGAGTTGAAAAGCTGGTTAGCAAAGACGTCAAACTCCGGACCTTCATCACCAATGATGATGATCGGGATACCATGGTAAGTTCGGTGTATGACACGACTTACGAAGTGGTAAGACCCGGAGTGGATACCTTGGTGGTAATCGATGATAGTATCGTTCGTGGCACTACCTTGGAAAAGAGTATTTTGACCACCTTGGATAAATTGAATCCAAAACGAATCATCATTGTATCATCTGCCCCACAGATTCGCTACCCGGATTGTTATGGAATTGATATGTCCCGAATGAAGGACTTTATCGCATTCCGAGCGGCTACTGCTTTGCTCAAAGAGCGGAAGATTGATAATATCTTAGAAGAAGTCTACGAAGCATGTCATGCCAATCCAAAAGCCTCAGAGAACTTTGTGAAGAAGGTTTATGAGCCGTTTACTGATGAAGAGATCTCTGATAAGATCGCCGAAATCGTCACTTCTGAAGAAATCAGGGCCGAAGTAAAGGTTATTTACCAAACCGTAGATGCTTTGCACAACTGTATTCCAAATCATTTGGGAGACTGGTATTTCACCGGTGATTATCCTACCGATGGAGGAACTTGGGTTGTGAATAAAGCCTTCAAAAACTACATGGAAGGAAAGACCATTCGAGCGTATTAATCGAATTGATTATAAAAATTTCAAAGGCGTTGGGAAAAATCTCTACGCCTTTTTTCATTTTAGTATTTTAGCAATTGATTCAAAAAAGATAAATCTCAAGACAAATGACTATCGATATTTCCTTATTGAAACAAGTATGTGAAATCGCCGGCGCACCCGGTTTTGAAAAACGCATCCGTGATTTAGTAATTGACCTGGTTCGGCCTTATGTAGATGAAATCCGAACGGACAATCTTGGAAACGTGATCGCGATAAAAAAAGGAAAGCGAAATCCGGATGGAAAGCGAGTAATGGTTGCCGCCCACATGGATGAGATTGGTTTTATTGTGACTCATATAGATGATCAAGGCTTTGTTCGCTTCCATACGCTAGGCGGTTTTGACCCAAAAACTTTGACAGCTCAGCGAGTGATTGTGCACGGTAAGCAGGACTTGATTGGAGTAATGGGGACGAAGCCTATCCACGTTATGAGTCCAGAAGAGCGAAATAAACTTCCCAAAACAACAGACTTTTTTATTGACTTGGGAATGTCCAAAGAAGAGGTTGAAAAGTATGTTTCCGTGGGAGATCCAATAACGAGAGAGCGCCATTTGGTGGAAATGGGAAGCTGCGTCAACTGTAAATCCATCGATAACCGAGTGGCAGTTTATATTTTGATTGAGGCTTTGAAAAAAATCCAGAATCCTGCTTATGATGTCTATGCAACCTTCACGGTTCAGGAGGAAGTTGGAATTCGGGGAGCCAATGTCGCTGCCCATGGGATAAACCCGGACTTTGGAATCGCTTTAGATACCACGATCGCCTTTGATGTGCCGGGAGCTCAGCCTCACGAGAAAGTAACGGAACTTGGAAAGGGTACAGCTATCAAAATTATGGATGCCATGACGATTTGCGATTACCGCATGGTGGAGTTTATGAAGCAGACTGCCAATAAAGAAAATATCACCTGGCAGCCTGAAATTCTCACTGCCGGAGGAACTGATACTGCCGGTGTACAGCGAATGGGTAAGCAAGGTGCGATTGCCGGTGCGATTTCAATTCCTACCCGTCACTTGCATCAGGTAATTGAAATGGCGAATAAAAAAGATATTGCAGATTCTATTCAGTTGCTCATTGCTTGCCTTGAGCAGATTGATGAATACAATTGGAGCCATTAAAAAAGAGGCTGTTAAAAAAGATTTCCGTCATTGCGAACGAAGTGAAGCCCGCCTTCCGGAGGGCAGGCAATCTTAACTGATTTTATTTTAATCAACGATGAGATCCTTATGTTTCACTAGTGATGACGAACCTTATTCATTTGAAAAAACCTCTTGAAATAAATCGGAAACTCTCCCTAGAATAAGTAGGGAGAGTTTTTTATCCCAATTTTGCCAAGCTATCCTCCAAAGCCTTGATTTTGGCTTCTGCGTCTGCCTGCTTTTTCTTTTCCGTTTCCACTACCTGAGCAGGAGCATTGTTGACGAAGCGCTCATTGGAAAGTTTTTTCATCACAGTTGCCAAGAAGCCTTTCGTGTACTCCAACTCCTTCTGCAAATTGGCTTTCTCTTCTTCAACATTGATAGAATCTCCCATAGGGATAAAACACTCATCAGCCTTTACAACAAAGCTCATGGCGTTTTCCACTTTCTCTGCAAAATTCAAAGAAGATAAGTTAGCCAATTTCGTCAATACAGACTCAAATCGAGCATACAAATCCGGGTTCTTTGAATTGATAGTTAGATCCAAAGCTTCTTTTGGAGACATTCCCTTAGAAGCTCTAAGATTTCGGATTTGAGATACCACTTCAAATACCTGAGCAGCTTCTTCGATGATTTTCTCATCAAAAGATGTTTGACTTGGCCAGCTCGCCAAAATCAGGGATTCTTCCACGCTTCTTTCCTGAATTTGATGCCAAATCTCCTCCGACAAGAAAGGCATGAAAGGATGCAAAACCTTCAAGATGCCTTCAAAGAAAGCGATGGTCTGATCGTAAGTTTTTTGGTCAATTGGCTGCTGATAGGCAGGTTTGATCATTTCTAGATACCAAGAACAGAAATCATCCCAAACCAATTTATACGTAGCCATCAAGGCATCCGAAATTCGGAATTTCTCGAAATGATCATTTATCTCTGCCAAAGCCTGTTGGAATCGGTTTTCGAACCATTCTATACTGGCATCATTTGCTGATCCATCTAAATTAGCGTCAACCTCCCAGCCTTTTACCAAGCGGAAAGCATTCCAGATTTTATTGGCAAAATTTCTTCCCTGTTCAACAAGCTTTTCATCAAAAGGTAGGTCATTTCCAGCAGGAGAGGAGAAGAGCATTCCGGTACGGACACCATCTGCTCCATATTGAGCAATCAATTCCAAAGGATCAGGCGAGTTGCCCAAAGACTTAGACATTTTTCTACCCAATTTATCCCGTACGATACCAGTCAAATAGACATTTCGGAATGGTTTATCACCCATGTACTCGTAGCCAGCAATGATCATTCGGGCAACCCAGAAAAAGAGAATTTCCGGTGCCGTCACCAGGTCATTGGTCGGGTAATAATATTTCAGGTCTTCGTTTGGCTTTCCGGTAGTGAAGACATCAGTGTCAAAAACCGAAATCGGCCACAACCAAGAGCTGAACCAAGTGTCCAATACATCTTCATCTTGTTTTAGATCTTCCAAGGTGAAGTTTGCATTGAATTGTTCATTGGCAAGCTGAAGGGCTTCTTCAGCGGTTTTCGCTACCACAAATTCTCCATTTGGTAGATGAAAGGCAGGAATTCGATGCCCCCACCAAAGTTGGCGTGAGATACACCAATCCCGAACGTTCTCCATCCAAACCCGGTACATATTTTTGAACTTCGGCGGATGAAGTTGAATGATATCATCCATTACAGCCTTAAATGCAGGTTTGGTGATTTCATCCATTTTCAGGAACCACTGTAACGAAAGTTTAGGTTCAATGACTGCATCCGTACGCTCGGAGTGTCCAACGTTTGACTTATAGTCCTCGATTTTTTCCAGTTGACCAGCTTCCTCGAGAAGCTTTCCGATTTTCTTTCTTGCAACAAATCGGTCCTCACCTACGAGGATTTGAGCCTTTTCATTTAAGGTGCCGTCATCATTGAGAATGTCGATTACCTCAAGTCTGTGTTTTACTCCAAGTTCGTAGTCATTCAGATCGTGAGCTGGAGTAACTTTCAAACATCCAGTTCCAAATTCCATATCCACATACTCATCCTCAATGATAGGAACGGATCGATTGATCAAAGGAATAATCGCCTTTTTTCCTTTCAAATGGGTAAATCGTGGATCATTTGGATTGATGCAAATGGCTGAGTCAGCCATGATAGTTTCCGGTCTGGTAGTGGCGATTGTCAAATATTCATTTTCAGAGCCTTCGATTTTATACTTGATGTAGTATAATTTCGATGCGACCTCCTTCATGAACACCTCATCATCCGAAAGGGCAGTTTGTCCCTTTGGGTCCCAGTTTACCATACGGATGCCTCTGTAAATTTTTCCTTTTCGATAGAGATCCACGAAAACAGAATTCACTGCATCGCTTAATCCCGGATCCATGGTAAAGGCAGTTCTATCCCAGTCGCAAGAAGCACCCAATTTTTTCAATTGCTCCAGGATAATTCCTCCATACTTTTCCTTCCATTCCCAAGCATGCTTGAGAAAATCTTCCCGGGAAATATCTTTTTTGTCGATGCCTTTTTCTTTTAAAAGCTGAACGACTTTGGTTTCAGTAGCAATGGAAGCATGATCTGTTCCGGGAATCCAGCAGGCATTTTTACCTTGCATACGAGCGCGACGAATCAATACATCCTGAATGGTATTATTCAGCATATGCCCCATGTGAAGGACGCCGGTTACGTTTGGTGGCGGGATCACAATAGTGTAGGGTTCTTTGCTGTAATCAACTTTCGATGAAAAAAGCTTATGTTCCATCCAATAGGCATACCATTTGGCCTCGGCCTGTGACGGATCGTATTTACTGGAAATAGACATGCTCGGATTTTGTTTTTCGAAGTCGCAAAAATAGCAGAAAAAGGGGAAAAGGCCTTGATTGAATGGGTTTGTAAAAAATAAAAAGAGGCTGTCTCTACTAATTAGACAGCCTCAAATAAGGATTCAAAATATATTTTTACTTTTTAATCATTGGCAATACCACTCGGCTAAGAAACTTTCCGCCATGGTGAATAGAATTCGTAGCAACTACTCCTTCGCTTTCATCATAATTATTCCCACCGGTATTCATATTGCGATCGAATCTAGGGAAGTTTGAGCTTGTGACTTCAATCCGAATTCTATGTCCCTTATCGAAGTAATTGGATGTACTCATAGGGGTCATTTTTATTTCGTAGACCTTCCCGTCTTCCATCCAAACCTCTTTATCATAGCCTTCGCGATAGCGAACACGCTGGATCGTTTCATCCAAGTTGTAAGCCGTTCCGTCTGGATAGACATCAATCAACTTGATTGTAACGTCAGTGTCTTTTACGTCTGAACTGAGGTATAGATAGGATTCAATAAATCCTGATACTTCGACCCCTTCTTCCAATGGCTCGGAGGTATAAACTAATATATCATCCCGCAATTCCATTTCTGATTGATCAAAAGCGCCTCCTTGGACGGCATTTCCGGTACAGCACACATTCCCTCCATAGGAAGGAACAGGATTCATCGGGTCATAGGTAAAGGTGTCCTGATTTTCTTTTTTTGGAGCTTTTGAAACAAGTTTTCCATCTCCATTTCGGGTATTTGCATTTCCCTCTGAGTCCAAATAAAAGGAAGTCATGACCGCGTCTTTCGGAGGCCATACATCAGAAGACTGCCATTCGTTTGTACCCATGGTGAAGTAGGTAACCTTTGGTAATGCATCAATTGTCTGATTGGATTCTCCCTTGAGCCACTTGTCAAACCAAGCTGTGATTACTTCATCGTAATTCCAGCGCGCATCGCCCATACTTCGCTCACCAACTACTGTGTTTTCTGTTGCTCGAGTGTAGGAGCAATGCAAAACAGGCGCAATGACCAAGTATTGATTATCTCTGGCCATTTGGCTGATGGCGTTTTGGCGCACATGATTGTACAAAGCAATATTTGGAGAAGAGGAGACATCATACCAAGACACAAACCACATGCTTGGCTTATCAAAAGGCATATCATCATGGTATAATCCGCCTTGATACCACCGCGCATCATTTGGTTTCCGGGTGATCATTTCTTCATAGATTCCCTGAGGTCCATTTACATTTTTGATGATGTCCTGAATAGGTAAATGTGCCAATCCTTCCTTCCAATCCACTCGTGGATATTCTGGAGCCATATCATAAAATCGCTGAAGGCGGAGTAAGTCTTCTTGACTGATTCCTCTTCGCAGTTTAGGTGCCAAAGGATCATGTTGTGTGCCATAGAGCCATGCTGTAAAAAGCATTTGACCTGCTCCGCCTCTATACCAGTTTCCTTGCTCAAAATATTCTCCAATTCGGCCCACGCCGGCACCATATCCCTGAGGAACCAAAGCTGCCAAAGCTGGGTGATTTAAGGAAGCGGCAGCCATTTGCCATTCAGCTGTGGAAGAACAGCCCAACAGGCCGATTTTGCCATTACTCCAGGCTTGTTTTGACATCCAATCAAAAGCATCATAACTATCCGTCAGAGGTGTTCCGAGAATATCCCATTCTCCTTCTGAGAAGAATCTTCCTCGTTCATTTTGAACGACATAGGCATAACCCTTTTTTACCCAATCCAGGGCAGTTTGGAGAGTACGGGTTCGCATTTCTCCATCTCCATAGGTATTGAAATTATATGGGGTCCGGGAGAATACAATAGGAACAGGTTGATCTGTTTTAGGCCGATAAATATCTGTTGCCAAACGAATACCATCCCGCATTGGCATCATGACCTTTTGATCGACAATTGCTACTTGCTCAAGTTGATCCAGGATCGAAATTTCCTGGGCTTGAATTTGCAGCGTAAAGAGGAAAAACAAAAAGAGCACGAGAGCTCGAGGATTGAATCTATACATAAGATTAAATTTTGGACTGACTGAATTTACTGGAAAGCTTCAAAAGATTAGATAATGCTTTGAGATTTTCTTTTCCAAGTAAATTTTCCTTTCACTTTTCATTTCATGGATAAGCCTTAAATTTGCCCTCTCAAATTTTTAATTTGTAGCGAAACGAATGATGATGTCTGAGCTGAAAACGTGGGTTGAAATACCGAAAAACTCCGATTTTACAATTTACAACCTACCCTTTGGTGTTTTTAAAAATAAGCGCCTTAGTCCCAGAATTGGAATTGCAATTGGAGATAAAATTGTAGACTTGAGTGTATTGGATCAAGAGGGCTTCTTCTCGGATCTTTTCCTTCCTGAAGGAATATTTCTTCAGGATTCACTCAATGAACTCATTGCTTTAGGCAAAAACCAAACTCGAAAAATTCGAGAGCGGGTACAGGATTTATTGCTTACTGATAATGAGAAACTTCGTGATCATTCAATCCGAGGGAAAGTAATGGTCAACCGCAAGGAGGCCGAAATGCTTCTACCCGTTAAAATTGGTGATTATACAGATTTTTACAGCTCCATGGAACATGCCACTAATGTGGGTAAAATGTTCCGCGATCCCGAAAATGCCCTTTTGCCAAACTGGAAGCATTTGCCTGTTGGCTATCATGGTCGGGCATCTTCCATCATTCCTTCAGGGGTAAATATTCACAGACCAAAAGGTCAGTTTAAGGATCCTGATATGGAAAGCCCTTCTTTCGGACCTAGTAGAAGAATGGATTTCGAGCTGGAATTGGCATTTATCACCGGCAAACCAACCAAATTAGGCGACTCGGTTTCTACTGCCGAAGCAGAAGATTACATTTTTGGCTTTGTGCTATTCAATGACTGGTCTGCGCGTGATATTCAAGCATGGGAATATGTTCCCCTAGGACCTTTCTTGGGTAAAAACTTCGCTTCTTCCATTTCTCCTTGGGTAGTGACTTTGGAGGCTTTGGATTATTTCCGAGTGGAAGGACCAAAGCAAGACCCGGAAGTTTTGCCTTATCTACAGTGTGAAGGTGCTCATAGTTTTGATATTAATCTGGAGGCTTACATACAGCCTGAGGGAGCGAAGCAAGCGAGTCGAGTATGTCGATCCAATTTCAAATACATGTATTGGAATATAGCCCAACAATTGGCTCACCATACAGTCAATGGCTGTAATATCAATGTGGGCGATATGATGGCTTCAGGAACTATTTCAGGTCCAACGGAGGATTCCTTTGGATCTATGTTGGAATTAAGCTGGAAAGGAAGTAAACCTGTCAAATTGGAAACAGGGGAGGAGCGGAAGTTTATCGAAGACGGAGATACGGTCATCATGAAAGGCTATGCCGAAAAAGATGGAATTCGTGTTGGATTCGGAGAGGTGAGGTCTAAGCTGCTTCCTGCGAAGTAAATAAGGTATATTTTAGAGAAAGCAAAATCCCTGATCGTTAGCAATCAGGGATTTTTTTTGACTGTAATTCAGATGGTTTAAGAGGATTAAATCAGTTTACAAAAAAGTTATGCAACATGTTCCTATGAAATAAATAAGGTCTCATATTCTTCGGTTCAAAGGCAAAATAACCACATAGTTACATAGAAAACATAGAAAAAATCGCCAATAATTAGGATGCTTTGAATTTAGCTAATAGCTGCATTTTCTTCTCCAAGACGCTATGTGAGCTATGATTCTATGTGGTGAAAAAAATTCTGACTTTGTTAAGGCATTTCAGAAGCTAAATTTTCATACCTCTAAGAAATCCAATAATTGTTTTCTATTTCCTAGATTCTAGAATTTCCAGCAATAACTCAGGTTCATCGGTAGTTATCTGGTTAATTCCTTGATCCAATAGCCAGGTCATAGTTTCTGGGTCGTTTACTGTCCAGGAATTGGTGATAAGCCCAAGCTCTCTTGCTTCCTGAATCCATTCAGGTTTCATTTTTAAAACGCGGTAATTGTAGTCAAATCCATAAAAACCGGCTTCCTTCAATTCAGCTGGAGATTTGTTTCCTGTGAGATATGAAATTTTAGCTTGGGGGTCTGTCGCTATTGCTTTCAATCCTCCTTCATAGCTAAAGGTTATGTATTCTACCCAATCTTGCGCTTGAAGTTCATGAACCATCTTTACAACTAATTCTCCGATTTTTTCACTTCGCTCTACGCTGATTTCAGATGGCTTAAACTCCAAGATCAACTTGGTTTTTTGCTGCTTCATCCCTTCCTGAAGGTACTCTTTAAGGGTAGGGATTTTTTCTCCATTCGGAAGTTTCTTTGTAAGAAGTTCTTCATAGGTGACGTGCTCGATATCCATTCCTTCAAATTCCGCATCATGATTGACTACCAAAACTTCATCAGCTGTCATCCAGACATCAAACTCAGAACCTTCACAGCCCAATCGAATAGCTTCGCGAAGGGAAGCGAGGGAATTTTGAGGAAATGAATTCTTCTTCCAAGCTCCACGGTGAGCAATCACTTTGTTTTGAATGAAACTTGACTGAGCAAGTGTGGAGAGAGAAAGTGAGAAAAGGAAAAACATGATTAAGAGTAATCGTTGCATGAGAAATCGCTTGAAGTAAATAAGGTTTTTGATTAATCAGTTTTCTTCTTGCTTGGAGCCTTCGTTTTTATCCGAACCTGACATTTTATATATCAGCCAGCCGATTCCAACCACAAAGTGAAGTGCCAAGATAGATACGACTATGATTAGGGTGGTATTGTCTTGCATGGTTTTTTGGAAGAGAAAAACTTCTAAATGAAAAAGCCAACCCGAAGGTTGGCTAGTTAAGATTGTTTATTGGAAACCAAATTTTTTCAAGCCTTCATGGCTAATTTTTATCGCTTCCAATGGATCCAATCCAAAGGTGTTGTCCTGCTCTACCAAGTAGTAAACCATTCCTGATTTATCCTTTTCTGCCAGGATTTTGGCAAAGTCTATGTTTCCTGTTCCTACGGGAGCAAAGTTGCCTTCGTCATTCATGTCTTTTACATGCCATGCATTGAACCGGCCAGGATATTTTTCAAAGTAGGCCAAAGGATCTGCACCTGCTTTGGTAACCCAGAAAAGGTCCATCTGATAATTCACATGAGCTGGATCAGTATTTTCTAGGATGTAATCTGTCAAAATCGTACCGTCTTCCATAGGCTTAAATTCAAAGTCGTGGTTGTGGTATAAAAGTTTCAGTCCTGCAGCACTGCACTTTTCGCCAATGGTGGAAAGAATATTCACCAAATCTTCCTTGGTACCTTTCATTCCCATACCATCTGGTCCGAAGGTAAACATACCCATAGGAGGGACAGGGATCACAAAGTATTCAAATCCTGCCGCCTTGGTTGCTGCGATTTGTTCATCTGCATTTTCCAAAGTTACGCCACCCATGTGGGTACTTTTTGGTTCAAGGCCAATAGATTCTAGATAGCTTTTGAACTCTGCTGGTTCCATACCATAGAATTTTCCGTCAGCATAACCTGCAGCTTCAACATAAGCGTAGCCTGCATCTGCAACTTTTTGAAGGGTTCCTTTAGGGTCAGTACCCATCGCATCTCGTAATGTGTATAGGGCCAAGCCTCCAAAATTAGAAGAAGTCATCTCGGTAGTTTCTTTCGTTTCTGTCGATTCAGTTGTCTCTGCGGTTTGTTGGCTGCAAGAAGCCAGCCCGACTGCCAATAAGGCGCTCAATAAGAAGGGGTATTTTTTCATAGTGATAAGCATTTGGTCACTAATTTACCCAAAAAAGAGACTCTTTAAGAATATGCTGCTAAAAAGCTTCCTGAATTTTTCTTACCACTTAACCACTCCCGAACCCCCGCAAATACTGCAGGTGGATTCTCGGTCTGGAGAACGGACGGTGTAGACAGGTGCACTACCGGCATATTCTCTTGAGACCTTTCCATCTGTAGATCGATAAACGTTATAGGAAGGACTTCCCTGAACTTGTCTGGATCTTCCAGGAATCATCATGGTTCCTTTTCCATCACACATGGGGCAGCGTTCATGATCGGGATGTTGTGGACTGCCTCCTTTGGTAATAGAGTAAGTGACGCTTGGTTTGGGAACTTGGATTTGACCACTGATTACCTTTACAGTTTGGCCATTGGGGGCAAAATAGGTCCCGGTAAACTCCTCGTCACTTTGGTAAGATCCTGTATACCTCCAACCATTTGAGTAATAGTAAGTTCCTTCTCCCTGCTTCATGCCGTTAGCTACATTGCCCACGTAGCGATCACCGTTGGCAAAATCCCATTCTCCATTTCCATTGGGTTGGAAATCTTTGAAGTTGCCTACGTATTTGTTTCCGGAAGGGAAATGATATTCTCCTTTTCCATTCGAGCAGTCGCCTGAAACACAACGAGGATCACGCTTTGCCTGATAGGATTTATAATCTTGGGCCTCTACCTTATAGTATTGGCTTTCGACTTTTTTTCCCATGTAGTATTCTACCTCTTCATAAGAACCATCTTCGAAAATGATTCTCCCAAATCCATGCTCTAACCCTTTTTTTACTTCTCCTTCGTAGCGATAGGATTCATAGTACATAGTTCCAGCTCCTTCGGGCATTCCTTTTACAAAAGTTCCTTCATAAATGCAGTAGATCAGATCCATTTTTCCGAATCCATTTTTGCAATCACCTTCTAGGCACTGCGCTTTTAGTGCAAAAAGAGTAAGAAAGAAAATAAGCGTAAATGGTACAGTCTTCATCAGTTGGTCAATAATTCTTTAGCCTTAGCATCATCTGAGGCGGCTTGCTCCTCATTTCCCAATTCTTTGTGAATTGCGGATCTCAAATAATACATCATTCCATCATTCGGGTTTTTTGAAATCCCTTCACTTATAAAGGCGAGTGCATCTGAAAACTGATTCAAATTAAAAAGTGCTGTTGCTCCATTCAAATAGCCGTTGTTATTACCAGGCGCAAGTTCCAGTGATTTTTTCGCATCACTTAAAGCCTCCTGGTATCTGTCTACTTTTAAATAGGCCAAGGATCTACTGTAATAATTGGCTGCATTTTTTGGAGCCAGTTGAATGGCTTTTGAATATTCCGCGATTGATTCGGAATATTTCCCCATATCGGCCAAAAGGCTAGCTTTACTTGAAATCACGTCCCTATTATTCGGTTGGATTTTATCCGATAAATTAAGGTCGGAAAGTGCCTTTTCTAATTCCCCTTGTTTTCTATATACTTCAGAACGTTTTAGGTAAACTGTGGCATTTTGGCTATTTAGTTCTATGGATTTTTGAAAGTCTGCTAAGGCACCTGAAAGGTCATCTAATTTTTCTTTCGACTCTCCTCTTAGCATCCAAATAAGACTAGATTCCGGGTCACTTTTCAAGTATTCATCAAAATCCCGGATCGCCGGCTCGTATTTTCCAGATTGGAATAAGCTAAAACCTCGGATGAAATAGGAGTCAATCAATTCAGGATTGCCATTTATTGCCATGGTGGCAGCTTGAATTACCAATAAATAGTCCCGCTTACCCAAATGGGCAGATGCTTTGGTGTAATAAAATTCGGGTGTTAATTCTGAGGAAGTATCTTCAAATTTTTGGAGGTATTCCAAGGCTTTATCGTTATCACCTAAATTATTGTAGTTAGCTGCAATGGGTATAAAAACCTGTTCGGGATTTTCTGATCGTTTGGTGAAATTCAGGTAATCCCGATTAGACCCTTCAAAATCTCCCGAATAGGAAAGTACTTGGGCACGGCTAATTAACCAATTGACACTGTCTGGAGCTCCTAAAATGGCTTTGTTCAAATTTTCGATTCCCACCTCAATTTCTCCAAACATGGCCTGTAAATATCCGTAATTCACAAGTGCTTCTGGGTTGGTAGGATACCCTTGAGCGGCTTTTTGAAAAAAATCATAAGCCGTTTGATAATCTCCCGCCAAAAAAGCTTCGGTTCCCTGGTCCCGAAGTGATTCATAACTTTGAGCTTTTGCTGAAAAGGCAAAAAGAAAAAGTAGAATGATGATGTAATTTTTCATAACTGTAAAATAAAATTTTAATAATGTAATCTTATTTAAATTATAATTCAAGATTATTAAAATTCCCGATAGATAATTCCTTTTTTGAAGGAGATTGATGAAAATCTAGAGATGGAATCAATTCTGAACCTTGAATGACAAAGGGGGCTTTATGATTACCCCCTTAAAACAATCCTAGCTTTTTGGGAGGGAAGCTTTGGGAAAAGAAGAGGAGGGATTTCGCCCTCACTCTCCATCCACCGAGAAGCTTAACCTCAAAGCAAAAAGCGCCCTTCTCAGTTCAGTATCAATTGTCTTCGTGTTCCCTTTTTCGGATCAACTGTCTTGAAAATAAGTTTTCCGGATGGAGTAACTAGATAAGGGATAGTTCCTACAATTAGTTGATCGTTAAAATCATAGCTGCTTGAGATTTTTTGGTTTTGAGGATCAATCTTAAAAATCTTTGCTTCAGCCATTACCTCATCAATTCTTACCGTAGTGATTCTGAGTACACTTCCGAAGTCTTCTCGGGAAGCTTGTATACCTTGCTCCAGCTCAGCGGGTACACTTCGGATCAATGCATAGACCATCCCATTTACTTCCAGGAGTTCCGAAGGCAAATGGATAGGGTTTTTCCCGATTAATCGAACCGGCTCATTATTATCTCCTTCGATTTCTTCGGTTAAATAAGCGGATTTTAAATCTCCCTGAGATGAAAGCTGAAGGAAAACAGTGGATACTGGTGTTTGCTGGTTTGCAAAGCTCAGGATATAATCCCCATTGGAAAGAGCAAGAATGTTTTCTACAGAAGCGACATTCAAATCCTTCATTTTTGCTTTCGATCCTGCAGGAATGTTGAGTTTGGCTTCGATGTCACTATTTAAGATTTGCTTTGCAAAAACGAGGTCTTCCTCAATCTTATAGATGGCAATGCTTGGTTTTTTATTCAGTCCCTCAGGGTAATAAGGAGCAATAATAAATTGCGCATTTCCGGCATCCATGATTTTCACATCCACCGTGGGTCTTTTTTTAGGGCCTTCTGCAAATGGAAGTCGAATTTGCTTCAGAATATTTCCCTGAGGATCCATCCGGATAGCCATCAAGTCACTGTCGTCTTTGGTTCCTTGTGATACCAATGCCAGCACACCATAGGGCGTTTGAGAATAGGTTATTCCAATGGGATTGGATTCCATATTGGTTGTCACCTGATTGTCCCAGGTTTTGCTGCTCATATCATAAACCCCAGAAATATATTGAGGATTGGAGGTAGCCATCAAACCTGCGATAAAGGCCTTTCCGTCCAAGGGGATGTAATCCGTTTCTCCATCCAATGCTCTTAAAAAGCGGTTCATCCTTCGGGTTTGATAGTTTTGGTTGTCAACGCCTTCACCTTGCAGGGCAAAGGAAACAAAAGGCCAGAATTTATCTTCCAGTTGGATTTGATCCTCTTTTTTGAATTTGAATCCAGCCCATAAATTATTGTAATAGCGGTTTTCAAATTTTCCTATATTCAATTTCGGCTTGCCAGCCAAAACCGTTTTTTGGAAGTAGCCAAATTCCTTGCCTGCTAAATTCTCAGGAACTTTCGATCCGGTAAGCATAGGCTCTGCAGCCAAATTTGAGAATTGGGAAAGGTTGGATTCGTTGTAAGGATTTTCTGCAGTTGAAATCACCTCTCCGGAATCGTCTGTCGTTACTTCCAAAAACATCAACCCGTTTTTCTTATCCTCATAAAGGAAAAAATTATAAAGCTGGGTCATGTCATCATTCCAATAAGAACCCCCATGAAAAAGCATGCCTTTTTGGGCGGCTTTTTGAGCATCTGGGCTCAATGGAATGTCTACTTCATTTGCTGTGATTTCTTGGGAATAGGCGGAAAATATTCCGGTGATTCCCAAAAGGAGTGCGAGTGTGAATTTCTTGATCATTGCTTTGAGTGTTTTGTTGAATCAAAATTCCGTCTCAGAGAAAAAATATTTCTCCCCGATTTCCGGGAATTTTCTCCCTGTTTTCGGGGAGGTTTAGCTTTGATCATTTCATTTTGTGATTGGTTCAATGGTTTTTCTACCATTTTTTTTAATTTCCGAGGTTAAGAAAACCACTACCAACCATGAGTCGGAAAAAACACGTCTCTGCATTTTTGGGATTGCTATTAGGAATTAGCTTTTCAACTTTCGCCCAGACCGATAGCTTATTCAACGCTCTCCAAAAATTTCAAAAAGAAGACAATCCATTCCAAGTTGTAGAAGCCTATAAAAATATCGGTAGGTATTTCGAATCAATTCAGGAGTATGATTCAGCATTTTCTTATTACCGAGCCGAGGGGGAATATATCAAAAGTCATTTTCAAGACTTTCTTCAGGATTCTCTATTGGGCAAAGTTTATATGGACTTTTCATTTGTTGCCTTGGGCTTGAGAGATTTGGATTTGGCCATGCCTTATCTCGATAGTGCTGAAGTGGTTTATGAGCGAATAAAAAGCTATGGGGATTTAGCCAGAGTAATGAACAACCGGGCCAATGCTCTGAACGAAATGAATCGATACGAAGAGGCGATCGGCTATTTGTTAAAAGCGATAGAATATGGGGAGCTGGTTGAAAATCAAGTAAGTAAGGACGCATTACTAAATAGTGTCTATAATAATATTGGAAAGAATTACCTGTCTCTGGAAGATTGGCAGAATGCAGCCAAATACACAAAAATGGCCATTGCAATTCCATCTTCCTATGAAATTAATAATGCACATGCCCGACTCAATTTAAGCAATGCTTACATCGGGATGGATTCTTCCGAATCAGCCATTCTACTTGCCAAAGAAGCTGAGGGTATCTATGTGCAAGTTGGTTTTCCTTATGGTGTGATTGCTGCAAAAAATAATCAAGGAGTAGCCTTAAAGAAGCAGGGGGAAATGGATGCAGCAGCATCCCTGTTTCAAGAATCCATTGACATGTCAGAGGAGATAGAATATCCTTTGGGTGTCCTCGAAGGTTTAATCAATCGGTCTGAAATATTGGCTGCCAAAAAGCAGTATAGTCAGGCAATTTCGGAGATGAAAGAGGCAGAACGACTTTGCAACTTGTATGATGATCGGCAATACCTAAAATCCGTCAGGGAGAATTTGGCTTCGCTTTACGAGAAAAGTGGGAATACTGCAAATGCATTGGCTTATTTTAAATCCTTCAAACAATTAGAAGACTCTCTAAAATCTTCCGAGAACATAAAAAATGTAAATGACTTGCTCCTAAAGTATGAGACCTCGGAGAAGGAAAAGCAGCTTGCTGAGCAGGAAGTGGAGATTCAGACTCAAAAAGCAACTTTGGCTGTAAGAAATTCTCAATTGACCTATTTGCTCTCAGGTTTGGGAATTTTGTTATTGGGTGGAACATTCATTTATCAACGAAATCGCTCTAGGCAAAAAGCAGCTTTGCAACAAGCGATCATTGAAGAGAAGGAGCGAGGCTTTGATGCGGTGATTCAGGCTACTGAAGATGAGCGGAAGCGAATCAGTAAGGATTTGCACGATGGAATAGGCCAACAGCTATCTGCTTTGAAGCTCGGATTAATTAGTCTTCAAAAAAAGGCAGATCCTGAAATGCAGTCTGAGTTGGTGGAGATTACCGACAGATTCTCTAAATCTGCAGATGAAATCCGTCAGATTTCCCACCAAATGATGCCTCGCGCATTGATGGAGGAGGGATTGGTTCAGGCCTCGGAAGATTTGCTCCGCAATACCTTCCAATATTCTGATATCCGCTACGAATTTGAACATCATGGTATGGATGGAAGACTGAACGAACGAATTGAAATTAGTATTTATCGTGTACTTCAGGAGCTTTTGAACAATATTTTGAAGCATTCACAGGCAAGTTTTGTGAATGTGCAACTTTTAAGAATGAAGAATAAATTGACCTTGTTGGTAGAGGATAATGGGAAGGGCTTGACTGGGGAAAAAACAAGTGGTCACGGACAGATGAATATTCGAAATCGTTTGGACTTGATAAAAGGAACGGTCAATTATGAATCCAGTCCAGAAAGTGGTTTGGTTGCAGTGATTACAGTTCCCGTCGAATAAATGGAAAATTCACGAATTGTTTTAGTAGATGATCATCAATTGATTATCGATGGTTTGAGCCGGATAATACAGGAAATCCCAGGCTTTGAATTGGTTACTAGCTACCATGATCCGTTGGAGGCTTTGCAAAAAATTCCAGTTTGGAAGCCAGAGATCTTGATGGTGGATTTTGAAATGCCCGGTCTAAATGGCTTGGAATTGATTCGAAAATTGAAACAGCAAATTCCTGAATTAAAGACTGTATTATTAACTATGCACTTGGATCAGGCCACAGTAAAAGAAGCCTTGTCCTTAGGTGTGAATGCATACATCCTTAAAAACTTGGATGAATTTGAATTAAGAGTAGCACTGGAAAAGGTCAGTAAAGGTCAAAATTATTATAGTGCACCGGTTACTGAGGTTTTGAATTCTAAGTCTAAATCGATTCAAAAATCATCCAACTCCCAATTGGATTTATTAAGCGGTAGGGAGCGGGAGGTTTTAAAATTGATAGCCGAGGCATTTTCCACCAAAGAGATAGCAGATCAACTCAGTTTGGAGATCTCGACGATAGAAACCCACCGTAAGTCTTTGATGCGGAAATTAGACGTCCACAATGTTGCCGGATTGGTTCGGATAGCGGTACAAGAAGGCCTAGTTTCCTAGGCCTTAATTTTTATGAAAATCCAAAAAGGATTGGGAATAAGAAAATGACGATAGCAGACCAAATGAAATAAATAGGCAGGTAGGAGGAGATTACATTTCCTACTTGCTGGGTTTCAGTTTTTCCTTTGACTGCTAGAAGTAATTTTTTACCTACCAAAACCAGATGAATCATCATCAAAACATTGATTCCTAAAACAGCCAATCTGTTAGGAGTTAATCCCCATTCATTGATTCGGAATACAATGGCTGAAAGTGCAATGGCATTCACGATCAAAGTGACTAAGGACAAAAGCAGTAGAATCCAGGTGCCGGATTTTTTATTTTTTTCATTGGAGCTTTCTGCAATGGAGAAAAAGATCAAAGCCATTACTCCGATTAATAGTAGATTGAAGAGAAGGAGAAATTCCCTGTCGTTATAAGGGTCTTTTCCAGAAAAGACAATTGCTCCGAGATAAATAACCAACATCACCAATACGATTGGGCTGAAAATCTTTGCAATGATTGGGGAGACTTTGTTTACCAATTGTGGATTGGTTTGAGTAAGGTGGGTAGCAAGAAGGGGGATAGCCGCTGCTCCGAAGATCCCGATATACTCCATGTAAAATTTCTCAATATTGATCCCGATCAAGCCAAATAAGCCAATAGTGATGCCGGATAGAAGCATGCCGGATAGTACCAAGATGGCTCCCATAACGACAGCATCTCCATTGAATCGAAGGAAAGTAAGTCGGCTTGTTAAGTCTTTTAGATTACCGGAACCATAGGTATAACCCAAAATTGCCCAAAGGAGTAAAGGCAAATGAATACAGGCTAGAATAAGGGTATCGCTGGATTTATCGTTTGGTAAGATATTGATATAAAGAAGTGAAGCGATAAAGAGGGAGCCTACTGTAAGGATGGTTTTTGAGGTCAGTTTGTTGATCCAAATGAAATAGATGGATACAAAAGGGAAAACCATCAAGCCTAGGTTTTTAGCATAAAATAGCTCGTTTTCAATGGAGAATATTTCAGGAAGTTTTGCATAAAGCCCAGCTAAAAGAGAAGCGATAATCACGACTCTCCAGTCTTTCAAACTTCCCCAATTGATGGCGTCCGATTCATAGTGCAGTCGGGTATGCCAAAATTCCGCTAGGGTGCGATCTTGGATTTCTGGATACAATACATCGAATTCTTTCTTGAATTCCGATTTGTTTTTGCGGTAGAGTTTTTCGAGTTCTGCCGGATTGTCAAGGTTGCTTTGGAGTAGCTCTTTCATTTTTGAGTGGGCTATGTGATGAATAATTTACGAAGAAATAGAGGTTAATTAATGCCAGTGTCCGGTGTAGTTGAAGATAAATACCGAAGTGAGCCAAAGGATTATGAAGTATAGGATACTGCTGAAAATGATGGCGATAAGTTTTTTGGTTCCATGGGGAAACCAATGAAATCCCATGAAGTAAAAGAATATTGCGCCTGCCGATCCACTTAAAGGAATAAGGGTGAGTGGGAGGTACATCCAGGGTTGGAAGATGTTTTCATTTGCCAATGCAAGAAAAACCAACCAAACTGTGGGAAGAACAAGACCAAGAACCGCTGGAAGCAATAGGTCTTTTGTTCGAATAGGAGGTGGGGAAGTAAGTGGATTCATAGTTTTTGTTTATTAGAAAGTACTTTGATTTTCAAAGTGAATGATTAAATTTTTTTAGCTTTTATTGGATTTGATCAAATTTTCAAGGAATTCAAGATGGGCTTCAAAAGCCTTTTTGCCATCCTTGGTGGCTTGATAATTGGTTTGGGGTTTTCGACCCACAAAGGTTTTTTCTATCTGGATATATCCTTGATTTTCCAGATTCCGAAGATGAGATGCTAAATTCCCATCTGTCACCTCCAGGATTTCCTTGAAGGAATTAAAGTCATATTGCTCATTAGCCATCAAGATGGACATAATGCGCAATCGGACTATATTCTCAAAGGCCTTATCGTATTCTCCCTTCACCTTATCGATCGTATCTGTAATACATCATGGAGCCGTAGATTACATGTAGCAATCCAAAGCCCAAAGCCCAACATATCAATCCAAAATCAGGGAAAAAGGCAGCCAAAATCCCTAATACTAATTGTCCAATTCCCAAATTCCTGATTTCTCCTAGGGTGAAATGCGAAGCGCTGATTAAGCCTAGTCCATAGAAAGTCAAAGTAGCAGGGGCGAGGAATTCATAGGCACTTTTGTGAATTAAAGCGAAGGAGAAAAACCCTCCGGCAATAACTGGAATGAATAGTGCAAGAAGAAACCGTTTGCTGGCTGGAGACCAAAATTTCTGTGATTTCTTTTGGCTTTTGCTTTGGCTAAGCAGGTAGGCTGTTCCAATGGCCAGAAACAAAACCAATATAGCCACTACCAGTAATTTGCTTTGTAAATCCGCTGTGGAGTTTATTTCTGAATCAAACCCTAATCCAGAGCTTGGATAATAAACCCAATACCAGGCAATTCCGGCTCCTAGAAACGCATAGATTCCTGCCAAAACTCCAGAAAGCCCACTAAGTGAAATGAAGCGTGTACTTCGCTCCATCATGGACTTGATTTCGGCTAATTCATTTTCAGGATTTCTCATTTTAAAAGTACTTTGTGATGCAAAGTAAATGAATGATTTTGAATTTCCACTCATTTACTTTTAAGATTTTTGAAAAATTTTGATTGGGACTTATTGGCTAAATACACTAATCAAAATAAGGCATTTGCCGTATAGCTACTTTTAATCTCTTAGATGATTTTTGGAATGAAACTAAACACTATCAAAAATGAAAAAATATCTTTTTAAATGGATTTTGCTTTTAACTTCTGGGTTCTTGTTGGTCTCTTGCACTGATGGAGAAGATTTGGAACCTGATGATCAGCAGCAGCTGACAAATGATCTAAATTTCCCATTCACGCTTTCAGGAGATGAAAGTAGCTATGTCATGGAAATAGATGGGGTGGAGGTGAGTAATTATGCTGAAATTCTTAATACGCTCAATGTAGATAAGTCCATTTCAGTTAATTTTTGGGGACCAAGTAATGACTTCAATTTCGGAGGATTTAATTGGATCCCTTTAGGTACAGGAACCTACGAAGCTGGTCATGATCTAGGTCCTGGAAATGGTACTTTTGGAAATAATCTTTTTATGGTTGCATTTGTGAAAAAAGATGGAGTAAAGTATCACGCTTACTCCGCTCATGAATATGGCTTTCTGGAAGAAGAGCGGATTCCTGGTTCTTCTGCTACCGTAAAAATCATCACCTTCGAAGGAAAACAGACAACCTACAGTTTTTTGAATGGTACTTTCAGTCAATTCATTGGAACTGTTGAGGGCCAATTTGCAGGAACATTCAAAACCAAGGATGGAAAAGAAGTTAAAGTGACTAAAGGACAATTTAGAATTGTCCAAAAACTGCCTCCAGGCGCAGTTCCTGTAGACTAAACGAAAAAAACCTTCAGTCTGACTGAAGGTTTTTTTGTGCTATTGAAAAAGCCTTGGAGCGAATTGGCTTAGATAAACTCTCCAGTTTCTCCAAGTGTGTCCGCCTTCACTTTCTACATATTCATAAGGCATTCCCATGGCATCGAGTCTAGCTCTGTATTCTTTATTGGCATCGTACAAGAAGTCTGTTTTTCCAATTGCTATCCAATAAAGCTTGTAGCCATTATCCATTTGCTTTTTTAGGGTTTCGTCAAAATTGCTGTAAACCTTACCCGTTGCATCTTCACGAGGCATTATTGCTGCAGAAAATAATCCGACATAGTCAAATGTGTTCGGATAGTAACGGGAAATATGCAAAGTATGGAAGCCACCCATAGAAAGTCCAGCAATAGCACGATCAGCCTTATCAGCTTTTACACGATAGTTGCCTTCTACAAATTTGATAATATCCTCGAAAGCTCCTTCGTAGGTTCCGTCCATGGTTTTTGGAACCATAAATTGAGGTTTGTAGAAGCCCATGCTTCCTTCTCCCGGAGCACCATCTTGGATCACATTTCCGTTCGGCATTCCCACGATCATTGGCTTCGCCTTCCCTTCTGCGATTAGATTATCCATAATCTGTGCTGTACGACCTAGCGAAATCCAAGCTTCTTCATCTCCCCCTGCTCCATGTAATAAGTATAAAACAGGATATTTTTCATTGGAAGTTTCGTAGCCCGGTGGGGTGTAAATGGTAATTCTACGATCCATTCCCAAGCCAGGAGAATCATACCAGCGCCTTGCAATAGTACCGTGAGGAATATCATTGGTTTTGTAGAGTTCGGCTTGACCTCCTCCAATGATGAAGATATTCGTGCTTGAAGCCACATCCCGAATCAAAAATGGATTGTTTGGATCAGTGGTTCTGAAGCCATCAATGATGAAGGAGTAATTATACAATTCCGGATTCAGCACCTCGGAAATATAAGTCCAGACTCCTTGCTCGTTTTTGGTCATTTCAACTTTGCCTGGGCCGTCCATTTCACCCATCGGAGTTTTCATTTTTACAGTAGGTAAAAAATCTCCGGTGATCTCGACTTTTTCGGCATCGGGTGCCATTAGTCGAAAAGTGACGGTGTTGTTCTCATGGACTTCAGGAGATATAATCTGCTGTCCTCCAAATAAAGCTTCCTGTGAAAAGCCTAAAAGACTGAACGACAGGAAGAAAAATGCGGATAGAAGTTGTTTCTTCATGTTAAAAGGGTTCTATTGTGTCAATTTGTGAAAATAGAAAAATGGAATTTGAAAACCTAGAGAAATAATACAAAGCCCGGGTTTTAGAGGTCTAAGTGTATGTTTAAGATCGTTGGCCAAGCTCATTAAAACAGTTTCTTATCAGGGGAGAATCAGGTTGGTTTTTTTTTCTTGGTTGAAAATTGCTTTGAAAGTCAACGGATTACTAATTCAATTTCAATTTTATAAAAGTGTATATTGAAGAGAAATCAACTCATTTTTATCTTTTCTCTTATGGTAAAAAATATACTTCTCTCACTTTTGCTTTTACTGGTAGGAATCCCGGCTTTTTCCCAATATCAAATCATTACCGGAGGTTGGGTATATGATACCGATACAAAAAGCTTCAAAAAGAATTCGGCCATCTATTTGGTCAATGGGAAGTTTGGAACAGGAAGTGAAAAGGTGATGAACTGGGACGTAAAAAAGCTATCGGATGATGATTATATTCTTCCAGGTTTGATTGATCTGCATGCTCACTATCGGGTAAGTTTTGATGGGAAGGCTTACGATGATACGGTTGCTATGCCGAAGATTTTTCTGGCCAACGGGGTGACAAGTACTTTTCCAGCTGGAGAAATTGAGCCAGAGAAAATGTGGGATTTGCAGAAAAAAATTGATGCTGGCCAAATTCCAGGACCGAGGATTCTTCACTCAGGGCCCTATTTTGGAACGGCTGCTCCGGATTGGAATCCTGAAATTTCCGATTCTGAAATACGTCAACGTGTGGATTATTGGGCGAAAAGGGGAGCTTATGGTTTCAAAGCCAAGGGAATTACAAGTGAACAATTGAAAGTTCTGATTGATCAGGCGCATAAGAATGATTTAACTGTGACCGGCCATTTGAATTCAGGTTACAGAAATTCGGTCAATCCTCAGGAAGCTATCCAAATGGGAATCGACCGGGTAGAGCATTTTCTGGGAGGGAGATTGCTTGCTGATTCCATTGATGCGTATCAAAGCTTGAAAAATCTAGATCCAGCAGACCCTTTACTGGATGAAATTATTCAGCTTTATATTGATAAGGGGGTATATTTCGATGCAACGTTGGCTACTTATGGTGCGATCGGAATGATTGATTCCCCTATCTTTTTTGATTTTGCCATTGAAAATGAATATTTCACAGATTTCACCAAGGACATCATCAAATCAAAAAACACTCCCTCTGCATTCAGCGAACTTTGCGCCTTGATCTATCCTGTCAAGCAGGGAACTTTGAAGCGGTATTACGAGGCAGGTGGTTTGATTACGGTTGGTACTGACAGGCCCTTATTATTGGATAATTATCTAGGCGGAGGGATTGGTGGCTTTTTTATTCATCGAGAATTGGCTGCCATGGTTGAGATCGGGATTCCTCCGGGCGAAGTCATCTATTTAGCTACCCAGCAAAATGCAGAAGCCTTAGGAATTGCAGATAAAGCAGGAAGAATAAGCCCCGGAAAATGGGCTGATATGATGATCATCCGCGGAAATCCTATCGAAGATATCAATCGAACACGAAGCGTTCACACCGTTGTAAAAGGCGGGAAATTTTATTCCTCCCATGATTTGAAAAATGCTGCTAAAGGGAAGTTGGGGCCTTCGGTTGAAGAAGTTCCGGATGAAATTCAGTGAAAAGCCCGCTCAAAGGATTCCCAAAAATCCTTCTCCATTTTATCAGTATTAATCCTGGTATGAATTTTTACTATTCTTCTGGTATTCTCCTCAGGAGTCCAGAATTCTTCCACGTTGCTCCATTCCGGGTGGATTAAGGCTTCTACAATGGCTACATCCCACATAGTCCAACGCTCTTTCCCGGGATCTTCCTTTGTCCACCAACGGGTGTATCTTTCCCATCGATTGATCAAATAATCTCCCAATTCGGATTTCCCTCTAAGCTGCTGATCAACCTTTTCCTTTTCAAAAACCAAATGCTGACTGGTTGTGGCAGACATAATGGTCAAGTCCAAATCAGGCGTATCAAAAAGTACATTGACCGCTAGGGTATCGTTCCCAGAATTGAATTCCTTCTTATTGAAGTTGTTGGTTTCTGGATCATGCCAGATACCCAAGTAATGAACCTTGATTTTCGGAATGATACTGGGTTCTTGAAGGATGGCCGAAGCCACGTTGGTACAGCTTCCAAGAATAACCAGATTCAACTTCTCATCTCCTTCCATTTTGAGAGCCTGCTCAATAATAAAATCGGATGCAGGAGATCGCTGAGGTTCGGAGGCTGATTTTAAGGGTACGTTTGAACCTATGGGGAGCGGAATTTCTTGTCGCTTTGCTAGCTCCACTAAGCGTTCATTGATTTCTTGACTTTCTTTTACTGTAGAATCACTCGCTAATGGAGAAATATGGAATTGGGCTGAAGTAACCGCTTTGATATCCAATTTCTCATCCGCTAAAGCCCTTGCTAAGGCAAAAAGATCATCCACCTCATTGGCAGTGTCTGCATCGATGATTACCGGGATTTTTTCTTCCTGAGAAAAGGGGAAAGAGAAAGTGGATTCTAGAAATGTCAAAAAAGAGAAAAGGAAAAGCAAAGTCATAAATGGGGTGATAGTCGGTTTTGGACCCAAAACTACAAAAGAGAATTCAGTCCAGTCAACAGTTGAAATTCCTATCTGGCTTAAATTATTTCCATTCTTCAATCCCTATTTGTCAATCCCCACCATCCACGGTATCTTTGTTCCTTCATTCTAACGTTTAAGCCGTGGCAAATAAAACCGTCAAAGTAGGTATGGTCCAACTCAGTTGCTCTGGGAATGTGGCCGAAAACATGGAGAAAACTATTGCAGGTATCCGTACTGCTGCTCAAAAAGGGGCACAGGTGGTAGTTTTGCAGGAACTTTTTAGATCCCTCTATTTCTGCGATGTGGAGGATTATGAAAACTTCAAATTAGCGGAAGCCATTCCTGGTCCTTCTACAGATACTTTAGGCGCTTTGGCTAAAGAGTTGGGAGTGGTAATCGTAGCTTCCCTTTTTGAAAAACGAGCTGAGGGTTTATATCACAATACCACAGCTGTTTTGGATGCAGATGGAAGCTATTTGGGCAAGTACCGAAAAATGCATATTCCGGATGATCCTGGGTATTATGAGAAGTTTTATTTCACCCCAGGCGATTTAGGATATAAAGTGTTCCCAACAAAGTTCGGAAAAATAGGTGTGTTGATTTGCTGGGATCAGTGGTATCCGGAAGCAGCAAGAATTACGGCTTTGAAAGGTGCGGACTTTTTGGTGTATCCTACGGCCATCGGCTGGCATAAGGATCAAGACGAATTGACCAACGAGGAACAATATGGAGCTTGGCAGACTATCCAAAGATCTCATGCAGTAGCCAATGGGATACCAGTAGTTTCCGTAAACCGTACCGGTGTGGAAGGTGAAATGCAGTTTTGGGGAGGGTCTTTTGTGGCCAATCCATTCGGGAGAGTGGTTTACAAAGCCCCACATCTTGAAGAAGAAGTTCACGTTGAAGAATTGGATTTGACAGGTTCGGATCGTTATAGAACTCACTGGCCTTTTCTACGAGATCGAAGAATTGATTCCTACGATCCTATCACCAAGCGTTTCCTTGACGAAGACTAATTGATGGAAGATTTATTTGAATTGGCAAAAAGTGGGGAAGTAACCCCTGCTGAACTGGGTTATTATTTTCCTGCTGAATTTGCTCCACAAGATTCCATGTGGTTGAGTTGGCCGCATAAGGAGGAGTCATGGCCTGGAAAAATCGAAAAGATTTTTGCTCCCTATTCCCAATTTGTAAAAGCAGTGGCTAATGCTCAAAAAGTCAATATTAATGTAGGAAGCGAGGAGATGAAAGACTTTGCTACCAAGCATTTGGAAGCAGCTGGAGCCAATTTAAAAAATGTAAGTTTTCATCAATTTCCTACCAATGATGCTTGGTGTAGAGATCATGGCCCTGCCTTTTTGATCAATCCAAAAGCCGAGCAGAAAAAGGTTATTGTCAAGTGGAATTATAATGCTTGGGGTGATAAATATCCTCCTTATGATCTGGATAATCAGATTCCGATCCGCATTGCTGAATATTTGGGGATTCCTTATTTCAAGCCTGGGATTATTATGGAAGGAGGCTCAGTTGAGTTCAATGGAAAAGGTACGCTACTGACCTCGACCGCTTGCTTGCTCAATAAAAACCGAAATCCACATCTCAATCAATCTCAGATTGAGAAATACCTCTGTGATTACTATGGAGTTCAAAATATTTTATGGTTAGCGGATGGGATTATTGGAGACGATACGGATGGGCATATTGATGACATTACCCGCTTTGTGAATGAAGATACTGTGGTGACTGTGGTGGAGGAAAATAAGTCTGACGAAAACCACGAAATCCTTGCCGAAAATCTGGAATTTCTCAAAAAAATGCGCCTTGAAAACGGCAAGCAACTCAACATTGTGGAGCTTCCCATGCCTTCTCCGGTAATCTGGGAAGATCAGCGACTTCCGGCTTCTTATGCCAATTTTTATATTGGTAATGAAGTGGTAGTAGTTCCAACATTCAGAGATAAAAACGACCAAAAGGCCCTGGACATCCTTGCTGATTGCTTCAAAGGAAGAAAAGTAATCGGAATTGACTCCACAGATATCATTTGGGGACTCGGTTCTTTCCATTGTCTGAGTCAGCAGGAACCGGCGGTAAAGTAGGCAGGGTTCAGTAAACAGTAAGCAGAATTCATTAAACAGTAAGCAGTGTGCAATGGTCAACGTTTTTTAGGCTTTGACCCAAAAAAACTGCCTACTGAAAACTGCCTACTGCCTAATCACTCTCCCATCCTCCATTTCAATAATCCGATCAGTTCCCTCAGCAAATTCTTGATCGTGGGTTACCACAAGCATGGTTTGCTTGAATTCTTGGGCGAGCTCCTTAAACTTATTGAAGACAATATCAGAGTTTTTCTTATCCAAATTTCCCGTAGGCTCATCTCCCATGATCAGCAAAGGGTCATTGATCAAGGCTCGGGCGATGGCTACCCGCTGTTTTTGACCTCCTGAAAGTTGATTGGCCTTTTTCAGCGCATGCTCTTCCATTTCAAAAATCCGAAGTTTTTCCATCGCTCGATATTCCAATTCCTCTCTAGAATATTTTCCCAATTTTAGGCCTGGAATCATGATGTTTTCCAGTACCGAAAATTCATTCAAGAGGTAATGAAACTGGAAGACAAAGCCGATTTTTTCGTTTCGGAGATGTGCAAGGTAATTTCTAGGCTTGCCAGTAATTAATTCTCCGTCTAGATGGAGCTTGCCTTGATAATCGGTATCCATGGTTGAGAGAATATAGAGAAGGGTAGATTTACCACACCCGGATTTTCCTACTACCGAGACAAATTCCCCCTGTTTCACCTCAAAACTTATCTTTTTGAGAACCTGAGTTTTGGTGGGGTTGAAGAAAAATTTATCAATCCCTTCTGCTTGTAATGCCGTTGGATGATGATTTTTCATTTTCCTCGAATAATGTCTACTGGATCCACACCACTTGCTTTTCTGGCAGGGAAAAATCCCGCCAAATAGGTTGTAATTAAACTGAAGCTTGCTCCTATAAAATAGTACTTGGGATTATAGTCCACCGGGAATGTCTTGATGGTGGGCAAAGCTTCTGTCTCAAAAGGAATCTGATCTATTCCCAAGCAGGCAAAATACCCAAATACCAATCCTATTCCACCACCAATCACGCCTATCGAAAGAGCAATGGTAATGAAAATCCGATTTACGTCCGAACCGTTAAATCCAATTGCCTTTAAAATGGCGATGGTATCCAGTTTTTCATAAATCATCATATTGAGGATGTTGTAGATTCCAAAGCCGGAAACAACCAAGAGGGTAATCCCAACCGCATAGCTGATTAATGTTCGGATATTGGTACCGGTTTCAAATTGGGCATTTACAGTTTGGATATCATCTGCATCAATATTGTAAATCTTTTCAAGTTCCCGAGCCATGGAAGGAGCCAAGTCCAAATTGTGAAGCTTAACCTGAATATCCGTTACATAGGAAGGCGGTTCGCCAAGCATTTTTTGTACCGTACCAATGGAAGCAAAGCTATTACTGTTATCATAATCGCCTAGCCCTGACTGATAATAACCGACGACCCTTACCTGCATCTTATTTCCTTGTGCTGTGGTAATTTGAATCACGTCACCTATCCCTGTCAGCATTCGGTCGGCAAGGCCTTTCCCCAAAATAATGGTATTGGTCTGATTCAATTCTTCATAATTACCCGCCGTGACATAATCAGTAAAGGCAAAAAGCTGCGCTTCTTTTTCCACATCTATCCCGCTTACAATTCCTGTCAAATCAATCGTGCCAACATTGAAAAATACCTGCGCAGAAACTTTTGGGCTTACACCCAAAACCCTGGAGTCATTCTCTAAATTTTGGATGATTTGTTCTGAATTATAAATCGCTAGACGACTGGTGCTGGGCTTGATTGATCGGATAATATTCCAGGTGTTTTGGAATTCGTCGGTAATGTCAACCGGTTGATTGGGATTTGGCTTGATTTCGTTGTAAAAGCGGATATGAGGTGTTCTATTTAGGACCAACCCATCCAACATAGAGTTCAATCCATTCATAAATCCCAGCAAAGTCACAAACATGGTAATACTGAACATCACCCCAGTAGCTGCAACTGCCGTTTGCTTGAACCGGGCTAGCATGAGGGCTTTGGACAACTCAAAAATCAAAGACCATTTCATCTTTATGGGATTTGCTTTTTAATGGTCAATAGGCTCAAACCATGATTAGATATATTCCAGCTTTTCTTCATCCTTGGGTTCACGGTTTGATCAATTGTTGGTCTTGGCTCAATCCTTCCAGGATTTGGGCGAATTCAAAATTTTTCAATCCCACCTTTACAGCAATGGTGTCGCCCTCTTCCAAAATCACTTTTTCATCATTCAAGAGGTAGTTCCTCGGAATTACCAACGCATTTTCAACTTGAGCTGTGATGATGTTTGCTTCCAAGCTCAAGTTGGGGTAAAGGACAGGGGGAGATTTGGTGAATACAGCTTCCACCGTGAAGCTTTTGGACTGCGTATCCATCAACGGATAGATTTTCGTGACCTTTCCTTCAAAAGTCTGATCGACGTAACTATCCATTCGAATAATGACACGCTGGTCCAAGGCTATTTTTGAAATGTCATATTCATCAATCAACAGCTCCATGATGAAGTCTTTTTCATCACCCAATACGGCCACGACCGTTTGTGGTCCCACCATTTCGCCTTGCTCTTTGGGAAGTGCATAGACCTTTCCATGAATCTTACTTTTTACCACAAATTCACTTTCCAAAACGCGGCTGATTGCAAGACTTTTCGATGCGGATTTTGAATTGTATTCGATTTGACGCTTTAGGTCTCCGTATTGGATCACCGCCGATTCGTAATTGGTCTTGGAGTTTTCGAATGCTAGTCTGCGCTGTTCCAATTCGACCTCTGTTCCGATATTTTGCTCCCAAAGCTTCTGTTGTCTTGCGTAAAGAAGCGAGTCATTTTGAAGCTTGCTTTTTGCCAAGTCTATGGCAAGTTGAAGTTCCCGTAATTTGGATTGATTTTCTTGATAATCGGCAAAAGCTTGGGCCAGTTCAGCATTTTCCCGGGAAAGCCGCTCCCGTTCGTTATATACAGCCAAAATAGGATCTCCTTCATCTACAAAATCGCCTTCCTTCACGAAAATTTCCTGAATGGGTCCTGTTCCAATTGCATAGGCTTCATATTGATTGACGGCTTTTATATTGCCTGATGCATACACTGATTCAGTGATAGACTGAAATTGGGGACTGATGGCAGTTTCTTCGGAATTGCTACAGGAATAAAAAGCAAAGCCTAGAAAAAATCCCAAGATGAAATGGATTCTGTAGTTCATGTTCTGGAAAGAATCAATGATCAAATAAAAACCTATGTGATTGGTTTTTTTATGATAATTGTCAACTTAGCAACAATAATTTCCCCAAACAAAGAATCCGACTCCAAGTTATTTTTTCAATTCTGTGATTATGAAAAACTATTTATTGATCCTCCTTCTCTTTTTGGAATCCTGCGCATTTCGATCTGTGGTACGGGATAAAGAGATTCCTTATATCGAGTCCGAGAATTCTTGGGGTTTACCTCAAAAAGAGTTGAATGTTTTTTCTCCCAAAAAAGCCAATAACCTACCGGTTTTGATTTTTATTCATGGTGGAAGTTGGAATAAAGGTCGAAAGGAGATTTACGACTTTTTGGGAAATCGAATGGCTCGAAGAGAAGTGGTGACCGTCATTATTGACTATCCACTTGCACCTGCATACCATGTCGACAAAATGGAGCAGGCTGTGCTTTTAGCTGTGAAATGGGTGGAGGAAAATATATCAGAATATGGAGGAGATCCCAATCAGATTTTCATTTCCGGACATTCGGCAGGAGGTCATTTAGCGGCATTGGCAGCAGTAAAAAATGAATCATGGCAGGCGATGAATTTATCCAATCCATTGAAGGGAGCCATTTTGAACGATCCGGCTGGTTTGGATTGGTATTGGTTTTTAGAGCAAATGCGTGACCGACCTAATGGAACTGACAATTACGATGCATTTACCGATAATCCGGAGGTTTGGAAAGCTTATTCCCCTATTTATTTTTTGGAAGGAAATGAAATACCTATGCTTCTGATGGAAGGAGAAAAAACCTATCCTGGAATTCGTTTGACAGTTGAGCGATTCCGAAAGGAAGCTGATGAAAAAGGAACTGATTTAACTTATTCCTTTTATTCTAAAACCAAACATATTCCGATGATTACCCAGTATTTCTGGACTTGGAAAAAGGGCTACGATGATGTTTTGGATTTTATCCAATCTCAGTCTGATGGAAGCTTACGTGAAAGTTCCTCAGGAGTCAGTACAGGTAAGTAATTATTGGATAATTTGAGGAAATCCTTGTCAGAGGTGACTATGGCTTCGATTTGATGATATTTGCAAATGGAATAATGGATACTGTCTTCGATATCCAAATGATCTAATTCTAAGGCATTAATTACATCCAATTTATCTCCATCAAGAAAATCAAAGATTTGGCAACAAACCCTAGCGATGCCTTTTGTCGTTTCGTAATCTTTCGCCTGTGCTAAATAATAGATACAGGTTTGAATTACACTGATACTTATAAACCCTTGGATTTGACCGCCCTCTAACTTTTCAAAAAGTTGATTGATTAAGGGCTGGATTGGGCTTCTTTCCAAGAAAAAATCCAAAATCACATTTACATCAAAGAAGATCTTCATAGCCTAATTTCTTTGCTTTAGCTTTGTAGTATTCTTCCTTCCAATCAAAATCTTCAGGAAACTCAATTTTGGATTTTGGTAGCGACCGCATATACTCCACGAGGGACATTCCTTCAGGAAGTCCGGTTTTTCGGCTGACTAGCTTTTCGAAATGCTCTTCTACCAAACTTGAAATGCTGGTTTCCTCTTTGGCTGCATACTGCTTGATTTTCTCAAGTAGCTTTTCATCGATGGTAATGTTTAAGCGCTTCTTCATGTCATGCGTATTTTTCTCTAATTATACGCATAATTAACTATTCATGCAAAAAGTTCAAAATCAATAAGTTGTGGCTCAACTTGGATCCACATCAATTATCCACCGGACGGATCGAAACTCTGAACGAGCCTGCAGTTCTTCCAAGATTTCTGCTAGCCTTTTTTTAAATTCCTGTTGGGTGGCACCGGAACGGTCTAGTTTGATCAAACTCTCAAATTGGTATTGGTTTTTGATTCGCCCAATCAAGGCTCTTTCGGGTCCTAGAACAATCTTTTTCACAGCAATTTGAGCCATTTCCCGGTGCAAGGCTATAGCAGCTTTTTCTGCAGTTTTGAAATCAGCGTGGCGCGTGGTGATTTTGATTAGTTTGACGAAGGGAGGATAATAGAACTGCTTTCTTTCAGCCATTTCTACCCGGAAAAAATTCTTATAATCTCCTGCTATGACCTTGGCGTAAATGTCTTGTTCTGGATTTCGGGTTTGGATTACGACTTGGCCTTTTACAGATCGTCTTCCTGCTCTTCCTGCCACTTGGGTAATTTGCTGAAAAGCACGCTCTCCAGCTCTGAAATCAGGGAAATTCAGAATCCGATCTCCATCCCAAATACCAACCACTGTCACTCTTCCAAAATCCAGCCCTTTGGTAATCATTTGAGTCCCTACCAAAATATCGATCTGACCGGAGCCAAACTCGTCTAAAATCCGCTGGTACCCATACTTATTTCTAGTCGTATCCAGATCCATTCTTCCTAATCTTGCTTCAGGGAAAAGCAAACTCAAGGATTCCTCGATACGCTCTGTTCCCATTCCTTTGGTAGAAAGTTGGGTGCTACCGCAAGCAGGGCAAGAGGTTGGCACTTTTTCCTTGTAGCCGCAATAATGACATCGCAATTCCTCAGAAAACTGATGGTATGTCAAGCTAACGTCACATTGTACGCATTCTGCCGTCCAACCGCAATCTTCACATTGAACATAGGGAGAATAGCCTCTCCGGTTTTGATAGATTAGAATTTGCTCATTTTTATCAAGCGCTTCCTGAATCTTCTCTCGCAAAAGCCTAGTCGAATCTACCTTGAGTAAGTTCTTCCTTCGATCAGCCCCTAAATCAGCCAAATAAAACTCTGGTAACTGAGCATCTCCAAAGCGCTGATGTAGTTCAACGTGTCCATATTTTCCTTGTTGGGCATTAAAATAGGATTCAAAAGAAGGAGTAGCGGACCCTAAAAGAGTTTTTGCCTGATGAAAATATCCCAGCATAATGGCAGCATCCCGGGCATGGAACCGTGGCGCTGGATCAAATTGCTTATAGCTGGATTCATGTTCTTCATCCACGATGATCAACCCTAGCGAATCAAAAGGTAGAAATAGGGATGAGCGCACACCCACCACAAAAGAGAATCGCCCACTCAAAACCCCATTCCAAACTTCTACACGTTCATTATCTGAGTATTTGGAGTGATAGACGCCCATTTGCGAACCAAATACTTCCTGAAGCCGACTTACAATTTGAGTAGTCAAAGCTATTTCAGGAAGTAAAAGCAAGACCTGAGAGCCGCTTTCCAAAACTTCCTGAATGAGCCGAATGTAGATTTCAGTTTTTCCACTTCCCGTAATTCCATGAAGTAAGACCGTCTGCTTTTCCTCAAATTGAGACTTGATGGAATCTACAGCTTCTTGTTGTATAGGGGAAAGTTCAGAGGCAGTCCGCTCGGGTTGTATTTCTTCCAATCGATTGACCACAACCTTGAAGGACTCGAACACACCATTTTTGATTAATGTTTTCAAGGAACTTTCAGAATCCCCTTCCTCCAATAAGGTGCTTTTATCCAGTCCTTTTTCGTTCAATTCCGGTTTTTGGAAAACAGGGACATCCCGTAGGTATTTTAGTAGAATGGACTCCTGTTTTACTTTTCCGCTAAGTTGGGCGAAGAGCTCCTCAAGGGCTTCTTTGTTGTGAGCCAAATCAGAGCGAAGCCGGATTCTGGTTTCAATTTTAGGAGAATATTTTTCCTGAACCTTTTCAAAAATTAAAATCGCCTCTTTGGTAACCAAACTTTTGAGAATGGGGTGAATGGTTTTGATCCCCAACACTTTCTCGCAGTCATCATAGCTCAGCTCGGATTGATTTTCCAAGGCATCCAAAATCTTTTCTTCCCTCTCATCCAGTGGATAAGGGCTATTTTCTTTATCAAAATTTGGGTTGACTTGAATTCGTGATTCGCTTGATAATCGGAGCCCTGAGGGAAGTGCGGCATGCATGACTTCACCAATGTGACAGCAGTAATACTCCGCCATCCAAGCCCAAAATCGAATTTGAAGTGGGTTGACTGAAGGCTGATGGTCCAATACCTCCAAAATTGGTTTTGCTTCATAAGCTTGTGGAGGCTTGTTGTGGACCTTTCCGATAATTCCGGTAAGAATTTTTTTTCGGCCAAACTGGACAATTACCCGTGCCCCAATTTGAATTTCCGAATACAGGTTTCTTGGGATTTTATAGGTGAACATTCGGGGAATGGGCACCGGTAAAATCACATCTGCAAAAGAAAATTCAGGTTGGCTTTCAGGTAATTCTTTTTCTTCAAAAAGGCTCAGCACAGAATCAATTCAATTTGGGTAATTGCGAAATGGCATCTTCAACCTGCGAGACCGGTCTTCGGCATGCATGGTCGAAGCAGACATAAATTAAGGCATTTCCTGTCGAATCGGGAGTTTTCCCTTGTAAAATTGGGGCATTTTCTGTCACTTCCTCATTCCAGGCTACTACCAGATTTGATGGAGCTTTTCGAAGCAACTCCAAAGCCTTTTCTTTAGCACCGATTCCAATAATTCCGATTTCCGCAGTCGGGACAACTTGCTCCAATAAAAAGCTTGCCCAATTACTCAAGAATCCAGGATCCTTGAGGATCAAATCTTTCATTTTGCTAAGCATGGCTCTCGATATCTCGGCATATTTTTCCTCATAAGTGAGTAAGGAAAGTTTGTGAAGATTTCGAGCCATAATGGAATTTGAAGCCGGAATGACATTGTCAAAAAGCTCCTTTTTATTCGCGATCAATTTTTCAGCCTTTGGATCATTGAAGAAGAAAAATCCTTCATTTTCATCAAAAAAGTGATCCATGCAAAATGACGTTAAATCCTCTCCAAATTTTAGATAGGTTATATTTCCACTGACTTCAAAAGCCGTCAAGGATGCTTTGATAACAGCCGCATAATCTTCCAAAAAAGCAGGGGTATAGGTCGAACCGTTTTTGTAAGTGCGATGCAAAACCCCATCGATAATCATATGTTCCCGGATGAAGTCCAAATTGTTTAAGGCTAAATCAATAGCTTTTTCATTTCCAGTAGCCAAATAGGCTTGAATTAATCCTGAGGACATTAATCCATTCCAGCCTGCTATAATTTTATCGTCTTTACCAGGGAAAATCCGCTCATTTCTAACTTTTAAAAGAGTGGCTTTTACTTCAGCAAGCTTTTGCAAAAGTTCATCTTTTGACATATTGAATTCGCTGGCCACAGATTCATAATCTGAGGTCTGAAACAAAATATTCACTCCATCTTCCCAATTTCCGTGAATTTTGAGGTTGTAAAGTTTGCGCAACCAAGGCAACTCATCGCCAACTAATTGTTCCAATTCGGAATATCGCCAAGTGTAAAATTTTCCTTCAACGCCTTCACTATCTGCATCTTGAGCTGCGTGAAATCCTCCTTTTTCATCAAGCATTTCTGCTTGTAGCCATTGAATGGTTTCTTCAATTTTTTCCAGAAAAAAGCCGTCTTTACTCAGTTGATAGGCTTTGGAATACAATTCCAGAAGTTGCCCGTTATCATAGAGCATTTTTTCAAAGTGAGGAGCAAACCATTCCCCATCCACTGAGTAGCGGGCAAATCCACCTCGGACATGGTCATAAATTCCTCCCATTCCGATTTTTTTCAATGTGAAATAGACCGCTTCTTTTAAATCTTCTCGTTGACTGAGCTGGGCATAGTCGAGCACAAAATTCCAGATAACCGGCATGGGGAATTTTGGAATACGGTTCATTCCTCCCCATTCTTTGTCAAATTGGGAATTGAGTTTGGTGATGATTTCTACTAAATCATCCGCGCTTGCTTCTTCATCACTCGCTACAATTCCATATTTCTCGATTTCGGACCGATTCAATGATCGTCCAAATCCTTCTGCACTTTTAGCTAATTGATCAGCATGGTTTTTAAAGGCGTTGCCAATATTAGCGAGGAGACGTGTCCATTGTTCATTTCTGAAATAAGTCCCCCCATAAAAAGGCTTTTGATTTGGCATTAAAAAGACATTCAGTGGCCAGCCACCCTGCAAGCCCATGGCCTGCACCGCGTCCATGTAAATATTATCCAAATCAGGTCGTTCTTCCCGATCGATTTTGATGCAGACAAAATACTCATTCATCAACTCCGCCGTAACCTCATCCTCAAAGCTTTCACGTTCCATTACATGACACCAATGGCAAGCGGAATAGCCGATAGAGACCAAGATGGGCTTGTTTTCGACTTCTGCTTTTTTTAGAGCTTCTGGTCCCCAAGGATACCAATCAACTGGATTGTGGGCATGTTGTAAAAGGTAGGGGCTTTGGCTATGGATAAGACGGTTAGGCATAGTTATGAGGTTGTAAAGTTGAAAAGAATGAAAAAGACCTTCCGGTTTTTAGCTAGTTTTCAGTTGGCTTTTGACTCTTTCTATTTCAATTGAAAAATCGAATTCTGAATTTAATCGTTCCAGTTTGCCGAGTAAGTTTTGAAGAAATTTCCGATGAGATTCCGAATGGGGATTCAATGGGCGATGAGCCAATTCTCGCATAACTTTAGCTATTTCATTTACTTTTTGTTGGGTTTCTGAAGAGAAATAAGTTTTCATCCATTTTTCCCAGATATAGTTTTCTGCTTCTTCTGTGGGATGTATTCTATCTTCCTTGTAGAAGCGATAATCCCGCAATTCATCCATCATGATTTCATAAGATGGAAAGTAGGCGAAAGAATCGAATTCCTTCTCTAATTGATGACAAAGTACCCGGAGCAAACTTTTACTAAGCTGATTTTCAGGAATACCGTCTTTGATATGCCTTACCGGGCTGACTGTTAAGATTATATTTAGATTGGGGTTAATGCTTGTCAGTTCTTTGAATACTTCCTTCAAGGAAACTTTCATTTCCTCCAACTCAGTCAGTCGCTTTTGAAAAATTTTTTGCGGTTGTTTATGGCAATTGGCAACTCTTCTGGAGTTCTTCAATTCATAAATCCAAGCAGTTCCAAAAGTCAAAATCAGATGGCTAACCTCTAATAAAGATTCTCTGGCAATTTCTAATTGCTTATTGAGTTTCTGGAGAAGGTCTTCCTTACTGATTCCAAATAGATCCGAATGAGCCGAATAATGAAAATAATTTCCTTCCCTTTCCACGATCAGGTTTTCATCGATTGGGCCTTTTTCGAGAGCCATTTTCAGCAGGTCGGCTAGAGCCATAGGGTGAAAAATGGTGCCAAATGGATTGATCGAAATGTCGAATTTGTGCGCTTCCATTTTTGTACCCATGCTTTGAGCAAAGCAGGAACCCATGCTCAGGATTTTGGACTGATGGGAGATAGGAAGAGGAGATGGTGGAATATCAAATTCGGTAAACCAATGCATGGCATGAAGTTAATAAAACTGATGTTAGGTTTTACTGAACCTGCAATTATCCAAGGAGGTTAGGTTAGGGATAATCATTTCCTTATCTGTTGAAGAAAGATCAAAAACCTCGAGTAAAATTTAATTGATGCTTGCCTAGGTTTTATTTCCCTATTTTTAGAATTCCGGAAAATCAGATTGTTTTTTGCCACATAGCATCATAAGGAACATAGTTTTTGATATTCTTTATCAGCTGCTAAATGAATTCAAAGCGCTTTTTTCCTGGAATATTGTCTATGTATTCTATGTGACTATGTGGTTTCCTATAACTCACTACGTTAAAAATGAAGACCGCATTTTACCTTTCAATTCCAAAGATTGATTTCATCCCAAAGTCTTTTAACCTGCAAATCTCCCATCCCATAGATGGGCAGTCGTTTCTGGAATTCACGGAAAATAATTCCAAAATCATCCGTTTGGAATTCTTTCTGAATGTCTTTCAAGGTTTGGACCGGTTTGCCGGGGAAATCACCAAGGGGAACCATATTTCGCCAAGCTCCTAGAGCAGGTAATAAGAAAGGGGATTTTAACTTGAATTTTTCTGCTAGTTGAATTGCTTCGAAAACTTCGGCCTTTTGAAAATGAGTCCATAATTCAGCGAACAGATGAAAATCTTCCTTTTGTAATTGAATAGGTGAATGAAATCTTTCAATTAAACCTTCAGTATCCAATGCAGCAAAACTATAAGGGTGTTCTGAACCCGGAGTCACAAGGAAGGCTTCGTCTTTGACAGCCGAAAGCAAATCGATAGCTTTCCACAAGTTGACTTGGCAAAAAAGATCTTCTTCAAACCATAGAAAGACCTCAGTATGAGATGTTATTTCCTTGATCTTTAAAATTTCAGCCTTGCTGTAGGAATCATAATCTGTATTCTGTCCAAAATCAGATTGTATAAATTCTTTTCGGAGTTGCCAGAATTCTTCCTCTGATTTTCCATTTACAGGTCCGTCTAGTAGACATTCCCTAAAGATGATTTTTTCACCGGTAATCTCTTTTGGAAAATGCTCAAAAAGGGCGTCTCCATTTAGGATATGAACCCTCATTTTGTAGGGTATTTGGCCTTCATGTAGTCATAGGATTTTTTGATCAACTCTCTCAAAATAGTTTCGTTTACATCAGCCAATTTATTGATATAAAGGCAGGAGGCCCCTGTTTTATGTTTTCCAAGTTTGGCAAAAAGCTCATCAAAACTAGTTTCCATGCAACCTAAAAGATAAACTGATAGCGAAATTTTTCTAGGAGAAAAGCCAACGATCAAAAAGTCTCCTTCCCGTCCAGAATCATATTTGTAATGATATTGACCGAAACCCACGATGGAAGGTCCCCACATCACGGCTTTTTCCCCTGTTACTTCTTCCATAATTTGCTTGATGCGAAATGCATCTTCCCGTTTTTTTGGTGATTCCACTTTATTGAGGAAATCTTCCACCGAGGCATCAGTTGGTTGTGTTTTATTTTCGGCCATAGATCAGTCAATTAGGTGTTTTTTTAGAAAATCAGCTGTTGCGCTGGAAACCTGAATCATGTTTTGCCATTTCATCCAATGGTGGGTGTCTCCTGGGATTAAAATTGCCTCGTAAGGTTTTCCTAATTCGTCAAATCGTCGAATCAAATCTGTGGTTTGGGATACGTTTACATTCCGATCATCATCCGAATGGATAAATAAAACCGGACTTGTCCAAGTTTCAATATCAGCAATAGGAGAGGACTTCCAGGCTACCTCCAAAGCCTTTTTATAGTCGGGCGCAACTTCATAGCCTTCAGGCAAATCATAGCGTCCATCGAGGTCATGAACTCCATGTATATCTACCCCAACTTTGAATAATTCGGAATCTCGAGCTAGTGCCAAGGCCGTCAAAAACCCACCATAACTTCCGCCGTAAATACCAATTTTATTTTCATCAACCTGAGGCAGGCTTGCTAAAAATTCTCCTCCAGACTTTATGTCTTGATATTCAACTGCCCCTTGGTAATAGCCATAAGCGGGTCTATGAAATTCATATCCATAGCCAATTCCCAATCTGTAATTCACAGAAAGGACAACAAATCCCAACTCTGCCAAATATTGATTTAGAGCGTAAGTATTAGTGTAATAATCCATATAGCTCCAACCGAGCAGCATTTGGCGCTGAGGTCCACCATGGACAAAAATTACTCCTGGTTTTTGGGAAGGACCTCCTTCCTTTTCGAAAAGCTGACCATAGACTGTCGTTCCGTCGGAAGCTTGGAATTTGACCTGCTTGGGAGTAACGAGAGATTTCTTAGGAAAATCACTCGGAATTAGATCTTCCTGAAGTAAAATGATTTGGTCTTTGGTTTTCAGGGTGACCAAATGTGGTCTTTGAGCTGTAGCAGAGAAAAATGCTAAGTTTCCATCCTTCAAGGCTACAGGGTAGGCCTCAATTCCTTCTCCTGAAGTTTCCCAGTTTAGTTTTTTGCTAGCTAAATCTACCCAACCAATATGCCTGCGATCTCTATCCAATTCGCTCTTGCCAAAGTTCGCGGAAAAGAGAACCCTTTTCCCATCAGGACTCAGTTTGATTTGCTCAACCATGTAATCTCCGGGTGTAAGAAGCGTTTCTTTTTTGCTTTGCAAATCCAAGCTGTAGAGGTGCTGCCAACCATCATGATAGGATTCGAAAATCAGTTCCTTTTCATTTGGATAGGAGAAAAAGAAATAGCGATACGAACCTCTCAAGGTTTCTGGTGCTTTCCAAAGCATTTCAGCTTCACCAGTTGTAACATCGGCATGCCAAATTTCCCATGGTACATGTCTGGGTTCTAACAGTGGAAAAGCGGCTCCACTTCCTCCCAAAGTTTTGATAAAAGCGATTTTGCTTCCGTCGGGAGACCACTTTGGCTGGGAATAGCGATGAAAAGATGGAGCAATGAATTGGATAGGCGTATTTTCATCCCGGTAAATTCCAATTAATTGATGGCCCCCGCGATTGACTGTGAAAGCAAGGCTTTTTCCATCCGGAGAATATTCCATGGAAGTGACATTCCCCTTGATTTCAAAAAGTTGCTTAGGAGCTTCTATATTATGTGTAGTAGTTTCCCAGACTTGCCCATTTTTTAGGAATAAAATGGTATTTGACGGTCCAAGATGTATGTTATCTCCTACAGTAATTTCCTCAATCATCCTTGAAGCCAGATCAATAGAATGGATTTCCACTTTTGGGAGTTTGGGAAGATTTTCGGCATTGACCGTAGAGGAAGCATTACCTCCTCCATGATCACCACCTCGCACAAAAACCAAGTATTCTCCATCGGGTGTAAAGCTCAAACTGGTGATTTCTTGTCCATCATCTTTGTCAAAGAAGGTGAGTTTTTCAGGCTTGAATTCCGGTGCTTTGGCGTAATAAATATTTCGCTTTCCCCGCTCATATAATGCCCAGGCGAGTTGAGTTCCGGATTGATCTGAAGTTAACTCAGAAGGAAAGGTGAATTTTCCTACTTGCTCCATTGTAAATGACTGAGAGAGCAGGTTTTGAGTGATGAAGAAAAAACAGAGAATTGAAAGGAGATATTTATTCATGGTCTAGTAGGTATCATGGATGAGGTATAGCACTTTTTGAAGTTCCTTTTTGAGATCATTAGAGGGAATTTGGTAATTATTCATCAAGCAGGAGAAATGAAGGATTTTCCCGCTTTTGGTGATGAGGTAACCACTTAGGGCATTGGACATGCTGAGAGTTCCTGTTTTTGCATAAATGTACGGAGGTTGACCCGGGTCTGATGGATACCAATTTCGGATCGTGCCCGATTCTCCTCCAGCTGGAAAGTAGGCTTCAATTTTCTCTAAAGGAACTTGTTCTCGTATTTTTCCCAAAAGAGCAATAATGGATCTGGGAGTAAACATATTTCGGGAAGAGAGACCAGAACCATCATACCACATCGGTTCATCTGGTAGATCTTCCAATAGGTTTTCCTTTGCATAATCAATAGCCTCTCTTGTGCTCAGGTGGTTGTTTAATTGATCAGAGACAAGTAGCAATAATTGTTCGGCCAGGAAATTATCACTGATTTTCATCATCTGGGCATAAAGGCTGTCTGCTGGTGCAGTTTCAAGTTTTATAGGGTCAAAATTGAAATATCGGTCGTTTTTGATAGCTGTGATTTTTTTATCCAAAACCTCACTGAGCATTTGAGCGGTCAATTCTGCTGAAGTGATAAAAGGAATATCCCGCTCGAATTCCTCCATTTCAATTTCATCTGAAATCTCATAGGTGAATTTGTTTTCAAACCTTTCTCTGCTAAACCTAAATCCACTCCAATCATTCGTTTGCTTGGCTGTTAAAAGAGGCTTAAATCGCTCTGGGTAAATTGAAAAAAGACTTGCATCCATCTTAGAATTAAAGCGCACTACATTTCCATAAATGGGAAAAGCCGATCGTTCGGTAGCATAGTAGTACGGATACCAATCCCAAGCCCATCCTGGGCCAAAGGCATTAACCTGATCAAAATTATCAAGAAGATAGAGCCCCTTGTTGCTGGATTTCAGAAACTCGATGACCTTATCATTCTTAAAATCCGGATGCAATAGGCTCGGATCACCTGTTCCCCAAAAAATCAAAGAATCTCCTCTTTCCAGATAGTTGAGCCCATTCACCAAGCCATCTCCCAAAACAGTATAGGCAGTATAAAAGGTGAAGAGTTTTGTATTTGATGCTGGAATAAAGTACTTGTCTTCATTGATGGCTACCAGCGGTTTTTCTTTTGCAGGATCCACCAACATAAATCCCAGATGTCCTTTTTCAAAAACATCAGATTTTGAAAAAGATTTCTGAATTTTTTGTACCGTACAGGAAGCTGATAACAGAAATATCAGCAAGGGGAGGAGTTTCTTCATAAGCTTAAATTAAAAAAAAGTCTCCTGCTTTTGGGCTAGGGCATCCCAGATAGTGTTGAAATTTTCGATACTTAAAACACCTTATTACAAATAGATGAGAATTATTGAAAACAAAAAAAGGCTACCATTTTCAAAATGGTAGCCTTTCCAAAAAGGTTGAAATAAATTATTTCACCACCGTTTTGGTTTCAGTGACGATCTTCTTTCCGTCTTCGTACTTGATTTCTTTTTTGACTTCGACTACTTTGGCATCTGCGATTTCCCCATGAGAATCATGAGAAGATAGTAATGGAGCAATTACTAATCCTACCAAACAGGTCAACTTGATCAAGATGTTCATGGATGGACCAGATGTATCTTTAAATGGATCTCCGACAGTATCTCCGGTTACAGCTGCTTTGTGAGCTTCCGAACCTTTGAAGGTCATTTGTCCATCTATCATTACACCGGCTTCAAATGATTTTTTTGCATTATCCCATGCACCACCAGCATTGTTTTGGAAGATAGCCCACATTACCCCAGAAACTGTAACACCTGCCATATATCCACCAAGAACCTCAGCAGCAAGCATGGTATCTCCTGTCGTAAGTTGTGTTAAAAACGCGATTAAGATTGGAGAAACAATAGTCAATAAACCAGGAAGCATCATCTCCTTCAAAGAAGCAGTCGTCGAGATCTCTACGCACTTGTCGTACTCAGGTTCTGCTTTACCTTCCATGATACCAGGGATCTCTCTAAACTGACGTCGTACTTCCTTGACCATTGCCATTGCCGCTTTACCTACAGAGCTCATTGCCAGTGCGGAAAATACTACTGGAATCATCGCTCCGACAAAAAGAGCAGCAAGAACAGGGGCTTTGAAAATGTTAATTCCATCAATTCCTGTAAAGGTTACGTAAGCTGCAAAAAGAGCAAGCGCTGTCAGGGCTGCAGAAGCAATCGCAAAACCTTTACCAATTGCTGCAGTAGTATTTCCAACAGAGTCAAGAATATCTGTTCGCTCTCGTACTTCTTTTGGTAATTCACTCATTTCGGCGATACCACCTGCATTATCAGCAATTGGACCGAAGGCATCGATAGCCAACTGCATTGCTGTGGTAGCCATCATGGCAGATGCAGCAATCGCTACCCCGTAGAAACCTGCGAAAGCATATGCTCCCCAGATTGCACCGGCAAAAAGAAGTACTGGTGCGAAAGTGGACATCATACCCTGAGAAAGGCCTGCGATGATATTGGTTGCAGCTCCTGTAGATGAGTTTTGAATAATGGTCATCACAGGCTTTTTGCCCATTCCGGTATAGTATTCTGTAAAGTAGCTAATCAAACCTCCAACGGCTAAGCCTATTAATACGGCAGCAAATACGTTGAATGAACTTACGGTTTGCAAACCTTTACCGAAGAATGTCATTTGCATTTCTGCAGGTAGCATCCAATCAATGATGAAATAAGAAGCAATACCTGTTAAGATGATCGATCCCCAGTTTCCTTTATTCAATGCCGCCTGTACTTGTGCTTCTTTTGCATTGTTGTCACTAATCTTGATAAACCAAGAACCTACGATAGAGAAAATGATACCGATACCGGCAATCAAAACTGGTAATAGGATTGGCCCCATTCCGCCAAAGGCGTCATTCATTGGTGAGCCATTGTTGATATCGTTAATCAGGTAATTACCTAATACCATTGCTGCCAACATGGTGGCTACGTAAGAACCGAAAAGGTCAGCACCCATTCCGGCAACATCACCGACGTTATCACCTACGTTATCTGCAATTGTAGCAGGGTTACGTGGGTCATCTTCTGGAATTCCAGCCTCTACTTTACCAACCAAGTCAGCACCTACATCCGCGGCTTTAGTATAAATACCTCCTCCCACACGAGCAAAAAGGGCAATGGATTCAGCACCTAGCGAGAAACCGGCAAGTGTTTCAAGAACGATAGTCATTTCCATGTAGAATGATTGCTCACCGGTAATGAAAAATTGAACGAGAAGTGCAAGCAGTAAAGAAAGACCGAATACGGCCAATCCCGCAACACCAAGACCCATAACGGTACCCCCTCTAAATGAAACCTGAAGGGCTTTTGGTAAGCTGGTTCTTGCAGCTTGTGTTGTTCTTACATTGGCGTCTGTTGCTATTCGCATCCCGATGTTACCGGCAATAGCTGAGAATACTGCTCCGATTACAAAGGCCACAACGATGAACCAATGGGTAGTTTCAACCAACATTGAAACAATACCTAGCAGAATTCCCGCTACGACAACGAAAATGGATAGCATTCTGTATTCAGCTGCTAAGAATGCCATAGCTCCTTCTTTGACGTAACCAGCAAGCTTTTTCATGTTTTCTTCACCCTGATCTTGCTTGTTTACCCATGTTCTTAAATAGAACATATAGGCTAATCCGATTACCCCAAAAGCTGGTAAAATGTAGATTAAGTTTTCCATTTATTTTTTTCTTTTGACTCCTTGGATAAATAATTTGGCAAATATAGGACTTCTAACTTTCCAGCCAACTGGTAAAATATTTTCTGTTTTGTGATTTTTGCACAAGTTTTTTTTAAAAACTGATAATATTACTAGGCTTTTCAGGCTTAATTTTTAGAATTTGTCTAAAAAAATGACAATTCATCAAAATCATATCTAAATGAATGTTCAGCAATTCAAAAGGTTGGAACAACCAGATCCTTCTTTTTCACCTGAATTATTAGCCTTATGGTGGGATTTTCATGGGAATTGGGACATGGCACATTCTCAGGTTGATCATCTTTCAGGAAAGCTTTCGGCCAGGGTTCATGCCTACCTTCATCGAAAGGAAGGAGACCTCTGGAATGCAGATTATTGGTATCGAATAGCAGGTGAGGAGCGGCCTACTTATTCCTTGGATAGGGAATGGGAGGAACTGCTTGAGCGGTTGTTGTAACAAACATTCGGATGATTCGGATGTTTTCAAAACATGAACTTTCTTATCCCTTTGTTGATGGTTTTAAGTTTGGATATTTCTCAGCCGAAAGGCTTGAAGGATTTTCGCTGGGAAAAGCGGATTCTATTATTTTTTGATTGTTCTGAAGATTCTTGTGTGGACTTTAAAGAATATGAAAGCAAGATTTCAGAAAGGAAGCTCCTGATTGTGCGATTTGAGGGTCAAAATCTCGTTCAGAATTCAGAGGAAATCGATCTCGAAAAAGATTCATTTTTAAAAGTAAAAAACAAGGAAAAAGGTGGAAGTCAATGGTATCTCATTGGGTTGGATGGAGGTGTAAAAGCTTCCGGGAAACAATCAGAATTTGATTGGGATTGGATTTTTAGAAAGATTGATTCCATGCCCATGAGACAAAGTGAAATCAGAATAGGAGTGAAAAATTGAAATTAAACCCCCGAAAAATACCCATTTTAGGGGATGTTTTCGTGTTTTTTAGATCCGTAATTTAGGGGTCTGTTTTTGCTTGAAATTTAATCAGACTATGAAATTCTTTTATATCTCCTCTGAACCTAATCAGGATAATTTATTTGAAATTCACGATCGCGATTGTCCTCAAATTCCAAATGCGATCAATAGGGATTATTTAGGTCCTTTTAATAACGGTTCTGAAGCTCTCCGTACAGCAAGCAGAAATAAGACTAATGTGACCCTTTGTGGATCCTGCTGTCAGGGAGAGACTGCCTCAATTATCTTCAAAGATAAAATCTCTCACTAGTACTTTTTCTTCCTTTTTGGGATAGCTATAATTTCATAGCTAAAATGGATTTTTTCTTTGAATCTTTTAGATTTGCCTCCCGCAAAGGAGAGATTTAAAATAGGGAGGCACCTTTCTTTCAAAATTTCTCTATTTTCTTTTAGCGGGGTGTGACGCATCACGATATGTATCGGGACGGTTAGTGTATCCTGATTGGAAGAATGGTTACATGTTCAAATCTTAAAGAAGAGTTGAATTAGCTAAAAGTTTAATAGAATTGATTTTCAGTACTTGAAAATTAGAAGTATTAATTCGGGGTGTGGCGCAGTCCGGTTAGCGTACACGTCTGGGGGGCGTGTGGTCGCAGGTTCAAATCCTGTCACCCCGACTTGAAAATGATGGAGCTACGATTTTAATTATCGTAGCTCCTTTTTATTTTAAAACAACCCTGAAATTACTCCATCCGGTGAGATATCTACTTGCTCCGCGGCTGGGGTTTCGGATAGGCCTGGCATCCTTAGAATTTCACCTGCAATTGGAATCAAAAAACCCGCACCTGCAGCAATCTCGAATTCCCGAATGGTAATCTTAAAATCACGGGGCCTTCCGATTAACTTTTCTTGATCACTGATGCTTTTCTGGGTTTTGGCGATGCAGACAGGTAGGTGATTATATCCCAGCCTATCGATTTTCTTGAGTTGGCTTTGAGCCTTCGCTGAAAGAACTACTCCGGATGCACCATAGATGGTTCGGCTGACTTTCTTAATTTTTTCTTCTACCGAATCATCCAATGCATAGGTCGGCTTGAATTTGTATTGGCAATTTTCAGCAGCTTTAATGACAAGTTTGCCAAGATTAAGACAGCCCTCTCCGCCTTTTTCCCATCCCTCACTCAAAGCCACAGGAATACCCAAATTCTCACAATATTCCAACAGTAGCTGCTTTTCGGCTGCTGTATCACTACTAAAGACATTTACGGCTACTACTACTGGAATCCCAAAACTTCTAAGACTTTCTAAGTGATGCAACAAATTCGGCAACCCTTTTTCCAATGCTTCTAGATCCTCTGAAGTCAGTTCCTTAAGTGGTTTTCCTCCGTGGTATTTTAATGCGCGAATGGTCGCAACTAGAACTGTTGCTTTTGGAGAAATACCTGCTTCGCGACATTTGATATTGAAAAACTTTTCAGCTCCAAGATCGGAACCGAAACCCGCCTCAGTCACAACATAATCCCCTAAGCTCAGGCCCATTTTTGTAGCGATGATGCTGTTGGTTCCCTGTGCGATATTGGCAAAAGGGCCGCCATGAATCAAAGCAGGGTGATGTCCCAAAGTCTGTACCAAATTAGGCTTGATAGCTTCTTTCATCAAAGTAGCCATAGCCCCTTCTGCTTTCAGGTCACCTGCATACACAGGGCTTTCATCAAAGCGATCACCAACGTAAATACTAGCAAAACGCTTTTTTAGATCTTCCAAGTCTTTGCTCATGCAAAGGATAGCCATTACCTCGCTGGCTGCAGTGATATTGAATCCGGTTTCTCGAGGAATTCCACCGGTTTTTCCTCCTAGACCAGTAACGATTCCACGAAGTGCCCGGTCATTCATATCCATGACTCGCTTCCACAAAACGGTTCGGGGATCAATGCCAAGGTTTCTGGTTTTACTTTGAATATTATTATCAATCAGGGCAGATAGAAGATTATTGGCTTTTTCAATTGCATGAAAATCCCCAGTAAAATGCAAGTTGATATCCTCCATAGGAATGACCTGCGACCAACCTCCTCCAGCTGCGCCTCCTTTGATTCCAAACACAGGACCCAAACTTGGCTCTCTGATAACTGCGATGGTATTTTTTTCTAATTGATTTAGTGCATCGGTTAAGCCAATGGTGACGGTGGTTTTTCCTTCTCCTGCGGGAGTAGGAGTGATGGCAGTAACTAAAATCAGATTGGATTGGGTGATTTTTTCTTCGTCAATTATGTCTAAGGATAGCTTGGCTTTGCAGCGTCCATAGATTTCAAAGTCCTCATCCGGAATCCCAAGCCTCTCTGTGATTTTGCGAATGGGCATGGGTTTGACGGATTTGGCTATTTCGAGGTCATTCATGGTCGTTTTTGTTTCAAAAAAAGGGTATAAATAGCTATCGAAGCCTGATTATTTTTTGTAAAAAAAATGATAGAAGTCAGTTAAAAATCAGGAAAAAGAAATTCCATTCTACCACCCTGGAAAGAGAGGAAGAATGGAAAGGATTTTTTCTTTACAGATCGTACTTTAAGGTAAGCAATCCGTATCTCGGTTGAACCAGGTAAGAGAAAGTACTAATGAGGTTTTCATTAAAGCTATCTCTACGAATAGATCGTGTGTCAAGCAGGTTCCATACGGAAACTTTTATTTCCCAAGGGCTACTTTTTCCTCGATAAGTCAAAAAGGCATTTAAGAAGTCAAAATCGCTTTGAGTTCCTGCGGCCCGATTTAGGTAGGTGTTGTAAGTATAATCCGCATTCAATTTCAGCCCCTTGAAAATGTCCAAATCTATTTCAATTCTTGGGCTATGTGTTGTAAATGTGTTTTCAAGATTTCCTGAATTATAGCGATTGGTAGTGAAAGAATAGGCAAAATCCACTTCCAAAACCTTAAAAAAGGTCGTCGTTAGCTTGGTGTCATAGGTTTGTGAAAATTGCTTATTCTGCGCCGGGAGATCATCCAGAAGCAAGTTGGTTGAAAAGGCATTCCAGTTTCCACCGACTTCGAATTTAAATTTATTCAAGGCCTTGTCTAGGCGAATATCCCCATTCAAAGTTTCATTAACAGGCTCAATATTTTGCAAAGAGAGGAGGCGATTGATCCCCGCAAAATCCGTAGAAGTCACGATTTCATCCCGCTTTCGTTGGTAATTCATGTTCCCAAAAACAGTCAGTCCAGAGAACATGTCGAAATGATTGTAACTCAAGTTGTGATTGGAAAAAAGCCCATTGTCCAAAGTTCGATTTCCCTGAAAAACCGCATTGTAATCCTGTAAAACTAGTCCCTGAGCTAATTTTTGGATATCCATAAAATTGGCTTCTACCTGATAGCGATAGGTTAGTGAACGGTTGGATTTGATATTCCATTTGGCATAGAGTCCCGGCAAAGCCAGAATTTTCCGGTAAGAAAGTTCATTCTCAAATTGCTGATCCTGCCAGGTGTAGCGATGAGCAAAAATTGATGGACTGATGATGAATTTCTTCCACTTGGTTTTCCAAGTCATTCCCACATACAGGTCCTGAAAGCCAAATTCGTTCTGATTGTCAAAGGCTTGGAATTCTTCATCGGAACCATCCTGATTCAATTCCCCTTCCAATTTTTGCTTGAATTGCTGGTATCCTAAAGACCAATTCAAATGATTGGTGGGGTTGAGGATGTAGTAATAATTGAATGCTCCCTCCAAGGTTCCGGTTCGAAGTTCCTGGGATTGAATCAATCGATATTGCTCTGCATCCGGAATGATTGCCAAACCTAGTATCGGCTTCAGATTCGTAGTTAGATCAAAAATTGGATCAGTGAATTTTCGTTCCCAATTCAACTCTGTGGAGAAAACGTGTCTTTCGGAAGGGGCATGATACCATTCGAATTTTTGCTGAATAGCATAAGGGTTCCGAGAGTTAATAGATGCCAGATTTTGCTGGTTTTGACCAAAATTAGACTGAAGTAAATTGATATTGCTGATGTCTGAAATTTTTCCAAAAGCACTGTATCGAACATAAGTTTCTTCCTTGGGCGTATAGGTCAGGGAGTATTTTCCCAAAGCTGATGCATTCTCAACTTCACTTGCAGAGGCAAGGGTTTCCTGGACATTTTCTCCAGAATTCAAATAGGTGCGGAAAGAGTTGCTGCCTAATTTATTTTTGGAAGCAGAGCCAATGAGGAAGCCGGCATGTCTCCAAGTTCTGCTTGGAGTGTAATTGAAATTGAGTGCTCCCAAATGGGTGTTGAGTTGGGCTGCATTCGTTCGATTGGCTAGTGGGATACCAATATCATCCCCGTTTAGTTGAACACGTGAACCTGATCGGGAACTTAGTCCTGCCAACCCTCCATTGAATCGAAAATAATCCTGAAGTGTGAAAGTTTGCTCGCCTACGTTATTGCTTCCTCCAATTAAGTTAAGATTGAGTTTTGGGGCATAGTAAAAGGCATTGGCATGTCCCAGGTATCGTTCTTTAGGTCCTCCTCCTGCTTCCAAATCTCCAAAAACCATATTCTTTTTCCCATCCTTCAATTGGATGTTCAAAGCAAGGGTTTCATTATTATCCAAACCACGAATAGGGGAAACCTCATTGAAATTTTTTAAAACCTGAACGCGGTCTACGGCATTCGCAGGTAGGTTTTTAGTTGCCAATTTGGTGTCTCCATCAAAGAAGGTTTTTCCATCCACTAAGACTTTATCGACTTTTTTTCCTTGCACTTTTACCTCACCGTTTTCATCCACTTGGAAGCCGGGGAGTTTTTCGAGTACATCTTCTAATTTCCGCTCATTCCCGGTGGTAAAAGCTTCTGTTTTGTATGTCAAGGTGTCTCCCTTCATGGTGACGGGTAGTTCGGAGACGACCTCTATCATTCCTAATTCTGTATCGGCTTGTTCTAAGGTGATCAAAAAAGGAGTTTCTGAATCCCATTCAGTCACGGACAATTCAAACTGTCGATAGCCTACGAATGAAACTCGTAAAAGGTATTCAGATCCGGGATTCAAAGTAATCTTGAATTTTCCTTCATCATTGGAAATTCCGAACCCGCCGATTTTCTGAGTGGATTGGTTGATGGCAACCACGTTGGCGTAGGGTATGGGGCGGTCAAGGGAATCCAAAACTCTTCCGGTTAAGGCTTTCCCTTGTCCCCATGCTGGAATCACTATTCCGGCGAAAAAAGAGAGCAAAAGCAATCGTTTCAAAAAAAGCATAGTTGGTTTAGTTTATAGATCTTTTTTTGGCTTTTGCTTAGTTGCTTATTCGGATAGTGAATCGGTTGCCATCGCCCGGCTTCCCTTGATAGCGATTCATCATTTGCTTCATTCCTTCCTCCTGAATTGCTCGGAATTCTTCTCGAGTTACTACTTTTCCACGGTCAGGTCGGACAATAGCAACTGGTTCGGCTGATGGATTCAATTCAATTCGTTCGCAGATAAGTACCCGACCTTCATTGTTCAACTCCAAAATCAATCCAGGCAGGCCGAAGTAATTCTCAGGACCATGTGGAACAGGGATTTCAGGAGTAAACCAAGCGGTAACTTCTAAAGTATCTTTCACAGCTTCCATTTCGGTCATTCCGGTTGAAAAGCGCTGGGAGTCCACAATTCGGGTGTACGTCGCCTTTTGGGCAGTATAATCTCCGATTTGCTTGGTTTCACCAGTCAATTCCCATTCAGCAGGCTCCAGTACATCTTTGATCAGAAAGTCTTTTCCCATCACATCTTGCTCCTGTTCATAGGTCTGCTCGGCGATATTTTTATAAAGGATACGGTCTTGACTTCCGGTATTGATGACAATTTGCATTCCTCCGGAGGAAGCGGTAGCTGGACCACCACCCAAGCTTTCTACTTGTTTCCAGTTAGACTCGATTGGAGTAAAGGAGAGTACATATTCCCGCTCCATTTGTTTTTTAAGTTGAGCTTGGATTTCCGCCATTTGATCTGGGTTCATCTGAGTTGAATCCATTTCAAACCTGAATGAGGAGGAGGATTTGTAATAGGCTCTTCCGGTAAGACCCTGAGAAAGGACCGAGCTAACGCTCCCCATCATAAAGGCAAGTAGAATAAGTAGTTTCGTCTTCATCGTGTTTCTGTTTTTTTAGCAAATCAATAAAGTTAGCAGAAAACAATCCGTTAAGCACTGTTAACGAGTGTTAACCCCCGTTTTTTGGCTATTTTATACTCTTAACTTTGAATTGTGAAAAAGCTGGAATTCAAGCGAATCGGAATTTTAATCGGAGTTACACTCTTAGTAGCAGTGGCTGTTCAGGCTTGGCGTATTGCTTCTGAGTTTGAATTGATTCAAACCCAATTGCAAGGTGATATTCAAGAGTGTCTGGATAATGCGGTTGAAAATTATTATGCTGAACTTGCCAAAACAGATGTCATCACCCTGACGGATTTCAAGTCCATTACCACTGAAACCAATGACTCTGCTAAAACCCGCTCAAGTGTCACAAGGGTAAAGATTAATAATCTCGATAGTGTAGGTAGCTTTATTGACCGAGTCGGAAATAGTACCCGATTATTTAAAGCGATTGAAAATGCTGAAAATGGAGGATTAGATTCTTTGTTTTGGAACGGTGCTAAACATGATTCATCCTCTAGTTTTGTCATTTTGGATACTGCACGAAAAATCGCCCTCGATCAAGACAATGACTTGCAAATCTTCATGGGGAAAACCAATGCGGATAGTATTGATAGGCTAGAATTTTTGACCAGTAAGATTATTGTTTCCATCACTCGAGACAGCCTGGATTTTGATAAAATCAATGCCTTTCTGTTTGAGGAATTGGATAGAAGAGGGATAGATATCAATTATCGATTGATTCATTTGACAGGAGAAAAAGAAGAAGACAGTCTTCTACTTGCTGAAACTCCTAAAATGCCTTTTAAAACCGTTTCAAGATCTACTTTTCTCCCAGTAGGACAACGATTGGAGATGTATTTTGAAAATACAGCCCTGACCGTTTTAAAACGAGGGGCTGTTGAAATTTTGACAGCCTTGGTCTTTTTGGGGATTATTGCTTATGCATTTTATTATCTCTATCAAACGATCAAAAACCAAAAAGAAATTGCTGAGATCAAGCAAGATTTGATTTCGAATATTACCCACGAATTCAAAACCCCCATAGCAACTACTCTTTCTGCGATTGAAGGAGTGGAGCATTTCAATCCAGAAAATGATCCCGCTAAGACCAGTCGATATTTGGGTATTTCGAAGACTCAAATGCATAAACTGAATCAGATGGTCGAAAAGCTATTGGAGACAGCTACCTTAGACACAGATCAGTTGGTTTTGAAAAAAGAACCCATCGAGCCCGAGCCTATCTTAAGACAATTGGTTCAGAAGTTTCAGACTTTGGCACCCGAAAAGCATTTGGAATTAATTCTGCCAGCTCATCCAAAAACCATGATGGTTGACCCATTTCATTTTGAAAATGCCATTTCTAACCTCATCGATAATGCTGTCAAATATGGAGGAAATGAAATCAAGGTTTGTTTGGATCAAAATGGGCTTAATAAAATTCGGATTCGGGATAATGGAGGAAATATCAGTTCCGAACAGAAAGAACGGGTTTTTGAGCAGTTTTATCGTATTCCAAAAGGGGATTTGCATGATGTGAAGGGTTTCGGAATTGGCTTGTATTATGTCCGAAAGATTATTGAAAAGCATGAAGGGAAAATCCAACTGGAAACCGGAAAAAATTTAACCACCTTTATTACCTATTGGCCATGAGCAAGATTCATGTATTGCTGGCCGAAGATGAGCTGGCATTGGGAATGATTATACAGGAAAGTCTAGAAAGTAGAGATTTCAAAGTGAGTCTATGTGAAAATGGACAAATTGCCTGGGATAGCTATCAAAAAAATAAACCGGATATTCTGGTTTTGGATGTGATGATGCCGAAAAAAGATGGTTTTTCCTTGGCAGCAGAAATCCGAAAAATTGACCCCTACACGCCAATTATTTTCCTTACTTCCAAAAGCCAGACTGAGGATGTGGTCAAAGGCTTTGGAATTGGTGCTAATGATTATGTGCGTAAGCCATTTAGCATGGAGGAATTGATTGTTAGAATCAAGGCCCACTTAGATAAACTTCGTACTCGTCAAAATCAAAGTGATTGGATCGCTTTAGGCAAGTATGAGTTTCATCCGACCAAGCAGGTCTTGAAATTGGATGAATCAGAGACACCGCTAACCGCGCGGGAAAGTCAATTACTACAGATGTTATTGGAGCATGCCAATGAGATTACGGATCGAACCTTGATTTTGAATCAAATCTGGGGGTCCGATGATTTTTTCAATGCCCGAAGTATGGATGTGTTCATCACCAAGCTTCGAAAAAAGCTTCAAGGCGACCCGGAAATTCAGATTTTGAATATCCGGGGATATGGAATTAAGCTAGTTTGTTGACAAGCTCTTTGTTAAGGATTAGTAAAGGATTTTACCTTCTGTTGAATATTTTTTGTTCCATACCTGAAAAGTTAGAGCTTAGTCCTAGATTTGATTAAGCTAATATTTGACTGATGATTCAGATTACCCATAAAAGTACCACGCTTCGAAAAGCCATTGCACAGGCTATTGTAAAGGTGAGTTTGCCGGAAACCATTCAAGCTATTCGAGAAAAAACAGTGCCTAAAGGAGATGTTCTCGAATGTGCTCGAGTTGCGGGACTTTTTGCTGCGAAGCGAACGGCCGATATGATTCCCGATTGCCACCCACTTCCTGTTGAATTCACAGGGATTTCTTATGAAATCAGTGAGATGGAGATTCGGATTTTGTGTGAAATTCATACTGTTTACAAGACAGGAGTGGAGGTTGAAGCCATGCATGCCGCTTCGGTAGTTGCTTTGACCATGTATGATATGCTGAAACCTATAGACAAAGGAATTAGCATAGAGCAGATAAAACTGGTAGAGAAAAAGGGAGGTAAATCTGATTTCAAAAAATTGTCAGAAAAGCATTTGACAGCAGCTGTGATTGTATGTTCTGATTCTATTTCTGCAGGTGAAAATGAAGATACAGCAGGAAGAATGATTGCTGAGAAACTTAGAAGTTTTGGAGTAGAAGTAGATGATTTGGAAGTGATCCCGGATGAAAAAATTCAGATTGAAGAGAAAGCCTTGCTAGCTGTGGAAGAGGGTATAGATTTAGTGATTTTTACTGGAGGAACAGGCTTGTCTCCTAGGGATGTAACACCTGAAGCTTTATCTGATATTATCGAACAACGAGTTCCTGGAATCGAGGAAGCTATGCGAAATTATGGGCAGCAGCGAACTCCTTTGGCTATGCTTTCCCGATCTATTGCAGGAATGATCAAAAACACCTTGATTTTGGGCGTACCAGGTTCTACCAAAGGAGCTTCTGAATCCTTGGATGCAATTTTCCCTGCCGTCCTACATATTTTCAAAGCGAGAGAAGGCTCTAGACATGATTGAATAGGAAAGAATTTAAAGAAAAAGAGCCTGTTTTAGCAGGCTCTTTTTGATTTTTGACAATTAGGGGAATTTGAAACTCACCATGAGGAAGAAATTTCTCCCCGGTGCATACATCGGCATTTTATCCGATCCAATCGGTCTGCTCAGATGTTCATAATAAGCTTTGTCTAATAGGTTTTGCACTCCGCCTTTGATGAAGAATTTGTCCCCTAAAGGATAACTGATATCCCAATCGATGAGGGTGAATCCTGGGGTAACAGCCTCTCCGAAAGCTTCCGAAACTCGATTCTGTTGGGAAACCATTCGCAAGCTCAATCCCGAATGCAATTTTCCGTCTAAGAATTGCCCCATCCATCGGTATCGTACATCCAAAGGAGCAACTTCCGGAAGGGGAGCATCTCGTTCTAAATCCTGCGCATAGGTATAAGCAAGATCCAATGAATGACTGAATCGGCTGCTGATTTTCTGATGGAAGGAAAATTCCAATCCAGTTTTTACAGCTTTGTCGAAATTGACATAGCGCCTTACTCCTGGACTACTTGGAAGGCGAGGGGAAAGATCTGTTTTAACCGATGAAATATAATCTGTCAGATAAGATCCAAAAATCGTCATTTCAGCGAAAATCCCTCCTTTTTCAAAACCTAAAACCCAATCCAATTGATTGTTTGTCTCAGGGTTGATTTGAGGATCTCCCACTAATTCCCAAGGATCCAAACCCACGGGAAGGAAATTGATGTAGCGTTCTAAGAGGCTTCCACTTCTTCTGACAGAAGCCGCCCATATTCCTGTACTGAAATTCCCCCCCAAATTCCTCTGAATTCCAATACTGATTCCAGGATTTACCTGGGTATTCACCACCTCTTCATTGAGTTGAGTGAACTCTTCAGCCGGATCATGAGCCTGAGCCTGATTGACTTCCAATCTTCCGGAGGCAGTGAAAGTGTATGCCCCAATAGGGAAGGTGTAGTTAGCAAAAATTCCTGTTTTATTGATTTGAGAATTCTGCCACACCGGATCAATAAAGGTTTTTCCTGCCATTGGTCCCATTAGCATTTCCCGTGTCCGACTGCCGTCAGCACTTTCAGAACGATAATCCAAACCAGCATAAAGTTTAGCTTGATCGAATTGCCAGGTTCCTTCAGATCGTAATCCCCAATTTTGGGTACTTGCTGGGGTTGATGCATTGACCATTCTTGGATTAAGATCCCGAAGTAAGTTATCCATCAAATGATCCACCTTGGTGAAGTACATGGAATTTGTCCAAGAAACTAGATTTTGGCCATGTAAGGATCTAGTGTGATACAAACTCGTCATCCAGGTATCATCCGTTCGGAGATCCATGGCTAAGGAAGGGAAGTCCACATCTCTAGCGAAATTCCGGTTGACAGAAAGCTGAATGAGATCTTTTTTGGTAACCTGAATATCCCCATAAAGACCTACTGTTCCTCTTTTGAAATTTGAGGGGATGAGATTTCCATTTCCATCCTTGTAATCCTCACCTGTAGAATAACTCCCCAAGACTCCTATGTCATAATTAGCTCCCTGAAAGCCCACCCTACCTTCATTTCTCCAAATATTTCCATTGGACTCGTATAGGCTAGAAAACCTTCCATAAGTTCCTGCTTCGGAAGTGAATTCAGGATTTTCTGGGATGTAATTGATTGTTCCTCCCAATCCTATCCCATATCGGAGGGCATGCGGTCCCTTGAGAATTTCTACCTGCTTAATTCGATTCAAAGCCACCTGAGAAGTAGGAGGGTCCATACGATTTGGACAGGCAGCATTTGCTGTTTGAATACCATTGATGACCACATTCAATTGGTCATATTTGAATCCTCGCATTACAGGATCAAAAGCGAAGCTTCCTGACTTTCGGATTCCGGATACGGCAGGATTAAGCATTAGAATGGCTCCTGCATCATGATGAAGCCGCTCTTGATCTGAAAGAATGATTTTCTTGTCCTTTTCTTCCGTCATTTTGATAGAAATGATAGACACAGGTTGCAGTCCAAGCATGGTTTCCTTTCTGGAAATAATTCCTGATTGGGAAGCTGTAATAACTTCACTTGGAGTCAAAAACCAGGCTCCATAACTTAAATGATTGAGATAAAGGATTGTGTTTTCTCTGTAATCCAAGCTGATTAGTCCTTCGATATCAGAAATTCCTTTTTGATCGCCAAAGCGATAAGTAGCTCCGACAATGGGAATTTTTTGATCTTCATCTTGTAGCCGTAGGTTAATTTTTTCCTGTGCAAAAACCTCTGATATTCCCAAAAATTGAAATGTCAGGAATAGGCTAAGTATGTATAATTTAATTGATAGATTTTTCATTAAATCCTTGATTTGTGGTAATAGAATTCCATTCCCCATTTAGCTTTTGCCAAAGGGATATAGAGTAATCTGAATGAATAAATCAGGATTGCTGGGGAGGATGAAAAAAGTCAACCATTATATCCCTGCCGTTTGTGAGGTAAGGGTATGAGTTTTGAATAATCGGGAAAACCGCTCTTTTGGATAATGCGAGGCTGGATTCTGGGATCGGCAAATATTGAAGATTTAATTCTTCCAAGGTGATTTCTTCGCCGTTTTCCTGGGCCTCTGAAGCTTTTTTCAATCGCTTTCCAAGCTCACATTGTCCGTTACACTCTAATTCCGGTTTGTCTTTATTGACGCAATACAGGGCTGTGATTTCTTCACGATCTGCATAAAAATGGACTTGAATCAGGGTGTAACCCATTCCATTGAGAAGAATCAGAGGGATAAACAGGCTATGCGCGAGGATTTTCCACATTTAGCTACGAAAATCCCATTTTTCCTAAAAACCCCAAGTGATTAAAATCACCTTTTGGGATTGCAAAAATCGCCTTTGAATGACAGTAAATCGAGGAAATTAGCGGCTCAAGTGAGGATAGTTACCGACTTTGTACGTCTGTTCTTCTAATTTCATTGAGATTTTAATATAAACTAGAAAACCATGAGCTATTTCCAATCCATTACTATCAAATCCCCATCCATAGCAGAACTTCGAGAAAAAGTAGAAGCTGCCTTGAAAACAGAAGGGTTTGGTGTTTTGACCGAAATTGATGTGCAAGCAACTATGAAAAAGAAGTTGGATAAGGACTATGCACCCTATCTGATTTTGGGGGCATGCAATCCGGTTTTTGCAGATAAAGTATTGACGGCAGAGCCTCATATTGGGGTGCTATTACCTTGTAATGTAACTATTCGTCAATTGGATAAGGATAATTTTGAGGTTGCAATCATGAATCCTGCAGCAGCCATGGCAGCTGTCCAAAATCCTGCCATAGAACCACTGGCAAGTGAAGTAGGGGATAAGTTGCAGCGAGCACTTGAATTGATTGGAGCATAAAAACAGACTCAGTATGGAAACTGACTTGGATTCGCTTCGATTAGAGCTTTCCACTTTGGAAAAAGAAATGGTGGCTGAAGTGGAGCGAAAGAGAAAGTGTTCGGATGATATCCATCCCAGGCAATTCAATTCTTGGAAAAACCTGATCCATTATCTTACTCTCCGTCAGGCGGATCGCAGGGACCTTCAACTCCGGCTTCATAATGCGGGACTCTCAGCCCTTTCCAATTCGGAAAGCCATATCCGCCATCAGGTTCAAGCAGTGGAAAAACGATTAGGAGTTTCTTTGGAAGAAAAAGATTTTGCTACCTGTAATTATCAGGTGTCAAGAGAGATTTTGTCAGAAAACGTTTCTCATCTTTTTGCTTTCCCGGTTCCCCACCATCCTTCTATCATGGTGACTTTGGATAGTACGGTGGTTGATTCGGTAGATTTTGTCTCAGATTTATTGAGAGCAGGGATGACTGTAGCTAGAATTAATTTGGCTCATGAAACCGAAAAAGAGTGGACCCAGGTTTTGGATTTGATTCAAGAAGCAGAGTCTATCACTAAAAAGACTTGTCGAATTTATATGGATTTGGCAGGGCCAAAAATCCGGACCAAATTCATCGGTAAACAGAAAAAACGGGATCAGGTTCCAATTCAAGAAGGACAATTACTATTTCTAGGGCCAAGCTATGAGGGATTAAACCCCAAAAAAGAGTTAGTAATTAGTCCTACGGAGATAGAAGTTCTCAAATATTTAAAAGAAGGTGAGCGGGTATTTATTGATGATGGGAAGATTCAGGGAATCATTGAAGAAAAAATCAATGATGAGTTGGTTTCAGTTAGGGTTTTAAAAATCATCAAAAAGAAGCCGAGCCTGAAACCTGAAAAAGGGATCAATTTTCCTGACTCTAAAATTAAGATCAATCCGCTTACTGATTATGATTTAGAGGTGCTCCCCTTTGCAGTAAAGCATGCGGATTTGATTGGGTATTCTTTTGTTAACCGGCCAAGGGACCTTGCCAATTTGATGGCAGAGATGAAAAAATATGGTGAGAATATCCCTTCGGTTATTTTGAAAATCGAAACTTCATTGGCCGTTCGGAATCTTCCAGCCTTGCTTCTTGAAGGGATGAAAAGTCCGTTTTTTGGAGTAATGATCGCAAGAGGGGATTTGGCGGTGGAGGTTGGATTCGAGCGGATGAGCGAGGTGCAGGATGAGATTCTTTGGATATGCGAAGCCGCTCATGTTCCGGTTATTTGGGCGACTCAAGTGATGGAAACTCTTCATAAATCCGGCTTAGCAACTCGTGCCGAAATCACGGACGCTTCCCAAGCTACTATGGCAGAGTGCATCATGATCAACAAAGGGCCCCATACCCTTGAAGTCTTAGATTCTCTTCAAAATATCATTCAACGCATGGGTACCCATCGGGATAAAAAGCGCTATACTTTTCGGGAGTTAAAAATTGCTTCACGATTCCTTGCAAGATACTAGGCTGGAATCTTTGGCGAGTTCATGAAATGGATGTTTCTTAGAAATTCATCTATTTTTGAGCATGAAATTGAAAGAAATTCACTCTAAAATAAGGTTAAGGTTCAACCGTTTGAAGTACTTCTTTGTCTTGGTGTTCTTTGCCATAGCATGCCAAGCACCGCAGAAAGAAGTTACTGAGACTCCTCCAGCTGTTAAAAAAGTTTCCATAGCAGAAATTGAGGAGGGAATCAAAGCATTTATAGCAGAAAAAACCAAAGAGAACGACGGTGTATTTCCTGTAAAAGATGAAGAACATGACCTCAAAATGAAGTTGGTTCGAGTTCACACGGAATACCTTTCAAACCTTGGTCCGGAGCGCCATTTTGCCTGTGTAGATTTGGTTGATGAAAGCGGAGATGTCTATGATGTGGATTTTTTTATGGAAGGACAACCAGGACAGATGACTGTTACTCAAACGACAGTTCATAAGTTAAATGGGAAACCTTTTTATTCATGGAAACAAAATAAGGATGATAAAACCTGGTATAGGGTTCCTTTAGAGCAATCTTCCAATCAGCTTTTAGGGATTGTGGAAGGTGCGGATTCTTTTGAGTTTTATTACCGAGTTCAGGTTCCAAATCTTTCTGGAAAAGCTAAAATGTGGATTCCTGTGGCTGTTTCTGATCATTATCAAACTGTCCAAGTTTTGGACATGAAATTAGCCGGTATAACTCAAGAAATTGAGGATACTAAGTTTGGGAATCAATTCATTTATATGGAATTGGGTCCTGAGGACAGTGGGAAAGAAGTACTAGTTACCTATTCAGTGGAAAGAAGAGAAAAAGGACCTTATGAGGCACCTGCTCCAGATCCGGATTTATACTTAGTATCCAATCGCCTGATGCCTATAGGAGGGAGATTTGAAGAAATTGCCGAAGAAGTTTTAGGTCCAAAAATTAATGATTCTCATTTAATGCAAGCAAGAGCATTGTACGATTACATTATCGATAACATGCGCTATATGAAGTTTGGGGATTATGGGAATGGAGATTCTAATTATGCTTGTGATTCCAAAACCGGAAATTGCTCGGAATTTCATTCGTTCTTTATTTCATTGGCTCGTTCCGTCGGAATTCCAGCGAGATTTGCAATTGGGGCTTCAATTCCCTCAGATAGAGATGAAGGAGGAATAGATGGATACCATTGTTGGGCAGAATTTTATGCAGAGGGCAAGTGGTGGCCTGTTGATATTTCTGAGGCTAATAAATACACGGCTTTAGCTACTTATTATTTTGGAAGACATCCAGCTAACCGAATTGAGTTGAGTAGGGGAAGAGATTTGGAGGTGTACCCAGGACCTGAGTCAGGTCCTATAAATTTTATCGCTTTTCCATATTTGGAAATAGATGGGAAAGAAGTGGAAGCTAACTCCAGTTTCTCTTTTTTGAGAAAGTCGAAAAGTTGATTGAGCATGAAACAAAAAGAGGCTCCGAATGGGGCCTCTTTTTTATTTAGGAATTTGTGGTATCAGCTGGATGCTCACTATCAGCTGGATGTTCAGAAGGGTGTTCACTGCTGTCAGAAGGATGTTCTGATGGATGTTCGCTGCTTTGCTCAGTTTCGGTCTCATTTGCCCCTTCCTTTTTTCCTCCGCAGGAAGTAAAAGTGACAGCACTCAAGAAACTAAAGGCGAGAATTAGGGATAGAAATGATTTTGCTTTTTTCATAATGAGGTCTTTTTTAAGGTGATAGGATAAAGTTAACCTGATTTGTTTTAAATATCCAACTTCTATAATTGGCTGTATTATCGAAGAAGGTTTTTGACTATTTCACGCTTTACAATAACGATCAAAAACCATGAAATCCATGCAGCAAGAACACCTACTAATGCGCCAACCAATAAATCAAGTGGATAATGCACACCTAGGTAAATTCTCGTATAACTCACAAAAAATGCATACAAATAAAGCCATCCAAAACCTTTGAGTTTCCCTTTCATTTTGAAATTCAAAAAAGTGGTCATCCCAAATGTATTGGCTGCATGGGAAGATGCAAATCCATATAGCCCGCCACAGCGCCCATAAGTATGAATCAATCCATCCCATCGAGGATCATGACAAGGACGAAGTCGCTCAAAATAGGGTTTCATCAAAGTGGATGTTGCTTGATCTGCCAGAAGGATGGTCAAAGCAACTCCACCGAAAACCCACCAACTGTTCTTGGGATCGTATTTGTAGATTTTGTAGATCAAAAATGCAAATAGGGGAACCCAGGTAATGGTTTTGGTGGATTGATCCACAATCGGATCAAACCATTCCCAATGATGGGAATTCAAAAAAATAAAAAGCTGCTCATCAAGGTGAACAAGAAATTCGATCATGATTGAAAATTTAGCCAGTCAATATTCTTTTTCAAATGGGAAAGGGTAAACTCCTCCTGACTTCCCATTTCAGCTTGATACATATAGGTCCACTCTGCCTGTGGTGGCATACTCATGAGGATACTTTCCGTACGGCCATTGGTATCTAAGCCAAATTTGGTGCCTGCATCCCAAACCAAATTAAACTCTACATAGCGTCCTCTTCGCAAGTTTTGCCAAGCCTTTTCATTTGCTCCAAATGGAATTTTTGAATTTTTAGTCATAAAATATCCATAGACTGCTGGAAAGAGTCTTCCTATTGCCAGGCTGAATTGTAAAATATCTTCAAAATGAGCATCATTTTTTCCAGAAAGCCTGTCATAAAAGATTCCACCCACACCTCTTGTTTCGTCCCGATGCTTCAGGAAAAAATAGTCATCTGCCCAAGTTTTGAATTTTGTGTAGTACTCTGGGTCGAATTTGTCACAAGTTTCTTTTACCCTTTGATGGAAGTAGCGAGCGTCTTCTGGTACAATGTAGTGTGGAGTGAGATCAATTCCTCCTCCAAACCAATGAACCCCATTTTCCATTTCAAAATACCGAATATTCATATGGATGATCGGCACCATAGGGCTATGAGGGTGCAATACGATTGAGACACCTGTTGCAAAGAAGTCAGCCTTTTCTAAACCAAGCTTGGTAAGGATTTTTTCAGGCGTTGGGCCATGAACAGCCGAAAAGGCAACTCCTCCTTTTTCAATGATTGCTCCATTTTCAAAAATTCGGGTTCTACCTCCTCCGCCTTCAGGTCTTTCCCATTTATCTTCCCGAAACTTACCCTTTCCGTCATATTTTTCCAGTTCGGAGCAGATATAATCCTGCATTCCCTGGTAGATTTCCGCTATCTCAGATTTATTTTTTCGTGACATGTTGAGGTTAAAATGGATATCCAATACCAAAGTTCAGAACAGTTTGCCCTTTGATACCAAATGGTCTATTAAATGAAATATTATCCAGCACCCATCGCTCTCCTTCAGGTTCTGATGGGTCGATGGCTTTGGTAGCAAGGTCTAGTCGGATGACGAGAAAATCAAAGTCCATACGGAGCCCAATCCCTGTGCCTACTGCCAATTCCTTGTAAAAACGATCAAATCTAAAATCTGCGCCTGGTCTCGTTTGATCTACTCCAATCACCCATGAGTTACCGATATCAATGAATAAGGCCATATCAAAATACCCATACAAGTTTCTTCGATATTCTAGCATGGATTCGATGATCATTTCAGAAGGTTGCTCAAATGGGTAATCATATTTGCCCCCTTCACCCTGGCTGGGCTGAAAACTTCCTGGTCCTAATCGTCTCGCTTGCCAAGCTCGAATGCTTGTTCCCCCACCGGCGAAGAAATATTTTTCATAAGGTAAAATTCCACTACTGACCCCATAGGGTTGGGCAATTCCAAAATTCAAGCGATAAGCAAGCGTTTGTTTTCTATCTAAAGGATAATATCGACGAAAATCAGTCTGTAATTTCAGCCATTGGAAATTTGCGAATTCAGTGTTTTCATTAATGTTTTCTGTGTTTGTGAAATTGAGGAGAGTTCCTCCACTTTCTACAAAAAGTCTTAAAAGAGAAGATGGTCTGCTCTGGAAATCACCATAACGGTTGAAATTAATAATTGCCTGTCCAGAAACACTGCTCACATAGGAGGGAAGAAAGGACCAAATGAGGTTATTTCCTTGATTGGCAAGATCAAGGAGGATTTGTCCAAATTCTGGAGTAATTCGAGGTGTTCTGATATAATTGATATCAGCTAGGTTGATTGTAAACTGCTGCCGATTACTCAAAGTAGACCATGTGTAAGAGAGTAATCCATTGATACCCTGACGGGTGTATTCCGGTCGATTTGTGTAATTGTAGCCAATTTGAGTCCTTGTATTTGGATTATATCTCCCAAATTTTTCGAGAGTCCTATTTCCTCCAAAAGGAATTAAGAATCTTGGGTAAATCACGGAACCTGAAACTCCCAATTCTCTACTTTGGTAAACACCTTGATTGGTTGCTGAGGCAACACCTTCCAAACCTGCTCTGAAATTAAATTCAAGAATTTCTCCTCCTCTGAAGAAATTTCGGTTTCTAAGTGAAGTACTAAAGAATGGCCCCGGAAGCTGTTCGGTGATACTCAAACCAACCTGGTTTGTCAATTGATATTTTTGGGCAGGTTGAGTAAAAATGTTTGCAGTCAGAGAATTTCCGAGGGTATCAAATGTGATATTCACAAACCGAAATAGGTCCAGGTTGCTCAACTGCTTTTGACTCTCAATGACAATATTTCGATTGTATTCTTCTCCTTTTTTAAAGAGGACTCGGGAGGCAAGGATTTTTTCTGAATACCGATCTCTATAAAAATTGAAATCAATGCCTTTTAATTCCCTGTTTACTTGTCTGTCCGCAAATTCATTGGAAGGTGGGTTTACTCGGAAATTGATTTTGTCAACGGTATAAACTCGATGCTTTTCTGCGAAAGTCGGTTTTTGAAAACGCTGCTCAATCTGTACTTTTTTATTGACTGAATCTGTGTATACGTAATACTCGAGATAGCTCTTAGAAAACATGTAAAAGCCATTATTCTTGAGTAGTTCTTCAACTCGATTTCGTTCTGAAATGATATCATTTTGGGAATAGGTCTTCCCTGCATTCAAGAAACTTTTGGAGCTATTTCGATTGAGAAGATTTCTAATGCCTTCATTGTCTGTTCGGGAATAAACAGAATCAATCTTGTAAGGACTTCCTTCTGTTACCCGATAGGTTACATAAGCTTTTTTACCCTTGGTTTTTACTTCATAATCCAGCCTTGAATCAAAAAACCCATTGTTTTGAAGAAAACCTGATAAGTTTTTGATACTTCGGTCAATTAATGAAGAGTCAAGTAGGGCTACGGGATTTCCTGTCCGCATCAAACCATTTCCAAATTCCGCTTTATGATTGAGAGACTCGATTCGGGATTCAATTTTATCCGACTTTTTCAACAGTTTCCGATCATCTCCAAGAGAATCAAGTTGGGCTTTGATTTCTTCTAATTCCAGTTCCTTTTCGGTAATCTTCCTCGCGACACGAGCACTGTCAAAAAACGATTTACCTACCCGATAAATACTGACACCAGGAGAAACATTAAGCAAAGGGACACGAAAATTGGTTTCAGGTTGAATCAAGCCTGCTAAAGCCTCCTCATCAGCTCTTTCGACTCCTTCAAGGTTATTTTCGAAAAGTGCATATTCTCCCTCCTTCAAATTTTTGGTCAGTGAGCAGGCTTGAATAAATCCAAGCAGCGAAAGAAAAAGTATATATTTGGTGAACCTCAAGACGGATAAATCGAACGGAATGCTTAGCAAAAATACAGTTAAGTTTATAAAATCCTTACATCAAAAGAAATACCGAAATTCTTCTCAACGCTTCTTTGTCGAAGGAGAAAAAAGTGTGTTGGAGGTATTGAATTCTAATTTTTTGACTGAAACGCTTTTTGCCACAGATCAATTTCTTGAAAAGCATGAGAGATTCCTTCTCAAACTAGATTTAGAAGTTCAGGAAGTCACTCAGAAGCAACTGGAAAGTATGGGGTCCTATCAGAGCAATGATATGGCTTTGGCTTTGGTGAAAATGAAAGAAAATCTTCCGATTAGACCAGAAGAAGAAGAGTGGATGATCGCATTGGACGATGTTCGGGATCCTGGAAATCTCGGTACCATCATTCGTATCGCTGATTGGTATGGAATTCGAAAACTGCTCTTCTCTTCTCAAACGGCTGATTTCTATAACCCTAAAGTTATCCAAGCGAGTATGGGTTCATTTTGCAGGATAGATTTTAGCTATGGAGATTTGCTTTCTTGGCTGGAAAAGTACCAAGGTCCAGTTTATGGAGCATTTATGGATGGTGAAAATGTTCATGGATTTCAGAAAATCCAACCTGGAGTTTTGGTCATGGGAAATGAATCTAACGGGGTATCAAAAGCGATAGAGAATCGAGTGAGTCAAAAGCTGGCGATTCCTTCTTTTGGTCAGGCAGAGTCTTTAAATGTTGCTATTGCAACTGCGATTTTGTGTGATAATCTAAAAAGGCTGGAGAATTACGCATGAGCAAAATCCAAACCCTTCTAAAGAAAGTCGGCTTCAACAATTTCCTTCTGGGCTTAATGCTGGCGATATTTCTAGCTTGGCTTTTTCCTGAGATAGGAAGTTCTCAAGGACCTGTCAGCTGGAAGCCTTTTATCAATACTGGGATTGCCTTGCTTTTCTTTTTTTACGGAGTCAAATTGGATCCTCAGCAGTTGAAATCAGGCTTGTCCAATTGGAAACTTCATCTAGTTATTCAAGTATTCACTTTTTTGATTTTTCCTGTTTTTGTTTACTTTCTTCTTCAATTTTTACCTTGGATAGGTGATGATTTTAAATTAGGAATCAGTTATTTATCTGCTCTCCCTTCAACTGTTAGTGCATCAGTGGTGATGGTTAATATTGCAGGGGGAAATATTCCAGCGGCCATATTCAATGCGAGTATTTCCAGCCTCTTGGGAGTGGTCATTACGCCGGCTTGGATGGGAGTCTTGGCTGAAGGAATGGGGCAAGGTGAGGTTGACTTTTTGCCAACTTTTTTGGACTTAACGATTAAAGTGATCATTCCTGTCATTTTGGGAATTTTACTTCATGGGTTGATTTATCCTTTGATCAAATCTCACCTAGCCAAACTGAAATACTTGGATCAGTCTGTAATCATGTTGATTGTTTTCACTGCTTTTTCGGACTCCTTTTTCCAAAAGGTATTTACTCCCTATTCCCTTTGGACCTTGATACAAATCGCATTGACCATGTTAGGACTTTTTATATTGATCTGGTTAGCTATTTCATTGGTTAGTCGGTTTTTTGGATTTTCCCTGGCCGATCGGATTACAGCTTTGTTTTGTGGGTCAAAAAAATCACTGGTACATGGAGTTGTCATTGGAAAGGTGATTTTCCCGGACCCAGCTTTATTGGGGCTGATTTTGCTTCCGGTGATGTTGTACCATTTTCAGCAGTTGATATTAGGGTCGATTTTGGCAGAGCGCTTTAGTAAGAAAAATAAGGATCGATTTGGTTAAATCTCCTGAGATTTAGAACTTTAATAATGCCGCCAAAGTAAATGCAAACATGAAAGCTCTTAAATTAACCTTACTTTCAACTTTTTTCTTTCTTTTTCTGATTCAGAGTCCACTCATAGCTCAGGATAAGGTGGATGTTTTGATTTTAAATAATGGAGAAACTAAAGAAGGAAAAGTAACAGGGATTACGGATTCGATAATTAAGTTTAGGTATGTGGGAGAGGATTTTGATTATGAAATTCAAAAATCGGATGTTGCCCAAATAAAATTTGCAAGTGGTCGAATTGAGAGTTTTGGATCCAATCCTTCGAAAGTTCCAACTGATGGAAGTCATGCGGGTAGCCACCCGGATAGGCATAACAAGATTGCCGTGTTACCTTTCGCTATCATCACCAATGATGCTGGATTGACGGTTGATGAATTAAGGAATTTTACTCAAAATCAGGCGGCAAATACCGTACGGAATGAATATAAAACGTTGACACTTCAAGATCCTTTGACCACTAATGCAATTTTGGCTAAGGCGGGAATCAATCAAGATAATATGGACTCCTATACTCCAGCAGAATTAGCAGAACTTCTAGAGGTAGAGTTCGTGATTTTTGGAGCAGTCAAAGTAACCACTAAGGGTGCGGTTTCTAGTACTTATGGTTCTTCAAGTTATAATCAAAAATCTAACAGCTCCTCAAAGAAGGGGACTATTTTCAGTAGTAGTTCTTCTACCACGACCATTGAATACGATACCATGGTTGATTTGAGGATGTTTAATGACCGCGGGGATAATCTTTATAGTAATTCTAGACATGCTTTCGGGACTGGAACTGAAGCCTATAAAGGAAGTGTGGATTATATGCTAAGAAGAACGCCTTTTGGCTCAAAATATGGAAAAAAGTAAAAATAGGTTTTGAATCAAAAAGAGCCTGTAATTAGTTACAGGCTCTTTTTTTATAGATGACTTTCAGCCAATTTATTCACTAGCTCAAGATATTGATTAGCGGCTTCTTCTTTGGAAAGGCCCTTAAAATTCAACCAGGCATTGTACTTTGCAGCGGCTTTAAAATCAAAACCTCCAGGTCTTTCAGTTTCATTATCGCCTTCGGTAGCTTGCTTATATAGACCATAAAGTTTTAGCAAATCTTCATTGCTAGGTCTACTTGTGAATTTTTTGGTGAGGGCTACTGCTTCCTCGAGGGTGTTTGCTTTCATTTTTTTAGTTGGATTAGTAAAGGGTCTGTCAAAGATAATGCATAAAAAAGACCAACCTTTTGGGTTGGTCTTTGATCTGAATCAAATAATAATTAGCGCTTATTCATAGAGATATAGTCGCGCTCATTGGCGCCAACATATACCTGACGTGGACGACCAATAGGTTCGCCATTTTCACGCATTTCTTTCCACTGAGCGATCCATCCCGGAAGACGACCTAGAGCAAACATTACCGTAAACATATCAGTCGGAATACCCAGTGCTCTGTAAATGATTCCAGAGTAGAAGTCTACGTTTGGATAAAGCTTTCTATCGATGAAGTATTGGTCATTCAAAGCAGCGTGCTCCAATTCTTTTGCGATATCCAAAATTGGGTCATTTACGCCCAATTTACCCAGCACGTCGTCAGCGGCTTTCTTGATGATTCTAGCTCTAGGATCAAAGTTCTTATAAACTCTATGACCAAATCCCATCAATCGGAAAGGATCATTTTTGTCTTTAGCCTTGTCCAAATATTTCTTAGCATCACCACCGTCAGCTTTGATAGCTTCTAGCATTTCGATTACAGATTGGTTCGCACCGCCATGAAGTGGTCCCCAAAGCGCGTTGATACCGGCAGAAATGGATGCGTAGATGGAAGCTTGAGATGAGCCTACAATTCTTACAGTGGAAGTAGAACAGTTTTGCTCATGGTCTGCGTGAAGGATGAGAAGTTGATCCAAGGCTTTAGCAACTACAGGATCCACGTCATACTTTTCAGCAGGAAGCGCAAACATCATTTTTAGGAAGTTGGAGCAATAATCCAAGGTATTGTCTGGATAATTTACTGGATGCCCCATTTCGTTTTTGTATGCCCAAGCCGCAAAAGTTGGCATTTTTGCAATCAAACGAATGATGCTCAAGTTAACTTCCTCTTCTGATCTGTTTGGATTCAAAGAATTAGGATAGAAAGCTGAAAGAGAGCAAATCAAAGAAGACAAAACTCCCATCGGGTGTGCATTGGAAGGGAAACCATCTAAGATTTTTTTGATGTCTTCATGAACCAAGGTATGGTGGGTGATCTCCTTTGTGAAGTTTTCGTATTCAGCTTGGGAAGGAAGCTCTCCATAAATCAGAAGATAGGCAACTTCCAAAAAGGTGGATTTTTCTGCCAAATCCTCGATTCGATAACCTCTATATCGAAGGATACCTTTTTCCCCATCTAGAAAGGTGATTGCACTCGTTGTAGATCCTGTGTTTTTGTATCCAGGATCAAGGGTGATTAGTCCAGTCGAAGCCCGAAGTTTAGCAATATCAATTGCGGGTTCGTTTTCTGTTCCGACTGTAACCGGAAATTCAAAATCCTGTCCATCATAGGACAGCTTAACAGATTCAGACATATAAATTTATTTTGGATTGCTAATAAGAAAAACTCAAATACTGCCCTTAAGTTAATAAAATCCCCTATTTTATTTAGGGATATTTACATTTCATTAATGAATATTTGGTGAAGGGTAAAAGGTGATTTTTTATAAAAAATAAAGTTTTTAAAACCACCGATTGTTTTGTTGTAGGGATTGGAATTTTATCCTGTTTTTGGCAGCTTTTGCCAAATAAATAAAAAAAGCCCCGAAGGGCTAAATTTATTCACAAAAATGCTCGAAAACCTCAACTAAATGATCTCCAATCATTTTTGCATTTCTACCTTCAATATGATGGCGCTCGATAAAGTGCACCAATTCTCCGTCCTTGAACAAAGCCATAGCCGGTGAGGAGGGAGGATAAGGAAGTACAATTTCACGAACTTTTGCAACTGCTTCCCGGTCATTTCCGGCAAAAGAAGTAGCTAAAGTGGTTGGTTTCTTTGATGCATTTTCAAGTGCATATCTTACACCTGGACGAGCAGCTCCTGCTGCACATCCACATACAGAGTTGATCACCACGAAGGTTGTTCCTTTATGGTCTGGTCCTAAATGAGAAGCAACTTGCTCAGCAGTTCGAAACTCTTCGAAGCCAAGATCAGTAAGTTCGGCTCTCATTGAAGCGATTAGTTCTTCTGGATACATATCAGTCGATTATTTTAAGTTTTATAGAAATCCCAATTCAAGTTTTGCCGCCTCAGACATCATGTCTTGTGAGTATGGCGGATCAAAAGTTATTTCCACTTCCACATTATTCACCCCCTGAATTTGCTGGATTTTATCCTTCACTTCAGACGGAATGAATTCAGCAGATGGGCAATTTGGAGAGGTAAGTGTCATTAAAACATATACATTGTTTACCGGGTAGACGGTAATCTCATAGATCAACCCAAGCTCGTATACATCTACAGGAATCTCAGGGTCATACACCTGTTTGATTGCCTGAATGACTTTTTGCTTTAACTCGTTTTTAGTCTCGTTTTCCATCTCAAGCATTGAGTTTGGTTTGAAAAGCTAGGGCATAAAATTTCATTTGCTTGATCATGGCTGCAAGTCCATTAGATCGTTGGCTCCCAATAAGATTTCCCATTCCGATCCGATCGATAAAATTAAGATCTGCGGATAAGATTTCCTCTGGAGTTCTGTTATCCAAAACGCGAATCAACAAAGAAATTAATCCTTTGGTGATATCAGTATTGGAATCAGCTAGATAGCGAACTTTTCCATTTTCCTCTTTAGCAATGAGCCATACCTTGGATTGACAACCTTTTATCAGGTTTTCATCCTTTTGTTCCTCTTTAGGAAAATCAGCCAAGTTTCCACCTAATTCCATGATGTAAAAAATGGTCGATTCCCGGTCATCTCCGAGGATTTCGAATTCTGAAACAATTTCGTCTTGTATAGCTGCAATACTGCTCATTTGTTCTTAATTCTAGCAATTCTGGCAATTCCTTCTGCCAGATTTTCAATTTCTGATTTGGTGTTGTAAACAGCAAAACTTGCTCTGACAGTTCCTTCAATTCCAAATCTATGCATCAAAGGCTGGGTGCAGTGGTGACCTGTCCGAACTGCTATGCCTCTCGCATCCAGCATTTGTCCCACATCAAATGGGTGCATACCATTAATATTGAAGGAAAGGACCGCCACTTTTTCAGCAGCAGTTCCTACAGGAATAAACCCTTTAATGTCTTTTGTCAGTTCATTGGCGTAAGCTAACAGTTCATCCTCATGCTTTTTGATCTGAGTTTTACCCCATGAATTGATGAATTCCAAAGCTTCTTTGAAGGCGATTACGTCTGCAATATTTGGAGTACCCGCTTCAAATTTGAAGGGGATTTCATTGTAAGTGGTTTTTTCAAACGTTACCTCTTTAATCATTTCACCTCCTCCCAAAAATGGAGGAATAGCTTCTAATAATTCACGCTTTCCATACAAGATTCCCAGGCCTGTAGGTCCGTAAAGTTTGTGAGCTGAAAAAGCTAAAAAATCACAATCCAGATCTTGTACATCGATCTCCAAATGGGAGGTAGATTGAGCGCCATCTAATAGCACTTTGGCCCCAACATTATGGGCTGCTTCAATGATTTTCTTTACCGGATTGATCGTCCCAAGTGCATTGGATGCATGGACGATACTGACCAGTTTGGTTTTTGGGGAAAGCAATTTTTCAAACTCATCCCAGATAATTTCTCCCTCTTCAGTGATAGGGATGACTTTTAGATGAGCACCTTTTTCTTCACATAGCATTTGCCAAGGAACAATGTTGGAATGATGCTCCATGGTAGAAATCAGAATTTCATCGTCTTTTCCTATGAATCTGTTTCCAAAAGTTTTTGCTACCAAATTGATGCTCTCCGTGGTGCCTTTTGTAAAAATGACTTCAGCGGATTCTTTAGCATTGATAAAATCGCGTATGGCTTCTCGGGTTTCCTCATAGTACCGTGTTGCTCGATCAGCTAGAGTATGTGCACCCCTGTGAATATTGGAATTATCGTGTTGGTAATATTTTGAAAGTGCTTCAATAACCGCCTTTGGCTTTTGGGTAGTAGCGGCATTGTCAAAATATACCAAAGGCCTGCCATGTACTTCTTGGTGAAGCACAGGGAACAGGCCTCTGATTTCATCGATATCAAATCTCATGAAAAAATGTTAGAATTTGCTGCCTAGTCGATTTGTGATTAGGCCGACAACATGATTTTTGAAGCTTTCATCTTCGATTTTTTCTAAAACTTCACCAACAAAAGCGTAGAGTAGAAGTCCTTTTGCCAAGGTTTTATCTATTCCTCTTGCCTGCAAATAGAATAAAGCTTCTTCATCTAATTGGCCAACAGTACATCCGTGTGAACATTTCACATCATCTGCCCAGATTTCCAATTGTGGTTTGGTATTGACAATGGCATCTTGAGAAAGCAACACATTGTTGTTTTGCTGAAATGCATTGGTCTTTTGAGCATCCTGTCTTACGAAAATTTTTCCGTTGAAGACGCCTCGAGACTGTCCATCGAAAATTCCCTTATACAACTCATTGGATTCTGCATGCGGGATGGTGTGATCCACATTGGTGTGATTGTCCACATGGGTTTTACCATTTAGCAAGTAGATGCCATACATATTTCCTTCGCAATTGCTGCCAAGAAGGTTTAGACTCAAATTATTACGAACCATATCTCCGGACAGGGAAATATTGACAGAAGTAAATCGGGCATCAGCCTGCACATCAGTTTCGATATTGCTCACTTCAATTACCTGATCTCCTTCATGTTGAAGTCGATAGTAGTTGATCTGAGAATTGATTCCTCCTTTTGCTTCCACTACTTTGTTGATGAAATAAGAAGAATCACCTAAGCCTACACTTTGATCAATGAAGGTAACTTCTGCAAAATCTCCCACTTCAATCCAGAATCGAGGTGTAATCACCTGACCTTCATTAGATTGATTGAAAGAAAGCAAAAGGATAGGCTTATCGACTTGGATCTTTTTCGGAACAGTGATGGAAATTCCACCGGAAAAAGTCGCCTGATTCAATGCAGCAAAAGCATCCTTTTCTGCTTTGGCTATGGTTCCTATTCCTTCATTATTTTCTTCCAAGCTTCCTACTTGAACGCCTTCAATTTGGCTGGAAAGCTCAGGGAGGAATTTTCCATTTGAAAAAACCAAAATGTAACCGTCAAATCCTTTAAAAGTGGATTCAGTGATTTGGTTTTGAGAAATGGAAATAGGAGCAGCAGCTCTAAAATCAGAAATGCTTTTTTCCAGTTTTTTCGTGATTGCTGTGAATTTATATTCCTCCGCTTTAGCTGCTGGAAGTCCAGCTGCTTGATAAAGCTCTTTCCCTGCAGCTCTTAGAACTGAAAAGTTTTGAGGAGCAGATTCTAGCAATACATCGAATGTATCTTGTGTTGTCAAGGTATTCATGCCTGTGTTTTATGATTTAAACTGCCGCTGAATCTACCTCTTCCTTGATCCAATCGTATCCTTTTTCTTCCAATTCCAAAGCCAATTCTTTGGTGCCGGATTTTACAATTCGTCCTTTGTATAGTACGTGTACATAATCAGGAACGATGTAATCCAACAAACGCTGATAGTGGGTTACGACGATAGTAGCGTTTTTATCTGATTTCAATTGATTGACACCATTGGAAACGATCCGAAGCGCGTCGATGTCCAAACCGGAGTCAGTCTCATCCAAAATGGACAGCGTTGGTTCCAACATGGCCATTTGAAAGATTTCATTTCGTTTTTTCTCTCCTCCAGAGAAACCTTCATTTAGGGAGCGGCTCAAAAGTTTTTGGTCGATTTCAACCAATTTCATTTTCTCCTTCATTAAGGAAAGGAATTTTACCGCATCCAAAGGTTCCTGACCTCTGTATTCCCGTACCTGATTCAAGGCAGTACGAAGGAAATTGGTGGAAGAAACGCCAGGGATTTCTACTGGATATTGGAAAGCCAAGAAAACACCTTCTCTAGCTCTGTCTTCAGGAGCCATTTCGAGTAGGTCTTTACCTTGGAAAATCACTTCTCCTTCCGTGACTTCATATTCTTCTCTACCTGCGAGTACAGAAGCCAAAGTGGATTTTCCGGAACCGTTTGGTCCCATGATAGCGTGAACCTCACCGGCTTTCACTTCCAAGTTAATACCTCTTAGAATAGGGGTACCCTCAATAGAGGCATGTAGGTTTTTTATCGTAAGCATATTTGAGTTTTTTCTTTTTGATTCAACAGTTCAAAGTGGAATTATCCAACGGATCCTTCCAATGTGAGAGCCAAGAGTTTTTGAGCTTCTACAGCAAACTCCATTGGCAATTGATTCAATACTTCTTTCGCATAACCGTTTACGATCAAAGCTACCGCATCTTCTGTGTCGATTCCACGCTGATTACAGTAGAAAATCTGATCTTCTCCGATCTTCGAAGTGGTTGCTTCGTGCTCCACTTTTGCGGTTGGGTTTTGAATATCGATATATGGGAAGGTATGAGCTCCACATCGATCTCCCATTAATAAGGAGTCGCATTGGGAGAAATTTCGAGCGTTGGTAGCCCGCTTCATCACATGAACTTGACCACGATATGAGTTTTGGGATTTTCCAGCAGAAATACCTTTAGAAACAATTCGCGACTTGGTGTTTTTACCAATGTGAATCATTTTGGTTCCAGTATCTGCCTGCTGCATGTTATTAGTCACTGCAACAGAATAGAATTCACCAACCGAATTATCTCCTTTCAAAATACAGGAAGGGTATTTCCAAGTTACTGCAGATCCAGTTTCAACTTGGGTCCAAGAAATTTTAGAATGGTCTCCGGCACAGATTCCTCGCTTGGTAACAAAGTTGTAAATACCTCCTTTACCTTCTTTATCTCCAGGGAACCAGTTTTGAACAGTAGAATATTTTACTTCTGCATGAGCAGCGGCATAAATTTCTACAACGGCCGCATGAAGCTGATTCTCGTCTCGCTGTGGAGCAGTACATCCCTCTAAGTAAGAAACATAGGATTCGTCTTCCGCAACGATTAAAGTTCGTTCAAACTGTCCGGTATTGGCTGCATTGATTCTGAAATAGGTAGAAAGCTCCATCGGGCATCTCACGCCTTTAGGAATATAGCAGAAAGAACCGTCAGAGAATACCGCAGAGTTCAAAGCTGCATAGTAATTATCAGTCATGGGTACTACAGAACCCAAATATTTCTTTACCAACTCAGGATGTTCTTTTACAGCTTCGCTGAAGGAGCAGAAAATAATACCGAGTTTCCCAAGAGTATCTTTAAAGGTAGTAGCAACGGATACAGAATCTAATACAGCATCTACCGCAATACCTTGCAATCGTTTTTGCTCATTGAGGGAAATCCCTAATCGTTCGTAGATCGCTAACAATTCGGGATCCACTTCATTAAGAGATTTAGGCTTTTTAGTCTGCTTAGGAGCAGAGTAGTAGCGGAGTTTTTGAAAATCTACCTTTGGATAATGGATATTAGCCCATTCCGGCTCTTCCATAGTTTGCCAGGTGCGGAAAGCCTTTAGCCGCCATTCCAAAAGCCATTCCGGCTCTTCTTTTTTGGCGGAAATCCAACGGATGATTTCTTCATTCAATCCGATGGGGGCCTCGTCAGCCTCATAGTTGACCGACCAACCGTGCTCGTACTCTTTGGAAGTGAACTCCTCTAAAATCTGATTGTCTTTGCTCATGCGTGAGTTATTTAGACTAATTACATTTAGACTGCGAAGGTACAACTTATAATGAAAAAATAATGTTCAATTTCATTTGAAAATTCTATCAGATATGCTGTTTGTCAATCAAATTGAGCTAGAAATACCAATTTTTTATTATTGATTGATGAAATAAAAAAATAAAGGAAGCCTTTTATGGGCTTCCTTTGAATATTTAAATTTATTTAGATTTAGTCTAAATAGTAAGATTACTTACTTTCCTTATCAAAAAACTGAATCGGTCTATTGATACTTTCTTCCAATACAATCAATGTTTCAGTTCTATCTATACCTTCTACCTTTTGAATTTTATCCAAAACCAATCGAAGATGATTCGTGTCGCGGCAAATGATCTTTGCGAAGATGGAGTAATTGCCAGTAGTATAATAGGCGTTAACAACTTCAGGGATTTCCTTCAAACGCTCGATGACAGTATCATAGAGTGAACTTTTCTCAAGGTAGATTCCCAAGAAAGCCGCAATATCATATCCCAGTTTGGTGAAGTTGATATTTAGTGTTGCGCTTTTCACGACACCCATATCTTCCAATTTTTTCATTCTGACATGAACGGTACCAGAAGACACGAATACTTTTTTGGCTATTTCAGTATAAGGTGTTTTGGCGTCTTCGTTAAGGAGGGAGATGATTTTGAGGTCTATGTTGTCGATATCTAAAATTTTATCCATCTTTTTGCTTAGGATTTAGATGATTTTTAAAGAAACTGCCAGTAAATTAGAGATTGTTCAAAATATTGCAAAATTATTTTTTCAATTTGTAATTGAAATCAAAATGTTATTACTTTGAGGCTGATTCATTAAGTTTGAGAAAATTTGGAATTACTTATTAATGGAGGCTTAATATTTTGATTATTAGTCTCTTTTCCGAATTTTCAGTTGATATCGAACTTTTAATCTCTAAAGTTATATTTGGGTTTATATTCTGAAAAAAGTCTTGCCGTTGGTAAGGCTTTTTTGTTTTTCTTTTGAAAAAATAAAATGCAAAAAATTGTATTTGAAAAATTTTTTGTTGTATTTTTGACTAATCATTGAAAGTCATGGAATTTAAAGCATCATTGGTTCGGTACTTATTGGCAGTTTTGGTTATTTCCTTAACAGCTTTTCAACCTGCAAAAACTTCTCTTGCACAGGGAGATAGAAGTATTCTTTCCATGGGACCAGAAGTTGCTTACAATAATATAAGGTTGCGTACTGTAGAAACTCCTTTGGAATCCATTTCTTCCAAGCAATTTGAGTCAGGAAATTTGGAGCCCTTGACAGTCATTGAAAAAAATCTCGCCAATAACTTAGAATCTCACTGGACTTGGCCCGAGTATACATTGGAAATGATTGATTCATATTCTCCATTTTTGTTCAGAACGAAGAAGTCTCAAGGAATCGAAGAGGTGAAAGTAATCTTGTTAGTAAATTCCAAGGGAAGGCTTTCAGGCTACGAAATGATGACTGATGTCGATCGTGGCACAAGAGAACGATTAGATTATTTGATTCGAAAACTACCTGAATTAAAGCCTGTTCCGGGATTTGATTCGTATTCTCCTGAAGCTTTTGAATTGACAATCAAGAAGTAATACATATTTTCTTCATTTTTATTTAAATGGTGGTGCAGGGATTTTCCTGCTTTTTTACTTTTATCTAGTCAAGAAACCACCAATCCTATGAGAAATTATTTCTATTTGGCCTTTTCGGTCCTGATTTCAGGACAAGCCTTTTCCCAAGTGAAAGATTTTCGACAGGAAAAACCATTTCCTGAGAAAAACCAAAAAGCAAAGTTTTATACAGTTCAGGGAGAAAGACACGGGCCTTCCTTCTTCAAAAAAGAAACTTTTCCAGAGGTAGAATATACACCTGGGGAAAGTCTGACTTTTGACCAATACCATACGGTAGAAGTGATGTACCATTGGTATGAAAAATGGGCTGCAGATTATCCAGAAATTACGGATTTATATGTGATTGGGTACTCTTATGAAGGTAGACCGATTTATCAATTGACCATCACGAATAAAAAGACCGGAAAGGATACCGATAAGCCTGCGGCATATTTTGAGGGAGGAAGACATTCTGGAGAGATTACCTCGAGTGAATCCATCCTTTGGTTGACCAAGCATTTATTGGAAAACTATGGAAAGGATGAAGAAATCACACACCTTATAGATACGAAGGCTATTTATCTCCGACCTCAAAATAATCCCGATGGTTCTAATCTTTACCTCTATACAGCGCAGCGAAATAGAAGTACAGTAAAACCTCATGATAACGATCGGGATGGGTTGATTGACGAAGATCCTGAGGAGGATTTGGATGGAGATGGAATCATTTATCAAATCCGAAAGAAGGCAGTTACCGAGGAAGAAAAGAAAAAAGCAAATTTCATCATCGATCCTGAACATCCTTCAGGTAAGCTCATGAAGCGGGTTTTTCCTGGAAAAGGTGATTACCTAATATACACAGAGGGAATCGATAATGATGGCGATGGAAGCTACAATGAAGATGGAGTAGGAGGATTGGATTTGCATAGGAATTATCCAGAAAACTGGCGTCCTGATATTGGCGGTGATCTAACTGGTCGTGGCTATACTCAATATGGAGCAGGAGAATATCCATTGAGTGAAGCGGAGACTCGCTCAACAGTTCTTTGGATTTTAAGCCATCCCAATATTTCGGTGGTCAATTCCATGGATACTCGTGTTCCAATGCATCTCCGTCCACCATCAACTTCAAAAAGTGAGGAACGCATGTATCCGGAAGATTTGGCGATTTACAAGGAAATGGACGAATTGGGATTGTCTTACACGGCTTATCCTTGGGCAGGAGATGTATACGAAACCTATGCAACCAGATATAAGGTCAATCGGATGACTGGAGACCCCTTGAAGCCATCACCATTGTTTGGTCATGGACCGGATTTCGGGTATTTCTATTTTGGTAGTATTTGGTATGGAGATGAGCTCTGGAATAATGGAGCCATGAAAGACTACAACGAAGACGGAATATATGATGATTACGATGGCTTGGTTTGGGATGAGCAAGAAAATGGCGGAAGAGGATTTAAATCATGGACTCCGTTCGTACATCCCGAATTAGGCGAAGTTGAGATTGGAGGCTTTCATCCGAAGTTCTTTGGACAAAATGGACCGACTTGGCAGTTAGAAAACTGGGCCAAGAAGCAGGCTCTTTTCAATCTTGCAATGGCCAAACGCCTACCTGAATTAAAGGTGGAAAGTCCGGTAGTTGAAAAATTAAAAGAAGGGCTTTATGAAATCACTCTCCAATGGACGAATGTTGGAGGATTGCCGGTAGCTTTGGAGCAGGCAAAATTGGTCAAAATTGTTCAGGAGGATCGTGTCTCTTTGGAATTTGCAAAGGAATTGACGGAAGGATATGAGAATGCTAAAGTGAAAATTATTTCTCCGGAATTGTATGATAAAACAATCTATGCTGGACATACGGGAAAGGGAGAGTTTAAAACTGTTACTTTCCAAGTAGAAGTCTCTGGAGATGAACCTGTAGAGGGAAAGATAAAACTCTCTTCAACGAGAGGAGGATTATTTGTGCAAGAATTTAAACTAAACTAATACGGATTATTTTATGTCAATTTTACGAAGAACGATAGGATTGGGGCTTGCAATAGCCTTACTTCTAAGCTTCCATGTTCAAGCTCAACAAAAGCGATCTTTGACACATTCGGACTATGACGGATGGGAGAGTTTATCCTCCGACCGAATTACAAAAAATGGGGAATGGATTGGTTACATGATTTCCCCTCAAGAGGGAGATGGAAGATTTGAAATTATGCCTTCTCGTCAACCTTCCAAAAAAATGATTATTCCGCGGGCTTCGGGATGGGATTTCACCCCAGATGATGCCTTTGCTGTAGGGAAAATCGTCCCTCAATATGATTCCGTTCGGGTATTGAAGCTCAAAAAGACCAAGAAGGATGATATGCCGAAAGACAGTCTTTTTATCTATGATTTGAAGAAAGGCTCTCTGGAAAAATTCGCAGAGGTGAAGGCATTTTCAATTCCTGAAAAAGGAGGCAGCTGGATTGCTATTCAGTTTGAAAAAGAAAAACCTGTCAAGAAAGATCCAGCCGATTCTACAGCAAAGGCTGAAAAGCCCAAAAAAACAGATGGTACCAAACTTCTGGTTCGAAGCTTAGACGGAGGAAAGAGCTTTGAATTTGAACGGGTAAAAAGCTTTGGATTCTCTCCTAATGGGGATTTCCTGCAATTTGTTATAGCAGAGGAAGATACTTTAGATAATGCAGCAATCCATCTATTGGATCTTGAATCTGGGGTTGAATCCACGATTCATGAAGGATATACAGAATATAGCCGCATGCGTTTTTCTCCGAATTCATCCTACTTGGCATTTGTCACCACAGATGATTCCACCAAAGCTGAAAAACCATACTATTCCTTGATGCTTTATCAAACTGCATCTGGAACTTTAGAAGCTGTAGCAGATAAAGATGCTGAGGGGATTTTTGAATCAGGAAGAATCAGCCAGGATGAATCCCTACAATTTTCTGAAAATGAAAAGATGCTTTTCTTCGGTGTGGCAGAGGATTATAAAAGCTATGCTTACGAGGAAGACACCACTATTTTGGATGAAGATCGTGTGAGCCTAGATATCTGGGGTTGGCAGGATGATGAAATTCAGCCAATGCAGCTCCGCAACAAATCCCGTGAAGAAAAACGTGCTTATAAGGCTGTATTAGACCTTTCTACTAATCAAATCAAGCAACTCGAAGATCGAGAAGTGAAAAATGTGATGCTTCCTAGCAAAATCGAAAATGAAGTTGCGATTGCTTGGACGGATCAACCTTATCGTCGGGAATACAGCTGGAATATTCAAATCGGGCGGGACATTTATTTGGTTGATTTAAACACCGGAACTCGAACCCTGATCGAAAAAGATGTGCCGGGTATGCCTAGCCTTTCACCGGCAGGGAAATATGTCACTTGGTATGCTTCACGAGACAGTGCATGGGTAGCTTACGATCTGCAATCCATGAAGCGAATCAATCTGACTGGAAATATTGAAGTTCCATTTTATGAAGAACTTCACGATTCACCTTCCTTACCTGGTTCATATGGATCGGGAGGTTGGCTAGCTGATGATGCAGCTATTTTGATTAATGATCGCTATGATATTTGGAAAATAGATCCTCAAAATCCAGGTGCAGCCCAGATGATAACCAAAGGAGAGGGCAGGAAAAACAAGATTGAATTCAGAAGGCAATCCATTGATTCCGAAGAGCGTTTTATCGATCCAAAATCTCCACTTTACCTTTCAGCTTTCAATGAAATGTCCAAAGAGTCAGGAATGTATTTGGGAGATTATGAAGGAAAGAAACTGGAGAAAATCCTGATGACACCGCATCGTTATTTTGGTTTGAAAAAAGCCAAAGATTCCGATGAGATTTTAATTAGAAGAAGTACTTATCAGGATAATCCTGATTTGTACATCGGAGACCTTAAGTTGAAGGACCTTAAAAAGCTTTCCAATCTTAATCCACAGCAAGCTCAAGTCAAATGGGGTAGTGTGGAATTGGTAAGTTATTTAGCGAACGACGGTACTCCTTTACAGGGTTTACTGTTTAAGCCGGAGTATTTTGACCCGAATAAGAAATATCCGATGATGGTTTATTTCTATGAGCGAAATAGTGACGGATTACACAACTATCGAACCCCAGCTCCTTCTGCATCTACTATCAATATTCCGTATTTCGTGAGTAATGATTATTTGGTTTTTGTGCCAGATATCAAATACGATTTAGGTTTGCCAGGACCAAGTGCTTACAACTGCATTATTCCTGGGGTACAGTCCATCGTGGCGAGAGGTTTTGTAGATTCTGAGAATATGGCAATCCAAGGCCAAAGCTGGGGAGGTTATCAAGTGGCATACTTGATTACCCAAACGAATATGTTTAAAGCAGCAGGTGCTGGAGCTCCAGTAGTAAATATGACTTCTGCTTATGGTGGAATTCGATGGGGGACAGGGATGAGCCGTATGTTCCAATACGAGCAAACTCAGTCCCGAATTGGTGGTACGCTTTGGGAGAAGCCACTTTATTATATAGAGAATTCTCCTTTATTCTTTATGGATCGGGTTCAGACTCCTGTTTTGATTATGCATAATGATGAAGATGGTGCAGTTCCATGGTATCAGGGCATTGAAATGTTTATGGCGCTTAAGCGCTTGAATCGTCCTGCTTGGTTGCTTCAGTATAATGGTGAAGATCATAATTTGAGACAGCGAAAAAACAGAAAGGACCTTTCTGTCCGTCTAAGCCAGTTCTTTGATCATTATTTGAAAGGAGCACCTGCTCCTCTTTGGATGACTGAAGGTCTTCCTGCTGTAGAAAAGGGAAGAACATTGAAGTATGAATTAGAGGATTAAATTCATCAAAAAAGGCTGTCAATCTCAAATTGACAGCCTTTTTTGTTTTAGGAGAAATCCTGAATTTTTGAAATTAACCCATCCTTAAATTCAAAAACCGACCTTCCAGATAAATTAATTTCATCGCCTTTTTTCTTGCTTCCATCAGGTAAATCATCAGCGAGTATCGCATGATAACGAAGATGAACTTCTGTATATCTCGCCTGATGAATCCATTTTTTTGGAGAAATTTCCCGCTTTTCAAAGAGCCTAGCTGCCTTCTCGGCTTGTTTTTGAAAATCTTGAATCCCTTGAGTAGCTAATGTTTTTTCTCCATTGGAAAAATTTTCAAATACTACATCTTGATGTAAAACCTTAAGCATTCCCGGTACATCAAAATTGTTGTATGATGTGATGTAATCATCAATTAGGGCTTCTCTTTGTAGGTTAAGCATTTCAGTTAGTATTTGTTTTAAACAGCCACGGGTGCTTTGATATGCGGATGTGGATCATAATTCAGCAATTCAAAATCCTCATACTTAAATCCAAATATGTCTTTGACATCTGGATTTATCTTCATGGTAGGAAGTGGGCGGCATTCGCGGCTAAGTTGGAGATGAGCTTGCTCTAAATGGTTTAAATAAAGATGAGCATCACCGAAAGTATGAACAAATTCACCTGGTTCCAGATCACAGACTTGTGCAACCATCATAGTGAATAGTGCATAAGAGGCAATATTAAATGGAACTCCCAGAAAGACATCTGCACTTCGCTGGTATAATTGGCAAGAAAGTTTGCCATCTGCTACATAAAACTGAAAAAGGGTATGGCAAGGAGGGAGGGCCATTTGGTCTACATCTGCTACATTCCAAGCGCTGACAATGTGCCGTCTACTATCCGGTTTGTTTTTGATTTGATCAATCAGTTTTTTGATTTGGTCAATTTCTCCGCCTTTCCCATCCGGCCAATGTTTCCACTGATAGCCATAGACAGGACCTAAATCTCCATTTTCATCGGCCCATTCATCCCAGATGGATACTCCATTTTCTTTTAACCAGCCGATATTGGTGCTTCCTCTTAAAAACCAAAGCAATTCAATGATAATCGAACGAAGATGCAGTTTTTTGGTAGTAACTACGGGAAATCCTTCCGATAGATCAAAACGCATTTGATGTCCAAAAATGCTAAGCGTTCCGGTTCCTGTTCTATCTGTTTTTTTTACTCCTTCATCCAGGATTCGCTGCATTAATTCGTGGTATTGCTTCATGATTTTTAAGTTGAATTGAATCGATGATCTAAGATACAAGCTTCCTTTGAAAATAGGAATGAAAACAAAGGACTTCAAATCTGATTATAATTGTCATAAATCTAAGTGTCTCTCTATTCATGTGGTCAAAGCGGCAAGCTTTTTCTTTCCTTTTCGTTTCGCTCGTTTTTTCTTTGAGTTTTGTGCTCTTTCCGCCATTTCCACGGTTTGATTACGATTTTGAGCAGTTTTTTCCTCAGGATGATGAGGATTTGGGGTTTTATCAAAGCTATGCCCAACAATTTGGGGAGGATAATGATTATCTGTTGCTAGCCTTTGAAAATCAAGGAAAGGAACCTTGGGAAACAGATTTTTTAAATCGTTTTCAGCTCCTTCAAAGAGAAATCGAAAAACTAGAAAATGTAGATACTACGCTTTCTGTTTTAAATCTAAAGCAGCCCCGCATTTCTCCCTTTGGTATTCGTCTTGTCCCTGTTGTTTCAATCGGACAAGAGCCTCAAAAAGTAAATCGATTGGATTTTCCATTAATGGATAAATTCATTTCAAAAGACGGTAAGGCGCTTTTACTTTTAGTTCGGAATTTGAAGAATATATCCAAAGAGGAAGGAGACATCCTATATGGACAAATTTTAGAAAAAATCTCAGAGTCGAAGCTTGATCTTCGAGCAGTAGCTGGAAAGATTCAAACCCAGCGTGATTTTGTTGAATTGATGCAGGCTGAGTTTAGTTTCTTTCTGGGCTTGTCTTTGTTGACAATGCTCATCATGTTGATACTTCTTTTTAGGTCTTGGTGGGGAGTGTTGATTCCTATTTTTGTGTTAGGAATAGGGGTTGTATGGGGTTTTGGGGTTATTCTTTGGTTAGGAAAACCGCTAGCTTTGATGTCGGTGATGCAGCCTACCATTTTTTTGATTGTTGGGTTGGGAGCTTTGGTTCATTTGTTTTCTCATCTAAAGCAAAATCTAGAGAAGGGATTTTCAGTACAACAGGCCATCCACCGAACTTTTAAGCATTTATTGATTCCAATTGGCTTGACCATGTTGACGACAGCTTTTGGATTTTTATCGCTGTGGTTTACTTCTGTTCCGGCATTGAAAGACTTCGGCTTGACCACAGGGATAGGGATTTTTATGATGTTTTTGGCGGTGATTTTGATTACCCCAGGATTATTGTTTTTGATACGTATTCCATCGTTTAAAAATTCTTCTAATTCTTCAAAAGTCTGGAGATTAAACAGACTATTTCTAGGCCTACTTCAGTACCGAAAATCGGTGATTTGGATATTTTTAGGCCTTTCAGTTTTATCTATTGGTTTGGGGGCAAAGGTTCGAATTAATGGGTTTTTATTGGATAACCTGCCTTCCAATCATCCCATTCGCGCCGATTTTGAGTATTTCGATCAACAATTTGGAGGATCAAATCCATTGGAAATTGCAATTTGGACCCCTTCTGAAGAAGGCAATATTTTCGATTACGCTGTCTTAGAAGAGATTCAAAAAATTGAAAATAAGCTCCAGGAAATTTTTGAGGGAGTTTCCTTGATATCCCCTTTAACCATCGCAAAAGTTTTAAACCAAGCACAAAATCAAGGAAATCGGGAAGCTTTCCGATTCCCAAGCAAAGGTCAATATCTTCGGATGGAAAAGATATTGAATTCTAATCCCTCACAATTTGTCCCTTCGATTTATAATCCAGAAAACCGATTGGCTCGGATAAGTGGAAGGTTGCCGGATTTGGGGAGTCTCAAAATGGGAGAAATTAGAAGCTCTTTCCAGGAATTTGTAGATGGGGAAATAGACCCGGAGGTTTTGCGGGTGAAATGGACGGGCACAGCTTATTTAATTGATCGGGGTCATGAGTCTGTGACATTACAAATGGCAAGAGGTCTTGGTGTAGCCTTTTTGTTAGTGGGAGTGATTGCGGGAATACTTTTCCGATCGTGGAGAATTTCATTAATTCTACTCATTCCCAATATAATTCCATTACTTATGATGCTGGCGGCCATGTATTTGATGGATATTGAGTTAAAGTTGACTACTGCGATTTTGTTTTCGGTAGCTTTCGGTATAGCGGTGGATGATAGCATTCATTTTATGGCTCGATTGCGAACAGAATTGGCCTCTGGAAGAACTTATCTATATGCCTTAAAGCGGACCTTTTTGGAAACGGGCAAGGCTTTGGTTTTGACAACAGTCATTCTTGTGTTAGGCTTTAGCCTCTTTTTATTCAGTGATTTCGGAGTAACTTTTTACACCGGATTATTAATTGCCATGGCACTTTTATTTGCACTATCGGCAGATTTGCTTTTTCTCCCTTTGCTGCTGCTTCCCATGAAAAAAGTCTGGGAAAGCAAGGTCAAAAAAAGATTTACTAATCCTTAAAACGGAAGGTTGCTGAGATTGGGTAATGATCAGAGTAATCTACCTCTTGATGCGTTTCAAATTGTATCGGTTCCAATTTCTCCGATGCAAATATGTGGTCAATTCGTAGGAAAAAAAGGATTCGATTATAAGTAAAGCCAAAGCCTCTTCCTGCTCCTTCAAATGCGTTTGATAGTATTTTGCTCAACCTGAAATAGTTGTTGGAATAAGGGATTTCATTCAAATCTCCCATTAAAATCACGGGATATGGACAGCTTTCAATATGCTTTTCAATGACGGACACCTGTCGGCTTCGATTTAGACTTCCCTCATGAAGCTTTTTTAAAGTTTGGCGATAATTGGCCTTTACTTCCTCCAGTTCATCCAATTTATCCGATTCGATCTTCATGGATTCAAGATGGCAGTTGTAAATCCGAATGGTGTCTCCTTCATACAAGACATCGGCAAAAATGGCACCGTTGGTTCGGCTATTATCAAAGACTTTCCCTTGGTTAATGATGGGAAAAGCAGAAGTAATGGCCAGCCCAAAAGATCTTCGTTTGGGGTTTCCTTCGATTATTTCGTAGTAAATCTCCCGATTGTTTTTCTCTCCCAATAAATCCACCGCATTTCTTGAGGCAGAAGTGTAGTCTTGGTAGAATTCCTGGAAAGCTTTGATTTGAGCTGGATGATCTTGAATCCAGGTAAAAATATTCGGATCGAATTTCCCGCCAGACCTTCTCTTGTAGTCAAATAAATGGATATTATAGCTAAGGACTTTTAGGCCTTCTTCAGCATCATTTTTTGGATGCCATTGAAAGCTGATTTCTAAAAAACGAAAACCGATACAAAGAGCAATGAATGGAATCCAAGCCGATTTTTTCCAAGCGATGAATAAAATGAGGAATAAGAAAAAATTCAAAAGCCAGAATAATGGAATAAAGAAAGGGAGAAGCCCGACATAGGGGAAGTCAACCGGCCGAATGAAAACACTGCCAAAAATCAGGAGGGAGGCGATAAAAAGTAACCAAGCAATAAATCTCATCAACCTTGAACTAAATGAATTGAATTTTTAAAGTAAAGAAAGCTTAACATGACCTCCAATGAATCCGTAATCAAACAAAAGTGGTGCTAAAATGGAAATTATTTATTTTGGTATCGTGGAATTCGTTTCCAAATATTAGGATCAGATTTTGTTTGTTGAATATTAGAAGACTATTTAAGATAAATTAGCGACTATGAAAAAGAGATACCTATTTGTTCCGGCCTTAGTGGCACTATCTGTTTTTGTTTCTTGCGGTAGCAAAAACTCTGAAACAACGGAAGAAAATTCTAATACCGAAATGACGGAAGAATCAGAGCAGGAGACGCGTCCGAGTCCTTTGGAAGTAAAAGAAGGAACTATTTCCGGAAAGACTTTTAAGGTTCAATATGGCTCACCTTCTGTAAAGGGGAGACAAATTTGGGGTGACTTGGTACCTTACAATGTGGTTTGGAGAACAGGTGCCAACGAGGCAACCTTTGTGGAACTTTCTGAGGAGATGACTGTGGAGGGAAAGCCTTTGGCTCCGGGAAAGTATTCTCTTTTTACCATTCCTAAGGAAAATGGAGCTTGGACAGTAATTCTTAACTCCGAGTGGGATTTGGAGCATGGTCATTTCCAGTATGATGAAAAACAAGATGTACTTCGAGTGGATGTCAGTCCGGAATGGGAAGAAGCCTCTCAAGAAAGACTTTCAATCGATATTGAAGAACCAGGAATCGTTATTCGCTGGGAAAAACTCAAACTTCCGATTCGAATACAATAAGATATCTTTAAAATTTTAATAACCCGGGTTTTAAAGCCGGGTTTTTTCTTTTTCCAAAAGGAAAAACAAATCAAGATTTTCCCGTTTTTCTTATATTGCTAGCTTCTGAATCATCCTATTCATTCATGAAAGTTTTCTCCTTTGTTTTAGTATTCCTCATCACGGTTGTATTAGGCTATGTAGTATCTATTCCGATGGGGCCTGCACCTCCTGTTGCGCCATTATTAGATCCAAACCATGGATTTTGGCAAAATATGTACAGTGAGGATCAATTGGCCGAGGAAACGATTCAGTTGGAAGGGCTTTCTGCCCCTGTAAAGGTGGCTTACGATGAAAACCTAATTCCTCACATTTTTGCTCAAAACGAGGAGGATTTATATCGAGTACAAGGATATGTGACGGCGCAGCACCGCTTGTGGCAGATGGAGTTTCAAACCATGGCAGCTGCTGGAAGAATTTCCGAAATAGTCGGTCCAGTTGCATTGGAATTGGATAGGATGACAAGGAGAAAAGGGCTTGCATATGGTGCAGAGCTTGGGTATGAATTTGTAAAAGAAAATCATCCAGAAATGTTGGTTCTATTGGAAGCCTATGCGGATGGTGTAAATCAGTATATAGCCTCCCTGGACGATGCACGGCTTCCAGTAGAATATAAAATTTTGAATTATCACCCGGAAAACTGGTCTTCCTACAAGTCTTTGCTTCTTCTTAAATACATGTCCGACATGCTTGTGGGAGACCGAGATCTGCAATATTCTAATCTTCGAAAAATTCTTGGGGAGGAAAAATTAGACTTATTATTTCCTGAGTTTCCAGAAGAAAATGATCCAGTAATTGAGGCTGAAAGAGTATGGGATTTTGAACCAATTCAGGTAAATAGTCCTGAAGAAGGCACTTATCCAGATGATAAATTGGTAATCGATCCTTTGCCTCAACCGGAAGAAGGAGTTGGTTCAAATAACTGGGCAGTAGCTGGATCAAAAACCAAAAATGGAAATCCTATTTTGGCTAATGATCCACACCTAAGTCTAAATCTTCCTTCCTTGTGGTATAGCATGCAACTTAGCACTCCAGAGCATCGGGTAAAAGGAGCGACCTTGCCAGGAGCTCTGGGTGTAATTTCAGGTTTCAATGAAAATATTGCTTGGGGTGTAACCAATGCCACCAAAGATGCACGGGATTGGTATAAAATCACATTTCAGGACGATTCGCGAAAAACTTACCGATATGGAAATGAATGGAGAGAGGCCAGCCATCGAATTGAAGAGATTAAAGTAAAAGGGCAAGAGCCTTACTATGATACGGTTGTTTACACCCACTATGGGCCAGTTGTTTATGATCGGACTTTTGGGAGTGAACGACAGGATATGAATTTTGCTTTGAAATGGACAGCCCATATGGGTTCCAATGAGCAACTGACATTTATCAAAATGAATAAGGCAAAGAATCATGACGATTACAATGACGCTTTGAATCATTTTACAGCTCCAGCCCAAAATTTTGTTTTTGCTTCTGTTTCAGGGGATATCGCGATGCGAATTCAGGGTAAGTTCCCTGTGAAGTGGGATAAGCAAGGTAAATTTTTCATGGATGGGGCTGATCCTCAAATGGAATGGCAAGCATTTATTCCAAATGAACATAATCCAAGTACCCTAAATCCTGAGCGGGGGTTTGTATCCTCAGCTAATCAGCATCCGGTAGATCCTTCTTATCCTTATTATGTTTTTGATAATAGTTATGAACATTACCGAAACAGACGTCTGAATAATCGATTGCGGGAAATGAATTCGATCACTGTAGATCAAATGAAGGAGCTTCAATTCGACGATTATTATCTTCATGCCGCAGAGGCGCTACCCGTGATGTTGGAACTTTTGGGAAATGAGACTGGCGGTGATGAAAAAGCTGAAAAGTACTTAAGTGAGCTAAAATCCTGGGATTTTTATGCAGATCCCAATCAAAAAGGTCCAACCTTATTTTACACTTGGTGGAATAAAACCTATAATCAAATCTGGAATGATTGGATGGAATGGGATGAGCCGGTGGTTTATCCGAATAATTATGAAACGGTCAGACTTTTGAAAAATAATCCAAGTAGTGAATTTTTCGACCATGTAAACACAGAGCTTAAGGAAACGGCTTCAAACCATGTTCGCAAAGGTTTTGCAGAAATGGTGGAATCTATGAAGGAGTGGGAGCAAGAAGAAGGAGATTATACTTGGGCTAATTATAAGCGCACCAGTATTCAGCACTTGGTTCCTCAATTCAGACCTTTTTCAGTTGAAAATGTATACACCGGAGGAGGAAGAGGAATTTTGAATGCCACAAGCGAGAGACACGGCGCTAGCTGGAGAATGGTGGTGGAGCTAGGGACTCCAATTAAAGCTTTCGGAATCTATCCGGGAGGACAGTCCGGAAATCCAGGAAGTAAGTTTTACAGTAACTTTATCTCCAAATGGGCAAATGGAGATTACTTGAATTTTGATCTAAGAAGCGAGGATCAAGAAGAGGATTTATTGTTTCAAACAACCTTTACTAACTAATCATGAAATTCCTTTTATACCTTTTATTGTCATTTGTCTTGGTTTTTTTCCTAAATCCATTCACTCCTTTCTGGGGGGCAATGATTGGGTTGGGGGTTCTTGCCCTTGTAATTCAGCCAGGTGGAGCAGCAGCATTTTTTGGAGGAGGATTTGGAATGTCACTCGCTTGGATGGGGCTTGCAGTCTATTTGAATATTGAAACGGGAAGCAGTTTACCAGATAAAATGGCTCAGCTATTTGGATTAGGAAATGGAACCCTTTTGATTTTAGCTACTGGTTTCCTAGGCTTTTTATTAGGCGCTTTTTCTTCTTGGAGTGGGCAATTGCTTCGAAATCTATTAAAAAAGAAACCTGAAAACATCTATAGGGGATAATGGACCTATTTAGGTTTTACAATGTTGATTTAGAAAAATTAGCTTGAAATTTATTTTTATCGATTCTTTCTAATGAGTACCTTTGGTACTCGGTTTCCAATTAATTTTTAATGCTTGATTCTCTGATCACCTCAAAGACCAGATTGAGGCTATTAGTTAAGTTTTTTGTAAATCACCACACCCAGAGTCACCTTCGAGGCTTGGCGGAAGAGTTTGGTGAATCAACGAATGCAATTCGTAAAGAATTGAATAATCTGACCCAAGCTGGAGTTTTAGTAAAAGAATCAGATAAGAATAAAATATCCTACAAGGCCAACACGAGCCATCCTTTCTACACCAACATTAGAGATATTATTCGCAAGTATTTGGGCTTGGATAAGCTATTGGAGCAGATTTTGGAGCGGATGGGGGAGGTAGAGCAAGTATTGCTGGTAGGAGATCTTTCGAGAGGGGTAGACTCTGGGAAAATAGATGTAGTAGTAGTTGGGGAGGATTTAAATCAAGATTATATCAAGGGGTTGACCAAGAGATTGGAAGACTTAATTAATAGAAAAGTGGTATTCACTTTGAAGGCTAATCGTATGGAGTCTTCCGGATTGGTCCTTTTTGATAAAAATATCGGAATCTAGGATTATCTGGGTTTCAAAATCATGGATTGCTAGGTGTGAAATGGGACCGAAAGGGCGAAGCTGTATCTAATTGGGTATTGAATTTCTTACAGAAAACACAGTTTTGGTTTTTGAAAAATAGAGTTATAGTAATCAACCAAAATATTCTTACCTTCAATTTCTTAAAAATTATCAACTCGTATCCGGTACGATTTTTACATCTTTGGAACGTTTCAATTTAATTCATTGAATTCCTTGGAAAATATTCAATCAAAAGGCCAACTCGTGTTTAAGGCAGTCTTTGGAAAGATTTGGTTAATCGTTTTCGTGATCATTTTGACCGTAAACGCTAGTTTGGCACAAAGCCTTTCTGATATTCAAAATTTACGAGTAGATGATCTTTCCAATGCCCAAATAGAACAATTGGTCAAGCGAGCCGAGGCTAACGGAATCAATTCAAGTCAGTTGGTTGTCTTGGCTCAGGAAAGAGGAATGCCTCCTTCGGAAGCTGCTAAGCTTTCTCGAAGAATAAATGAATTGATGAGTGGATCCAAGTCCTCAAACCAAAATTTAAATGGTAATTTTTCCCGAAGTACGGATTTTGGAGGCTCTGTTGATGTATTTGATTCCCTGCGAAAATCAGATCCATATTATGATCTGACTCCGGACCAAAAGAAGATTTTTGGTTTTAAACTGTTTCATAACCGGGAATTGGATTTTAGTCCAAGTTTGAATATTCCAACTCCATCTTCTTATGTAATTGGTTCCGGTGATCAATTGTTGATTGATATTTATGGAGCTTCTCAGCAATCTTATGATTTAACTGTTACACCAGAAGGAAGAATTTTTGTTCCAAACGTGGGCCCTATACAAATAGGTGGATCTACGATTGAAGCAGCAGTTGCACGATTAAAAACTAGTCTTGGTAGAATATATTCTGGTCTTTTAGGAAATTCTCCGAATACCTTCCTTCAAATGAGACTGGGAAACATTCGGTCAATTAAAGTTTCCTTGGTTGGAGAAGTGACTAAGCCTGGGACTTATACCCTGCCTTCATTTGCAACCGTTTTTAACGCCTTGTATTCTGCTGGAGGTCCTAATGAAAATGGAGCCTTCAGAAATGTTCAAGTATATAGGGATTCTAAATTGGCTGCTACTATTGATATCTATGATTTTTTGATCAATGGAGACCAAAGTTCAAATATTACTCTCCATGACAATGATGTCATCATAGTTCCTTCCTACCAAGCTAGGGTTGAACTGATTGGTCCCGTACGAAGGGAAGGATATTTTGAAGTGGAACAGGGAAACTCCTTGGCAGATTTATTTAAGTATGCAGGAGGGTTTTCTTCTTTAGCTTTTCAAGATCGGGTGACGATCCGAAGATTTGAGAACAATCAGCGAAAAGTGATTGATGTTGCTTCTGCCAGTTTTGAATCCTTTATGCCAAAGGATGGGGATGAAATATTAGTCGGAGAAGTGTTGGAGAGATTTCAAAATAGGGTTCAAATCAGTGGAGCTGTAAATCGCCCCGGAGAATATTCTTTTGAGGAGGGCATGGGAATATTGGAATTAATTGAAAAGGCTGATGGATTAAAACCTGAGGCATTTACTAATCGAGCTACCCTATATCGAACCAATCCAGATCTGACTTTGGGCGCTATTTCTTTGGATTTAAGAGAAATTTTGGAAGGACAAGAAGAGAATACAATTCTTAAAAATGAAGATCTCCTCTTCATTCCTAACCGATATGATATTCAGGAGGAATACTATGTTAAGATTTCAGGGGAAGTGAATTTTCCTGGAACTTATCCTTTTGCTTCCAACATGACAGTTGGAGATTTAGTACTTCGCGCTGGTGGTTTCTTGGAGTCGGCAGCCAATAGTTCCATCGAAATTGCAAGTAGAGCGAGAGATGCGAGTAGTGGGAAAATTGCAGAAATCTCTACTTTGACAATTAATTCCGACTTGCAGTTGAGCGAGGAGGAAGCATCCAAGCCTTTAACTCCTTTTGATCATGTATTTATTAGAAGAAGTCCTGGTTTTGAGAGGGAGCAAATCGTAGCTGTTCGTGGGGAAGTCCGGTATCCGGGTGAATTTGTTTTAGGCAACGCCAATGAACGCATTTCAGATTTGATTTCCCGAGCAGGAGGTTTATCACAGTTTGCCTATCCTAAAGGAGCAAGCCTGATTCGAAGAACGGTTTATTATAAAGGTAAAACCGAAGAAGAACTTCGCGAAGAAAGTCTGCGTCAGATGTGGGAAAGACTAAATCCTGAAATAAACCGGGAATTGAATGAAGCTGAAAAGCTACTTTTTGAACGAGTTGATAAGAAGCTTTCTGAAATCGAGCAGAAAAGAAGAGAAGATGAAAGTGTACAACCTGAAATGGATGAATTTTTTACTTTCTCTGATACATTATCCATAGACCCAGAATTAAATCAAGCAAGATTTAAACAAGAGGACTTGGTGGGAATTGATCTGGAATATATTCTTCAGAATCCCGGTTCAGAGGCGGATTTGATTTTATTGGAAGGCGATATTCTACAAGTTCCAAAGCAATTGCAAACAGTAAGAATGGTAGGAGAGGTTTTGATGCCTACTACAACTCGCTTTGATAAAGGAAAATCTTTAAAGCACTATATTTCAAAAGCTGGTGGATTCACTGAAAATGCCAGAAAAAGTAAATCATACGTGGTCTATGCAAATGGTGATGCCGCACAAACACGTAGCTTTTTAGGAATAAAAAATTACCCGACTGTTGAGCCCGGAGCAGAAATTGTAGTTCCACAAAAACCGGCCAGAGAGCGAATGTCAGCCTCCGGTTGGATAGGAATTGCTTCTAGCTTAGCTACTTTGGGAATTCTAATAGAACGATTATTTACTAATTAATTTAACTGCTTAAGTTATGAAAATTGCTGTAGTAGGAACCGGGTATGTAGGCCTTGTTTCAGGAGCATGTTTTGCTGATGTAGGGATCGAAGTTACCTGCGTGGATATTGATCAGAAGAAAATCGATAAGCTCAAGCAGGGTATTATGCCCATCTATGAGCCAGGATTGGAAGAGATCGTGGTTCGGAATTACCAAAGTGGTCGTCTTCATTTCAGTACTGATCTGGGAGAGGCTATCCAAGGTGCTGAAGTAGCATTTATTGCTGTGGGAACCCCTCCGGGTGAGGACGGTTCGGCAGATTTGAAATATGTATTGGCAGTCGCTGATGAAATCGGTCGGAAGATGACGGATTACATTGTGGTAGCCACTAAGAGTACTGTTCCCGTGATGACCGGTGAAAAAGTTCGAGCTACGATAAAGGCAGCTTTGGATAAAAGAGGTTCTGACCTTCCTTTCGCAGTGGCTTCCAATCCTGAATTCCTGAAAGAAGGTGCCGCGGTTGAAGACTTCTTGAAACCTGACCGAATCGTGATCGGAGTGGATGATGAGCGAGCAGAAAAGATCATGCAACGTTTGTACAAGCCTTTCCAATTGAGCGGTGAGCGGATCATCTATATGGATATCCCTTCAGCAGAGATGACCAAGTATGCAGCAAATGCTATGTTGGCAACCAAGATTTCTTTTATGAATGACATTGCCAACCTCTGTGAAAAGGTGGGGGCTGATGCTAATATGGTACGTAAAGGGATTGGTTCAGATCCTCGAATCGGAAATAAATTCATCTACCCGGGAGTAGGCTATGGAGGTTCTTGTTTTCCCAAAGATGTGAAGGCAATCATCAAAACTGCCAAGGAATACGGGTATGATCTTCGAGTTCTTCAAGCTGTAGAAGATGTGAATGATGACCAGAAGCATGTGTTGGCGAGCAAGGTGAAATCACACTTTGGTGAAGACCTGAGCGGAATGACCTTTGCCATGTGGGGATTGAGCTTTAAGCCGAATACGGATGATATGCGGGAGTCTCCTGCTGCAGTGATCATCGATGAACTTCGAGCTGCCGGTGCAACGGTGAGAGCATACGATCCAAAGGCGATGGAAGAGGCTAAGGAGCATTATTTGTTTGACAAGGTTACCTATTGCAAGGATGCTTATGATGCCTGCGTTGATGCAGATGCTTTGTTGCTGGTGACAGAATGGTCGGAGTTTAGAATTCCAAGTTGGGATGCTGTCGGAAAGCTTTTGAAAAACAAAGTGGTCTTTGATGGCCGAAATATCTACGATAAAAAATACCTTGAATCCCTGGGTTTTTCCCATTACGGGATTGGGGCTAAATAATCCATTAAATCCCCTGAGTTACTCAGGGGATTTTTCTATATGAACCTTTATGGTAATAGCAGGAGCAGGAGGTCATGGTCTTGAAGTTCTTCAACTCTTGAAAGGAACTGGCCTTAATGAAAAAGACATTCTTTTTTTTGATGAGGACAAAAAGAAAGAAGGCCTGAGCCTTGGTGGTATGCCTGTAATTACAAGCCTTAAATCCTTAAGTGAGGTTTTTAAAAAAGACTCCCGGTTTTGTTTGGGAGTTGGAAATCCCAATTCTAGAAAAAGCCTCTTTTCTATTTTGAAGAGTGAAGGAGGCGATTTTGTAGGTTTGAAAGGAGAATATTCCATCTCCTCAATTGAAAATGAACTAGAGTTTGATTTATTCCCATTTTCATTTTTGGGTCCAGAGGTTCTAATTGAAAAAGGGGTTTTGATCAATACTCGCGCTCATATCCATCACAATTGCTTTGTTGGTGAATTTTCCGAGATTTCTCCTGGGGCCATGCTTTTGGGAGGAGCTAAAGTTGGGAAATCCTGTAGAATCGGAGCAGGAGCCATTATTCTCCCAGGTGTTGAATTAGGAGATGAAGTGGTTGTTGGCGCTGGTGCTGTTGTCACTAGGAATCAATCTTCTGGTAAAAAAATCATGGGTGTTCCCGCACGATGAGCTTAAAAACCAAAACCCTACATGGTTTTTTTTGGAGTCTCACACAGCAGTTTGGGGTTCAGTTAACCATGATTTTGGTTACCATTTTTTTGGCTAGGATACTGGAGCCTGCAGATTTCGGTCTTATTGGAATGCTTGCGGTATTTATGGCATTGGGAAACAGCTTGATTGATGCAGGGATGACTTCGAGTTTGATTCGAACCAAGGATGCAGATCAAAGGGATTTTTCAACCGTTTTTTTTATCAATCTTGCGGTTGGGGTTTTGGTCTACCTTGCTATGGTATTTAGTGCTGGGCTTATCAGTGAATTCTTTAATCAACCAGCTTTAAAAGCTATCATCAAAGTCTATTGTTTGACATTTCTTATTTATCCGTTTTCTGCAGTTCAGCGCACCCGGTTGGTGAAGAATATGGATTTTAAAACTGAATTGAAGATCACTATCCCTTCAACGATAGTTGGGGGACTATTGGGATTGGTTTTGGCATTTCAAGGATTTGGAGTCTGGGCTTTGGTGGGAATGAATTTGGCTCAAAATTTACTTTTGAGTGTGCAATTTTGGGTGTATTCCAACTGGAGGCCATCGTGGGTGATTGATTGGGAAAGATTTAAATATCATTTTGGTTATGGGGCCAAATTGACACTCGCAGGAGTGATTAATTCCGTTTTCTCGAACATTTACCATTTGGTAATAGGAAAGTTTTTTCCAGTTACTCAATTGGGGTATTATACCAAAGCAGATTCGCTAAAGCAGATTCCGGTAAAGAATATTTCCAATACCCTATCTAAAGTTACTTTTCCCATGTTCTCAGAAATTCAAGATGATGATGAGAAATTAAAAGTGGCCTACAAGCGCATCATGCAGCAAGTTTTGTTTTGGCTTACCCCAGTTATGGCACTTTCAGCAGTCTTAGCTGAGCCCCTATTCCGAATTGTCCTTACTGAAAAATGGATTCCTGCAGTCCCATACTTTCAGATTTTATGTTTTATCGGGTTGATGTTTCCCATTCACTCATACAATCTCAATATTCTCAAAGTGAAAGGAAGGAGTGATCTTTTTCTGAAGTTGGAAATTATCAAAAAATCATTAACCGTTGTAGGTATAATTATTGCGCTACCATATGGTATATTCGCATTACTTTGGACACAAGTGATTTTGAATCTAGTCGCTTTTGGTATCAATTCATTTTATAGCGGAAGGTTTATTGGCTATAATGTTTGGAGTCAGTTAAGGGATATCCTGCCGATTTTTCTGATTGGAGGGGTAGCAGCAATAGGGGGTTGGTTCGTAAAAGGAAGTATTGGAAATTTCCCCGCTGTTGATTGGATCCAACTGATAGGCGGTGGGTTGATCGGAATTATGATTTATTTTCTAATTTCTTGGGGTGCCAAATCTGAACCTTTTGTTGATTTTCGAAAAATTATTTTAAAAAAATGATTCCGGTTACCAAACCCTATTTACCACCTTTAAAGGATTACCAAGATTACTTGGAGGGAATCTGGAAAAGGCAATGGCTTACAAACAACGGTCCTTTGGTCAATGAGTTGGAATTAAAAATTGCAGAATTTCTTGATGTAGAAAATTTTCTATACCTCGGAAATGGTACAATTGCTCTTCAAATTGCTATTAAGGCATTGGACCTTAAAGGTGAAATAATTACTACACCGTTTTCTTATGTGGCAACGACCTCCAGTATAGTTTGGGAGGGATGTACACCTGTTTTTGTAGATATTGACAAGAAAACACTCAATATTGACCCGACTAAAATCGAGGGTTCAATAACAGAAAATACGACAGCAATTTTGGCTACGCATGTTTATGGAAATCCATGCGATATTGAAGCAATTGACCAAATTGCCAAGAAGCATAATTTAAAAGTTATATATGATGGAGCCCATTGTTTTGGGGTGAATTACAAGGGAAGATCAATTTTTGAATACGGTGATATTTCAACAGTAAGCTTCCATGCCACGAAGCTATTTCATACAATCGAGGGAGGGGGAGTATTTACAAAAAATAAAAGACTTCATGATAGAATGAATTTCATGAGGAATTTTGGCCACGATGGCCCATATAAATTCAGTGAATTGGGGATCAATGGAAAAAATTCTGAGTTTCATGCTGCCATGGGTTTGGTAAATCTGAAAAAGGTTGATGAAATTATTGCAAAGCGAAAATTGCTTTCCGAGCTTTATGATCAAAAGCTGTCCGATTTAAATATTGTTAAGCCTGCATTTCCAAAGCATGCTGATATTAATTACGCGTATTACCCTGTTCTATTTGAAAATAGTGATTCAGCGTTAAAATGTTTGGACCGATTGAATAAATCTCAAATTTTTCCAAGAAGATATTTTTACCCGAGTTTATCAGAGCTTCCGTATATCGCAAAACAAGAATTACCTGTCACTGAAGAAATTTCTTCCAAGGTATTATGCCTTCCTTTATATTATGAATTGTCTTTAGAGGAAGTTGATTTGATTTGTAGAATAATCAATTCTATTTATAGATAAGTTGTTTTGACTTCAAAATCAATACTTATTTTTTCAGGCAATAATCAAAGAGCAATTATTGCTTTCTGTAGGTATGCCAAAATGGAGCAAATCCCTTTTGATATTGTTGCAAATGGAGAAGATGATACAATTTTTCAAACTTCATTTTCCGAAAACGTTTTGGCAACAAGATCAAAGAATAGGTTAGATGTAGAGTCAGTCACTTATTTTTATCAAAAAGCAAAACAAAAACGGAATGTAGATCGGATTTTTATTTTGCCATCTACGGAATTCCTTAATCGTTTTCTACTCAAGAATAGAAAATCGTTTTTGGAAGATGGTGTGGAATTTGGCTTATGTGATGAGAATACATACGCTTTGGTATCAGATAAACATAAGTTTTCTGAGTTTTGTCGATTAATGGGAATACCAGTTCCTAAAGATTCACTTAAAATTCCAAATAAATTCCCATTTGTAATTAAACCAAAACAATACGGTCAAGGACTCTCAAAAATCAATGAAAAGCCAATTTTAGTTTTTTCTAAGAACGATTTGGAAAAAGCTGATCACTTGGATAATCTTTCTGACTATTATTTTCAGGAATATATAGATGGTCCTAGTTATTACCTATTATTCCATTTTTCAAGGGGTGGAGAGGTGTCGATTTATTCGCAAGAAAATTTAATACAACAGGATGATGGAGCCTCAATGATTTTAGCCAAATCATCTACTATTCATGGCCAGGAAATTGCAAAAATGTTTATCCAAGCTTTCCAAAAAATTGGATTTTATGGATTAGTGATGGTGGAGGTAAAATTTAATGGCCGCGATTTCATAATGATCGAAGCAAATCCTCGATTATGGGGACCTTCACAGCTTATTTTGGATTCAAACATGACCTTATTTGATGACTTTTGTTGGGATAATGGCTTGAAAGATTCTAAAGTCAGTAAACCTTACAGGTCAGAAGTATATTACTTTTGGTCTGGTGGATTAGCTTCAAATTTGAGAAATGGGAAAAATCCCAAGATATATAATTACTCCAAGGATCAATTTTACTTGGATTATCACCTGCTGATGGCGAGTGATATATACTTAAAGAATGACACATTAAAAATTTATCTTAATGAACTTAACTGAAAGAGATATATTGGTTGATTTGTATCAAAAGAATAGCAAGCATTCAGGATATCAAATTTTGCCAAAAGCTCTAAAATCTTTTATCCATCAGGATGTAAAACAATTTATTTCAAGGTTTGAGCAGGAAAGGCTTGATTGGGTTACAAGTCAAATTTCCTTTTCAGGTAAACGTGTGGTTGATATCGGTGGGAATACAGGTTTTTTTACTTTTGAAGCAATGGATCTAGGTGCTGAAGAAGTAATCTACATTGAAGGCAATGCCAACCATGCTCAATTTGTCTCCAAAGCTAAAGAGCTTTTGGGACTCAATATTCAGGTAAAAAACAAATACTTTGATTTTCAAACTGATCTTGAAAATGATCATGTAGATGTTGTTTTGCTCTTTAATGTGATCCACCATTTAGGTGATGATTTTGGAGATCAGAGTTTTTCAAAAGAGGAAGCTTTAGAAAAAATGAAAGAGGCTATCAATTACTTTTCAGATAAAACCAACCTTATGGTTTTGCAAATGGGTTTTTGCTGGAAAGGTGATCGGAATGAGCTTCTTTTTAAAGATGGAACTAAGTCCGAAATGATTGATTTTGTTAAATCAGCGGTAGATGGAAATTGGGTTATTCAATCAATAGGAGTTCCAGAGGAAATCGGAGGATTAACTGAATATAAAGAGTTGTCCACTGAAAACATCCAAAGGAATGATTCTTTAGGCGAGTTTAGAAATAGACCAATTTTTATTTTGAAAAGTAAAGGGTAATGAGTGATAAGCCTTTGGTTTCTGTGTCTTGTATTACTTACAATCATTTTCCGTATATAAGACAATGTTTTGAGGGGATTTTAAAACAAAAAGTAAATTTTAGGTTTGAAATAATTGTATATGATGATGCTTCCAATGATGGAACCTCAGACGTGATAAGGGAATTTGAATCAAAATATCCTAGCACCTTTAAGGTTTTAATTCAAGAAGAAAATCAATATTCTAAAGGTGTAAGAGGGATAGCTGTAAGGTATAATTTTCCAAGGTGTGAAGGGAAATATATTGCTTTTTGTGAAGGGGATGACTTTTGGACTGACCCATATAAACTCCAAAAACAGGTAGATTTTTTAGAGGCTAATCCAAGTTATTCTACATGTTGTACTAATTATTCAGAAGTTGATGAGGATGGAAAAATTTTAAAAACTAATGCTTGGGATGGAATAAGATTATCCTCAATTATTTCTCACGAAGTAATTTTAGAAAAATATAAGCCTAAAATCCTCACAACTTTATTTAGAAAAGAGGCCTTTAAAAAAGGATTTCCAGAAATATTCTTCGAAGTGTTCAATGCGGATAATTTTTTAAGCGCTTTAGCTACTGAACACGGACCTGTCGGATTTTTAAATTTTAACTCAGGTTGTTACCGAATACATAATAGTGGTATTTGGTCAGGGAAAAATTTGATACAACAATTTGAAAATCAATTGGATACATTTGAAAAAATGAAGCTATATTTTTTGAAAGATTTTCAGCAAATAGCTATTTCAAATAGGATTTACCATATCAGGAGAAGACTTTCAAGATTATATGCAAAAGAAAAGGATTTTGGTAAGAGTCTTTCACAAATGAAACATATGGTAAAAGTAAACCCAATTGATTCTTCAAAGGTGTTTTTGGGAAATTTGATAGCCCCTTTTCGCTAGGATTTATTGATGAATACGGAAGAATTACTTGTTACATCCAGCTGGTCCGCCCTTTCCAAACAGAATTCTGATGGTTCTTTTCAGCCTGGGCATAATGGCCCTTATAAAGATCCTGAAACACCCGTAAGAAATACCTCTCATTGGTTGATTTCTTTTTTGAAATCCCATGAGTTGAGCGGAGAAAAGAAATTCAAAGAAGCAGCAGAAAAATGCTTGGGTTATTTGATGTCAGAGGAGGCTAGGCCCATGAAAGCTACCTTTTGGCATCGGAAAAATCCCAAAAAAGACTTTGCTAATGGCCTAATGGGACAAGCTTGGACCTTGGAGGCATTGGAGTATGCCTATCGATTTTTTGGAGACGATCAGCTAATTCAAGTAGCTTCAGATGTCTTTAAGCTTCATCCTTATTCAACGAGGCACAAGGCCTGGGAAACCGTCAACGTAGATGGAAGTATCAGAGGATTTGATCCGACTTTTAATCATCAACTTTGGTTTGCTGCATCAGGAAATCTAGTGGCACAACATGGAGATCAGGATATGCAATCGCAAATCCTTGATTTTTTGAACGCGTTGCAGGATACCATGAAAGTGTATCCTGACGGTGTCATTATGCATCATCCAACTGGTTATCAAAAAGTGGGAAGGAAGGCTTTATTTTTTGAAAGGTATCGCGAGTTTAGGACTCCTAAAAACCAAAAAGAATACACTTATTTAAAATCAGTTGGGTATCATGGATTCAATTTGTATGCCTTAGGCTTGATTCATAATGTTTACCCTGAATTGCAGTTTTTTAAGTCTTCTTTATTTAAGTCCATGGTTAAAGCGATTGGAACAGTCTCTTTCAAAAGCAGTCTTTCCAAATCTCCATACAGCTATAATTACAATCCACCCGGTTTTGAATTAGGTTTTGCCCTACAAAAGTTTGGAGATCCGGCAAAAGCCCAGTTTTTTCTTTCCGAAGATTTCAAAAGATCCTATTCTTCGGAAGCTAAGCAATGGGGGCTTTTGAATCCTATCGATCCTTTGACTGCTGCTGCAAGGGTTTATGAGTCGTATCAACTTTCAAAAGTTGAGAAAAAGCTTGATGAATAAGCAACCGTTTGTTTCTATAATTATCCCAACCTATCGGGAGTGGCATTTGCTACCGACCTGTTTGGAGGCCTTAATAAATCAGACCTATTCACAAGATCAGATTGAAATCATCGTAGTGAATAACGATCCGGAAACCGTTCCTCCATCAGATGTTGATTGGGCTGAAAATGTGAGAATACTTACTCAACCAAAGCCCGGTTCTTATGCTGCCAGAAATTTAGGACTTGATCACGCTAAGGGAGAATATATTGCTTTTACCGACTCGGATTGTATACCCGTTCCTGAATGGTTAGCGGAAGGGATTGGTTTATTGGATCAAGGATTTGATTTAGTGGGAGGGAAGATGGAGTTTTTCAAACCCAAAGGCGGAGATCATCAGGCTTTTTTGTTTGAAAGTCGCTTTTCATTTAGGCAAGACCGAAATGTCTTGCAGAATAAGCAAAGCATTACAGCCAATCTCTTTGTTAAAAGAAAGGTTTTTGATCAGGTCGGTCTCTTCGATCAAAGTCTGATGTCTGGTGGAGATTATGAGTGGACTAAGCGTGCTACTGATGCAGGGAATACCATTGCTTATGCTGAAAAAGCTATTGTGAAACACCCCTCTAGGAAAAGTTTTCAGGCTTTGATAAAGAAAAAGCGACGCACCTCAGGGGGAATGTATTATAGTTTTTTCAAGGATTTTTCCACATTCAGGAAATTACAATTTACGCTTTGGATACTCCGACCACCAGTCACGATTTTTGGATTCAAAGGATTGAGTTGGAAGGAAAAACTCAGTCTTTTCCGAGCTAGATGGTATTTGGAATGGGTTGGAGTTAAGGAGATGGCAAACTTACATTTAGGAAAAAAAAATGCAATCAGGGAATAGATGTTTAGCATAATCTGCCCGGTTCACAATAAGGAAAAAGAGCTGAAGGAAACGCTGGATTCTGTTTTTGCCCAAGAATTTCAGGATTTCCAATTAGTTCTGATCGAAAATGCTTCTATAGATAATTCCTTAGAAGTGATTCAATCTTACATGGATGAGCGAATCCATTTGATTCAAGCAGGAAAGATAGGGCCAGGTGCAGCTCGAAATCTAGGTGTAAAGGCTGCCAAATATCCGTGGATAGCTTTTTTGGATGCAGATGATGTATGGGAAAAATATCACCTGCAAAACTTGAAAAAAGCGATAGATTCGAATCCAAATAAATATTTCTTTTCCACTGCCTGGGAAATATGGTCAAGTGAGGAGAAAAGGCAAGCTCCAATTCAGGCTGTTTTCGGAAAGAGTGAAGGTTTTATTCCGTTGTCTGAGGTTTTAAATTTGAACCTTCTGAATTCTCCACCTTTTTGGACTTCTGCAATTGCTGTATCTAAGGAAGCTTTTGATTCCGTGGAAGGATTTCCAGAATCCTTACCTGCTCACGGTGAAGATGTGAGTCTTTGGGCGAAGCTGCTTGATAAGCAGCAGGGGATTTATTTTATCAATAAGCCAAGTGCCAAATATCGAATTGATAGTGAAAGCATGACTTCAAAGAGCTTTTTTTCCGGTCAGGTTTACCAGGTAAGTTTTCCAGGCCACATATTTTCTGCGGTTAAAAAAATTATTGAAGAAGTAAAAGATCCCACATTGGAATTGTTGTGGAAGAAGTTTGCCAATAAATATCAGTTTTCGGCATTTTCTAAAGCACTTATTGCAGGAACATTCCAAAAGGAGGATGTTCAATTTCTTTATCCAGAAACAGATCTAAAATCTAGGTCGGTGCAAATTCTCCTTAGAAATAGTTTACTTAGGGGAATTTTCAAGTCATACCTAATAAAAAACCAACGATTCCATGGCTAATGAAACCATCGATATCGGAGATTTGATCCGCTTTTTTTCTAATCAGAAGAAAAGATTTTTAACGGCTATACTTGCCCTGCTGGGACTTGGTTTGGTGGTAATTCTTCTGACAAGAAATCATTACAGTTCCAACCTAAAATTTATTGCTCAAAGCAGCTCCTCTTCCAATAATTTGATGAGGCAATTAGGAGGATTGTCAGGTTTGAATCTTGGGGGAATGAATGGAGGACAGGAAATAGGCTCAATCTCTCCACAATTGTATCAAGAGATTATTTATAGTTACCCATTTCTTTGGAAGCTAAGTCAAAAGACTATTGAATTAGACGGTAAAAATCAAAAACTAGGTCTTTTTGTAGAAGAAAATAGAAGACCCTCTATTCCTTCCTTGATAAAGAAATACACCATCGGGCTTCCGAATGTATTGTTTGGCGAGGATCCTCCTCCTTTGGATTTAGAAACTGAATTACAGGATTCCTTAATCTTTTTAAGAAGGGAATTAGTACCGATGTTTAATGAGTATCGTAAGATCATCACCCTCACGAATGATGCAAAGACTGGGACAATAACCCTAGAAGTTGAGACGCTTTCGCCAGAAGTGTCTGCTCAGGTGGCTGTTTTTGTTTTTGAATTGCTTTCCGAATATGTCATTGAGTATAAAACGGAAAAGGCTATTCAAAATTTGAATTTTATCCAAGAGCGCTATGAGGAAGCTCAGGAGAAATTTTATCAAACCCAGAATAATTTATCTGTATTCAGGGATAGGAATCAGAATTTGAGCTTTTCTTCTGCAAGAGCTCAAGAAGAGCGTTTACAGGCTGAATATAACCTAGCAAGTAACCTTTATAATAACCTGGCTGTGCAGCTAGATCAAGCTAAAATCAAGGTTCAAGAGGATATTCCACAACTTACAATTATTAATCCCCCAGTAGTTTCTTACCAAGTATCCAAACCCAATATTCCATTGATTTTGGCTTTGTCTGTCTTTTTGGGATTGTTACTTGGTTTTGTGAGGGTATTGGTAGCTTATTTCAAAATTCAATTTGACAAGTCTAGCTAAAAATCAGACTACCGAAATCCTTTTTTCCCTTATTCAGGGAATTCTTCTTTTTATGGCAATTACTTATTTATTGGTAGATTGCATAAATGGGGTTTTGATGCGAATTGGGATAGGCATCAGTATTTCTCAACTGTACAAAATGGGGATGTTGGCTGGAATGCTAAGCTATCTTTTATTCAAAAAGCCAATGATATTTTTGGCTTCATTCTCTTTAATACTTTTTTTTCTACTACCCTTACTTTTTAAAGCGATGCTGACTGGGGAAACTCGTACAGTCGTGGGAAATTTTGGATATAACCTTAAGCTTATCTTGTTCCCAATATCCTTTTTTTTCTTCTATAGTTTAGATTTTAACTCTCAAGGCCTTAAGAAATTTTGGAATGCCTTTATTTGGTTTAATTTCTGGCTGATTGCTGTAAATATTTTATTGGGTGTATTGGGAATAGGTTACAGTCAATATGATAGTCCGGAAGGACAGGGTATTGGAGGAAGAGGTTTCTTTTTTGCGGGAAATGAAGTCGCTGGGATCTTTTTGCTTTTTGCTAGTGCGGCTTGGTTTCAGACAAAAAATTGGACAGGAATTTTCCGATTTTTCTTTTTTCTCTTTCTTCTTGTTTTAGGGGTTTTGAATACTTCAAAAACAGCCATTTTAGGTATAATCCTAATCGTTGGATTATTGGAATTACCCAAGTTTCTCAAAAAAAGGATTACAATAGGAAGGTTTGTTGGACTATTGTCATTACCCTTCTTGGCGATGGGAATGGGAGCTTTAATAGTTTGGGGTATTCAGGCAACAGGCTTGATAGACCGGATTTTATTTTTTTACGAGCGTTTAGATTTATTGACCTTTATTCTCTCGGGCAGGAATCAGATGGTCATGGGAGCTATGTCCTTTTTTCCGACTGTCTATAGTTTTTGGGATTACTTATTTGGAGTAGGAAACCAAGAGTTTTTACAATTAATGGGAATCTATCATGGGGATCCCCATACCATAGAAATAGATTTTTTTGATTTGTTGTTTATGAATGGTTTCCTGGGTTTAGGCCTTGTTTTAGGTATTTTTCTTTGGGCTACAATCCGAAGTTTTAGTGGTTCTTTAACCGAATCGCCTATTTGGGCTGTAAACCTTATTCTGCTTCTGATCTCTTTTTTAGCAGGTCATATTTTTAACTCTGCTATGTTAGGGATTAGCCTTGGCGTTGTTAATGGGCTTGGTCCAAAAATTTGGAGAAGCTAAAAGTCTATATGATTTCAAATATGTACCCCTCGGAAAGCAGTCCGAATTTTGGGGTATTTGTAAGAAATTTCGAACATGAATTTCCCGATGACTCTATTCAAATAGTTGATAAAACAGTAATCTATGGGAAGAAAAAAGGATTTCGGTTACTATTAGAATATGTTCGATTTATTTTTGAATCTATCAAAAAATTAAATCGTGGAGACTTTGATCTCGTCTATGTTCATTTCCTTCAACATTCCTTGATTCCTTTTCACTTTTGGAAAAATTCTCATAACAAAAAAATCTTCCTAAATGCCCATGGGACGGATATATTGGGAAAAGGACGGTTTTATAAATGGATGAGAAAATGGAACCTTCCCATTTTTAGAAATGCTGATTTGGTGATTGTTCCTTCCGCTTTCTTTGTCCCCAAAGTTGAAGCCATTGGAGTGAATAAAGATAAGATTGAGATCTATCCTTCTGGTGGAATTAATCCCCAAATATTTTATCCCGGCGAATCTAAAAATAAGTTATTCAATCGGGTTGGTTATTTGGGTAGGCTAGATAAAGGAAAAGGAGTAGAGACTTTAATCCGGGCTTTTGCGGAATTGCCTCGAGAAAATTTATTACTCGAAATTTGTGGTCCAGGAGATTTAGAATTTGAGTTCAAGGAACTTTGCGAAATGCTTGGAATAACCTCAAGAGTGAAATTCAGAGGTAATATTCCCCGGCATAAAATCCGAGAAATCTTTTTGACTTGGGATGCATTCGTTTTTCCTTCGGAATTGGAAGAAAGCTTAGGATTAGTCGGACTCGAGGCCATGGCTTGCGGTTTACCTGTAATAGGTAGTGGAAAAGGTGGAATGGCTACTTATTTGAATTCAGGAAAGAACGGTATCGTTTTTGAGCCAGGAAGCGTTAAGGACTTAAAGGAAAAAATATTAGAATTTTACGTTCAAAATCAGGAATTTAGACAGAATTTATCTAACAGTGCAATTGCTACAGCCCACAGATATAGAGCAGAAGAAGTTAATTCAAGACTCCGAAAAAAAATCCATACCATCTTTCAATCCTGAGTTCAGGTTGGTTAATGGCATTCGAATTTTCGGATTTCCTGATAAAGGTTCGCTCATGGATTTTGCGCAAGGCCAAAATAAAATTTTGGTGGCAGTAAATGCCGAAAAAATCCGAAATGCCGACCCCGAATTAAAAGAGGTAATCAATCAAAACATTGGCTATCCGGATGGGGTGGGGGCTGTATGGGCTCTAGGTCAAAAAGGCTTACGAAATGTAGCAAAAATCCCAGGTGTAGAACTTTGGCTGGAATTTGTTCAAAGATATCATCTTGAGAAAAAATTCTATTTCATTGGCGCCAAAGAAGAAATCATCCAAGCTACGGTTGAAAAACTGAAATCGGAATTCCCAGGCATTAATCTAGTAGGATACAGAAATGGATACATTCAGCCAGAAGAAATGCTTGGCTTGGAAAAAACAATTACTGAAAAAAAACCGGATTTTGTTTTTGTGGCTATGGGTTCCCCGGCACAGGAACGCCTGATGACCAGGTTGTCAAATATTCACCCAGCCATCTACATTGGATTAGGAGGAAGTTTTGATATTTATTCAGGAAAGACCAAAAGAGCTCCGGAATGGATGATCAATTTAAAGTTAGAATGGTTTTATCGATTGGTGACTGAACCCAAACGTCTCGGAAGACAGTTGAAATTGGTTGGGTTTGTTAAAAACATGCTTTTAAAAAACTACTGAAAAACATCAGATCCTTTAGCAGATTTATGTTTGATTCGGTTGTTTTTTCCTTTTTTGGCTGCCGAGGTGATTTGATCCACCGAATAATCGTATAGTCCATATAACTGCGTTGCTTTGGATTGATTATCTAGACATTGATTTCCCTCGAAAATACTGTTTGACACATACTCTTTGATTGCAATAGCACCTCTAGTCGATAGGGTGACACCACGTTGATTGCCATTAATCGCTTTATTATTTATTACTTCTACATGATCCATCTGTCGAAAAAGAAAACCATGAAGACCACTATTTTCAGCAGTGTTTTTTTCGAAAAGAAGGTTGGAAGCTACTTCAGGAAAGGGGTGGGAAGCTACTTCAATTCCAAAACCATTTCCGCAGCCAAATGCAACGTTATTTGTCAGTTGGGTGTCAGATTGCGGTACATGGATTCGAAAGCCATAGTTGCTACAATTTTCAGCTCTAGAGTTTTCGATCAAAGCCCCCTTTTTATAGGCAATTGCAAAACCGGATCCGAATCCTTTTTCGGGAGAATCGCCTCCCTTGGCAGTACAATTTGAAACTCGTAGATTGTCGACTATCAGGTAGTAGCCATTGTCCTCAAACCAATATTCCGCATGGTTATTTTCAAAAACAATGTCTTTTCCACCTGCATAAAATCCAGTACCAGCATGGGAACTTTTGCTGTTTTTCACAAGCGAACCTGCATCGGTGACCAATATTCCACGAGGACGACCCGAATTATCCTTAGAGGTAAAGGTATGGGCATTGAGGGAAATCACCTGATCAATTAGATTGCCTGATTTTGCCCCTTTGAAGTCATAAAAGGCTGATCCATGCCAAGTGTTTTCAGTAGTTACAGATCGAATGGTTGAATTAGTGCAATTGCGAAGGCAAATCCCACCTTTTCCTCCACTGGCTTTTTTCTCAAAATTCCCATTTACCCGAATATGCTCAACAATAATTCGATCATTCAAAATGGAAGGATTGGTTGTGATTAGGCCTTGGGCTTTAGTGTTTTTCCAATTGCCGGACGTTGGATTCCGAAAGAAGAGAGTCTCATCTTGGGAAACTCCTTGAAGTTTTATGTTGGACTTTAGAATAATTGCATCATCTAATAGGAATTTACCTTCAGGAAATAGAATGGTACCTCCTCCTTTTTGGGAAAGGGAGTCAATTAATTTATTGATAATTATACTGTTATCTTTTTCTCCATTTGGATCAACTCCGAAATCCAATGCATGTATTTCTTGACAAAAAATGGTTGAAGGATACATTAAGGAAAAAGTAAAAATTACGATCCAAAAAGCCTTTTTCATAATATTGAAAACTTTGTTTTATAGATATCAATTTAGTTATTCTAAGGCAAAAACTGGGTATAATCGGATACTTTTTGTCCCAATAGTATTTTTTATCCTCTCAAATTTGGGATTTAGTCAAACCTTACAACCAAACTTTCCGGTACTTGAGGAATCTTATAGAAGAGGGCAAGTACTTGGCTTTAATCAAGATAATTATTCATTTAATGTTCGCCCTATAGATCTTGCCAAATTAAGTTTCGAAAAGGTGCTCAATGGGGATTATAAAAATGATACGCTTTCGATCCCGCATTCTAAAAACCGGTATTTCTCGATTCTTCCATTAAGGCAAACTGTTGCATTTAATACAAAAAGGCCTTACGGATGGGGAAATGGTCCTATGTTACCCAATGTAGGAGTTCAGACCTACACAAGTCTTGGAATATCTTTAAAATACTCAATACTCAGAGTTCAGCTAGCTCCTGAATTTGTTTATGCACAGAATCGTCCATTTCAAGGATTTTCTGGCGAGTTTCCAGAATCTGTAAATAGGGCTAGGTTTTTTTATTGGAGTTTTGGAGACTATCCGGAGCGTTTTGGAGATGAACCTATCTCATTCCTTTGGTGGGGACAATCCAAAATCACAATTCAGGCAGGCTTTTTAGAGGCAGGGGTTTCTACTGAAAATATTTTCTGGGGACCTGGACAATTTTCCTCACTGACATTTAGCAACAATGCTCGCAGTTTTCCTCACTTTACCCTCAGGACTAGTAGACCTGCCAAAACATTCCTAGGAAGTTTTGAGGGAGAAATAATCGTTGGCAGGTTGGAAGACTCTGGATATTTCCCATCCCAATTGCCGAATTTGAATCAACGATTATTTAATCGATTCACTGGAGATTACAAATATTTGAATGCAATTACCCTTACCTACCAACCGAAATGGGTATCGGGATTCTATTTTGGAATATCTAGAACCCATCAACAATACTCAGAGCAACAAGGAGAGAAATTTGTCGATTACTTCCCAATATTTGAGCCTTTTCAAAAAACAGTTTATGGCTTTGATAAGGATGGAGAGGGGAGGGACCAACAAGTAACATTTTTTGGCAGATGGGTGATTCCTAAAGGTAAATTTGAAATTTATTTTGAATATGGGAGAAGGGACCATGCTTATAATTGGCGGGAGGCAATCCTGAATCCTGAACATGCAAGAGCTTATTTGGCAGGATTTAAAAAACTTTGGTCCACATCCAAAGAAGGGAGATATTTTCAAGTAAGAGGAGAGATGCTTCATCAGCAGCAATCCGTTAATAGAACCATTCGTTATGCTGGATTTGGGGGAGGATATACTTGGCACACTCATGGACAGGCGCGTGGATTTTCAAATTATGGGGAAGCCTTGGGCACAGGACCAGGTGTTGGTTCGAATGTGCAAAGTCTTGAAATCAGCCAAATCACAGGATTAAATAAGAGAGGTTTGCTATTAGAGAGGTTGGTTAACCATCAGGATTTCTTTTACAGGGCATTTGTAAGAAATTCTTCCAAGCAGCCTTGGGTTGACTATAGTATTGGTTTGCTATGGGATCAAAAATGGAGTCATTTGATTCTCTCAGCCAAAGCCCAATATATTTATGCATATAATTATCAGTGGCAATCTGAACAGAATAGCAGGCCAGAATTTTACCAAGGAAAACACATGGGTGCCTTCTTTGGTCAATTTAGTCTACTATATTTTTTAAAAGGAAATAGCCATTAGAAATAGAAAGAATTGAAGGTTTTTTTTCAAGGCTTTTCTATTAGTTTTGCCCTGTATGTAAAGTGAGTAACTTTGGTACTCATTTATTCATTTTATACCGTTTTCTTTAACTAATTGTTTTTAGTAAAACTTTGAAAATGGCTTCATCAACCTTTTCTAGGTCTTTTTCTTTTGGGACTGAAAGGGCGAAGCTGTAAGTAATTAAAAGTAAGCATTTTAGAATTTGTATGTTGAAACCACTTAATGAATCAAAAATCGCCATCATTGGCTTGGGCTACGTTGGATTACCATTAGCAGTAGAGTTTGCCAAAAAATTCCCTGTTGTTGGATTTGACATTGATCAAAGAAGAATCAATGATCTCAATTCTGGTCATGACTTTACTTTGGAAGTCGAGGATGAGTTACTTCAATCAGTTTTATCAAAATCTAATCCAATCCCTGGCTCAGTAGGATTATACAATACCACGGATTCTGAGGATCTAAAGGATTGCAATATTTTAATTGTTACAGTCCCGACCCCTACAGACAGACACAATCGCCCAGTATTGACTCCGATGATTAAGGCATCGGAGAATATTGCAAAATATCTCAAAAAGGGAGATGTGGTGATTTATGAATCAACTGTTTACCCTGGAGTTACGGAAGAAGAATGTGTTCCAGTTTTGGAACAGGTTTCTGGTAAAAAATTCAACCAAGACTTTTTTGTAGGCTATTCTCCAGAAAGAATTAATCCAGGTGATAAAGAACATACTGTATCCAAAATTCTAAAAGTAACCTCAGGAAGTACTCCTGAAGTAGCAGAATATGTTGATCAGCTATATAAAACGGTGATCGTTGCAGGAACTCATAAAGCCTCATCGATAAAAGTTGCTGAAGCGGCAAAAGTTATTGAAAACTCACAGCGTGACATTAACATTGCTTTTGTTAATGAGCTTTCGAAAATTTTCAATCTACTAGGAATAGATACGCATGAAGTTTTGGAGGCTGCTGGTACGAAATGGAATTTCTTGAAATTTAAGCCTGGATTAGTAGGAGGGCATTGTATAGGAGTAGATCCTTTTTATCTTGCGCAAAAAGCTCAGGAAATTGGCTATCATCCAGAGATTATTCTTGCAGGCCGTCGCTTGAATGACAGTATGGGTAAGCATGTTGCTACTGAGACTATCAAACATATGATGCGCAAGGATTTGAAGGTGATAGACTCAAAAGTCTTGATTTTAGGGTTCACCTTTAAGGAAGATTGTCCGGATGTAAGAAATACCAGAGTAATAGATATTTACCATGAGCTCAGATCCTTTGATATGGATGTGGATGTTTATGATCCTTGGGCCAATGGAGAGGAAGTTAGACATGAGTATGGAATCGAATTACTTCCGGATTCACCCGTATTAGAATCATATTCTGCAATTATATTGGCTGTAGCACACCGGGAATTCAAAAACCTTAAAATAGCAAAATCCCCTCAACAAGTAGTTTTTGATGTGAAGGGGATTTTAGATAAAAAATACGTGGATGCTAGGCTATAATTATAGCATTATTTAAAAGAGTTAATTTAAAAAATTATGAATAAATACATTGGAAGAGTTTATGTTGTATTGCTAGTTTTTGCGTTTTCATCTTGTATTTCTAATAAGAAGCTCATCTATATGCAGGATGTAGAGGAGGACTCGCCTGTTGTTTCTACAGGAGAATTAATTGCTTATCAAACAGCTGAATATTTTTTGCAACCATTTGATATAGTAGACATTACTATTACAACTAGAGACGAAGAATTGAATGCTTTATTTTCACCATTCACTAATAATAATCAAAATATGGGGATGATGGGAGGAGGCGGACAAGCAGGAGGAGACGCTTTTTTTATGAATGGATATACATTGGATGACAAAGGATTTGTAGAGCTTCCTCTCATTGGTGAAATAGAATTGATTGGGTTGACTACTGAACAGGCACAGACAGTTATTGAAAAAGAGGTTTCTAAATATGTTAAAGAAGGAGAGTTTTTTATTAGAGTTAGGTTAGGTGGAATAAGGTTCAGTGCTCTTGGAGAATTTAATAGTCCTGGTAAAATCACTATACTTCAAAATAGAGTTACAATTTTTGAGGCAATTGCTGCAGCAAGAGATTTAAGTATATTAGCCAAAAGAGATGAAATAGTTTTGGTGAGGCAATATCCAACTGGATCACAAATTCACAGAATTAATCTTAATGATAAAGCCTTACTAGGATCGGAGTTTTATTTTATAAGACCCAATGATCTTATATATGCAGAACCTTTAAAAGTTCGTGAGATTGGAAATACCACTAATTTTATTCAATCATTAACTTTATTGACTACTACGATTACTGCGATTGCACTGATTTTGACTTTAATTTCGAATTCGAATTGATATGAATTTTGAACAGATAGATAACGACCTAATCCAAGAAAAAAATGAGTCCTCTTTTGACTTCAAAACTTTTGTAAACAAGCTAATAAAATTTTGGCCTTGGATATTGGTATCATTGATGATAGCTTTTTCTATTGCTTTTTTGATTAATAAAGTAACTGATCCTCTTTATAGATCATCCTCTAAGTTTTTCATTAAAGAGAAAGAATCTGCAATTGCACTATTTGAAAGACCCACGATCTCAGATGTGGGAAGTATGGGGCTTCAAAATGAAATGATTATCCTAAAGTCTAAACCTATCGCTCTTCAGACTTTAAGAAAACTTGATTTTGATATTGAATATTATCAGGCGGGTTCTTTTAGAAATACTAGACTTTATAATAATTCGCCTTTGTTAATTCAGGCCGAATGGGATAGCCCTCAGGTTATCAATGGTTTAATTGAAGTTTCATGGGAAAATGATTCGATTTTTACCTTGGGTTTTCCAGATGAAAAATATCAAAAATTATTGACAGACGGATCAAGCGTAATTTTAAAGAATATTCCTGAGTCACAGACTTATAAATTTAATGAATGGATAAATACTGATAACTTTTCATTAAAAATCTCAAAAATTGATATAGTCAAGGAAGGTAAAACCTTGTTTGTTTTACGTGATATCAATACACTTGCTTCAATTTATTCCAATAACCTAAATGTTCAACTTGTTGAAAGAGGTGCATCAATTTTAAACCTTGGGATAGTTACTCCCAATCCAATTATGGGTATGGTTTATCTTAATACTCTTATGCAAACTTATTTGGATCAAGAGTTGCAAGAAAAAAATGAGGTTTATGCAAATACTATTGAGTTTATAGATTCCCAGGTTTCTGGAGTGGCAGATTCTTTGAAATTTTTTGAAAATGAGCTTGAAAATTTTAGATCTCAGAATAGAATTTACAACCTTAGTACTGAAGGAGCTGCGGTTTTTGATAAAATGTCTGAGTTAGAGACTCAATTGAACAATGAACAATTCAAAAGGAGGTATTACCAGAATCTTCAAGATTATTTGATCAGAGAAAATTATAAAGATCTTGTAGTTCCATCAGGTATTGGAATTGATGATCCGATTCTAAATGGTTTGATACAAAATTTGCTAGCATTACAAAATGATAAATCAAGGATGTTAGCGACAATGACAGAAATGTCCCCAGCTGTAATTGAGATCAATCGGAAAATCCAAGATTCCAATAATTCAATTCAGGAGGTATTAAAAAATGTTGATAACAATTCTAAACTGTTAATTGAGGATTTGCAGGAACGAATTAATCAAATGGAGAATTCATTTAGGTCTCTTCCTGAAACGGAACAGAATTTAATCCGGATAGAAAGAAGGTTTAGTTTAAGTGAAAATCTTTACACTTATCTACAGGAAAAAAGAGCTGAAGCTGCTATCACAAAAGCTTCAAATACCGTAAATAATAAAATAATTGAACCTGCATCTTTTGGTTATTTAATTTCCCCTAGGCCTAACCAGAATTACATTGTTTCATTTATTATCGGTATTTTGTTTCCGGTTTTATTTGTCTTCCTGAGAGAGGTCTTTAGAACTAAAATAGAGGATTTGAAGTATCTAGAAAATCGATTAAAGGTTTCGGTTTTATCTACCATATTGTTTAATAGAGATGAAAGTAATTTAGTTGTTTTTAAACAGGGGAAATCTGGAATTGCTGAAGGATTTCGGTCTTTAAGAGCAAATTTGAAGTTTGTGTTACAACGAGATTCGAATTTCACCCTTCTTGTTACTTCAACCATTTCAGGAGAAGGAAAGACTTTTTGTGCTATAAATTTAGCTTCTGTTTATAGTCTCACGGGTAAGAAGACTGTCTTACTTGGTTGTGACATGAGAAAACCCAAAATTTTTCAAGATTTTAATCTTCAAAATGATAAGGGGCTTTCGAATATTTTAAGTGGTCAGATTGATGATTGGAAAGAAGTTGTTAAAAAAACAGAGTTTGAAAACTTAGATGTTCTTTTGTCTGGTCCTACTCCTCCAAATCCTGCAGAACTTTTGTTTTCAGAGAATTTTACAAAGCTTATTGAATCTTTAAAGGAAAATTATGACATCGTAATTTTAGATACTCCTCCAATTGGATTGGTAAGTGAGACAATTGATTTGCTTTCACATGTAGATTTAACTCTTTTTGTATTTAGGCAAAATTATAGCAAGCGTGCATTTATTGATTCTCTAAATGCTTTGAAAAAGAATAAGAAGCTTGAAAATCTATATGCAATATTCAATGGTGTGGATGTTAAAAAGTCTTCTTATGGCTATGGCTATGGTTATGGTTATGGTTATGGGTACTACAGTGATGATGTGAAAAAATAATTTATGTATAATCAAGTAAGATATTTTAAGTTTTTTTTCAAATATCTAAGGTTAAATATCTTTGTTCTTCTTTTTCTTAGTATTCTAGTGGGATTAATGGATGGTTTTGGTCTATCCTTATTTATTCCTCTTATACAGGCTGCAGCTGCAGATGATTTTGGGTATGATTCAGCAGCAGAGACGCTTGGAGATTTTGGATTTTTAATTAAATCAATAGAGCCTTTAGGAATTCCCTTAAGCCTCTCTCTAATTTTATCATTTTTAGTAATCCTTTTTTTATTTAAAGGATTTTTTAAATACTTAGAGATGTTCTATCGAGTGTTATTGCAAATTAAATTTGTTAGAAAAATAAGATATGAGCTGGTAGATGGTTTAGGTAAAATATCATATGAAAGTTTTTTAAAAATTAATGGAGGTCGTATTCAAAATACTATGTCCGGAGAAGTTAATAAAGTAATTAGTGCTTTTGGTTTTTATTTTAATACAATGCAAGGACTAGTACTTTTACTTGTATATATATTTTTGGCTTTCCTTTCTAATTTTCAATTTGCTTTAATGGTATCTATTGGTGGTTATTTGACAAGTTTTTTGTTTAAAGTTCTTTACAAAAAAACAAGGATAGCCTCTATAGAAATTACAGAAATTAGCCATGTTTTCCAATCTCTTTTAGTGCAATCGATTCATTTTTTTAAATACCTTAAAGCAACTTCTTATTTTAATGACTTTAAATCACAACTTAAAGGTAAAATAAATGATGTCGAAAAAGTTCAAAAGCGGATAGGGAATTATAATGCTATTTTAATAAGTTCAAGAGAGCCTATTGTTATTTTTATTGTTGTTTTGGTAATTTGGATACAAACAAAATTATTAGGAGCATCTCTGACCTCTATAATTCTTAGTATATTATTCTTTTATAGGGCATTAAATTACCTTCTTACCGTTCAAACAAGTTGGCAGGGATTTGTTGGTCAAATTGGTGCAGTTGAAGCTGCGAAAGATTTAATTCAAGAATTTAAAACTAATGAAGAGAATTTGACAAATAAGCCAAATTTAATTCAAGAAAAATTGGGTTTACATTTGAAAGAGGTTTTCTTTAATTATGACAATTCCAAAAATATACTTTCTAGTATTAATTTAAATATTGAACCAAATAAAACTTATGCTTTTGTTGGATTAAGTGGTGGGGGGAAAACAAGTTTAGTGAATCTAATTATTGGTCTTTTAAGTCCAAAATCTGGTTTTTTTTTGGTTAATGGTAAATCTAGAGGCGATTATAATTTGGATTCTTACCGACGAAAATTTGGCTATATAACTCAAGAGCCAGTAATTTTCAATGATACTATATATAATAATGTTACATTTTGGGCCTCCAAAACACCTGAAAATCTTAAATTATTTTGGGAAGTATTAGAATTGGCTCATTTAAAATCGGTGGTATTAGAATCTTCTCTAAAGGAAGATACAAATCTAGGAGATAATGGAATGTTATTCTCTGGTGGACAAAAGCAACGTATTTCAATTGCAAGAGAATTATTTAAGCGTTGTTCTATTTTGATTTTTGACGAAGCTACATCAGCATTAGACTCTGAAACCGAAAGAATCATTCAAAAAAATATCGAAAGTTTAAAAGGGAAGTATACAATAATTGTAATTGCCCACCGATTAAGTACTGTTAAAAATGCCGACCAGTTAATTTTACTAGATAAAGGAGAAATTATTTCTATAGGAACTTTTGATGAAGTTTATGAGTCATCTCAGGCATTTCAAAGAATGGTAAATCTTCAAGAATTTTGACAAAGAATAAGCCACTTGTTTCAATAGTTGCAATTTGTTATAACCATTCAAGGTTTTTAGAAAAAACACTTGATTCAATAAGAAATCAAACTTATCAAAATCTAGAGGTTCTAATAATTGATTCTTTTTCAAGTGATGGTTCTTTTAAGTTGATAGAAAATTACGTTAAAGAAAATGATCTTGGAACTTGGATGCTACATCGGCAAGAGAGAAAAACTTCCATCTGTGAAAATTTAAACTTAGCATTATCTCTAATAAATGGTGAATATTACCAAGTAATTTCCTGCGATGATATTATTCACCCGAATAAAATTGCAATTCAAGTAAATGAATTGATTGATCGAAATTATGAAAGTATAGGGCTTATTTATTCTGATTACAGCCATATAGATGAGGAGGGTAATCCTATAGTAGAGGAGCAATTTATACTTAAAAAGCATGGGTTTTCAAAATTGAATTTACCTCCTTCAGGATATGTTTTTTGTGAAATTTTGGGAACTTGGTTCATACATACCATTACTTGTTTGATCTCAAAAAAAGCAGCAGAAAGTATCGGCGGTTATGATGAAAATTTAAGTTATGAGGATACTGATTTCATTCTTAGATTATCAAAAGAATTTAAATTTATTGCGGTACTTAACGAACTTGCATACTATAGAATAGTTAGCGATTCTTTATTTAAAACTAGATCTATTGATTTTTATGTTTCCACTTGCAAACTTTATTTAAAACATAGAGGTGTTCCTGTATGTAACTCTAAAGTAAAAAGGTTAATTAGTCATTACTATGATACCTTATTTCAAATGGATCCTTATGAAGCTCTTAAAATTTATTTAGAATCTTCTTCTTCTGATTTTGAATTTTATATACTATGGTATACTAATTTTTTTAGACTAACTGGAAAAAAGGAGTTTGCACTTAAATTTAAGTCAGTTTTAAAAAAATTAATCTGATTGATGAAATTGGTTTCTATTATAATTCCTCACTATAATTCGAGTGGATTTCTTGAAGAAACGTTAGAAAGTGTTTTTAATCAGACTTATACTAACATTGAAATAATTGTTGTAGATGATGACAGTGATTCTAAAGAATGGAACAAACTAAAAGAATTACAAGATAAATGGAATGAATTAATTCTTTATAAGAGGCCATCATTTTTGATTAAAGGTGCAAACTCCTGTAGGAATTTTGGACTTTCTGTAGCTAAAGGGTATTTTATAAATTTTGTTGATTCGGATGATATATTAATGCCTGATAAAATTGAAAAACAAGTTCAATATTTTGAATCTAATCCAAATTTAGGGATGGTTGTTTGCAAAACTCAATATTTTAGGGATAGGAAATGTAATCTCAAGTCTATTCTTCAAAAAGTTAATTTTGAAAAGAATTCAGACTATTTAAAATTATATTTATCTAAGAATGCAGTTTGGTGTACAAATTCTGCTTTAATTAAAAGAACTTCAATTGGTGAAATTAAATTTAAAGAGGGGCAAATTGATGCTCATGAATGGTTGTTTTTTATTTTTCTTATGCTCCAAGGAATTAAAATTAATGGTTTAAATGATATTTTAGTCTTGAAAAGGATTCATCAAGATTCGATCGGCAGATTAAATATTATTAATAAGTTACCAAGTCTCATAGAGTCTCGTGAGATTATTTATTTAAAATTAAAAAATATTAATAATACTGATAGTGTTATTTATACGGACTTGGTGATTAAAGACATTAATTCTTTATTAAAAACTATTGCAAAAAAAGGTCAGTATAAATTATTTTTTAAATCTTTAAAAACTTATCATCTAACTTTAACTCAAAAAATTAGAGCCGTCTTTATTTATTTTATATTCGTTATATTTAAAAAAGGTGATACTTTTAAAATTATTAAATAATAATGAAAAATTTACTTATTGTTGTTGAATGTATTAATAAAAATAAATCCTCTGAAGGTATAGCTACTGTTAATTTTTTAAATGCTATTGATACAAACCAATTTAACGTTGATTGTGTTTTTTATGAATTCCCACAATTCGAAATTTCAAATCCAGATTGGATTAATCCTAAGATTAAATTGTATCAATTAAAAAATAATAAGTTAGATTTTATTTTTTCTAAATATTCTAAAATAAAGAATTTTTTTGCAAAGTATTTTGGTATTTCAATTTTGAAGGAATATCGAATATTTCGACTTAAAAAATATTTAAACTCTAAATTCGAGAATCGGGAATTCGATTTAATTTTCTCTAGAACTATAGCAACTTCTATTTGTTCTCATAGAGCCTTAATTTCATCTACTTTATCTATCAAAAATAATCTTCTAATTTATTTTAATGATCCTGCTCCATTTTGTTTAATGCCTTATCCATACAGTACTGGTTCAACTTTTAATCCTAAGTTTGATCAAAAAGAAATTAAGCATGTTAAATTCATAATTTCTAAATCTACAGCGATTGCTAGCCCTTCTTATTTATTGAATGAATTCTTCCTTAAACTTAATGGAGATTACTTTAAGCCAGCTTTTACTTTTCCACATTTGTTTTTTGAGGATTTGGTAAAAAAAAACTTTCAACCTTCAGTAAAATACGATAGAAGTAAAATAAATATTACCCATTGTGGATCGTTACTTTCAGGAAGAGATCCTTCAACCTTAATAGAGGCAATTGAAGAATTCGTCAAAATGTATCCGGATTTTAAAACTAAAATTTCCTTAAACTTTTTCGGTCCAATAAATAATTTACATAAGAAAATACTTAATACTAATTATTATGAATTTTTAAATGTTGTTGATAAAAGATTTTCTCATGCTGAAAGTTTAGCTTTAATGAGAAATTCAGACTTGCCATTATTAATAGAGTCTTCTTATGAGGATAGTCCATTTATGCCTGTCAAGCTTGCGGAACTTATTGGTTTGGGTAAAGTATTTTTGGTATTATCGCCTAAAAAATCAGAAACTAGAAGGGTTTTAGGTGAAAATTACTCTTTTCAAACTGAGTCTAATAATAAATCAGAAATACTGGCTAAAATAAAGGATTTTGTTGAAGACACTTATGAAAAAGAGATACTTCAAAACCGTATTTATACTCTTCAAGAATACGTAAGTCCCGAATCTGTTAATATTTCATTGAATAAAGTAATTAATCAATTTTCATAATGTTTTTTTTAAGCAAACCTGCCAAGTTTTTACGTAAATTATTTTTTAAATATCATCCTGCTTATGGAAGTTCAAGAGTCTCCTTATGGAGTAATGGATTGCAAAATGTTCAATTTGGAGGAGAAAATAGTATACCTGAATTTTGCGTATTCGCTGGGCAAATTGAAATAGGATTTCGGTCTACTTTAGGAAAAAATAATTATCTCATTGGAGATGTTACAATTGGGAAGTATTGTCAAGTAGGTGCTTACGTTGCATTTCATTCTTCGAACCATCCTGTAAATTATTTGACTACTTATATCAATTCCAAGTTGTTTGATGGAGAACTATCAAAACTTAAATCTGTAAAACCCATTGTAGTAGGCAATGATGTTTGGATAGGTCATGGAGCAATTATTTTAAGTGGTGTATCAATTGGTCATGGAGCAATAATTGGGGCAGGTTCCATTGTTACACAAGATATTCCGCCATATGCTATTGCCGTGGGCAATCCAGCTAGGATATTAAAATTCAGATACAGTCCAAAAATTATTGAAGAATTACTAGAGTTTAATTGGTGGGATAAAGAACCTTCAGAATTGAATAATTTTAAAAAGTTGTTTTTTACCGACCTCACCCAAGTTGAGTCGATATATCAAGTTTTAAATGAAAAATAGGATTGTAATTTGTTCAAGTCCTAACCTAAAGAGTATTCCTCTTTATTTTTATCTTCTAGCCAATCAATTTTGCTCAGAAGGAAATGAGGTGACTTTGGTTATTGACCAAGGAGGAATGATGGATTTTGAAAATTTCCCCCCAAATCCATTGTTGACTATAAAAAAGTGGCCCAATGAAAGGCCGACTAAGTTTATAGACTTTTTGTTTTTTCTGAAGCTTTGTAGATCCTTTAAACCTGATCTTGTAATTAGTCAATTTAGTTCAAATACTGTTTCTCTGATGGTGTCTTTGTTTTTGCCAAAATCGAAATTTTTGGTTTATTGGCATACGATGCAAGATCAGCTAATTGCTGATTTGAAAATTAGTAGAATCAAATTTTTGTTTTTGAATTTTAGAAAAAAAATTCTTTTTAAATTTTCTTCCTTTGATTTTCTTACCAATTCATCTGATCTCAAAAATGAAATTCAAAACTTTTTTAAAAAAGAAGCAAATAAAATTTATGTTTTACACTATTTAATGCCTGACCCATTGTTAAAAAGAAAGTATAAGGATTTCAATGATCGTGATTATTGTATATCATTTGTATCAAGGCTAGAACAAAGTAAAGGTCATGCAAATTTTCTTAGAGCATTTTCAAAAGTTCACTTGAAATTCCCAGGTCTTAAATTGAAGATAGCTGGCTCTGGAAATGAATTAAATTTTTTAAGAAATTTGGTATTTGAACTTGGAATTGAGGATAGGGTAGAGTTTTTGGGGGAGTGTTCATACGAAAAAGTTTTATCTATAATGGAAGACTCGCTTATTCATGTAAGTAATAGCATTCAGGAGGCATTTGGAATGGTAAATGTCGAAGCTATTTCCCTTGGTACACCTATAATGGCAAATAAAGTGGGAGGGATAAAGGAAATTCTATTTCAGGGGCAAAATGGGGAATTCTTCAATTCTGAAGATATATTGCAGTTTGAAAATTATCTTCAAACTATTCTTAATCAAGAAAATTGGAAAACATATTCAAAAAACGCAAGAGATATTTTTGAACAAAATTTCGCTGCTTCTAATAAGAACTTAAGTGCACATGTAAATTTTTTATTAGCTAAAATTCAATAATTATATGAATGTTTTGGTAATTGGAGGGACAGGGAATTTTGGTAAACTTATTATTAAAAACCTTATATTATCACCTGCTACAGAACAGATTATATCAATTTCCAAATCAAAAAAAGGAAACTTTCCATCAAGAGTAATTCAATATTTGGGAGATTCAAATGATGATAATTTCCTTTGCTCTGTTTTTGAAGGACATAAATTTGATGTGGTAATTCATATACCGAACATTCTTTTAGCTGATTTGAAAGTCTTGTTAGCGAACTGCGAAAAACATTTAGTTAAGCACCTCATCGTTATTGGTTCTGCAGCTATGTTTACAAAATTAGATGCACCTACAAGAGAGCTTAGGATAGAACAGGAGAACCTTATTAGCAAATCAAAAGTGAATTGGACGATATTGAGACCAAATATGGTATATGGACATAAAAATGACCAAAACATCTATAAGCTTTTTACTTTTTTAAAAAATCAATTTTTACTTCCTGTTCCAGGTTCACCGGATGTATTACAGAATCCTACCCATATTGAAGATTTTGTGGGTGCAGTGATTTCCTCAATGCTAAATGAAAGATCCTATAAAAAATGCTATAACTTGGTCGGTGCCCAGCCAATTTCCTTACGTGGGATGGTTGGGGTGCTTTCTCCAAATAAACGTGTATTCGTAGTTTCAATACCATTAAAAATCAGTGTGTTAGCGCTAAAAGTGCTTCGGTTTTTTAAACTAGCTGAGTGGCACCCGGAAAAACTTCTCAGATTAAATGAAGAAAAAGTTTTAAAATCCACACCGGAATCATTAGAAGACTTGGGGTATTCTCCGAGAAATTTTGAAGAAGGGGTAAAGGCTTATTTCGAAGACTGAATATAAGTTAATAATGAAGGTTTGTTTTGTAGTACCAGATGGAGTCGGTGTAAGAAATTATTTATTCAGCCCATTGATTTCTGATTTAGTAGAGATGGGTGCATCCATATCTGTTTGGCATCGCCTTGATAACAAAATCATCAACGATATTCAGTCCTTGCACGGAATAAAAATAGAAAGCTTTACTTTATCCTATTCATCGGAGTCATTTCTAGGTAGATTATTTAAAGAGGCGAGTGTCTATGCTCGATTAAAAAGAAATGCAGAATTAGATAATAATCCATCCACCCTTCTAGATTGGGTAAACCGTTCGGGTTCATGGAGGCGAAGATTTTTATTTACTTTTTCTAAATATGTAGGTGAATTTTTAAAGAGCTATGAGAATATTATTTGGGCAGAGAACTTTCATTCCGTTTCCCTAAAAAAAACTAATGCGTTTAAGGCTGCTGTTCAAGTTTTAAAACGAAATAAGCCGGATTTAATTTTTTGTACTCATCAGCGCTCACCAGAAGCTGCTTTAGCTGTGGAAGCAGCTAAGTATTTAGGAATCCCAACGATAACAGTAATTTATTCTTGGGATAATTTACCTAAGGCGAAATTAGCTGTTAAGGCAGATTATTTCTTGGTTTGGTCTGAATATATGAAGGCTGAAATGGGTAAATACTATCCGGAAATTAAATCAGAAAGAGTAATTATTTCAGGGACACCACAATTTGATTTTTACAAGCAAAAAGAATTCTTAAAAACAAGAGAGGAATTTGCGATTGAGAATGATCTAAACCCTAGAAAAACATGGATTTGTTTTAGCGGTGATGATTTTGCGACATCTCCTTTCGATGAACTTTATTTGAGGGATATAGCTCAGGAGATTAGTGACATGGAAGATATAGAGTTAATTTTTAGGCCTGTACCTGTTTCTGATGCCAGCAGATATAAATTAGTTTTGAAGGAATTTCCCCAAATAAAAGTCATAAAACCAATGTGGTCAACTTCTGAAATGTGGAGTTATTCATTGCCAATGTATGAAGATATATCAATGCTTTCTAATTTAGTATACCACTGTTCTACTGTTTTGAATGTTGGGTCTACCATGGCATTGGATTTTGCTTGCTTTGATCATCCAGCTCTTTATTTGAATTATTTACCAAAAGGAGGAAAAAAACAAGTTTGGGATCCATCAAAAATTTATGGTAGACAGCATTTTAGGAGTATGGGAAATCTGGAAGCTGTTGGGTGGATAAACGATTTTACACAATTAAAAGAAAAGATAAATGAAGCTATAAATTCTCCTAAAATAGTTGGCAGGGATAGATTAAAATGGTTAGATGTAATCAGGGAGGATAACCCTAAAATAACCTCATCAAATAAAATATCTTCAATAATTTCAAACATCATTTAATGCATATTTGCTTTCTAACATCTGAATTCCCAAAGCCAGGTTATTCGCATGGAGGGGTGGGAACGTTTATTCGAAATTTAGGGATTGCTCTTGTTAATAATGGATTCCGTGTTTCAGTAGTTGGCCCAAATTATAATGATGAATTTGAATTTGAGGTGCTTCAAGGAATTCATGTTTATAGGACTAGGCGATTCGATAAAACAAGAGGAATTACATGGCTTCGGCGTGCAAGGAGTATTAATAAAGTGATTGAGCAAATTCATAGAGAAAACCCTGTAAATATTATTGAAGGAACAGAATTAAGCTTAGCATTTATCGATAAAATTCCAGGAATCAAGTATGTCATTCGAATGAATGGTGGTCACCATTTTTTTTCTTTCGCAACAGGCGAAAAATTATCAAAATGGAAGAGTTTTCAGGAAAAAAGAAGCTTTAATAAAGCCGATCACCTTATTTCAGTTAGTAAGTATACCGCAGAATCGACTAAATCCCTTTTGGGTTTAAAGGATAGACACATTCAAATCATTCCTAACCCTATTGATGCAGATCTTTTTAAACCTAATCATGATAAATCTGTCATTTCCAATAAATTGCTATTTGTGGGTACTGTTTGTGAGAAAAAAGGGGTAAGGCAATTGGTGATGGCAATGCCCAAAATCCTAGAAAAATTTCCCGAGGCAAGTTTAGAAATTGTTGGAAGGGATTGGATTGATCCAAAAACAAAATCCTCATATACAGAATATTTAAAATCTTTTATCTATTCTGAAATCTCTAACAAAATTCAAATTTCTGGACCGGTAGATTTGGTTCAAATTCCAGGAAAAATTGCTGAAAGTGAGATTTGTGTCTATCCTTCCCACATGGAAGCCTTACCTTTAGCTTGGCTTGAAGTTTTGGCGATGGGAAAGCCTTTTGTTGCGAGTAAAACTGGACCTGGACCAGAGGTTGTGATTCATGGCGAAACAGGTTTGTTGGCTGACTGTTATTCACCGGATGATATTGCAGACCAAGTCATTTATATGCTAGAAAATAAACCAAAAGCGCAGGATATGGGGAAAAACGCCCGCCTAGATATTTTGAAAAGGTTTGATGTCAAGGTTTTGGTGAAAGAAAATATTAATTATTATCAATCCCTTATTTAATGAAGTTTTTGATTTTTTCACATGTTTTACATACAAATGCTAATGGTCTTTTTTACGGTTATGGTCCATATGTGAAAGAAATGAATATTTGGGGAAAGTATGTGGATGAACTTTGGGTATTAGCACCTTTAAAGAAAAATGGTTCTCCTGACCCAATAGACTTGCCTTATTCACACCCCAATATTAGGTTTATTGAAGTTCCTTCATTTCAGATTACAAGTATTTATCATATTCCAAATGCGATACTAGCTACTTTGGTTGTATTGATAAAGGGTGTTTATTTCTCGGCTAAAGCAGATCATCTTCATCTAAGGTGTCCTGGTAACATGGGACTTTTAGGCAGTATAATTCAGACTTTTTTTCCATTTAAACCCAAAACAACGAAATATGCTGGGAATTGGGATAGGAATGCGCCAAAACCTTGGTCTTATAAAATGCAACAATGGATTTTGAATAATACATTGATTTCCAGAAAAATGAAGGTCCTAGCATACGGTAAATGGAATGATCAAACCACAAATATTTTACCTTTTTTTACCGCTTCTTATTCGAAAAATCAAATAGTAGAAGTAATCAAGCCAGATATTCAAAAATGTATTAATTTAATTTTTGTTGGATCTATGACTTCAAATAAACGTCCAGAATTGGCCTATGAATTATTGAAAGATCTGATAAAATCAGGGAAAACAGTTCAATTAGAGTTTTTAGGAAAGGGGCCTGAAATTGAACGAATCGCAAAATTTGCCAAAGAGGATAAAATGGAAGATTTTATTCAATTGAGAGGCAATGTGCCTGCTTCTGATGTCATAGAAAAATTGAAAAAATCTCATTTTTTAATTTTTGGATCTAAATCCGAAGGTTGGCCTAAAGCAGTGGCTGAGGCTATGTTTTGGGGATGTATTCCAGTAACTTCGCCGGTAAGTTGTGTGCCAGAAATGCTCGGAAATGGTGAACGGGGATTTTTGATGCACAATAATTTGGAAGGAGTCCATGCATTTATTCAGCGATGCATTTCTGAACCAAAAACCTTTAAGGAGATTTCCCAATTAGCTATGAATTGGTCAAGGTCATATACTCTAGAAACCTTCGAAAAAAGCATTAAGGAGCTTTTATGAAAATTCTCCAGCTTATTGATTCATTGAAGGTAGGTGGAGCTGAAAGGATGGCAGTCAATATTGCTTTAAAACTTTCTGAACTTGGAATCCAAAATTCACTTATTGTTTCCAGAGAGGGTGGCGGTCTTGAAAATTTAATTAAAGGAAAAGTAGATTTTTATGTTCTTGGGAAAAAAAACTTTGCTGATTTAAAAGCCTTTTGGGTACTGTATAAGAATGTAAAGAGTTTTAATCCAGATTTTATTCATGCCCACTCTTCATCTGTTGTGTGGGCGACTTTAATCAAGATATTTTTTGGAACTAAAACAAAAATAATTTTTCATGATCATTATGGTCAAGCGGAACACCTAACTGTCGGGGATAGGATTTGGTTGAGATTGATTTCATTTAAAATTGACGGAATAATTGCTGTAAACGATAAGCTCAAGGAATGGAGCGAAAGGGCAACCAAAATTAATGTTAACTCGATTATTCAATTGAATAATTTTCCATTAGTTGATTTAAATGAATTAAGTGAACAAAGGGACGGCCCTATTAATATTTTACACCTAGCTAATTTTAGACCCCAAAAAGATCATCTGACGCTTCTAAATTCTTTGATAAAATTGCTGGAAAAGGGAATAGACGATTGGCGAATTTTTTTTGTTGGTTTAGGAGAATCAGAAGATTATGTTAACCTCCTAAAGGACAAAATAAAAGATTTTGGTTTGGAAGATATGGTTCTCTATTTTGGCTCTACTGATAATGTAGAACACTTTCTTGAGAAATCACATGTCGGAGTGCTTTCTTCATGTTCTGAAGGTCTACCTGTAAGTTTATTAGAATACGGACTGGCTGGTTTACATATTGTAGCTACCGATGTAGGCCAATCTTCTTCTGTTTTATCAAAACCTGAATTGGGTATATTAGTTCCTCCTAAAGATTCTGATCGATTAGCGCTTGCCTTACAAAAAGCGATAGAAAATGCTAAAAAAGGTAGAAATCAAAAATTGAAATCTCATATTGAGAAAAAATTTGGTTCGGGCCATTTTTTTGATAAATACTTCAACTTTCTAAAAAGAATTTAATGAGGGTAGGAAATTTTGTTACGTCTCTTTCGATTAAAAAAAATGCTCTTTCATGGACTATTTTTCACATTGTATTAGGCGTTTTGGGGACCTTATCTAAGTTTATTGTTATTTTTTGGTTTTATTGGATTTTACTTGACTCATCTTATTATTTTTTTAAAACTTCAAAAAGTAAAAGACCTATTTTTATTGCAACTCTTATTGTTTATACCTGTTCTTTCGAATTGTTAGGTAGATTAGTGTCTGCAAGTCCATTTATCCCCTATGAACTTGGGAAATATTTATTTTTATTTCTGTGTTTAGTTGGGCTTTTTATTAATCGAAATCATAAATTTAATGAAGTCAATTTTGTAAATATTTTGGCGATAATTCTAATAATTCCTTCGTTCTTTATTGATTTAAGTGGGACGGTTAGTTTTAAAGATATAGTTTTTAATATTTTTGGATTGATTAATATTTGTATCGGAATTCTTTTTTTTAGCACAATTAAAGTGAGACTGATTCAGTTAGTTAACTGGATTAAACCACTAGCATTTCTTTGCATTACTATTTTGATTTATACATTTATAAAAACTCCTGATCTAGATGAAATAGAGTTTGCTTTAGGTGCCAATTTTCAAACAACCGGAAATTTTGGATCAAACCAAGTGTCCACTGTTCTTGGTCTTGGCGCATTTTTATTTGGAATAGGGTTGATTCTAAAATTTAGAATCACAGGATATTTTCTCTTAGATGTGTTTTTCTTTTTTGGCTTTTTAGTTCAGGGCCTCCTTACTTTTTCGAGAGGAGGGATGATTGGGACCATTCTAGGTCTATTTGTTTTCTTATACTATTTATACCAATTACCAGCATGGCAGAGATACAAACTCAATCTTGGTAACCCAATCAAGTTTATTTTGCCAGTTATATTCATTCTGACAATCAGTTTCTTTGTTACTAACTACCTAACTCAAGGAAATTTGTTATTAAGGTATATGGGGGAAACTGCAGGTACGTTAGCAGGGACAAAAGACAAAGACTTGAATCAGATTACAACTAATAGATTTGATATTTTCAAAGGAGATATGGAGCTCTATGCGGAGAATCCCATTTTTGGTGTCGGAGCGGCAGCTTCTAAATATTTAAGGCCTACTCACACAGGTATGGTGGCGCATGTGGAATTATCTAGAATGATTGCTGAACACGGTGCTTTTTCTTTTGGGATACTTTTAGCTCTATTATTGGTCTTGTATATAAATGTTTCTAAAACAAAAAATATTATAGCAAAAGGTCTTTTAGTTAGTTTCGCAATTTTAGCCTTCTATACAACTTTTCATGCAGCTACTAGAACTTTTATGTCTCCTATGTTGCTTGCGCTTTCTATGGTTTCTCTAATTTCTGAGAACAAGTACAAAGTAAAACTTTAACTAAATTCTTATAATGGTTCTTTACCTGGGAAATAAGCTTCAGAGGTACGGGAAAAATCCTACCACAATTGATACTCTTGGTCACTCTTTAAAAGAAATTTACCCAAAAATTCTGACGGTTTCAGAGAAGAAAGGTATAATTTTTCGACTTTGGGATATGTGGAAAACCATTTGGATTAATAGAAAAAGAATTGAATTGGTTCTCATCGATACCTATTCAACAAAAGCTTTTCATTTTGCATGGACCTCAGCACGTATTTGCAATTTTTTTAATATTCCTTACATCCCAATCATTCATGGTGGAAGTTTTAAAAAAAGAATTGAAAAATCTCCATTTCTTGTAAAAAAATATATTTATGAGGCTAAGACGGTAGTTACTCCATCAGGGTTTTTGCGAAACGTAATTAAAGAAAGTCTTAATTTTGAACCTATTGTTATTCCTAATTCTATTCGTGTTGGTATCCTTTCAAAAGATAATTCAGTTTCATTTAAAACTATTCCTAGGATTTTTTGGCTTAGAGCCTATCAAAAACTATATAATCCAGTTTTAGCTGTAGAAATTATCCATATTCTTCATAAAAAGAAAGGAATAAAGGCAGAATTAATAATGGTTGGACCAGATAAGGATGGAACATTGAAGAAAGTAAAGGAGAAAATAAAAGAGTATTCTCTTTGTCCATTTATATCAACTTACGAAAAAATGAGCCGTGAAGATTGGGTTAAACTTGCAAAAAATTGTTCTGTTTTTTTAAATACTACCACAATAGATAATACCCCGGTAAGTGTGATTGAAAATATGGCTCTAGGTCTTCCAATTGTAAGCACAAATGTTGGGGGACTCCCTTATTTGATTCGAGATGGATTAGATGGGCTTTTATTTCCGTCAGGAGATGCAAACCTCGCAGCGGATCTGATTTTACAAATCCATTCTGCCCCCGAAAAATGGGCAAAATTTTCAAAAGAAGCACTCCTTAACTCAAAAGAGAAAGATTGGAATTCTTCAGTAAAAAATCAATGGTCTAATCTTTTTGCCAAGTATGTTGAATTGGCTTAAAAAAATAATTTTTAAAAAAGGGGCAAATAAAAGAAACCCTTCCTTAATTAATCATTTTGATGACCTAATAGCCTCCGATTTTTGGCCCAAAAACAAGTTGAATCAACTTGCAGAAAAGAGGCTAAAGGATCTTTTGGTATGGTCTTTTGAAAATTCACCTTTTTATAAGAAAAAAATTGTCGAAGCTGGGTTCGATCCTTATCTCGAAAATTTTGATTGGAAAAATTTTAAAAAAATTCCAATTACCACAAAATCAGATCTTGTTAATTACAACAGCGTTATTCAAGTTCCCCCCTCCAAATTTGGTAAAACGTTTTACTGTGAAAGTTCGGGTACAAGTGGGCAGGTTTTGTCTTTTATAAGAGATGAAAACTGGGATAGTTTTATCCGTGCTGCACAAATGAGAGGTTATAGTTGGTATAATGTTAATCCTTGGGATTTCAATATATATTTTTGGGGATATAATTCAAGTTTTTTGAAAAAACTCAGGCTTCGAATTCTCGATTTTTTGGTAAATAGATTTAGGATTTTTGATTATAATGAAAAGTCGATCAGAGAGTTAAAAAAGAAGGGCGTAAATGCTGTCTATATAGAAGGATACAGTTCCATGATATATGAGATGGCTAAATTAATTCCCAAGGCTTCAAAAGACTTCAAAAAGCTCAGGCTAGTAAAGGCTACTTCAGAGAAGATTTTTCCTCATTATAAAACTGCTGTAAAACAAGCTTTTAATATAGAACTAAGAAGTGAGTATGGTGCCGCGGAGGCTGGGATAATTGCCTTTGAATGTCCTGAAGGTAAAATGCATATTGTTGAAGAAGGAGTATATGTGGAAGTAGGTGAAAATCAAGAGTTGATTATTACCAATCTGGTTTCAAAGTCATTTCCGATCATTCGCTATCAATTGGGAGATGCCGTAGTTCTAGAAAATGAGTCAGCTACTTGTGCTTGTGGTAGAGAACACAGAATAATAAAAGAAATCCAAGGGAGAGTAGGGAAAAACATTTATGGTAAAACCAAATTATTCCCCTCACTCACACTTTACTATATGTTTAAGAATATTTTTTTTCAGTATAATAAATCCATTGATTATCAAGCAGTACAATACGAGAAAGGTAGACTCGAAATTTTGACTCTGGAAAAATTAACAGATATCGAAAAATCTTGGGTTATTCATGAATCTAATAAATATTTCAAGGATGAAGTAACTGTCAAATTTAAAGTTGCTAAAGACTTTAGGTTAGAAAAGGGGAAGCTCAGAGATTTTATCTCAAAAATAGAATAACATTCAAATTATGGGGCTTCCAAAATTTTCTATTTCTTAATTTAAGATTTTTGGTCTCTTGAAATTAGAAACCTCTCTTTTTGAGAGGTTTTTTATTTTTGATGCTTTTGATAAACTTAGAATAAAGTCTTATTCAAATTGTATTCCTTTTAACCTCTTATAATTGTTTTATTTTTGAATAAATTCTATTCAGAAAAGTAAATTGCTTTTATGATCCAAGATTCAGAACTCAATCCTCAAGTATCCATTGTAACCCCTGTATATAACACGGGAAAATATCTCAAAGCCTGTCTAGATTCTGTTCTAAATCAATCATTTTCCGATTGGGAAATGATTTTAATAGACGATTGCTCTTCAGATGATTCTCGATTGATATTAGATGAATATTGTAAGAGAGATAACCGGTTTATTCTTATTAAGAATGAAAAAAATGAAGGCTCAGGTATTTCTCGAAACAAAGGTATTGATAAGGCAAAGGGTAGGTATTTATGCTTCCTAGATAGTGATGATACTTGGCATAAAGACAAATTAGCTAAGCAATTCCAGTTTATGAAACAAAATGGTTATGCTTTTAGCTTCCATTCCTATGATTTTACTAATGAGGAGGGTGAGAAAATCTTGGCTCCTGAAATCGTTACCACCAAACCTGTTGACTATAAGTTTTTGTTGAAGAGAACAATTATCTCTACAATAACAGTTATGATTGATTTGGAGCAAACGGGTAAATTCTATATGCCAAGACATAGGCGAAAGCAAGACTATGGCCTATGGCTATCTTTATTGAAATCAGGCTATTTAGCCTATGGTATGGTTGATATCCTTGCCACCTATCGCCAGAGGAAAGGATCTGCAACAAGTAATAAATGGACTTTAATTTGGAAGCATGTTAAGTTTCTTAAAGAAACTCAAGGGTTAAGTTGGGTTAAATCCTTCCTTTACACTGGATTTTGGGCATTTAATGGATTTGTCAAATACTATTTGCGGTAGAGTTTTTTTATGCCACTCCTTGGCTTTATTTTTGATTGTTGCTAGCAAATCAATTATTTGATGTCTAGAGGGAAGATTTTATTAGTCATTTTATTCTTTCTGTTTTTTGAAAACTTCGCCACAATTCTGGTAAAGTCCTTTCAAGACCAGGAAATTAATGGAGGTACTTTTATAGATGACTACATCAATTTCCCAACCCTAGATTGTGAAATTGACGTCGACTTTACCAGCGACTTTTCGATTCAAAAAACAGCTCAATCTCCACTAAAAAATGTAGCATCATTTGGGACACCTATCGTCGGTGATGTAACAGGAGATGGAAATGCGGAGGTCTTAATTCTGGCTAGTTCAGGAACATGGAACCGGACTGCTGGAGATGAATTATTGTATAAGACTAGAAATATTCAGGTTTATCAATATGATGGTTCGAATTTAAATAATACGTATACTATAAACACTCCATTTTTTATCAATATGGAGGGGCCAAATCCTTTTTTAATTGCAAGGGTTATAGAGAACGAGAATCCTTTCATTATTGTAGCAGTTTCAAGTTCAGAACCCAATCCGATCTATAAGAGTAGATTGGTTGCATATCAATTTAATGGTGCAGCTTTCGTTCAGCGATGGGTATCTTCTGATATTTATGGAAGAAATGTTCCTGCTGGTACAGAAGTTAATGTTGCGCCACCAGCTGCACCTTACGAATATAGATCAGGAGGAGCCCCTGGAATAGCAGACTTTGACCAAGATGGTATATCTGAAGTTTATATCTATAATGAAATATTCAATGCTGAGACTGGCGAATTCCTTATTGATGGAGGGGTTGGATTGGGGCAAGGGATTTCGCAGGTTTCTAGAGAAGGCTCCTTTATGTATGGGGGATCGATCTCCCTTTCAGTAGCTGCAGATATTACTAATAGCCCTGGATTAGAACTTGCGGCTGGAAACACTGTTTATAACGTATCCAATAGTGCGGGTACCTGGTCCATGACTCCAATTCAAGCCGGGTTTAATGTAAATGGTAGTCCAGCTAAAGATGGGTTTACATCCATTGCAGATATTAATAATGATGGACGTTTAGATGTTATTGTAACGACAGCTCGAGAAAGGAATGTCATTGATTCAAGAACTGTATATGTATGGAATCCCACAAGTAGTCCTCAATTAATTGCTTGGAATACAATTAATGATACTCCAGCACCAGATTCAAACCCTTTGGATAATCAGTTTGAATCTGGAACTGGTGTTGCTTTTATAGGAGATATCGATGGGGATTTGGCTCCTGAAATTGGAGTGACGTCTCATAAACGTCTAACCATGTTCAGATATAATAATCCTTCCACAACATTACAGGTTGTACCTGGATATCCCCAATCAACGAATGACCGATCTGGGTATACCTTGATCACAATGTTCGATTTTAATCAGGATGGGGAACAAGAGTTAGTTTATCGTGATGAACAGGAATTAAGAATTATTAGAGGATCGGATGGGACTGATTTAGCAAAATTCCCGGTGTATTCAGCCACAGCTGGTGAAGGAGCTGTAGTCGCTGATTTAGATAACGATGGAGAAGCAGAAATTGTGGTTACTGATGCTGAAATTTTTGATCCAACTGCGGGAATTGGATTTCCCGCAACACCCGATGCATATTTAACTGTTTATGAAACTGCATCTGATCCATGGGCTCCTGCAAGACCTGTATGGAATCAATATGGGTATTTCAATGTCAATATTTTAGGTGATCTCTCTGTTCCTCAAAATCAATTGAACCATGCGATTCGTGCTATTGATCTATTTCCAAATTTAGATCCTGCCGATGGGTGTTTTCCACCAAATGCACAGCCACTAAACTCATTCCTAGTTCAAGGGACTTTTTATAATGATAGTGGTTGCCGGACAGCCAATATTCCTGCATTTGATGTAGAAATTGACAATAGTAGTCTTTTTGCTAGAAGAACCTGCGAACCGCAGTCAATTGAGGTTAACTTTAGTCTGAAAAATAATTTCACAGCACAAGATATTCCGGCAGATATGGAAATCTCCTTTTATAGAGAGGAGGCTGACGGAACATTAACTTTCTTAGGAGAAAAAATCACAGCAGATCGAATTATCACTCAAGCAGATGGATGGGTCGACTATATAGGTGTGACTTTTAGTAGTCCACTTATTCCCCCTACAGGTGATTTTAACTTAGTAATTATTGCAAATAATACTGGAACTGTAGACTCACCTGATAGATTATTAGAATGTAATTATACAAACAATACCTCTTTGGCAGTTCCAGTTTTGGACCTCCCGACATTTTCGATTGCCTCGTCTGCAAATAATTTATGTACTCCTGGAAACCAGTTGATTCTGACTCCTATAACCTCGGATGATCAGGCAGTCAATCCCGTAAAAAACTGGAAAAGATTAGCAGTAAGTGGACAACCGGAATTTATTATTTCCGGAGCGGCTTCTTTTCCCGTTTCAGATCCTAATTTCCCAACAGTCACTTATACGATTGATGCTGATGAACAACTAATTGTAGAAAATTTACCGGAAGGTACTTTTTCATTTGTTTTTGATTTCATTGGCTGTAACCTCATAGAAGCAGTAAATGAGTTTTCAATCGATGTATCTCTCATTCCTTCACCAATTTTTGTAACCCAGGATGCGACTTGTTTCCAAGCTAATGATGGGATTATAAGCCTTCAAGATACAGATGAACCAAATGGGATAACGTATACTCTAATATCAGATTCAGGGATCCCTGTTGCTGGATTTAGTGATGTTTCAGATGTGGCAATTGGGGATGTATTGTTTCAGAATATCTCACCCGGAACTTATAGGATTAGGTATTTTAATCAGGCAAATGCTACATGTATAGGAGAGTCTGCTGACCTAATTATAACCGAGCCCGCTCCTTTAGAAGTAATTGATTTGGTATCAACACCTACTACATGTGGGGTCGTAGATAACGGAGCTATTTCTTTGACTTTGACAGGAGGAACTGCTCCATATTCATTTGTAAGTGCTTCCAAGGATGGATCAGCATTGGGGATAACTCCGGTTATTTCTGGAGTGACCTATACTTTTACTAGCCTAGAATCTGGTAATTATGAGTTCATTTTTGAAGATGCGAATGGGTGTGTAGTTACCAGAACCGAATTGGTAGGAACCACTCCAGTACCGGATATTGATATTACAGTCAATCCAGAATATTGTTTTGGAGAAACTATTATACTGACACCTACAATAGTAGAGGTTGGGACCTTGGTTGATCCGGTTACCTACACTTGGGTTGCAGGAGGGACTCCACTGACTGGTACAAGTGGAAGTTTTGCCGGAGGTACCTATTTGGTATCAGCTACAACAGGGATCACTCCTCCTGTATTGACCCTAAACAATATTGATCCAAATACCTACACCTTCATCTTACAAGTAAGAGGAGCTGGTAGCTGCGATCTGGATTTTTCGGAAGATGTTCAAGTTAATCCACTTCCTGAAGCAGATTTTGCGCTAGGAAATGTGAGTTGTTTTGGTGGTAGTGATGGTACACTCGAGCTTATAGGTGTTCCGGTAGGTTCAGGACCATTCAGTTATGAACTGATTCAGGTTTCCAGTGGCAGTATAATCCAAACAGTTCCAGATGGTAATTTTTCGGGTCTTACTGCTGGGGATTATCAGGTGAGGATTACCAATGCAACTACATCTTGTCAGTTTCAGACGGCAGTTTACACCTTAATCGAACCTTCAGAGTTTGAGGTTCTTGACATAATTTCGACACCTACTACATGTGGGGTCGTAGATAACGGAGCTATTTCTTTGACTTTGACAGGAGGAACTGCTCCATATTCATTTGTAAGTGCTTCCAAGGATGGATCAGCATTGGGGATAACTCCGGTTATTTCTGGAGTGACCTATACTTTTACTAACCTAGAATCTGATAATTATGAATTCATTTTTGAAGATGCGAATGGGTGTGTAGTTACCAGAACCGAATTGGTAGGAACCACTCCAGTACCGGATATTGATATTACAGTCAATCCAGAATATTGTTTTGGAGAAACTATTATACTGACCCCTACAATAGTAGAGGTTGGGACCTTGGTTGATCCGGTTACCTACACTTGGGTGGCAGGAGGGACTCCACTGAGTAGTACAAGTGGAAGCTTTGCCGGAGGTACCTATTCAGTATCATCAACTACAGGGATCACTCCTCCTGTATTGACCCTAAACAATATTGATCCAAATACCTACACCTTCATCTTACAAGTAAGAGGAGTTGGTAGCTGCGATCTGGATTTTTCAGAAGATGTTCAAGTTAATCCACTTCCTGAAGCAGATTTTGCGCTAGGAAATGTAAGTTGTTTTGGTGGAAATGACGGTACGCTGGAAGTGATTGGTGTTCCGGTTGGTTCAGGCCCGTTCAGTTATGAACTGATTCAGGTTTCCAGTGGCAGTGTAATTCAAACAGTTCCAGACGGTAATTTTTCGGGTCTTACTGCTGGGGATTATCAGGTGAGGATTACCAATACAACTACATCTTGTCAGTTTGAAACGCCTATCTATACACTGACAGAATCTAGTCCAATTGAAGAAAACCAAGCTGTTGAATTACCTGTATCATGTGGATTAGATAACGGAGCAATCAGGGATGTTTTGGTTACAGGCGGTTCTGGAAATTATAATTTTGAATGGAGAAAAGATGATCCGACAACAGGTGCCTTGCTGAATCAAGGCACTATTACCGGGATTGAGGATTTAGGCCTTGGAACCTATTATCTTATTATCACGGATGAGTTTGGGTGCGTTGAAATATTTGATTATACAATTATTGCCGCGTCTGATCCCCTTTATGAATTGGTTGATCCTATAAATGCCTGCTTTGGAGAGCCTATTCAGATTACCCCAATTCACATCGCCCCAGATCCAAGTTTACCACCTGCATCTGCTACTGAAATAAGATGGTACAAAGGGCCAAATCAAACTGAATTGATTCAGAATGGGCCAGATACAAATGATCCTTCTATCATATATTCTATCGATGACACAGATTGGCTTAATCCTGCTTTGCAGGTAGAGAACCTTCCTGCAGGAACTCATGAATTTTATTTCTATGTGGTGTGTACGGGTCAGGAAATCAAAATTGACGTCGATGTCTATGACACACCAGAAGTGACTTTTGAATCTAATGCTGTTTCATGTTTTGGAGAATTAGATGGTAAAATACTTCCAATATCAGGAACTAGTTCGGATTACACTTATTCGATTGACGGAGCACCATCTGTTTCTCAATCAGAATTAGAGTCCTTCACTTTTGCTGCTGGGGTTTACTCCATTCAGGTGAATACACCAGCAGGATGTCCTCAAATTGTGGATGTAGAGGTTGAGGGACCGTCGGGACCTCTGGAAATTCAGGTACTTTCTCAGCAAGATCCTTCATGTAATTTGGATAATGGCCAGATTTTGCTACAACTTTTAGGGGGTAATCCGGATTATACGTTAACAATGAATGGGGCGCAGATTTCTGAGTTTGATTTATCCCAAGAAGGCTCAGAAGTGCTGCTTGAAAATTTAGCAGGCGGCAATTATCAATTTGAACTTTCAGATCAAAATGGTTGTCCTCCAGCAATTATCACTGTTACACTCACTCCTTTGGAAGTCCCTGAGTTTTATAGTCAAGGTGATGAAATATGTGCTTTTGATCCTATTACAGGCTTAGCTAACACTGGAATTTTGTCTCCTATTACTGTTAACCAAGCTGGTTCAAGTCCGGTGTTTAATTGGTTTTATTTTAATGAATCAGGCAATGAAGTGCAAATCAATTCAGGAGATCAGGTTTTTGGAGGAACTGCAGTGATAAATTCCTCAGGGCAATTGGAACTGACTGGGGTTCCATCAAAAGAGGATCCATATCTCTTTTATCTTGAGGTATCAGGTGATTTGGTTTGTTCTGGGCCAAAAATCGAAACAGAACTTCAGGTGAATTTTACTCCTGAGGTAATCTTCGAAAAAGAAGATATTCTTTGCTTTGGAGCCAATACGGGTAGGATTTCTGTCCAATCAGGGGGTCAAACAGGTTTGATTTTCAAATTGAATACTGGAGAAACCAATGATTCAGGTACGTTTGAAAATCTAGCAGCAGGAAACTATACGGTTGAAGTAAGTAATGGAACCAGTTGTATTCAAATTGTAGAGATTCAAATTGAACAACCAAATGAATTGTTAATTAGCTCAGTTGATTTTACTGACCCTACATGTGATGCAATTAATGGAGAGTTTATTTTCACCATTAATGGAGGGGTAGAGCCTTATCTCATTTCCATCAATGGGGAAGATCTAAATGCTACAAATTTTGACTTTGCAGAAAATGGAGGAGTTTACACGGTTCAAAATTTAGCACCAGGAAACTATTCGATTTCTGTAATTGATGCTAATAGTTGTCAGGTGGAGGAGATAGACTTGTTTACCTTAACAAATAACACAGGAGTTGCTATTAACTCTAATCCGATTTTTGAAGAAATATGTGAAGGGGAAACAGCACAATTAGTTCCAGATATTACCGTTCCTTCAGGTGTACAAGCAGATTTGAGATGGTATAGAGACGCTTCTGCTACTCAAGAGATCGTTTCGTCCTCGACCCCGGATTCGGATGGAATAGTTTATCAAATCGATAGCCAAGGTGTTCTAAGCATGGAGAATTTACCCGTTGGTGAATTTGAATATTTCTTAAGAATAAGCGGAGATGGTATTTGTACTCAAGTTACACCTGCTACTTTAACTGTTACAGCACGTCCTGACATTACGTTGAATGTAGAGGATATTTCCTGTTTCGGAGCTAATGATGGATCTGTTTTCGTGGAAACAGGGCATGATTCCTCGTATTTGTATACTCTAAATAATGGAGATTCAAATTCAACAGGAGTGTTTTTAGATTTGATTCCAGGTAACTACACCTTAGAAGTAGAAAATACTTCAGGTTGTATACAATTTTTGAATTTTGAGATTAGGGAGCCTGAAGAATTAGTTATTTCTGCAATTAATTTCACCAATCCCACCTGTGATGAAGAAAATGGAGAAATCATTTTTGAAATTGCTGGAGGAACAGGGATTTACTCCGTTGAGATCAATGGTCAAGCATTAAATGATACAAATTTTGCCTTGATCCAAACAGGAAATACTTATCAAATAAAAGGCCTTGCTCCAGATACATATTCAGTTAAAGTAACAGATGAAAATGACTGTGTCGAATCAGTTGATGATTTGTTCACTTTAACCAATGAATCCGGAACATTGATAAGTTCAAATGACCTATTTGAAGAGATTATGCTGGGAGAAGTTGGGATCTTGACTCCCGATTTGTCTGTTCCAGCAGGTGTCGATTATGATTTGATCTGGTATTTTGACTCAAAAGCTACAGAGAAAATTATTTCAAGTCCTGACCCAGACACCAATGGTGTAGTATATCTGATAGATTCAAATGGTGTACTTTCTTTAGAAAACCTTTCCCCTGGCACCTATACTTATTATTATGAAATTTCAGGTGATGGAATATGCTTAACTATAACTGAGGCAGTGATAGTAGTTAAAGCACCATTATCTGCAGAGATTATTACCGAACCTGTTACCTGTTTCGATGGAAGTGATGGATCAATAACATTAGAGGATATTGTGGGAGGTACTGCTCCTGTAGAGTTTAGTTTGGATCAAGTGAATTGGCAAACTTCACCAAAATTTGAAAATCTAACCGTCGGCACATATACGGTATTTGTAAGGGATGCAAGTATTGTTTCAGGAATTTTGACAAGTTTCGAGAATGTTGAAATAATTACAAATGCAACTAAAATAGAATCAAATAAACCTGATATTATCAATGCACAATGCGATCTTCCTAATGGAGCCATACGAAATTTGATTATCAGTGGAGGTACGGGTGATTATTCCATTGAATGGAGAAAAGACGATCCTATTTCTGGAGATATCCAAACATCAGGGACCTTAACCGGGATTGAAGATATTTTCCCTGGAGTTTATTTCCTTATAATTACTGATAGTAATGGCTGCCAAGAGGTTTTCGAATTCTTAGTTGATGAGCTTCCTGATCCAGTTTATGAAATCATAAATCCAATTGATATTTGTTTGGGTGAAACGGCAATCATCAAACCTGTTTTTGTTGTACCGAATCCTACACAACCTACAGCTTCTACTGAGGTTAGATGGTATAAGGAACCTGGACAAGAAGGGCTAATATCTGATGGACCTGATTCAGAGGATCCTTCAATCATTTATACCATTGATGATTCTGATTGGGTCAATCCACAGCTTAATATTGAGAATCTTCCTGCAGGAACTCATGATTTCTATTTCTATGTAGTTTGTACAGGTCAAGAAATTAAAGTTGAGGTTGAGGTATTTGAATTTCCTGATGCAATGTTTGAAACCTCACCCGTTTCCTGCTTTGGGGATTCAAATGGTAAAATTATTCCTGTTTCAGGAATATTACCAGAATTCACTTACTCTTTAAACGGAGGAGCCCCAATGAATTTAGAGGATTTAGAAGCCCTTGATCTTCAGTCTGGGATTTATTCTCTTGATGTTATAAATCAAGCAGGCTGTACCCAAAGTTTATCAATAGAAATTATGGGGCCAGAATCTGCTCTTACCATTAATGACGTAATTAAAATTGATCCCGGATGTGGCGCTGATAATGGTAAGATTCAAGCGCAAATCACAGGAGGATGGGATTCATATTCAGTTAGTCTTTTTAAAGATGGTGAATTGATCAATTCAATTACGCTTTCTGGTTCTGAATTGATTTTTGATGATCTAGAAACAGGATTGTATTTATTTGAAGTTCTTGATGGTAAAGGTTGCAAGGTCAGTTCAGAGGAAATTGAATTAGTAGATGGTCCTACTCAGATTTTAGTAGACAACCAAGAGGTATGTGAGGGCTCTGAAATTAGATTAATTCCTCAATTGGACCCACCAGCTACAGATTATGAATTTTTATGGTTCTTTGATTCAGAGACCAATCAACAAATAATTTCTAGTCCAAGTCCTGATCCGAGCGGTATCATTTATGAGATTTCACCGGAAGGTGTATTAATAATCACTGGTCTTCCTTATTCCACCCTACCTTATGAATTTTATGTAATTGCAAAAGGTTCTGATGTTTGTGAAGGGTTTGTTGCTAGAACGGAAGTGGTGGTAAATCAATTGCCAAATGCAACCGCAAATTTGACTCAGGAAATTTGTTTTGGTGAAGGAGGGTTAATTGAAATTAATGCTACCTCAGGCTCTGGAGACTATCAATTTTCTATTGATGGGGTTAATTTCCAGAATTCAAATGTGTTCTCTGTTCAACAAGGAGTTTATTCAGTAACAATAAGAACAAGTCAAGGCTGTGAAACCATTCTTTCTGATTTGGAAATTAAGGGTCCTTCAGCACCAATTAACGTCCAAAATTTGGAAATAAACGATGCCACTTGTGGACAAGATGACGGGAGTATAAGTTTTATGGTTTTGGGAGGTGATCCGGGATATGAAATCGACCTCGTCTTAAATTCGGTAATAGTTAGTACAGTTGATTCTTCAGACGGAGTTGTGTCGTTTTCCGATTTAGGGATAGGAGATTATGAAATAATTATTAGAGATGCTTTAGGCTGTGAAACTATAGTTGATGATGTTGTTCAAATTCAAACTATCCCTACCATTATTGATGTAAATGATGCAGCAATCTGTGAAGGAGAGTCTGCAGTTTTGATTCCTTCGGTTCCTTCGGCGTCTTCCGATGTTCAATATTCCTGGTACTTCGATCAGCAAGGTAACAGTATAATAACTCCAGGAGATTATGGTGATGTAAGTTATCAAATTGATTCAAATGGAATTCTTACAATACAAGGACTTCAAGCTTCGGGTCAGAATTATGAATACTTCGTGTTAGCTACAGGCTCAGATGTCTGCAGATCTACTTCAGAAAAGGCCGAGGTATTAGTAACAGGAATACCTAATCTTAGAGTTTCTAACCCATCAATTGTGTGTGATCCAACTGGTACAGTAGACCTTACCGATTATATTGAAGGGTATAATCCTGCTGTTTATGATTACAATGTAGTTTCTCCAGTAGGTACAATTATGCGCCTTGAAGATATTTCAGCAGTTGATCTTTCTGGCGATTATAGAGTAAGTAGTTCAGTAAAAGGAACTTCTTGTTGGAATCAACCTCAACGAATTCGGGTGGTAATTGCTGAAACTCTGTTAGAAGCTGATTTCAGCTTCCTTATAGATTTTGGTGGAGGTAACATTATTGAGAAAGAGGATATACCACTAGGAGAGGATGTTTATTTTAACGATTTGACGAGAGGGAATGCCCAAAAATGGGATTGGGATTTTGGAGATGGCAATACTAGTACTCTTCAAAATCCTGTTCATAGTTACAATAAGATTGGTACATATACAGTTCAACTTAGAGTAATAGATGAAATCGGATGTGTTTCTATTTATGAAATGCTTGTTAATGTCGTTGATGAATTCGATGTTATCGTTCCAAATGCATTTACTCCAAATGGTTTGAAAAATCAATTCTTCAAACCTGAATTCAGAGGAATTAGTAGTATGGAATTCTATATATTCAATACTTGGGGTGAATTAATTTATCAAACCAATTCATTAGAAGATAAGGGATGGGATGGAACTTTAAATGGAAAGGATGCACCTAATGGTAATTATGTGTATAGGGGAAGATTTGTGAGCAGAGGTGGTGAAGTAATTGAAAAATCAGGTGTGTTTATCTTAATTAGGTAATTTTGAAGGATTAAACTGAAAATTTTTTTTAACCTTCAATCATTTCTTTTAATCCATTTGTTGTCACCATTTTTTGATTTAAGGGGTCAAACTGATGTGTGCTAAGATTCTTTTCTCAACCTCATCAATGGTCTGATTTTCAAAAAATAAACTTCCCCAAATTTCTACTGATGCAAGTTTTGCAATAAAATAAGCGTGGCTATTTTCTTTAATAAGTTTTAGTGCAGACGGAGTTAGTCCTAAAGTTTTTTGCCAAAAGCCGTTATAGAAAAACTCTGAATTAACTGAAATATTCATTAATCCGGCAACTGGGAATCCTTTTTTTTGAATATATGCCAACTTTTTGTCCAAAACTTTTTCTGTGAGTTTTCTTACTATATGCTTATCAATCAAGAATGGATGCTTGTAATTATAGATTTTAGAAGTCATACCTATTTTATGCTTTCTAGGAAGATTTATGGAAAACTCAATGATATCCTCATACAAAAAAGGGAAGCGCGACTCTATACTATGCATCATTCCCATGCGGTCATTCCTCCAAAGAAGGCTATGAATACTTCGTTCAAGCATATTTAATGTCATTGCTTGATCAAACGCAATATTTTTGTTTTTTAGAAAATCATAGGCTTTGAGATTTTCAAGCTGTTTTTCTTTCAATTCATAGCCTCCCAAAAATTGAAAAAAGTCTTCATGAAAGTTGTTGTTGTCAAGATTTAAATACCTTGAAATGCCTGGGACTTTTTTATAGATTGAATTTAAAATATTGAATGGTGATTTTATTAGACCTTCAAATTGTCTAGTCAGTAGTCTTGGGTAACCCAGGAATAATTCATCAGATCCCTCCCCAGTTAAAACAGCTTTACAGGAATGTAGATTAGCAAGTTCACTTACATATTGAAAAGGAACTGCATTAGGATGTGACAAAATAGGGGATTCATAAAACCAAGTAGCTTTGGCCCACGACTTCAAAAATAACTCTGGTGTAAAATCGTGTTTATATAGATTTGCATTAAGGATTTTGGATAGGTAGGTTGAGTTTTGTAACTCTGAGTGTTTACCTACTACATTTGATGTAAAAAGACTTAATGGGGCTTTTTGAAATGCTATTGCTACACACAACGATGAATCTATTCCTCCGCTTACAAAGGCTCCCATTTTTGCATCGGCTGCCATTACTTTGAATATTGTTTCAGAGAAAATATATTCAAACTCTTCTAGTATCTCATTTCCATTAGCTCTTGCTCTTCTTTCGAATTCAGGTTCTGATATATAATCAGACATTTTAAAGTAGTATTCAATTTTGGAAATACTTGTTTCTATATCAAATGTTAAAAATGTTCCAGGCTCAAGCTGTTTTACCCCAATAATAGCACTTAACCTTCTTGAATATTCAAATTCTGCAAAAGTTGCGATACTTAGGTATTTCTCATTCAGCTTTTTGAATTCATCAAGAACCCAAATTCCCTTTAACTCAGAAGAAAAGACCAATTGCCCTTCTTGCACGGAATAAAAAAGAGGCTTCATCCCCGTTCTGTCTCGACTTAAATATACTTTTCCATTTAATATGTCATAAAAGGCAAAAGCAAACATTCCTTTTAATCTTTTAAGAGTCAATTCAATTCCCCAATGGATTAGAGAGAAAAATAAAACTTCTGTATCTGAGGTAGTCTTGAATTCTAAATAGAACTCCTTAGTCAAATTTTTTCTAAGTTCTAGATAATTATAGATTTCCCCATTGAATACCAGAGCAAAATTGCCGTTTTGAAAAGGTTGATTAGATCTTTCATTTATATCAATCAATGAAAGTCTATTATGACCGAATACAGCATTTGGATATTTCGAAATTGTTGTGTTGTCAGGTCCTCTATGCCGCATTATTTGACACATTTTGAGGACTTTGTTCTCTGTATTTTCTTTTGGGGAAAAACTATTTGCGATTCCTGCAATTCCACACATACGAAGTGTTTATTTAAAAATTTATATAAAGGTATTTCCAATTTTTTTCTAAAAGAATAGCGAAGCTGTTTTACCTGAATCATATTTTTTTAATTATTCAGATGGTTAAAAATTCTCTTGAAAAGAGATATTCTAATTATTAAATGATTAAAAAAGGTCGATTTTTCGATCTATTAGGCTAATTTTGAACAGCTCATTTCAAAAAAGTAGCATGTTTATTTCCTCAAATTATCAAGTTATTATTCCAGCTAGGAAAGGTTCTAAAAGATTTCCGGGTAAAAATAAAGTCCTATTGAAAGGGAAGCCATTATTCCAGCATTCAATTGACTATGCTATTTCAGAAGGAATTTTACCTGAAAACATTTGGGTTAATACTGATGATGAGGAAATTTTAGAATTATGCTCTCATTTTGGAATTAGGACATACTCCAGAAACTCAAGTTTGGCTAATGACTTCACTCCAACTGTGGATGTTATTGAAGATCAATTAAAATATTTTAAAGATCATCATATAAATTGCGACGCAGTGGTTTTATTGCAAGTAACAAATCCTCTAAGGCCTGAGGGGTTAGTTAGAAAAGCTTTGCAAGTATTTGAGCAATCTTTTGCTTCCAGCCTCTGTACGTTCAGTCCATTAAATAAAAAATTTGGGACCATTAAGGGTTCTCATTTTGAACCTAAAAATTATTCTCCTGGTCAGAGGATGCAGGACATTGAGCCTTTGTTTTATGAAAATGGTTTGTTGTACATATCTTCTTCTAAGCTCATATTAAAAGAAAAAAAAATCATTGGTGATGATGTGTATCCTTTCGTCCTAGACCATGTGTTTGCAAATCTGGATATTGATGAACCTAAGGATCTTTTGTTAGCCGAATTTCTCTTCGAAAAAAAATAATTATGTCAACCTTTAAAATTAAAGATAGGGAGGTTGGACCAGGTTGTCCACCTTTGGTAATAGCTGAATTAGGAATAAATCATGAAGGGAGCCTCAAAACTGCCTTTGAAATGGTGGATGCTGCTGCAAGAGCCGGTGTAGAAATTGTAAAGCATCAAACTCATATAGTGGAAGATGAAATGAGTGCAGAGGCTAGAAAAGTAATTCCTGGCAATGCAGATGTTTCTATTTATGAAATTATGGAACGGTGTGCTTTGAATGAAGATGAAGAACGCCAACTGAAAGCCTATGTAGAATCAAAAGGGATGATTTTTATTTCTACTCCTTTTTCAAGGGCGGCAGCTGATAGACTTCAAAGTATGGATGTACCGGCATTTAAGATAGGTAGTGGAGAATGTAACAATTTGCCGTTGCTTGAACATATTGCATCTTTTGGTAAACCGATGATATTATCTACAGGAATGAATACATTGGAAAGTGTCAAAAAATCCGTAGAAACTATAAAAAAGTTTAATGTTCCTTTTGCACTGCTCCATACAACAAATCTATATCCAACGCCTTATCATTTGGTACGATTAGGTGCTATGCAAGAATTAATGGAAAACTTTCCGGGCGTTCCTGTAGGATTAAGTGACCATACTGTGAGTAATCACGCCTGTTTTGCTGCGGTTGCATTAGGTGCTTCTATTTTAGAAAGGCATTTTACAGATCATATGCAAAGAACAGGTCCTGATATTGTTTGCTCTATGGATGAAAAAGAAACAAAAAAATTGATTGAAGGTGCAAATCTTATTTTCCAAATGTCAGGTGGGAGAAAAGAACCTGCTAAGGAAGAAAAGGTCACCATTGATTTTGCCTTTGCTACGGTGGTTACAATAAAAGACATTGAAGAAGGAGAGGAGTTTACAAAGGAAAATATCTGGGTTAAAAGACCTGGGACAGGAGAGATATTGGCTGAAAAGTTTTCTGAGATTCTAGGAAAGAAAGCAAAAAAATCATTGAAAAAAGATCAACACCTAAAGTTCTCTGACTATGAGTAAAAAGGTTTCTGTAGTGATTCGGAATAAGAATCAAGAAAAGAACCTTGAATTTTCCTTGTTTAATTTATCTAAGCGCTATTCTGAAGATATTGATGAAATAGTTGTCATAGACAATGATTCAACAGATAATAGTAGATTGATTGGAGAGAAATACGGGGTCAAATGGGTAAATATATCTGATTTTGGATATGGTAAAAGTGCAAATTTGGCTGCCAAATCGGCTTCTCATGAAATTGTCGTTATTTTTAGTGCACACGCCTTTCCAATAAGTCATGACTTCTTCAAATTAATTAAAAATAGGTTTGAAGAAAATCCAAAATTAGCTGGAGTCCGATGCATTCATACTGAAAGGGATTACAAGATGTATATTAATGGTGTTGCACCAGAGGATAGTCCGATAGACTCAGCTCTCTTATTTGCTGGATCTGCTTTTTCAAAAAAAGTTTGGGAAAAAATCCCTTTCAAGGATTCTATTGTGACCTTTGAAGATAAGGAATGGTCCCTTAGAGTTTTAAAAGAAGGCTATGAATTAGATTTGGTACCAGCCATTTTTTGTTATGATTTAAAGCGAACCCCTGCGTCTTATTACTTTAGATTTAAAACTGAGACCCAAGGAAATTATGATCTTTGGGGTACTAAAATCAGATTTTCAGAAGTAGCGAAAAAAATTGTATTTGGTCACCTTGGATTAGTCAAAATGTTTTTTGTTGAGACATACTTCATGGCTAAAACTAATTTCTTCCTTATTTACTTTATATTATTTAAGCAATCCTCTAAAAAATGAAGAGAATTCTCTTTCTAACCGGGACGAGAGCAGATTTCGGTAAAATAAAATCCCTAATTGAAATTTGCGATAAGGCAGAACAGTTTGAAGTAGATATTTTTGTAACAGGCATGCATATGCATAAACAGTACGGAGAAACTGTCATAGAAATTGAGCGATGTGGGTTTTCAAATTTGTTCAAGTTTTTCAACTATACCTCGGAAACAACAATGGATTTGACTTTGGCAAAAACCATTGATGGATTCTCTGGCTACATTAAAGAAAATAAACCGGACTTAATAATTGTTCATGGTGATCGTGTCGAAGCTCTGGCAGGAGCTATTGTTGGTGCTCTGAATAATATTTTGGTGGGGCATATAGAAGGAGGAGAAGTCTCAGGGACAATTGATGAACTCATCCGACATTCAGTAAGTAAATTGAGTCATTTTCATTTTGTTTCCAACGACCTTGCAAAAAAGCGCTTAGTGCAAATGGGTGAATTAGAATCTCAAGTCTTTGTTATTGGTTCTCCGGATATTGATGTGATGTTTTCAAATTCTTTGCCGGAGTTAGTAAAAGTTAAAGAATACTATCAAATCCCTTTTGATCGATTTTCAGTGGTTTTGTTTCATCCTGTAACTACTGAGGTAGATCAAATAGAAGGTTATGCTAATGTTTTAGCCGAGACACTTTTAAAGGATAGTGGAAATTATGTGGTGATTTTTCCAAATAATGATATGGGGACTTCTCAAATTTTAAAGGCATATGGGAAATTCAATAATCACCCAAGATTTAAGGTTTTTCCTTCTCTCCGATTTGAATACTTTCTTACTCTATTAAAAAATGCAGAATTTATTATTGGGAATAGTAGTGCAGGGATAAGGGAAGCACCATATTATGGTGTTCCTAGTATAAACCTTGGAAGTAGGCAAAAGAATAGAGCATCAGGGGATTCCATCATCCATAGTGATTTTTCGATGGAGTCTATTAAAGAAGCAATTAGTCAGGCAAGATCTCAAGGTAAAGGAGCAAAAGCTTTCGATTTTGGCCAAGGAAATAGTAATCAACTCTTTTTGGAGATAATTTCAAACCCTGAATTCTGGACTGCCTCACATCAAAAACAATTCAACGATCTTCCATTGTAATAATATGGTAAATAGTTCCTTTGGAGAAATTAAAGTTTCAATTGTTGTAGCTTGTTATAATCAGGGTAAATACTTGAATGATTGTCTTGAAAGTGTTCAAAATCAAGTTTATCCAAATTGGGAATGTATAATTGTTAATGATGGGAGTAAAGATGAAACAGTTAGAATTGCAAATTCTTGGGTGCATAAAGATTCTAGGTATAGGTTTATTGATTTAGAGAAAAATGTTGGTGTAAGTTCTGCAAGGAATAAAGCACTTAAATCAATAAAAGGAGACTATATACAATTTTTGGACGCGGATGATATTTTAGAAAAAAACAAATTATCTAATCAAATCAGTTTTTGTAAGGAGGATTTGATTCCTGTTTCAGGAAATAGATATTTCTACGATAATGAAGGAGTAGAAAAGCAGCGCGTGATGGGTAAGAATGGGGCACTTCCGGAAGTACCAATAACAATGTGGGATCAAAATGATGTGATTTCTTTATTTAGAATTAAAAACCCATTTATTGTAAGTGCTCCCTTGTTTCCTAGATCAGTTTTAGCTCAAGTTGGATTTCTGAATGAAAATTTGAAGGCTTTTGAAGATTGGGAATTTAATTTTCGTTGTGCTCTCAAAGGTTATAAATTCCATCATGTGGGCTATGCAAAAAAAGCTCAGGTCCTTGTTAGGATTCATTCATCTAGTATGACAACAAATCGTAGTGAAATGCTTAGCAGAAGGAGAAAGTTTAATTATACGATTGCTAATAATGAAGATTATAAAAATTACTTTGGCAATAAGGTTTCCTTAAAAGACCAACCAAGTTTTCAGACAGTCAATACAGTTTTGAGATCTTTGATTCCTCCAATAATCTTTAACCTTTTTCGATCTTTCCGGTCAAGTTGATTTTAATTTCTTTTTTATGAAACATCAAATTTTGGTTGATTAAAAAGTATTGCTTCGAATTTTTCCAAGCTAATTAAATTTAAAGATTCGCTTCTATTTTTGTTAAAATTCTCAAATTCGAAAAATTCGTTATTATTTTTATTTGCTTCACCAATATTTAATCGTTTGGAGAGTACCCCCACACCCCAATCTATATCAACGCAACATGAAAACATTTCTGTTTTTTGTCGCCATTTCAAAAATGCTTTCCAAGTAGTTCCATTCCAAAAATCTCCTGCCGGTGATAATTTAAAACTGTATTTTTCCCTTGAATGCCATTCTGTTGGGGGATTACAATCATGAAGTACAATAAAGCCATCCTCTGCTAGAAAATCTAAAGAATTAATAATATCTCTATTAACTTGTTCGGCGGTATGTAATCCATCAATGAAAATTACATCAAATTTATTAGGGATGTTATTGAACTCACCATTTCTAAATTTCAGAAAAAACTCATCTGATGTAAATTTGAAATCAGCTTCATTTACTTTCATTTCAAATCCTGGATCTACACAAAATTTTCGCCTCGAATTTATTTTTAGAAAATTTGATTTGGGGTCTCTTACTCCAATCTCTAAATATGCTGTTTCCCGTTTGAACAGGCTCAGTAAAATGTTAATAACATCTGTTCTTTTTCCAACTTTATTTAATTCATTACTTGACTTTACTTGTGCATCCTGAAAGAAAAAGTCTCTAGAAATTCTTCTGCCTAATTTTAAATATTCAAAATATTTCCACATTATGATTGGGGAGTTTAGTTTTTCCTTGTTTTAAAGTAGTTTAAAACTACCTGTTTTTCACAAAGGATTTCAATCTTTCGGAAGCTTCTTTATAAAAAAGTTAAGATTTGATTTAAAAAAGTATTATTAAAAAATAAATTAAATAACAATGTTTTGGGTTCTATTTGATTTAATTAGGACCCTCAAAAAATTCCCATATTTTTTCACTTATTTGAATTACCATTTCCTCTGTCATTCCAGGCCAAATTGGAAGGCTTAGGCTAGTTTCGGCAAGTTCCTCAGCGATTGGGAAATCACCTTTTTTATACCCAAGGGATGAATATGCTTCTTGCAAATGCGGAGGTATAGGATAATGAATTAACGTGCCAATACCTTCTTGATTCAAATGCTCCTGGAGGGAGTTTCTTTTCTTTGTTCGAATAACAAAAAGATGGTAAACATGATCAGAGTTAGGGTGAATTTCAGGAAGAATTATTTCAGGTAGATCTTTTAAATAATTTGAATACCATGAGGCAATTTGCCTCCGTTTTTGTGTCCACTCTTTTAGGAATGGTAGTTTTATAGAAAGAAATGAAGATTGAAGTTCATCAAGTCTCATATTATGTCCTAGCTCGGTATTATGATATTTGACTCTGCTCCCATAATTTCTCAAGCTTTTTACCTTTTCCGCCAAATCTTCAAAATTGGTGGTTACTGCTCCCCCGTCACCTAAGGCACCTAAATTTTTTCCTGGATAAAAGCTTGTTGCATTTATATGACCCCAGCTACCTGTAATTTTTCCATTAAATTCAGAACCGTGTGCTTGAGCATTATCTTCAATAACCCAAAGCTGATGGTGTTTTGCAATTTCCATTATTTGTTTCATCTCTGCAGATTGACCATAAAGATGAACAGGAATTATCCCCTTTGTTCTAGAAGTAATACTATCCTCAATTAGATCTGGATTAATATTATATGTATCTCTTCTTGGTTCTACGAATACTGGTCTTGCTCCTACGAATGAAACAGCAAGTGCAGATGCTATAAATGTGTTGGAAGGAATTATTATTTCGTCGCCAGGTCCTATTCCAGTAGCCTTTAATGATAAAAAAAGAGCGTCTAGGCCATTGCTCGTCCCAATAGCATAATTGACTTGGCTGAAAGTGGCATATTCAGATTCAAAAAGCTTTAAAGAATCGCCCATAACATAATACTGACGATCATAAAAATTCGTAAATGCCTCAATCATCTTTGATCGAAGTGGATAATGCATTTCATCAAAATTCAAAAAGGGGATTTTCATAGGCGGGTTAATTTTTCTTCTTTTATTTTCCAATGGTTACCTTTTGAATCTATCCAAATATCATCCATTTTAATCATTGGTATCCCATCTTCTCCAACCCATCCTACAATTTTTGCTGGATTTCCTAAAACTAAGGCGTAATCAGGAACATCCTTGCTTACTAAAGAGCCGGCAGCAACCAGAGCATATTGGCCAATTTGAATTCCTCCTAAAATTATTGATCCAGCTCCAATACTACACCCCTTTTTGAGAAGTGTTTTTAGTTGTTTGTAGTTTATGTTTTTTGATCTAGGATATTTATCATTTGTAAAAGTCACGTTTGGACCTACCATAACATCGTCTTCTATAATAGTTCCATCCCAAATATATACCCCTGATTTTATTGTTACCCTGTGTCCTAATTTTACCTTATTTTCAATAAATACATGGGCATTAATATTACAATCTTTACCTATAATCGCTTCTTCTAATATTACAGAAAACTGCCAGATAAAGGAATCTTCTCCAACATTACTCGTATAGACTTCAGCTGTTGGATGAATTTTTACGTTTTTTATTTTTGAAATTCTCATAGTCTCTGATGTAGTCTTCTTCAAGGTAAATCTCTGAAGCTAAAACCAAACAAATTGATCCACTTGAGAAGGAAGTTAATTCTCTCCAAATTCCTGGTGGTATTAATATTCCTTCATAAGGTTGGGATAATCGAATTTTTTTTGAATTGAAACCATCATCAAGGATAAGTTCAAAACTTCCGCTACCAGCAATAATTAACTGTTTTAAGTTTTTATGAGCATGCCCTCCTCTGGCTTCTCCTCCAGGAATATCATATAGGTAATAAACTCTTTTAATTTCAAATGGTATTTCTTCTCCTGAATTAACGGCAGTAATATTTCCCTTGATTCTATGGTTTTTATCAAAAGAAATAAGTTTACAGTCTTCTATCCTTGAATAATTAAAGTCTTTCATTTTCCATAAATACTGAAATATCCCTTATATATTCAGACTCATCAAACTTTTTATTTGAGATATGAAGGCTGAGTGCATTGGTTGAAAAATTCTCCATATGCCTCCAGTTTTGAGGAGGAATATAAAGTCCATAATAGGACCTGTTAAGTGTGTATTTGATTTTGTTTCCTAGTTTGTCCATTACAACTACATCAAAGCTTCCACTCAAAGCAATTATTACTTCTGATTGTGATTTGTAAGCATGTCCTCCTCTTATTTCCCCTCCAGGTACGTCATAAGTCCAAAACACACGGTTGATTTCAAATGGAATTTGATTGGGGTATTGAAGGAAAGTTAAGGTACCTCTAGGATCCGATATTTTCGGAAATTCAATGATTTTGACTGGCGAGTCATTCATGACTTATGCTTTCTTTAATCTTCTAATCTGACCATATGGGAATTCATTACAATCGTACCGAGGTAAAGCTTGTTTTCTATATAGTAAGTCATGTTTATAAATATCTCTTGATTCCACATTAAAGGAAAAAAGACAATTTTCTTCCTTTAGAATTTGTTCAGTTGCAGAAGTAAATGAATGAAAACCGCCATATGGATAACAGAAAGTTTTCAAAGGAATTGATAAGCCCATTCGAATTAGGTCTTCAAATGAATGAACTATTTCATTTCGTTGAATGTCATCGTCCAATTTCGACAAAACAGGATGATTTACTGTATGACTTCCGATAATCATTCCTTCTTTTTCCATTTCAACTAATTCATTTTCATTTACATAAAATTCCGAAAATGTCGTCAGCTTTTTAGGGACAAAAACATCACACATTTCATCCAAAACCGATTCTCGAAATTCATATGAAATATAGTAATTCAATATTCTCTTTATTAAAAAAGTTGCTTCATCATTTTGCTGGATTTGATAGGTCTTTTCAGTGAATTCTTTCCGGTTAATATCGGTAAGGTATTCTGGTTTAATTGAATTTTTTAAATAATCCAGAATCTCTTCTGACTTTCCTAAACCTAATAATAAATGAATACGATGAACGTCTAATAATTTCTTTTTTTGGTAAACTCCAGTTGGGACATAGAAAATACCCCAAATTCCAAGATTTTTAAGAATAGGGAAAACTTCTGAATAATGACATTTCAATCCATCATCAAATGTTAAAACTACTCCAGGAAGAGGGGTTCCTCTCTCCAGGCAAATTAGAAAGTCTTCTTGGCTTACAAAACCAAAATTTGAAGCAAAATACTGTAACTGTTTTATAAAGTCATCTACATGTAGGTGGTTAAAACTGGGTAGAAACAGATTGTCCTTTTGCACATAATGATACATGATTGATTTCATGTCAGAGAAATTTAGGGTTTTGGAAAATAGGGAATTGGCGCTCGAATTCACCTTTTTTGGAAAGGTAATTTTCTATCATCCCGTTTTTCAGGTTAGAATAAACTTTTGCAACCGCTTCTTCATTAAAGTCTTTATTTCTATAGACTTTTTCCTCCTTAAAATTCTGGAAATCGATTTGATTTGGTGTCGAAACTCCTCTGATAATTATGGTTTCAATTGTTTTTGTTGCATCAGCTATTAGTCTATTTCCTATGCTATGAGGTGTATCTTGAGGGTAAATCCTAGCTCGGATTTGATGTATAATTGGACCTGTGTCTATTCCTTCATCGATATGCATGAAGGTAGCCCCAATGAGAAAAGGCTCAAAATTCACAAGAGGCCAAAAATTGGTCCCAGCTCCACGATAGTAAGGAGATAGTCCTAAGTGGAGATTGATAAAGCGACCAGAAAATTCCTTTAATAAAGCAGATTTAATTATTGAACATCCATATGAAATCAAAAGATCGGGTTTCAAGTCAATAATCTCATTAACGGTTTCAGAATCATTTATACTGCCTCTGAGGATGTGATGAGGATTGGAAAAATCCATGGATTTTTCTAAAAATAGACCGAAAAAATCTTCCTCTGACTGATTTCTTGCTGTTAGGTGATGGAATCTTTGATCATTCGATATTCCACCGGATAATAGTTTTTCTTTTTGGATTGGGGATTCACAATAAGTCCTTATTACCTTAATTTCTGGATTTAATCCAAGATATGTTCTGAAAAATTGATGTCTTAGCTCTGCTCCTGTAAGGATGATTATTTTTGGCATAGAGTATGAAAAGGTAGTTTGATTCTTGCGCAGCTGTTAGGTCTAGAAAATTTAGTTTTCTTGAATCGAATTCTATGAAAACTTATTCACGTCACGAAAATAATAAATTCAATAATGAATAATCATATCAAAGATTGTAGTAGGAATTCCTTTTCTAAAGTTTACTCTATATCAATCAGCCTTTTCTTATTGAATTTTTCACTCTGCCAAACGGGCACCCATTGAAAAATTGGTTTATGATTTGGTTTAAACCATTAAAAAAAAATATTTCTTTTTTTCTTTAAAAGAAAGTATAAAAATGGCAACTTTAAATGATTTGAGGGATGGACGACCTTCTAAGTTACTGTAATTTTAATTTTAAATCCTTATAGAATAATTTGCGATCATTTTTTGGAAAGTCAAATACTAGTTTAATTTGTGTGCCCATAAAATATTGGTCTCTTGAAAACATTCCCTATTCAAGGCCAAACATCCTATGAATTCAAATAATATTGATGTTTTAAATATTCCAAGCTACTATAGCACCTTTTACCTAAAAGTCCTATTCACTCTTGGTAGACCAATTTATAAGCCTGAACCTCAATTCTTTAAATATGATTTTTCTCCTATTTTAATTTTTAAGTGGGATGGAAAATTAATTGTAATTGATAACAATGATCCTGTTGGGATAATTGACGAATTGTATAAAAGTTCTAATTTTTATTTTGTTACCAACAAATTGAAGGAAAATCCTGATTATCAGAAAGATAGGATTTTTTCATTATTTCCACACTACCCAATAAATTTATCTTTACCCTATTTTTATCTCTTTTTTAAAAATCTACGAATCAAAAGCTTTTACAGATTTCTAAGAGAAATTTTGAGGATTTCTAAAAGACCGAACTATTTTGAATACCGTTTTAAATTCCCTGACCAAGCATTTGTTTTTTTTTCTGGATCAATTTGGGAAAAAGAAAAGGAAGCAAATCTGATGAGAGCTGAGTATATACGATTCTGTATTGAAAATGAAAACATTAAATTTGAGGGTGGATTGAATCCGCGGCGGGATGGAGAAAATCAGGGTTACGGAGACATTTTAAATAAAAAGAATTATTCTCCACGCGAATTCAATAAACTTAGCAGAAAATCAATAGTGGGATTTAATAATCCTGCGGTATTAGGTGCTTTGAGTTGGAGATTTGCTGAATATTTAAATTCTGGAGTAGCGATTATTTCATTACCCTTTAAAATTGATCTCCCCATTTTTCCTGAAGATGGAAAAGAATTATTTTTGATTTCGCCTGAAAAAGATTTAAAACCTCAGCTGGAGCTTATCATCAATGATCAAGAAAAATTGAAATTAATAGCTGAAGGAGGCAAGAATTATTTTCAAACCTACTGTACCATTCAGGAACAATCCAAATACCTTAAAGGAATTATTGAAAACTACATTGATAAATGATAAAAATTTTAACTGTTTTTGGAACTAGGCCAGAGGCGATTAAAATGGCTCCTCTGATTATCGAATTTCGAAAACATCCAGATAAAGTTAAGTTGACCGTATGTGTTACTGGTCAACATAAAGATATGCTCGATCAGGTTTTGAATCTTTTTGAAATAAAACCTGATTTTGATTTGGAAATTATGAAGCCAAAGCAAGATTTATTTGAAATCTTCACTGCTTCTATGCTAGGTATGAAGAAAGTTCTTGCTGAGGTAAATCCAGATTTAGTTTTGGTTCATGGAGATACTTCGTCCTCTACTGCAGCAGCCCTAAGCTCATTTTTTTTTAAGATTCCTGTAGGTCATGTTGAGGCCGGCTTAAGAACTTATAAGATGTATAACCCATGGCCCGAAGAGCTGAATAGGCAGATAAATTCTAGGTTATCATCTTTCCATTTTACCCCAACTGAGTCAAGTAAGATTAATTTGTTAAAGGAGGGTACCTTACCAGATTCAATTTTTGTAACAGGAAATACGGTAATCGATTCTCTTCAAATTATTTCAGAAAAAATTGATCAAGAGATAAAAAAGAATCCGTCATCTCTAAAATACTACCTACCTAAAATTCCTTGGGATTCTATTCAACCATGGCTTGATGGTAGCCGAAGAATGATTCTTATTACTGCACATAGAAGGGAGAATTTCGGAGATGGATTTCAAAATGTATTTCAAGCCCTAAAGGAATTATCAAATGAATATGAAAATGTAGACTTTGTGTTTCCAATTCATTTGAATCCTAATGTAAGGGCTTCCGTTGAAGATGTGTTTGGAACAAAATCAAATGAAAAATCTAATTTGTTCTTTACAGATCCTCTAGAATATTTACCATTTATCTTCCTTTTAAAGAGTTGTTATTTTGTTATGACTGATTCAGGTGGAATCCAAGAAGAAGCTCCAGGACTAGGTAAACCAGTTTTAGTTTTTAGGGAAACTACAGAGCGCCCAGAAGCGGTAGAGGCTGGAACGGTTCTTTTGGTCGGAACTGATAAAACAAAAATCAAAGATTCTGCAAAGCAATTGCTAAATAACCCTGAGTTCTACTATAAAATGTCCAAAGCACTTAATCCATATGGTGACGGGTTTGCCTCAAAACGTATTGTAGAAGAAATTTTTAATAGAATTTTGAAATAAATGTTAAAAGAGGTCATCTTATTTTTCGGGTTAGTAAGTATTGGATTTGCATACCTATACCTTGCAAAAAGACTTAATATCGTCGATAAACCCAATCACCGCTCCTCTCACACCAAAGTAACAGTCAGGGGAGGAGGGATTATCTTTCCTATTGCTGCAGTTATTTGGTGGGGTATTTCAGGCTTCCAAGACACCTTTATGATTCTTGGGCTGGTTTTAATATCATTGATTAGTTTTTGGGATGATATTCACTCTCTTTCCAGGAAGTTTCGCTTTTTGATGCAGTCTGTGGCTTTGTCCCTTGGGTTTTACCAATTAGACCTCTTCAGTCAAATGGATTGGTATATTCTTCCGATCTTTTACTTCATCGCATTAGGTATTATTAATGCAATCAATTTTATGGACGGGATTAACGGGATAAGTGGATTGTATGGCTTAGTGTTTTTCAGTTCCCTACTAGCAGTCCAAAGCTATTTGCCCATTTTCCAGAGTCAACTTATTCAATATGAAATCTTGGCAATTTGCGTTTTTTTACTTTTCAACCTGAGAAAACGAGCTTTGATGTTTGCAGGTGATGTGGGAAGTATCAGCTTAGCTTATTTGATAATTTACTTCCTTACTCAATGGTATTTAGAAGTAGGGAAGTGGACTATTATTCTTCTTCTTTTGGTTTATGGAGTAGATGTGGTTTTAACAATGGCTCGAAGATACCGAAATGGGGAAAAGTTGTCAGAACCTCACCGAACGCACCTTTATCAAATCCTGGCAAATGAATTTAAAATTAGCCATGTGTTAATCTCCTTGGGATATGCTTCATTACAACTTTTAATTAATTATTTGTTTTTTATCCAAACCAAAAGCTATCCTTCACCATTAGTTGCTTCAATATTGTTGATAGGAACTGGGATCGCCTATTTGCTTTTCAGGCACTTGATTTCCTCTAGGCTTTCACCAACTGATTCTAAGTAAAAAAAGAAAATGCCCAAGGAAACCCTGGACATTTTCGGTCGGCATAGCCTGATTAAAAACTTAACACATTGTAAATATCGGTATTAAAAAAACACGAAAACATCCCCAAAAATGGGTATTTTTTGCCTATAAAATGATTTTAATTCATTTAAAACATTAGGTTGAGGTCTGGTTTTTTCAAAATCCTGCTTTTTAAATTTTTGGTTTGAAATCCAAACAGGCTTTTCCTTCGATATTGGATTCCCTTTAGAAATGGAATAGAAATCACTCGAATTTTGCTTATTCCATTTTTCGTCCACCGCTTATAAAAATTTTTAGAATCTTTGACAAAGTATCAAAGGGTTTTGGACCGCCCTTTGCCAGATAATCAATGCTTTTTATTTACTTTGCTATGAATTTCAAAGTATTTGAAACAATCGATCAACCTTTCAAAATAATTAATTCAACCCTAAACAATGAAAGTAAATTTAATCACCTCCACGCTGAATCGCTCCCTGGTTTTCGCGTTAGTATTTATACTAGCATTAGGAGCTTGCAAGTCCAAAAAGAAAGCTGTGCAGCCTGAGCCTGAACCAGCTCCGGTTGAACGAGTTGAAGAAAAGCCAGCTCCTCAACCACCAGCTCCAACTGCTGAAGAAGTAGCTGTTGAAAAGCTTGAAAATGCTTTCAATTCTGTGGCTGCAGCAGGTAATACTGGTATTGCTAACCAATCTATCGAACAAACCTTAGCGATGTTTTCCAATCAGGATACTCCGGTTTTGATTGTTATTCATGAAGAAAATGGGGTAAAGGATTACGATGAGCCTACCACCATCCGTAAGTATCTTGAATACTTGAAAGACACCAAAAAGAACCTGAATTTCATTAGCGATATCCGCTTGGATGCCAATGGAAAGGTTTCTGAGCTTGAGTTAAGAAGAAAGTAATCACCGTTAGAACCTATATACAATGAAAAATACCCTAATCCTTTTTCTTGGTCTTTTTCTAGCCAGCTCATTAACAGCAGTGGCACAGTCCGAGAATATCAGTCCTGCAAGAAAGCAAGCAATTGATTCCTTGGCTCTTGAAAAGGTAAAAGACCTTAGTAAATACATCGCCATCATTGGAAGCAAAGACACCCAGTTTTCTGAAGCAAACCGCGTAATGGATCGTGCGGAAGAACTATTCGCTCCTGGAGCTGAAATGGGAGTTTCTAGCATCAATTCTTCTGAAATTGCGTATTACAAAGTCAGAAGATACTTCGAGCGATTGATGGCTTTGAACTATGACCGGGTGAACATTACTTGGTATGATATCCAATATATTTCTGATTTGGAGCGTCAGCCCGATGGTCGATATGTAGGTGTTATTACAATCTTCCAGCGTTTCGAAGGTACTTCTATTGAAACAGGAATGAACTATAAAGACACCACGAAGAAAGACATCACCATTTACGTTGAGAAAAAACAAACTCAAATTGCTGGTCGTACCATCGAATTTTGGGATGTAATGCTCGGTGATGTGCGAGTGACTGAAACTTCAGCATGAGAATAACCCTTATTACCATTGCGATTTTGATCGCAAGCATCTCGATTGTTTCCGCTCAGGGCATAGGCTCTGGCGGAACAATCAAAGATGATGGTCGATTTGCCGCCTCGACCAAACAACTCAATCAATTTTTTCGGCGATTCAATGCGGAGGAATCCATAGACGGAAATACCCGCTTTTATCCCGGCGATTCACTTTATCACAATTCATCCCTTCGGAAAGGCTTTCTTCAAGTCTTATTTGATAATCAGACTAGCGGAATTACGCCGGCCCTCAAGTCCCAATTTGCAGAGCAGGTCATGTCAGAGATATATCCTCAGTACCTCAGTTTCCACCGAGAAGGGTGGTTTGCAGAGGTAAAGACGGAATTTTTCTTCCAAGGAAAACGAGAAACTGCCAATCTAATCCTTAAAATCCAACCTCAGGGATTAGGCTATGAATGGGTAATCGATGCGGTGGATTTTGGACCATTCCGAAATCTTTTTGATAAGCCCGTTGGTGATGAAAAAGACTTCTTACATCCACTTTCCCATGAATTGGGATTCATGAATCTTCGTAGAGCCTTCCAAGACTCGGAGTTGCCAGAAGCCTTTACAGGAAGTTCATTTTCCCCGGATTACCTTTCCATCTTTCTCTATGAAATGAAAAAAGGGAATCTACGATTTGATACTGTAAGTGATGTTCGGTTTCACTTTTTTCAAATCGAAGGATGGTATTTTGAAGTTTCCCAGTTTAACCGTCCAGGATTTAATACAGGTTGGTTGATTTCTAGTCTTGTCAAGCTTAACCCAGGAGATAAAGAAACCCTTCAAAAGTTTATTTATGGCCAGAATTAAAGGTTTTTTTATTCTAGTCTTTGTTTTCTTTTTGGGAATCAATTCGGGTTTTTCACAAACCCTCAAAGGATATACCGAAGAAGAAATCAAATCCTATACTTCCAAAGTGGAGGATCAGGTCCGATTTTTAGAATATTTGCTCAATACAATTGGAGCCCAGGATACACCTACCCGGGATAAGGATGTAATTATCCGGGAAAGTTATTTGAAAATCTTCCGAGATGGCACCGTGCAGGTAGAAGATGACCTCTTACTTGACCGAAAGGTGGTCATCAATAAGGATATTACTGCCTACATGAAGGACATTGAGTTCTTTTATCAAAATGTCGCTTTTCAATTCAAAATCCGGGATGTCAAACCAGGCCAAAAAGAAAATGGAGATGTTTTCTTTGTAGTATCCTTGGATCGAACAATTGAAGCTACCGGAAAGGATGGTGTGAAAGTAAATAATACTAAGCCCCGGTTCGTAGAGGTTAATTTGGATGAAAAGTCTCAAGAGCTAAAAATAGTTAGTATTTATACCACCAAACTCAGCAGAGACGAAGAGCTTTTGGAGTGGTGGGAAATTTTGGATCCGCATTGGAAGTCCTTCTTCAGGGCAGAGTTTTCACTTTCGGAGAATGATTCCATCAATTTGGATTTGTTATACCGATTTGTATCCATGGATTCCTTGGATATTTCTGGTACTGATTCCCTTTTAAACTTAAGTCCTCTCGAATCCCTTCGAGATCTTCGTTACGTGGATTTAAGTGATACTCGCATTATGGATTTGGGTCCAATCTCCAATGTAACTTTTCTGGAATATTTGGATGTATCCAATACACCAACCTCAGATATTCAGTTTATCAAATATTCGGATCGACTGAAAAGTTTGAATCTATCCGGAACCCAAATACAGGAAATTGACGAGCTTCAAAATCTGAAGTCTTTAAAATCACTCAAACTGGTCAATACGCCAATTGTGAGCTATCAGGTGTTGAATGAGTTTGATAGCCTTGAATCCTTAGATTTGACAGAAAGTGGCTTCAACAATGCTGAAAATATTCAGAATTTGAAGCAATTGAAGCAGCTCACTTTAAAAGGAAATTACCTGATTAATTTCTCTAATCTTGGTCAGCTTAAGTCCTTGAAATATCTGGATTTATCCCGGACAAATATTCAGGATTTAACTCCTTTGGTGGGTTTGGATCAACTTGAAACAGTAGATTTGACCGGGACGGAAGTAGCTGATATATCTGGGCTTAATGGAAAACCCAATTTGAGGAAGGTATTAGCGGATGAGACCAAACTCTCCATTGCGTCAGCTGATAATTTTTCCAGAAGAAATCCACAAGTCCTTCTTATACACCACGTCAAAGATTTGGAAAGTTGGTGGGCTGCCTTATCCGAGCCTTGGAAAAACGCCCTTCGAAAAGCCAACCCTGAAATTCGAGGAAATTCTCCGAATATTGAGGTTTTGACTTCTACGATTGGTTTGGAAAAACTGGATTTATCCGGATTGGATATCCAAACATTAAAGCCAATTACTCGATTTGTGAAACTTCAGGAAATTGATTTTTCGGAGAATCCAATTTCGGACCTGCTTCCACTTTCCGAAGTGAAAACTTTGACAAAAATTCAGGCTACTCAGACTCAAGTCCGGGACCTGAGCCCTTTGGCAAATCAAGATTCCATTCAGGTATTAAATTTTGCGGATAGTCCTGTGGAGAGCATTCTGCCAGTTATTGGCATGTCTTTCTTGTCGTATTTGAATGTGGATGGAGGAGCTTTCTTGGAGGATGAAGTGCCGGAGGTATTATTGAAAAAACCGGATTTGACTTTGATTTATCGGGTGACTGAGTTGGAATACTGGTGGGAAGGATTAGGGACCTCTTGGAAGGAATTACTTCGTCGACAGTTTAGCCTGCCCGATAAGCCCTCTACTGAACAATTACACAATTTAACAGCTTTAGCCTCACTTAATTTTGAGCGGGTTTCCATTCAGGATTTAATTCCTTTAAAAACATTTGTAAACCTTCGAAAGCTTGCTGTTTTTGATGCCCCAATTTCTGATATTTCAGCACTTGCTGAAATGAAGCTATTGGAGGATTTGAGTCTTTCTCAAATGCCGGTTGTTGACTTTTCTCCTTTATCGGGTTTGTTCCAACTTCAAAAACTGAATATTTCCAATACGGGGATTGAGGATTTGACTCCTTTGGCTTCCTTGCTTGAATTGCGGACTTTAAATATTTCGGGAACCAATTTGAAGAGTCTGAAAGGTCTAGAGAATCTGGTTCGTTTAGAAGAATTGGATGTCGCCAGTACCAATTTGCGCTCATTAAGACCCATCGAGGGATTACAGAATTTGCAAAAGCTTTCTTGCTTTAATACCCGATTGACAAGCAGGGCAGTGGATCGATTTAAAGAAATTAACCCTAACTGCGAAGTCCGCTTTTATTAACCTCATTTTTGACCTGCATAAAAAAAGAGCCTGATAATTTTATCAGGCTCTTTTTTCAGTTAGACTTCCAAATTTTGAATTCGGAAAAAAGGGATTAAAAAGTAGTGGAAAAAGTCCCTTTTGTAATTCTCGAAAACAATTATGAGAAAAGTTGCTTAATCACCCTATTTCAAAGGTAGAATCTTCAAGCGAAAAAAAAATACCATAAACAGGGTAATTTTTGAGAGTAAGAGACAAAAGTTTTCCACATTTTTATATTATATCTGTTTTTGATATAACAAATCAAAGAATTCTAAAATGTATGATTTATAATCTTCTGTTTTTAGAATTCCTACTTTTCCAGATTTGGTTCGAGCTTCACTAATTTCTTTCCGGGATGTCAAAGTCATTTTCTATTTTAGAAGTCTCATTATTTATTGCCTTCAGCTATTAATCCTAATCCTCACATATCGATTGTAATTCCAGTTTATTTTGGAAGGGATACCCTCGATGAATTGACTGAAAGAATCTGTCAGGTCATGAAGCAATTGGAGAAAACTTTTGAAATAATCTTGGTAGATGATGGAAGCCCCGATGATTCCTGGGAAAAGATCGAGGAATTAGCTCAGGAGGATGGGTTTATCAAAGGGATTAAACTTTCCAGAAACTTCGGGCAGCACTATGCGATAACGGCTGGATTGGATCAGGCAAAAGGGGATTGGGTAGTGGTAATGGATTGTGACTTGCAAGACAGCCCAGAAGAGATTTCCTGGCTTTATCAGAAGGCTATGGAAGGATATGATGTGGTTGTAGGGAAGCGAGTGGATCGGAAAGACCATTTTTGGAGGAAGTTTGGATCCAAGTTATTTTATCGCACCCTTTCCTATTTGACTGGTTCAGAGCAAGATGAAACGATAGCCAATTTCGGGATATATCATCATCGGGTCATTCAGGAGGTGATTGGTATGCGGGAATCCATCCGTTATTTTCCTACTATGATCAAATGGGTTGGATTTCGGCAAATTTCCATTCCTGTCGCACATCAATCCAATCAAAACAGGAAGAGTACCTACCATACCAAAAAGCTCTTCAATTTGGCTTTGGATATCATGTTGGCCTATAGTGATAAACCGATTCGCTTGACTGTTAAGTTGGGGGTAGGCGTAGCGCTGACGGGTTTCTTATTTGCGCTTTATACCTTGATCCGTTATTGGCAGGGTGAAATTATTGTAGCTGGATATGCTAGTTTGATTATTTCTATTTGGGTGCTTGCCGGGGTTTTATTGATCACCTTGGGAGTAGTGGGGCTCTATGTTGGTAAAACCTTTGAGGGAGTGAAAAATCGCCCTATTTACATCATTGAGAAAAAAACATATGGACAAGGAGTCGAAAAAGGTCTTTGACAAAAGCTCATCCATTTGCCATCCTAAATTTCGTCCGTAGAAAAACATGCAATCAAAATTAATTCAAACCCTTTCATTTGATTCTGAACTTTTCGGTTATCCAGTAGGGAAGATCAATTGGGATTCATCCATGACAGAGGCAAGCTTTTTAGTGGAGGCCTCTAATTTCCAGTTGGTGTATATTTTTTCAGAACATGAGCTTCCCCTTTCTTCACCAGATATTCTCCATGTAGACACTAAAGTCATTTTTGAGAAAAATTTAAAAGCAGAAGAGAGCTTTTCAGGAATTTCGACTTTGGAAGAATCCATTCAGAAATACGGTGAAAAGGAAACTTTGCAAACTCTTCAATTCTTAGCTTTTGAAAGCGGACATTATTCTAGGTTCAAAGTTGATTCCAGGCAAAATTCTCAAGAGTTTGAAAAATTATACAAGCTTTGGATTGATAAGGCCATTTCTCAGGGTAATGTATTGGTTGCTGAAAATCTTTCCGGAATGGTGACCTTTGATGAAAAAGAAGGGTTTGCACAAATAGGACTGATCGCTGTTCATCCCCAGCACAGGCGGAAATCTTGGGGGAGAAAATTGATTCATGCGGCAGAGCATGAAGTATTCAAAAGAGGGTTTAGTTTATTAAAAATCCCTACTCAGGAAGCGAATTCCCCAGCCATGAATTTGTACCAGCAAATGGGCTATTCTTTAGATAAGAAAACCTTCATTTACCATTATTGGAGAGTCTAGAAACAACAAGTCAAAGCTTTGTTGGATTCAATTTTTTACCTTACCATAGCTTTCTGAAAATTCATTTCATGGCCTCTTTTCCAAATCCTACTATTCAAATCCCATTCAATAAGCCTTTCCTTGCAGGTAATGAATTTGCCTATATACAAGATGCAGCAGAAAATCTTGGAAAACTTTCTGGAAATGGCTATTACACAGAAAAATGCCAAAACTATTTTGAGGAGAGATATGGTTTTCTTCGTTGCTTTTTGACGACTTCCTGTACAGATGCACTCGAAATGGCTGCCATATTATTGGATATTCAAGAAGGAGACGAAGTCATTGTCCCATCTTTTACTTTCGTTTCAACCGCCAACTCGTTTGCGTTACGGGGAGCCAAAATAATTTTTGTGGATAGTCAAGAAGGTTTTCCAAATCTTGAAGTGAGCCAAATTGAATCTATGATAACACCAAAAACCAAGGCAATCGTGGCGGTTCATTATGCAGGTGTTGCATGTCCTATTCTTGAACTTAAGGCCTTGGCAGAAAAACACGATTTATTTCTTATTGAAGATGCGGCACAGGCAATAAATAGTTTTTTGGGGGATAAGCCCTTAGGTAGTATTGGTCATCTTTCCACTTTTAGTTTTCATGAAACCAAAAATATTCACTGTGGGGAAGGAGGGATGTTGGTGGTGAATGATCCGCGTTTCATCCAGCGTGCAGAAATCATCTGGGAAAAGGGAACCAACCGCTCTGCCTATTTTAGGGGTGAAATTGATAAGTACAGTTGGGTAGATTTAGGAAGTAGCTTCTTGCTTTCTGAAATCAATGCGGCATTTCTTTGGGCTCAATTAGAGAAATTGGAGGAAATCCAAAATAGGAGAAGGCAAATTTGGGAAGACTACCAAGCTTGGTTTTCAGGGGATAAAAAAACACCGAGAGTCTTACCTATTCCTTACCTGCAAATTTTAGAAGAAGCTTTACTTGGCTTAGGGCCCGTAATATTTCAAACCCATACCGGAAATTACCACATCTTTTACTTGCTTTTTGAAAACTCAGAACTACGGCAGCAATATATACAGCGATTAAGGAGAAAGGGAATATTGGCCGTGTTTCATTACCAAGGCCTTCATAAAAGCGCTTTTATTGCTCGAGCCCAACCCGAGACTTTCCAGCAGAGTCTCCCCAATGCTGAAAAATTCAGTGATTGCCTTCTCCGACTTCCCCTATTTTATGATCTGCCCAAACAAGTAAGTTCAGCGTTAAATGTTAAACGTTAAGTGTTAAACTTTTAACCCAAAACATATAACCTTGAACGGTAAATTTTCCAATCTTTAAATTTTCTGATCTTTCAATCAATACCATGCCCAAATTCCTCCTCGGAGCCTCGATCTTAGCTATAGCCATCGTTTTGGCAGGGATAAATCGTGGCTTTGATGTGTCTGATGAGGGATTGTATGTCCTGTTGGCGCATCCATTCCAGGAAAATCAGGGGGGGATATTCAATTACGACCTCTTTTTCAAACTAATATATGAATGGACAGGAATCCATTTCGGAATTGTCGGGCTTCGAGTACTCCGATTAGTATTCTATGCATTGGGAGCTTGTGGCTTAACGAGCTTTTACCAATCAATAAATCCTCAAAAATCATCCTTTAATAAGGTATATTTTCTCTCATTTTTGGGACTGCTTGCCGGATATGGTTTTCTTCCTGCCAGTCTTTCCTACAATCATTTGACGGTTGTATTAACCTGCTTTTGGCTGGCTTTTATTGCCCAACCAAAATGGACATGGATCAATAGCATTTTGATTGGTTTGGTACTAGCGGTGTTAGTATATGTCAAAGTGACCACCTCCATTCTACTTGGGGGTATTTCATTAATCATAATCTTCTGGATTCAAAAGAGGCCTTGGTATCACCTACTTGCATTGATTCTTCCATTTTTGGTTTTGGAACTTATTTTCCACTGGACTTTGGGAGAGAATGCAATTAGCCGATTGAGTGAAGGAATAGCTATCCAAGGCAGTAGAGGGGATTATCAATTTTGGATCTTAATCAAACACACTTTGGTGGGGCTTCTTTGGAGTTTATTGATTTTTGGAGCAGTTTGGTTAGTGAGAAGAAGCCTCAAAAACCAATTCCTGCAACTAGCCATTGTTTTGCCCATCTTCATATTCCTATTTTTCAAAACCAAAATTACCGATGAATGGAATCACTTCTTCTTATTACTTGTTGCTGGAATTTGGGCCTTTACTTTTAATAATCTCTCCTCCAAATCAAAAAGGGAAAGAAGGCTTCCTTGGATTGTTTTGTTAATTTTTCTGCCCTTTATCCTGCATTTAGGGAGCAATGTCTATTGGCTTCGATTAGGGATTCATTATGCGGTTTTCTGGATTTTAGGAATCTATCTTTTGTTGGATGATTTTCCTGAAAAACTTAAATCATGGTTTGGAATTGGGATTTCTTTGATGACTTTACTGCTGGTCTTCAATGGTATTTGGTGGCATCCATTTGAACAAAAAAGTCTTTGGTATGCTACACAGCAATGGAAATACCTTCCCAGAAAGTATATTCAGTTGGTTCCAAGTCAAATCGAGGAATTACAAAAATTGAAAAAAGAAGTGGGTGAGGAGAGTCAATTACTTGCTGCCTATCGCATTTCAGGTATACCTTATCTGTTGGGAAGAACTATGCCGAAAAGCCCGGGATTCTGGGATAAGGCGCAGTTGGAATACTATTTCCCCCAAGGTTATTCCAAGGATATGCTGTATTTTCCTCTTGATTCATTATCTGGTAACTTTACCAATAAGCCTATTTTGCTTCAGCCTTTCGAATGAAAAAAAGTCTTTCAAATTTGATAAGAGCAAACTTTTGGTCATTAGCTATGCTCCTGGCTTTGGTACTTATTTGGTTTTTGCCTTGGCGTTTCCAAGTAAATGATGATGAACTAATGATGTGGCTGGTCTCTGGTGCTTATACCGGACATCCCGAGTCTTATGCCGTATTCATTCACCCTGTCTTGAGTTGGTTGTTTTCAAAGCTTTACAACTTTTTTCCAACTATTCCCTGGTACCCTTTGACTTGGTTTTTTACCTTATTCATTTCTTTTCATGTTTTCACGGCTGCAGTTAAGGAAAAATTTGATTCTGGAATACAAACCCAAATTTGGAATCTGATTCTCTTTGCCTGCATTATTCATTTTGCATTTTTTCTTCAGTTTTCTATAGTTTCTGCTATCGCCACTAGCGCAGGTCTCAGTTATAGATTAGCTAAGTTGCAAGTGTCTCTAGCCCATCCATATAAAATCCTTCCTTCTGATGGCCTGATTCTTTTGGGGGTCTTGATTCGACCCGAGGTCACTATATTATTGACGGGAGCTTTATTAGGAATACTTATTATTTATCCGAAACCGAAAAGGTTTTTCCGTTCTTTTCTGATTCCCATTAGCATCATTCTAATTGGCCTCATCTCTAACTATCTCATCTTGCAGAAAAATGAATTAAAGGAGTTTAATAAGCTTAATACCCTACGATCCCAAGTTTTTGATCATCCCTTTCTTCAATTAGAAAAAGAACAATGGAAAATCGAAAATCCAGAGATTTATCACTTTTCCAATGGTTTGCAGGATTTTGAAAATGACGGTTTGGATGAAGAGAAGTTGGAGATTTGGAAAAGAGTTTTGGATGAAAAGAGAGGAGAACTTCTAAACTTCAATTTCTATCGAAAAGCTTTTTTTACTTATATCGAGCATGAACATTTTTTTATCTCCCTAATGATCATCCTAATTTTATTTTCGGTTTGGATCAACCCCAAAAATGCTCTATTAGCTTTTGGTTTAATCCTTCTGGGATTCTTGGTGTTGGTGCCTTACTATTTATTGAAAATTCAGGTTTATGCGCTGGCATTTTTCTTCTTTCTAGTAGCAATTTTTCTTTTACAACCCCAACTAAGTAAAGAAAAGAGACCTATTATCCTTCGAGCTTTTCAAATTGCTTTGCTTGGAGTATTGGCATTTCACACGCTAGGTTTTTTCCAGTCTTCCAAAAATATTCCAGATTCTAAAGAAATCGACAGAGCTCTTACTGAATTGAAAAAGGAAGGGTTTGATCGGGTAATTTTTGTGGGTGAAAATAAGTGGTATCACCATCTTGTTTTCGACAATCCAATCCCTTTTAAGGTATTTGGTTGGAGCTCTTTGTTCGAAAAAGAGTTTTACCCAGAATTAAAATATCAGAAAGCAGCTTTTTTAATACATGAGAATACCTATGATTCAAACAAAGACTATTTTTTGAATAAAGAAGTTGAGGCAGTTCGCCTGGAGAATTTTATTTTGATTCGAAGTCTATGATCTCCTTAAAGAATCGATCCTACAAAGAAGTAATTTGGTTTTCCCTTTTATTTTTAATTGGATACACTTTATACTTTTTAGTCAAATTCATTCCATACGGAGTAGATATCAAAATCCATAATTTTTATTTAATCGAGTACCTTGAAAATGGCTATTTCCCTATTCCTCCAGGATATTATTTTTTGATTTATTTGCTGGATTTATTCGTTAGCTGGAAGTATCAGTTTTTGTTAAGCTCAATACTTGTCCTTTTATTTTTCTTTGGATGGAAGTATAAAATCATTTTGGAATGGCTTATAAAAGAGTTTGAGGTAAAAGAGAAAAAAGCCTTCATAATTTCCTTAGGGATTATGTTTTTTGGTCCTTTAGTAATTCCATCGATCGACAAGGATTTTTGGTATTTGGGGAAATTTACCCCTACGATTTGGCACAACTCCACCCTGATTGCTGCCTTACCTTTTTCCTTACTATTATTTAAACAAACGCTTGTTTGGTGGGAGAGAAAAACAAGTTCTAGCTACTATAAAATTTGGCTTTTGGCTTTGCTTGTTTTACTCATCAAGCCAAGCTATTTATTCTGTTTTATTCCTCTATTACCCTTATTTTCTGGTATCTACTATGGATTCAATCAAAAAGTCTTTTTCCAAGCACTTCTATTTTCTTTTGGGATGTTGGGCTTGATTTGGGTTGAAAAATATTTAATCTACTCTTGGGATCCGATGATTACTGATTTTTATGAAGTATCCGACCAACCTCAAATAGAAATAAGACCTTTCAAAGTTTGGCTGCATTATGCCTTTGAGCCTATTTGGGATTTTTTTTCAAGCTTTTCACTAAGTATTGCCTTTATTGTCCTTTTTGGTAAAAACCTTTTATTGAAAAATCAGAAACCATTAGCCTTCTCTTTTTCGCTTTTGCTGCTTTCTTTGATCATCTATTGGCTTTTCGCAGAAACAGGCTTTCGGGAATGGCATGCCAATTTCTACTGGCAGATTCCTATTAGTTACTTGATTCATTTAGTGATAATGATTGGATTTGTTTTTCGGAGAATATCAGGTAAAAACGGGAAATATGATTTGAAAACCCTTACATTCTTGACTCTTTTCTCCCTTCATGTTCTGAGCGGCATAGCTTATTGGGGAAGAATTTTTACCGAACGAATCATCAGTTGATTCTCCTGTTTTTCTAAAAAATGGCTTGCAGGAACTTCTTCTACTGAATAATAAGGTAGTATATATCGAATCAGCTTGCCTTCAAAATTAATTGTGGGTAATGACTCAAGATCATAATCTGCTAAAAGACTGGAATCTACCCGAACCAAAGCATGATTCAAATCCTTTAAGTTTGAAATGATTTCTGAACCTATAGGAGTAGGAGTATAGTCATTACGAAGTGAAATCACTTTGTGCTGAAAAGGAAGAATCAATAGAAAACTTAGAAGACTTATTCCAACCATGAGTTTACTTCTCAATTTGAAGGGATGGTATTCAATAATTCCTAAATTCAAAAGAATTGTCACCGAACTGAGCATTCTCCAATCTGTCCATTCATATGTTTTATAGAGTACAATGGAAAAGATGAGCTGGATGAGTAGGAGGTAAGTACTGATGCGGATAAGCTGATTTCTCTTTAGAAAGCCAATTCCTAAAGCCAAACTTACAAGCACCCATATTTTCCAACCCCAATAATATTTCCCCTCTGAATAGGTCAAAAAGAAATAGATGTTTCGTTTGGTGTTAAAGTAGATTTCATGGAAAGACGATCCAAATTCCCCTGATTTTAGAAAGCTTATAGCATTGGAAAAAACAGTTGGAGTTTGTTCATGGAAAAAACTAGCATATAAAAAAGCAGAAACTAATCCAACAAGACTTAGGCTAATCCCAAACCATATTTTTTTTGGCAAAAAATAAAATCCTAGTGCAAGCAAAGTAAAGAACCAGGTACTCCGAATGAGGCCAGCCAGAAAAATTCCAAGGATCAACACTACTAAATTCCACCGAGAAAATTCTTTCAAATATCTAGTGAGAAGGAGATAAAGCCCAATTGCTATTGCAAGATGGATCAATTCTGGCATAAAACTGAAGGCATAAAATAGGGTATAAGGACTTCCCAGAATTAAGATTACCTGGAGAAACTTATAAGGTTGCCTCCGATTTTGCCAGACTAAAAGAAGTATAGCAATAAAGAAAAGGAAGTAATTAACTAAAGGGATATGCATGGATTCAGGTATCCCCAGCTTTAACGCAGTGCCATAGATAATGGGATAGCTAGGTCCATGGGCATCGAAGGCACCAATTTTCGAACCCTTCCCCGAGTAAGTGAACGAGGCTCTTAATTCCTTGCTTTGAAAATAACTCTCCGAATTTTTCTGATAAAAAACTTCGTCTCCATAATATGGTCCAAAGCCTGAGGAAACCTTCAAAAAAAAGAAAGCATACACCGAAAGAATAAGCAAAATCCCAAGGATATATAGTTTATCCAAGGAGGTGTTTTTATCGAAGTCCTGCTTCTTTATAAAACTTTGATTATTCAAAAACTTGAAATTCAGTGATGAAGCTAAATAACAGAATTATAGGACAATTTCCTGAAGACTTTATTTCAAAAGCATTTGCTTTTTAATAATAAGACAAAAATATCTATCAAATGAATTTGCATTTTTTCCAATTCTACATTTTATTTATCATCGAGTAATTTTTTTACTCAATAATATAAGTTTATTAATTATTACTTAAAAAAAACGTCCCAAGAAGTAATAGAGATAAATATCCTTAGAAGTTCAAAGTTCTATGTTCAACGTTCAATGTAGAACCCGAAACGTGGAACACTGAACTCAAAACGTAGAACCCTAATCCTTTGCTCGACTCCCTCGTCACATCCAAAACCCGAATTAAACTTCTCCTGAAGTTTTTTTCTCATACCAATTCAGGCTACTTGCGTTCCCTTGCCAAGGAATTTGAGGAGTCTACAAATTCGGTACGGGTGGAACTTAACCGGCTTACGGAAGCAGGCTTGCTATTGTCGGAAGAGGATGGAAAAACCAAAGTCTATAAAGCCAATCAGGGACATCCCTTCTTTCAAGAAATAAAAAATATGGTCTCCAAATTTCTAGGTTTGGATGACTTAATGGAGCGAATCGTCAAGCGAATGGGAGATGTGGAAAAGGCTTATATAGTAGGGGATTATGCAAAAGGAATAGATTCGGGAACGGTTCAAATGATATTGATTGGGAATAATCTGGATCAGGAATATCTGGACTTCATTCGGCAAAAGACCTTCGAAAAAGTTAACCGCCAAGTGGAGGTGGATATCCTGGATTCTGATCCGGGAGATGTGCAGGGGATATTGATCTTTGGGAAATAGAGGTTTTGGGTTCTAGGTTCAAAGTTCAGGGTTGTAGAAAATAAACTCGAGATCTTGAACACTGAAAAAATAAGAATTCTACCCAAGAACTCTTGCAAATCCCAAAGCACCGAGTAATTTTATTACTCAGTCGTCATTGCGAGGAGGTCAGTATGACCGACGAAGCAATCTCCTCAAAGAGACTGCTTCGGCTCCTAATGGAACTGTAAGTAAGTCTTTGAAAAGGAGAGTATCGCCTCGCAGTGACGGATGATGCTAACTCCCAAATGGGAGTGAAAGGGCGAAGCTGTGGTGTCGTTCCACGTTCCATGTTCAAAGTTCTACGTTCCTAAAACTCAACACGTACAACTCAAAACCCAAAACGTCCAACGTAAAACGTTCAAGATGAAAGTCCAAAGATTTGAGGATTTGGAAATTTGGAAGGAAGCAAGGGAAATAAGTGCGTTGATTAAAGAGATAACCCGAAAGCCAGATTTTTCAAAGGATTTTAAGTTTGCCTCCCAGATTACTAGTTCTTCTGGATCTACAATGGACAACATTGCAGAAGGTTTCGATCGAGACGGAAATAAAGAGTTTTTTCAGTTCCTATCTATAGCAAAGGGATCAAACTCTGAAACAAGATCTCAAGCTTATAGAGCATTTGATTACAAGTATATTAATGAAGCTGAATTGAATGAAATCCTTACCCGAACAGAAAAGCTCAAAGCGAAGATCAATTCGCTAATGCTATACCTCAAAAATTCAGATCGAAAAGGAAACAAATACACTTGAACGTTCAACGTTCAAGGTTCTATGTTCGACGTATAACCCTAAACGTACAACGTTCACCGTAGAACCCAAAACGTAAAACGTACAACCCAAAACTTTGAACACGGAACACTACAAAGTAATCGAACCCTCCTCCGGATGGAAGATGGTGGACTTCAAGGAGCTCTGGCGCTATAAGGATCTCCTATATTTCCTGACGCTTCGCGGAATCAAGGCCCGCTACGCACAGTCTATTCTTGGGGTTTCTTGGGCCATTATCCAACCGCTTTTTACAACGGTGGTCTTTACTCTGGTTTTCGGAGGCTTGGCCAAGGTGGACTCGGATGGGATGCCTTATATCTTATTTTCTTATCTGGCTTTATGGCCTTGGAACTATTTCTCCGGCACGCTCACTGAATCAGCCAATTCACTGATCCAAAATGCCAATATGATCACCAAGGTCTATTTCCCACGCATGGTCTTGCCGCTTTCAGCCTTACTTTCCAAAATGCTGGACTTCACCATTGCCTTTGTGGTCGTGATCTTTATGCTGATCTATTTCAAGCAAGTTCCGGGATGGGGAGTGCTTTTCACACCCTTTCTGATAATTCAGCTCTTGATGTGTAGTTTGGGAATCGGCATGTTTCTCTCGGCCTTGGCGGTAAAGTATCGAGATGTGAAGCATGCGCTGACTTTCTTGGTGCAACTCCTGCTCTATGCTGCTCCAGTGGTATATAGCACTTCAGCTGTTCCGGCTGTATATCAAAAGTTCTACATTCTCAATCCCATGGTTGGGGTAATCGAAGGCTTCCGCGCCGCCTTCCTGAACAGGCCCATGCCTTGGGATTGGATTTGGCCAGGGACTATCGTTGCGGTGGTCGTCTTTGTTTTTGGGATGATGTATTTTCGAAAAATGGAACGCACTTTTGCCGATGTGGCATAAAGGTTCTACGTTCTACGTTCAAGGTTTTACGTTCCATCAACCCTGTCAAACTGAGCAGCCTTTCCCGATCCAGTATAGGCAAAGTCGTACTCCCAAAACGCTTAACCTGAAACGTTAAATGTTCCACATTCTAAATTAAAAAAGTCTTTGAGTGTCAATTCTTGTGAATTTCTGATTTTAGAAAATGATTCAATTCATTAGTAAAACATTCCTTTTCATTATTATTTCCTTCATACTACTTTTTTTGATTTTTGCTTTTGGGGATAAAGGTCTTAAAAAGGAAAGATTGGGGTCAGTTTCAAAAGGAATAAAAACTGATATACTGATTTTAGGAACTTCTAGAGCATATAGGCATTTTGATACTCAAGTATTAGAAAAATCTACTGGTAAAGAGTTTTTTAACCTTGGATTAGATGCCTCGGGGTTCCAAACTCAGAAAGAACTATTGAAATACTTCATAAAGTATAACGGATACCCTAAAGAGATAATTTGGGAGTATAATTTTGGTTTTCTAAACAAAGAAAGAAATATCTATGATTTTGAGCTTTTACTTCCTATAGCTGACGAATACAATATTTTTCATTTACTAAATAAATTTAAAATCATTTCAAAATGGTTGTATCCCATTAAAACTTTCCGCTATATAGGACATACTGAGGTAATATTGAGAGGAGTTAAAAATCAAATTAGACCTAAAGAGTTTTTAGACTATAAAATCCAAAATCTAAAATGGAATAAAGAAAGTTTTGAGTCCATATATTTAAATGGAAATTTTCGTTATGAAAAGGAAATAAGTCAGGGTAGTCTTTCTTCCTATCTAGAGATTATTGATGACTTAAAAAAAAATAATGTAAAGATTACAATGGTCTTTACTCCTATGTATTCAGGAGTTTTTCTAGTAAATGATGAAAAATACGATCTTTTAAATTATTATGACTCTTTATTTTCAAATAATTATGTAAGAGATCTCAACTTTCTGTTTTCAACAATATCTGATGATACATTAAATTTTTATAATGCATTGCATATGAATAGAAATGGGGTAGATAAATTTTCAAAGGAATTTTTGAATGCTTTTTAATTCTTTCGAATTTCTTATTTTCCTTCCAATAGTATTTTTACTCTATTGGTTTGTATTTCAGAAGAATCTTAAAGCCCAAAATGCTTTTATCCTCCTCGCTAGCTATGTGTTTTATGGCTGGTGGGATTGGAGATTTTTAGGGTTAATTATTGCCAGTTCGGCAGTGGATTATTATTGTGGATTGAAGATGGGGGCCGTCATTGCGAGGAGGAACGACGAAGCAATCTCCCCGAAAGGATCACCAAATACCGATTATACATCCAATCAGCTGTCGACTATTGACCGTGGACTGTTGACGAGAAAGGCCTATTTAGCCATCAGTCTTACCTTCAACCTCGGTCTCCTCGGCTTTTTCAAGTACTTCAACTTCTTTATCGAATCAGCCTCTGACTTTATCAACTTATTGGGTTTCCAGGCTCATCCCAGCACGCTGAATCTGATTCTACCTGTAGGGATTAGCTTCTATACCTTCCAAACAATGAGTTATACCATCGATGTCTATCGAGGAAAGATGGAATCAACAAAAGATCCTGTCGCTTTTTTCTCCTATGTGGCTTTCTTTCCCCAATTGGTAGCAGGACCAATCGAAAGAGCATCCCATCTTTTACCACAGTTTCTTAAAAAAAGAGAGTTTGAGTACCAACAGGGGTCAGATGGGATGAAGCTGATTCTCTGGGGACTATTCAAAAAAATGGTGATAGCGGATAATTGCGCTTTAGTAGTCAATCCCATTTTTGAAAATTATCAAACTGCTTCTGGTTTAGAATTAATTATGGGGGCTGTGCTCTTTTCCTTTCAGATATATGGAGACTTCTCAGGCTACTCAGATATCGCTATTGGAACAGCTAAGCTCTTTGGATTCGATTTAATGACTAATTTCAAAACTCCCTATTTCTCAAGAGATATTGGCGAGTTCTGGCGTAGATGGCATATTTCACTTTCCACTTGGTTTCGGGATTATGTCTACATTCCTTTGGGAGGAAGTAGAGTTTCCAAACCCAAAGCCATTCGAAATATTTTCATCGTATTCTTAGTATCAGGTTTCTGGCATGGAGCGAACTGGACTTTTATAGCTTGGGGAGCTATTCATGCTACTTTATTTATTCCATTCTTTGTCTTAGGCAAGAACCGAACTTATCTGGATGAAGGAAGGCATTTGATTCCTTCTTTTGGAGAAGTAATTCAAATAATGGGGACTTTCACCTTAGTCACAATTGCTTGGGTGTTTTTTAGAGCAGATAGTATAGAAACTGCTTTTGAGTATATAAATGCATTTTTCAAGAATCCATTAAATGAGGGTTTTAGATTTTCTCTTTATCAACTTCCTTTTGCCGCAGTAATCATGATGCTAAGTTTAGAGTGGATTTTCAAAGGAAAACAAATTCTCGCTTTCAAATTATCGTTCCTGCGCTATGTCGGATATGTGGGGGTGGTAATGACTATTTTGTTTTTTGGAGCATTCTTTAATCCTCAGGATTTTATTTATTTCCAATTTTAGCTGAGTTCTAGTGAATAAATTTCTTCTGAAAGGGCTTATTTTTTTCTTTATCTGCTTAGGACTATCCTATGTTTTAGATTATATGATTCAGGAGGGATTAAAAACTTCAAATTATAGAGAAATCACCAAATGGAATGAGGTTACCCAAGGTGGTATAAATGCTGAAATTTTGATAGTTGGTTCTTCGAGAGCACTTGTACATTTTGATTGCGAATATATAGAAAAGGCCACTGGAAAATCTTGTTATAATTTGGGATTTGATGGAACGACCTATCCTCTTCAGAAATTAATGTTGGAATTGTATTTAAGCAATAACATAAAACCAAAAGAGCTTATTTGGTCCCTTGATTATCATTCTTTTACTTCGGTGCCTGATTATTATGGATTTGAACAGTTGGTTCCTTATAGGGAAAATTCTTATGTTCAAAAAATGCTTTCAATGCATGAAACCCCAAACTACCAATTTCAAATTCCCTTATTTAGATATTCTTATAATCCAAAAATGAAAGTGATTGGAATTTATTCCTATTTCGGAAAATACCACCGAGAACCAATTTTAATCTATGGATATCGTAAGCAGAACAAAAAATGGGATGGGAATTTTGATTTGTTTAAGAAACAAAATTCCAAGGGACACAACGTAGTCTTCAAAGAAGAGCTGTTTCATGATTTTACGGCACTCAATCAACAGCTGCTAAATCAGAAGATTTCCATTGAATGGGTTGTAGCTCCTTACTTAGAGGAATACAACAAACTTCTTTACAACCGCTCGGAACTCCTAGAACTCCTTTATGATACGGCTGGTCAATTGAAAGCCCCCTTTTACGATTATTCCAGCAGTGAGATCAGTCATTCTCGGAACAATTTCTACAATGCCACACACTTAAATCAACAAGGTATGGATTCATGGATGGGGGAGTTTAGTGAAAATTTAATAACTAATTAAAATCGAACAACTTGTAGATTTTATCACTGATAAGATCAAAGTTTAGGGTAAGTTAGGTTGGAGCCCTAGTAGGGCAACAAATAGTGAATCCCATGGGAAGTTCGAGTCTTCTCATGAGCACTAAAAAAATCTCCTTAATCGCTTAGTAAAGCCCTAACCAAATGAAATAGCTTGGGAGTTTAGAAAATTGTAATTGCCTCCTAAATTAAATAAGAACCTTGTTCCTTAGAATAAAAGATTTTTCAAAATTACTACAAAAAAGAGATACTATGAAGAGTCTTTCTGTAACCAATGAGTAAACCTGTAATCAAAGTCCAAAACCTCTCCAAACGCTACCGTCTTGGCCTTAAAGAAAAGCAAGCTGAAACCCTTGCAGGTCAAATTTCACAAGTTATTCGGTCCCCTTGGGAAAACTTAAAGAAACTCCGGAAACTGAGTCGATTTGACCAAGAAGATGAATCAGTTTTTTGGGCTTTGAAAGATGTTTCATTTGAAGTAAAAGAAGGAGAAGTCTTAGGGATAATAGGAAAGAACGGTGCGGGTAAGTCCACTTTACTAAAAATTTTGTCCCAAATCACCGAACCCACTTCAGGAAAGATCGAAATCCATGGTAGAGTAGCATCCTTATTGGAAGTGGGGACAGGATTTCATCCCGAACTTTCCGGAAGAGAGAATATCTATATGAATGGGACCATTCTTGGTATGACACGTCGGGAAATTGATTCAAAACTTGAGGAGATTATTGATTTCTCAGGAATAGAAAAATTCATTGATACACCTGTCAAGTTTTATTCTTCTGGCATGAAAGTTCGCCTAGGGTTTTCAGTAGCCGCTCATTTAGATCCAGAGATTCTGATTATTGACGAAGTATTGGCAGTGGGAGATTATGAGTTCCAGAAAAAGTGCTTGGGAAAGATGGAGGATGTAAGTAAGAATCAGGGTAGGACAGTTCTCTTTGTGAGTCATAGTATGAGTGCGGTTCAAACCCTATGCTCTTCTACTATTATGCTAGAAAATGGAAAAATTGTTGTTACTGGCCCAACTGATAAAATTATAAAGAGATATTTAGGCGCTGGAAGTCCTGATAATTTTTTTGAATTAAAAAATGGTGATGTTTTAGGGGAGGGAAGCCGAAAAATATCCTTAAAAAGTGTTTTTTTTTCAAGCGATTTAAATCAACAAGTTCCGGTTTGCTCTGGTCTCGATTTATTTATTACTTTGAATTTAGAACTTAATGAGAATATTTTTAATCGAGGAGAAAGAGTAGATCTTAGAATAGACAATCAGTTAGGTCAGCGTCTTTTATGGCTGAGTACTAAAGTCGAAAATCAATTAGATTTAAGGTCAGGAAAGCTTGTGTTCAAAGTTCCAAATTGCCCTTTGGTGCCTGATGAGTATGTGCTTACAGTTTATATTCATGATGGAATAGAGGTGTCACATTGGCTACCAGCAGTAACAACTTTTAAGGTTGAGAACTCTAAATATTTCTCGAATGGCTTACAGATTCCTCCAGGACAAACAAATATCATTTACCCTTTTGAAATAATACAATGAGGAGTTTTTTAGCTAAAATTAGAGACAAACTTTTTGGGATTGACAAAATAGCATTTCTGATAAAAAATGAAAGTGAAAAACAAATTCAAAAGGCAGATTTTAAATATAGGGAACTAAAGGCAATTGAAATTCTAAAACCATATTTACCAGATGGGTTTCTTTTTGAGACTAGTTATTCTATATCATTTCAAACTATTCAGCATATAATTAATGACATAGTAATTTATAAGCCCAAAATTATTTTGGAATTTGGGTCAGGGCTTTCAACTTTGATAATAGGTAATTTCATCAAAAAGCAAAAGCTGGAAACCAAATTGATAAGCTTAGATGATGACAATTCTTGGCAAAATTTGCTAAAAAGCCAAAGTAAGGAAGTAGATTTTTATTGTATTCCTTTAATTGAAAACAATCCTCTATCTTTTCAAGGAAAAGGAATATGGTTTGGTATTCCCTCAGATCACCCCGTTACAAAAGAAAAATATGACATGGTCATTGTCGATGCTCCCAAAGGTTCATCAAGTAAATTTTCTAGGTTCGGTTTCATTCCCTTTGTGAAAGATAGACTTTCCAAGGATGCTATAATATACCTAGATGATACTGACAGGTTCGATGAAAAGGTTATCTCGGATTTTATTATTTCTGAACTTGGAAATAGGATGACTATTCAAAAGTATTATAGATATTCAAGGTTTTCATCAAACCAAGATTATTACACATCTCCTTCATAATTGTGGATTTAAAAAAGCCGCAAGTCTCAATTCTCATTCCCAACTATAACAAAGCTCCTTACATTCAAGAAACTTTGGATTCAGTTCTTGCTCAGACTTATACCGATTGGGAATGTATTATTGTGGATGATCATAGTACTGATAATTCTTGGGAGATTCTGGAGAATTATGCTGAAAAGGATTCAAGGTTTAAAATCTATCGAAGACCTGGTCATTTACCTAAAGGTGGAAATGTTTGTAGAAATTTTGCTTTTGAATTATCAAAAGGAGAATTTATTCAATGGTTCGATAGTGATGATTTGATGTATAATTCTTTTTTAAAGGAAAGGTTGAATTATATTTCAAATCCAGAGATAGATTTTTCAGTTTTCATTCAAGAGTCTAAGTTTTATAATAAAGAAAAAAAAAATAGAAAGAAGGATATCATACATGATTTTCTAATGCTAAGAGCGGTTTGGAGTGGACCTAGTATGATCATAAAAAGAAGTTTTTTGGTTAAAAATAAATTAAGTTGGATCCCAGAATTAACTTATTTTCAAGATATCTACTATTCTATATATTTAATTAATCTTGGTAGATTTGAGCTAAATTTTATTAATGACTGGGAATGGAGATCTATTACTTTGGATCATTTAGGATATAAATCTGATATGATTAACGATTTTTTAATAAATAAATCCCAAATTAGTATTCATTTCAAAGCGTTAAGATATCTTTGTAATGGTGATGTTTTAAATTTTTATTTTAACTGGTATTGTTATAGAAGAGTCTGGGATATTTATAGGTTAAATATAGATAATAAGCAAAGTCCATATCCTTTATTTTCATATCTTATCGCCCCTATTCAATTTAGAACAATTTCCTTATTTGAAGGTGTTTTCATTTTATTGTTTGGTTTTATCTCTTTTTTATTTAATAAAATAAATAAAAGAATTTCACTTAGCTTTCTATTTCGGGCTACAAAAAAACATCATTCATTAAAAGTTTCGAAAATTTAATGTACAATAAGCCTTACGCTATTTTAATAATCTCTCATAAAAGTAAAAATCAGCTTGAACGTATTATTTCCTTTTTCGAAAATTCATTGTTTGAGGTTTATATTCACTTGGACAAGACAGCTGATTTTAAACTTTCTGACATCAAAGGAGAATTTAGGCCTTTAATAAATCAGTTACCCTGTAGTTGGGGGGAGTATAATGTAACTTTAGCCACTTTTTCTTTACTTGAAAAAGCTTTTAATGACGGAAAAAAATATTTTTTTCTAATAAGTGGAGAAGATTTTCCTATAAAATCAAAAGAATATTTACATGAATTTGTCAAAGAAAACATTTTAAATGATTTTTTTAATGTTATCCCTTTGTCAGAAGCCCTTAATGATTCTAGGTTAATTAATTTTAAAAATAGATTTAGATTTGTTCATATTCCAAAACGGTCTCCTTCGAATTTTTTAGAAAAAATTAAGTTCAGTTTCTTTTATCGTTTTAAAAAACTCCAAATAAAATACGATTTTTTAAAATTTAGTATTCCAAGAAATATTTATGTGGGAGTAAATTGGTTTAATTTAAGTCGAGATACAGTTGAGAAATTATTAATAGGATTTAAGGGCAATTTTCTTCTAAGGCAAAGGTTAAAGATTTGTTTAAGTAGTGAAGAAATTTTACCACACACTTTGTTTTGGATCATTCATAATCCTCAAACTTGGATTAATGATTCATTACGTTTCGCTAAATGGAAAGAAAGAAAAGCCAATCCTGAATACCTTGATAAATCTGATGTTGATGATTTGCTAAAATCTCCAGCCTTATTTGCAAGAAAATTTAATGATATATCTGTAATTGATTATTTAGAAGGTAAGCTTTTGAGGATAAATTGAAATAAATGAATTATATACATACATCTGATATTCATAACCTTAATTCTCCTAATACTATCCTTCCTATTTTGTTTGAAATTTTTAAGCCAAAATCAATATTAGATGTTGGTTGTGGTATTGGTACATGGTTAAAATCTAGTTCTAACTTAGGTGTTTTAGATATTTTAGGAATTGATGGAGAATATGTAAATAGAGACCTTCTCTTGATAAATGAGGAATCTTTTCGAGGATTCGATTTAAATTTTGAATTTAATTTGAATCGTCAATTTGATCTTATTTTATGCCTTGAAGTAGCTGAACATTTATCAGAATCTTCGTCCAATGTTTTGATAAATTCTCTTGTTAAACATTCAAATGTGATTCTTTTTTCAGCAGCCATTCCGGGTCAAGGAGGCCAAAACCATTTGAATGAACAATGGCCTGTCTATTGGGTAGAAAAATTTTCAAAGCATGGTTTTGTTTTTTTGGACATTATTCGTCCTATAATTTGGGATAATCCACAAATTGATTTTTGGTATAAACAAAATATATTTTTGGTAGTCAAAGAGTCTCATGAATTAGCTGCTAAGTTTAAAAGCTCTTCTCTTTCCTTGGTTCATCCGGAATTGTATGATGCAAAGAATCAGATTTATGAAAAGAGAATTGCATTTTTAGAAAGGCAATTAAAAGTGCATCCATTAAAACGTTGGATAAAAAGCTTAATTCAAAATTAATGCGAATAGTTGATTTAGCTCCCTTTGAAAAGGCTTCAAATTTTCAGCTTTCTTCAATTAAGGATGTCTCTATTTTGATCAAAACACTTGAACGTGAAGCTCATTTAATCCAACTTCTTTTATCAATCCAAAAATATGGTTTTCAAGGTCCGATATTGATAGCAGATGATAGTAAGGTGCCTTATGGAAAATCTGTGATAGCTAAATTTCCTAACCTTCAAATTCATTATTTGGAGCTTCCCTATGACACAGGTACGGCAGAGGGAAGAAATGAAATGCTAAAGTTGGTTGAAACTCCCTATTTTTTGCTTTGCGATGATGATTTTGTCTTTGATAAGCGGACAAGGGTTCCTCTAATGCTTAGATTACTGAATTATTATAATCTTGATATTTTGGGTGGTGTATTTAGACAGCATAATAAGAAAACCCGAATAGGCAATTACTTGCTTAAGTTGAACAATTTTCTCAACCAGTTTAACTGGTCACTACCCAGTTATCAAATTTATGAATACCATGCGGGTCTCAAGATTGAAGAGAAAAAGATTTCTTTATTCTCTGTGCCATATCAAGATCCTATAACGGTCTGTGATTTAACACATAATTTCTTTTTGGCTAGAACCGAGAAAGTCAAAGCTTTTGGGGGCTGGAATCCTCTTCTAAAAGGAGGGGAGCATCAGAATTTTTTTATTCGCGCTAAGTTAGCTGGACTCAAGGTGGGTACTACCAGAAAATGTGGAGTAATTCATGACCAATGGACTCCAAATTCGGAATTATACAAAGCTCTGAGAAAGCGAGGAAACGAATATCAGATGATTGCCTTGGAAGAATTTGGTGTTAAAAGATTGGATAACTATAAAGAAGTTCTAGGAGGGACATTTGGATTACCATAATATTCAGTTCTCGATCATTATTCCATGCTATAATCATTCAAAATATTTGAATGACTGTTTTGAATCAATTTTTTGCCAAGGTTTTCAAAATTGGGAAGCCATTTTAGTAAATGATGGAAGCACGGATGATACTGAGGAGCTTGCAAAAGAGTTGATTCAAAGTGAATCGAGAGTAAAATATATTTACCAAGAAAATAAAGGCTTATCCGCGGCTCGAAATACAGGAATGGCAGCTGCAAAGGGCGAATATCTACTTTTCTTGGATGCGGATGATTGGCTTTATCCGGAATGTTTGAATACCTATTCAAAATTTTTAAAGGATAACCCTCTAAGCAAACTCTTGAGATGTGGTTATGCTTATTGGGATCATCCCGAGGGCAGAAAGTATCATGCCCACAATCCAAGTAGAGATGTTTTAATCTATCCCAATGTATTAACTCAAAATATCGGTCCTTGCCATTCCATTTTAATAAAAAGGGATTTTGCAGAAAGCATAGGAGGTTTTGATACTTCATTGAAGAGCTGTGAGGATTGGGATTATTGGATTCGGGCAGGTAAAATGGGGGCTAGGATTAACTCAATTTCCGAGACTTTGGTAGCCTATCGCTATGTTCCCAATAGTATGAGTCGCAACCCTAGAGTAATGTATGAGTCATTATTAGAAGTCAGTCTTAGAGCTGGGAAAAAAGATCCTCGTGTATCTGAGAATGCTCCCTATAATCAAAACTTTGATTTGGATTATTCTACTATCCAAAAAAATCACCTGATAAGTATGCTTGGTGTTATGCTTCATCAAGGAAAAGTATTGGAGGCGGTGGAGTGGTATCAAAAAGAAAAAGAAAGATGGAATTGGAAATTAAAAGTCGAAGATTGGAAAGGATTAAGCTCCTACCTTTCATGGGCATATTTTTTTGAACGTGGAAAAATTGAAAAACTGCTTGATGAGACTTTCCCTTGTCTAATAAATTTTTTCAAAGATTTAGGCTATTCTGAAACTGAATGTTCCAAGCTTAGCAAAATGGTCTTTGCTCCTCAATTGAAGACGCTTAATCATATTCGATTTGGAAAAGTATTTGGTGCAGGGTTAAATAGAATTGGGTGGTATTGAAGCCAAAATTGCTATTTATTTCACCATCAAGCCCATTTCCGCCTAGAGATGGAAAAAGGCAAAGAACATTGGCCTTGTTAAATGCGGCTTTGATAGCCTACGAAGTAGATTTTTTGATTTTAGGCGCTTCAAGACAGGAAATAAGTAGATTAAATGAAAATGAATTAAAACCAAATCTTCATTTCTTTTATTTACCTACTTCAAAAGAGTCAAGGTTGGAAAAAATAATTGGGCTATCTCTTCTTCCTAGTAAATCGAATAGGAAGTTGTTTAAAGATTTTTTAAAGAGTAAATCATATGATAAAATTTTCTGTAGATATGCCAGTTCTGCAAGGGATTTACCAAGCAATTGCAATTTTTATTTAGATGTAGACGATGATTATTACGAGTTCATGAAAACAAAGATTTCTTCCCAGACTAGTTTTTGGAAAAAAATTAGATATGGTCAAATCTTTATTCTGAATAGATTTTTTTACAAAAGAATTCTTCTAAAGTCAAAGCAATTAATATGGGTAAAAAATCAAAATAGACGTGGGCATGTACTTCCAAATCTTCCTTTCCAAATTCTTATTTCAGGATTCCAGGAGTTACCTCCTCCAAGATCTAGAAATTTACTATTTGTTGGGAAATTAAGTTATGAACCTAATGCAAGAGGTATTCAATGGTTTTTAGAAAAGGTTTGGCCAATTCTCAAAGAAGAAATTCCGAATATTAAGTTAACAATCATTTCTTCTGTAAAACCTAAGAGTGAACTCAAATTATTATTCGATGAATCAACTGATGTAAAGCTGGAGATCAATGTTCCAAATATTCATAGTATTTATAAAAACCATGCAATATGTATTGTTCCAATTTTTTCTGGAGGGGGAAGCAACGTGAAATTAGCCGAAGCACTAATAATGGGTAGAAAAGTTATTTCTACCAATTTTGGAGCTAGGGGATTTGAAAATTGGATTAGTTCTGGAGAGATAAAACTAGCAAATAACCCTAAAGAATGGCTAACTAAAATTTCAGAACTCATAAATGAGCCTTGGGATGAAGCTTCTTGGGAAAAAATAAGGAGTCAATTTTCTCTTAAAGATTGGGATCAACAATTTTTAAATATCCTAAATGAGTCCTAAGATTTCGGTAATCATTCCATTTTTTAACTCTGAAAAAAACCTAGAAAGAGCAGTAAACTCGGTGATTTCTCAATCTTTTACTGATTGGGAATTAATTCTGGTCGATGATGGAAGTTCCGATAATTCAGGAAAAATAGCTAAGTCATTTCTGGAAGACTTTAGAATTAGCTATTTCTTTCAGGAAAATAGTGGGGTAAGTGTTGCTCGTAATTTAGGTGCTTCAAAAGCAAATGGATATTGGTTAATTTTTTTGGATTCAGATGATGAGCTAGATAGCTCGCTTTTTTTTGAATTAATTCAATCAACGTCAGAAAACATCCATGTAGTATTATGGGGTTTTAATTGGGTTTTCCAAAATGGTAAATCAAAAACGTTTATTAGAAAAGGAGAAAAATATATTCCCAATCTTTCTGGTTCATTTGCTTTTAAAAGAGTAGTTTTTTTAACATTAGGTGGTTTTGATGAAAGTTTGAATTTCGGTGAAAACACTGAACTCTTCCATAGAATTAGTCTTTCCAACTTAATTATTAAGGAGCTTGCAATAATTGGCTTTACATATCACGATTCCAATAATGGGGGGAGTAAAAATCTTCAAAATTCAATAGATTCTAATCTTATCATCCTTGAAAAGCATAAAGAGACTTTGTCCAATCATACCAAGCATCTGTATCATCAAGTCATCGGTGTTAATCAATTGCGCTTTAGGCGATATAAGGAAGCAAGAAAAAATCTTTGGATAGCTTACACATATAAACCTTTTAAATTATCAACTCTAGTAAGGTTTTTTATTTCTCTATTCCCTTTCTTAGTCATTAGGCTTTATTCAGAAAAAGTTGGCTAAAATGAAGTTTGGAGGCTTTATAATCACCTACAATCGTCCAGAAATTCTTCTGCAAACTATTGATAAAATCTTATCTCAGACATATCCACCAGAAATACTTTGGGTTATTGATAATTCTGAAAACCTAGAAACAGATCATGCTATTGCCTCATTAGCGGATGATAGAATTAAATACTATAGAATGGATTATAATGCTGGTCCAGCAGGAGCAGCTGCAAAAGGGCTAGCTTTATGCGCAAATGAAAATCTCGATTGGATATATTGGGGGGATGATAATGACCCACCATTTTGTCAAGATTATTTTGATCAGCTACTTAGAATAAGTTATGATAAACCATTTGCAGGTATTTTGGGTTCAGTGGGTCAATTTTTTGATAGAAAAAAAGGAGTGATTAAACGGATTCAAACTCGTTTGCTTGAAAAAAAAGAAACTCTAGAGGTTGATTATGTTGCAGGAGGAATGTGTATGCTTGTCAGTGGAAAAGTTGCAAGAGAAGGAATTTCGCCCAATCCCAATTTATTTTTTGGTTTTGAAGACCTAGACTTTTGTACAAAAGTTCAAAGTAAAGGATATAAAATTTTTGTGGATTGCAAATTGTTTTTAAATGCAAGGAGATTTCATGATAGGACAAATTTTAAAAGACCCAACTATCAGAAAAAAGTAAACCTTAATAGGGAATATTATAGCTTAAGAAATCTCTTATACATCTCTGACTCTCTGACCTTAGCATCCATGAAAAAACGATTAATCCAAAAATGGTTATTAAAATCTATTTATGGTTTTCGATTTGGTTTAGGCTATGGATTAAAAAATTTCAGGTTGATTTTTTTAGCTTTTTACCACTATAAGAAAGGAATTATGGGAAAGACCATAAAGCTATAATCTATGGGATTTAATATAAAAACAACCGAACTTCTCATTCAGGCCAAAAAGCTTGGAGTGGATTTTTCAAAGGTAGCCACAATTGGTAGACAGACCTTGAATGGATCTTTTATAGAATTTGAAAATTTGTTCAAAAGTTATGGATATAAAGAAGAGGATCTAGAAAATATAATTAGTCGAAAAAACAGATATTCTGAAGGATTTTTAAATTCTCTAGGTGCCGTTTCCATTGATACTTTTGATGCATCAAATTATGAAGGCGCTACAAGAATATGGGATATGAATTTACCCATTCCCCAAGACTTAAAAGAAAATTATTCCTTACTTATTGATTCTGGGTCGCTTGAGCATATTTTTAATTTTCCTCAAGCCATAAAGAATTGTATGGAAATGGTAAAGGAAGGTGGGCACATGATTGGAGTTACACCATCAAATAATTTTTTTGGCCATGGTTTCTATCAATTTAGTCCCGAGTTGTTTTATAGAGTGTTTTCAAAAGAAAATGGATTTGAATTAAAAACAATGTGGCTATTTTTTCCAAGGTCAAATAGTCCAATTTATGAGGTGATAGATCCGGTTGATGTTAAAAGTAGGGTCAGTCTTTCCAATTCCGAGGAAACATTTCTTTTTTATATTGCGCAACGAACCGAAATCAAATCAATTTTTTCCTCTTTTCCTCAACAGTCTGATTATCAAAACATCATGTGGAATACAAATTCTTTTTCGCCAAAAGATAAAAAAGGAATGTCTCAATTATTACCCAATTTTTTAGCAAAAATGGGAGTTCGTATTTTAAGAAAACTTAAGTTTCTAAAGACTATTTCAAACCCCTTAGGGACTGCAAATAAAAATTACTTTAAAAGGGTGGAGTTTTGAAGACTCTCTTCACACAAGACGCCTTAATAAACGCCGGTACTGAGCGAAGTAATTTTGAATTAATTTCTCGATTTAGTTCTGATTTGGAGGTGTCCGTGGTCTATTTTTATCCTCATCATGAGTTAAAAGAAGTATATGAGAGAGCCGGAATCCGGCTCTTTTTTTTGAATATCCCTGAGCGATATCATTTACTAAAAGGAACTTGGAGATTAATTCAGCTTATTCGAAAAGAGAAACCTGATTTGGTTGTTTCCTCCTTATGGCGGGCAGATATCATGAGTCGATTTGCCTGTTGGTTCACAAATACCCCACTAGTTGGAACCTTGGTCAATGACAGTTATGCACCATTAGCATGGAAAGATAAGCAGGGCTGGAAACATCGGGTCGTTTATTGGTTAGATCGCCTGACTTCAGGGATTCCCTTTCACTGGATTTCTAATGCTCAGGCTTTGATTGATTCACATGTTAAGACTTTGGGGATTGATAGAAAAAAGATTACAGTAGTTTACCGTGGTAGAATGATTCCTGAATTGGTATGGGACAGTAAGGGAGAAAGGGGAAAAGGGAATGGAGATAAGGGAATAGATAATAGGGATAAAGCACTAGAGGAAGAAAAGGACTTCAGAAAGACTGCTTCTACCGACAAGGTTAGGATCGCAGTGACGGATGACGTCATTGCGCCTGCCCGCTGTGGCGGGAGCGAGGAACGACCGAAGCCTGCCTTGCCGGCAGGCAGGCAATCTCAAAAGAAGGGGGAAGATCGCTTCGTTCCTCGCGATGACGAACCGATCCGAAACTTCATCTCCTACGGTCGTCTTCTTGAGCGCAAAGGCTTTCAGGATGCTATTCAGGCATTTGCTGCGGTTCTAAATAAATATCCAGATTGCACTTTGACCGTATTTGGTGAAGGACCATACCGTCAAGAATTGGAAAGTTTGATCCAAAAACTTGACCTCCAAAACTCAGTCTTTCTCCCTGGTAAAATTTCCAATCCGATTGATGTTTTAATTCATGGGTTTCACCTAAGTGAACCTTATTGCCACAAGCAGAGGGAAAATGAAAATGTGACTTCCAATTCTAAGATTTCCTCCGACAACGTACAACGTAAAACTTACAACCTACAACCCAAAAAAGCCCACTGCTTCCTCTTCCCATCTTGGTACGAAGGCTTCTCCGGTGCTTTGGTGGAAGCGATGATGGCAGGGATTCCTATTATTGCTTCGGATATTCCTATGAATTTGGAGGCGGTGGAATCCAATAAATCTGCTTTGATTTTTCCGGTTTGCGATAATAAAGCCCTAGAAGATAAAATGATATTCGCTATTGAAACCCCGGAATTCATGTATCAATTGGGACAAGAGGCAAGAAATCAAGCTGTCAAACGCTTTGATATTGAAAAAATAGCGAAACAGTATGAAGAGACTCTACTGAGTCTTGCCAAAAAATAGTAGAATCTAAATGCTTAGAATAGTTCTTTTATTGGATTCATTAGAGGTTTCCGCCTGGGTATGGGAAGCGATTTATCAAACTATGAAAGTGGAGCGTACTCAAATTGTTTTGGCAGTGGTAAATGAAAGCCCCAAACCCAGCGGTAAAAAATCTCCCTTTATATATCGCTTGTATCGATGGGCTGACCGAAAATTGTTCCTAAAGCAACCGGATGCCTTTGCTAAGAAAAACTTGAAATCAATCCCCCATTGGGAAGTTCCTGAATTAAAGGTCAAGCCAATTCAAAAAAAGTATTCAGATTATTTCAATTCCGAAACTTTAGCAAAAATCAAATCCTATCAGCCTGATCTGATTATTCGCTTTGGTTTTCGAATTCTCAAAGGAGAAATTTTAGACCTTGCTCCCTTGGGAGTTTGGTCCTATCATCATGGAGATCCTAGCCGTTTCCGAGGAGGCCCTCCCTGTTTTTGGGAAGTGATGAAGCAGGAGGAGACAACAGGGGTTGTACTTCAAAAGTTAAATGAAAAATTGGATGATGGACTTATTCTCTATCAATCCTGGTCCCAAACAGATCCGCTGTCTGTGCAGCGAAATGCAAATAAGGTCTTCTGGAAATCCAGTTATTTTATTGCAAGAGTTTTAAAGCAAATTAACCTTGAGGGGCTAGAATCTTTGAAGAAGAACCTCGAGAAAAAAGAAATTTCTCTAAAAGAAAAGGGTCCTATTCTTTCTCCTCCAAAAACCTTAGAAATGCTGGGGCTATGGTTTGATTTATGGAAACGAAATTCTTTAAGAAAGAATCAAGAAAATTCCAAAAAGCCTTTTTGGGAAATAAAAGTTGCTGCTCGAAAGCCTTCCCAAAAACCTCTTGAACTAAACTTTGACTATAAAGCGGTTTTACCTCCAAAAATAGATCATAAGAAAGGAGATTTTTGGGCTGATCCTTTTCCAGTTGAAAAAGGGGAAGATACCTGGGTCTTCTATGAAGAATTTGAAGCTAAAAAGAATAAAGGCAGAATAGGCGTTGGAAAATGGGATGGAAAATCTTTGATAGATAGAAGAGTTGCATTGGAAGAAAATTGGCATTTATCCTATCCTTTTATTTGGGAAGAAAACGGTTCTTTTTATCTGATTCCAGAATCCGGTGAGGTGGAAAATCTATTTATTTATGAAGCAGTGGGTTTTCCTTTTACCTGGAAAAAACTGGGTTTATTTTTTCAGGGAGAAGCTTACGATCCCACAATAATCAAGAGGGATGGGGGATATTGGCTGTTTGTAAATCAAAAACCTCATCCCGGAGCTTCACCTTTTGTAGAACTCAATGCATACTTTTCAAGATCTTTACTAAAGCCCCAATGGGAAGCTCATGAGCAAAATCCGATTGTTTCTGATGTTTGCTCCTCTCGCCCGGCTGGAAGGATTTTTGAATGGGAAGGAAAATTATATAGGCCTGCTCAGGATTCCGGAAAAAGGTATGGCCACCGGATTAAAATTCAGGAGATTATAGAATTGACCTTGAAATTATATTTGGAGAAAACCGTCCGAATTTTGGAACCTGAGGAAGCAGCTTTGGGTACACATACGTTTAACTTTACCAGCAAGTGGATTTTCTCAGATTCCTTTTTTAGAAGATGAAAATCTTTCAGGTAATTCAGCGACCCCAAGCTCGGGGGGTAGAACTTTTTACTGCTTTACTCTCCGAAGAATTACAAAAGTTGGGTCATGATGTAGTCTTAATATCAATTTTTGAAGGTTCTGCTGAGCTTCCCTTTTCGGGAAAACAAATTCACTTAAACAGACCCCTCAATAGAAGATTTTGGGATTGGTCAGCATGGAAAAAATTTGGGGAATTAGTAAAAAAAGAGTCACCAGACTTGATTCAAGCAAATGCTGCCGATACCTTAAAATTCACCGTTTTATCTAAAATGCTTTTTGGATGGAAGACACCCGTCATTTTTCGAAATGCATCCCTCATGAGCACCTATATCCAAAGTATCGGAGTAAAGAAATTCAATGAATTTTTGTTGAATCAGGTGGATGGGATTGCATCAGTGTGTGAAGCCTCTCAAAATGATTTGAATGCAACTTTTTTATTGAAAAAGCCTACTTTGGGAGTTCTTCCTATTGGTATTCAAATTCCTGAAATATCAATAAAAAGTCAAAAAAATGGGCCAATGGAATTGGTTCATATTGGAGGTTTTACTTTTGAAAAGAATCATCAAGGTCTGCTAAGTATTTTTGAGGAAATAAAAGAGAGATTTCCTGATGCCAAGTTAAAACTAATAGGAGATGGACCACTTTTCCCCCAGATAAAAGAGGAAATCCAAAAAAGAGGGTTAATCAAATCAATTGAGCTCTTAGGAGCACTTTCCAATCCGTTCTCTCATCTTTCTAAAAATTCAATCCTAATACTTCCCAGTCTAATTGAAGGGTTACCTTCAGTACTTTTAGAAGCCATGTATCATAGAATTCCTGTTATAGCCTACGGAGTAGGAGGAATTCCTAAAATTTTAAAAAATGGGGAAACCGGTTGGTGCATTCCTCCAAGGGACTCCCAAGCTTTCATTCAATCCATTCAAGATGTATTAACACTAGGTGAAGAATCCAAACAAAAAATCCTCGACCAAGCCCATCAGCTTGTAACCACCCACTACTCCCTCCCTCAAGTCACCCTCCAATTCGAGCAGTTTTATAAGTCTTTATTAGACAAAAACTAGGTCCTCTTAATCATTGCTGGTTGTCATCCAAATGACCAAAAAAGGAATCAATCATTATTGGCCATCAATGATTTAATTTTGAGATTGCTTCGTCGCATAAATAATCTTGATTACTACCCTAGATTAAAGGCTCCTCGCAATGACGTTCACAACCTATTCCCCTTTCACTCATTTTATAAAGTCACAGGTCATAATACAAATAACACTAAACATTGAACGCTGAACCCTGAACAACAATTAATCAATTCGTCAATTCATCAGTTCCTCAATTCCACAGTTCCTCAACTCCTCAACCCAAAACCTACAACCCAAAACCTAGAACCGTTTAACCCTGATCTTTTCCTAATTCGAATCTTCTCTTAACTTTAAACTACAATAGTTTTAAACTCTAAAAAGTGCTTGGCGCAGTCCTTCTAGTCATCTTTCTTTTTTTCGTCTCTCAACCCATTTTGAATAACCTCCAAAAGGAGCATAAATGGTTGAAGGCTGGATTATTGAACCAAATGTATTGGTATCATATGTTTTTTGGATTGGTTTATTGGACTTATTCCCAGTTCAATCGATCGGATTCGGTCATGTATTTCCGAAGCTATGAACATTATAGAAATTGGTTTGATGCCTTCGAACCGGGGACGCTTTTTATTGAATGGGTTAATTATCCATTTGCAAAGTGGTTGGGATTCAATTACGATATGATGATGTTCTTTTCCACTTGGGTGGGTTTCTGGGGCTTTGTCTACTTTTATTGTTTTATGAAGGAAAACCTTCGCTTTAATCCCAAGTTTGAGGGTTGGGATGCCATCACCATTTTTATGTTTTTGCCTAATATGCACTTTTGGACAGCCTCCTTGGGTAAAGGGGCTTATATTTTTGCTGGTTTGGCCTTTTTGACCTATGGTCTTTCTTGGCCTGGAAAACGAATTTTTCACATGGTTTTGGGGGGATTTATCTGTTATATGATTCGTCCTCATATTCTATTTGCGGTTTTGATTGGGATGGGAGTAGGCTTTATTCTGGGTAGGGAAAAGGTTCCTATGTACCAGAAATACCTAGCTGCTGCTGCAGGTATTGTAATCAGTATTTTGGTATATGATAAGTTGTTGCTTTACCTAGGTTTTGATCCTAATAATGTAATGCAAAGCTTTGAAGAAGAGACCGAATTGAATGCACAGCGATTGCAGGCTGCCGGTTCAGCCGTGGATATGACTTCTTATAGCTTGCCCATGAAGCTCTTTACATTTTGGTTTCGGCCACTTTTTGTGGATTCTCCGAATGCATTGGGCTTGGTGGTTTCCCTAGAAAATGCCCTATATATCTATATGTTTTCTAAGATTTTTAAGAAGAGCTTTATTGATTACATCAGCATTGCACCTGCCATGGTTAAGATGTCGGCGGTGGTTTTTGTGTCTATTTCCATCTCCATGACCTTTGTGATGTCGAATTTGGGCATTATCATCCGTCAGAAGTCCCAGATTATGTACTACATGCTTTTTGTGATTGTGGCTTTTATGGATTGGGAAAAAACAAACCGAATCAAAAAGCGCGCAGAAATCTATAATCGCATCGTCGAGCGGGAGAGAAGGGAAAGAGAGGAAGTTGCCGTGGGGATTGTAGGGAGTGGGGAATAATAGGGAAAAGAGAGAAGGGAAAAGAGAATAGGGAATAGGGAGAAGGGAATAGGGAGAAGGGAATAGGAAAAAGAGATTAGGGAATAGGTAAAAGAGAATAGGGAGTAGGGAAAAGGGATTAGAGAAAAGAGATAAGGTAATAAAGTCCAATCCCTTATCCCTTAATCCCTCAATCTCTCTTTCCTCAATCCCTAATATCTTAATCCTTTATTTAATTTTTAAAATCATGCAAAAGTCAGATAGCTTTGAAGACTTGATCTGTTGGCAAAAGGCCTACAATTTGAAGCGTAGGTTGAAAAGAGAAGTTCTCCCAAAATTGCCACGAACTGAAAAGTATGAGTTATATTCTCAGATTTTCCGAGCTTTTGCCGCCGTTCGTGTCACCACGCACGGCCATCTTGCTGTTCAGGATTTGCAATCCCGAACCTCTTATCATAGGATTTGTAATCCGCAGAAAAACTCAACCAACATAAAATCGTTTTCATCTTGCTGGTACTAATTTTTCGTTTTCATTTCGATGATCCTTCGCCACCGCTGGGTGTACGTGTGTCTCTAATTCCCACGGTTAAAACCGTGGGCTAATGAATGATTATCCGCTACTCAAAAATTTGACTCTAAAGAATATTTTTTAATTTTTTTGTTCACTGATCCATCTCCCTCTCCTTGAGGAGAGGGTCGGGGTGAGGTAGAAAAATCCCGAACGTCTTATCAAAGGATTTGTAATTCTAGGAATACCTATTTCAACCATAAAAATCGTCTCCATCTTGCTGGGACTAGCTTTTCGTTTCCAATTCTAAAATCCTTCCCCAGCGCTAATAATAATATCCTCTATATACCCCGGGTTAAAACCCGGGGCTACAAATCTTTGGCTCCTCTGGAGCCTTTTTAAGAAAAAGTCTGGGTTTTTTTGGGCTGGGTAGTTCCTTCTTTCATATTTTACAAAGGCTAGACCCTGCAACAGCCTATTATACCCTCTATATTCATCACTCCTCATTCAACATTCTAAATTCCTTTATTAAGATTTCCTTCTTCGTGGGAAAAAACGTTGCGCCTTTGCGCCTTTGCGAGAGACAGAACCTTGCTTCGTAAATCGTACTTCGTAATTCTTCTTTTTCTTATCTTCAAGAATTAAAGTAATACCACACCATGCCTGGAACTTTTACCATTTCACTGGACTTTGAACTGCTTTGGGGGATTTTTGACAAAGTGGGGGCAAATTACAGTCCGGCGTATTTTTCTAATACCAGAACGGTAATCCCTAAAATGCTGGATCTTTTTGGCAAAAATGAAATAGCGGTCACTTGGGCTACGGTAGGAATGCTCTTTGCCGAAAATGAGGAGGAATGGGAACAGTATGCTCCCGAACATTTGCCTTCTTATCGGGATAAAAAATTATCAGCCTATCAATGGGCAAAAAATCATGGTATACGGCCTGAGGTTCATTTTGCACCGGATTTGATAAAGTCGATTTTGTATACCCCTTATCAGGAATTAGGCTCGCATTCCTATGCCCATTATTACACTTTAGTAAGGGGGCAAAGTCCTGATCAGTTTCGCAGTGATCTTCGGGCGACTCAAAAGATCGCATCAGAGAAGTTTGGGGTACAGCTTCGTTCTCTTGTTTTTCCAAGAAATCATATCAATGAATTATACCTTCCGATTTGCTTGGAGGAGGGCTATGAATTTGTAAGGGGAAATCCCAAAAATTGGTTTTGGCAGGAGACTCAACATGAGAGTTGGAGTAAAAAATGGTTCCGCTCTGCGGATTGCTTTATTCCTACGGGTGAGCGAACAACTTTTCAAAGAGAGGATATTTTACATTTTCCGAATGAACCTGTAATCATTCCTGCTTCTAGAATTCTTAGACCTTATAATCCAGGCCTTCCTTTAATTAATCAGGCTCGACTCAAGCGCGTATTGGGGGAGATGGAATGGGCTGCCAGAAATGGAGAATATTATCATCTGTGGTGGCATCCTCATAATTTCGGCCATAATCCCGAAAGCAGTATGAAAGAACTCGAGCAAATCCTTCAAAAATTTCACGAACTGAATGAGGAATTCGGATTCCAATCAAAATCCATGAAAGGAGTAGGGGAAGAAATTTTAGAGAGGGTTTGAGTAGTTTAAAAATTATATCCATTATGCTTTTTGAATACCAGTAATTCAAATTTTTAAACAAAACTTAAGTTCTGTGCGGTGGGAAAGTCGCGGCAGCGAGGTGAGCGTTGGGATGTGGGGGGAAGCTTTGCCGGCGACTAGGCCTTTTGGTACTTTTGGGCTATGCCAAAAGTACAGTAGAAATCAGCAAGGAATAAGATGATTTATTAAAGGTTCGATATTATTTCAAAAGGAGGATTTAAGTAAGTAGAAATGTGTTTTTTAGTTTTTGCCAAACTTAATAAGCTTTCTTCCTAGATAGATTTATTTTTTAACACCTGTAAATAGATCTTTTCCAAATCACCCACCATCCGCTTCATACTAAAATTCTGCTCTACTTGAGATCTGGCTGCCTTTGCTAGTTTCTCATGCAATTGATCATCATTCAGGATTTTTAGGCAATACTCTTCCAATTCTTCCCAGTCATCTATGCCAGATAAGTACCCTTGCACTCCATGTTGGATAACCTCTCCAATTCCACCAGCTCGGGTAGCTACAACAGGAACCTCACAGGCCATTGCCTCCAGCATCGCGATAGGAAGCCCTTCGAATTCCGAGCTGCTGAGGTAAATATCCATAATGTTGAGGTAGGGGACTACCTCTTTTTGAACTCCTACGAGATGGAAATGTGCTGATTTTCCAGATGCTGAGATTTGCTTTTCCAATCTTCCTCTCCACTCTCCATCACCCACCAGGAGAAAATGTACATCCTTTCTTTTTTTCAAAATTCGTAGAGCCAGCTCCACCCATAACCAAAGCCGCTTTTGCGACCGAAAGACGGCTACCTTCCCAATTACTTTCGCCTCTTTTGGGATTTTTAATTTTGATTTTAGATCAATAGGTGAATTAAGCTCAGGACGGTCTATTTCTTTATTTACTTCACTGTAAACCTCCAAATCCCTAATCTCCAATCCCTTCTTTCTAATATCTAATGTCTTGCTACTTGCTTCTTGATACTTAAGAATTTTTTCTTGGTTCTCAGTACTTTGTACATTGTACATTGTACTTTGTTCAATTCTTCTAAACACTTCCGTATTCACCCCATTTTGAACAACCTGAATTTTGGGCTTTTCCCCTCTTTTATAAGGATCCCAAATAGAGTTCAATTGCATGGATAAGGCTACCTCATTGGATACGGCAATAGCGACATCCTGCTTTTTGAAAGTTAGTCGATTACCCCAATAGGAAACCTTATTGTAGCGATCCCAGGTATTGTGTTCGGTGTAGACGATAGGAATATCTACTTGTCTTCCCACCGCACGGGCTAGGATACCTGCCCAGGGAAGATGGGCATGGATGATTTGGAATCCATTTTCTAGAATGAATTTTTTGACCTTAGAAACTTGAAAAAATAGGCCCAGGTTTCCAGAAGGGATAAGATGAACTTGAATACCGGCTCTTTCCAGTTCGTCTACGATATTTTCTTTTTGATGATAAAAGTAAAGGCAGTGAAATTCAAAGCGACTTTGGTCATGAACCAAAGCAGTTTCAGGAATCAATTTTTCAGCTCCACCCCGGCCAAGAGATTTAATTAGGTGGAGTATTTTGATCTTTGGGGTCAATGTGCCTACTGTTTGGATGCAAACCTAAGGAAAGGTGCCTTGAGAATAAAATAAACGAAGTTAAAAAGACCTCGAAGATTTACATATCGTGTTCCTCTTGCTGGCACTAACTTCTCCTTTCCTTTCAAGGATCGCGGGCCAGCGATGGGAGATGTGCTGGCTTTTCCCTGGGCTGCATCCTTCTCCTTCGTCGAAGTCCTTACCCAGGGTTACCAAGCTTAGACCCCGCTGGGGCCTTGATTACTTTAGATTAGTCATATCCTTTATTATAAAACGAGTCTTTAAAATAGGCCAAACTATCTCGCTCGACGAAGGAGGGCATATTTTGCCGAAGGCATATCTAGCGACCAAAGGGAGCCTATCTCGCCGCAGGCGTATCTCATCAAAGCTATATTTAACTGAGCGTAGCGAAGTATATTTCTGCGAAGCTGTATTTCACGATTGCAAGGTTTATTTCGCTGATCGAAGTGAAGCATATTTCGCCGCAGGCATATTTCAACCGTATTTCCTAACTAATTCAAAACAACTCCAAATCCCCCAAACTCCATTTCCAATCCAAAAATCTAGGATCGAACCTATCTTGAAGTTTCCGGAGGGTAACAAGCGGGCCTTGTGTTAAAATAGGAACGGATCCTAAATTGAGAATTTCAGAATCATAGGTTAAGCCTGAGAAACTAATCCAAACGGCTCCACTTTTTTTGCTTAATTCTTTGAACTGTTTTTGGAGTTCTTGCTTCTTGAAATTCGGCAAAGTATATAAATCTGTAATCCGAAGTTCCTTTCCTTTTTTACCATCTTTTAGTCGGTAAATCAACAAAAAAGTATCTCCATCACTTAAATACTGATAGTCTGTAATTGGGCAGGACATATATCGCCAGTTTAGGTAGCCAGGAACTAACCTTGTATGAATACCTGATTGAATGGGGTATTCACTTTCGATTTTTTTAATCAATAAGGCTACTTGAGACCAATCGGAAGGGGGGAGGGGTTCTTTGGATTTTCGGGGAACTTTTAGCTTGATTTTAAGGGGAAGTTTGCCCCAGGTTTGCCAACCCATTTTTAGGTAACCGGGAAGGCTTTTTTCGTTTGGGGTATTGAAGATGAATTGCACTCCTTCATTTTGTAATTCTTCAAGAAGTTTGAGAGTGAGTTGGGTGAAAAGGCCTTTTCCTTGGTAAGCAGGATGGATGGCAGTGTCCACAGCACGTCCAGAAAGGATTGTTTGATTTTGATCTTGAAACTCCCAACGTAAAAAGGTTCGAATACCGACCAGTTTTCTCTCATCCTCTGCTAATAATACAGGAGATTTTCCGAAGGGATTTTGTTCATGTTTCCACCTCCAAAATGCCTCTGATTTCGGCATAAGGCTTTCCCCCAAGGATTCTTTAAGAAGTTGGATGATTTGGGGAATATCTTCCTCGGTTCCTTTTCGAATTAACATCTTCTAAAAATAGGATACTTTGCTTAAATCGGCTAGGAGTTTCTTTTTGGTGTTATTTGAGATTGTAATCCTAAAGGAACACACCCTGCTCGTGAATGGAAAAAACTTCGATATTCGTCATTCATCATTCTACTTTCGATATTTAAAAACTTTATAAATCCCGAATTTTCATTTCCATCTTGCTGGCACTAATTACTCATTTCCAATCTTCAGATTCTGCGCCAGCGCTTGGTGGGGGAGGTTTTTTTCACCAGGACTACAAAACTTGGGCTCCTCTGGAGCCTACTCAAAATCTAAAATATTTTTATTCAACATTGAGGATTTTCAATTCATATTGTCTCTTAAAATCTATTTCCATCTTGCTGGCACTAATTACTCATTTCTAATCTTCAGATTTTACGCCAGCGCTTGGTGGGGGAAGGTTTTGCCCTGAATCCCACGGTTAAAACCGTGGGCTTTTGAAGGAATAATTTTTGCGATTGTAAGTGTCTTCACTCACGAATTTTTCTCTTTGCTCAGTTGCATCTTGAATTAAAGATTTTCAAGAATATTCTAAAATATCACTCTTTCAGGGCTTTAAAATTATGTAGTTCTTATTCCACGGGTTTCGCCCGTGTCCAGGATAGATTACGCTCTCCGTGCATTTTTGAATTTCAAGCAAAAGACCCGAAGGGTTGCCGTCATTCATCTCCTCCGGTGTAGCCGGAGGAAAATCTTCCAACTAATAAAAGAGCCCTGAAAGGGTGAAATAATTTTCTTTTTCCCTAGTTTGTGTCTCCCTGAAGTCAGACAGGTCTCCACAAACGGGAATTAACAAATCTTTCTTGTTCTTAAAACTTCGTTTCCATCTTGCTGGCATTAATTTTTCATTTCCATCTCCTAGATTCTGCGCCAGCGCTTGGTGGGGGAGGCTTTTTGCACCCGGTTTACCAAACTTAGGCTCCTCTGGAGCCTACTCGAAAATCTAAAATATTCACTATTCTACTTTGGAAATTTTCAATTCCTAAATATCCCTAAAACCTCATTTCTATCTTGCTTGCATTAATTTTTTGTTTTAAAACTAAAAATCCTTCGCCAGCGCTAGGTAAGGATATGTGTCATAGATACTCACGGTTTTAACATTGGCCTGTCTGCTGTAGGCAGGGCTATTGAAATTTGACTCAGAAGTAGTCTTTTTCTTCGTGAGGTCTATTTAGTAACTTCGATGTTCATCATTCATTATTCTAAATTCGATATTTAACCCGTCAGAAATAACAATTTGCCCTGAAGGTCTAAATTCCCATCTGGACCATAAATCCACCTCCTCCTTCGTAAATCGTACTTAGTACTACCCTCTCTTCTTGATTTCACTTTTAAATCATTCAACATTCCTCAATCCTCATTCTACATTCAAAATTCCTCATTCTTTCATCAATCCCCCTCGTATTTCGTACTTCGTAAATCGTACTTCGTAAATCCTACTTCGTATTTTCCTTTTTTCTACTTCTTCACCCCAACAAATTATCTATATTTGAGAAGCTTTTGCATTTTATGTGTATGAGAAAAATCTCACTTTATTTTCTTTTTTTATTGCTTTTGGGTACCAGCTGCATTAGCAATAAACGAATTACCTACCTTCAAAATTTATCAGATAGCACCTCCTATGAATTGAATGAGTTTATTCCTTTCGCAGAGGTGGATTACGAATATATTCTCCAGCCCTATGATATGGTGGAAATCGATTTTGCATCTTCCGATGAAGAGCTAACCGAAGCTTTTTCTTATCAGAATAGCCGAAATATGGGGGGCATCCGTGGAGGTACAGGAGGTGGGGGTGGACAAGGTTCTGATCCGCTTTACTTTATGGGCTACTCCATCGATAAAGATGGAATGGTGGAAGTCCCTAAATTGGGAAAAATTAAAATTGCCGGCTTGACTGAGGAGGAGGCCAAAGAGAAGGTAGAAACTGAAATCAATAAGTTTTTTAAGGAAGATGTCTATGTCAAACTCCGAATAGCGGGAATTCGCTATACGACATTAGGAGAGTTTAATAATGTGGGAGTTCAGATTATCTATAAAAACCGGGCTACCATTTTTGATGCCTTAGCCAATTCAGGTGAGACGACTTTGTTAGGGAAGAAGAACAAACTATTTATCATCCGTCAATACGATGGTGGAGTAAAAATTCATCAGATTAATTTGAATGACAGAGCCTTGTTAGCTAGTCCTTTTTATTTCATTCAACCCAATGATATTTTGTATATGGAACCGATGAAAATCCGTCAAATCGGGACGGCAGATAACTTAACTGCCTCCCTGGCACTTTTTGCGGGATTGCTGGCATCTACTTTGTTAATCATTAACTTAGTAACAGGGAATTAAGTACCATGGAGAAGTTAGATCTCAGCCAATTAGATAATGAAGAAAAAGCATTAGAGATTCGCTATGTCGTAGCGAAATATGCTCGCTTTTGGCCTTGGTATGCCCTTTTCATTATAATTTTTCTAATTGGGGTCTTTTTGTTCCATCGATATACTGTGGAGGAATATGAGGTTCGGGGTTCTTTGGTAATTAAAACAAATACTTCTCCTGAAGCTAGAATCCTGGACCGATCCAATATTTTTAACTCGGGAATCAACCTTGAAAATGATATCCTCCGGCTTCGTTCCAAAAATTTGGCTCGTGAGGCTTTAAAGAAATTGCACTTTGATGTAGAGTATTATGCAAAGACTAATATCAAAGATATTGAATTGTATGATCGATCTCCCATCCGAATCGATGTAGATTGGAATCACCTGCAGGTTACAGACACTCCTGTAGAATTGGTAATTCTCTCTGATGAAAACTTCAAGTTGATGCCTCCGGAAGGGAGTGTTTTGGATTTTAATCCTGCTCAAGCTGCTGGAGATGAAAATGTGTTTAACAAGACTTATACATTTGGTCAGGAGGTAGAGACCGCTCGTTCCAAGTTTACGGTGCATTTGGTTAATTCGGGAAGGGTTGGTGACATCGTTATTTTTAAATTCATCAGCCCCTCAGCTTTGGAGGATCGCTTGGCTCGATCAGTAAATGTCTCTTTAGAAAACCAATACAGCTCCGTTTTAACTCTTACTACTACCACTAAAGTAGTGGAAAAAGGAAGGGATTATATCAATGCCTTGATGGAATCCTACATCGACTATGACCTGAATGAGAAAAATAAAATTCAGGAAAACACTATCGCCTTTATCGAAGAGCAGTTAGGCTATTTGGAGGATTCGTTGAAGCAAAAAGAAAGAGAACTTCAGGAGTTTAAGGTTGAAAATAAGTTATTGGATGTCTCAGCAGAGTTTTCCAATATCCTGAGCAAAATGAATTCCCTAGATGAGCAAAATGCTGAATTGGATTATCAGCTGGCTTATTTTGAGGAAATCAAACGTTACATGGAGCAGAAGAGTAAGGATTTTTCTGATGTGATTGCTCCATCTGTAATCGGTGTTCCAGACCCCTTATTGAATGGTTTGATACAAACCTTAGTGACTCTTTCACAAGACCGAAGAAAGTTACTGGCTACGGTCAATGAAAACCATCCTGAGGTAATCAAGATCGATGTGCAAATGGAAAAAGTCCAGGATGCACTTTTCGAGAATGTGGTTAACCTAATTGAAAATACGAAGAAGCAACAGCGAAGCATTCAGCGAGAAATTGCCAGCTATGATGCGGAGTTTGCAACGCTTCCTGAATCTGAATCTCAGTACACAGGGATCTTTAGAGAGTTTAAATTGCGAGAATCTCTTTATACCTATTTGCTCGAAAAACGAGCAGAAGCCGGAATTGCAAGGGCTTCAAACGTATCTGATAATGCCATTTTGGATACCGCAAAGCAAGGGACATTGGTCTTTCCTAAGAAGCAGCAAAACTATGCTTTAGCTATTGTGATGGGCTTTTTAATTCCCTTTGGCTTTATAGTGATGCGGGATATTTTTGACGATAGTATCAAAGATCAGCGGGATTTGAAGAAGCACTTCATGATTCCTCAGTTGGGTATTATTGGATTTTCAACCAAAGGTACCAATAAGGTGGTATTGGAGCATCCAAAGTCGGCAGTTGCCGAATCCTTCCGTTCCTTGAGATCTGCGATTACTTATTTGGCAAGTGGAAAAAACACCAAGAAGATTTTGGTTACCTCCTCTGTTTCCGGTGAGGGTAAGACCTTCACTTCCTTGAATTTAGCTTCTGCTATGGCCTTGGGATCTAAGAAAACCGTGGTAGTAGGGGGTGACTTACGTAGACCCAAATTGGCTCAATACTTTAATCATTCTGATAAAGTTGGGCTTTCTTCCTATTTGATTGGGAAAGTGGAAGCCAAGGATATTGTGATTCCGACTGAGCATGAAAATCTGTACTTTGTTCCTTCAGGAGTTATTCCCCCTAATCCTGCCGAATTGTTACAAACCCAGAGGCTAAAAGATTTCCTAGCCTACTTGGAATCCGAGTTTGATGTGGTGATTTTCGATACACCTCCCATGGGATTGGTATCAGAGACCATTGATTTGATGCGTTTGTTCGATATCAATTTGTATGTTGTTCGGCAGAATTATACCGTCAAAGATCATTTAGTAATGATTAATGACTTGTTCAATAACAAGCAGGTTTCCAATGTGTATGGGGTTTTCAATGGTATTATCAATTCCGGATACCATTATGAAGGTTACAACTACGGATACGGAAATACCTACTTGTACTCTCAAAACAACAAGTACATGTATAATTATTACGGGGATGATTTGGAGACTAAAAAGAAGAAAATCAAATCCAAAAAGCCTTCTTTTGTAAGCAAAGTTAAAAAGCTTTTTCGTACTCGCTAGATTATAAAACCTATATTTTAGCTTCCAAGAATTTGGGAGCTTTTTTCTTTATTTTTCGAATATCTTGGTTCTTCATGCCTGCTCTAGCTACTTTAGCATTACAATCAAACCTATAGAGTTAATCCCTGTTTTTAATGGAAAAAAGTGTATTCCATATTTCCCAGATGGATTGTCCTTCCGAGGAGAATTTGATCCAAATGAAACTGGATGGAATAGAGGGCATCAAGAATTTGGATTTTGATATTCCGAAAAGAACACTGACTGTTTTTCATGAAGGGAAATTGGATTCCATTGAAAAAGCAATTTTGGATTTGAAACTAGGTGGAGAGTTGGTTTCTACCGAGGAGATTGCTCATCAGGATTTTCAAAAGAATGCCCGGCAGCGCAAACTACTTTGGACGGTTTTAGTCATCAATTTTGGTTTTTTCCTAATAGAAATCATCACGGGGTTCATTTCGAAATCCATGGGTTTGACAGCAGATAGCTTGGATATGCTAGCAGACTCTTTTGTGTATGGGATCAGTTTGTATGCTGTAGGAGGAACCTTAATTCGGAAGAAAAAGATTGCCAAAATTGCTGGCTATTTCCAGATCTTTTTGGCTGTATTTGGATTCTTGGAGGTATTGAGGAGATTTTTCTTGGTAGATCAACTTCCGAATTTCACCACCATGATTATCATCTCCTTTTTCTCTTTTTTAGCGAATGGATATTGCCTTTACCTTTTGCAGAAATCTAAGAGCAAAGATGAGGTTCATATGAAAGCCAGTATGATTTTCACCTCAAATGATGTGATTATCAATCTGGGAGTCATTGCTGCTGGTTTGCTGGTGCATTGGCTGGATTCCAATAAACCGGATTTGGTAATCGGTACGATTGTTTTTGTCTTGGTCGTGCAGGGAGCAAGAAGAATTTTGAAGTTGGGGGAGTAGGCTTTGTATTTTTTGTCAACAGTCGACTGTCCACAGACCACAGTCTATTTACCATCGACTATCGACTATGGACCATGGTCTTCTAACCATGGACCGTCAACCGTGGACCGTTGACCAAATAAAACTATTCAATCGTCTCTGCAATCTTATCCATGGTTCTTTCCGCCCATTCCATCAAGGCTTTTCGTTCGGAATCTTCTAATTTTGCATCCCAATGTACCCAAGTGTAAATAGGAAGTGGCATTTCTTCTTCCTCAACTTCCCCGTAGATATCATCCAAAATAGCCAATTGGTCTAGGGGGTCGTAATTTTCCCATTCAGAGAAATTAAGTTCCTCCCGCCCTTCGCGAATATCCTTTGCCACCAACCAAGAAAAAGGAGCAACATGGGAATACCATGGGTAGTTGGTTTGATTGCTATGGCAATCATAACAGGCTTTCTTGATGACGATGGAAATTTCCTCTTCCATCCAGGGACTTTCATGAATATCCGCTGGATTTTCAGATTTTACGGATGGTAATTCGTTGGGAACGAGCTGAATAGCGATTAAAACTATCAAAAGCCCAATCCCAACATATTTCCAAAGTTTTGACATGGATTTTATTTTTTCTTACCGGAACTCCAAGCTAATAGGGTTGCTTTTTCTTCATCAGTTAATTTTCCTTCAGGCTTACGCTCCAAGAATTTTTCCGGCGGCATTTCATCCCCTTCTAAAACTTCAGTGATCTTTTTCATGGTTGCCAGGGCTTTACTTTTCTTGGCTGCATTCAGTTCATCCCAGTCCAATTTTTCCTTTCCTTTTTCATTTTTGGATTCGGCATTGTGGCAACCATAGCATTTTTGCTGGACTACAGCCATCACATTTTCAGGGATTTGTGCTGCTTCATCACTGATTTCAGGTTGAAGAGGGGAGTCGTTTTTTGGCATAGCTTGCAAAAAAAGAATAAGAGCGAAGCCAAAGGCAGAAAAGAGTGCTAGTTTTTTCATGGTAAATTGAGGTTTCTTTAAGATTAGTTTGATTGATTATACGTTTACGAAATAAAAAATGGTAATTTCATTTTTAAATTTCTATAAAATTCTGAAAATACAGGATAGACGCAAAATATTCAGGATAAAAATTCAGCTCCTGGCCTAATTTATTGTTTCTAAGGCACACGAACCTTTCAAATCAAATTGAAAATTTCAGCTAAGAAAAAGTCGATTACATTTTTAATAATAAGCTGATAATTATCATCTTTTTACTTGAGTTTCTTCTATCGAATTTCTGTAGAAGATGAGGAAATTAGAATAAGAGAAATTCGTATGGCGCTACTGGATAAAATAAACAATCCTTTCTTTCAGGAAGTCGGGAAAATTGCCCGGTTTACGGCTCGGTTTTTTAAGGAGGTTAGTAAGCCCAAGCAGGAATGGGAAGAGTTTATCAATCAATGCTATTGGATCGGCTACAAGAGTTTGACCCTGGTGGGGATTACGGCCTTTATAATGGGCCTCGTCCTGACCATTCAGTCCCGACCGACTTTGGTTGAATTTGGGGCCGAAGCCTTGTTGCCATCCATGGTATCGGTTTCCTTGGTTCGGGAAATCGCTCCTGTGATAACGGCTTTGATTTGTGCGGGAAAAATTGGTTCTGGAATCGGGGCTGAACTTGGGTCCATGCGTGTAACTGAGCAAATTGACGCAATGGAAGTTTCCGGTACCAATCCTTACAAATACCTGGTGGTGACGCGGGTTTTGGCTTCTACCGTGATGGTTCCTATTCTTTCGAGCATAGCTATTGCCATTTCTTTGTATGGGGGCTATTTGGGCACCAATTTGAAAGGAGATGTGAGTTGGTCCTTGTATTGGTACCAAGCCTTTAATGCCCTGATCTATGGAGACTTTATCCCATCCATGATCAAGACCATTTTCTTTGGCTTTGCGATCGGAATTGTGGGTTGCTACAAAGGATATAATTCCCAAAAAGGAACAGAAGGAGTGGGAAGATCAGCCACTACTGCAGTAATTGTAGCCTCGCTTTTGGTCTTCATTTTGGATTTGATAGCGGTGCAGATTGCGGATGTACTAGGTTTGACTTAAGCCATGGAAACGTCCAAACCCATCATACAGGTAGATGAATTGAACAAGTCCTTTGGCGAAAACCATGTGTTGCGGGATTTTTCTCTTTCCTTATTTGAGGGGGAGAATTTGGTGATTCTGGGTAAGTCAGGATCTGGAAAGTCGGTTTTAATAAAGTGTATAATTCGTTTGATCGAACCTGATTCTGGGAAAATATTCATTTTGGATCAAGATATCAGTTTGTTGGATCAGGACGAAATGGATTTGTTGCGGGCAGATGTGGGGTTTTTGTTTCAAAGTAATGCCCTGTATGATTCGATGACAGTCCGTCAAAATCTAGAGTTTCCACTGCGTAGGCATTGGACCAAAGAAGAGCGGGAAGAAAAAGCAGAATCTGCGGTTAAAGAAGCTTTGGAAGATGTGGGGCTTTCCCATACCATTGATATGATGCCGGTGGAATTATCAGGAGGAATGCGAAAACGGATTGCCTTAGCGAGGACGTTGATTCTTAAGCCAAAGGTGATTTTGTATGATGAGCCTACTACGGGATTGGATCCGATTACTGGTCGGGAAATCAGCGAATTGATGAATAACATTCAAAAAAAATACAATACGGCTGCTATCATTATTTCGCATGATATGAACTGTATAAGAATGACGGGAAACCGAGTCATCATGTTGATTGATGGAAAGAATTATGCGGAGGGAAGTTTTGAGGATTTATTAAAAAACACGGATCCCAAAGTCCGGGATTTCTTTGAAGGGTTATGAAAAACGAGAAACAAATATCAAATGCCAAACTAGGAGCCTTGGTACTCGCTGGGCTGATGTTCCTGGTGTTTTCATTATATATGATCGGCAAAAATCAGAATATCTGGGGGACTGCCATGGGTGTATATGTGGAGCTATATGATGTAAATGGTTTATTGACAGGGAACAATGTGCGGTATAAAGGAATGACCGTAGGGACAGTAAGTGATATTGAATTTCTGGATGAACAAGTAATCCGAATAAGACTACTGATAAATAAATCGATGGCTCCTTATATTCCCAATAATTCCAAGACCACGATTAATACGGACGGATTGATTGGGAATAAGATAATTGAAATCCACCCACAAGATGAATTGGCACCTCCTATTCAGGAGGGGGATGTGCTTTATCCATTGGATCAGGTTTCCTCCGAAGATATGCTCAAGCAGCTGAACTCTTCCGGCGATTATCTAGAAACGACCTTGATGAATTTGGCAGAGATTTCAGAAAAGTTGAATCAAAATGAAAATCTCTGGGAAATGATTTCTGACACAACGCTTGTTCAAGAGCTCAAAGGTACGATTCGTTCCTTTACACAAGCTGGAAATCAAGCAACCCAAATGGCCCAAGCTGGAAAAGAGTTATTGGAGAATCTTCAAAGTGGAGATGGTTTGGCAGCTTCACTCATTTCGGATTCTGTGATGACTCAAAACTTTGAGCGCACCCTAAGCCAAATGGAAGAAACTACCTTGGAAGCGAAAGAACTGATGAAAAATTTGAATCAGATTTTGGAAGAGGTTCAGCGGGGTGAAGGGACCGCAGGCTTGATTCTGGAAGATTCATTGTTCCGAGCTACGCTGATGCAAACATTAATCAATTTGGAAAATAGTTCGGAGAATTTCAATATTAATATGGAGGCACTGCGCTCCAATTTCCTGTTTAGAAAGTATTTTAAAAAGTTAGAAAAAGAACAGAAAAAGGCCGAAAAGGAGAATAAGAACTAGTTTTCAAGAGAGATTCCTGAACCTATGTGGTCGATGTGATTCTCAAGGGGTCCAAGTAAAATTTTCAACTATTTCATAATAGGCCGGGGCTTCTTTTATTTGAATAGTCCTGGATACATAAATTCCTGGATTTATTCAATACTCACTATTTTTCTATGTGTTTCATAAAATCTCTTTTGTCCAAATAAAAAGCCAAGCTGCCTCTTTAGCTCAAATCACTTAGGATTTGAATTGAGAAGAAACTTGGCTATTGAATCTTACTTTCGGTAAGATTTTTTTTAAATCAGAATGCCAATGCTGCTAAACCCAGCTTGGATTTGAGAGGATTGATCCCTTTCAAGATTTGACCTGTGTATTTTTTCACCAGGTCATTTCCTAGTAAATCCATCAAGAACTTGGTTCGCTTATCCTTTAATCCCAGGATGCTTGCTTTCTTATCATCATCAGAACCTGAGCCGCCTGTGATTTTCATCAATTCGTCCACAAAGCTTTTATTGTTTGTTTTGAGTTTCGATTCTTGATCAGAGTTTAATCCCAAGCCCTTGGTATTATCCAGAATGTCTAAAACCTGTGAAGAAAGATCCATTTTTGGGAGTTTGACTTGTGCTTCAGCCTGAAAAGAAAAGAAAAATAGACCAACGATTGCGAGTAAGAATAATTTAGATTTCATAAGAGTTAGATTAAAATTGAAATGGAAGTTAATAAAATGAGATTGAATTAACAGAAAGCATTTGTTCAAAAAACTTGAATTTGGATGATTTAATGCACTTTATTGGCCTTTTTGTTACATCCTTGGATGTATACATTTAAATAAAAAAACCTGCCACAGTTTTATTCCTGGCAGGTTTTTTTATAATCTAATTCTTAATTATCCTTTTTAGGTCTAAAGTATCTGATCGGAGCAGCAGGTTCAGGTTTGAGTTCCACTCCTTCGGTTTTCAAAAGCTCCAAGGCTTCTTTTACCGCTCGTTCCAATTGGGGATCTTTTCCGGCAACTACCTCAGCTGGGGTTTGCTCTACAGGAATATCCGGAGAGATACCAACTCCTTCCACTGCCCACTCACCATTAATATCATAGAATCCGCCTCTAGGAGCTACCATTCGACCTCCGTCCACAAAAGGAGGGGTGTCCCAGGTACCTACTAATCCTCCCCAGGTTTTCGTACCAATCAAAGGTCCTATTTTCATTTTATTGAATAGGTAGGGAAGTAAGTCCCCTCCGGAACCTGCGCGGCCATTGATCAACATGACCTTAGGACCCCAAATTCCAGACATAGGAGTGGTGAAAGGCTTATGGTCATTTGCCCTAGAATTGAAATAGCCATGTAATTCTCTGGCCATGATATCAACCATGTAATCAGCTGCAGAACCTCCTCCATTATTTCGTTCGTCAATAACAGCACCTTTCTTGTCCTGCTGTGCAAAGTAATATCGGTTGAAGAAAGTATAGCCTGGTTGACCTGTGTTTGGAAGGTAGACATAGGCTAACTTTCCACCGGAAAGTTCATCTACTTTTCTTCTATTTCCTTCCACCCAACCCATCAAACGTAATTGGTTTTCATTTGTCACAGGAAGTGTAGCAATCATCCGAGCTCCGTCCATTCCAGGTTTACTGTTCAAGTGAATGGTGGTGTACTGATTGGCAGTTCCTTCCAAATATTGATATAGGTTGGTATTGGGTTGTATTTCTTTACCATTGATTGCCACGATATACTCTCCAACTTTTGCTTGATTGCTGGGATGGGAGAGTGGTGCTCTTAGGTTTGGATTCCAGGATTCTCCTGTATAGATTTTTTTGATTCTAAAATTTCCATTCACTACTTCAAAATCGGCACCCAATAAGCCAATAGGAACTCGCTCGATATCTGGAAAGTCTCCTCCCCGAGTATAGGAGTGTCCGACGGCAACTTCTCCACCAAGAATATCAATGATGTAATTCATGTCTGTTCGATGTCTGACATGTGCTACCCAAGGCTTGTACCATTCATAAATCTCATCCCACGGAGCTCCATGTACATTGTCGACATACAAAAAGTCCCGCTGATAGCGCCAGCCCTCCCTATAGATTTGCTGCCATTCTTCTTGAGGATTAATCTTCACTTTCATGGAAGAAATCGCTTTTAAAGCACCATCCCCAGGCTTCTTAGATCCTCCATTGGTGTCCACAATTCCCCAAGTAGAACCGCTTCGATAGAGGAGTGATTTTCGATCTTTTGAAACAACTACCTCATTGACCCGAGAAAGAAAATCATCGGCCTTCCTTTTTTTGAAATCATACTTTTTCAAAGCAGTTCCTTCGTTTGGAATGCTCTCCATGAAGAAGACCGTTCCTTCAGGCCCCGGAGCTAAACCCGTATAATTTCTTGCAGGAATATCCACAGCAATTATTCGATCCATGATTCCAGAAGCTGTGACTTGAACCATCTTGTTCTCTTCAGACTTCTTGTCCTCTCCAGACATGTTCGTTCCCTCATCACTTTGAGGTAAGAGCGGTGATTTGTCATTTTCATTCAAAATGGTCAAATAAAGGCTGCGAGTAATCGGTCTATCATAGCTGCTCATATCTAGCCAACCTGTATTCAGGCCGAAATCCGTGCTTGCCAAGAAATAGAGATACTTACCGCTATCATCCCAAGCGGGAGAAATAGCATCTGCCAAGGCATCGGTTACTTGGATTTTTTCTCCTGTTTCTACCTGATAAATGAAAATGGATTTATACTGATTATCCATTAATCGGGAATATGCAATCCATTTTCCGTCAGGAGACCAAACTGGATTCATACTCCGATTCGGATGAGCATAGCGATCTGTTTCGACGATTTTAGCGCTACCACTTTCCACGTTCACTACCCATATATTGTAATCGGTATCCGTAAATGCGAGATGATTTCCATCAGGAGACCATTCGGGTTTGAAGAAGAAACTAGGATCAGGAATGGCAATGGTTTTTTCGATTTTGGTACCGGTTTGATCGGAAATCACCAACTGATATTCTCCACTTTCATCCGAGAAATAAGCGATTTTTTCTCCGTCTGGAGACCAAGCGGGTGCGCGTTCAGCTGAAGCAGAGGAATTGGTGATATTTCTTCCAGCGCCATTTTCTTTGGGAATGGTGATGATTTCACCTCTAAATTCAAACACAGCCCGATTGCCATTTGGAGCTAATTGAGGATTTTGGAGCTGATTGGCAGAAACATCCACCCACCGCTCTCTGGCCCAGAAGAAGTCTCCTTTTACTTCAATGGGAACTTGCTTTAGCGATCCATCAGAAGGATTATACAAATGGAGGTAACCTCCTTGTTCCAATACAATGGCGTCCGGTCCGGCATCTATGGTTTTGATATCGAAATCTTTGAGAAAAGTTTCTTGTTTTTCCTGTCCGGTAGCCGGGTCAAATGACCAAAGGTTAGCTAAATAATCCCTCTCGGAAATGTAATACACCTTATTTCCCAACCATACCGGATCGGTATGTCGCTCTCCGTCTAATTGAGGAGTCATGTTTAAGTCAAGACTTTTCAAGTCTACTATCCATATGGGCTTTGCCTGTCCACCCCGATGGTTTCGCCATTCAGGGTCCCAAAAAGAAATTTGTTGATAGGCGATATGGGAACCGTCAGGAGATATTTCTCCATTTACAGCCCGCGGAATTACCAAGGCTTGAGGCATTCCTCCAGTGACGGGAATTTCATAAAACTTCGACTCCTGCGTAGGATGACTTTCTCTTCCAGATGAGAAGATGACTTTGCTTCCATCGGCCGACCATCCGGTAACTAGGTCATTTCCAGGATGCCATGTTAGCCGTTGTGGTTCGCCACCTTCAGATGGAATCACATAGACATCCACATTGCCATCATATTCGCCTGTAAAGGCAATGTGTTTTCCATCGGGAGAAAAATGGGGAAGGCTTTCCTCGCCTTCATTGGAAGTAAGACGGATTGCTTGACCGCCGTTTCGGGAGACTTTCCAAAGATCGTTTGCATAGACAAACACAATCTCATTTTGACTGAGACTTGGTTGCCTAAGTAGCTGGGTTCCTTGTCCCCAAGCGGAGAAAATCAAACCTCCGGCAAGGAAGAAAGTAATAAGTTTTTTCATGCTCAATTGATTTGGCTTTGATTAAAAATAGGGGAAAAATTCCTTCATCGCTAACCGATCATGTAGTTAGCAATCTTGGGTTTCTAATTTGCTTCAATTGCTTTACCTAGAAGCTCTTGGTTCATGAAAAAATAAAGGGATTAGCTATTCTTTTCCTTTTTCGGCAAATTGATTGGTAATCGTATCCCGTATTCGCTTTATCTAATTTTCTTATGAAAAAACCGCATATCCAACTACTCATTTCCCTAATGGGTTTGCTTCTCCAATTTTCTTGTCAATCCAATTCTGATGATGTAAAAAATCAAACCGAGGCCAAAAAACCGAATATTGTTATCATCTACATGGATGACTTGGGATATGGAGATGTCAGTGCTTATCAAGCGGGGACTCTGAATACTCCAAATATGGATCAACTTTTCAATGAAGGAATCCGCTTTACCAATGGCTATGCTTCCTCTGCTACTTGTACTCCAAGTCGCTATGCATTGCTGACGGGTGTCTATCCTTGGCGAAATGAAAATGCTAAAATTCTTCCAGGAACAGCTCCCTTATTGATCGATACGGCGCAATATACTCTTCCAAAAATGCTTCAGGAAAACGGCTACAGCACAGGGATTGTGGGAAAATGGCATTTAGGATTGGGCTTAGGGAATGTAGATTGGAATCAGGAAATCAAGCCGGGACCCAATCAGGTTGGCTTTGATTACTCGTATATTTTAGCTGCTACGCAAGACCGCGTTCCTACGGTTTATATCGAAAATGGGAGAGTAGTAGGGCTGGATCCAAAGGATCCAATCGAAGTGAATTATCAGGAGAATTTCCCCGGTGAGCCTACTGCTCTTTCTAATCCAGAAATGCTAGAAATGAAATGGCATCATGGTCATAATAACAGCATTGTCAATGGAATTCCTCGAATTGGTTTCATGAAAGGTGGGGATGCGGCAAAATGGAGTGATGAGGATATGGCTGATCATTTTCTTGAAAAAGCTAGGACCTTTGTGAATGAAAATTCAAGTTCATCCAAACCCTTTTTCCTGTATTATGCCATGCAGCAACCGCATGTACCCCGAACCCCACATCCTCGGTTTGTGGGGAAATCAGGGATGGGACCTAGAGGTGATGTGATTTTGGAAGCAGATTGGGTAATAGGAGAGTTTTTAAAAACGTTGGAAGAAGCTGGAATTCTAGAAAATACCCTGATAATTTTCAGTAGCGACAATGGTCCAGTCATCAATGATGGCTATTATGATGATGCAGTTGAAAAGCTGGGTGACCATACTCCATGGGGACCTTTGAGAGGAGGGAAGTACAGTTTATTTGAGGCAGGCACCCGAGTGCCTTTTGCTGTATTTTGGAAAGGAACAATTCAACCACAAGTTTCGGATGCTTTGGTGACTCAGATTGATTTGATGGCCTCTATAGGTGCATTAGTGGGAGCGACTGTTCCATCTAATGACAGCCAAAATCTACTTAATACCTTTTTGGGAAAAAGTCAGGAAGGACGATCTGAGTTTGTTTTGGAGGCTACGAGCAGAACAGCTTTTCGACAGGGAGATTGGGTAATGATTCCTCCATATCCGGGACCCGAGGTATTGGGAAATGTAAATATCGAAATGGGGAATTCCTCCGACTATCAACTTTACAATCTCAAGGAGGATATTGGACAGCAAAACAACCTCGCTAACTCTAATCCTGAGAAGCTACAGGAAATGATTCAAAAATATGAAGCCATCCGCAATCAGGAAGATATGGAGGTAGAACAGGTGGAGCTAAAATAAGCTTCTTATGTTTATTTAACCTGCTCTCTTATTTCCCAAAAACTTCCTGTATGGCTTCTAAATAATCAAATCCATGACCTTCAGTAGGCTCAATGTAGTTGCCTTCTAAATATTCATTCCAACAGCAAATCATAACTGTATTTCCATTTGAGGATCGGTATTTTCTTGATACCTCTACAGCATCGCGAAGCTTTTCCCGAAAAGTGGATTTGGTGCTGTGAACTCGGTCTTTATAGGGTTCAGAGGGAAATCCTGTTTGCTGAGGCCAAGTGCCACCTGCCGGTCGCATATCCCAACCCATAGCGACTGGCACCTGATATTCGAAACTTGGGTCGTTCTTGAATTTTTCTGACCACATATTCCAATGGCCTCGATACGTTTCCCGCATATCCGCATAGGATCGGTTATCTTTTTCCATAAAATTGTGGTATACATAAGCTGTCATCCCTTCAAATCCCATTGACTTCAGTCTCGGTACATATTCTTGCAAAAGAAGTCGCTTTTGATAGTTTCCGCCTTCCCAAGGGCGATTTGGATTTTTAGCTTTCCATTGGGTGGGAAGGCCATAAGCACGCTCTCGTTCTAGCATGGGACCGGCTGTAACCGCGATGAATTTAATTCCGGGGAGCTTTGCCTTTTTAGCTGTTGCCTGAGAAAGATCAAGTAAATCCTTTAGCGTCAAACCATAATAGGCCGCTCTGGATTCAGCATCTTGAGGGAAATAAAAATAGACAATGGGCCTTCCGTCCTTGTCCTTCAGATAATCTCCCCGATTAAAGTATTGGTCTATCCAAAGCTGCGTGATTTTTTCATGGACTTTCAGATAAAGTTCTTTATCCGGTTTTTCTCCTGGATAATTTGCCTTTCGGGCAAGTTCATCAGGAGATCCAACCTTCAGCCACAACATCCACCGCTCATGACTATCATCACACCAGTTAATGGCAAATTTCATCTGCTTTTCCTTGGGTAGTTTGGCATTTTCTACAAGCAAAACTTCAAGTTGATCTCCCCATTCCACCAAACCTGGTACCGCTACTCGACCATCTCGATTGGGATCGATTTTCCATCCCTCAGGATAATAGATTTTTGATTGAGGACCAAAATATAAATGGTAATAATAATGCCTTCCAAAGAACCAGTCATAGGCAAAAAAATCAATCCCATATTCCTTCATGTATTGCAGTTGTTTTCTGGCAACTTCTGGATCGGTTCGCTTGTAAAAGCCTTTCAACTCTTTAATTGGCTTCCGATCCAAATAAGGGCCTTCATAAGGATATCTTCTATTATAAATTCTTCCTCGAGGACCCCAGATTCCGGTATTTTGAAGGCTAGCGCAATTTTTTGGGTCCTGAAGGCAGGACCAAAAACTGTCTCGATCTACATTGGGGTCAGGGGAGGTGTTCCATGAAGGCATGAAATAAACGCCTACCAATTCATCCTCTGAATTTTGATTGATAAAAGATGGAATAATTGGTGCATTTCCGAATCCAGCTTGAAAGGTTTTAAAAGAGCTTGACTTTTCTTGGCATCCGAAAAGAAGTAAAACCACAAAAGCTGGATTGAAAAGTTTTCTAAAAGTCTTCATTTGTAATTTTTTTAATTGGCAAAAATGATTTCAATAAAAACCTGGATTGAATTCATGATTTAACCTTAATAAAGATTTTTATTTTTATCGATGAAGTCAAATTTGGGTTAGTAAACTTGCTTAAATTGAGTGAATTAGGGAGTTTTTTCCTAATTGATGTCAAAACCTAAAACTCGGTAAAAAGCCTCGCCATCCTCTGTAACTCCCTCAACTCTCAGATTTATTTTCTTGATTCCATAAGGAACAGGAATTTTAATTTTCAATGATCCTTCTTCCGTTTCAGCTAAGGGATCCCAATAAATCGTCGCTTTTTTGCTTAAGTATTGATCTTGTGGAGGACTTGTGGGGAATTCGGAAAAAGTAGAAAATCCTTTGATGGGAAAAATCTGGAAGCTTTCTGGATTGAACTTTTGTTCACTTTCAGCTTCTCGTCGGTATCCATTTTTTGTTTCAATCATAATGACTCCTGCATAGCCTGCCAATCCGAAGATTACATTGGAAATATTATCATTATACACCTTGATGGATTTCAGCTGGGAAGGTTCAAAACCTAACAAAATTTCCCGGAAAGCTTGTGGCTCTAAAAATGAAAATTGTCTGCCATCAATGATCAAAAGGGGTGAACCTGTGGCTTCACCGAAAGTGTAATTTCTAAATTTCAGGGTGTTGATATTGAAGCGCAAAAGACCCAAAATCTCCGCCATGGTTTTGGTTTCAAGATCATTAGGCCCCACTTCTTGATTTGGTTCACCATAGCCGTAATTCCGTTCAGCAGAAGATTCTAGATTTATTTCACCTTCTTTTATAAACTCATCCAACTGAATGTAATCCCCACTAATGTCTAAGAAGCTTTCTTGTTCTTCAGGGACTCTTTGAGTGGAATATTTTTGTTTGGGAAAAGAACCTCGAAAAATCGGCGATTTAAAAGGAATTAATTCTATCCTACCGAGCGGTTTTAATTTTTCATCAAGGGCCGCTATGGCAATCTGAGATGAATCTTGAAAGTTCAAACCAGTGGCCCAGAATCTTCCCGAGGAATCGGAATTAACCCTTCCATAATCTTCCAAATCACCTAGGACTAAGGTTATTTTCTCGGCCAGTGGACCTTTTTTCTTGAAGGGATAAAACCTACCATAGACTGAAATTCCATAGTCAATAGAATTGGGAAGTTGGCTGTCAAATGTTTCCGGTAAATCCTCATCCAGCCAATCCATGGCATTTTCAAGGCGATAATTTGAGTCAAGTTCCACTGGAATTGATCCTTCGGTAGCTGATAGGATTACTTCTGCATCTACCAGATTTTCAAAGGCATCTAAAAATGATAATTCCAGGTCTAGCAGTTTATAATTTATGGAGTCTTGTAAGCTAAAGCTGCTTTTGATAAGTATATCCCCGAAAACGACCTCCTCTTCGGATACCGGGTTTTCTAATATTTCTTCTGTGGAAATGACCGGAAAAGGCAATTGAATAATATCTTTCTCAAGAAAATTCAATCCCCATCGTGTATAGGCCCTAAGTAGATAATCTCCCTTTGATAAGGTGTCTGGCAGTTCAATTCCTCCTGAAATTCTCCCATCGATAATTGGAAATCTGTCCTGACGAATTGTTTCCAGTTTGGAATTCAACAAATCAATATAGATTATCCTACTTAAGCTGTCTTGAAGCGGAGGGTTTTGATAAAGCATTTTTCCTCCTAGCCAGAGTGTCTCTCCAGGATAGTAAAAGGGTTTATTGAGGGTGAGCCAAGGTTTTTCCCTCATTTTATCTAGCTTCAAATAACGACTTTGCAAGGCTTCCAATTCCTCTTTAAAATCGGCAAAACTCTCGTCTGGCACAAAGTCCAAGGGTAATGACCTTGCTAATCTTTGCCGTCCTATATAGCCAGAAAGCACTAATTGAGCGGGATGAATAAGCGTGCCATTTCGATCCACATCAAAATAGCCTGAGGGAGCAATCAGCCAAGAAATCGCGTGATAAATCTCTGAATAATAATCATTTCGCCAGGGTTTGTTCAGGTGATGAACTTCAATTTTCCCAGGGAGAAAAATTCGGTAACTCCCATTTCCCAAAGGCTTAGAATACAAGGAGTCGATTTCCAAGGGGATAATGGATTCACCAACTTCTACCGAAAAATTATTGGTTCTAGCTCGGAAACCTGTTTCCGGTTTGACCAAATACAATTCAAAACCTTGGCTTTGGGGATTGCGAAGAAGAAGAGAAAGAGCCAGGTGCCGAACCGAGTTTTTGTAATTCAATTCCTTGTTGACTTTCCAAAGACTGTCTGTTTCGGGGTCTTCCGGTTCCAATTCTTGGTAATAAGCTTGACCGAAAAAACGTGATGCATTTCGGAGCATTCGGAAGTCTTGGAGATAAAAATCAATTTGATAGCCCATTGCCTTGTTGACGATTTTAAGGGGCAAGTCAGCTGTCGCTTGCGTGTAATTAAATCCCTTTTCGGGTTTGACTTTCTCGAATTCCAAGACCCATGGATTTAACAATTCAATATCTCTTCCATACGGATCGTCTGGAACTGCCAGAAAAACGTCTGTGAATAATTTCAGATTTCTTTCCCAAGACCTATCCCGTTTCGCTTTCAATTCAACTTCAGAAAGTTGGTCTTCCAAAAATTCCAAGTCAAAAGCCTGAAAATAGAGTTGTTTTCCTTTTCGCTGAATGAGAATGCTAGATGTCTTATATCCAACGAAGGAAGCAACTAATTCAAATTCTTCTGGAATTTCTCCTTTGATTTCAAACTCTCCCTTTTCATTTGTTGCTGCGCCAAAGGTGGAGTTATTGATGAATACATTTGCGTAAGGAAGGGGTAAGCCAGTTCCTTTTTCTCGAACAACACCTGTGATGGTTTGGGATTGGGACCAATAACTGGAAAAAATAAATATGGCAAACAGGAATTTGCGCATGTAGGTTACAGGGTTAAGTAAAAAAGGAAGCTACCATTTTTTACCCCTTTTCCCAAAAATCAAATTCTAAATGGCTTCGTAAATCGGTGGATTTAATCTTCCTCTTCTACCTGCACAATTTCATACATGTTTTTACCGTCTACCTCTACCGGCATATAGTAGGTATCACCATATTTCACAAAGGTTTGATCGCCTACCTTTACTTCTTCGGCGCCTTCGAGCAAATTAGATACTACTGACCCCGCGGGAGGAGGGACCACAGTGTAAGTTCCATCTTTCTGTTCGTAGAATGTTCCACCGTAGTAATAATTGTTGATTGTTGGGCTTACTTCTACTACTTCTGATTCCTTTGGAATGACTTTCACCGTTGCTCCTTGCGGTGCTTCCACTACCACATAGCCTCCATCAGACTCCACATAAAAGACACCTTCATCGTAGTGATAGTCTTGATTGTCGATAGAAACTACAATAGCTGTGACAGCAAGAGTGGCCACAAAAAAGCCCCACGGATGCCAAACGGGTCCCCAATAGAAAGGGGTGAAGGGATGATAATAGTAGGGCCGATACCAGGAAAACCCAAAACCTCCCCACATATAAGGAGGTCTCGGGTAGGGGCGATAAGGGGGGCGATAAGCAACGTTCCTCTGATTCCTGATTACCGTGTTTCTACTATTATCAATGTTAATGTTGACGTCTCCTCTGCTTTTATCGACGTTTACTCGATTGTTGGAATTTCGGTCTCCTGTCCTAATTGAATTACTTCGATCATTACTTATGTTTCCGACTTTGCTTTCTACTCGGCTGGAATTGGTAGCTCTTTGGGAACCTCCATTCAAAGATCCACCTTGTCTCGTATTTCCTTGACCTAGATCGCTGTTTCGGGAAGAAGTTGAAGGCCTTGTTCTGCTTGGTGTGGATGTCATTTGTCTTGTGGAGGTCGGTCGACTTGCGGTAGGTCTAGCTGATGCAGGTCGGCTTGCAGCAGGTCTGGCAGCTGGTTTTCGTCCAGCCATTCGCTGAGATATTCCTTCTTCCGGCACATAGAGAAGGACCAAAAATGCGGAAAAAAAGATGAAAAGATTGAGCTTCTTCATGAGGTGTTGGAATTATTGGTTTTTTTGGAGCCAGATAATTTGTCTAGAATTAGGCGGTGGTAAAAATTCAAAAATGGTCTGAGGATAAATCTCATTGCTTTCCCAATTATCAAAATTCACTTCCATTTGCCTAGCATAAGGTTCGCCAAAATAGGTGAGGACAACTTTTTTGGGTTTCATTTCCAAATCTTGATGAATCCAAAGTTGGAAACTTAAGTCAGCATTGGCTCCGCCAATATGATAGTATTCTATTCCATCTAGATAGGCAGTTCCTAAAAACTCCAAGTAATCCATGTTTTCCACAAGGGATAGGGTGAAATCTGGGTAAAGGAAATCGGCAAATAATAAATGAACTCCAAAGGATTGATCGAGCCAATCCAACATTTCCAGCGTATTGTCAGGGGCATCAGCTACCGTGAAATAATTATCCTCTTTGGCAAAATAGACAGCTTGCTGACCATTATAAAAAAAGAACTTATCCTTGTCTTGGTTAGAAATTTTGGCTGCCATTTTATTGTTATCCTGAAAAATAAATTCGGCATTTCTAAACTCCTTGATGAAAAAGTTATCAGAAAATGCAACATCTTCTGAAATCTTAGTATTGAACTTTACCGAATTCAACTGCCCAAAATATTCACTTACTTTATCTAAAATGAGGAGGGCTGTAGAATCATGAAAAGTACTCTGTGCTTGTAAACTTTGGGAAAGAAAAATACCCAAAACAAAAGTGAATAATTTCTTCATAATCTGAGATTTAATCCAAAATCGGAAATAAAATCCAGAGAACAACGAATCAAAGATTTTGAATAGTTATAATTCGGCAAATTTTGGCAAAACTGAAAGGTATTATATACCACTCTGCAAGGTCTTTTTCATGATGTGAATCAATCGATATTCAGGTAAAACCCTCTCAAAAGGCAAAATATAGCTATGGACAATTTGATAGCCAATTTTTTCATAAAACCGTAATGCTTGGGCTTGGCAGGCCATAGCTTCCAGCCAAAGATTTTCTAGTTCGTTTTCTATTGCCACTGATTCACCCTGCTCCATTAAGACCTTGGCTAATCCTGTCCCATGGTATCTGGAATCAAGGTACAGTCTATGGATTTTTAATGCTTTGGGAATCTCGGTTTCCCGAGGTGAAAAGGGATAATCATATTTGAAAATCCCTGCTATTTCCCCATTAACCTCTACAAAAAAATAATGAGAACGCTCTCGGTTTAGCTCTTTATCCAAGGTTTTTTGGCAGTATATCAAATCCAGATACCAATCTCCTTCATCTATCCAAATGTGGCGATAGGCATCCTTATAGATTTTATTCATTAAGGAGTAAATCTTGGTTTGGTCCGAGGATTGGACAGGGACGAGTTTAACTTCTCCGAGATTTGGAAGATGAAAAATCAAGATTTTGAGTTTTATAATTACTTGAATCCAAATATGATTGCTAAAAATGAAAAAACCACAGAAAATGAATCTGTGGTTTTTCTATAAGTTGATGTTGTTTCACTTTTACTTTCTTTCAATTGCTCTTTTGGCAGCTTTTACGATGTTTTCTGCATTCAATCCATATTTTTCTAGCAATTGGGTTGGGGTTCCGGACTCACCAAACTGATCATAAACTCCCACATATTCCAATGGGGCAGGATGGTGAAGGATCAAAGTTTGAGCTATACTATCCCCCAAGCCTCCGTTGATTTGATGCTCTTCAGCGGAAACAGCACAACCGGTTTTAGCAACTGATTCCAAAATAGCTTCCTGATCCAATGGCTTGATCGTATGAATATTGATCACTTCAGCGTGAATTCCTTCCTCACGTAGCATGGCCTCAGCCACCACCGCTTCCCAAACCAAATGTCCGGTTGCAAAAATGGTCACGTCCTTTCCATCGATCATTTTCCAGGCTTTCCCAATTTCAAATTTTTGGTCCGCAGGAGTGAAGATAGGCCAACTTGGTCTTCCAAATCGCAAATAAACAGGACCATGATGATCTGCAATTGCGATAGTTGCGGCCTTGGTTTGATTGTAATCACATGGGTTGATCACAGTCATGTTTGGAAGCATCTTCATCATGCCGATATCTTCCAGAATCTGGTGAGTAGCACCATCTTCTCCCAAGGTCAATCCGGCATGGGAAGCACAGATTTTTATATTTTTTTCTGAATAGGCCACTGATTGACGGATTTGATCGTAAACCCGGCCCGTTGCGAAGTTGGCAAAAGTGCCTGCAAAAGGAATTTTTCCTCCAATGGTCATACCCGCAGCCAATCCAATCATATTGGCCTCTGCGATGCCAGTTTGGAAAAAGCGATCCGGGAATTCTTTTTGAAATGCACCCATTTTAAGGGATCCAATCAAATCAGCACAGAGTCCTACCACATTTGGGTTTTTTCGGCCAACTTCCAAAAAACCGTCACCAAAACCTGAACGGGTATCTTTTTTCTCAGTATATGTAAATTTTAAGTCTAAGCTCATCGTCTTTTCTTTAATGTGGGAAATCAATAGTCGCCAAGCGTTTCTTCCAATTGGCTCAAGGCATCTGCAAGTTGCTCATCATTTGGAGGAGAACCATGCCACTTATGTGTACCGACCATAAAGTCTACTCCATAACCCATTTCTGTGTAGAGTAGGTTGAGAATTGGTTTTCCTTTGCCAGTCATGGACTTGGCTTTTTCCAATCCATCCAAAACAGACTGAAGGTCATTGCCCTGTTTGATTTCATTGACTTCCCATCCAAAGGCTTCCCATTTGGCTTTCAGGTTTTTCAGGTCCATTACTTTTTCGGTAGGTCCATCGATTTGCTGACCGTTATAATCAACTGTCGCGATGAGATTATCGACTTTATAATGAGCGCCATACATGGCGGCTTCCCAGATTTGGCCTTCCTGCAACTCACCATCTCCCATCAGAACGTAGACTAGACTATCATCTCCATTCAGTTTCTTGGCTTGAGCTGCTCCAATAGCCACAGAAAGTCCCTGACCTAAAGAACCTGAGGCAATTCTAACTCCCGGTAGTCCCTCTTCAGTAGCAGGGTGTCCTTGGAGTCTGGAATTGATTTTTCTAAATGTACGTAGTTCTTCGATTGGGAAATAGCCACTTCGTGCAAGGACCGAATACCATCCGGCTGAAAGGTGACCATTGGATAAGAAAAATAAATCTTCACCTTTTCCATCCATATTGAAATCTGGATTGTGGCGAAGTTTGTCAAAATAAAGACCTACAAAAAACTCTGCGCATCCCAAAGGGGCTCCCGGATGACCGGACTGAACGGCATGCACCATTCGGAGTACATCCCGACGCATCTGAGTGCAGATTTTTTGAAGTTGTTCGATAGCTAATTTTTCCATTAGGCTGGGTGTTTATTGAAGAATTTGTGCTGTATGATCTTTGGTTTTTACCTTATCGATGATTTCGGCGATTTTTCCATTCTCATCGATGACAAAGGTGGTTCGGGCAGTTCCCATGTACTTTCTTCCGTACATGGATTTTTCTACCCAGGTGCCGTAAAGCTCGTGAACCTTCTTGTCTTCATCTGCGATCAAGGAGAAAGGTAAGGCTTGTTTTTCGATAAATTTTTGGTGGGATTTTTCAGAATCAGAACTGATTCCCAAAACCACATATCCTGCTTTTTGCAAAGCTTCGTAATTGTCCCGAAGGTTACATGCTTGAGCTGTGCAGCCCGGAGTATTGTCTTTTGGATAAAAATATAAAATGACTTTTTTGCCCCGAAAATCGGAAAGTTTGATGGTTTCTCCGGTTTGGATTTTTGCTTCAAAATCAGGAGCCATTTGGCCAACTTCTAGTGACATAGTTTATTAGGTTTAAGTTAAAATTTTCAAGAAATGGTCCCTTTCCATTCGCTGACGTTTCCAGCTTGGTCCGTGACCCTCAGTATAACTTGACCTGACAAGGGTTGTTTGTCCAAGGTTTCTGACCAAATCAGGGATTTTTTGTGTTCATATCGCATCAAGACCCACTTCCCATCCACGAATGCTTCGAAATTCTTGATTCCTGAAAGTTCATCTCGGATGGTAAAACGAATTTCATCCCTGCTGATTCTGACTGGACGAATGATAGGACCGGTTTTATCTTCAGTAAGGGTAAAAGTACCAAAATTTCTGGTCGAAAACCGAATAGATGCATCCTCCCAAGCGCCTCCTACAAAAGATTTTCTTCCACTTGGGCTTACTTGGTACACATGGGTTCGGCTTTTATCAAAATTTCCTGCAGATACATTCCAGAGAACTTCCATGGAATTCCAGAGATATTCGTCTGTATCATTGATTTGGAGACGTGGATTAGTGGAGGAACCATTTTCAGAAATCCTTAAATACAAATCTTCAAGTAAGGTGTTTTCATTAAAGCTGATTTGCACAGATTTTTCTGCAAAAAGATGCTCTTCCCCGACATGAATTCGCTGTTTTACTTCAGGGATCACTACCTCGGAGCAAATGTCCACCTCTTCCGGAATCCCAAATCGCATATCCCATAAATAAACTCGGGTCTGATCATCTTGATAGGAAGGTAACATTTCAAAAATTCTACTTCCCACATAGAATTTTGCCAAGCCTCCCAAATTGCTGCTTGGAGCTTCTATTTTGAGAATATTTCCTTGATAATTTACTTGAGCCCGCTGGGGAGTAGCCGAAAGGTTCACAAAAAACTCCTGATCTTTTCCTAAAAGCTTGAAGTCAATCTTTCGCTCATTTCCGTAAGCGTCCCGCAAGCGAAGTTGGTAATTAACTCGCTCTCCAATTTCGGCTTCAAGATGGCCCGTAACGGGAGTTTTTGGGAAAAAATAATCAAACTTTAGCTCCGGCTGGAAATAGAGTTTAGTAAATCGGTTTTGGTGGGTATGGAGTAAGAATTGGCGCGTGAAATTGAAATCTACCTTGTCTACTGACATAGAAAAGGTCAAGGAGTCATTTTTCCAAAGTTCGAAATGAGGAAAACCGTTTCGATTGCTTGCTCCATCCAATTGATCAAAACTTCTAATTTCCACACCAACCCTCCCGGTTATTTCTATGGTTTGAGGAATAGAATAATGAGTACCGTTTTTCACTAATGTAAATTCTCTTCGGGCAAATTCTCCATTGATTCGCGAATTGATATCCAAAGGAACAAGGGCGATGGTCTGCGGAGTGGGAGGGATATTGTCCAGAATTTCAGGAAAGCCAAATTGGAGCGGATCCATGGCTCGGTCCAAACTGTCTCGAATTTCGAAATGTAAGTGAGGGCCACCAGAGCTTCCTGAATTTCCTCCATTGGCAATTAGCTCACCTTTTTTTACCGACAACTCTCCAGGTGCAGGCATGAGTTCTAACTCATTTACCTGTTGCTTATACATCTCTTCAATGATGTAGCGCTGTAGTTTAGGGATGAAATTTCGGAGGTGCCCATAGACCGTAATATGCCCAGTTGGATGCTTTAGATAGATGACATTTCCATAGCCATAGGTGGAGATTTTGATTCGATGAACCCACCCGTCTGCTGCGGCATAGATAGGTTCACCTTCCACTCCGCCAAACTTATAATCCAAACCTGTATGAAAGTGATTTGGGCGAAGCTCAGAGAAATTTCCAGATAGGTAGTTTCTTCCTTCAGGTTTGACAGGAGAACGGAAATAATCCTGAATTATCTCCTGAGACCAAGCGCTTAGGATAGAAAGGAAAAAGGTGACTAGAAAGGTGGGAAAAGCCTTATTTAACTTCAAAATCCAGCATTTTTTGGTTTTGGATATATCCTTCCAAGTGATCCCCAACTTGTACAGGTCCCACACCTGCGGGAGTCCCCGTGTAGATGAGATCTCCTTTCTTTAAAGTGAAAAATTGGGAAACATATTCGATGATCGTGCCGAAGTCAAATAGCATTAAGCTGGTATTCCCTTTTTGGCGCAATTCCCCATTAATCGTCAAATGAAAATTCAGATCTTCCAGAGATTCGATATCCGTTACAGGCATAAAATCCCCAATTGGAGCGGAGCCATTGAATGCCTTGGCAATTTCCCAAGGCAGGCCTTTTGCTTTGCATTGATCCTGAAGATCTCTAGCGGTAAAGTCGATTCCTAATCCGATTTCCTCAAAGTATCGGTGGGCAAATTTTTTCTGAATGTATTTTCCTTCCTTACTTATTTTCAAAACCAATTCAACCTCATGGTGAATGTTTTGGGAGAAATCCGGATAGAAGAACGGCGCTCCATTTTTCAAAAGGGCTGTATCCGGTTTTAGGAAAACAACCGGGTTACCCGGTTTTTCATTTTTAAGTTCTTCAATGTGAGCCGCATAATTTCGGCCTATGCAAATGATCTTCATGGTGATTGGATGAGAAGAAGAATTATCAAAGAATAAAATTAATGGATTCGGCTAGGGATTTTGTGGATTCCAGCAACTTTCTGAAGAATGGTGAAAAGGATGGATTGGTTGCTTCATTGATTGAAAATTTAGCTATCAATCAACCGCCAAAAAGCGGATGAGCTCATTTCCTTCTGAATCAAAAAAGACCAATTCATTATTTTCAATTTTATAGCTCCTTGTTTCAATCAATGCCTTTCCGATTGCCTGTTCTGTTTTCATATCAGGACAAGCCATCATTGTCGTAGCTCCTGGACCAAAAAGCAAGTTTTCTCCGTCATTTTCCCTGATTTGTCCTCGAACAGTGTTGCACGCCATATTTCCGAAATAGGAATTTTCACTCGCATTGAATTCAAAAATCAAGTCCTCTCCAGTTTTTAAATCTTGAAGAAATTCAATCTCACCAACTTTAATAACTTTCCAACTATTCGTTAGGCGGAGGCTTGGATCTGATTGTTTTTGTATCACTTCAAGAAGTTTATAAGTTTTCGATGAAGCATCAGCTGGAATAGGCTCAGCTTTGTCCGAAACAAGGACTCTAATTTGGTAAAGGTTTCCTAGCTCATAATCAAAGCCTTCAATTTGATCATAGAAAAGTTGCCAATTCTGCCTATCTAATTCCTCACCTTTGAAAATCTGATAGCAGGTTTGGGGACCAACCCCAACACAATCAACTTTAGCTGAATTGATCCACCAAGTTTCTTCCGTTCCATCTGGTTTTGTTTGACAAGAAAAAAGAAATAGGAAGAAGCTAGCTAATAAAAGAATATTTTTCATGGGTTTGGATAGATAGTGACAATATGATCAAACAACTTCTCGGTCCATCGCTCATATACTTTTCCACTTGGGTGGAGATCATCTGGAGCAACCATTTCAGGTAGATTTCCTATTGCTCGATAATCCTCGGTGATATCGATGAATTTCACCCCAAACTTGTTGCAAATTGCCTTTTTGGTCTCGTTATAGGCATCGATTTCTGCCTTGACTTTTTCTTGGTCGGTACCTCTTTTTGCGGCAAAAGGAGTTACTCCCCAATCCGGTATTGAAAGCACCACTACGTGATCGGGAAGATTTCCGGCAAATCCGATAGCCCTTCTAAGTATTTGTTCAAAATCAACCCGAAATTCATCTACGGATCGACCTCTGTATTGGTTGTTGACACCGATTAAAAGGGTGACGAGATCGTAGGGTTCTCCAGTCGGAGCAGCTTGATTGATTCCTTCATCCAATTCATCCACAGTCCAGCCGGTCTTGGCAATGATTTCTGCATCGAGCCAGGAGGTAGATGTTTCTTGGTTTAGTCTTCGGACTAATTGGTTTGGATAGCGATCTTCTTCGGCTACTCCTTCTCCAATGGTATAGCTATCACCCAAAGCCAAGTAGCTTTTACTTTCGATTTTCATTTCTGTTAATTCAGATTCATTACTTTTTGGACCAGAGGGATTGCAGGCTGCAAATCCTAGAATAAATCCGGCCAAATGCATCCATTTCATCATACTTTAAAAATTGATTCTTTTAGTGTAAAAGTACCCAATTCGGCGTTCATTTCCACCAGGGCGCCGTGTGGAACGATAAACTGCTTGGAAATATGACCAATCATCGCGCCGCTGTAGGCTGGAACTTTTAGTGGGAGAATGTAATCATCCAAAACCTGATCTACTGTCAAACTTCCATATCCACCACCTGGCTCGCAATCATTGCACTGACCGAAAATGAAGCCTTTGATTTTGTCTAAGGTTCCATTTAATCGTAAGGTACTCATCATCCGATCTATCCGATATGGATCCTCTCCAATGTCTTCAATAAATAAAATAGCATTCTGAAAATCAGTGTAATAAGGGCTTCCTGATAAAGCTGTGAGTACAGTTAGGTTTCCTCCAAGAATTCGTCCACTGACTATACCTGGATAGAGAGTTTGAATTCGATTTGACTTGATGACTAAGTCGTCACCTTTTGCTTGTTCGTTTTCGAATTGAACTTGCTCCTGATCGAAGAAAAGCCGCTCAAATTGTTTGACATTAAAGCTATTCCAGCTTCCTGTACCATTTGGACCATGAAAGGTGATTAATCCTGTTTGTGAAAAAATAGCTTGATGTAAAGCGGTGATATCCGAGTATCCAAGTAGGGGTTTGGGATTTTTGCGAATCAAAGCATAATCAATCAATGGGAGAATGCGGGCTGCACCCGAACCACCTCGGATACAGATGATGGCCTTGACTTCTGGGTCGGCAAACATACCGTTTAAATCTGCTGCTCTTTCCTCATCTGTTCCAGCCAAATGCCCTCGACGATTTTGCAAGTTATTTCCCAATTTGACTCGAAAGCCTAGCGCTTCCATGGCCTCCTTGGCAAAGGTAAATTGCATCCGGTCTGCTGTGGCCGCGGATGGACTAATCAATCCTACTAAATCGCCTTTTTGAAGAGGGTTTGGATAGCGTATCTTTTTTGCAAGCTCGTTCTTGTCGGTAGAAAACCCCATAAATGGTAGACTCGCTGCCGCAAGCCCGAGACTTTTTAAAAAGGTTCTTTTTTGCATGGAGACTGAATTAGGATGATGGTTTATTTATTAAAATCAACTGAAGAATGGGCAAAATACCAATAAATCGAAAGATTTGCTTAGAGCATATCTCTTAGCATCACGAGTACTTTTTCCATTTCCCGGCGAACTTCAGAGGCTTTCCAAGGATAGTTGGAATTCATAAATGAAAAAGCATACTGTTTCCCGCTTTTGCATTTTATTAGACCAACCAAGCTATGATTATTGCTCATGGTTCCGGTTTTGGCAAAAATGTATGGAGTAGGGGCCTTGTATTCATTTTCGATTGTTCCCGAAACTCCACCTGTAGGCAATAAATCTAAAAGAATTTCATCGGGTACAATTCGATATAACTTTTCAAAAAGTGCAATCATCGCTCGGGGAGTGAATAAATTGTATCGACTTAATCCACTGCCATCCACCCAAATAGGTTCATCTGGAAGATCATACAAGTAGTTTTCAATCAAATATTCAATGGTCCGCTCAGTATCGATTTCTCCAAAAAGTCGATCTGAAACCATATAAAGCAATTGCTCAGCAAGGAAATTATCGCTTTCCAGCATCATTTCCTTTAGGATGGGAAAAAGGGATGTCCCTCTCCAAACTTTATGGTCATCAGGAAGACTGTCTGCTTGATAAATCCATTCTTTTCCGGTTTCTTCTGCTGCTAACTCAATGAATAATTCGGGTGAGGTTATAAGAGGTAAATAGTCTTCTCTTCCTCGATAGAAATCAGGATTGTAGTAAAATTCATTTTTGTGAAAATCCCGCTCCATATCCTTGATTTCCCGTTTGGTGGTGTAAATTTTACTTTGGAACCTTTTTGGTAAAACCTGAGGATTTCTCTTTCCGGGAAGTACATGGAGCAAATTCCCATGAATGGGAAGACTGCTGCGCTCGGCGGAATAATAGTAGAGATAATCGTCCCATTGCCAGCCTATACCCCAAGCCGGGGATTTTACATTGGCATCTGAAAATTGAATGACATTGTATGGAGCAAAAAACTTTTCGAATTCGGGTTGAGGTAGATCCAAATAATTCCAGCTGGGATCTCCAGAACCCCAGATTTTCAGTGTATCGCCTGAAGCAACATACCGTAGAGTTTGGGTGGAATCATTTAAGATCAATAAACTTGCAAAGAGTGTAAAAAGCTTGGTAGTAGAAGCAGGAGTGAATCGGATTTGGGAGTTTTTTTCAAATAGAACTTGCTGAGAATCCAAATCATATAAAACAAAACCTGTTAAATGCCCACCAAAAAAACTGGTTTCCTGAAATGCATTTTCAATCTTTTCATATTGGCTACGGGAAAGCTGAGAATAACTTGGAAAGGCAGATAGAAAAAGCCCAAAAATCAAGAAATAAACTTTGGCTTTAGCGTGCATTTATTTGTTCTTTTTCATTGCCCAAAAAAGCCCCAGCCAACCAAGAATAAATGCCACTCCGCCGATTGGGGTAATAGCTCCCAGCCAATTGATTCCAAATATTGATAAAATATATAAGGAACCAGAAAAAATGAGGATTCCGATCGCTAGATTGATGGCGGAGAAGTTGAGTCCTCTCCAGTTGGGTTTGAGAATTGCTAAAATTCCTACCAAGAATATCCCCAAAGCATGGTAAAAGTGATATTTCACGGCTGTTTCAAAGGTTTCAACCCGACCGTTTTTAATCAGAGTCGCTTCTAAGCCATGTGCTCCAAAGGCACCGATTGCCACGGCCAGTGCACCCAAAATTGCAGCTAGTTGGATGATTTGTTTTCCGTTCATAATGTCGAAATAGGTTTGAAAAATGATGATGTTCAAAAATTCGAATTAGTAATTTCTGGCACCGAAAATAGCCGAACCGATACGGACCATGGTGCTTCCTTCCTCTTGAGCAATGAGGTAATCTCCACTCATCCCCATGGATAGTTCTTCTAGTTCTACGAAATCGGGCAGGTCCTTGGTTTTGAGCTCCTCAAAAAGACTTTTCAAGCCTTTGAATTCCTTTCGAATTTGATCTTCGTTTTCAGTAAAGGTTGCCATTCCCATCAATCCTCGAACGGACACATGTTCAAGTTGCCGGAATTCTGGGTCAGCGAGCATTTCTTCTAACTCCTTTTTGTCAAAACCGAATTTACTCTCCTCTTCAGCTATGTGCATTTGAAGCAAAACGGGAATTTTCCGCCCTACTTTTTTGCCTTGTTTCTCGATTTCCTTCAGCAATTTGAAGGAGTCTACTCCATGGATCAAGTGAACAAAAGAAGCTATGTATTTGACTTTATTTCGCTGCAAGTGTCCTATCATGTGCCAGCGCACATCATCTGGCATTTTTGGCTGTTTTTCTTGGATTTCCTGAACCTTGTTTTCTCCAAAATCTCGGATTCCTGCGTCGTATGCCTGCATTAATAATTCCACAGGCTTGGTTTTACTGACTGCGATCAGTTGGCATTGAGGATTTTTGAATGATTTTTTTACCGCTTCAAGATTTGCTTTGATATCCATTTTCTATTTTTAAACAAGATTTTTAGAAAAACAGCCTCAACAAAGATATGGCGATCATCAGTACTTTGCTAAAAAAAGGGGTTCGACTCCGAGAAAGTTTGGAGCAGGATTATTCTCACCCCATGGAACTTCAACGTCATGAGCTCAAAAAACTTTTAATTCATGGAAATCGAGCTGCTATTGGCGAAAAATATGACTTTGATTCAATTCTGAGAGCTTTCCGAAAACATGACGGGGAATATTATGAGCGATTCAAAAAACAAGTTCCCATCTATGATTATGACCGGATTTTCGAAGAGTGGTGGTTCAAATTATTGGAAGGAAAAAAAGACATCACTTGGCCCGGAAAGGTTAAATATTTTGCCCTGAGCTCGGGAACTTCAGGTGCCACTTCCAAATACATCCCAATTACAAAAGACATGGTGAAGGCTATTCGGCGCACGGGAGTTCGTCAGATTTTAAGCCTTTCCAACTATGATTTACCCGATTCCTTATTTACCAAAGGGATATTAATGTTGGGAGGAAGTACCGATTTGGAATTCAATGGGACCTATTTCTCAGGTGATTTAAGTGGAATCACAGCCGGGAAATTGCCGATTTGGTTCCAGCGATTTTATAAGCCAGGTAAGAAAATTTCCAAAAACCGAAACTGGGGAGATAAATTGGATCAAATCGTAGAGAAGGCTCGCGATTGGGATATTGGAATTATAGTGGGAGTGCCTGCTTGGCTTCAGATTTTACTAGAAAAAATAATTTCCCACTATCAGGTAGAAACTATCCACGACATCTGGCCCAATCTTCAGATTTTTGTTCATGGCGGGGTTTCCTTTGAGCCTTATAAAAAAGGATTTGAGAAGCTATTGGGAAGACCTTTGGTCTACATTGAAACTTACTTGGCTTCGGAGGGATTTTTGGCTTTCCAGGCTTTTCCTGATAGAAAATCCATGCGATTGGTTCTGAACAATGGGATATTCTATGAGTTTGTGCCCTTCAATGAAGAGAATTTTGATGAGGATGGACATATCCGATTCAATGCCAAGACATTTAAAATTGATCAAGTTGAAGAGGGTGTTGAATATGCACTTTTGATCAGCACATGTTCAGGTGCATGGAGATATTTGATTGGGGATACGATTCGTTTTGTTTCAAAAGAGGAAAGTGAAATCCTAATCACTGGAAGGACTAAGCATTTTTTGAGTCTTTGCGGAGAGCATCTTTCCGTGGATAATATGAATCGGGCTATTGAAAAGGCATCTGATGAATTGGATATTCGAGTGAAGGAATTTACTGTACTAGGTGTTCCTCATGGAAGCCTTTTTGCGCATCATTGGTTCGTGGGTACGGATGACGAAGTGGAGGGGGAACTTTTGGCTCGAGTTTTAGATCAGCATTTGAAGGAATTGAATGATGACTTCGCTGTCGAGCGAAGCCATGCGCTAAAGGATGTTTTTTGCGAGGTTAGGCCTGCCGAAGATTTTTACGAATGGATGCGACTTCAAGGAAAAGAGGGTGGACAAAATAAATTTCCAAGGGTACTGAAAGGAGAAAAAGCACAATCCTGGCTGAAATTCCTTAAAGAGAAAGGAGTAAGGGATTGAGTACAGCGCTGCTAGAAGGAATCAGTATGGGCTTACTCTTATCTGTTATGGTAGGGCCTGTGTTTTTTACCTTGATTCAAAGTAGCCTTGAGTATGGATTTCGATTTGCGGCTGTGTTGGCTTTAGGGATTTTACTGAGTGATACCATCTATGTGGTCATTACCTATTTTGGAATTCGATTTTTAGCAGATGCTACTTGGTTTGAACAAGGCTTAGGCTATTTAGGTGGAGCGATTTTGGTTGGGTTTGGGATTAGTTCTTTGGTAAAAAAGCAAGTGGATCGCCCTAATACAGGTGGAATTCATGTTCCTCAACACCGAAAAAGAACTGCCTTTGCCAAGGGGTTTAGTATTAATGGCATTAATCCATTTGTGCTTCTTTTTTGGATTTCCATTGCGAGTTTGGTGTCCTTGAATGAGGAATGGGGGGCAAGCTCAGTTATTTCCTATTATGTCGGAATTCTAGTAACGGTATTTTCGATTGACCTTCTAAAGGCTTTTATAGCGAAAAAATTATCTCGCTTCGTTACGCCTCGCTTAATGAAAGGCCTCAATAAATTGGTAGGATTGGTAATGATTGGATTTGGTATGCGGATGATAGCTTGGGCAATGGGACTTTTGGGAAGGTGATCAAATAAGGAGCTTATAATCAGTTCATTCCGCTAATTTTTTGTAAATTTTAGCTATTCTTTTTATCCAATTTTACCTTCAAACTTATGGAATCGAAATATGGATTTTTGAAAATGAGCCTCCCGGAATTTGAAAATTGGCTCAATTCCCAGCGCATTGCACGGACCATCCTATATGTACAACAGCATCATACCTGGGTCCCTAATTATTCCCATTTCAACGGAAGTAATCATTTTGAAAGGCAATTAGCCATGAAAAATCATCATGTGGGATCAAATGGTTGGAGTGATATTGGACAGCACTTCACGATATTCCCAGATGGTATGATTTTGACAGGAAGATCCTTGGAATCTACTCCGGCTTGTATTTACGGAAATAATCAGCATTCCATTTGTTTTGAGCATTTGGGAAACTTTGATATTGGTGGGGATCAAATGACAAATGAACAGCGACAGGCTATAATCAAAACTACTGCGTTGATTTGTCAGAAATTCAATCTTCCCGTAAATCCCATCAATATTATTTACCATCATTGGTTTGAGCTAGGGACTGGTAGAAGAAATGATGGTTCAGGAAATAATAAATCCTGTCCAGGAACCAACTTCTTTGATGGAAATAAGGTACAGGATTTTAATCAAAACTTTGCCCCTTTGGTACTTCAGGAGCTTACCGGTCAAACCCTTCCGCCGGTTCCCTCTGACCTTCGATATGGGGTAGTAACTGCGAATCTTCTAAATGTCCGGGTGGCACCTACAGGATCAGCTTCCAAAGCGAGTGATCGAAATCCAGTTGCTCGTGGAGCGGTGCTTCGGATTTATGATGAGGTGAATAATTGGCTCAAAATTTCTAAAAGCCAATCCCATTGGGTGTATAATCGATATGTGGAGGAAGTAAAAAGAGCTACCGTAAATGCCTCAGTTCTTCGGGTGAGAAGTGGACCTGGGACTTCCTATTCTATTGTGGGAAATTTACCGAAATCAGAGGAAGTGTTTATTTCTGAAGAAAGCAATGGCTGGTGTAAACTGGCCCTTGAGGAAAAATGGTTGAGTAGGCAATACCTGGATTTTGCAGGATAATTTCCAATTCGTAATTAAAATAAAAAATCCCCGCAGCCTAAACTGCGAGGATTTTTTGATAAGTATAAGTCGTTTATAGATATTTTTCAACTGGTACGTAGTCCATTCCAAACGCATCAGCTACAGCTTTGTAGACAATGTCTCCGTTGATGACGTTCAATCCAGGAACTAGTTCTGGATTCTCATTAGCAGCACGTTTCCAACCTTTATCTGCCAATTGAATGGCGTATGGAAGGGTAGCGTTTGTCAATGCTAGGGTAGAAGTATAAGGTACAGCTCCAGGCATGTTAGCTACACAATAATGAACCACATCGTCGATAATGAAAGTTGGGTTTTCGTGAGTGGTTGGCTTACAGGTTTCGATACATCCACCTTGATCTACTGCCACGTCCACAAGTACAGTTCCTGGTTTCATGTCCTTCAACATGTCACGTGTGATCAAATGCGGAGCTTTTGCACCTGGAATCAATACCGCGCCGATGATCAAATCAGCAGACTTAATCATGTCTCGGATATTGTATTCATTAGACATCATGGTGTTCACGTTGGCAGGCATGACATCATCCAAGTAACGCATACGTGGAAGAGAAACATCCATAATGGTCACATCAGCACCCAATCCCGCAGCCATCCAAGCAGCTTGAGTACCTACTACACCACCGCCAAGAATCAATACTTTGGCAGGCAATACTCCCGGTACACCTCCCAAAAGGATTCCTCGTCCTTTTAATGGTTTTTCAAGGTAGTTTGCACCTTTTTGAATGGCCATTCTACCTGCTACTTCTGACATAGGTACCAAAAGTGGTAAGCTTCTGTCTGCTTTTTCTACAGTTTCATAAGCCAAACAAACCGCTTTGCTTGCAACCATCGCTTTGGTTAGGGGTTCATAGGAAGCAAAGTGAAAATAGGTGAATAAAAGTTGGTTTTCCTTGATTAGGGCATATTCAGGCTCAATCGGCTCCTTAACTTTGATAATCATCTCAGCGATTTCGTAGGTCGCTTCAATAGTCGGGAGGATTTTTGCGCCTGCGGATTCGTAAGCTTCATCAGAAAATCCGCTTCCTTCTCCAGCTGTATGCTGTACATATACGGTATGTCCTCTTTTTACCAATTCCTTCACCCCAGCAGGAGTCAGGGCTACTCTGTTTTCATTGTTTTTAATTTCCTTTGGAACACCTATTATCATGGCTTGCTTGATTTGGATTTATATTGTCGCAAAGATAATCAGGGAGTGGGTTCAGAAAACAATTTTTAGAATAGTATTTGGTATGATTTTGAAAAATTTTAAAATTCAGAATAATATTTCTCCACCATAGAATTACTTGTATAATATTTCAAAATATAAATTTTAAAAGGTAAAAATTCTGAGAATAATTTTTGGGAAAAGTCCTGATAGACAGAATAATACGGAAGTTTTGTTATCAGATTTTTTTAATATAAAAGTGGATTACACGGAATATTATTTTGAAAATGATCTAAAAAATATTGTAAATCAAAATTTTTGATTGAATTTATATTCTTTGGATATTTGCAAAATAGATGCTTTTGGTTATTTTTGATTTCGGAGAAAAATCCGTCAAAACCCAAAATAACTTTAGAATAAATCCGAATGGCAATAGCAGAGAAAAGCGCAAAGAAAGTACAGGATTCCCAAGCTGATCGAGAAGCAGTATTAAACGATTTCCGAATTGCCCTATTGAGTAGGCACGCCTCCTTGATGGGTAGAAAGGAAGTGTTTATGGGGAAAGCCAAATTTGGAATTTTTGGTGACGGAAAGGAACTGGCTCAAATTGCGATGGCAAGAGCTTTTCAAAAAGGAGACTTCCGTTCAGGTTACTATCGGGATCAGACCTTTATGCTTGCCTTAGGTGAATTGACTGTTCAGCAGTATTTCGCTCAACTTTATGCCCATACTAATGTGGAAGCCGAGCCAGCAAGTGCAGGTCGATTGATGAATGGGCATTTTGCTACTCGCTCACTGAATGAAGATGGTTCTTGGAAATCTTTAACAGATCGCTATAATTCAGCTGCAGATATTTCTCCTACAGCGGCTCAGATGCCCAAACTTCTGGGACTTGCCTTTGCGTCCAAACTTTACCGAGAAAATAAAGACCTCAAGCAGTTTAAGGATTTTTCTATCAATGGAAATGAAGTCGCTTGGGGCACTATAGGAAATGCCTCAACTTCAGAGGGGATGTTTTTTGAATCCATTAATGCCGCAGGAGTACTACAGGTTCCAATGGTCACTGCCATTTGGGATGATGGATATGGGATTTCTGTTCCACAAGAATTTCATACCACAAAGGGCAGTATTTCCGAGGTTTTAGCTGGATTTCAGCGGACTGAAGATAAACCCGGTTTCGAAATCATTAAAGTGAAAGGCTGGGATTACGAAGGACTTTTTAATGCTTTTGCAAAAGCAGGTGAGTTGGCTAGAACTCAACATGTTCCAGTCATTATTCATGTGCAAGAGATGACTCAGCCGCAGGGACATAGTACCTCGGGGTCTCATGAGCGATACAAATCCAAAGAGCGTTTGGACTGGGAAAAAGAATGGGATTGTATCAAAAAATTCAGAGAATATATTCTTTCGAGAGATTTGGCATCTGCTGATGATTTGGATAGAATAGAAGCTGAAGCAAAAGCTCAGGTAAAGAAGGAAAAAGAAGCTGCTTGGTCTGACTTCATGGGTGAAATCAAAGAGGAATTGTCAGAGGCTGTTGCTTTGATTCGTGAAGCAGCTCAACAAAGCAACCGAAAGGTAGTGTTGGAGCAGTTGGCCCAAGACCTTTCCAAAACCATCAATCCAATTCGGAAAGATGTGGTTTCTACTGTTCGAAAAGCTTTATTCAACTTGCGTTTTGACCAAAGTGAGGGAAAAGCCAACCTTCACAGCTGGTACAAAAAGCAGCAGGAAAAGAATTTTGACCGATATAGTAGCCATTTGTATTCTGAATCTGAATGGTCTGCTCTCCAAGTAAAGGAAGTAGCTCCAAATTATTCTGAAAATACAGCTCTTGTTGATGGTAGAGAGGTTTTGCAAGCATTCTTCGATTACAAATTAGGTCAAGATCCTAGATTTTTTGCTTTCGGAGAAGATGTAGGAAAGATCGGAGATGTTAACCAGGCATTTGCCGGTTTGCAGGCAAAATATGGTGAGCTTCGGGTTTCTGATACCAGTATCCGTGAATGTACCATCATTGGTCAGGGAATCGGTACTGCTTTGCGAGGCTTACGCCCAATTGCGGAAATTCAATATCTGGATTATCTGCTTTATGGCCTTCAAATGCTTTCTGATGATCTTGCTTCTCTTCAGTATCGTACCAAAGGCGGTCAAAAAGCTCCTTTAATTGTTCGAACTCGTGGACATCGTTTGGAAGGAGTTTGGCATGCAGGTTCTCCAATGGGTATGATTCTTTCTACGCTTCGGGGAATGCTTGTTTGCGTACCTCGTGACATGACCCAAGCGGCAGGAATGTATAATACGTTGCTTCAATCCGACGATCCAGCGATTGTTATTGAATGTTTGAATGGCTATCGTTTGAAGGAAAGGCTTCCTGAAAATATGGGAGAGTATACTGTTCCAATGGGTAAGCCGGAGGTTCTTCGAGAAGGGAAAGACGTGACCGTGGTAACTTACGGTTCCATGTGCCGAATCGTGACGGAAGCTGCAGAAGAACTTTCTTCCATGGGAATTGAAGTAGAAGTAATCGATGTTCAAACCCTGATTCCATTTGATCGATTTGGTGTGATCGGAGAATCTGTTAAGAAGACCAATCGAGTGATTTTTGCTGATGAAGATGTACCGGGAGGAGCTTCTGCCTATATGCTTCAACAGTCGATAGAAGGTCAGCAATTATTCAAACATCTGGATTCAGAGCCACAGACTTTAGCCGCTAAAGCACATAGACCGGCTTATTCATCAGATGGGGATTACTTCTCTAAGCCAAGTGCAGATGATGTGGTCGAAAAAGTCTACAACATGATGCATGAGGTAGATCCTAAGAAGTTCCCAAAACTTTAATAAAAGAAATAAGGAGACTGTCTCATTAATGACCTATGTCACATTGAGCGAAGTCGAAACGTTTCTAAATCAATTAGAATTAAACTTTGACTTCGCTCAGTCTGACAAAACGATTTTTGAGACCGTCTCCTTTTTTATGGGTTGTTTCTGGTGATTTGCCTTAAGGTCACTTGATCACTGGAAACTTCATTACTTCGATTCAATTGACGGTCTTGAATTTGAATGTCAATCCGTATTGTATCGTTTCTGAATATTGATTCCCAACCTGAAGACAACATCGCGTATTTGATGTTCCCCTCCACAGCTTGACCATCATCGGTGGTCAAAATTCTTGGAAATCGTCCATTAAAAGTGGTATAAAAAGGTGGATCCTCCCAACGGAACTCAGTAAACTGACCATTCCTTTTTATAAAAAACTTTACGAAAATATTGTACTGATTCGGATTTTGCTTTACCCAAATTGTGTCTTTTACCACCTGATTGTTGATGATAGGATCAATCACCCAGTCTATAGGATTGTAGCTGGGAGCTTCCGGAGGCCGAGTAGAGTAGGTGATTAGGTTTCCTGCTACATTCCTTTGATATTCCAAGGCATTAAAAGGAGGATTAATATCTGTCGCAGAAAGTCCCAAATCTCCTTCAGCATCCTGAAAATCAATACCAATAATCAACGAATCCGGACCTGAAGTAGGAACATATTCCAAGGATTCGAAGGTTATTGATGGAATTGATGGGAAATTTTCAGGTGGATTGACACAGCTACTTACCAAAAGAATGGAAAAGAATATACCTGAAAGTCTGTTGAAACGCATGTGGCGAATTAATTTAGTAGCGGAATAGTTTTCCTATCCGATTTGATGCAAATTATAAAACGATGCAGGATTTTAAAAGTTTTTCGGAAAAGCTGACGGATTTGAAGAAATCTGATTTTGAAAAACTGGCTTTGGAGCTTTTTCAATTCCAAGCAAAATCAAATCCTATTTATAAGCGATATCTGGAGGTGCGACAAATTCGGGCTGAAGAAATTACCTCTTTGTCCGCTATTCCATTCCTGCCTATTCGATTTTTTAAGGAATTTCCGGTTATCTGTGCTCCCAAGGAAAGTTTTGAAGGGGAGTTTACCAGTTCTGGAACCACAGGCATGATAAGCAGTCGACATTATTTCTGGTCGAAAGACTGGTATTTAAAGCATGCCCTTCAATTGTTTGAAAATGAGTATGGTTCTATAAAAAGCTTTCATGTTTTAGCTCTTTTGCCTGCTTATTTGGAGCGACAGGGTAGTAGTTTGGTGGCGATGGCTGATTATTTTATTCAGCAATCAGGTTCTGCTCATTCAGGTTTTTATTTATACAATCAAGACGAACTGCTCAGAAAGTTAAAAGAACTACAGCATAGTGATAAGCAGGTTCTTTTACTAGGGGTGACATTTGCATTGTTGGATTTAGCCGAGTCTGGCAAAGATTTTTCGCCTATGAAAAACCTTATCGTCATGGAAACTGGAGGAATGAAAGGGAGAAGAAAGGAAATGATTCGGGAAGAAGTTCATGATATTTTGAAATCTTTTTTTCAAGTCTCAACTATCCATTCCGAATATGGAATGACCGAATTGATGTCTCAGGCTTATTCCAAAGGTCAGGGAATTTATACGCTTCCTTCCTGTATGCACGTTATGATTCGGGATATCAATGATCCCTTCAGTTGGTCCACTCGGTCACAGGGTGGGATTAACGTGATTGATTTGGCCAACTTTCATTCTTGTGCCTTCATTGAGACGCAGGATTTGGGAAGGATAAATGAAAAAGGGGAGTTGGAAGTCTTGGGTAGAATTGATAATTCTGAAATCCGTGGGTGTAATTTATTGGTGCAGTAATTGTTAGAATACAATTAATTAGACATATTTGATTTTAAAACTATAGAATACATGAAAAAATTAACCACTATTGCCTTGTTGATTGGAGTTCTTGCTTTGGGTGCCTGCGCTTCCAGTAAGCCTTGTCCAGCCTATGCAAAAGCAGACACTGTTGAAAGATCAAATGGATAAAAAAATGCTGACTTTTAGTAGTCAGCATATTTTTTAATATCATTTAGACTAATCGGTTCTTCTCCGAGTATCACCAGTCTTTCCACTACATTTCGTAATTCTCGAATATTTCCTGTCCAAGGATATTCCTGAAGTTTTTGGAGGGCTTCGGAACTGATGTTTCGTTTTGCTTCTCCACTTTCCTGTGCAATGTCCTGAAGGAATTTTTCAACTAAAAGCGGGATATCTTCGATTCGATCTTTGAGAGCCGGAACTTGGATGACAATGACACTCAAACGGTGGTAAAGGTCTTCTCGGAAATTTCCCTCTTCAATTTCCTTCTTTAAATCCTTATTGGTAGCAGCCAATACCCGAACATCCACTTTTATATCTTTATCGCTTCCCACGCGGTTTATCAGGTTTTCCTGCAAAGCTCGGAGAACTTTAGATTGGGCTGAAAGAGACATATCTCCGATCTCATCCAAGAAAAGAGTACCTCCCTGAGCTTGCTCAAATTTTCCAGCTCTTTGCTTATGTGCTGAGGTAAAAGCACCTTTTTCATGACCAAATAATTCCGATTCGATCAATTCGGAAGGGATAGCCGCACAGTTGACAGCGACAAAAGGCTGAGAAGCACGATTGCTTTTTTGATGAATCCAATGAGCTACCAATTCCTTTCCCGTTCCATTAGGACCGGTGATCAAAACCCTTGCTTCCGTAGGAGCTACTTTTTCAATGGTTTCTTTGACATGGATAATAGCTTTTGATTCACCAACCATATCAAATTTCTTGGAGAGTTTTTTCTTTAAAACCTTGGTCTCGGTTACAAGATTCTTTTTCTCCAAGGCATTTCTTACGGTCAATAAAAGCCTATTAAGATCTGGGGGTTTTGGGATGAAATCAAAGGCGCCTTTTTTCGTGGCTTCCACGGCTGTTTCTATGCTTCCATGGGCTGAAATCATGATAAACTGAGGAGACTTACCCAATTCTTTGGCATGGGTAAGAACTTCGATTCCGTCCATTTTGGGCATTTTGACGTCACAAAGGACAAGGTCAAAATCCTCATTTTTAATTTTTTCGAGTCCGGCTTCGCCATCGCTGGCTTCCGATACCTCAAAATTTTCATATTCCAGAATTTCCCGAAGAGTAGCTCTGATGACTTTCTCGTCATCAATAATCAAGATTTTTGACATAAAGACTAAGATAGAAAGAAATGTGCAAGTCTGTAAGCCGGGTTCTGTCATCTTCATCCCAAATGGGAGAGATGGTCTGTCATTTATCTAGCCCTGACTTCACAGTCAGGATCCATCGATCTACCCACCCCGGAATTCTGCCGAAGCAGAAATCGAACGAGCAGCTCTTTGCCCGAGGCCTATTTGATCTTTCAACCCATAAGGTTTACCCTGCCCTCAATGTCACCACTGAGGCGGTGGGCTCTTACCCCACCTTTTCACCCTTATCCCGATAGCTATCGGGACGGTATATTTTCTGTGGCACTTTCTGTAAGCTGACCGTCTCCAATCAGCTCCCTTCCCGTTAGGAAGTATGGCGCTCTATGTTGCCCGGACTTTCCTCCTTTCCTATCCTGAGGTCATCAGGACGGAACGGCGACAGACCGACTTGCACAATGCAAATAACGTGAAATTTTATCATTTGATTCCTCTAAAAAATCCTTTTGAAAATCAATCCTTGATGACTTTGAGTGGGGATTTTTGGATAAATCAGAAAGAGGTATTTGCTCTTTTGAAAAAAAATGGAAAAAAATCTAAACATCTGAAAACCTTTTAGCTTAAGTGATGTTTCTATTTCCAAAGGCTAAAAAATAGCTTTTCTTCATAGTGCTGGGTTGAGCCGCTCCTACCAAGGGGCGGTTCTTTTTTTGTCCAAAGACTCCTATTAAAACCTCTTTTGGTAATCCCAATCAACTAGCTTTCCTAGAAGAATAATTACCTTTGCAGAAATCAGTATATGCCATGATTCTAGTAGGGAATGCCGTTTTGTCGGATGATATCAAAGAGAATTTTTTTGTCTGTGATTTAGAAGCATGTAAGGGAGCCTGCTGTGTAGAAGGCGACGCTGGGGCTCCGCTTGAAGAAGAGGAAACCAAAATTCTCGAGGAAATCTATCCCAAAGTCAAAGAATACCTTTCTCCTGAAGGGATTGAGGTGATTGAAAAACAAGGAACTTGGGTGATTGATAAAGATGGCGATAAGGGTACTCCCACGATTGGAGAGAACAGAGAGTGTGCCTATGCCATCTACGACGAACGGGGGATTCTAAAATGCGGGATTGAGCAGGCATATTTGGATGGAAAGGTTGATTTCAAAAAGCCAATTTCCTGTCATCTTTATCCCATTCGAATTACAAAATATGGCGATTTTGATGCAGTTAACTACGATCGTTGGCATATCTGTGATCCTGCATGTCAGTTGGGGAAAAGTCTTCAAGTCCCGCTTTATCGGTTTTTAAAAGAAGCCTTGGTTCGTAAATATGGAGAGGATTGGTACGAGGAACTTTTAAGAGAAATTGAAGGAGCTTGAAATAAAAAAATCCAATGAATTCATTCCTTTTTCCGAATTCATTGGATTTCTATTTAAAGAGAAGATTCTAATTCTTTCCTTTTAAACCTTGATATAAATTTTCTTTTTATCCATCCAAAGGCCAATCAGCCAAATCAATAACATATAGGAAATAGCGAATAGGAAAGAAGCATTTTTTGGACCGAGCCAACTGGTAAAGGCTGTTGAATAAATGAAACCTTTAAGCGTGGTATCTCCGACGGGAATCATAGAGAAAATTGAAATTACAATTCCAGAGCAGACATATAAAATCAATGGGTTTCTGCCAAATACTTGGAAAAAGTAAGTCCAGGAAATAGAGTTTTTGACTTCAATCAGGAAAACCAAGGCCGCCAAAAGGATCAAATCCCAGCCCACAGTCAAAACTACATAAGAACTAGTCCAGATTTTCTTATTGATAGGAAAGCCAAGATCCCAGATGTAGCTCATGGCTACCATGACAATACCTGAAATTAGCAAAAATCGAACGGTAGAGAGGTTGTTTCCTCTTTTTTGAATCATTTTTCCGACGATATAGCCCGCCAACACATTGACGATGGAGGTCAAGGTGCTAAGGATTCCCTCTGGATCAAACGGAATTCCTTCACCCATATACATTCGGTCTTCACCTATCAGAAGTAAGTCGAGCTTAATCGCTGCATTGCCGGTTAAACTATATGGATCCCCAGGATCTCCAAAGAAATACATAATAGGCCAGTATAGGAGTAGAGCTCCTATGGAAAAAATCCATCCACTCCGAATGCCGCCATAGTACAGAATTAGTGCGGCAAAGAAATAGGAAAGTGCTATTCGCTGTAGAACACCAAATAGCCTTACTTCGGTGATATTGATGAATTGAATAGCTCCCGATTCTGTGTACTCATAAAAAGGAAATGCATTAAGGAGCCATCCAATCACGAATATTAATAGGGTTCGTTTGCCAACTTTTCTGAAAAAAGCTCCTTTTGACATTTCGGATAACTTTTTCATGGAAAAGCTCATGGCATTTCCAACAACAAAGAGAAAAGTAGGAAACACCAAGTCAGTAGGGGTGAAGCCATGCCAGTCAGCATGGGCAAGTGGGCCATATAGATTTGACCAACTGCCAGGGGTATTTACAATGACCATAAATGCAATGGTCAGACCACGGAGAACGTCCAAGGCAAGGTAGCGCTGCCCGAGCCCCGTGCGAATAGGGATTTCAGTCATAATGGTTTATTGTTCTTTAGGTTAGGTGATTTTGTTCTCAAGTTAAAATATTATCTTGTTTTTCATTTCCATCCAAACTTTTGTTTTAAAAATAAAGAAGAATGAAAAACATTTCTCCAGAAAAATTTCTCGCTAAGCATCCTTTTAAATTAGATGACTATCCCACCCTGATAGATATTGATATGTCAGATGAGAAGAAGAAAAAGATGCTGAACAAGTACCGAGAAGAATTGAGCAAGCATCAAGATACGCAGTATGCACAGGGGAAATATGCTGTTTTGATTTGCCTTCAGGGAATGGATACAGCGGGAAAAGACAGTTTGATTCGAGAGGTTTTTCAAGAATTTAATCCTAGAGGCGTGGTAGTGCATAGTTTCAAAACTCCTACTCCCTTGGAATTAAAACATGACTATTTGTGGAGGCATTTCAATGCTTTACCGGAGCGAGGAAAATATGCGGTATTTAATCGGACCCATTACGAAAACGTGTTAGTGACAAGGGTTCATCCTGAGTATATTCTTAATGAAAATATCCCCGGAATAAATCAGGTAGAGGATATTACTGAAGAGTTTTGGCAGGCGCGATTTGAACAAATACGGAACTTTGAATCACATGTAGCTGCGAATGGAACAGTGATTTTTAAATTTTTTCTCCATCTAAGCAAAGAGGAGCAGCGGAAGCGATTATTGAGAAGGTTGGAAAATGAAAAGCATAACTGGAAGTTTTCGCCTGGGGATTTAAAAGAGCGTTCGCTTTGGGAAAAGTATCAGGAATGTTATCAAGAGGCAATTGCCGAGACTTCCGCTCCCCATGCACCATGGTATGTGATTCCGGCGGATGATAAAGATGCCGCCCGAGTGATTGTTGCTAAGATTATTCATGACCGAATGACCACTATGAAGGATATCGAAGTACCTACACTCGATGCAGATATTTTAGCAAAATTAGATTATTACAAAAAGATGCTTTCAAAAGAGAATGAGTGATAATTATTAAAATATTTGGTGATTTACTAACTAATTTTATATAAATTGATTCTAATTATTTGATTTTTAATCTGTTAAGTTTTATAGGTATGAAAAAAATTCTTATTCCTTTTTTGCTCCTTTTTCTTTTTGTCAAATGTTCCTGCGATCCGGATAAAAACCCAGTGGTAGATCCAATTGCAGAATTAGAAGAACTTGAAATTGTCTTTAAGGATGTGAATCAATTTAAACCACTAAAACAGCTTCAAGAATGTCAGGATTTTCAGTCTGGGGCATGTAGAGGAGCTATGAATCAACTTCGTGCGAAGGTTTCCAAGGAATTGAAAGATGAATTTTCCTTGGACATTGATAGGAATCAGCTCCTAATAAAAATGTATTCGGGGCAAGTCTCTGTCCTAGTTACGGATTTAGATCAAGCAACGAAGAAAACAATTATTGATAAAGTTGACCAAAAGCCTGATAAGTACGAAGCTCAAAATTCAATCGATATTCAGGGAAGAAGACCTATGATGCAGTCTGCCTATATTGAGCAAGGAAGAAGGCCCATGATGCAAGAGCAACTTCGTTATGATTTCAGTAATGGTACCAGTCAATTTATTCAATTGATTCGCTCTGGTGAATCAACTTATCCTAATAAAAATACAAAGGTTTGGATCATTGATACAGGAATTGATGTCAATCATCCAGATATAAATTCGGTAGATGCTAGCCTCAGCAAGTCTTTTGCGAAAAAGAATTCCGATCCTCTAACTGATGAATCAGGCCATGGAACATTTATAGCGGGGATTATTGGAGCAAGTAGTTCTAATACTGTGGGTTACCACATGAATGGAGTATATCCTGGAGCAAAAATGGTTTCTGTAAAGGTTTTTGATCTTCAGCCAGGTCCAAATAAGTTTGCAAAAATTAAAGATGTGAAAACTACAGATAAGCGCGTTGAATTAGCGCTAGAATATGTGCTGTTAGAAGGGGCTCCTGGCGATATTGTCAATTTGAGTTTGGGAAAACCTGCAAATGGTCAGAATTTGTGTAATACCGGGAAAATCAGTCAAGCTATTCAGGATTTGGTGGATGCAGGAATTTTTGTGGTCATGTCCGCTGGAAATGATGCGGAACCATCTGAGGATAATTTTCCAGGATGTATCAATTATTCCAATAGCAACGGAGCCCAAACATTCACAATAGGATCTTTGGAAGGAGGAATTTCAGGTCAACCGTATCTCTACTCTTTCTTTTCCAATTATGATAATAGTGAAACGGATAGAATTATTGATTTTGTAGAACCTGGTGAATACATCTTTACCACTGCTCCTATGGAAGGAGGGTCCGAAGCAAAATATACGTTGGTTTCGGGTACTTCTTTCTCAGCGGCAATTTTCTCCGGTATTTTATATCACGACGTCCAAGTGGGAGTGTTAGGTACAGTAAAACGAGGGGCTGCTCCAGGTGATCCGGATCCAGATTATATCATCGGAAAAGTCAATTAATCAAGAGGTCTAAACTCGGATATATTTTCTTCGGAATCAGGTGTTTTCCGAGCTTACGAAGAAGTATTCAACCTGTAAATTTTGGAGGTTCTACCTACTCCGTTGCAGGTCATTAGACTCCAGTTCCTGGTTGGTTTTGATTCTTTCCTTATTGATTTTATTCAGGACGGAAAGGGTTCTTGGGTCTTTGAGGTAGTTCTTGAAGATAGGGTTGTTTAGAATATAAAAATCATCCCGGAGTCCTTTCTCTTCTGCTAACATAAGGTAATCCAGGGATTGTGACTGATTGCCTCTAATAGCCTCTAATTGGGCTAAGTCTAAGTACAAATTGAAATCGTCCCCAAATTCATCTACAGCATTTTCTCGAATCCGGATGGCCTGTTCCCAGGTTGATTTTGCTTTTTGGTAGTTTTTTTCATTCTGATAAATGAAGGAAAGCAAAATGGGAGAGGTGAAATACTCGTCTTGCTCGAATTCTGGAGTTTTTTCTGTGCTTTTTACCAATAACTCTTTAGCTGCATCCCAATCTTCAGAAAAGAAGGCAATGGTACCTGCAGTCGAAAAATCAAGGGCGGTTGTATCTTTTTTCCCAACAAAAAGGGAATCGATAAAACTCAAGGCTTGTGAAAGATTTCCTTTTTCTATTTCTATAAATGCTTTTTGTTCGATTGTTATTGGATCCTTTTGTACAGAATAAGAACGATCAAGCCAATCATTTGCCTCATCAAACTGATCCAAAACCCGATAAATCCATCCCGAAATCTGATAGGGGATAAAATTGGTTGGGTTGAGGGAAACAGATTTTTTTTGAAGTTGTAGTGCTTCGGTCAAATTTCCTGAGACAAAATAGACAGTGGCTAAATTTCCTATGGCAGAACTTAGATTTGGATTTAGAACCAAAGCTTTTTCAAAGGAAATCTTGGCGTATTCATTCTGTCCTCGATAATAATAGACATTGCCCTGAGACTTGAAGCCTTCCGCCAAATAAGGGTCAATTGCAAGTGCCTTGGCGCTCATTTCTAGGCTGGAATCCTGCCATTGATCACCTTCTCCAAAGTAATTTAACTGGGCATAACAATCCGCTAGACTCGCGTAAGCTAAAGCATAATTTGGATCTTCTTTCAACGCGGCTTTGAAATAATCGATCGCTTCCAATACAGATTGCTTATTGTAATTGGAGTACAATTCCCTTCCTTTCAAATGAAGCTCGTATGCTTCAAAACTACTTGTTTGTGTTTTGGATAATTGGCTTCTTTCTTCCGCACTCAGGCTGCTATTCAGTACTCGAGCTATTTCAGTAGCAATTTCTTCTTGAACCTTGAATATTTCCGTTACTTCCCGATTATAAGTTTCCGCCCATAGGTTCTTGTTTTCTTCCGGGTCTATCAGCTGTACATTAATTCGGATTTTGTCGCCCATCCATTGTACGCTACCTTTTAAAATAGTACTTACATCTAGGACTTTTGCAATGGAATCAAGAGGAGAATTAGAGTTTTTGAATTCCTGAACAGCATCCTCACTAATTACTTTAATGCTACCGATTTTTGAAACCTGACTAATGACATCCTCTGTAAGGCCTTCTGAAAAAAACTCTTGGTCAGGATTCTCAGAACTGTTTACAAAAGGTAAGATGGCGACAGATTTTTCCTTTTCCCAGATGGCATTGTTCCAAAAAACAGAATAGATAAGATACAGTAGGACAAATGCCGTAACTCCCAAAACCGCCCAGAATTTCCAAGGGTTTTTCTCTTGATATTGGATATTCTTAATTATCTCCGTTCGCTTTGGAACGGCCAATGGAGGGTTGGTTACGGCGAATAATTCAACCGGGTGATCGACATTTTTTAGTCGAAAAGGTCCCAAACGGCTAGTATGGAATTGCGAGTCGCTTGGAATATGATCTTTCACTTGCTCAGAAATGAGCATGCAGTTTGGAACTCCAATTCCTTGGATTCTAGCGGCGAGGTTTACCGCATCTCCAAAAACATCTCCTTTATCGAATATGATGTCCCCAAAATGAAGTCCAATGCGGATAGCCATATCCGGAATGAGACTTTGCTGCCGTTGAATCTCCAAACTTGCCGAAAGGGCCTCAGGGACCGTTTCGAACACCGCCAAAATCCCGTCTCCCAGTTCCTTGATGATTCGACCTCTATAGTTGGATAAGACTTCTTGATGGATTTGTAAGTTTTGGCGCATCAGCGCAAATGCCCGGTCTTCATCCTTGCCCATCAGGCGAGTATAGCCGACAATATCTGAAAAAAATACAACGGATTGCTTTCTACTATAATCTAGGCTCATTCTACAGGCTATGGATGGAGCAATATTCCTTAAAGATATAGGCTTTTGGTTTTTTCAAAAATTAGCCTTTGCTTTTTGTCCTTCGTTCGCCTTATCGGCTCACGCAGAATAATCCAATTTACCTTAATTTTTTACAATGGAGGGAAAAGTGGAGGTAAATTTTATGAAATGCTTCTAGTTTTCTCCTGCATTCCAATAAGCCATTCGTTCCAGTCGATTTACCTCGATGGAATAGAAACCGAACTCTTCTACGACTTTCCCCTCGATTCGGTAGATTGCCCGTCCCTTGAAAGGATGTTTTTTTACGACGGGTGGAAAGTGCACTGTATCGATCCAGTCCCCATCACGATCTAGAAAAGTCCCGAAGTTCATGACTTCGCCTTTGACGGTTCGGGTGTATTTTACGGTAACCAAATACCCTAGAATCATTACTTGTTTGCCTAGGTATTGGGATAGCTCTCGCGCCTTGATTCCTTGTATGCTTTGGTCTTTAACGAGATGAAAAGGGGAGTCCAGTGGGAATTCCAGAATATCAATTTGATCGAGAATATCCTGTCGGATATCCGTCTCATCCAAGTCAGGAACTTGTGGAGGTTTTTTGCCGAAGGTAATTTCTCCCGTTCGAAACAGCTCATTCGTACTAACAATGGCCTTTCGCTTATTTTGAAGAAAGTGTGCCTCCCAAAGGAGCTCCTGTTTGGTTTTGCCTGTAAAGCGAAAGCAAGTCATCCGTATCAAAATCAGTAATTGCTCCAAGCCAATCTCCACCCGGGAGACAAAGTCGGCCAAACCCAGAAAAGGCCCATTTGCGCGACGCTCCTTGAGTAGTTTTTCCACGGTTGCTTTTTCCAGATACTTCATGTGAATGAAGCCTAGAAAAACTGTCTTTCCGTTGATTCGGGTTAGGTATTCGCTTTCATTCAAGTGAGGAGCTTGAATGTCTGCACCGTTCATTCGGAGTTCGTGTACGTAAAACTCGGTATGATAAAATCCCCCGAAATTATTGATCACGCCTACCATGAATTCAAGAGGGAAGTAGGCTTTTAGATACAAACTCTGATAGCTTTCCACGGCAAAGGAAGCTGAATGTCCCTTGGCAAAAGAGTAGCCGGCGAAGCTTTCGATCTGATGCCAAACTTCGGCAGCGACTTTGTCTTCCCGGCCTAACTTTTTGCAGTTGTTGAAAAACTGGTTTTTTACCCGCTGAAATTCATCTTTAGAGCGAGACTTTCCACTCATGCCTCTCCGAAGTACATCTGCTTCAGCAAGACTCAAATCAGCAAAGTAGTGCGCCACTTTGATCACGTCTTCCTGGTAAACCATGATGCCATAGGTTTCCGGCATGATGTCAGCCATGACTGGATGAGCCTGTTTTCTACGCTCGGGATTGATATGGCGAAGAATATACTCCCGCATCATGCCTGAGCGCGCCACTCCAGGACGAATGATGGAGCTGGCAGCCACAAGTTCGAGGTAGGTATCTGCTTTCATCTTGGCCAATAGCATGCGCATAGCTGGAGATTCCACGTAGAAAGCGCCAATGGTATGGCCAGTTCGCAGATGCTCCTTGATTCTTGGATCTTTTTTGAATTTCTCCACTTCACGAATATCTACTTTCACCCCCTGGTTTTGGTAGATGATTTCGAGTGCTGACTTGATATGGCCTAGCCCCCGTTGGCTCAGGATGTCAAATTTGTGCAATCCAATATCCTCCGCTGTATGCATATCGATATGGGCTAAGGGAAAGCCTTTCGGAGGCATTTCTGTGGCCGTATAGTAATGGATGGATTTGTGAGAAATCAGGATTCCGCAGGCATGGATGGTCAAGTGGGAAGGCATGTCATGCAGAACTCTGGAATATTTGATAATCAATTTCCCAAATTGATCAGGTTGGTAGCCATCCTTGTCCGCATGATGGATTAGGGACTCGATATCGGTTTTAGGAAGTCCAAATACCTTTCCGAGTTCCCGAAGCATGGAATTGTACTGAAAAGTGCTGTAGGAGCCTAGTAGAGCGACGTGCTCTTCTTGTCCCTCGTTATATTTTCTAAAGATGTAATCCGTCACCTCATCCCGATCTGTCCAACTGAAGTCTATATCAAAATCAGGTGGGTTTTCCCGATAGAGATTGATGAATCGCTCAAAGTAAAGATCCAATTCTATCGGGTCCACGTCCGTGATTCCCAGACAATATGCCACGATGCTGTTGGCTCCGGATCCACGGCCTACATGATAAAAGTTGCGGTGCTGCGCAAAAGTCACGATATCATAGTTGATCAGGAAGTAGGAGACAAATCCCTTTTGCTGGATGAGTTCGTGTTCTTTGGTGATTCGTTCACTGATCTTTGGGCTGAGATCTGGATAGCGTCGAATAGCTCCTTTGAAGGTTTCCTGTCTCAGAAAGTCAAAATCCTCCCAGTCCGAACCCAAGATATCCCGTTTGTTTTTGACGGCCTGGAAATAGAAGGAAAACTGGCATTGTTCAAGTAGCTTTTGCGCATTCACCAAAAGGTAGCTATGGCTTTCACATCGAGCAATCAGGTCGGCATAGGAGTAAAGCTGATCTGTAGGATCGGCTTGTTCTTCGCTTGGAAGTTTGCTCAATAGGGTGTTCAGATCCATGCTTCGCAAAAGGCGATGTGCATTGAATTCTAGCTTGGAAGTAAAAGTAGCTGGCTGGAGAAGTACGAGTTTTTCCTTTTTTCGAATCCAAGGAGAGGTTGTCAGTCGGTTGAGTTGGTTGGGATGTACACCTAGGTATTCATTTCGCCGGAGAGGGAAATATTTTTCTGAAAAAGGGTAGATCACAAAAGCGTTTTCGAACTCTGGAGCTCGAGACTTAAACTCTCGCTTGTGGATCAGGTATTCGGATAGGTGTTTGTTGAGTTCAAAGAAGCCTTCCTGATTCCGAGCCAAGCCAATGTATTGTTGCTTTACGCCGTTACGGAAGTCAATCCCAATCACGGGATGGATACCGGCTTTTTGGGCTTCACGGATAAAAGGGAATACACCTGCGGTGCAGTTGATGTCCGTCAGGGCTAGGGCATCGAGTTTTTTGCCTTTCGCCTCAGCGACCAGCGCTTCCACAGACATCGTCCCATATTTGAAGCTGAAGTGAGAATGGCAGTTTAAGAACATACTGAAATACGAAGTATGAGCAAATGGAAATATTACCCTTGTTCGGTTTTTCCTGATACCAAATTTGATTTTGATGCTTTTTCGGAGAAAAGCTTAGAGTTTAAAATGTTAATTATTTAAACATTTTAATGTTTATAATTTAATCAAAAAGAATTCAGTCAGGCAAAAACTGTGTTGACTTTTCGGGGAAATTGTCGAGTAATTTTTGAAAAAAATGATTTTCAATGTAGGAGGAACTGAATCCAGAAATTGAAGAGAAAGTATAGCTCAGATTTTCTCAAAGCTAAAAAAATAAACCCCGAATACTAAGAGTAAACGGGGTTTTGTGGGCCCAGCTGGGCTCTCCCGACAAGTCGGGACAGCGACCTCCTGTCCCGATGAATCGGGAGAGTCAGAAGCTCAACCTTTAGTTTTTTGAATTAGATATTGAAGAAGCTCAGGTTCCTCTTTGAGTTTTCGTATGAATGCAGAACTTTTCATTTTTTTGATATAGAGTTCCATTCTTCTGGCATGAGAAAAGGAGTCAGCTTAGATGCTTAGGAATAATTCCCAATCAGAAGCCATAGCAGTATATCGATGCTTTCCGTATTGATTCGAATTATGTTTTTGAATCCTAGTTTCTAGGGATTCTTGAGTAATTCCAGTGTAAAATTTCCCCAAGAAGGGACTAAATAGGATGTAGCAAAAATTCATTTACACAATAAAAAAGAAAGGCTGGATTTTTCCAGCCTTTGTGGGCCCAGCTGGGCTCTCCCGACAAGTCGGGACAGCGACCTCCTGCCCCGATGAATCGGGGGAGTCAGAAGCTCAAGTTTTTGTTTTATGAATAAGGTTTAGAAGAAGCTCAGGATCTTCTTTGAGTTTTCGTATGAATGCAGAACTTTTCATTTTTTTGATATAGAGTTCCATTCTTCTGGCATGAGAAAAGGAGTCAGCTTGGATGCTTAGGAATAATTCCCAATCAGAAGCTATAGCAGTATATCGATGCTTTCCGTATTGATTCGAATTATGTTTTTGAATCCTAGTTTCTAGGGATTCTTGAGTAATTCCAGTGTAAAATTTCCCCAAGAAGGGACTAAATAGGATGTAGCAAAAATTCATTTACACAATAAAAAAGAAAGGCTGGATTTTTCCAGCCTTTGTGGGCCCAGCTGGGCTCGAACCAGCGACCTCCTGCCCCGATGAATCGGGGGAGTCAGAAGCTCAAGTTTTTGTTTTATGAATAAGGTTTAGAAGAAGCTCAGGATCTTCTTTGAGTTTTCGTATGAATGCAGAACTTTTCATTTTTTTGATATAGAGTTCCATTCTTCTGGCATGAGAAAAGGAGTCAGCTTGGATGCTTAGGAATAATTCCCAATCAGAAGCTATAGCAGTATATCGATGCTTTCCGTATTGATTCGAATTATGTTTTTGAATCCTAGTTTCTAGGGATTCTTGAGTAATTCCAGTGTAAAATTTCCCCAAGGAGGGACTAAATAGGATTAGCAAAAATTCATTTACACAATAAAAAAGAAAGGCTGGATTTTTCCAGCCTTTGTGGGCCCAGCTGGGCTCGAACCAGCGACCTCCTGATTATGAGTCAGAAGCTCTAACCAACTGAGCTATAGGCCCATTACTATTTTATGTTTTTAGCGACCTCCTGTCCCGATGAATCGGGAGAGTCAGAAGCTCTAACCACTGAGTCCCGATCGTTATCGGGAGCCCATTACTATTTTATGTTTTTAGCGACCTCCTGTCCCGATGAATCGGGAGAGTCAGAAGCTCTAACCACCGAGTCCCGATCGTTATCGGGAGCCCATTAATACTTTATATTTCCAGCGACCTCCTGTCCCGATTTGTCGGGAGAGTCAGAAGTTCTAACCAACGAGTCCCAATCGTTATCGGGAGCCCATTAATACTTTATATTTCCAGCGACCTCCTGTCCCGATTTGTCGGGAGAGTCAGAAGCTCTAACCAACGAGTCCCGATCTTTATCGGGAGTTATGTGATAAACCTCATTTAAATGAAGCTATTCACATTTAATCTTGGTTTTGGGACTGCAATGTTACATATTTGAAAGGATATTCACAACCAAACCACTGGATGAAAAAAACACCTGATGCAGACTTTTTGATCTTTGATTTAGGGAATGTTATCATCGATATTGACTACGATCGATCTCTATCCCTTATCAGTCAGCATCTTCCATCCGAATTACATCATTTATTGGGTGATTTCTACAAGACAGACTTTCATAAAAAATATGAAAGAGGGCAGATAGATTCATCCTCATTTCGAGATGAGGTACGAACTTATTTTCAGCAGGAATGGCCAGATGAGCAGGTGGATTTCTTCTGGAACTCACTTCTTGGTACGATTCCACCTGAGCGTCTAGAATTGGTAAAAAAAGTCAGACAACAATATCAAGTGGGAGTCCTTAGCAATACGAATATGATTCATATTCATGCAGTTAATGATATTTTGATGCGCGACCATGGGCTGGCTAATTTTGATCCTGTTTTTGACTGGGTTTTTCTAAGTCATGAGATGGGACTTGCCAAGCCTCAAGCTGAAATCTATGAAAAGATGCTTACCGATTTAGGTACTGCACCGGAACGCGTTGTGTTTTTTGATGATTTGAAAGAAAATGTCGAAGGAGCTGCTGCACTTGGAATACAGGCTGTTCACGTTACAGGCCCTCAGGTTATTTTTGATTATTTGAAGCATGTATAGTCCCAAAGAGTATCTAAAGCACGGACTTTTTTTCATTTTAACCATCCTTGCAGCAACATTAGCAGGAGGAGAATGGGTCTATGGTAAATCCATCATGGTTTCGGGAGAAAATGCCTTGACCTGGGAATATTTTCTTAAATCATTAGCATACTCTATTCCATTTATTGGAATCCTGTTGGTTCATGAATTGGGGCACTTATTCACTTCCATCCACCATAAGGTAAAATGCACTTTGCCTTTTTTCATTCCAGCTTGGTTTGGCTTTCTTGGAGCTCCTTCTATCGGAACGTTGGGAGCAATTATCCGAATGAAAGGCTTTGTAAATTCCAGAAAGAAGTTTTTTGATATTGGTGTGGCTGGACCCTTGGCTGGATTTGTAGTTGCATTGGGAGTTTTAATCTATGGTTTTACTAATCTTCCTCCCACAGACTATATCTATGAAATTCATCCTGAGTACGCAGATCCCACTTTTGAAGGTTATGAAGATGCTATTGATTTTGAGCTGGGACAGAATCTCCTTTTTTGGACGATGAGCAAAACTATAGCAGACCCTGAGCGAATGCCAGAGATGTCGGAATTGATCCATTATCCTTTCTTATTTGCAGGGTACCTGGCTTTGTTTTTTACTGCATTGAATTTACTGCCAATAGGGCAATTAGATGGGGGACATGTGATTTTCGGGCTTTTCCCGAAACATCATCGACAGATTTCATTGGTGACCTTTACCGCGTTTTTAATGTATGCTGGTTTGGGAATTATCAGTCCTTATCACCCTGGAAATGAGTTGATTTTCAGAATTCCTCTTTATGTAGGCTTCCTTTATATCAGTTATCATAAGTCAGGTCTTTCAGTACAAAACAAGTTGACCTTAGCTTTGGGAATAGCTGCGGCTCAGTACGCTTTGGTCTTTTTTCAACCAACTTGGCAGGGATACCAAGGATGGTTATTGTTTGCCTTTTTGTTGGGAAGGGTGATGGGAATAAGGCACCCTGAAGTATCTGGCTACAAACCGTTGGATTCTAAAAGAAAATTAATCGGATGGCTGGCAATCTTAATTTTTGCGCTTTGCTTTTCGCCACAGCCATTTATTTTCAAATAAAAAAACCCGGATTTACCCGGGTTTCTTGAGTGTTGTTCTTATAAATCTCGATAAGCAATGATACCTCCTAAAACGTTTCGGACCTTTTCGTAGCCCTTACTTTCCAGAAATTTTTTTGCGTTTCCGCTTCTGGCACCACTTCTACAGTGAATGATGATTTCTTGGTCTTTTTTATCCTCCAACTCATCTAATCGATGGGGGAGTTCGCCTAATGGAATATTGATTGCTCCAAGATTATCATCATCATATTCCCATTCTTCGCGGACGTCAAGAAAGACGAACTTGTCTCCCTTTTCCAGTCGCTCTTTGAGTTCTTTTACGTTGATATCTTCCATTTTATTTGACTAAGATTCGAATTGATTTCGGCCCTTGAGGAGTAATGACGTTAATGATATAGATCCCTGGGATTTGTTTGATAAAGTTAATGATTTCTCCTTGAGCATCTTTGATTCGCTCCGGGAAAATCTCTCTTCCAAAGGAATCAAAAATTCGAAGCTCTTGGAAGTTGCCTTGAATGTGAAGATTACTCTCGACTGGATTTGGGAAATAACGTAAGTTTTCCGGACTAATTTCTAATTCTTCAAAAGGCGGAGCCAAACTTACATGCGGACGAATGATCAAGGAACCTCTTACCTCTTCATTCTGTGCCCAAGCTCCATTGATATTGTAATATATCTTTTCTGCCTGATCATTTTCTTTACTCAAACCTACGTACAAAAAATCGTTGCTGAATTGGGCAAAACCCACAAAAAATTCTCCTTGGACCCGAATATTTGTATCAATTGGAAAGAAAATCAAATCCTTACTTGCTTCTTTTAGTGGAATCAACGTCTCTTTTCTATAGATAGGAGTAGCTTCTAAATCATTCCAGATTAGAATATCTATTGGTTGATCAGCTTGTGCCGGGTTGGTAAAATCAATTGAAATTCCCGTTAAGAAAATGGGTTGATCCACCTCATATTTCACAGCCAGCATTCCGGATCGTTGATTGATTCCAGCTGAATAATCTGCGCTTCCTACATCATAAGCAAAGTAATCTCGAACTGGGAAAAAAGTTCGGACAGTATCATTTATTCGATAATCAATACTCTCGAAAATGGTGGTGTCACCCTGAGAAATTTCAAAATAGTTTTTGTCGCCTGTTGTTAAATAAGTTAGGATTTCAAGGTCTGTTTGTTGATTGATTTCAGGCAAATTGTTTATTGAATTACTCTCGAAAACTCTTCTTTCCCGTGCATTTGGAACAGGATTAAATGGGGTATTGAGATTTACTGTGGAACTGTTTCCCGATTCTTCTGAAAGCAAAATGGAATATTCCATTGCCCGAAATCTGTTTTCCAGATTGTTAAATTCATTTGCAATCGGAAGTAATTCGTCAGAACTTAATTCAGAATAAAATTCCAATGGAATGGCCGCATAATCTCCAGCAAAAAGGTAATTGTTTCTCGTTAATGCCCTGTCCAGATAAAATAGATCTTCAAAATCTCGGTCTGAATTAAAATAGACATAATCTACTAGCCAAGTGTCAAATGGTCCCGAAAGCCTTCCTTGATTTACAAATCGAAATCGGAAATCAGAGTGAAAAAATTCGGAAGGGACAGACACAATCTCCTGAGTAAAATTTTCGCGATCTCTATCCGGCCCGCCATTCATTTGCCAAATCCTAGTCCAAACACTATCTGCTGATAAAAACTCCAAGGTCAAAGCATCACCTTCATCTGGCATTTCTGCCTTTCCACCCGCTTGCCAAAAAAAGCTCAGAAAGGTACTTTCTCGTTGATTGCTGGGAACAGCAGATAAGTCAATCGCTTTTGATGTGAGGTAATCACCCGCTCCTTGCTCGCGGATTTGTCTGGAATAGGGACGACCTGTTTCATCTACTCCATCTAAGACTATCACGCCAAAAGATGGAGGATGATTTCCCATAGTGGTACTGTAGGTGCTTCCTGAGAAGTCCCATTTTAAGGTATCCATTCCCCCTGAAAAATCATCCCAGAGTGGGAGTTGGTTTTGAATAGCTAGTCGATTGTTTAATTCAGCTTTTGATTGATTTTTAAATTGGATTTTGGGTATTGGGCCAAATTCCACCACCTGAGCTTTGACCTGAAAAGAAAATAAGGTCAAAAGAACGCTCCAAAAAAATATGTGGGGACGTTTTCCCATTATCATTAATTTTCTTTAGCCGATATCCAAAGGTCAATCATCTCGCCTGTTTTTACTTGGGTTTCTGAAGGAGGCGCCTGTCTGAAAACAAAACCTGGCGGTACCGTGTCGTTTTTAAAATATAACTTTTCACCCATTCGTAAACCAGAGCCCAAAATCAGGAATTCTGCATCGATTTCATCCATTCCAACGAAATTCGGAACACTTAAGATTTGATTCCCTAAACCATCACCTACGACTAGGTCAATCTTTTCACCTTTTGGAATTTCAAACCCTTCGGTTACAGTCCTACCCTGGTATTGCTGTTCGAGAACTACGTTGATTCCAATATCAGGTACATAGATGATTTCGCCTCTTTCGAGTCCCAAATTTGCCAAGATTTCCTGCACATTTTTCAATGGCATATTCACCAAGTTTGGAAGCTTGATCATAGGTGCATTTCTGGCATTCAAAGTCAAATAGATTTTTCTTCCATTTTTCACCTGTTCGCTAGCAGGAGGGATTTGTTTCAATACAGCCAAAGCTTTTTCATCGGTACTATATCCAGAATCCAAAGAGACCTCATAATTCAACCCGGACTTTTCCAGAATATTGATAGCTTCATCAAAAGTGTAGCCTGAAAGATCTGGTACTGAAACTGTTTCTCCATGGTTTGTATAAGCTGGGAGGTAGATTTTCAAAAAAACAAATCCCAGAAGGAGTGAGGCTCCGAAAATTAACAAGAGGTTTATTAGAATCTTTTTCAAGGAATTGAGTGTCTATTTTGACTTTTAATAGATTGATAAAGATAATCGGGAATTTCATTCTCGACAAAGATGGCTGCCTTAGCCAGGCATTTTTTGGCAAAAAATAAGCCGAATTACTTAATTCGGCTCGATTTTAAATTATTTAATAAATACCCGTTGAATTTCATTCAGAGAAGGACTGATCATTCTTACTAAATACAGCCCCGGTGAGAAGATTTCTCTAGGGAAAGTGTAGGTCTGGTTTAAAGTCTGTGCATAATTAACCTGATGAACAACCGAACCAGTTGAAGAGATAATCTGAATGGTGACATTTTCATATTGCGGTAAATTGAACGCAATATTGAAATAGGCAGTCGCCGGATTTGGATAAATCAATACCTCCCCATCTCCTGGAATAACTGGGTTTGGATTTGCACTGAGGAAAAGCTCCAAATTATCCAGATAAATCGGTGAATTTTCTCCCTCGCCAACAGTCAAGACTGCTGCTAGGCGAACTTCATTCTTACGTTCTCCTGCAAAATCTGTTAGGTTAACATAAACCCTTTCATAGTCTTGGGGATTATTCGGGTTCGCAATTCCAGAAACTGTCGAAAGTTCAGCACCTATTGCTTCCCATACCACCTCGTAACTATCTCCTGCATCATCACTTGCCAAAATTTCAAGCTTGGTTCCTTCTGCAACTGTTCCTACTGCATAATCAAAAAACAAGGATGCTTGTGTATTCTTAGCGAGATCAAATATCGGAGTACCTAGCCAATAAGATCTATTGGTAAGAGGATTTTCTACTGCGCTGGCATTTCCCGGCCTAGATCCTGCCACAGGAACCGAAGTCCAAGAGCCAGTATCGTTTTCAGGATTGATACTTTGCCATGGCTCAATGTTGGTAGAAACATTGAAGTTCTGTCGCCATGGCACCAAACTGCGTTCTGTATTTTCAATCACATAGCGACGGAGTTCGCTCTCATTCCCCCCATTTTGGTCAAAGTTAGGAAGGATAACTCCGTAGTCTAATCTGTTTTTTCCATCTCTGGTGCTGTTTCCGCCCGTAAGCGTGAATGTTTCCCCTGGAGCCACCGGATTTCCGCTTGCTAAGAATGCCTGTTGGCTACCGCCATTTACACTTTTTACAAACACAAAATTGGAAACTGGAAGGTTGCCTGTATTGGTTACTTCAATTCTTTCATTTTGATATCTTCCATCAGAAATTGGAAGCGGAGCGATCAATTCCTCCATCTTTAAACTGTATCGGAATTCTTCCTCCTGCAAAACGCGGATATTCTTCAAATAAATATTGTTTCCGAAGGCATTTAGGTTGATGAATGCAATCCGAATTCTGCCTAAATCTGCAAATGGTTGAAGATTAACCAATTCAGTTCGGAATTGGTCAGCATTTGTAGGAATAAATTCATTGAGGGTAGCAGCAGATGTGGATAAGGAAGTTCCTGATTTTTGATAGGTAGCCTCTGGAATATTAAATGTATTACCGCAATCAGCTGAAATAGCGACAATCAAATCGTCCTGAAATCCTTGTTGATTGTATGGAGCATGAGCCATTTCGAAAACCAATTGAGCATTTGGATTTTCACTTAGGTCTATTACTGGAGAAATAAAATAATCCAATTCTCCGGAAGCATCATACTCATAGTTTCTGATGTAGATCAAATCCTCTTGCTGTTCAGAAATGCTAAGTTGGGTCGTTTCCCAAGTAAAGGAATCATCTGGATTTTTAATTGTCCAAGAGTTTGGGATATTACTCAAATCCAAACTTAAAGGAAGACTGACAGCTACTTGGACAATAGGATTTGAAATAAGCTTATTGTTCTCTGGATTTTCATCTGATGAATTATTCACTTGAACAATTTCAAATTCTACCTCATTTTCAGAACCGACTAATTCGAATGAATCAAAGGAAATCTCTGAAGTTTCACCTGTTTCAAGGTTCAAAGTAAAGTTCTTAGCTTGAATAGTAGTTCCATTCAAGGACAAACTGACTCGAGCGCTGCTCACTGCCTCTAATCCTGCATTTTTAATCTGAGCTTTAGGATTTACCACTGCATCGCAAGTGAAATCTGCCGGTTCGATAATTCTTGTTATTGCTAAATCCCGATCAAAAAGAGCTGGTTCTTCTGTTGCCCGGTTATTAATCAAAGTTGTTCTTCGAGGACTATTTGCCAAAACCACATCAAACCGCTCCACCTGACCGAGGGTGAATAAATTCATACAGGCATCGGGGGTGTAATCCATGAAATTTTGGATCATATCATTGGAGTCGCAGCTGAATCTCGTTGGATTTGCATTACAAATAGAGTTAGAGTTGTCTTGAAGAGGGGTGTCCTCCACAAAATCATCTACGCCACACCCTCCGTCACCCCAGATATGTCTCAATCCAAAGTAATGTCCTACCTCATGCGTTGCAGTCCTCCCTAATGAGGCTGAAATTGCATTTCCTCCTGTACCAAAGAACCGATAATCAATTGTCACACCATCAATAATTGCTGGAGTGGGGGAGAAGTTAAGTCCAGGAAGATCTGATATGGGAAAAGATGCATATCCAATGTAAGGTTGAGTCAAAGGAACTACCCAAATGTTGAGATATTCCTCTGGGTTCCACTGTGTGAGTTGGCCGATGATTGTAGCATCATCTGGCAGGTATGAATTGTTCGGCCCCTCTATTCGAACCACTCCATTGGTAGGTAAACCATCCGGATCTTGTTTTGCCAAAACGAATTCAATATTGGCTGAAGCAGCTACAGGCAAAAACTCTGCGGGAGTTCTATCCGCATCCGGATTCATTCGGTTGAAGTCCTCGTTTAGAATCCGAATCTGATTTTCAATTTGAGAAAAGGGAATATTGGCACCTTCTCCCACCGGAGTACCATTGTGAATCACATGCACAACAACTGGAATTAGCCTTTTCTCTTCTTGAGTCTTAGCTAAAATTTGAGGCTGGTTTCGCTGCGCTTCGATTTTTTGATCAATCCAATCTTCAAAAAAATCTCGCGTACCAAAATACCCCATCTCTTTTACGAGGAGTTGCTCGATGGCTCCATGCCCACATTTCTCATTGTGCTCATGGTTAGTTCTCGATGCACTATTTTGAAATTGATCGAGCGGTGAAATAGTAAACTGCTGACCAAAGGCCTCATTCAAAGAAAAAATTGCTCCAAAAAGGAGCAGGAAAGCCTTCGAAAAAAAGGGTATTCTATTCATTAAATACTGTTGATTAAGCCACTGTAAGATTGACGGCCTCCACTCTGACGATTTTCGGAATGGCTCGTTTGATGGCTTCTTCTACTCCTGCTTTCAATGTCATAGAAGACATGGGACAAGAACTGCATGATCCAGTCATCTCGATTTTGAGCACCATATCGTCGGTCAGCTCGACAATCCTTACATTTCCGCCATCTGCCTCCAAATATGGCCGGATAGCATCCAGAGCAAATTCAATTTGTTCTCTTAATTCTGCTTGCATTGTTTATGCTTTTATTTCTACGATTTCAGTTTTTTGTTGAGAAGCATTTCGGATCGCCACTTGACGAGCTACTGCTTCTGCTAATTCCGTATACGCTTGTTTGGTTATTCCGTTTTTGAAAACCGCTGGATAACCAGTGTCTCCACTTTCCCGGATACTTTGAACGATCGGAATTTCGCCCAAGAATGGAACCTGATATTTTTCAGCCAAACGTTTTCCGCCTTCTTTACCGAATAGATAATACTTATTATCAGGTAATTCTTCCGGTGTAAAGTAAGCCATATTTTCTACAACACCTAGAACGGGAACATTAATTTGTGGCTGTTTGAACATGGTGAGACCCTTTGTAGCATCAGCTAAGGCTACTTTTTGAGGTGTGGTTACAATTACAGCGCCTGTTACTGGTACAGTTTGTACCATAGTCAAGTGAATATCAGATGTACCCGGAGGTAAGTCTATCAAAAGGTAGTCCAATTCTCCCCATTCCACGTCTGAAATGAATTGGCGCAAGGCAGAACTTGCCATCGGACCTCTCCACACTACCGCAGATTCGGCTGGAGTCAGGAATCCAATTGACATCAGTTTTACTCCATATTGATTGATAGGAATAATGACATTTTTTTCTCCCACCTTTTTGACCGCGGGCTGCTCAGCTTCCACATTAAACATAGTCGGAATGGAAGGTCCTGAAATATCTGCGTCAATCAAACCAACTTTAGCCCCTGTTTCAGCAAGTGCAACTGCTAGATTCACTGAAGTGGTGGATTTTCCTACCCCGCCTTTTCCTGAGGCAATCGCAATGATATTTTTCACCTGAGGAAGGATAGGGGTAGCATCCCGCACCGTGGTTACCTGAGAAGTCATGGTAAGATCCCATTCAAACCCAGTTCCAAAGTCTTCTTCCAAGGCTTCAATGCAGTTATTTTTGATTACCTCTTTTAATGGACAAGCCGGGGTAGTCAAAACAACTTTGAAACTTACTTTTTGACCCTCAATCTGAATATTTTGAATCATTCCCAAGCTTACCAAATCTCGTTTAAGATCTGGATCTTGGACTCGGGAAAGAGTTTTTAATATAGCTTCTTTAGAAAGTTGCATGAATTTGTAATTTGCTCGCAAGATAGTTTCTAGAAATGTCTTTCTAAAAGCTACTGGCAATTTATCGAAGATTAAACTCACTACTTTGGCAAATAGTTCTTCGAAATAGCCATCAAATCAAAGCTCAGGCTTAACTTTGTTCCTAATCAAACTATGGCAGTCAGCAAGCATACAACAGACAAAGTCAAAGACCGGATGGACATTGAGGAGGTTATCTCCGATTATGTTCCATTGAAAAAAAAGGGGCAAAACCTTTGGGCTTGCTGTCCATTCCACGGCGAAAAAACGCCATCTTTTTCTGTATCCCCTGCTAAGCAAATCTATAAGTGCTTTGGTTGCGGTAAAGCTGGAGATCCCATTCAATTCATTATGGATATTGAGGGGATTGGTTTCCAAGAAGCTATCCGTCACCTCGCTGGTAAATATGGGATTGAGGTAGAAGAGGACGAAACCCAAACTCCGGAACAGGAACAAGCCCAAAATGAACGGGAAAGTTTGTTGATTGCTTTGGGGTTTGCCCGGGATTTTTTTGTCAAAAACCTTCAAACCGATGAAGGTAAATCTATTGGGTTGAGCTATTTCAAGGAAAGAGGCTTTACTCCAGCGATTATCGAAAAATTCGATTTGGGATATGCGCTAGAAGGTTGGGATAATTTGCTCAATTCAGCAAAAAAGGCAGGTTTTCAAGAAGATGTTCTCTTGAAGGCCGGGCTTATTTTAGAAAAAGAAGGGGATCCTTCCCGAAGGTATGATCGGTTTCGGAATCGAGTCATTTTCACTATCCATAACATCAGTGGAAAGCCAATTGCGTTTGGCGCACGGATCCTGACTAAGGATAAAAATCAACCCAAATATATCAACTCCCCTGAAACACCTGTCTATCATAAGAGTGATGTCTTGTACGGGATGTTTCAGGCTAAAAAAGCTATTCGAGAAAAGGATAATTGCTATTTGGTAGAGGGGTATACGGATGTAATTTCCATGCACCTTTCGGGAATTGAGAATGTGGTTGCATCCTCTGGGACTTCCCTTACAGAAGGTCAAATCAAATTGATCAAACGATTTACAGATCAGGTTACTGTTTTGTATGATGGAGATGCGGCAGGAATCAAAGCCTCTCTGCGTGGGATAGATTTGTTGTTGGAGGGAGGACTTACTGTCAAGGCGGTGGTGTTTCCTGATGGAGAGGACCCGGATAGTTATTCCAGAAAAGTGGGTTCTCAAGCTTTTCAAAACTACCTGCAAGAAAATGCCAAGGATTTCATTGGCTTTAAAATTAACCTTTACAAGGATGAATTTCAGCGTGATCCAATTCGAAAAGCTGAGGTTATCCGTGAGGTTGTTCAGAGCATAGCTAAAATCCCAGATCCAATTATTCGATCTGTCTACGCAAAAGAAGCCTCTGGGTTTTTGGATATCGAAGAAGGTATCGTCTATGCCGAGGTAAATAAAATCCTGCTAAAGAATCAACGGGATCAATTTAGAAAGATCCAAGAAACTCCTTTGGAAGCAGCTCCGATTGAGGAGTTTTTTCCAGTTGAAAAAGAAGGATTTTCTGTTTCAGAAGCTCTAAGACTGCAAGAGCGTGAATTAATCCGTCTTTTGTTGAATTATGGGTTGCAACAATTGGGAGACGAGGAATTGAATCTTTGTCAGTATTTGCTTTCCGAAACTGAAGAGCTAGCATTTGAAAACCCTCTTTATGCCAAAATTTTGAAAATGTTTCGGGAGAATCTCAATAAAGGGGTGATCGTGGATTCAGATTATTTTTTGGGTATTCAAGATCGGGAAATTCGAGATGAAGTGATTGATTTGATTACCCCCAGGAGGGAGGCTTCTGTACATTGGACTGAGAAATTTCAAATCCTAATTCCTAGAGAAGATGATGATTTGACCTTGACGAGTTACAAATCTATTCTTCGCTTAAAACGAAAATTTGTCCGTAGAATGATGGAAGAAGCTATTCAGAAAATCAAAAATGCGGAAGTTGAAAAATTGTCCGACGATCAGATCATCGAGCTTCAAGAAATATTTTTAGGATTGAAGCAGGTACAGATGGATATTGACCGGGAACTCGGAATTGTTATTGGATAATACCAAACTTTATTTGGTACTGTCCTGTTTTAGAATCGAAAGCAGTTAAATTTGTCCTTTAAATCGACTTGCAAAAATCTGTGGAAAAATACCAATTGGACTCCATTGAAGAGGCCATCGAAGCTATAAAAGAAGGAAAAGTCATCATCGTTGTGGATGATGAAGACCGTGAAAATGAAGGAGACTTTGTCTGTGCAGCAGAAAAAGTAACTCCTGAAATCATCAATTTTATGGCAAAACATGGGCGGGGCCTTATTTGCGCGCCTCTTGTGGAGGACCGCTGTGAGGAATTAGGCCTAGAATTGATGGTGGGTCAAAATACCGCTGCTTTTGAGACTCCATTCACGGTTTCTGTTGACCTTATTGGTCATGGATGTACTACGGGGATTTCGGCTTCTGATCGCTCAAAAACCATAATGGCCTTGGTGGATGAGAATATTGATCCATCCGAATTGGGTAAGCCAGGACATATTTTTCCTTTAAAAGCTAAAAGAGGTGGTGTCCTTCGTAGAGCAGGACATACGGAGGCAGCGATTGATTTCGCAAGACTTGCAGGGATGAAACCAGCTGGAGTTTTGGTTGAAATCATGAATGAAGATGGAACCATGGCTCGACTTCCAGATTTGGTTGAAGTGGCTAAGCGTTTTGACCTGAAGTTGGTTTCAATAAAGGACTTAATTGCTTATCGATTGAAGCATGAATCCTTAATTAAGCGAGAAATTGGTGTCGATATGCCTACCCAATATGGGGATTTTGACCTGATTGCTTTCCGACAAATCAACACTAATGAAATTCATTTGGCCTTGATTAAAGGTACTTGGGAGAAAGATGAGCCTATTTTGGTACGCGTTCATTCTTCCTGTGTGACAGGTGATATTTTCGGTAGTTGCCGCTGTGATTGTGGTCCTCAACTTCATGCTGCCATGGAAATGGTGGAGAAGGAAGGAAAAGGATTGATTCTCTACATGAATCAAGAAGGCCGCGGAATTGGCCTGATCAATAAGTTGAAAGCTTACAAATTGCAAGAAGAGGGGATGGATACTGTTCAGGCAAATCTGGCTTTGGGCCTTCCTATGGATAGCCGTGATTATGGGGTCGGAGCTCAAATTTTGAGAGATCTTGGAGTAGGAAAAATCCGCCTGATTTCCAATAATCCACAGAAAAGGGTAGGGCTAATCGGTTATGGATTAGAGATCGTAGAGCAGGTTCCAATTGAGATTGCACCAAATCCTCATAATGAGCGTTACTTGAAAACGAAACGCGATAAAATGGGGCATAACATTCTTAAATAGTACTAAATTCAGGAAACTGGATTAAACAGAGTAAATAAAATTATCGTATCAATTGATATGAAAAATAGCATCAAACTTTCCATTTTGACGATTGGGATTTGGCTCTTGGGTCTGGGTATGGCTCTAGCCCAAGATAAATTTCCATCCCAAATTTGGCATAAGGGGAATATTTACGATACCGAAGGTCAGGCTTTTTCGGGCCTTGTAAAATATGACCTTGATAATAATCTGGTCCAATTACAAAATGAGACCATCATAACCTTCACTGCTTCCAATGTAGCTTACTTTGAAATTTACGATGAGCTTTATGGAGGAATAAGAAAGTTTTACAGTTTGCCCTATTCCTTGAATGGAGATTATGAAACTCCTGTATTTTTCGAAGTTCTCACTGAAGGAAAGGATATTGCGCTTCTTTGCAGGGAATATATAGCGACTGATTCTCGAAATATGGGAGCATGGGGTCCTGTAGGTATGAACCCATTTTGGGGGCCTCAGACCATGATGGGTTATAGACTGGCCTTCAATTATTATTTTTTCAAAGACAATCAAATCCAGCGATACAGCTTAAAAAAGAAGGATTTGTATGATATGCTTCCGGGCTATGATGATGAAATCAGTCTTTTTATGCGTAAAAATCGCCTGGAGCATGATAAGCGAGGAGACTTACTTCGAATTACAGCCTATTACAACGAACTCAGCAAAAACTAATGTCAAAGCCTCTAATTCTCGTCTCGAACGATGACGGGATCACCTCAAAAGGAATCCGAGTTTTAGTAGAAGTCATGAAAAAATTGGGGGAAGTTGTGGTGGTCGCACCCGATAGTCCTCAATCTGGAATGGGACACGCCATTACCATAGGAGAAACGCTCCGATTATACGACGAAGATATTTTTGAGGGAGTTTTAGCTTACAAATCAAGTGGTACTCCTGCAGATTGCGTGAAGCTTGCTAAGCACTATGTATTGAAAGATCGGACTCCTGATTTGGTTGTTAGTGGCATTAACCATGGGTCAAATACCTCCATTTCTGTTTTGTATTCAGGAACTATGTCTGCGGCTATTGAAGGAGCCTTAGAGGGATATCCTTCTATTGGATTTAGCCTTTGCGATTATTCTTCAAAGGCCGATTTTTCTCACGTGGAGGAGTGGGTAGAGAAAATAGCTAGGCAGGTTTTGGAGCGAGGAATATCAAGAGGCGTTGCATTAAACGTGAATTTTCCACCAAAAAGAAATGAAGCTATCAAAGGAGTGAAGGTTTGCCGTCAAGCAGATGCGAAATGGCAGGAGGAGTTTTCCGAGCGTTTTGACCCAACAGGAAGGAAATATTTCTGGATGGCTGGCAACTTTGTCAATTTTGATAAAGGAGAAGATAATGATGAATGGGCTATTGCTAATAATTACATTTCTATTGTGCCCTGCCAATATGATTTGACAGCCCATCATGCCATTTCTCAAATGAATAAAGAATGGGATTGGAGTCAATTTTAATTTAGATTTTTGTTTAGGAATTTTTAAATCAGCACGGCATTTAGGCTGATAATCTTTATTTTGTGCCCGATTTAGCAAATTGAATTTTGTGAGACGTCAAGCTTTTTATCTTATAATTCTTATTTCCTTTTTTACCTGTTTGGCCTCTAGGGCACAGGATTCCCATACCGATTCGCTTTTGATTAAATTGAAAGGGAAAGAGCGAATTGACTATTTAAACCGAACTGCAACTGAAATCAGGGAGTCTGAACAGGACCTTGCGATTCAATATTCCTTCGAAGCAGATTCCTTAGCGAAATTGATAGATGACTATGACGGACGAAGTCGAGCACTCGAAAATATAGGCTGGATTTTTTACCGTCGAGGTCAATGGCTCAAGTCCTTTGATTATTCTACCGAAGCTTATGATTTGGCTTTATTGGCTGAAAACAAGCTGCAAGCAGCACGATTGATGAATAATCTGGGAGCTTTGTATTATGAGCAGAAAAACTTCGACAAAGCGATCGAACAATTTAAAAGAGGCTACAGATTGGCCAAAGAGGCAGGTGATGTTGCTACCCAAATCAGAAGCCTAAATAACGTTGCACTCAATTTCACCCAAAGTGGGAGGCAAGATTCAGCGATGGTTTATGCCAATCTTTCAATTAAAACCAATGAACAAGCTGGATCACCTTATTTGTTGTCTTTTGCTAATCGGGTCATTGGAGATGTGTATTTAGCTGAGGGTAACTATGACAGCGCAGTGATCATTTATGAAAAGGCGCTTGAAATGGCGAGAGCTCAGGATGTAAAATCCTTTGAAGCCGGAGTGATTCATCGATTGGGTAATGCGTACTTGCTTAATAATCAGCTAGTAGAAGCAGAAAAAACGCTTCAATATGCTGTCGATTTTTGTAAGGAATACCAGTTTATGGATGAATTGGCGAAAAGCCACAAATATCTATCACAGGTCTATCAAAAAATAGGTGATTACCTTTCTGCCTATGAGCAGTTGAATGAATTTTCAGTATTAAATGATACACTTCTAAATAAAGCTGGAAGAGATCGACTTGCTTTAATGCAGGGGATGTTTGAAGAGGATTTAGCTCGATCCGAGTTGGAGTTGCTCAAATCTCAAAATGAGGCTCAGTCTTATAGATTACAGACTTCCAGAAGGTATTTGATATTTTTTGGATTTGCCTTTTTAATAATTGCTCTTCTGAGTATCCGGCTGTTTTTCTTACATAGAAATCTCAAGAAGATTAATCATAATCTTACTATTCAGCAGAAAAAAATTGAAGAGCAAAATGTCGCTTTAGAAAAGCAGTCCAAAGAGCTTCTAGAAATCAATGAGGCCAAAAATAAATTGTTTTCAATTTTGTCTCATGATCTTCGAAGTCCGATTGGACAATTGAAATCTACTTTGGATTTAATGCTTCAAAAACAGTTGTCCGAGGAAGAGTTTTATGAGTTGATGGATTTCCTGAAAAAGGATGTAGACTCGATTAATAATACCCTTGTCAATACCTTGAAATGGTCCATGTCTCAAATGGAAGGTTTTGAGATCCAATCCCATGAATTTGATTTAAGCAGTATTACCAAAAATTCCCTCAACTTTTTGCAGTCTTCTATTAAGGCGAAAAATCTGACCATTTTCGATAGGACAACTGACAGAGACAAGGTTTATGGCGATCCAGATTTGCTGGAAGTAGCTGTTCGTAATATCATCAGTAATGCTATCAAATATTCCAATCCGGGAGATTCAATTACTATTTTTTCTGAAAAGGGAGATGAGTGGATTCAATACTGCATTTTGGATCAAGGTATAGGTATGGAAAAAGAGCAGATAAATCAGATTTTGGCTGAAAATCATCTGGTAACCAAATCCCAACCAGGAACTCAAAAAGAAAAAGGATCTGGTTTAGGGTTGAAGTTGGTGAAGGAGTTTGTGAAAATGAATGGGGGAAAAATCGAAATCGAAAGCAAGCCTGGTCATGGAACCAAATTCTGCATTTATTTTCCAATCAACCAATCAGTCCAAAATCTCAAGCCAGTCCACTAAAGCAAAATCTGAAATATCTGGTTTGTGGGAAATAATTCCGAAATGCATCAAATCTCCAAAAATTTTTTCTAGTTCAGACCTGCTTATTTGATTATTCTCACACCAAGTGGTCTGCAAAAGCCATTGTTTGACATCATCGGGAGCTAATTTGTAGGCTTCTGAAATAATCTCGGCCAAATTTGCTTGGGTCCTTAGTTTTTGAATGATAGAATAGATTTGATCTCTTACCCTTCTAGCAATTTCAGGGAATTCATCTAATGCTTTTTCACTTGTAACCATCACAAAACATGGCCAGGGGCTTGGAATTTCATCCAGCCTATTCATGTTTCCATTTTTAACTTCTGGAGAGGTGGTATATTTCTCCCAGAGAAATAATCCGTTGCTCCCTTGTTGAAAAGCATCTCTCGCTCCATCTAAATTCCCTACTACCTCAAAATGAAGATTTTTTGGAGACCAATTCATTTTTTCAGCTAAAACCAAAGCCATCAAATGTGAGCCAGAACCCATTCTACTGACCAAAAACTTCGGATGATTGATTGATTTCAAATCATCAAAAGGAAAATCAGGCCTTGTGTGAATCCCCCAAATAAGAGGAGATTTGACATGGTAGCCGACTAATTTGCATGTATTTCCTTGATCAAACTCCTTGAAAAAACTTTCCGTAAGAAGTATGGCCATTTCAGCTTCCGAACTCTTCAGCATTTGGCTCATTTGACCAGAACCTCTTGATTCTTCAATCCAATCGATATGAATTCCTTCCTTTTCAAAGGGCTGCTCCTTCGCTAAAATCCGAAATGGAAGGTTGAAATGCTCAGGTACTCCAACTATTCGGAAAATCTTCATAGAAAGTCTTGACTAGTCATGAATTGCTTTTTTGTCTGTGATCAGCAAGTTAGACAATCCAGCCAAGATCAACATTGTACCAGCTAAAAGCATGGTGTTGATTACAGCTTCTCCGAATAAAAGTTTGTAAAGGAAATTTACCCCTCCTAAGGAAGCTACAATCTGAGGGATCACAATAAACATGTTGAAAATCCCCATGTAAACGCCCATTTTTTTGGGGTTTACAGAACTTGAGAGCATCGCATAAGGCATGGAAAGAATACTGGCCCATGCGATTCCAACCAAAGAAAAGCTAATATGAAGCATCCAAGGCTCTGAAATGAAATAGATTAAAATAAAGCCAAACCCTCCTAAAATTAAACTTCCCAAGTGTAGAAGTCTGCGATTGATTCGGATACGGCTAGCCACAAATGCCAAGATTAAGGCATAAAACATAGACACTAACCCATAGGTGCCTAAATAATTCCCCACACTATCTGCCGCATTATTATAAGCTTCGGAGGTGGTATCCGTTGCACCAAATACGTGTTCGGTAATGGCTGGAGTTGCAAAACTCCACATCGTAAAAAATGCAAACCAGGAGAAAAATTGGACAACACCCAATTTCTTCATTACGGGAGGCATCCCTGTGATATTTTTGAAAATTTCCTTTACACCATTAAAGAAACCTTTGTTGGCTTCTTTTTCTTTTTGGAAAGCTTCCAAGTCTTCAGGTGGATATTCCTCAGTAGTTAAAATGGTGTAAAGAATGGATGTAAACAACACCACGGCACCTATTCCAAATGCGTATTTTACAGAATCAGGTACAACACCTTCAGGCGCCGTATTCGGTACTCCTAATTGTGTCATGAGCCATGGTAAGTTGGATGCAACCCAAGTACCAATACCAATAATCAAGGTTTGGACTACAAATCCATAAGATCGCTGAGAATCAGGGAGCTTATCTGCTACCAATGCGCGAAACGGTTCCATGCTGATATTGATGGAAGCGTCCAAAATCCACAAGGCACCCGCAGCCATCCACAAGGCAGAAGAGTAGGGTGCTAAGAATAATGCAATGGTACTAAACAAGGCTCCGAAAAAGAAGAAGGGCTTTCTCCTTCCGAATTTGTGATGCCAAGTCCGATCGCTTAAATACCCAACGATAGGCTGTACCAATAAACCTGTAAGGGGAGCTGCAATCCAAAGAAATGGGATGGTATCTTTATCTGCTCCTAGAGTTTGGAAAATTCGGGACATAAACCCTCCCTGAAGGGCAAATCCAAATTGAATTCCAAGAAATCCGAAACTCATATTCCAGATTTGCCAGAAACTCAGGTGTTTTTTTTGATCGGTCATAGTGGGCTTGGGCTAATTGACTTAAAGAAGACCAGAAATCAGAATTTCATTTTTGTCGTGCTTAATCTTGATGCTTTTGAGATTTTTTATCTCATGATATGGATGATCATGCTCGGGCAAGGGATCAAATTCTGTCAGTTTGCCTAGGAAAGCAAAATCCTGCTGATTGACCGCATGATTTTTTCCATTCACCTGTACGGTATCCATTTGGAACCCATGGAAGAAAATCTCAAGCTCCGAAAAATCGCTGTGATAATTGCCGTCACATTGTTTAAAGGTCAAAGCCTTTTGATCTGGATCATAACTGATTTCTCTCTGGAAATAAGAACCTTTGGTATAATCAAATGAATTCCCATCATCCTCGTAGTGGACAAAAGTGCTTCCTTTTTCCCCTCTATAGACATGTACTCGAAGAATTCCATCATGTTTTTCACCAGTATGCGAAACAGGGGACTGCATGGTGAAAGTACTTCCGGACTTGATCAAAACAGGAAGATAGTTTAAAGGGCAATCCATGTATATTTCCTTGGATCCTGAATAGAAATCATCGGAATATAAATAGTACCAACCTCCTTCAGGAAGATAAACCTTGGTAATCTCTTTGGTACTTTCTACCGGGGCTACTAAAAAAGCATCGCAAAAAATAAATTGATTTTGATAAGCAGAGCTATAAACCTTTTTGTCCAAGGGAAAATGAATGGCCAAAGATTGGGACAAAGGCAGGCCATCCTGCGTACTTTTGTAAAATTTGGAATAAAGGGTAGGTAAAATTCCATATCGGAATTTCATGTAGTTTCTGGAGATTTCTTCCACCTCTTCTCCAAAAGCCCAAGGCTCAGCATCATTGCTATTGATCATCGAATGGGCTCTAAATAGGGGAGTGAAGGCACCTATACTCATCCAGCGTGCAAATAGCGACTTACTGGCTTCTCCAGCAAAACCTCCCACATCAAAACCCGAGAAAGCTACACCGCTCATTCCCAAACTATTGACCAAACGTACTCCAGCGAGCATATGCTCTTCGCTGGCAACATTATCCCCGGTCCAAGCGGCTGCATAACGCTGAATTCCTGAGTAACCGGATCGAGTCAGGATAAATGGGCGTTCTTTTTTACGTTGTTTCACAGCTCCTTCCTGTGCACTACGGGCCATTTGCATCCCATACACGTTCCGTGCTTTTCGGTGAGAAGCACCTGTCCCTTCAAAGCTAAACTCGATGAGATTTGGGGTAAATTGGCCCCAAGATGCTGGTTCATTCATATCCGTCCAGTAGCCATCTACACCGGCATCCTCATAAAATTTCATTTTTTCACCCCACCAGTTTCGGGTTTCTTCTTTTGTGAAATCAGGAAATGCGCACCACCCGGGCCAAACTTGGCCTTGATATTCTTGCCCATCTGGATAAGTTACAAACAAGCCTTTTTCTTTTCCTTCGACGTAAGGCGTATAATTATCTTCAGCCTTAATTCCAGGATCCATGATTACAACAACTCGGAAGCCTTTCTTTTTCAATTCCTTGATAAGGCTTTTGGCATCGGGAAATTTTTCGCCATCGAAAGTGAATACTTTGTAGGCTTCCATATGATGGATATCCAAATAAATGACATCAGCAGGCATATCCTTATCTCGGAATGTCTGTGCCAATGTTTTTACTTCGGAATCAGGATAATAACTATACCGGCACTGCTGAAAACCTAAAGCCCACTTGGGAGGCATTTGCATTTTTCCGGTTAAATGTGTGTATTCAGAAATTATTTCGGAGAGGGTAGGGCGGTGAATAAAATAATAATCCATATCCCCATCTTCTGCTCCAAAGTACATGAAGCGGTTTGTGCTTGCCCCGAAATTGAAAACACTTTTATGTGGGTTGTCAAAGAAAATCCCATAGTTACCTCCCTCGTGAACTCCCAAATAAAATGGGATACTCATATAGAGTGGATCATCTTCAATTCCATACCCGAAATAATCAGTGTTCCAATTTGTGAATGCTTTTCCTTTTCGGTCAAGCCCTCCTGTTTTTTCTCCTAAACCCAAATAATGTTCATCTTTCTGAACCTTTTTATAGCAATTCACTTCTGTTCCAATCCAAGCAATTCCCAAGGAATCATCTTCATTTAGGATGTTTCCTTTATGATCTCGAAAGCATAGAGCGGAGTTGGACTTTTGTAGAGAAAGATGAATCATTTCTGATTCTATAATGAGATATTGATCAGTTTCGGAAGCTTTGAAGTCAGTAGCTTTTGGCTCCACTACCACAGCGTAGGGGTTGGAGTCAAAGAGTTCTGATTTGCTTACTTGGATGCGGATGATACTTTCGTTGTAAATAGTGATTTTAAAAAATCCATTCGTGGCCTCGCCAGCTATTCCAAAAGTGTGCTCACTCCAAGATTGGATTTGTCCTAAACCCATATGCCTTGAATTTGAAGAAATCTGGGTTGTAGAAGGATGGGATACTTGCATAATTTTAGGGAATTCATACAAAGGATTGATGCTAAGTTAGAAAGCTTCCTGAAACCTAAAAATCTATTTAAAAGCTCCAAATGGCCTTTTTTTAAACTACTAAAGAATTAAAATAGTGTATTCGATCAAATTTCAACTATTCAATCGATTGCACTTTTTTGTTCAAATTTTTTAAAAATTTTATCAATTCTTTGTCCGAACAGAGGATTTTCTGACTAAAAGCTCGGTTGGAAGGGTAATAGGCTCATGAATTTGATCGGGATCAAGTTTTTTCTCAATAATATCTAAGAGTATCTCCGTCGCTTTTGCTCCCATTTGGAATCCCGGCTGTGCAACAGATGAAAGGCTTGGATCAATCATCGAGCAAAATTGCCAGTTCGAAAAACCAACCACCCCTACATCTTCCGGAACTTTAAGGCCTGCATCTCGGCAAGCCATCATTGCCCCGACTGCGGCCATATCATTATTTCCAAAAAATGCATCCGGTTTTTGAGCTGAATTCCTTAAAATTTCTGCCGTTATTTTCCTGCTTTCATCGTCAGTTCCTTTAGGGCATTCCACAATAAGGCTATCGTCTACTTGCATTCCATGATCATTCATGGCATCCTTATATCCACGAATCCGCTCTTTACTAATGGTTAGGTTTTTTGGACCTGCTAAATGAATAATCCGCCTATATCCTTGCCTAATCAAATGACTAACTGCATCATAGGCTCCACGGTAATCATCTACCATGACATTGATTGCCTTGGGGATGTCCGGAACCCGGTCAAAAAAAACAATTGGATATCCTTGTTCTAGAAGATTCGAAAAGTGATCAAACTCCTTGGTTTCTTTAGAGTAACTGACCAGAAATCCATCTATTTGATTGGAAAGCATGGTTTCAATACTACTTCTCTCCCTGTCAAATTTTTCATTTGTCTGGGTCAAAATGACATTGTACCCTCTTGAATAAGCCACTTCTTCTATTCCTGATATAACAGTCGAAAAGAAAAAATGTACAACTTCAGGAATGATTACTCCGATGGTAAAGGATCTACTTTTCCTCAAAGAGAGGGCAATTGCATTTGGCCGATAATTCAGTTTTGCGGCCAATTCCTTCACTTTTCGCTTAGTCTCATCGCTAATTCCAGGATAATCTTTCAATGCTCTAGAAACCGTTGAAGAGGAGACATTTAGCTCTCTTGCAATATCCTTAATGGTCGCTTGTCCTATTTTCATAAATTATATTATTCCGAGAATGGAAGGTTAGCCAAATTAAAGCCTTTTCGAAGTTCTATGTTGTTGCCCTTTCCCAAACTCGTTGAATTTACTCAAAAGCTCAAAAATTTTTTGAAAAAAAAGTTTAAGAATGCAAACGAAAACGCAAACGATTGCATCAAATTTAGACCGATTTTTTTTGAACGAAGTATTGTTTTGAAGCATGCTGCCCGTTAATATTTAGTAAGGAATTAAAAGAAACCTTCCATGGATAGTGCAAAAAAGTATTTAGCTATTGGATTATTTCTAGATTCTCTCTTCTCAAGTTTGAAAAACCAAATCAATTAACAATTACTCATTAAACTTATGAAAGTACTCAAAAAAATAGCTTGGATTGCAGCTGTAATTCCTGCTTTGTGGGCATGTGATAATTACGAAATGCCTCCGATTATCCCTCAAACTGGCTCAACTCTCGCCAGCCCAAGTTCTGGGTCAAGTTTGGTACTAAGTGCCGATAACACTGAAGAAGTAATTCCATTTACTGTTACTGCGGCAGATTTTGGAATGACTGGTACAGTTACATACAGTCTTGAAATGGATTTAGCTGGATCAAGCTTTGCAAATCCTATTACGCTAGGTTCTACCACTTCCAACATCATCGAGGTAACTGCAGAGGCAATCAATGATGAATTATTGGCAAAAGGTGCCATGTTTGACACTCCTGCAGATGTAGATTTTAGAGTAAAAGCAAGTATTAATCAACCGCTTTCTCCGATTTATGGTGAAACAGTAACCCTTTCTGTTACTCCGTATAATTCTGATGTTGAGTTTCCTGTGATGTATGTACCTGGTGATTACCAAGGCTGGAATCCAGAAAACGAAATGACCGTTTTGAAATCCGTAAACTTTGATAATGTATACGAAGGCTATGTTCATGTTTTGCCTGGAGGAACAGGCGAATTCAAAGTGAATGAAACGAATAGCTGGGATATTAATTACGGTGATAGTGGTGCTGATGGAACGCTAGATAGAGATGGTGACAACATCAAAGTAACCGAATTCGGTACCTTCTTCATGAAAGTAGACTTAGGTGCAAAAACCTACACATTAAGTGATCCACTATATTGGGGTATTATTGGTGACGCAACAGATGGTGGATGGGATTCAGAAACGAAAATGAAATTCGATCGTGATGAAAACGTATTGACCATCACTACAGATTTGAAAGCAGGTGAGATGAAATTCCGTGCAAATCAGGATTGGGGATTCAATTATGGCGGCTCCAATGGTGAATTATCTGAAGGTGGTCCAAATATTCCAGTTGCTGAGGCAGGAAACTATACTGTTACCTTGGATTTTAGAACGCCGGGTGAAGTCAAGTACACCTTGACTAAAAATTAATTTTTCCAAATAATATAACCCAAACCGACTTTAAAGGCCGAAGCTTTTAGAGTCGGTTTGTCTTTATTAATTTACTTCAATGAAAAGAGTAAACTCGCTTCTAGTCGTCTTTTTTTGCCTGTTTATTGGGCCTTTTGCAAAGGCACAGGTAACAACTGAACCTGCCGTACCCAATGCATCACAATCTGTCAAGTTGATTTATGATGCCTCCAAAGGGACTACAGGATTAAAAGACTGCAATTGCGATGTTTACATTCATATTGGTGCCGTTACCGAAGGTCCACAGTCTAATACATGGTCAATAGTTCCTTTTTCATGGGGAACTGCTGATCCAAAGGCAAAAATGACCAAAGTCGATGGGGAGAGTAATCTTTATACCTACGAACTGGTTCCAAATGATTTTTTTGATAATCCAAATGGCTTAACCATTTATAGATTAGGATTGGTCTTTAGAAATGCTGATGGAAGCAAAGAAGGGAAAACCTCTTCCAATGAAGACTTTTTTGTAGACTTAGCTCAGGGATTTACAGTAAATATTACCAATCCTTCAACCAGCCAAGTTTCCCTTGAGGTAGGGGAAAGTTTTGATTTTAAAGCTGAAACTTCTGCTACTGCTGACATTTCCTTTGAATTGGATGGAGTTGAAGTTGAGAAAGCGGAGTCTGTAAATTCATTGACCTATCAACTCACAGCAAATGAAGCTGGAACTTTTACTTTAACAGCTAAAGCCACTGCAGGTGGAGAGACAGATTCAGAATCAATAACGATCAGTGTTTTTGCTCCTTCGGAGAAAGAGGAGTTGCCTTCAGGTGCCAGACTTGGAATAAATTATATCTCAGACACTGAAGTGATTTTGGCGCTTCAGGCTCCCGGTAAGCGGATTGCTCATGTAATTGGGGACTTTAACGATTGGAAAATCCTTCCAGCATACCAAATGAAGCGAACTCCAGATGGAGAAATTTTTTGGCTTAAAATTTCTGGTCTTACACCTAAACAAGAATACATATTCCAGTATTTGATCGACATCAGTATTCGAATAGGTGATCCTTATGCTGATAAGGTATCGGATCCTTTTCATGATCAGGAAATCATTGAACAAGGGAGATATCCTGGATTGAAACCCTATCCTAGCGGAAAGACTGAGTTTCAAGCCACTTATTTGCAAACTGCTCAGGAGCCATATAATTGGAAAAATATCAGCTACACCAAGGTTGATCCGGAAGAATTGGTGATTTATGAACTCTTAGTCCGGGATTTTGATGATCGAAGAACTTACAAAGCTGTTCTTGATCGTTTGGATTATTTGGAAGAATTGGGCGTCAATGCAATTCAATTAATGCCAATTGGTGAGTTCGAAGGCAACTTGTCTTGGGGATATAATCCTTCCTTTTTCTTTGCTCCTGATAAATTCTATGGTACCAAGAATGACTTGAAGCAACTTATTGATGAAGCACATGGGCGAGGAATCATGGTCATTTTGGATATGGTTTTGAATCACGCTTTTGGTCAAAGTCCATTTGTTAGACTATACAATGATGGAGATTACGGTGCTCCAACCGAAGATAATCCATGGTTTAATCGAGTAGCCAAACATCCTTTTAATGTGGGATATGATTTCAATCACGAAAGTGAATACACGGCTTCTTTTGTCGATTCAGTTAATAATTATTGGTTAAGCGAATATAAGTTTGACGGATTTCGGTTTGATCTGAGTAAAGGATTTACTCAAGTTAATTCTGGAAATGATGTAGGGGTTTGGTCACAATATGATCCGAGTAGGATTAAAATTTGGAAAAGGATTTATGATAGAATTAAGTCACATCATCCGGATGCTTATGTAATATTGGAACATTTATCTGCCAATGATGAAGAGAAGGAATTGGCGGATTATGGCTTACTTTTCTGGGGGAATATGAACTTTGATTTCCGAGAAATGGCCAAAGGTGAAAACAAAGATTTCAGTTGGGCCTATTTTGGGAATCGCGGATGGAAAAATCCGAATTTGGTGGCATATCAAGAGTCCCACGATGAAGAGCGGGTAATGTGGGAGACCTTAAATTTTGGAAAAACATCTCCCATAAACTTAAGGCAGCTAGAAAACGCAATCAATCGAAATCAGCTGCTGACAGCTTTTTATTTTGGTATTCCTGGGCCAAAAATGATCTGGCAATTTGGGGAATTTGGATACGATGAGGAATTGAATAATGACCGGTTGGGGATCAAACCGACCCGATGGAATTATTTGAATGATCCACAAAGGGAAAGGCTTTTTAAGCTTTATCAAGAAATGATTCGTCTTAAAAAAGACCATGAAGTATTTAATAATCCAGAAAAAACAACTTTAAATCTAAGCGGTAGTGTGAAGTCGATAATTCTGGAACATCCTGATCTTGATGTGGTAATGCATGGGAATTTTGGGATTGGAAATGTGGGGAATGTTCCGGTAGCTTTTCCAAATCCAGGGACTTGGTATAATTACTTTACTGGAGAAGAACTCCAAGTGAGTGGTTCATCTGTCAATTTTAGTTTCCGACCATCTGAATTTTATTTATTTACCTCTGAGCCATTGCCAAGACCTGAACCAGGAATTCTTCAGGAGGATTATGTGACCTATATTCCAGGTGAGGAATTGCCTATTGGCGATTTTAAAGTTTATCCCAACCCAACCACAGGAAGATTAAATGTGCAATTTCCTGAAGGGATGAGAGCGGCTAATTACCGCATAATTGATATGAGTGGTCGATTGATGCTTTCTGGTCAGCAATCTCAAATTCAGAATAATTTAGAATTTGATTTGGGCAATTTTAAAAATGGGATTTATATCTTTGAAGCGTTTGATAACAGACGAGTGCTTCATCAGCGCTTTATTAAAAAGTAAACAAACCTATCTCAGACATGAAATTTAAACCTGGAGTAAAATACGGACAGGAATTGCGAGACCTGTACGCTTACGCAAAAGAAAATGAATTTGCTTTTCCAGCTGTTAATGTAATTGGAACCAATTCCATTAATGCTGTTTTGGAAACGGCTAAAAAAGTAAACTCCCCCGTAATAATTCAATTCTCCAATGGAGGAGCTCAATTTTTTGCTGGTAAGAGTTTACCGAATGACAAGCAGCAGGCAAGTATTGCCGGAGCAATTTCTGGTGCCCATCATGTGCATCAAATGGCGGAAGCTTATGGGGTTCCTGTAATATTGCATACTGATCATGCAGCGAAAAAACTATTGCCTTGGATTGATGGATTGCTAGAAGCAGGGCAGGCTCATTATGATGCATATGGGAAACCATTATTTAGCTCCCACATGCTTGACCTTTCTGAAGAGCCACTTGAGGAGAATGTTGAAATTTCCTGCTCTTATTTCAAAAAGATGGAACGATTGCAAATGGCAATCGAAATCGAATTGGGAGTTACAGGAGGAGAGGAAGATGGCGTAGATAATACCGACGTAGATTCCTCTAAGCTGTACACTCAACCGGAGGAAGTAGCCTATGCTTATGAGCATTTGAAAAAAACCGGTGATTTATTTACGATTGCCGCTGCCTTTGGAAATGTTCATGGGGTATATAAACCTGGCAATGTGAGCTTGAAGCCTATCATTTTGAAAAATTCTCAGGAATACATCAATCAAAAATATGGTACCACGGGCAAGCCTTTAAACTTTGTATTTCATGGTGGTTCGGGTTCTTCAGTGGAAGAAATTCGTGAAGCTAATTCTTATGGCTCCATTAAAATGAATATCGATACGGATATGCAATGGGCTACTTGGGAAGGAGTTTTGAATTACTACAAAAAGAATGAAGCCTATCTTCAAAGCCAATTGGGTAATCCAGAAGGTCCTGATAGTCCAAATAAAAAATACTATGATCCTCGAGCTTGGCTCCGAAAAGGCGAAGAGAATTTCGTAAAGCGCCTTGAAATGGCTTTCGATATGCTCAACGCAATCAATAGAAACTGATTTTCGAATAAAAGAAAGAAAAGTCACTTGAAATAGTGGCTTTTCTTTTTACTCTTAATACCTAAATTCCATGAGAAATTTTTCTACGCAAATTATCCTGATTTTGACAGTTGTTTTACTAGGATCGTCATGTGCACAAAAAGAAAAACCAGAGGTTAAAAACTATTGGCTAAAGGCTGGTGTGACTTATGAGATTTTTGTTCAATCCTTTTATGATTCAAATGGAGATGGAATTGGTGATTTTAATGGGGTAACTGAAAAGTTGGATTATGTGCAGGAATTGGGTGCAAATGCTATTTGGTTTATGCCCATTATGCCTTCTCCAACTTATCATAAGTATGATGTGACTGATTACAAAGCTGTCCATCCGGATTATGGTACCATGGAGGATTTCAAGCAGCTTTTGGAAGAAGCGCATAAGCGTGATATAAAAATTGTGATTGATATGATCATCAATCACACTTCTACCGAGCATCCATGGTTTCAGGAGTCTAAAAAGGGAAGGGATAATCCTTATCGAGATTATTATGTTTGGGCTCAAAAGGATACTATTGCAGACTTTTTAAATAAAAAGGTCATTACTCTTGATTCAGATAATATTCGTCAATGGCATGATCCAGGATTCGGAGAGGATTATTATTATGGATTTTTCTGGGGCGGTATGCCGGATTTGAATTTTGATAATCCAAAAGTCAGGGAAGAAATTTATGAGATTGGAAGGTTTTGGTTGGAGGAAGTTGGAGTTGATGGTTTTCGATTGGATGCTGCAAAGCATATTTTTCCCGATGATAGACCAACGGATAATCATGAGTTTTGGAAGGAATTTCGTGCTAAAATGGAGGCCATCAAACCAGATGTGTATTTAGTAGGTGAGGTATATGATAAAAAAGAAATAGTAGCTCCATATCTTCCCGGCTTACCTGCCTTGTTCAATTTTGACTTTCATTACACCTTATTAGAATCATTTAAAGAGGAGGATGGAATGCTTCTCGCAAAGAAGCAAAAGGAAATTTTAGACTTTTACCAGGAAATTACACCTGAGTTTATTGATGCCACCATTTCTTCCAATCATGACCAGCCTCGTTTGCTGAATGAATTGGGAAATGATCCTCAAAAGTATAAGCAGGCGATTAGCATATTATTAACCATGCCAGGGGCTCCCTATTTATACTATGGGGAGGAAATTGGAATGAAAGGTCTGAAGCCAGACGAGCATATTCGTGAGCCTTTTCTTTGGGAAGAAAAAGATAAGGATACAGGAAGGGCTTCTTGGATTGAATCGAAGTATAGTGTGGATGGTGAAGTCGAGCCATTGTCACTTCAAAGGAATGATCCAAAGAGCTACTTCAATCATTACAAGACATTGATTGCTTTGCGAAATTCCTATCCAGCTCTCGCTATCGGAGAATTAGTTTTGCCTGAAAATGAATATCCAAAAACGATTATGGCCTATTTTCGAAAGACAGGCGATCAAGAAATCTTTGTGGTTCACAATATTGGAAAAACAGAGGTAAGTTTTGATATTCCAAAGGGCTTTAATGAAGTGATTTTTGGACTTGGTGATGGTGTAAACACCTCAGGAAATCTAACCTTAGGAGCAAACTCGACCAGAGTATATTTGAAAGACTAAGGTTGAAATCAGTAGCACTAAGATCATTGGGAACAGGTGGTTTTAGTCTTGGTATAATTTTTGGAAATTGATTAAACCCGCTGTTAGTTTTATTAGGTTCAAGAAAAAAATAAAATTTCTTATTTAGGGAAAAAGTAAAAATTTTGTAGTTCAAGTCTTGTTATAAACAGAATGTCTTAATAATTCTGTATTTCAATAAAATTGAATCTTTTGCCACTAAAATTAAGAATTTATTAATATTTAGGATTTAAATTTAAAAAAATTGTATTTTTAACCGGTATTGATTGGAGGTGATATGTTATTTTTATTTGTACTATTGACTGCTTTTTCGATAGGCTTCCTTGTTATGCCGGTGGTCATTAAAATCTTGCAAAAAGCTCGAATTGGTGATGCTCCTGGAGGTAGAAAGATTCATAAGAAATTTATCCCTTCTATGGGAGGGATTGGTTTTTTTGTTGCAGCGGCTGTAAGTATTGCAATTTGGGGATGGCAGTTTCCACTACCTGATATAAGATATTTGCTCGGAGCTATATCGCTTATGTTTTTTGTGGGGTTGAGAGATGACTTGGTAGAATTAAAAGCCTCCCATAAGCTTTTAGGTCAATTGGTTGCAGTGGTCCTTGTGGTTGTTATGGGTGATGTTAGAATTAAGGATTTTCATGGCTTTTTAGGAATAGGAGAATTGAATTTGTTTTTTTCCTATACTTTCTCAGCTTTTGTTTTACTGGTTTTGACCAATGCATTTAATCTGATAGACGGGTTGGATGGGCTAGCAGGTACAACAGGTTTGATTGTATCAGGGTTATTAGGGGTTTGGTTTGTCATTCAAGGTTTAGATAGTTTCGCTGTGTTATCCTTTAGTTTTTTTGGAGGTGTTTTGGCATTCCTTCTCTTCAATTGGCATCCTGCAAAAATTTTTATGGGAGATACTGGTTCATTAACGTTAGGTTTCGTTTTGGGGGCCCTGATTATTGCCTTTATGGAATTTAATGCTGGTCTTCCGGACAATGCTTCCTGGCGTTTCGAACCGACATTTTCAACTGGAATCGCATTGATGATTTTTCCTTTGTATGACATGGCGAGAGTTTTTACGAGGAGAATTAGAAGAGGACAAGGTCCAATGACTCCAGATAAAAGCCATGTACATCATTTCTTATTAAGAATGGGGCTACAGCACCATCAGGTTACATTAGTTTTAGCCTTTGTGCAGTTAGTGGTGATAGCTACAACTTTAGTCTTAATCAATTTTTCGGATCATATTGTCCTTCCAATAATTTCTGCTATCGTTTTACTATTAGGTTATCGCTTGGATAGAATTGCGGTTAAATATGTGAAAAAGAAGGTGGCAACCGAACCTAGAATTTTAGATCTATCAAAAAGATCTATCGATAAAGTGGGAAGTCAAAAAGGTGTTAAAATTGATCCTAAGGATTTTCAAAATAACACCATCAATTACAATTAAGTAAAGCCCAAGAGAAATGAATCCTCAGATATTTTTGAAATTTTGGTTGGGTTTTTGTGATAATAAAATTATGTTTCGAAAACGTAGCCTCGATATTTAATGTCCTTTTATTATAAACTTTCCTCTCCGACTTTTTTGGGAAATGAATTGGCCTACTCACGGCAGGCTATTCATTCGGGAATGTTGGCTACAAATGGGGAGTTTATCGATCGTTTTGAAGAAAAATTTAATAAAAGACTAAAAACGCATCAAATTGTTGCTTTAAACTCTGGCACAAGCTCCTTGCATTTAGCTTTAGTGCTCTTGGGTGTTGGAAAAGGAGATGAGGTGATTTGTCAGTCTTTTACTTTTTGTGCTTCCGCTAATCCAGTCATCTACTTAGGAGCAAAACCAATATTTGTTGATAGCGAATCAGATACTTGGAATATTTCCCCTGAATTATTGGAAGATGCAATATTGAACCGCTTAGCTAATGGAAAAAAGCCAAAAGCGATAGTTCTTGTTCATCTTTTTGGCATGCCTGCAAAAATGAACGAGATTTTAAGTATTGCTAAAAAATATCAAATCCCAGTTTTAGAAGATGCAGCTGAGGCAGTTGGTAGCCAATATGGTAATCAGTATTGTGGAACACTCGGAGATATTGGAGTATTCTCTTTCAATGGTAATAAAATTCTGTCCGCGGGTGGAGGAGGAGCTCTAGTTTCTAATAGTACAGCTTTAATTCAAAAAGCAAAATATCTATCCACTCAAGCCAGGGAAGATCTACCTTATTATCAGCATTTAGAGATTGGATATAATTACAAAATGAACAATCTAAGTGCTGCCATTGGATTAGCTCAATTGGAGCAATTGGAGGGATTTGTTGAGAAAAGAAGGCAAATAAATTCAACCTATCGGGAGTTATTGTCCAATATTCCAGGAATTTCATTTCAGAATGAAATCAAAGAGGCAAGGTCAAATTTTTGGCTTACTTCCATATTAATCGATGAAAAGGTCACTGGGTTTAGTAATGACCAACTTCGGATTTCATTGATGAAAAATGGGATAGAATCTAGATTTTTATGGAAACCCTTACACCTTCAGCCTGTTTTTAAGGAAATTCAATTTTTTGGTGGATCCGTTTCCCAAAATTTATTTTATAAAGGAATTTGTTTGCCTAGCTCCACTGATCTTAATTATGATGATCAAGAAAAAATTGTGGAGATCTTATTTAAAGAGTTAGCAAAAACGTTTTAAAAGTGAGCTATCGGCGTATTGGTAAGCGGGTTATTGATGTATTTCTCGCTTCTATTATGTTTTTGATCTTATCTCCTGTTTTTTTCATTTTACTTATTATTCTTGGGGTGGAACATGGTGGCAAACCTTTTTTTAAGCAAAAAAGACCTGGTAAAAATGGAGAGGTATTTCAGATTTTTAAGTTTAAAACCATGTCTGATAGGAGAGATTTAGATGGAAATCTTCTTCCTGACTCTGATCGAATTACTTTTTTGGGAAGACTTGTCAGGAAAAGTTCTTTGGATGAAATCCCCCAATTGATAAATATTATAAGAGGTGAAATGAGTTTGGTAGGGCCTAGGCCTCTGTTGGTTGAATATTTGCCTCTTTATAGCGATCGTCAAGCCAAAAGGCATAATGTCCTTCCAGGAATAACAGGGTGGGCTCAAATCAATGGTAGAAATACTATCTCTTGGGAACAAAAATTTGAGTTGGATGTATGGTATGTTGAAAATTTAAATTTCTGGCTCGATTTCAAGATTCTGATCAAAACATTTTTCAATGTAATTAAAGGAAAAGGAGTTTCTCAACAAGGACACGTGAGCATGGGAAGGTTTAAAGGATCTAATTTTCAAAAAGAAATCAATCATACTCATAAGATAAACTTAATTGAAAAATAATTTTTTCTTATTTGATCAATTATAAATTGTTCTAAATCTATTATAAATTGATTTTTATAAATAAAATGCAAAATAAAATTGGATTCATCTCTTATTTGCCTAAGTTTATTTTGTGGTAATGGGTAAAATGTCTTATTTTGCCATGATTTTATTTTAATCGTAGATTTTATTAAATCAACCCATTTGAAGAAATTTCTACTATGAATTTTTTAGCCAGGTTAAAAATCCTTCCTAGATGGATCATAGCCACTCTAGATTCTTTAATTCTTTTTCACTGTGCCTTATTTGGATATTTGGTAAGGTTCAATTTTGAATTGGCTCTTATTGAACAAAACGATGCCGTAGCAGGGAGTTTTACCTTTATGATAGGAGGACTGCTTGTTATGCAAAATACTCGAAGTTATGAAGGCATTGTTCGTCATACCGGGTTTAAAGATGGTTCCAATATTTTCAAAACGGTATTTATCAATTTTGTATTGTTTCTATTCCTTAATTTTTTCCATGGGAATTTCTTAAATGATCGGTTTTTATTACCAACATCGGTTTTAATTATTGCAAGTCTTTCGTCTTTATTTATGCTGATCTTTTATCGGTTGTTGGTAAAAGAATTATTTGATTACCTGAAGAATGGTTTTATTATCCGAGAACAAAAAAATGGGGTAATCTTCGGTGCTGGCGAATCAGGACTTATTGCTCAAGAGGCCATAAAAAGAGATAGCAATAGCAAATTTAATACGGTTGCTTTCTTGGATGATGATCCAAAAAAAGAAGGAAAGAATATTGCTGGAATTCGAATTTATCATGGGATTGAACCATTGGCCAAATTAAAGGAACAATATGGTATAACCGAACTGATTATAGCTGTCCGTGACCTTGATGTGAAGCGTAAGCGGGAAATAATTGACGAGTGTCTTAAGTTGGGGATTTCCGTTTCAATAGTTCCCCCAGTTGACCAGTGGATCAATGGAGGACTTACTGTTGGTGCCATTCGGGAAATAAAAATTGAGGACCTATTGTCCAGAGAACCAATTATTTTGGATAACCCTAGAATCCATGAGGATTTGATGGGGAAAGTTGTATTAGTTACAGGAGCTGCAGGATCTATTGGAAGTGAGCTTTGCCGTCAAATTTCACATTACCATCCAAAGCTCTTGATCATGTTAGATATAGCTGAGTCAGCCCTCTATGATGTTGAAAATGAGTTTAAGGAAAACTATGCTAATTGCGCTATAAAAATTGTACTGGGGGATGTTCGCAATAAGCGAAAAATGAAAGAGGTCTTTAAATCTTTCAAACCTCAGGTTGTTTTCCATGCAGCAGCTTATAAGCATGTTCCAATGATGGAAAATTATCCGGAGGAAGCAATCCAGTCTAATGTGATTGGCACAAAAATCCTCGCGGACCTATCAGTTCTAGCACAAGTAGATAAGTTTGTTTTTGTTTCCACAGATAAAGCCGTTAACCCAACCAATGTGATGGGAGCTAGTAAGCGAGCTGCTGAAATGTATGTTCAAGCCCTGAACGAATATCTGGAGGTGAATCATAAAAAGTACCATACTAAATTTATTACAACCCGATTTGGAAATGTCCTAGGTTCCAATGGTTCTGTAATTCCATTGTTCAAAAAGCAAATTTTACATGGAGGCCCTATTACAGTAACTCACCCTGAGATTACAAGATTTTTTATGACTATTCCAGAGGCCTGTCAGCTTGTCTTAGAGGCAGCAGTAATGGGACATGGTGGCGAAATTTATGTTTTTGATATGGGTGAGCCTGTCAAGATTCTTGATCTGGCGAAGAAAATGATTCAACTTTCTGGAAAGAAAGAAGAAGAGGATATCAAAATCACCTTTACTGGACTTCGAGAAGGTGAAAAGTTGTACGAGGAACTTTTGAATGATTTTGAAACCGTCAAAATCACCCATCATCCAAAAATCAAAATTGCCCAAGTACTGCCTTCTGCCTATCATAAGATTGATGGACAGGTTGAGCTTTTCCAGAGTATTATCTTGAAAAACTCTGAAAATGAGCTGGTAGGCCATTTAAAGACTATTGTTCCGGAGTTTATTTCTAATTCTTCTCGATTTGAAGTTTTGGATAGAATGAATTGATTTTGTTTACAAATTGAATATAGGAGCCACCAATTTTGGTGGCTTTTTTATTGTCACGATTCAATTCTATCTACCTTTGTTAATAATTTAAGGATAGAACCCTTACTATGAAAAAGACTTTGAATCTCCAGCTTGATCCGGTAGAAGCCTATGATCAAGATGTTTTTAAACAGGTAGTTCTTCAAAAAGCGGGAATTTCATCAGATTCAGCCCATGCCTATGTAAGGCAAAACCGGCGATCCATTGACGCAAGGGGCCGAAGAGTGAAAGTTAATGTAGAAGCTGAAGTTTTTCTAAATGAAGATCCAAGTCCTAGAGTAGAGCATGAATATGATTATAAATCAGTAACTAATTCTGATCCTATCATCATTGTAGGAGCTGGTCCAGCCGGTTTATTTGCTGGTTTGCGGGCTATCGAATTGGGAGTAAAACCAATTATCCTTGAAAGGGGAAAGGATGTTCGAGCTAGAAGAAGGGACTTAGCAGCTATCAATAAAGCCCATTTAGTAAATCCTGATTCTAATTACTGTTTTGGTGAAGGAGGTGCAGGCACCTATTCTGATGGAAAGCTATATACCCGCTCTAAAAAAAGGGGGGATATTCGTCGGATTCTAGAAATCCTGGTAAATCATGGAGCCACGGAAGAAATTTTGGTGGATGCCCACCCCCATATCGGAACCAATAAATTGCCTCAGGTAGTCACACGGCTGAGGGAAACAATTTTAAATGCTGGTGGTGAGATTCATTTCGAAACCCGTGTAGAAGATTTTATCATTCAAAAGGGTGAATTAAAAGGTGTGATTACTCAAAATGGGGAGAAAGTTGAGGGTTTCGGGGTAATTTTAGCTACAGGGCACTCAGCAAGAGATATTTTTAATTTGCTTCATAAAAGGGAAATTTTGATTGAAGCAAAGCCTTTTGCTTTGGGAGTTAGAATTGAACATGCGCAGAATCTCATTGATCGAATTCAATATCATTGTGAAGTAGATAGAGGTCCATATCTTCCTGCTTCTTCTTATTCATTGGTTCAACAAACCTATTTTAAAGGAAAGCAGAGAGGTGTCTTCAGTTTTTGCATGTGCCCTGGTGGTTTTATTGTTCCTGCAGCCACAGCGCCTGGAGAATTAGTAGTCAATGGCATGAGTCCCAGTAGGAGAGATAGTAAATTTGCTAATTCTGGGATGGTGGTTGCAGTTGAATTAGAAGATTTACCGGAATACAGGAAATTTGGTCCTTTGAGTGCCATGCATTTTCAGGCCGATATTGAGAAAAAGGCTTGGGAATTGGGAGGAAAAACTCAAGCTGCTCCTGCTCAGCGAATGATGGATTTTGTCCAGCGAAAAGTCTCTAATCGGCTTTTAGATACCTCATACCAACCCGGTTTGAATTCAGTAGAAATGCGGGAATTTTTACCTGATTTTATTTCCAATCGGATGGTTGATGCCTTTCAGGCCTTTGGAAAAAAAATGAAAGGATATTTAACCAATGATGCACAATTGATTGGAGTTGAAAGTAGAACATCTTCCCCTGTTCGAATTCCTAGAGATCGGGACTCTTTTGAACACCCTCAATTGAAACGTCTTTTTCCTTGTGGTGAAGGAGCTGGTTATGCCGGAGGGATTGTATCTGCGGCTATGGATGGAGAGCGTTGTGCCGAAAAGCTTATCGCGGCTTATGTAAGGCTATAGGGTATGACCTTTTCTGTCAATATTCCGGTCGACAAATATCTAATTGCTAAATTAAGCCGTGGAATTTGCAATAGTAGATATTGAAACTACAGGAGGAGACATTAGGTCTGGAGGCATTACGGAAATTGCCGTCCTTATTCATAATGGAATCGAGATTACTGAAACTTTTCAGACTCTATTAAACCCTAGGCAAACTATTCCAACCTACATCACTGGATTAACGGGTATTGACTCCGAAATGGTCCGAAATGCGCCATTTTTTGAGGAGATCGCTGAGGAAGTTTGGGGTTTGTTGGAAGGAAGGGTTTTCGTGGCCCATCAGGTTAATTTTGATTTCGGATTTTTGAAGACAGCATTTTCCTCTTTAGGTAAGGATTTGGTAAATCCAAAATTGTGTACGGTTCGACTTGCTCGAAAGATATTTCCAGGACTTAATTCGTATAGCTTAGGGAGAATTTGTGAAGCAAAAAAAATTCCAATTGAGGCAAGGCACCGGGCAATGGGAGATGCTAAAGCAACAGCAATACTATTTGATCAAATGCTGAAGCTTCAACCTGATGCGGTGATGGGCATGTTGGGCCCAAAAAACTCTCTTCGATTTCTTCCTCCTAATTTTCCTTCCCATAAATTTTCCGATCTTCCAAAGTCATGTGGGGTTTATTACATGCTCGATTCACATGGGAAAATTATTTACGTGGGAAAGGCAATAAATATTCAAGAACGTTTTAGATCCCATTTTTCAGGGAATTTGCATTTTCCTCAAAAACAAGAATTGAAAGCCGCAGTAGCTGACCTTAAATGGGAATTAACAGGAAGTGAATTTATGGCTTTGTTGCTGGAAACCCTTGAAATTAAACGTCTTTGGCCGAAGTACAATCAAGCTATCAAAAAACCAAAAGCGCTGTGGGGCTTGTATTCCTATTTAGATGGTAATGGTTATACCCGTTTTCAATTGGCACGTTTAAAGAAAAACCTCCAACCAGTTGAGACATTCTTTTCCCAAGAGGAGGGAAGAGGGTTTTTAAAAGAAGCTGCCCAAAGCTTCAATCTTTGTCAAAGACTTTCTGGATTACGTTCAGTCACATGTGGAAGTGTCATGGACGAATCCTGCGAGGGAGCCTGCGAGGGAAATATTTCTCCAAAAAAATATAATGAAAAGATACAACGCTTTTTGAAATCGATTCAGGATAGAAAAGGAGTCGTCAAAATCGAACTAGAGGGTAGAAATGAAAATGAAAAAGCAGTTTGTGTTTTCGAAAAGGGGATTTTAATTCAGTATGGATTTAAAATCCTAAATGAAAAAGAGGATTCGTTTACATTAAAATCAGTATCACCTTACCCTGAAACCGCCTATATTTTTAAGCAATTTTTTCATCAATTTTCGCCTGAGCAAATAGAGATTATTGATCGAATAGAACAAAAGCCAAGAGAAGTATTACCCCTTGGCTTTTGATAGTTTTGATTGCGAATATTAAATCAAATTAATTTCCAGTATAGGTCACTCTGTAAATACAGTTTGCTACATCGTCGGAAATAAGGAGGCTGCCATCCGGAAGTTCTTGAACATCCACGGGTCTTCCCCAAACTTCCTGAGAAGCGTCATCAAGCCAGCCTGATGCAAATGTTTCTACTCCGCTAACTTTTCCTGTGTCGTCAATTTTGGCTAAAACCACATCGTAACCAGACTTTTTGCTTCGGTTCCAAGAACCATGTTTTGCAATGATTGCCTGATTTTTATAGGTTGAGGGGAACATTCCACCTTCATAGAATCGAATTCCAAGAGGAGCAACATGAGCTCCAAGTTTTGCAGCAGGAGCAACGTAGAAGTCTTGAGACTCACCTTTATCCCCAAATTCTGGATCTTTCACATCTCCAGCATGCCAATAAGGATAACCAAAATGTTGTCCGGCTTCAGTAGCAACATTGAGTTCACAATCTGGGATGTCATCACCCATCATATCCCGGCCGTTATCTGTAAACCAAAGATTGCCAGTTACCGGATGCCAATCAAAACCAACTGAATTTCTCACTCCATGAGCATAAACTTCCGGTTTTGGGTTAGATGAATTCACATCGATTCTGGTAATTGAGGCAAAAATCTCATCCTCTGACTCACAAATATTACAAGGTGCTCCTACGGGAACATACAGCATTCCATCTGGTCCAAAGGCTATAAACTTCCAGCCATGATGTCTCTCTGTAGGGTATTGGTCATAAACAACCTCGTATTTTGGATTTCCTAGGTTATTTAGAATGTCAGGAAATTTGAGAATTCTACTGACCTCGGCGACATAAAGATCCCCATCTTTGTAAGCAACTCCATTTGGCATTCGAAGCCCTTCTGCTAAAATGAACTTGGTGTCAGCTTTTCCATCCGCATCTTCATCTACCACAGCATAGACGTTATTTTCTTGTCTATTTCCGACAAATACAACTCCATTTTCAGCTAAAGCCATCGACCTTGCGTTAGGGATATCTGCTGCCCAAACAGAGATTTCAAATCCTTCAGGCAGTTTTATCCTGTCTAATTTTACATCAGCTTGTGCATCTTTGATCGATCGCTTATTACTTGAATTGGGAGTTTTAATCTCGGTCAGCTTTCTGGAATTTTGCTGACAACTTGCTTGAACCATCAATAGGCCGAAGCATACAGCAAGTGAAATATTTTTCGTGTAGTTCATGGATATTTGATTTTATGAATACAAGTTAAATCTTTTTGGATTGTTTCACGATAAGAGCTCAATAAGCGGTTGATTCCTTATTTTTGCCGCATGTTATCGATTAATAATCTCTCATACTTCATCGGAGGAAGGGCTCTTTACGAAAATGCAAACTTACATATCAAGCCAAAAGATAAAATTGGTTTGGTCGGTCAGAATGGGACAGGAAAATCTACACTTTTAAAAATTATTGCTGGAGAATATCAGCCTAGTAGCGGCGAAGTTCAAAAGGCAAAGGATTGTACTATAGGTTTTTTGAATCAGGATTTGCTTTCCTATCAATCCGATGAAAGTATTCTCCAAGTTGCTTTGGCAGCTTTTAAAGAAACTCTAGCCTTACAAGATGAGATTGATGCCGTGCTCAAACAAATGGAGACGGATTATTCAGAAGAGATTATTAATCGCTTAGCTTCACTTCAGGAGCGCTTTGAGGCTAATGAGGGATATACCATTAAAGCCAAAGCTGAGGAGGTATTGGAGGGAATTGGTTTCAGAACAGAAGATTTAGGGAGACCTCTCCGAAATTTTTCAGGTGGATGGAGAATGCGGGTGATGTTGGCCAAATTACTTCTTGAAAAACCTGCTTTATTGCTTTTAGACGAACCAACAAACCACTTGGATCTCCCATCTATCCAATGGGTCGAAAATTACCTTAAAACCTATGAAGGCGCGGTGGTAGTGGTTTCCCACGATCAGACCTTTTTGGATAACTGTGTCACTTCAATTGTAGAAGTGGCCAATAATACCTTGACTTCCTATCCTGGAAATTATTCTTTCTATAAGAGGGAGAAGAAAGAAAGGATGGAAATCCAGCAAAATGCTTATGAAAACCAACAGCAAATGATTAAGCAAACCGAGCGATTTATCGAGCGTTTTAGAGCAAAGGCGACCAAATCCAACCAAGTGCAATCCCGAATTAAGGCACTCGAACGAATGGAAAGAGTCCAAGAGGTTGTTGATGATGAAGCTTTTGTGAATTTTAAATTCAAATTCTCTCAAAAATCAGGGAGGCATGTAATCACTTTAGATCATATTGGAAAAAGCTATGGTGATCTGGTGATTTTGAAAAACACCTCTGCTTCCATTGAAAGGGGGGATAAAATCGCCTTGATTGGTGCAAATGGACGAGGAAAATCTACTTTATTACGGATCATTGCTGGAACCGAACCAATCACCGGAACTCGAACCCAAGGCCATAATGTGATTCCTTCCTTTTATGCACAGCATCAATTGGAAGCTTTGACCCTTGATAATGAGATAATTCAGGAATTGGCTCAGGAGGGATCCAATAAGTCCGAAACGGAACTCAGAAATGTTTTGGGATGCTTTTTGTTTACCAATGATGATGTTTTCAAGAAAATCAAAGTACTATCTGGAGGAGAAAAATCAAGGGTAGCTCTAGCCAAGACTCTTATTTCCGAAGCTAACTTTTTGCTTCTCGATGAACCGACAAACCACCTGGATTTTCAGTCTGTCAATATCTTGATTCAGGCTCTCCAACAGTATGAGGGGACTTTCATTACGGTTTCCCACGATCGTCATTTTATCAAGGGAGTTGCGAATAAAATTTGGTTTATCGAAGATCATCAAATAAAAGAGTATCCGGGTACGTATGAAGAATATGAGTTCTGGAAGGCTCAACAAGAAGAAGAGAAAACTTCTCAAGTTGATGAAAAACAAGCTAAAAAAGCCAAATCCAAACCTCAGGCAACTAACTCTGAAATTCAGGAAGCTAAGCGGAGCTTAAAGAAACTGGAAAATGAATTAGAGCAAGTCGAGCGGTTAGTTGAAAAATTGGAGAATGAGGAAAAGGAGTTGAGTTTAAAACTTGCTGATCCTGATTTGTATCAAAATGACTCTGAAGCTCAGTCGGTCCAAGATGCTTATAAAGAGGTGAAGTCCAAATTGGATGAGGCAAATAAAATTTGGGAAAGATTGGTTGATGAGATTGCTGATTTGCAGGAGACTATTGCTTGATGTTTTTCAATCTATTTGAAATTGGCTATTTTTCTTTATGAAGATTTTTCTGAGTTTTTTATTGATTTATTTGGTTTTTGTCCAAAGTGTTTTCTCCCAGATTGAGGATCAGGTATTTCGAGATCATATTCAATCTGTTAGAATTTTCCCTCAGGGGTTTGATTTTGATAGCCAAATAGATGCTCCGGCAATCAGCCTCAGAGATTCAAGGAGCTTGGTCTTGCTTTTTGACGATATCGCATTTGATCCTGAACTGTACACTGCCAAATTGATTCATTGCGATGCGGATTGGAATCCTTCTCAATTGAAGGATAATGATTTTTTATCTGGCTTTAACCAATTCAATGTGCAGGACTATGAGTATTCGGTTAATACGCGGTTACCATATATCCACTATCGATTTGAGATTCCTAGGGTTACTAAATCTGGGAATTATGTAGTAAAGGTTTATAGAGGTCGTGAAGAATCAGAGGCTATTTTGACCAAGCGCTTTATGGTTTATGAAGAACTATTTTCAGTTGGAGCTAGCGTTGTGCCTCCTTCCCAAACACGCGATCGGAGAACAGACCAGCAAATTGATGTAGTAGTCAACTATTCAAAGGTCGAAGTGGTCAATCCAAGTTCTCAAATAAAAATTGTGATTCGCCAGAACCAACGTTGGGATCACACAAAACTAATGACGGAGCCCACTTTTTTGAATGAGATTTCTAAAGTTATTCGCTATCAAAATTTTGATGGAACAAATTCCTTTAAGGCTGGAAATGAATTTCGATTTATTGATCTCCGGTTTATTAGAGCTACAGGAGCAAATATTGCCTCAGTTACGGTTGAATCGGATGTAATTTATGCAGAAACGAAAGTCGATGTTCCCCGTACGGGAGAGGTGTATTCTCAATATTTGGATTTAAACGGTCAATACCTTGTCTATACTAATGATCGTCCGGGAGGTAATCCCGAGGTGGAAAGCGAATACATTTTGACTACGTTCAGATTTTTTGCTCCTGAAAGTTCCCAACCAATTTATTTGCTGGGGACGCTCACCGACTGGGGGAAAAAACCAGAGGCGAAGTTATCTTGGAATCCAAAACTCAAGGTTTACGATACCACCCTATTGTTGAAACAAGGTTGGTATGATTATCAGTTTGCTAAACTTGACGGCCAGCAATTTGATTCGGTGGAATTTGAAGGAAGTTTTTTTGAAACGGAAAATGAATATGAGGTCATGGTTTATTTCCGTGCTTTGGGATCGCGTTATGACCAATTGGTAGGTTACGTTTACCTGCATCCCAATAGGCGAAGGTTATAAATCCAATTTTAAAAAACTCAAAGGGTTAAAAACAAAAAAAGTCTGCAGTACTCTGCAGACTTATTGATTAATTTTCTTCGCCTTCTTCCTCACTACTTTCCGAAGGAGCTACATTTTGTCGCATACGCTCGGTAGGTCGGTAGGGCACAAAACCTTCACGCTTAAATTTATATGGTGTGGTTCTATCTCCCGAAGGATGGTTTGCAAGATCTAGCATTCCAAATCCTTTATGAGTAAATGCACCAAGGCCGCATTTGAATACAAAATCCTGGACTTCCGGAGCAGCATAAAGAGTAAATGGCAATGTATAGCCTCTTACCTCGTACTTGACATCCATATCATAAACTGAATAGATTCGAGCAAATTTTTTCTGTTGCTCTTTCAGCTTATTGACATAATTCATGTCAGGTACAACCTGGAACTTGTAGAATGATTCCATTTGCTCTGGAGTATACCATCCCGAACGCTCCATTCTGGTTAAGGTAGATTCATAAAGTAAATCGGAAAATTCATCGCTATCAGGGCTAATGAACCGCTTTCCGATTTCTTCATTGAAGGCTGGGGTGATCAAAACCAATGGAGAAATACATACGAACTTGTTGGAAGTTTCCAATTCTGGTTCGTTTTCTATTTCGGTGTATTCCGGAGAAAGAATCAAGTTACCCAATTCAATTTTTGAAGTTGCGAAAACCTGCTCCAGTAAGTAGTCCATAAAATCCTCACTATGAGAGGATAGGACTAGGGTGACAAGACTGGAGTAGTAATGCAGTCCACTTCTACTTACTTTGGTTTGACCTTTTAGGCCGGAGAAGTTGAAGTAATTGTAATTGAAGAACTCTTCACGTCCACCTTTGACGATCAATCCTTTGAGGAATTGAGCCAAAATGTACTGGTGGTGAAAAGGCAAGTATGAGCCTTTGTTTTTTAGGGAAAATATAAGTCTAACTCTCACGATCTTTTAAAAATGAATGAGACAAATGTTAATAAAATTATAAACGTAATTCTGGGTGGATAAGCAAGGCAAAAGTACAATTTTTTTCTAAGAAATGTTAAACATTGAATCTAAAATGCATAATATCCCCATCTTTTACGATATATTCTTTCCCTTCTATTGCAATTTTTCCATTTTCACGACATCCCGCTTCAGATTTGAATTGCTGATAATCCGCAAGCTTGATCACTTCAGCTTTAATAAATCCTCTTTCAAAATCAGAGTGAATCACTCCAGCTGCCTGCGGTGCTTTCCAACCTTTTTTGATAGTCCAAGCTCGAACCTCCTGAGGACCAGCAGTGAAATAAGTAATCAAGTCGAGTAGGGCATAGGCTGCTGCGATTAGACGATTCAATCCACTTTCTTCTAAACCATATTCGGAAAGGAACAGCTCTTTTTCTTCTGCATCTTCAAATTCTGCGATTTGGGACTCAATTGCTGCGCAAAGAATAATTACTTCTGCATTTTCCTCTTTTACTTTTTCCCGGAGTTTTTCAACATGCTCATTTCCGCTGATAATGCTTCCCTCATCCACATTCGCTACGTATAAAACAGGCTTGATAGTGAGCAGATGAAGATCTCGAACAGCCTCTAAATCTTCTTTTTCAACATCAATAGCTCGAGCATTCAATCCACTTTGAAGACCTTCTTTGAACTTTTGAAGAATCTCAAGTTCCTTTTTTGCTTTGGCATCCCCGGATTTGGCAATTTTTTCAATGCGATTGATCTTTTTCTCTACCGACTCCAAGTCTTTCAATTGGAGTTCCGTATCAATGACTTCTTTGTCAAAAATTGGATCAACACTTCCCGCTACGTGTACAATGTTGTCATCCTCAAAACATCTCACAACATGTATGATGGCATCAACTTCACGGATATTGGCCAAAAATTTATTTCCTAAGCCTTCACCTTTACTTGCTCCTTTGACGAGGCCGGCGATGTCTACGAACTCGATGACAGTAGGCAAAACTCGTTGAGGATTCACCAAGCCCTCCAATATTTTCAGTCGCTTGTCCGGAACGGTAACTACTCCGACATTGGGCTCGATGGTGCAAAAGGGGAAATTTGCTGCTTCAGCTTTTGCACTGGAAAGTGCATTGAACAAAGTGGACTTTCCTACATTGGGAAGTCCGACGATGCCACATTGTAAGGCCATTTATTTAGGTTTTTATTTTAAAGATCTGATAGGATTTGTATCCCTGATAAAATTCCATCACCGAAACCCGGAAAATGGTATAAACAGGAATGGCAAAAATCATCCCGACTACTCCGGCGATTTTTGCCCCGGCAAAGATAACAACAAAAATTTCAAGGGGATGCGCTTTGACAGATTTTGAAAAAATCAAAGGTTGAAGAAAAATATTATCGGCTACCTGCACAATGGCAAACACTGTCAGAATCTTGAAAATCATGTAAGACAATTCACTTCCTTCAGCAAAATTTCCTGTAGAAATTCCGACAATTATCCCAAAGCTAGCTCCCAAAATGGGTCCAGCATATGGAATCAAATTGGCAATAGCCGCAAAAAGAGCAATGGTTAATGCATACTCAATTCCGACTATGCTTAATCCTAAGCTAGCCATAGAAAATATTGCAATCACCTGAATAAGTAGCCCCGAGAGGTAATTGGATAATAGTTTTTCGACTTTGGTAAAGGTGGCTACCGATAATTCAAAATAGGGGTTTGGAGTTAAATGCAGAAGATTTCTCCTCAATAATCCATTTTCCAAGAGAAGGAAAAATGTAATAAAGGCAACGGCAATTATTCCTATTAATAATGAGCTAGTCGTATTGATAATGGTGCTGATGAATTTACCGAAATCCATTCCTGCCACCGTTTCAAGTGCTGTGTTTTGAAGTTGCTCAAAAAGACTACCTTTCGGTGTTTCTACTAGCTGATATTGCATCAACCAGTCTTCTAACCGGTTAACAGGAGATTGGATTTGCTCATAAATGCCCTCATAATCCAAGGCACTTAGTACCATAATTTGATCATTGATCAAAGGAAAAAATAACAAAGCGAGCAGGACAGTAAAAAATATGATGGCTGCAAAAGAAATTATTACAGCCAACCATCGGGGGATATGTTGACCTAGCAGGTGAAAATTGTGAAGTCGATTGGTAAGCGGCCTAAGTAGGGCTGCCAAAATCAGAGAAAGCACCAGGTAAACGGTGATATTGGAAAAATACCAGGCAAAAAGGATGAACCCAGCAATAAATAATATCAAGTATATAAAAAACCGTTGCATAGTTATAAATGAAAAGGAGGCCTAAAGCCTCCTTAAATATACTATTTCCCTGATTCTCTCAAATCAGCTATGGGATGCTATTCCCATCTTAATTCGTCCCGGTATTCATTTTCCGGGTCATCGGATTCAAACTGCTCGAAGTCAAAATCTGGCATCAATTCATTTTTGACATGATCTACAGCCTCATTTAGAGCTTCTACGAACTTGAAAAAATCCTCCTTGTACAGGAAAATTTTATGTTTTTCGTAGCTAAATGAATCTCCTTGGGCTTTTCTTTTACTCTCCGTAATTGTAAGATAGTAGTCGTTGCCTCTTGTAGATTTAATGTCAAAAAAATAAGTTCGCTTTCCTGCTTTTACTTTTTTAGAGAAAATTTCATCCCTATCAAATCCTCTTCGATCTTCCACAATGCGTAATTTTTTTAGTTGCTGGGTAAATTAATTAGGAACTAAGATAGCAAAAACCGCTTCTAGAAATCAAAATAAACAATCAATTTTTTTCTAGAAGCGACAGTTTTTTGTCAATAAAAGGTTGAAAATCAATGATAAATGAAAAAAATAAAAGGAGGTTTACCTCCTTTATTCTCCGTGTAAATAAGCCTTTTTAGCTAGCAATTCTTCTTCGGTTTCTCGATGGTCCGGATCATCTACACAGCAGTCTACTGGACATACTGCAGCACACTGCGGCTCTTCATGAAACCCATTGCATTCTGTACATTTCGCCGTTACGATGTAATAAAATTCATCTGAAACAGGTTCCTGCTTTTCATTTCCATCTACAACGGTACCATCTTCAAGGGTTACTTCTTTAAGGGACGTTCCTCCTCCCCAAGTCCACTCGACTCCGCCTTCATAGATAGCTGTATTAGGACATTCAGGTTCGCATGCACCACAGTTGATGCATTCGTCTGTAATCATTATCGCCATAACATTTCAAAATTTGTTTCCAAAATTAATAAGCGCAACACAGATCGACAATAAAAAGTTGTCATACTAACTAATTTAAAATAATTCTATCCGAATTAAGATCATTCAGGTAAATTTGCTCCATGATTCCTTTCAATAGAAGAGTTCAGGCATTCATTAATTTAGGTAATCTCCTAGCAGAGTTATCTGGGGAAGAAAAAGAGGTTTTATTTCGCAGGGCCGAAAATCAAAATAATTGGTTCACTCGAGCTAGTTGTGAAAAAGCCTTTTCTGGATTGATCCATATGCTTGATTCCACTCGATTGGAAGATTGGCTTTCGGCTTATGATTTTTCGAAAATTGGAAACAGTAAAGATGTAGGGGTTTTGATGGCTGGAAATATTCCTGCTGTTGGCTTTCATGACTTGATGTCCGTTTTATTGGCTGGCCATGGAATCAGTGCAAAATTGAGTTCGGCTGATTCAGTTTTGATGAATTGGTTAATTGAAAAGTTGACTGAAATTGAACCTGCATGGAAGGATTTTATACAGGTTTCGGAAATGCTAAAAGGAAAGGATGCCTATATCGCTACAGGAAGTGATAATTCCTCCCGTTATTTCCAATATTATTTTGGGAAATACCCTTCGCTCATTCGTCAAAATCGAACATCTGTTGGGATATTAAAAGGAGATGAAAGTGAGGAGGAGATATTGGCCTTAGGAGAGGATGTGTTTACTTATTTTGGGCTAGGCTGCCGAAATGTTTCCAAAGTCTTTTTGCCTGATGAAAATCTTGTTCAGGGTATTTTATCAATCTGGGAATCTTTCTCTGGAATTGCTGACCATCACAAATACCATAATAATTACGAGTATAATAAGTCCATCTATTTGGTCAATGGGGAACCACATTTGGATAATGGATTTCTCATCATGAAAAAGGAAGAAGCGCTAGTTTCTCCCATTTCGGTACTGTACTATGAAATCTATAATTATCTAGGAGAACTGGAGGATAAACTAAGGGCTCAACAAAATAAAATTCAATGTGTAGTCGCTAAGGAAGAAACTTGGCCTGGGGCGGTAGATTTTGGAAAAGCCCAAATGCCAGGACCCAAAGATTATGCGGATGGAGTGGATACGATGGAGTTTTTGCTGAGTTTATAATAACTCTTTATGCTAGGGGAAGGTATATGCAGAAAGTTGTCCCTTGATTAAGTTCACTTTCTATATTCAACCTGCCTTGATTTTTGCTGATATACTCTCGGACCAAGATTAAGCCTAGACCTGTTCCACCTTCATGACCTACTCCTCGGGTTGTGAAGGAAATTCCAGCTTCAATTTTTTGAAGGTTTTCTGGAGAAATACCTGTTCCAAAGTCTTGGATACAGATTTTTGCTTCCTCATTTAATTTTTCAACACTGACTAAAATTTCCGAATCTGGTTTTGAAAATTTAATGGAATTATTGATCAAGTTTCGGAGAACTAGATCGGTCATATTTCGATCAGCCTTCACCGAAATGGGCTCACTTTCCTGAATTTTTATTTCAATTTGTTTTTCGTTCGCGATTCGATCTAGTAACTTTTTTTGTTGCTCAATCAATTGAATAATGTCGAATTCCTGAATTTCTACCTGTTCTTTTCGGATTTGTGAGGAGGCCCATGCTAATAAGTTTTCTAGAAGGATAGCTACCTGCTCCATGTTCTTAGAAACTTCAGGTAACATTTCATGTAATTCCTCCTTTGAAATCATCCCTATTTGGGTCATGTGAATCAGTTCTTTTACTCCGAAGATGGGACCTTTCAAATCATGGGAAATGATACTAAAAAATTTGTCCTTTAAATCATTGAGCTTTTGAAGATCTTCAGTTTGTTTTCGAAGTTTTTCTGTAGTCTTAAGTTCTTCTGTTAGATCATCGAAGAGTAAAATCAAACCAATTCTTTCGGAATCTTTGTCTTCAATCAACATCACTTCGATTCGAATAGTCCGATCACTTCCTTCTGGGTTAAAAGTGATTGTTTGCTCTTTCGGGCTTTCGAATATTTGTAAAATAGGTAACTCCGATTGAAAAATGTCCTTTGCTTGTGCTCCAATTTTAATTTTCTGGGGATCCTTGCAAAACGATTTAACCTTTGAATTAAAATCAATTACTCGTTGATGGACATTGAACACTAGGACTCCTTTGGTCAAGGATTCCATAATTTTGCCATGGGCTATGGGCTTTATGCTGAACAATCCATATTTCAAAATTGCCAAGCCAAGTATCAAATAAGTTGCTAAAAAGGCAAAGGGTGTAAGATCAATAAATCCCAATGGAGAGATCACTCCTGTTTGATAAAAAAAGTTGAAAATCAGTGGAAAGAATCCACCTGCTATCAAAAGGCGGGTTTGATTTTTATATAAAGGATCTGCGAATTGAAATCTTCTCCAGAGAATAATGGTCCCCAATAAAAAGGCAAGGTAGGAGTAAAGTACGTGGATGATATAATAGGGGCCCCGTTCAATTCCCAAGATGGGAAAAGGACTTCCTTCAGTGACTAAAAATGTTTTGGTATAATGAAGGTGGTGAAGTTCATTTGAAATCACCATGAAAAGAGTAAGCGCTGGAATTGTAAAGGTTCCAATTAAAACCCCGGGCTTTGCCCAGTTTCTGTAGCCTGTATATCGAAGAGTGAAAATAAGCCAAACAGCCGGTGCAAAGGAAATCCCAATGTATTCAAACCTGACCCAATGGAGCATTTGATCTAGGGACGTTGAGGCTAGCTCCAATCCATAAAAAAATCCCCAAACAGTTACCAAAATCATTGTCGTCGCCAACCATCTGATCAATTGGTCAAGACTTAAGGCAATGTAAATTGATAGAATCATGACCACTAAGCTGGTCAAGACCAGAATGATCGAAAATACATTAAATGTAAAATCAAGCACAGATTCGGGCTTTAAGGAGTTTTTTCTTTTAGTGGATTTTCGCCTAATATTACAGAAAAAAAATTAACTCCGAAATAAATAAGACTTGAATAAAAAACGAATAGCAATTTCTTTTCCAAGCCCCTTCGATCTTGTTTTGATTTTAAGTGGATTGGTTTTAATAGCTGCTATTTTGGCTTTACGGTCTCAGGGGAATTCAACGGGAGAAAGTATACAGATGACCCTTCTTTTTTGGAAGGATGGATTTTTTAGTCTTCTGGAATTTACCTTGCAAATGATGATGATTCTGGTGTTTGGTTATGCATTGGCCATTGCAAAACCTATTCATCACTTTTTGAAAAAAATTGCTCATTTACCTCAAAATGCCCTTCAAGCTATTCTGTTCACAGGACTTATTACCATGCTAGCAGGACTATTGAATTGGGGTTTTGGACTTATCGTTGGAGCGCTATTGGCGCGCTTTGTCCATTTAGCTTTGGAGGAAAAAAATATCCCTTCCAATTCTGCCTTATTAGCATCTGCAGGATATTTAGGAATGGCTGTTTGGCATGGAGGTTTGTCCGGATCTGCTACTTTGAAAGTGGCAGAACCCAATCATTTTCTGGTAGATAGAATTGGTCAAATTTCGGTAGATCAGACCATTTTTTCATTGGAAAATTTAGGGATGACCTTGGGTTTGGTTTTTGTCTTTTCACTCGTCTTAGCGATTCTGTATCGATCCAAAAAAAATGATGAGAATCCTACTTACAGTCATCCCCTGAGACCAATTCCCCCTGGAGAAAACAAAAGAATTGGTTTGTGGATAGGCTTGTTTATGATAGTTCTATTCAGTTGGATTGCGTTTAATGAATCTCAAAATGGCTTGGGATTTTTTAATTTGAACCTGATGAATTTTCTACTTTTTGGCTTGACGCTTTTCGTGTTTCGCGATTTAAAAAGTTTTACAGAGGCTGTAAGTGAGGGTATAAAAAGCGCTTCGGATATTTTTATACAGTTTCCATTCTATGCGGGGATTTTAGGAATGGTCACTTATTCTGGCTTGCTAGATCAACTTTCCAACTTATTTTTGGATAATGCAGACCAGAGTTTTCTTGGTCCATTTACGCTTATTTCCGCCGCATTTGTAAATCTATTGATTCCTTCAGGTGGAGGTCAGTGGGCTGTTCAGGGACCAATTATCATGCAAGTCACGAAAACCTTGGGGATGGATCCTTCTAAAATGATCTTAGTGTTTTCCTACGGAGATCAGATAAGTAATTTATTACAACCTTTTTGGGCTTTGCCATTGCTGTCGATCACAGGAGTGAAAGCTTCTCATCTGATCCGCTACACCTTTTGGCTTTTTTTAGCAGGTTTTGGCTTTTTGATGTCTGCCGTCTATTTCTTTTTCTAAATCGCTTGGCATTTTTGGAAAATGATTCCAATATTTTGGATGAAGGCCTTGTTTATGAATTTATTTGGTTACCGATTTCGGGCCTAATTTTCTATATTTGCACTTCGATTTTGAACCTTTTATCCACTTAAAATCCTATAAAATGGCTTTTGACATTGAAATGATCAAGGATGTGTATGCTCGCTATCCGGAGCGTATTGCGGCTGCGAGAAAAGCAGTCAACAGACCCTTGACTTTGACCGAGAAAATTTTGTATTCCCACCTTTCTGAGGGGCCAGCTTCTCAATCTTTTGAAAGAGGAAAATCCTATGTGGATTTCCAGCCTGATAGAGTAGCGATGCAAGATGCTACGGCACAAATGGCTCTTCTACAGTTTATGCAGGCGGGTAAAGACAAGGTTGCAGTTCCCTCTACAGTGCACTGCGATCACTTGATCCAGGCACAAGTCGGTGCAGATAAAGACCTTTCAGTTGCTAAAGACAAAAACCGTGAGGTGTATGATTTCTTGGCATCTGTTTCTAATAAATATGGAATTGGTTTCTGGAAACCAGGTGCCGGTATCATTCACCAGGTTGTTTTGGAAAATTATGCTTTTCCAGGCGGAATGATGATCGGAACAGATTCCCATACACCAAATGCCGGTGGTCTAGGAATGATCGCAATCGGTGTGGGTGGTGCGGATGCCTGTGACGTGATGGCAGGTCTTCCTTGGGAACTGAAGTTTCCGAAATTGATTGGGGTTAAGCTTACTGGAAAACTTTCCGGCTGGACCTCTGCTAAAGACGTAATTTTGAAAGTAGCTGGTATCCTAACCGTGAAAGGTGGAACTGGTTACGTTGTTGAATATTTTGGAGATGGAGCTAGATCTCTTTCTGCTACAGGAAAGGGTACTATCTGTAACATGGGTGCTGAGATCGGCGCTACCACTTCTATTTTCGGTTATGATGAAAAGTCAGCTGCTTATCTTGAAGGAACCGGAAGAGCGGATGTAGCCGAGCTTGCAAATGGAATTGCTGAGCACTTGACAGGTGACCCTGAGGTATACGCTGATCCTGAGAAATATTTTGATCAGGTAATCGAAATCAACCTTTCAGAATTGGAGCCACATATCAATGGACCATTTACTCCAGACTTAGCATGGCCACTTTCTAAATTTGCTGCTGCTGTGAAAGAAAACGGTTGGCCTGCAAAATTGGAGGTAGGTTTGATTGGCTCTTGTACCAACTCTTCTTATGAGGATATCTCCAGAGCTGCATCTTTGGCTCAACAAGCAGTTGATAAAAAATTGATTGCTAAATCTGAATTCACCATTACTCCAGGTTCTGAGCAAGTTCGTTTTACAGTTGAGCGTGACGGATTCTTGGATACCTTCGGGAAAATGGGTGGGGTGGTTTTGGCAAATGCCTGTGGTCCTTGTATTGGACAGTGGGCTCGTCATGGAGCTGAAAAACAAGAGAAAAACTCCATCATCACTTCCTTCAACCGAAACTTTGCGAAGCGTGCTGACGGAAACCCAAATACCCATGCATTCGTGGCCTCTCCCGAAGTAGTTACTGCTATGGCAATCGCTGGTGACCTTACTTTCAACCCAATGAAGGACAGCTTGGTCAATGAGGAAGGCCAATCTGTGATGTTGGATGAACCAAAAGGTTTGGAATTACCAACCATAGGATTCGCAGTAGAGGATGCCGGATACCAAGCTCCAGCTGCTGACGGTTCGAAGGTTGAAGTAATCGTAGATCCTAAGTCAGAGCGTCTGCAATTATTGGAATCATTCCCTGCATGGGAAGGTACTGATTTGAAAGGCTTGAAGTTATTGATCAAGGCCAAAGGAAAGTGTACCACTGACCATATTTCTATGGCAGGTCCTTGGTTGAGATTCCGTGGTCACTTGGATAATATTTCCAATAACATGTTGATCGGTGCTGTTAACGCATTCAACGATGAGACCAATAAAGTTAAAAATCAATTGACTGGAGAGTATGGAGAAGTACCTGCTACCCAGCGTCAATATAAAGCCGAAGGTATCGGTACATTAGTAGTAGGAGACGAAAACTACGGTGAAGGATCCTCCAGAGAGCATGCTGCTATGGAACCAAGATTCCTCGGTGTTCGTGCTATTTTGGTTAAATCTTTTGCTCGAATTCACGAAACCAACCTGAAAAAGCAAGGCATGCTTGCTTTGACCTTTGCTAATCCTGCGGATTATGACAAGGTGCAGGAAGATGATGTTATTGACATCCTAGGTTTGGAAAGCTTTGCTCCAGGTGTTCCATTGAAGGTAGTTCTTCACCACGCAGATGGATCAAAAGATGAATTCGAAGTAAACCATACCTATAATGAAGGTCAAATTGAATGGTTTAAGGCAGGTTCAGCCTTGAACTTGATTAAAGCAGGTTTGGCTTAACTTAAAAGGAAACCTTAATTCAAAAGAACCGTTGCCATTTTTTGGTAACGGTTTTTTTCTTTGTATTCAACCAAATCATCTATGAGAATAACCATCATTTTTTTGGTATTCCTACTTATTTCAGGTAAGGGCTTTTCCCAAAAGAAAATTGAACAGGAAAAGCGAATAAAAAAGCAGGAAGTACCTGAGTTGGCCTTAGAATGGCTAGAGGATTCTTTTGAAGGCAGAAAAAAAGTTCGTTGGTATCTGGAGATTTCAGACCAAGGAATCTCTTATGAGGCCAAATTTCCCTGGAATGAAAAATTTCACAGTGTAGAATTCGATTCCCTGGGGAATATTCAGGATGTGGAGGTTGAAATCCAACAGCAGGAATTGGAAAAAGATACAGAGTCCAATATTCTATCATTTTTACAAAGCGAATATTCTGAATTTCGAATTCAAAGAATCCAAAGGCAGTATTCTGGAAATGCTGATGATTTGGAGGATTTTTTTGATGAAGGTGAGTTAGAAAGACTAACTATTCGATTTGAAATCGAATACATAGCTAAGGATAGATCGGGAAATCAAGCCTTTTGGGAAGGTCTTTTTGACCAAAATGGAAATTTGATTTCTAAGCGAGAAGTTGAAATTCGGATCATGGATAACTTGATTTTTTGATGAGAAGAGGGATTTTCTTTTTGCTGCTTTTGTTCTTGTTTGCCTTTTCTTCCTTTGCTCAGGATCAGGTGTTCTTTACTGGTTTTTTCCCGGAAGCAGCCATTACCAAAAAGCTATCAAATGGGAATAAGGTCAATTTCAAAGTAGAGAATCAAGAGATTATTTATCGAAATTTTGAAAATCCTGAAGACCGATGGCAATTCAAGCATTATCGGACAGACTTGATGGCATTTTATGATTGGAAGCTCAGTCCTTTAAGTAGCATGGCTTTGGGTTTGTTTTATCGAATTCAGGATGGTTCCAATTCTTATCGGTTGATTCAGCAATTTGCCGTTTTGGATCGTTTTCGGAGATTTAGAATGGGGCACCGATTTCGATTGGATCAGACATTTACCCCAGGTGAAACTGCTGAATTCAGATTCAGATATCGAATTGCTCTGGATGTACCCTTACAAGGAGATGAAGTAGATCCAGGAGAAAGTTATTTGGTGATATCTACAGAACCTATTTTTAGTTTACAGGATAGTGAATTAGGACTTGAAAATCGCTTTGTTTTGACCTTAGGGAAGTTGATTAATTCCCAACAAAAAATTGAATATAGTGTGGATTATCGCACGGATGGATTTTTTCAAGAAGGCTTTAGAACCCGTTTATGGGCGAAAATTGGCTATTTCTATAATTTTTGATGCATTTTTTCATATTTGAAAAGTAAAAAATTTGCTATGAAATACAAATTGCTGTATGTTTACGACGTAATTTTACCATAAGTAAGGATTCATCCATAAAACTCTCGAACAGAACATAAGTAAGAAAAGGATTGATGAAGGACAGAGGGATTAATAGCACTTTTAAGAAGATCATTTATGAGTCCTCTGAGATGGTCTTTCTTGCTGACGATTCCTATCCGTATAATATTTTTTATGCTAATGAATCCTTTGAGGACCAAATCGGTGAAACACTCCAAGATCGAAGTCTTGCCGGACTAGGCCTTGATATCAGCAATTATATCTTTAAGGAGGAATTACTTCTAAATCATGATGGCAAGGAGTTTTTGTTTAAGCTTGAATTGCCCGAGGATAATGGGACTAATTATTATTTGTTCTACAAAGGAGTCGAGTTAAAAACCCAAGGCCTTCCTTCTAATCGTGAAATTCAGGAATTTTTTAAAAGGGGTTTGGATATCCTTGCTGTTGGACAGCATGATTATTTGACGTATTTAAATGATGCGGTCAAGCCTATTTTAGGTTATGATGCAGAGGAATTGATTGATACCAGTCTTTGTTCGTTTGTCCATGAAGAGGATCTGCAGAAGGTTCGGAAAATTTGGAAAAACAAAGGAGGAAATGACAAAATGGCCTTTTTCCATACTCGAATCAAGCAAAAGGGAGGAGGCTATTCTCTATTGGAGTGTTCGGTACAATTTGCAGATTCTCATTTTTATTTGATTTCGAGAGATCAGACAGAGTTTTATTTGGAACGTGACCTTTCCAAAAAGTTGCTTAGCATTCAGCAGCAAGTTCCTAGTCTTTCTGATTCGGTGAGTTTTAATTTGGATTTATCGAAAGGGAAAATCAATTGGGATAAGGAGGCTTTGGAAAAATTCAAAGCTGAGTCCAAGAAAGAGCGAAAATTACTTTTCGAAAAGATTTTGCATAAAATCGAAACAGATTCTAACAAACTCAAAGTTGACGGGAATCTGAATTGGAAGGGTCAAGATCTAAAATTGGTTGCTGAAAAAACAGAATTGCCGAATGGCAGGGAAGTTTGGATAGGATATTTGGCGGATGATAGTTCAAGGCAGGAATTACTTTCAGAAAAATCTTTACTAGAAAGTTTTCTTTTCCGCTCCCCTGAGCCTTTGATGGTTTCTTTGGGAAGTAAAAAAATTATCCATTGCAATGAAGCAGCTAGAAAACTTCTTGGATTGGAAAAGGAAACTACTTTTGAAGACTTGAGCCAATTAGAGGAGCTTTTTGATGAGACAGAGATTTGGAATGATTGGCTGCAACAAATAGAAAAAGGAGAGGAAGTTCAGCCTTTAATTGCTCCAATACTCAATCAAAAGGGAAAGCCTTTGACTCTGGAGATTTGTTACACCACTTTTGAAGAAAATTCCAACCATTATTTCCTATTCTCCTTTAAGAATATCTCGGAAAAGCTGTCGCTTGAAAAAACACTTGAAGAGAGTAGTAACTTTTTGATAAACCTTACTGAGCAAGTTCCTGGAGGGCTCTATCAGCTAGTTTTGGATAAAAATGGCGGAATGAATTTCTCCTTCCTTTCAAAAGGAATTACATCGGTATTAGGAATTTCAGAATCAGAAATCGAAGAATTCACGGATATATCATCCACTATAAGCAAAGTTCATCCTCAGGATTTGCCTCATGTAATCATGACTTCGGTAGCTTCTGCTCGAAAACTTGAACCTTGGCAATGTCAATTCCGGGTCAAGGATGAGCATCAACCGGGAGGTTTCCGGTGGATTTTGGGTGCGGCAAGACCACAGACCTTGGAAAATGGGGATATGGTTTGGTATGGATACCTAACAGATATTAGTAAGCAGAAGGAATTTGAAGCTAAACTTGATGAGGCCCGACAAACTGCAGAAAAGGCGAGTCAGATTAAGTCCGATTTCTTGTCTATGATTAGCCATGAACTCAGAACGCCTCTAAATGCTATTTCGGGTTCAGTTTATTCTTTGCTCCAAGAAAACCCATCAAACTCTCAGAAAAACACCCTGAATACCATCAGCTTTGCCGTGGACAATTTGATCATTATGATCAATGATTTACTTGACTTCCAAAAAATTGAAGCAGGCAAACTTTCCATTGAAAAGGCTCCTTTCAATTTGACGGAGTTGGTACACCAAGTCATGAAAGGGCTTTCTTTCCATGCCCGAGATAGCAAAAATTCGCTTAATCTTCATCTTGACTCTAATTTGGATCTTGAAGTCAAAGGCGATAAAACCCGGCTTTCTCAGATTTTGAACAATCTGATTACCAATGCCCTCAAATTTACCCATGAAGGAAAGGTGGATTTGACAGTCAAACTATTGAAGAAAAACACGTCACAGGTTAAAGTTTATTTCGAGGTAAAAGATACAGGAATCGGAATTGCACCAGAGCATCAGGATAGGATTTTCAATGATTTCGATCAAATCAAACCTACCTTCAGCACCAAGTATGGAGGAACAGGTTTAGGACTTTCTATTACCCGAAAGCTTCTCAATTTGATGAATTCATCCATTCAATTGGAGTCAGAAACTGGAAAGGGTAGCCGTTTCTATTTTGAAATTGATTTTGATTTGGTAGAAAATGAGGGACCAAAGAATGTAATCCTTAATGGGTTTAATCGTGATTTTTCCAGTCTTCATTTATTGATGGCTGAAGACAATGATGTCAACGCTTTGGTGCTTGGGAAAATCATTAAGAAATGGGGATATACTTTTGATCGCGTTCCAAATGGTGCCTTAGCTGTCGAAGCCGTACAGACCAAGAAATACGACTGTGTTTTAATGGATATTCAAATGCCTGTCATGGATGGGTTTGAAGCTACTGTGGAAATCAAAAAGATAATGGACATTCCAGTGATAGCATTGACAGCAGCCGCCAAACTTGAAATCATGGAAAAAGTGGAATCCTGTGGATTCGATGGCTTTGTGGCAAAACCAATTGATGCTGCTGAACTTTTGAAGAGAATCAAAGAAGTGATTTCGGAGAAAAATCACAATTTCTGAGCTTTTTCATAATATTCAGCAACCAAATCCATCTCAGGAAAATCTCTGTAAAGCTCCTGTAAATATTGAAGAGCCGAGATTTTATCTCCTTTCAAAACGTAATAAATTCCTTTGTTTCGGAGCGCATACGGATTGTTTGCATCCATTTTTAGGCTTCGGTTGATAAATTCAAGACCATCTTCAATTTGACCGAGGTAAAGCAAGTACAAACCCTTATTATTATAAAAATAGGCTTGGGATGTATTGAGGGATATAGCCTTTTCTACAGCTTCTAAGGCCAGTTGATAGTTACCTCGATCAAAAGCAATCATTGACTCCAGATTATGCAAGTATGGTTCCATGGGGTTGATTTCTTTTGCCATGTCCAAAAGAGAATCAGCCTTCGCATAATTTTTCTGATAGTAGAAAATAGTCGCTTGGTTGACTATTAGATCCGAATTTTCAGGATTTAGTTCCAAGGCTTTTCCGAAGGCAGCTAGTGCCAAATCATAATTTTGAAGCTTCTCCTGAACTAGTCCTCCAAGAAAAAATCCCTTCCATTCATTGGGTTGGTTGTTTTGAAGCCAATTTGCATCTTCTCGGGCTTTGTAAAACTCTCCATTGTCCAAGTAGGTCAATCCACGTTGGAAATAAGCTTCTGAATAGGTCGGTTGATAGTTGATGGCAGCTGAAAAATCCAGAATTGCTTCGTCTAATTGGTTCAACTGTAGATGGGCTACAGCTTTGTTAAACCAAGCATCTGAATAAGTGGAATCAAGATCTAGTGCTTCCTGATAAAACTCTAAAGCTCCTCTAGGGTCATTTTCATCAAGTTTTTCATTCCCTTTTAATAGGAATCTTCCTTTTTTGTCTTCGACTGAATCGCAGGATATAATAGAAATCGCTAGAAGAAATAGGAGACTAATCCTGATCTTTTTCATCTTTTGGTTTAGGTTTTTTTGGTTTCGCTTTTTCTTCACCAAGTAGAAAAGCGAAAGGTTTGGTCTCTTCTGTGAGATCAAATATTTCTCTCAAAATCGCTAAAGTTGGAATGATAAGGATCATCCCAGCTACTCCCCATATGGTACCTCCAATCAACAATCCCAAGAAGGTGATGAAGGCGTTGAGGTTGACATTACCCCCGACAATTTTTGGAGTCAAAAAGTTTCCTTCAACCAATTGAATTAGCTGGTAGGCTACCAAAATAGCAACTGGATAAAAAAGACTATCTTTTGTCAAGAATGAATATACCACGGGGAGAAGTACTCCGAAAAATGGTCCTACATATGGAATAATATTTAGGATAGCTCCTAAAACCCCAAAAAAGATCGCATGCTTTATTCCTAATGCTGTATAAGCCGTCACATTCAATAGTGCCAAAATGAGCATTACTTTACCCACCCCGACGATGTAATGTTGAATTACTTTTCGAAGGCTGGTAATCCGCATTTTCACTAAAGTAGGGTCACGATCCCGATAAATCATAATCATCATTTTGGTAAGATGATCACGATATAAAACCAGGAAAAACATGAAAACAGGAATCAATACAACACCAGAAAGAGATCCTACCGTTTTCAAGGCAAAATTGGAAATGCTAGAACTGTGCTCGTCAAGAATTTCCCTGAAATATTCCACATTGGCCTTCTTTCGGATCTCATAGTCCATCCCGAAGGTGCTTTGGGTCCAATCATCGACTTGATTGGCATAGTTTGAAACTCTGCCGCTTACATCATCAAAATCATTGGTGAATGCTGCAACATTTCCAATAATAAATGACAATAGTCCTCCCACTATAAGTATCATCAAAAGCAAGGAAAGAAAACTTGCCAAGGTTCTTGGTATCTTTTTCTGTTCCAGCCAATTGTTAAGCGGAGTGAAAAGAATCGCGAAAAACCCTCCCATAAATAATGGGATTAGGAGGCTTTTTCCCACGATTAAAAAGAATACCAAGACAATGATGAAAACCAAAACCAGTAAGGCTTTGAGAAAGGAGGGGAGTGCTTGATACGGCTTTTGCATATCCAATTTTTTTCAGAATATACTGGACTTTTCTATCAAATCAAACCAGCCCTTCGAAGCAGTGCATCAGGCTTTGGTTCTCTTCCCCTGAATCTTTTGTAAAGCACAGTAGGATGCTCTGTGCCTCCCGCAGACAGGATGTTTTTTTGAAATGATTGGGCCGTTTCTGGATCGAAAATTCCCCTTTCCAAAAACAATTCAAAAGCATCAGCATCCAATACTTCAGCCCATTTGTAGCTGTAATATCCAGCTGCATATCCACCTTGAAATATATGGGAAAAAGAAGTGCTCATCAGGGTATTTGGTACTTTAGGAAGCAGGTCTGTTTTCTCCATAATCTTTCGCTCAAAATCAAAAAGATTCCCAATGGTAGATGGGTTTCCTTGATGGTAAGCCATATCCAACAACCCAAAGCTAATTTGTCTCACCGTTTGATAACCTTGTTGGAAATTGGCAGCCTTTTTAATACGCTCGATGAGATCTTGGGGGATTTTTTCTCCAGTTTCATAATGTCTTGCAAAAAGATCCAAGCACTCTTTTTCATAGCACCAGTTTTCAAAAATTTGAGAAGGTAATTCCACAAAATCCCAATAAACACTTGTTCCAGAAAGACTTTGGTAATGGGTTTTGGCGAGCATTCCATGTAGCGCATGCCCAAATTCATGGAATAGGGTAGTCACTTCATTGAAAGTTAATAGACTCGGTTTGGTTTTGGTTGGTTTGGTGAAGTTGCAGACAATAGAAATATGCGGACGGTGGTCTATTCCATTTGCCTCAAATTGACTTTTATAGCTTGTCATCCAAGCTCCGTTTCTTTTTCCGGCTCTGGGAAAAAAGTCAGCATAAAAAACGGCGATATGTTTACCATCTCGGTCTTTTACTTCATATGCCGTTACGTCTGAATGGTAAACAGGGATGTCTTTATTTGGGGTAAAATGTAAGCCATAAAGTTTTCCTGCAGTCTGAAAAACCCCTTCGATGACATGTTCGAGTTGGAAATAAGGACGAAGCAGTTCATCATCTAATTCATATTTTTCTTTTTTTAGAAGCTCGGAGTAGTAGGCAAAATCCCACCGTTCGAGTTTCTCGATTCCGTCTAGTTTCTTGGCAAATTCTGCAAGTTCAGCGACTTCTTCCTCAGCTTTTGGCTTAGCTTTCTCAAGTAAATCTTCCAAAAACTTTAAAACTTCCTCTGGGCTTTTAGCCATCCGTTCTTCCAATACAAATTGTGCATGGGAGGAGTATCCTAGCAACTTTGCTCTTTCATATCGAAGCTGAAGGATTCGTTTGATGGTATCTTGATTATCCAGTTCATCCCCTTTGCATGATTTGGTATTGTAAGCCAAGAAAAGGGTTTTTCTCAATTCCCGGTTTTTGAGATAGGTCATTGCGGGAATGTAGGATGGATAGGCTAGAGTAAAAGCCCATTGGCCGGGTTTGCCTTTTTCCTCTGCAGTTTGTGCTGCGGCTTCTTTGATACTATCCGGAAGACCCTCCACGTCAGCTTCGTTTTCTACAAAATGAACAAAGCGATTTGTTTCGGCTAAGACATTCTCACCGAACTTCAAAGATTGCTGAGCTAGTTCTTGGTCGATTTCTCGCAGTTTGGTAGCGTCTTCTTTGGAGAGATTGGCGCCATTTCGAACAAATGCCTTGTATGTTTTTTCTAGGAGAGTTTTCTGCTCGGCACTAAGATTCAGTTCATCTTTTTGTTGAAAAATCTGAGCGACTCTGGAAAATAACTCTTGGTCTAGGAGAATATCATTTGAATGTGCTGTTAAAAGAGGGGAGATTTCCCGAGCTAGTTTTTGAATTTCATCATTGGTTTCTGCTGAGTTTAGGTTGAAAAAAATGGCTGAAATCATATTCAGTTTATTTCCAGACCTATCCAAAGCTTCAATAGTATTTTCAAAAGTTGGAAGTGGATTCGCTTTGATTGCTTCAATTTCTTCTTTTGCTAGGTGTATTGCTTCTTTTACAGCAGGAAGAAAATGTTCAGTTTTTAGCTTGTCAAAAGGTGCTGTTTCAAAAGGATTGGTAAATTTTTCCAATAGGGGGTTACTCATATTTTCTTTGATTTTTAATAAAAATCGATGGGATCAAGTAATGGTTTCAATTAAACTCCAAATTTATCTATCCCATTTGAATTGAAGGGTTTTTGGAAGAAGAATTCCCAGTTTACTTTTAAAGTCTAAACTCAATAAAAAACCTCCGATTTTGATTTCGGAGGTTTTCAAATTTAAAATTCTAAATCACAACTCATACTTTCCATTCCAATTGGAGCACCGTCCGGAATCTTGAGGCTTTCCGGACTGCTTATTTCATGAGGTTGATCCAAATAGGCTTGGATTTTATCACTCAGGTATTTTCTATGGGTGCCCAAAAGACCACTTTGAGAAGGGGATTGTGAGATTTTTTCTAATTGCATTCTTGCAATGGCTCTCACAGAATTGGAGGCGTTTCCATTCTTAGAAAGATTGATGAGGTATTCAACATATTTTGCTTCTGTCATCATCTTGATTTCCTGCTGTAGGCCAGAAGGGAGGTTGTTTTGAAACAACTGATTGCTGATTTGATTCAAGACGCTTTCGAAACTAGGAAGACTGGAATTCTGTAAAGCTTGTAAATGAAGACGATTTGCTCTTCCACTTTCCAAAAGAAAGGTGAATACTGCATCAACAATATTTTCAGCAGGGGCAATAGGGTCAAATATCGGCCCGGTTCTAGAAACAAAGGTTTCCCGATTTTTTCCATATCCATAGGGACGTGGAGGAATCAAAGCCAAAATATGTTGAGGTACCTCCAGTTGTTCTGGTTCAATGGTTTTTAATAGAGCCGAAACTGCTTCATTTTGAAGTTTAGAATCAATCCAAGAATGATTGGGCTGATTGTCTCCTTTGACTTTGTACAAGTAATCCAAACCACCGACTACCTTGCTCGTGGCTTCTACCTGATAGCGATGCATAAGGAAAAGAGGAACGAGCACTTCTTCTAATAAAGCTTGAGGAGTTCCATTTGGAATAGCATTTAAGCCAAATGATTGGAGTTTATTTTTTCTCAATTCCAACATTCGAAGTAATTCCTCAGGAGCTGATTTTCCATTATCCCATAAATGGGAGCGTGGGTGAGCACCACTTGGATCTCGGGAATCAGAATCAGTGATGAATTCATACCCTGCATCGAAAGTCTCTTCTAAGGTTCTATTCAAGAAAGTTGCTTCATCTTCGCCGGCTTTTGGATACCCATAACCATAAGTAATGGCCCATTTATCCCACTCTCCAATTTTGTCATCATATGCAGCGGAAAGATCCAAATTTCCTTGACTGTCTTGAGTGATCAATGGGTAAGGATAATCCATAACAGAAGATCGACCTGAAGCAGAGGTAGCATAACTATGTGCCAAACCGATAGTATGACCAATTTCATGAGCCGATAATTGACGCAATCTTGCTAATGCTAATTCCAGCATTTTTGGATCGGCTGGTTTTCCATCCTCAAATGGCTGTAATAATCCCTGAGCAATCAAGTAATCTTGTCTCACGCGAAGGGAACCTAAAGAAACCTGTCCTTTGATGATTTCTCCTGTTCTTGGATCTCGAATACTGCTTCCATAGGACCATCCTCGAGTCGATCGGTGTACCCACTGAATGACATTGTATCGCACATCCATCAGGTCCATTCCTTCCGGTGCCAACTCTACTCGGAAAGCATTTTTAAAGCCTGCAGCTTCAAAAGCCTGATTCCACCAATTTCCTCCCTCAATCAAAGCCGAAGCTACCGGTTCTGGAGTACCACGATCCAAGTAGTAGACGATCGGTTCGACAACTTCAGATACTGCTGCATTTGGATCTTTCTTTTCCAATCGGTGTCTAGAAATGAAGCGCTTCATGATTGGGTCTGAAATAGGAGTGGTGAAATCCATGTAACTGATGGAAAAGAAACCACCCCGAGGATCGAATTCCCGCGGAGTATAATTATCGTCTGGCAACTGAATAAATGAATGCCGCTGTCTAACAGTCACTGCATCAGGACTAGGTGTCACAGACCGAATTAGTCCTCCCGTTGCATTACCAGTCAAAGTAATTGTGGCTTCGACTTCGGTATTTTGAGGGAAGTTTTTGGTCATTTCATAGTAAAGGCCAGAACGAGAAGCATCCACTCGATAAGAGCCCTGACGGCGTTGGCTAAGGCGATCAGATACGCCATGAGCATCCTGCATATAAAAATTAGTGGCATCTACGATAAATCCATCTCCGCTCTTTTGCGTAATCTCAAATCCCCATAGTATGGATTCTGCAAATGCATCTTGGACGGATTTTACCTCATAAGGATTGGATGAGTAGGCTCGGAAATCATAGTTTTTGTGAACCAAGAAAAGCTTGTTTCCGGATCTTCTAAATTCCACTATTCGGGTATTTCCTAATTGACCTCGGTCCAAGCCGATGTCATTGGAACCAACCCCTGCAGTCAAGGAATTGACATAGAGAAATTCTTTTTCCAAATCCTCAATTTGCAGATAGATTTTCCCCTTTTCTCTATCTAGATAAAAATCAACGAAGCCTTCATTTTGCTCAAGTTTGCTTAAATCTAGATTTTGGGAGAAAACAGGAGTAATCATCCCAAGGAGGATAATTGCTGTTGTAAGTAATTTATTCATAAGATTTGGTGGTAATAACGAGAGGTTCAAATTATAAAAATGGTGGCTTCTATACACACCATTGATGGAAATTTAGCGATTTAGAAAATATCGAAGAAGAAGGGTGGTTTCAGATTGTCTATTTCCTTGAATTTCCTGAAGCCCGGAACTTATTTTTTCCCGATCGGTATAGGTAGTCCTTGCCCATCTAAAGTAGAGTCTGAGTTTTTTCGAAAGATCGTATTCACCGAGTAAATAATACCGTTGTCCTTGCCCCGAAAATGCCGGAATTGAAAAAGTCCAAAGAACATGATTTTCGTATGCATAAATTCTGCTGTCATAATCATCTGTATCAAAAAGGGCGTATCTGGCTGTAATTTTCCATCGACTCTGATCTAATCGGATATCCTGAACCACCATCATGCCATTGCTTTGTTGACTTTGGATAGTGACTTGACTCCACCAAACTCGGCTTCGGATAAATAGATTTTTGTTGATTCGATAGTCTAGATTGAAAAGACCATTTCGCCTTTTTACAGTCGCACTTTGATAGGTGGTTTGGGGTTCATTTAAATCGGGAAGATTTCGATCCTTTTGTTCTTCTCTGTATTGGAGAAATACCTGTAGGGATTTTGAAGCTTGATAGCTAAGTCGAGTCAGCCATTCATTCCCAAAAGAGGGATTATAGAGCCTATATTTTAGCCATGGAAATCGAAAAAAATCGTAGTAAGCGTTGAGCTTCCATTTTTTTATCGGCCTGATTTCCATTCCCATATAGATACCCCGTTCATTAATTGGTCTGCTACTTTCAGCAAAGGCATTTCCATAGAAGCTGTGAAAGTTTTTGTCATAATTTCGCCAAAGCATGGAAAGATCGACTTGTGAGCTTAAACTAGTAATGAACCCCAAGACGCTTCCATTTCCACCAGATTTGGAAAGGGCTGATTCTCCGAAAAACAAAAAGTTTTTCCAGTTATAGTTGAAATAGAAACTTCCTAACTGATTCGTCTTTCCCTGGAATTCAAATTGATTGTAGGGTCTTGAGGTTGGTATCCATTCTTGACTGAATTGGGTATGTAAAAAAGTGCTCCCTATAGAAAGTTTTGGATTGACCTGAAATTGAATTGCAGAGCCAATATTGTATTCCCGAAATTGATTTTTTGTGCTTATTTCGGATGGTGTTCGATGGAGTCCACTTTGATTAAAAGAATTGATAAAAAAGTTTTCATCGGCCAAACTATCAATTGCCGACACCGATCGTCCATCCCGCGGAGCCGAAGAAACTAAGGCCGTGAATTCCCATTTCTTGTGTCGATAAGTTGCTGCTCCACCTCGAAAAAATCCCCACTCTAGGGAAGCCGTGTAGGGCAAAATTCCTACCGAACTTCTCCGAATTGTTGGGACTGTTTCTGCTCCTTTACCCAGGGTATAGCCAGCTCCAAAGACTAAACCTTGCCCAAAAGATGCCTGAAAATCTCCTAATGCGAGGGTTTTCCATTTTCCAACTTGGTATCTCTGAAAATGGAAAGAAAAGAAATTGAATCCATACCGACGGGAAGGATGATTCCAAATGAATTGTTCGCCGGCATCCTTATCCAAGGTAAATCCCAAACTAAAATCGCGTGAACGTTGGGTTCTGAATCGGAGGTACAAATCATTGGGATCGCCCAAATATCGGCTACTGATTCTTCCTGTACTTGAAGTGTCAGGAGGGCTAAATCCTTTCCTTTTTTCCCAAACTCTCCGATGTCTAAAAATTAGAAAGGTTTGTTCTTCATTTCGAAGCCGTTTCCAGAAAGGTTCTGTTCGCTTTTCTCCATCTTCCAAAGTGACAAAGGGAATAATTCGATCAATGGTCTCTAAATCAAATTCAGGAATAGCCTGAAGCTCATAAAGTGAAAGCAAATTACCATACCGACTTCGATAGGAAAGGAGCCCGTCAATCTGGGAGGGAGTCAAAAGATAAATTGCCTGCAATGCGTCGAAATCTGCTTTATTAAGGTTGATGGGATTTAAATAGAGTTGGAGCAAAACTTCATAAATCCGCTCGTAGTCAACATCTTCTTCCGGTATAGGAAAAAGGCGCTCAATTAGGGATTCCAGATCAATTTCTGGCCTTTGGACTTGTTGGGGAAATGCGGAGTGAATTCCTAAAATCCAAATAAGCAATGCCGCTATTGTTATCAATCTCCCCATTGGTAATTCAGGCTTAGGTGATTTGTCGAACCAAGAGGGGCTAATTGACTATACGCATAATCCAGTCTCAAATTTCCCTTTTGAATACTGAATCCGGCAAAAAACCGGGAAGGTTGTGAATTGATTCCGCAGCGTAGAGATAACCATTTTTGGAGGCGATATTCCAATCCGGCCTTCAGCTGAGGGGCTTTCTGTATATCTTTTTCCAGTTCGACGAGAAGGCTTAAAGACTCGATTGGTAGATAATGCAAACCCAGTTGTACCAGAGTAGGTAGGCGGGAATTACTTTCTTTACTGATTTTTGCTCCATTAATATTGCTGATATTGGCTCCAAGGAATACTTTGGGGCCTAATTCTGTTATGCCTCCCAGACTAAAAAGAAGTGATCCGCCACTTCCAAAACCTTCTAGTTGGGTTTGAAAATATTCCATTTTCAAGCCGATGCTGTTTATTCCCAAAGTATGTGAATAGCCAATCCCGATGGCTTGTTGATTGAAAAGCTTTCCTCCAAATCGGCTGATTCCAAATCCGAAGGTTCCATTCCTATTTTTGATTGCAGCTGCAAGGCTCCAAGTGGTAAGCTCCTGAAGTCCAAAGCGATGGTCGTATCCAACTGAAATCCCGGACTTATTAATTCTATCCAAAGCCCCGATATTGTTGAAATAAGACCAGGTAGATGGGAGATGCACCCGCTGATTTCCGATTCCCTGATTTTGAGCACCATGGACCTGCGTTAAGGGATCAGTTTGGGAAAAAGCTGAAAATAATATTCCCAGGAAAAAGAATAAAAAACCACCTGCTTTCATGAAAAAAGGCTGAAAAATCTACCATTAATTTAGGTAAAAAAATGTCTAAACTACAAATTGAGTCAATGGAAATTTAAGTCAATGAGGTTTTTGACTAAAAAAGTCTTAAAAAGGTGCCTTAAAGTTCAGGAAGAAATTCCCCTCTCCTTGATTGTTCAATGAGTATTCAAATCGAAAAACAGAGTCATAGAATCCAACCAAATCGATACCAAGTCCATATCCGAAAAGATAGCGATTGGTGAGGCGAGCATTCTCGGGAATTAAATTTCTGTCCTTGACATAGCCATGGTCAAAGTTTGCACTTAGGTAAAATCGGAAAGGAACGGTACTGAATTGCTCCAAAGGCATGACGGAGGATACATCAATTTCCCAATCGATAAATTTCCAACGGAAGCTATTTTTATGGACATACAATTGCTGCCCTTCTATCACATTTAATTCATAACCCCGGATAAAATTAGGTGAATATCCTATTCCTCTAACCAGAGTGTAAGGCTGTCTTTGGCTCAAAAACCAAGAGCCAGTTAGGCCTGTGACAAAATGAAAGCGATCATTGAGACTCAGGTATTTGTTGGCAGTCAGACTGACCTCGATTTCATCAATATCTTTTGTGTTAAATATTCCGTATTTGGTTGCTGAAAGTTGTAGAAGTTCCCCTTTAGTGGCATAAGCTGCCAAGTTTCGGTTATCATGCCGGAAAGAATAACTCATGTAGAGGTATTGAAGCTTGTTCTCTCCATGTTGAAAATAAGTTGGGTTTTGCACCAAGACTTCGGGGTCTATTTTGGTCGAGGTATATCCCAAGGTGAAGAAGTGGAAATTATAGAAAGTTCGTCTAAAGGTATATTGGATTGCCGCAGTCAGATTTTCACGGAGTACGTCTTCTGTTTCGCTTGTGAAAAAGAGCTGTCTATTATTGGCAGATCGAATGGGAATGGTTTTTTGCTCAAAGTATGTGAACTGACCGGCAAGTCCATGCTTTTGTTTCTTGTCAATGTAGGGTTTGCTGTATCGCAAATCCAAAGCTCTTGTAAAGCCAAGTTGACCGCTGAATCTCAATTTCTCATTCCTTCCACCGACATTGGAATGAGAGACTCGAAGTCCATAATTTACTCTAGAAAAGTCCCTTCCTTGATTGGTCCACCATTCGGAAAAGTTACGGTCAGCCAATTGGAAAATAATAGAAGGGATAATATACCAGCGCTCTTTTACAGCGATTAAAACCTCCACCTGATCTCCACCTGTAAAAAGCGGAGTGATTTCTACCGAAGTAAATAGCCTGAGGTTATAGATTTTATTTCGATCTGCTTGAATTATTTCCAAGAAGGTGTCTAAATCGTAATAATAACCTTGCCCAAAATCTAATTCCCTCAGAATGATGTTTTTTTGGGTTTTTTCATTTCCGATTACAAAAATATTATTCACAAAAATACTGTCAGGTGTATCCATCTGTACAGGTGAATAGGACGTATCCTGTGCCAAGACTTTGGCAGACCATCCCCAAAAAATGAAGATTAAAATGGAAATATGTCTGAATGAAAGTCTCAAAGGGAATTTTCAGTTAGTACTTTTGGTTTTGAAAAGGCCATGCATCATAAACAACCAATGTGGAAAAACCTTGTTAGAAAAATTGCCATTTTTCCCGTTTTAGTATACCAATATACCATTTCGCCGCTTTTTCCTTCATCTTGTCGATATACACCTACCTGTAGTCAGTACATGAAGGAAGCTATTCTGAAGCATGGCCCTTTTAAAGGCGGCTGGCTAGGAATCAAACGAATCTCCCGTTGCCATCCATGGGGAGGACATGGGCATGACCCGGTTCCTTAATTAGCTGGCTTTTTCAGCCCCATTTTCAAAGCTCTTGCGATCAAAATAATTCCTCCCAAAACTAGCGGAATACTAAGAAGTTGCCCCATGTTGAACTGCATAGCATCTTCAAATTCCACTTGGTTTTCTTTGAAAAACTCCCATACGAAACGCATTCCAAAGACCATTACTAAGAATAATCCCAATAGCAGACCATCGGGAACCCGTTCCTTGTATTTCGCCCATATCGACAGTAAAATCAAGAAAATCACGAAATAGGAGAGGGATTCATAAATTTGAGTGGGATGCTTGGTTTTTCCAAAAGTTTTGATGGTAGCCACATACATTCCTGGCTCTTCTTTCAATTCCAGATTCAAGTCACTTTCCAGGGGCTCTGCTAAGTATTGCTTTGAGGAATTAAATTGAGTCAATGCATATTTTACGTCACTTCTAAGGGTGTTTTCCAAGGTTTCCTTTGTGAAATTTCCCTTATTGATTCGGATTTCAATGTTTACCGGCACAATTCCATTGCCTTGTAGCTCATTCTCCCGGTCCGCAGGCTTGTAGGCATCAATGGATTCGATTGGAACACGAAGGGATTGAAGAATTTCTTCAATATCCCAGGCGTAGACAATGCCTTGGTCGGTTCCAGTATCTTTTCCACCTATTTCAGAATTCATCAAATTTCCCAATCGAATCAACGCTCCGGTCATAGCAGTGACGATCACAATCCGGTCAACTACCCACAAATAGCTTTGTCCAGGAGTCTTTTTTGCATAAATCCAAAGAGCAATCAAAATCGCGATTGCTGCTCCATGGGAGGCTAATCCACCTTCCCAAACCTTCAAAATTTCAATTGGGTTGCTCAAATATTTTGCTGGCTCATAAAAAAGCACATGTCCCAGTCTGGCACCGATGATAGTCGCCAATACCATGTAAATGGTCAGCTTGTCAACCAGATTTTCATCATGACCTTCCTTCCGGAAAAAGTAAACCATGAATTGTTGGGAAATGATAAATCCCAAAGCGAAAAGTAAACTATACCATCTTAAACGATCAAAACCAGCAAAAACAGCTGGATTTGGATCCCAAACAATGTAATTCAAAATGGAAGTAATGTTCATTTTAAAGTTGCTCTAGTTGCTCTAACTCTTCTTTGAAACCTGCCGATAAAATCGGGAATCTATACCAGGTTTTAGGGTCTACATTAAATTGATCCAAATGGAAGGAAGGAGCTAGTCTTTCCCGTTTCCATTGGTTTCTAGCCCAAAGTTGGAAGAATTTTTTGATATATGATTTTAAAAGTCCCTCTTCGAGTTCAAGTTCTTCTTTGAGAATCAAAAACACGTCCATAGGTGACCGCCGATCTCGAATGGCTAGTTTTTCGATTTCGACAATAACGGCATAAGGCATCAGATCCTTTTCATCAGTTTGAGTTCGCTCTTGAGGACGTAACTCAGCGGTTGGTTGCAATGAATTGACTTTGGCAAGACCTGGACGGTTCAGGTTTTTTTCCGCCCATTGAATCCAATGTAAAATGAAATGCTTATCCACTCCGGCAATCGGAGAAATACTTCCACTGGTATCTCCATCCATGGTGGTGTAACCTACATCGCCTTCAGACCGATTGGATGTTGCAAGCAATAATGCATGCTTTAAATTGGCTAGCATCCAAATAATCGGAGAGCGGGAGCGTGCTTGAATATTTTGAAGGGTGATATCGTCTTGTTCCCAAGTCAATTTCCTTCCAATTGCCGATTCTATTTTAGCGGTGTAGGAAGCAACTTCCTCATCGATGGTCCAATGATGAAAAACCGCCCCTAGACTTTCAGCGAGGGATTTCGCACTCTCAAAAGTGTCTTGGGAAGAGTTAGCAGTTCCTTGATAAGCAGTGGTAAGAAGAGTTCCTACCAATTGCTTTTCAGGGTTCTTGGCAAATTTTTCATAGTCAGAAATCCCAATTTTTTCGCAGAAGCGTTGAAGTCCCAAATCTTGCAAACCTAACTTCACCATCTCTGCTACCAAAACCGCCACTGTGGAGGAATCTGCTCCTCCTGAAAGAGAAAGTACAAAACCTCGACTTTTACTTTTTCTCAAGTAATCGAATAAGCCCAATGAAGTTGCTTGGGTAAATTCCCATTCTTTGCTTCTAATTTCTGCGATTTCCTGTTCTTTTTCTTCCAATTGAACAACATTTACTTGGTAATCTTGGAAGGATAAAAGTTGATTTCTAAATAATATTTTCCCGGATTTGGCTAAGAGACTTTCTCCATCAAAAATCATTCGACCAGCCTCATTTCCTAAAAGGTTGATATAGCCATAATAGCAATCGAACATTCTGGAACTGTCTTCAATAAGTTTTTTTCGTTCCAAGGTTTTACCCATGGCAAAATGACTGGCACTTGGGCTGACGATGAGGTCAACTTTTCGTTCGCAAAGTCTGTATCCAGGACGGGCCTCACCTCTCCAAGCATCTTCACAGATTTCAAATCCATAATGAACCCCCTTTTTCGTAAAAGTTAAATCTCCCAATGGAACTTCCTTCCCAAAGAAATCCACCTTCACCTGTTGATTTGCTTCCCAAGGGGTAAACCAGCGGAATTCGTAATGAACTCCATCGATGGCCATAAATTGCTTTGCTACAAAACCCAACAACTCACCATCTTCAATGATAGCCATGGTATTGTAGACTTTTTCACCCATTCGATAGGGTAGCCCAACGGCAACCGTGGTATTTTGACAATGAGGAATCAATTTGTTCAGTTGATCCAAGGCTTTTTTTGGATACCAATAGCTAAGAAAAAGGTCCTCTGAACCATAGCCGGTAATGGCCAATTCTGGAAATATGACCAAGTCAGCATTTTGCTGAATAGCCTCTTCCAGAGCTGAAATTATTCGATGCAAATTTCCCTCCCAATCTAAAGGAGTCTGATTGACCGTAGCGAGTGCGAGCGAAAGTGAGGACATGAATGGGTGAAAATTGGTTTAGGTAGGTATTTGGAGAGTTTCACAGGCATTTTTTGAAGCTTCCTGTTCCGCTTTCTTTTTGGTTGGGCCTTTTCCGGTGGCCACTTCTTTTGAATTTACAACCAAGGCAACAACAAACTCTTTGTATCGTTGGTTGCCATTAATTTCTAAAATTTTGTAATCGATGTTCTTGTTTTCCCGCTGGGACCATTCCACAATTTTAGATTTGTAATTCATGGTCGTGGAGATCATTCCCTCAATATCGAAATGGAGTAAAATTCGAGTCAGGATGAAATTCTTGGTAAAAGCATATCCACGATCTAAATATACTGCACCCACGAGCGCCTCCAACATGTCGCCGTAAAGGGATTTGCTGCCTGTAAAAGGTTTTTCCAAAAAGTAGTCTTGTAAGATGGTCCGGAGCCCAATTTTGATCCCGGTTTCATTCAAACTTTCCCGATTTACAAGTTTTGATCGGGTTTCAGTCAAGAAACCTTCATCTCGAAGTGGATACTTTTGAAATAAATACTCAGCGACAACCGACCCTAACACGGCATCTCCTAGAAATTCCAAACGTTCATTGGAGATTTTGTGACCTCGTTCATTTTCCTTCCCTAATCCCGCAGGGGTAAGGGCGAGTCGATAGAGGGAAATATTTAAAGGCTTGCGACCCACCATCAATTTGATGGAGGAGGCAAGCCTTTGATCTTTTTTGTTTAATAAAATACGCTGTAATCCGAGTCGCTGAAGGAGTCTCAAGCTTTTCTCTTAATTAATTTTTTTGAAAATGACAGAGCAGTTATGTCCGCCAAATCCAAAGGTATTGCTTAAGGCTACATTCACTTCGCGCTCTTGAGCTTTATTGAATGTCAGATTCAATCGAGGATCAAACTGCTCATCATCTGTGAAATGGTTGATGGTAGGAGGGATGATCCCGTTTTGAATTGCCAAAATAGAGGCAATTGCTTCAATAGCTCCAGCCGCTCCTAACAGGTGACCTGTCATGGATTTTGTACTGGATATATTCATATTGTAAGCATGCTCACCAAAGACTTTTTCAATAGCCTTGGTTTCACTGACATCACCCAATGGGGTAGAAGTTCCGTGAACGTTGATGTAATCAACATCTTTTGGTTTCAGATTCGCATCTCGAAGTGCTGCCTGCATTACTTCACTTGCTCCTAATCCTTCTGGATGAGGTGCGGTAATATGGTTGGCGTCAGCAGACATACCACCACCTACCAATTCAGCATAGATTTTAGCACCTCTGGCAACTGCATGCTCGTATTCTTCCAAAATCAGTGCGCCAGCTCCTTCTCCCAATACAAAACCGTCACGGTCTTTATCAAAAGGTCTGGAGGCTGTTTCTGGAGAATCATTGCGTTGTGACAATGCCTTCATGGCGTTGAAACCTCCAATACCAGCTTCGGTAACTGCAGCTTCAGAACCACCTGAAATGAAAATATCAGCTTTTCCTAGTCGGATATAATTGAATGCATCAATCAAGGCGTTGGTTGCAGATGCACAAGCAGATACTGTTACAAAGTTTGGACCTCTGAATCCATACTTAATTGAAATAAATCCAGCACTGATATCCGCAATCATTTTTGGGATAAAGAATGGATTAAATCTAGGAGTGCCATCACCTGTTGCGAAAGCAGCTACTTCCTCTTGGAAAGTACGAAGTCCGCCGATTCCGGAACCCCAGATAACTCCTGCTCTGGATTTTTCAATTTTTTCAAGATCCAGCCCAGAATCAACAATCGCCTCATCGGCGGTAATCATTGCGTACTGGGTGAAAAGATCCATTTTGCGTGCTTCTTTGCGGTCAATAAAATCATCTACATTGAGATTTTTGACCTCACAGGCAAATTGGGTTTTGAAAAGTGAAGCATCGAATTTGGTAATTGGTGCAGCGCCGCTTACACCCGCTACCAATCCCTTCCAAAATTCTTCGGAAGTATTGCCAATGGGTGTAAGGGCACCTATACCAGTTACAACAACTCGTTTCAAATTCATGGAATGAATTTAAGGGTTATTATTTGACGTTAGCCTCCAGGTAGGAAACAGCCTGTCCGACTGTACCAATTTGCTCAGCCTGATCGTCTGGGATGGAGATATTGAATTCTTTTTCGAATTCCATGATCAATTCTACTGTGTCCAAAGAATCAGCTCCCAAATCGTTGGTAAAGCTTGCTTCCATAGTCACTTCAGATTCTTCTACGCCCAGTTTGTCAACAATGATGGCTTTTACTTTTTGTGCAATTTCAGACATTTTGTGATCAGTTTAGTTAATAACACTCCGCAAAGAAATATATTTAAAAGCTAATAGACAAAGAAATGATTCAAGTAAATTTTTGACAGAATCAAGACTGCCCTTCGAATGTTTTTTATTTCTAACTTTGAACTGCGCCATGTTGTGCCCCTATGAAGAAGGTAAAACTACAAATAGAACATACCTATGATTTTGAACTTTTGGGCATTGTATCCCCTGTAAAGGATTACAAAATGGCTTGGTTAATCAATCGGGAATTGAATATCAACTTGATCCGAACTGAGGATTTGGAAATTGAGTTTTTGTCCGTTCCCAATCTGAAAATTAGCCAATATTTCCTTTCTTTACCGCACGGATATATCCAGCTTTTGAAAAATAAAGCGCTAAGCTCCGAAAGACAAGTGTCTTATTTGATACCGGAGCTCAAATCCATGGATTACTTCCTGCTAGTACAAGATGAAACCTATCAAATTGATGCCCAGTTTTTTGCTTCAGAACTTTCAAAAAACCCATTTATTCAAAATGTCATCAAATTGGACATCACTAAACTAAAGTCGAAAGAAAACCTACTAACCTATTAAAAATGAGTCATTTCAATAAAACCAAAATCCTAGCCACCATTGGTCCTGCTTCCAATAATTATGAAACTATCAAAAGTTTGGCAGCAGCCGGGGCCAATGTTTTTCGGTTGAATTTTTCTCACGGGACGCACGAAGTGCATCAAAAAGTAATCGAAATCATTCGAAGAATAAATCAGGAGGAAAATTTGAACTTGGGTATCCTTCAGGATCTTCAAGGACCGAAAATCCGGGTAGGAGAGGTTGAGAATAATGGAGTGGAAATTGCTCCTGGAAATAAAATCACCATCACCAATGACCCTGTGGTGGGTACTTCCTCCTTGGTGTCCACCGTATATCAAAATCTTCCTAATGATGTGGTTCCAGGTGACCGGATTCTGATTGATGACGGAAACTTGGAATTAGTGGTAGATGATACAGATGGTAAAAATGTTAATTGTACCGTCATTCACGGTGGAATTTTGAAATCCAGAAAAGGAATCAACCTACCAAATACAAAAGTCTCTGCACCTTCATTGACTGAAAAGGATATCGAGGACTTAAAGTTTGGCCTTGAGCAGGAAGTAGATTGGATTGCTTTGTCATTTGTGCGTTCTCCTGAAGATATCTTAGATTTAAGAGAGCGAATAGAGAAGGCAGGTAAGAGCTGTAAAATTGTAGCCAAAATCGAAAAGCCTGAAGCGCTTGAAAATATTGATGAGATCATCGAGGCGACTGATGCCATCATGGTAGCACGCGGGGATTTGGGAGTGGAAGTTCCTCAGGAGATTGTACCGCTTTGGCAGAAGAAAATGGTCGAAAAATGTAAGTTGGCATGTAAACCAGTGATCATTGCCACCCAGATGATGGAAAGCATGATTAACAATCCTCGGCCAACCCGAGCAGAGACCAACGATGTAGCAAATGCCGTTTTGGATGGTGCAGATGCTGTGATGCTTTCAGCGGAAACTGCTTCTGGAAATTATCCGGTCAATGCAGTCAAGGCTATGTGCAGCATAATTACCTATTTGGAGAAAAATGCAGAGATTTATCATCATCTCTATAAGATTCAAGAAGACGAGCCTACCTTCTTAAGCAATAATTTGATTTTAATGGCTGCCCGTCTTTCTAGGAATGTAAAAGCAAAGGCTATTGTAGGAATTACATCTTCTGGCTTTACTGGCTTCCGATTGGCATCTCATAGGCCTAAGGCAAATATTTTTGTATTCACCAGAAATAAAAGATTGATTACCCAGATGGCATTGGTTTGGGGAGTTCGCGCCTACTATTACGAAAATCAAGTTTCCACAGATGCTACATTTGAGGATATTGAAAACACTTTAAAGAATGATGAGCATGTCAATTCTGGTGACATCATTATCAACACAGCAAGTATGCCGCTCAAAGAAAAAGGCCGAACCAATATGTTGAAGATTCATATCGTGAAATAATAAAAGCCCTTCGGGGCTTTTTTCAATTCAAGGGGAAGTATCTACAGTTCAACTCACATTTTCAACAATTCAAAGAATTACCTAAATCAGTATTAGCAATTGAGAGGTTTTGAAAGAAAACTAACCAATATCGCTATGTTCAAATTCTTAAAGTACCTGTTTATTGGGGCTTTTATTTTGACCTTTGTCTCCTGTGAAAATGAAGACTATCAAGGTCCAGTCCCGCTTCCAACGTTAATGCAAGCCGCTGAAGACGCAGGCTTGACCACTTTAGTCACTGCTGTACGTTCTATTCCAGGATTGGAAGCAGCATTACAAGACCAAAATGCTATCACGGTTTTTGCGCCAACTAATGATGCTTTCGCCAATGCGCTTGCTGAATTTGATGCCAGTAGTTTAGACGAGTTGGTGGAAAAATTAGGAGGTCCTATGAATCTGCAGACTGTCCTAGGATTTCACGTTGTTCCGACAGCGATTTTTCAAGATCAATTAAGTGAAACCAACGTGGTTACAACTTTAGCAGGTCAACAATTGATCGTTAGACGTGCAGGCCGGGACATCATTACTGTTGAAGATGCAGTAGGTAATGTTGCGCAGGTTGTTATGGCCGATGTAAAAATCGAAAATGGGGCTGTTCACGTAATTGACCGCGTTTTGATTCCATCTATTGAATTGCCAAAACCTGATTTGGTTGAAGCGGCAACTGATGCAGGATTGACCACCTTATTAACTGCAGTTACTGCTGTGGATGGTTTGGCAAATCAACTTCTTTCCGCAGGAGCCATCACTGTGTTTGCTCCAACTAATGAGGCTTTTGCAGCTGCCTTGGAAGTTTTTGGAGCTGCCGATTTAAATGAATTGGTCTTGAAAATTGGAGGAATTGAAAATCTTGAGAAGGTGTTAGGATTCCATGTGGTGCCAGCTGTTGCTTTCTCCGGAGATTTACAACCAACAAACACTTTTACTACGCTTTCCGGCCAGGAAATCACTGTGGAGGTAGCAGGTGGTGTAGTAACTGTCATTGATCAATTGGGTAGAACCGCTCAAGTGGTTGCCGCCGATATTGAAATTGCAAATGGAGTAGTGCATGTCATCAACGGGATGATGTTGCCGGACTTGATGCTTCCTAATATTGTGGAGGCAGCTCAGGCGGCCGGATTGACTACATTATTGGATGCAGTGACTGCTGCCAATCTAGGTGGTGCCTTGCTAGGAGCTGATGCAATTACAGTTTTTGCACCTACTAATGAGGCTTTTGGAGCTGCTCTTCAGGCTTACAACGCTGCTAATTTGGATCAATTGGTTGCCAAAATTGGCGGAATTGAAAATTTGCAGACAATTCTTGGTTTCCATGTAGTTCCTGCAGTAGCTTTTTCAACTGATTTATCAGCTACAAATACATTTACAACACTTGCAGGTCAGGAATTAACGGTAACTGCGGGAGGTTCTGGAGTAACTGTTACTGATGCTTTGGGAAATACTTCAAATGTGGTTGCGGCTGATGTTGCTATCTCTAATGGTGTCGTGCATGTAATTGATGGGGTATTGCTCCCTGAATTTAGCCTACCAAACGTGGTAGAAGCAGCTACTGCTGCAAATCTTACTGTTTTGCTAGATGCCGTTACAGCTGCTGGTTTAGGACAAACTTTACTTGATGCGGAAGCCATCACGGTATTTGCTCCTACCAATCAAGCTTTCTTGAATCTTCTAGCTGCCTTGAATTTGAATTCTCTTCAAGAGTTGGTGAATGCTGTTGGTTTGGATGAAGTTACTCGAATTCTTGGCTTCCACGTAGTGCCTGCTACTGCCTTCTCCTTTGATTTGGCAGAGGGAGCTCAGACAGTTCCAACTTTAGCTGGAGAAGATTTGACTGTGACTAGAAGTGGTTCTTCTGTGACCGTAACTGATGCTAGAGGAAATACCTTTAACGTAGCCGTTGCGGACGTTGCTATTGAAAATGGAGTTGTACATGTGATCGATGGTGTTTTGTTGCCAGAAGAAGATCTACCTAATTTGGTGGAAGCAGCTACTGATGCGAACCTAACCATTCTTTTGGATGCAGTGACAGAAGCGGGCTTGGGTCAAGCGTTGCTTGATGCAGAGGCGATTACGGTATTTGCTCCTACCAATGATGCTTTTGTGCAATTGCTTGGAGACCTAGGAGTTGCTTCTTTGGACGAATTGGTTAATGCGATTGGAATAGATGGATTGCAGAAAGTATTGGGCTTCCACGTCGTTCCTGCAGTCGCATTTTCTACTGATTTGGCAGAAGGAACTCAAACTGTTCCAACCTTGGCAGGAGAAGATTTAACTGTGACAAGAACCGGTGGAACTGTTACTGTAACTGACGCAGGAGGAAAAACTTATACAGTACAGGTTGCTGATGTGGCCATTGAGAATGGAGTGGTTCACGTAATCAATGGAGTATTGCTCCCAACCTTATAATATTATAGATTTAACTACCACATGCAAGGGGAGGGAAAAAATTCCCAACCCTTGCTTTCTTATTTAATTTCAAAAGAAGGGGAAAGGAAGTAGCGGAATGTTCAGCCATCAATACAAATGGATTTTTCCGGGTTTATTGGGGATTTACTCCTTTTTTAACATCCTAATCTTGGATGGAGATAGACTTTTTCAGGCAGCATTACCCCAAAAGCAACTTTTCATCCTTATCCTGGTCTTGTGTTACCTCGTATGGGGTATAAATTTTTTAATCGAATCATGGATTCTTCCGAAAATCACCAAAATTCATCCGCTGGTATTCCAGTTCTTTGCAAGTTTTATCCTGATTTCAGGAGTAGCTTTGTTATCTGTTGAGGTAACTGGAGTATTATTTGGTGGGCCTTTCGGATTGACTAGGCCCAACTTCCTTTTGACCTTGGGTTTTCTTTTTCGGATTAATCTTTTTCTAAATTCTGTTAATGCTATTTACTTTTTCAATAAAAAATATGGGGAGAAAAAATTAGAGGCCGAGCGATTGAAATTGCTCAGCACGGAAGCCAAATTGGAATCCCTTAACATGCAGCTAAATCCACATTTTTTCTTCAATAATCTAAGTGCCCTTTCTGTTTTAATCCATGAAAATGTCCAATTGGCAGATACTTATCTGCATAAGTTGAGTGGGATTTATCGCTATCTTCTGAATAATAATGTCCATGAATTGGTCACATTAGAAGATGAGCTTGAGTTTTTAAACGATTACTTGGATCTGCTGGCAATACGTTTTGAAAAATCCCTTTCATTCGATATTAACATCCAAGTAGATGTGAAAAAGAAAATGGTGCCTCCTGCAGTTTTGCAGTTATTGGTAGAAAATGCTGTTAAGCACAATTATTTTACGGAGGAAGAACCTTTAGAAATTCGTATTGAAGCTGTTTCAGATAAGTTAAAAATTTCTAATCTAAAGCAACTTAAAGAAGCACTAGAAGAATCTACCGGAATAGGCTTACAAAACATTTCTGAAAGATATAGGTTTCTTAATCAATCCATTGAGATTAAAGATGGAGAGCAGTTTTTTCAAGTTACCTTGCCTTTGATAGAAATTTATGAGACTACTGTTGGTAGAAGACGAACCCCTCGCACAACAACGGATTAGGTCCATCATTGGAAGAAACTTCCCCGATTGGGAAGTGATTGATGCTATTCAAAGTATCAAAAGCTTAAAAGAACATCTTAAGAACACTGGGAATTTTGACATGATTCTCTGTGATATTCATTTAGCGGATGGCTTAAGTTTTCGTGCATTTTCAGAATCTCCTGAACTTTCTATTCCCGTTATTTTCATCACGGCTTATGATCAGTATGCACTACGGTCTTTCGACCACAATTGTCTGGATTATGTGCTTAAACCTATTGACGAAAAACGCCTAGTCAAAGCTCTTGAAAAAGCAGTGAAATACCATGATCAAGGATCTAAATCTATATTAAATCAAGAATTAATTGATAGTTTATTAAATAATTATAAATCAAAGTCTTATAAGAAAAGATTTTTGACGAAAATGGGAAATAGGTATGTGTTTATTTCCGCTGAAAATATTGCCTATTTTTATTCGGAAGATGGCTTGACTTATTTGGTGGAAAGTGGTTCTTCTACTCGATATATCATTGACCATTCCCTGAGTGAATTAGAGTCTGATTTGCTTGATCCGCTTAAATTTTATAGAATAAATCGTTCAATGATTATTCATCTTGATGATTTAATCGAAATTAAACCTTATGTAAACGGCCGATTAGCATTGTCTATGAATACCAAAGCCGAGGCAAACTTAGTAGTGGCCCGTGAGCGAGTAAATGAATTTAAAAATTGGATTAATCAATAGCATGAGTCGCTTTTTCCTTCTTTTCATTTTTTTGGGATTGCTTGTCTCCACATCCTTTTCCCAAACCACATCCCAACAAGCTAATCTAGACTCTCTGAGAAGAGAAATCCGGGCTTTAGATCAAGAATTGTATGAAGTTCAATTGAATTTGGACCGTTCCAAAAATCAGCTGAAAAAGGGAATTTTTATCGCAACAATAGGATATACGGTGACCATTATTGGCGGTCAATTATTGGGTAGTAATCCAGATGTAGGCAAGACTTTGCTATATGTAGGAGGAGCAACTGGTATTGTTGGAACAGTAGTTCTGGTCAAGGGATTTAATAAAATCTCACTGAAAGCACCAATTCTACCTCCTAGTTACTGACCTTATTTAGCGATTTCTTCAGAAGGTCCTTGAGGTTTTACCAAAATGGTACTTTCTCGATCGACTAGTACCATTCCTGGAGCACTTCCTTTCACTTTGCGGACATATTTTGCTTCTGTGTAAATCACTGGAGCCAAGCTTTCATTTTTCAATTTGGAATAATAGGCAGCTAAGGATGCAGCTCTTTCCAATACAGTTTTGGGAATTATTTTTCCTACAGCATTTCGAATTATCACATGGGAGCCTGCCGCCTGTCGGGCATGCAGCCAAATGTCGTTTTTATGTACAAAATTCCGTAGCATTTCATCATTGTCCTTTGCCGATTTCCCAACCCAGACATCCATTCCATCAATATGAAACTGCCTGAAAGGAAGATTTTCAGGTTCCTTGGAGATTTTAGTTTCTTGGCCGTTTCGCTTTTTGAAATCTTTAAGCGCACGAAAATCTTCCAGTTGATGGAGTTCTTCTAGTAACTCTTCCAAATGAAGTTTTTGAAGTTCTTTGGACTCAATAGATTCTTTGAGCTGATCCAGCTCAATTTGTCGGTTTTTACTTTTTCGGTAAAGTTGAGCAGCTAAGTCCTGAGGTTTTTGTTTCGGTTTTAGTTCAATTCGAATAGATTCCTGTGTGTAAAAATTTAATAGGTTCTGAGCCGAATTTCCATCTTGGAATGCATGGAGATTGGCCATTATCACATCTGCGATTTGAGAGGGTGGAGGAGCGGTTTCCAATTCTAGCAACTTACTTTTCGCCTTTGTCAGGTAATTCTCCGTTCGCTTTAATTGCTCCGAAAAATGTTTGGTCAATTGCCGTTTTTCTTTCTCAAAAGCTCCAACTACCAAGGCCTTGTAGAAAAGTTCATTCAATGCCTCAAGTGGATCGGAGAATTGTGCAATAGCCTCCTCTTCGGGTAATAAACTGAGATAAACCTCTTCATCCTTTTTAACCAAAGAAAAAATGGGGCTTTCCAGCATATCGATTACCTCCAGCATGAGCTGCCATTTTTCCTCGAGATTTGCGGAAAGGTATCCCTTGTTTTTAAGCCATTCCCGAGGGATTTTTCCAAGCGTTGGCAAAAACTGAGAGGCATTCCCCTCCAATTCCCAAAACCGTTCTTGACTAAGGTTCAAATCTTTCTCTAAGCTTCTCCAGTCTAAGGTATTATCATCCTGAAATTCATTTCTAAATACCCGTAGAGGCTCAAATTCATTGGCTTTGTAGAATAATAAATTACTGCGATTTCCGTGAAGTTTCAGTAACAGAATAGCTCCGGATTCAAACTGTAGGTAAAAGGCTCGCTCATAATTTAATGCTTTGCAATGCGCTACTTTTTCTCCAATTAGTTCTGGAAAAAGATTGATGGAGTTTCGCTTAGCCCGCTGGAATTTTTCCGGAAAAGAATAATATATGTGAGGGGATAGGAAGTGTGCTCGAAGGTATCTGAGTTCCCCGTTTCGCTGAAATTCAATAATCAGCTCATCCTTGTTTTGAGAAAAACAAGCTTTGATTTCAAAGCCCTTTAATACTTCCTGAATCCTGGGACAGAGGAATCGTAGAAAATGAAAATTCAAATGCATCAGGGCAAATTTAAAACGAGTCCATCATATGCAAGATGGATTCCTTCGGGAAGTTCCTTCTCCACTTCTTGGTGTAGCCCTAATTTATGCGAGATATGTGTAAAATAAGCCTGCTCAACATTTAGTGAGCCCACTTGTTCTATGGCCTCTTCTAAAGTAAAATGAGATTGATGAGCTGTCTTTTGGAGGGCATTTAAAACCAATATTTTTGAGCCCTGAATCAATTTTTTAGATTCCTCAGAGATAAAATTAGCATCTGTGATGTAGGTGAAATCTCCGATTCGAAAACCCAAAACAGGTAGTTTATGGTGCATTACTGGAATTGGAGTCACTCGAATTCCTTCTACCTCAAATGGAGCATGATCGATCACGTTAGTAATTACTCGCGGCACACCTGGGTATTTGACTTCAGAAAAAATATAGGAGAATTCACGCTTGATTTGATCAATTACCTGCTGTCTCCCATATATGGGCATATCTCGATTCTGCCGAAAATTAAATGGACGAATGTCATCCAAACCGGCAGTATGGTCTTTATGTTCGTGTGTAAAAAGCACTGCATCCAAATGAGAAATGCCTGCCCGAAGCATTTGCATCCGAAAATCAGGTCCGGTGTCGATGACTATGCTTTTTCCATTGATTTCAATATGAGCGGAAGTGCGAAATCGTTGGTCCCTAAAATCCAATGATTTACAGACCTCGCAATTACAGCCAATTACGGGGATTCCTTGTGAAGTACCGGTTCCTAAAAAACGGATTTTCAAAACTTCAATTGGGTTTGTTGCAATTCTTTGAGAAAATCTTGAACGGACTTTTCGCTGAAGTCTTGAGGGTTAAACTGCAATTCTCCCAAAATGTCTACCAAAGCATTTATTTTCCCCTCTAGAGGGAAGTATTTGTTTACAATGACAATTTTGGTGTCTTTCAAAATGCAATAACCTGATTTAAAATTTCCTTTTTCATAGCGAAGGATATAATCAGACGCAGCAAAAAGGTTTTCCAATTTGTCTAAAAAATGTTTGGTGTATTTGATTGCCATGACTAGTTCAGGAATTTTTTAACCGTAGCCAGTACCCGGTCATAATCCAGGGGTTTTTGAATAAAATCATCAAAGCCTGCCTTTCTGAAATCCTCATGGGTCATGTTATGTATATTCCCGCTGATTGCAATAATGGGAATGCTGGATTTTTTCTCATCCTTCATTTCCCGGATCAATTTGGTACAGGCGATTCCATCCAATACAGGCATGCTGATATCCATCAGAATCAGATCAAAATCCTCATTTTCAAGTTTTTCCAAGACCTGCTTTCCGTTTCTGGCAGCAGTCATCTCATAGTTTTCGAATGCTAAAACGTTCTTGGTAAGGTTGATGATGATGGAGCTATCTTCCCCAACAAGTATCTTTTTTGGTAAACTCATGGCTTAAAAATAATTTCTTCCTTGAAATATTGCTGAAATGATTCAATTTCTTTTTCTAAGTGGTGTAGGACTTCCTTCATTTTTTCAAAATCCCCACTTCTTCCAAAGGCCTCTGTTTTTGCTGCAGCTATATAAACCAAATTTATTCCGAGTGTGCCTGCGTTTCCTTTGATAATGTGAACCTGCTTTACGACCTCCTCAGGATTTCCAGATTCGATAGCTTCTTTGGATTCCCTTAGAAGGGAAAAAGCTTCATCCAAAAAATCCTGGTAAATCTGATATATGGTCTCCGGTTTGTTGTATTTACTAAGTTGCTCAAACACTGAATTATCAAAAATTATTTCTTTGATAATCAATTGATTGTATTCCTTTTCTTTGTTTAATGGTTTATCTTCTAAGGCCCGCTTTATTTTTTCTAAAAACTCCTTGGGACGAATGGGTTTCGTGATAAAATCATCAAACCCTTCTTGGATAAAAGCGCTCCGGTCACTTTCATCCGCAAAGGCTGTCACCGCTATGATAGGGCAATTGTTTTTGCCTTGAGATCGAATTTTTTTGAGTGCGTGAATCCCATCGATTTCTGGCATTTGAATATCCATTAGGATCAAATCGTAGTCTTTTTGGCTGGCTTTCTCAATAGCCTCTCTACCATTGAGTGCGCTTTCATAACTCCAGATTTGTCCCACCAAATTCTCAAAAAAACGGCGATTCAAATCATTGTCCTCTACGATCAGTACGCTTTTGCTTTTCATTCCTTAAGTTTGGAATTTTGAAACGAAACCAAAACTCGCCCATTTTGCTTGTCCAACCCACCTTGATTTTGATCGTAGGCCCTACTGCTGTTGGCAAAACTGAACTATGCCTCAATCTAGCCAAAAAATTCAAAACAGACATCGTTTCCTGCGACAGTAGGCAGTTTTATCGTGAGTTGGAAATTGGTACAGCTAAACCTAGCCCTGAGGAGTTGGCTACAGTTCCTCACCATTTGATTAATTCAATTTCTATTTACGAGGAGTATGACGTTAAGCAGTTTGAGCAGGATGCTTTGAAGATTTTGGAGGATTTATTTAAAGAAAAGCAAGTGGTTATCATGACAGGAGGCTCCGGTCTTTTTGCCAAAGTAATTACAGAGGGTTTGGATGAAATGCCTGAAGTTGAGCCTGGAATTAGAGCTCAAATCATTCAGGAATTTGAAGAAAAGGGACTGGCATTCCTACAGGAAGAAGTGAAAAAAGGAGATCCTATTTATTTCTCCGAAGTGGATATTCAAAATCCTCAACGCTTGATGCGAGCTTTGGAAATAATCCGGGGAACAGGAAAACCTTTCAGTTCTTTTCGAAAGCGAACTAAAACTGATAGACCTTTCCGGGTTTTGAAAATCGGGTTAAATAGAGATCGTGAGGAACTTTATCAACGAATTGATGCCCGGATGGATCAAATGATTGAAGCAGGTTTATTTGAGGAGGCGAAAAAATTCTTTGACCAAAGACACTTGAACGCATTACAAACCGTCGGTTATCAGGAGATTTTTGGTTTCCTGGAAGGAAAATATGATCGAGAAGAAGCTATTCGTCTACTCAAGAGAAATTCCAGACGATATGCGAAAAGGCAATTGACTTGGTTTAAAAAAGATACTGAAATTCAATGGTTTAATCCTAGTGAGTTAAATCAGATAATGAATTGGATTGATAAAGAATTGGTCACTTAATCAACCTCAAAATCAAATTTAAATTTCCCGAAAACCGCCAATTGCGGCTACCCAGTTGTAAGGAGCTTTTTTGATCAGGCGATTGTATTGCATTCGATTTACTTTCAGCTCTCGCACGATTTCCAAAGCCTCTTCTATTTTAGGCTGTTTCTTTTTCGATTCTTTCAATTTCTCTAGAATTTCATCCGGATTTGGAAATGAATCTGCTGGAATCTGAAGTTCGGGTGATAGCTTTCCTAATGAATTCAATAAATCACGTTGCAAGGAGATCTTTCGCTGCAGCGTATATTTTACAGTCATAAAAAACAGAAGACTAGCCCCTGCAATAGTCAGAAATAAGGGAATATAGCCCATTTTAAATACTTAAATACTCAATTAGTTTCAAATGATCCGGAATCAGCGGCTTGGTTTTGCCAATGCAATCTCCAAATGGAGTATAAACAACTTCCTGATTCATAATTCCTGCCATACAGTTGGATTTGCCTGCTATCAGACCTTCTACAGCTGCCATTCCGCATCTTGATGCTAAAACCCGATCTCGGGCCGTAGGGTTTCCTCCCCGCTGAATATGTCCTAAGGTAGTTACCTTAAATTCTTTGTTTTTATCGTTGATTTTGGATTTAACCTTGGTCATGATTTCCGCAGCACCTCCTTCTTTATCTCCTTCGGCAACCACAATAATGCTTGAAGTTTTGGTTTTGCGAAGGTTTTTGAGGGATTTAACCACAGCATCCAAATCGGTTTTGGTTTCTGGAACCATTACAAACTCAGCCCCGCTTCCGATTCCGGATTCCACCGCAATAAAGCCAGCGTCACGCCCCATTACTTCAATGAAAAATATTCGATCGTGTGCTGCAGCCGTATCTCGAATTTTATCGATTGCATCGAGGGCAGTATTCACGGCCGTATCAAATCCAATCGTATAATCAGTTCCGTAGATGTCATTGTCAATAGTTCCAGGACAACCTACCATCGGAATTCCAAACTCTTCATGGAAGATTTTTGCTCCTGTGAAAGTTCCATCACCACCGATTGCCACCAAGCCTTCAATTCCGTGAGCTTTCAGGTTTTCAAATGCCTTTTTTCGTCCTTCTGGAGTTCGGAATTTTTCCGAGCGGGCGGATTTAAGCATAGTACCTCCTCGCTGAACAATATTGGAAACTGAATAGGTATAAAGTCTCTTAATATCGCCTGCAATCATTCCTTCATATCCATGGTAAATACCATAAACTTCCAATCCTTTGTAGATGGCAGTTCGAACTACCGCTCGGATGCAGGCATTCATTCCAGGACTATCTCCACCGGATGTAAAAACAGCTATTTTTTTCATTTTAATAGGTTAAAAGCTTTGCAAAAATATGGATTAAAGAAAGAAAGCCTTACTTTCTAAAAAGAATAAACTGTAAATTTTCTCTCGGTCAAATCCATAATCAGAAAAACTGAAAACATGAAAAAGGTGTTTTTGCCTCTTGCTGAAATTGAAATACCGCAGATTTCTATAGGATGCATGTCTCTGCCTGAGAATTTCTCCGATGCTGAAAAAATTATCCATCGAGCTTTAGATTTAGGTATCAATCTATTGGATACGGCTGATCTCTATCAAAAAGGCCTCAATGAGGAAAATGTAGGAAAAGCAATCATAGGTAGAAGGGACAAGGTTTTGCTAAGTTCCAAAGTTGGGAATCAATGGCGAGCAGACGGAAGCGGTTGGGATTGGAACCCTCGGAAATCCTACATTTTAGAAGCGGTAGAAAAAAGCCTGAAACGATTACAGACGGACTATTTGGACTTTTACCTTCTCCATGGAGGAACAATCGATGATCCTTGGGATGAGACACTTGAAGCTTTTGAAATATTAAAGCAACAGGGAAAAATCAAAGCTTTTGGAATTTCTTCCATTCGCCCCAACGTCATTCGAAAAGTTTTGGCAACGGATCCTCCAAGCTTAATCATGATGCAATACAGCCCTTTGGATAGAAGACCTGAGGAATCTGTTTTTCCCTTTTTGGAAAAATCTCCAAGTAGGGTTCTTGTTAGAGGATCGTTAGCAAAAGGATTTTTATTAGATAAAACCCCAACAGCCTCCCTGAATTTTGGTCCTGATGAGGTTAAAAATGTCCGAGAAGGAATTCGAGACAAGGGATTTGATCCTCAAGCAGTTCTGATAGCATTTGGACTTTCACAGCCGGCGGTAGCATCCTTATCGGTTGGGGCAAGTTCGGTAGATCAGATTGATAAACTAGGAAAGGCCTATGAACTCAGTCAAACCATTCCCTTGAATCTAATTCAATCATTAAGGCAACAAATACCTGCCTTCACTTACGAAAATCACCGATAGTCCAATTTTTTTCAGCTGAACTGAAAAATCCCCTAATTTCGAATTCACCCAAATTCTGAATCATGCAAAGAGTAGCAATCCTATTCCTCTTTATTTCACTTTCATTTATTGCCTGTGAGCCAAAAACGACTACTGAAATCAAACGTTGGGAAGCTCAAGCTGAACGTGTAGAAATCATTCGGGATGATTTTGGAGTACCCCATATTTATGGCAAAAGCGATGCTGATGCAGTTTTTGGATTGCTCTATGCCCAATGCGAGGACGATTTTAGAAGAGTTGAGCGAAACTACATCTGGGCAACGGGAAGGTTAGCCGAATTGGAAGGAGAGGAGGCGCTTTATTCAGATGTTCGGGCAAATCTCTACATGACAGAAGAAGAAGCAAAAGCTGCTTATGAATCGGCTCCAGAGTGGTTGAAAGAACTTTGTCAGGCATTTGCAGATGGAATCAATTACTATTTGCATACCCACCCAGATGTTGAGCCTCAGGTCATCAAAGTTTACGAACCTTGGTTTACGATGTATTTTTTCGAAGGCTCAATAGGAGGGGATATTGAGCAGATTCCTACTTCCCGTATTAAGGCTTTTTATGAAAACAACGAGGCCTTAGCCTATTCCGAGTTTGGGGATGGATTGAGTCATCCTGACCCGGAGGAAGAACCAAAAGGTAGTAATGGCATAGCAGTATCAGGAGAAATGACGGCATCTGGGAATGCCATGCTATTAATTAACCCGCATACCTCTTTTTATTTCAGACCTGAAGTTCATGTAGTCAGTGAAGAAGGTCTGAATGCTTATGGAGCCGTGACTTGGGGACAGTTTTTTGTTTATCAGGGATTTAATGAAAAGACTGGTTGGATTCATACTTCTACGCGTGTCGATTTCATCGACGAGTTTATGGAGGAAGTATCGGAGGAAAATGGTAAGCTAGTTTATCGCTATGGTGAAGAAAAAAGGGCAGTGGATTCCTTTCCTGTGACTTTGTCCTATCAAACCGAGGAGGGCTTGAAGCAAAGGGAGTTTACCCTGTATCGTACGCATCATGGACCCATTACTCATCAACTCGAGGATAAATGGGTAGCCACAAAAATCAATTGGGACCCCGTAAATGCTTTGATTCAAAGTTTCACCCGAACCAAGCTTGCCAACTATGAGGAATTCAAGGAGATGATGAATATCCGTACCAACTCCTCCAACAATACCGTTTTTGCGGATGCGGAAGGAAATATTGCTTATTTCCATGGCAATTTCATTCCAAAAAGAAATCCTCAATTTGACTTTTCTAGGCCATTGGATGGTTCAAATCCAAAAACAGATTGGCAAGGTATCCATACAGTTGATGAAAGTATTACGCTTCTAAATCCGCCTACAGGATGGATTCAAAACTGTAACTCTACGCCATTTACTGCGGCTGGTGAATTCAGCCCTAAAGCAGAAAATTATCCAGTTTACATGGCTCCGGATCGTGAAAATTTCCGAGGTATTCATGCAGTTAAGGTATTGAGAGAAGCTTCGGACTTGACTTTGGATACCTTTATTGAATTAGCCTACGAACCAACTTTGCCAGCATTTGAAAGATTGATTCCGCCCTTGGTTCAGGCCTTGGAAAAGTATGGAAATGACACAGAAATCAAACAGGCTACTGAAGTTTTAAAGGCTTGGGATTTCAAAACAGGGAAAGAATCGGTTGCGATGAGTTTGGCTCATTTTTATGGAATGAATCATCAGCGCAAATTCCGGGATATGCAGGATTTGGTGGACAATGAAACCGTTTCTTCTCTTTCTCAACCAGAAACCCAGAAAGAAATGGTTGAGGTTTTCGAAGAAACTTTGAATCAAATGAATGCTGATTTTGGAACTTGGAATACGCCTTGGGGAGAAATAAACCGATTCCAACGACTCAACGGTGATATTGATTTAGCCTACGATGATGATCGGCCTTACATCCCAATTGGGATGGCTTCCGGTCGATGGGGGGCTTTGGCATCCTATGGCGCGAGTACTAAAGAAGGAACCAAAAGACTCTATGGAAGCTCTGGAAATAGCTTTGTGGCTGTCGTAGAGTTTGGAGATAAGGTACGAGCTAAAAGCATCTTGGCAGGTGGCCAAAGCGGGGATCCAAATTCGCCGCATTTCCTAGATCAAGCTCAACGTTACGCGGATGCAAACTTTAAGGATGTTGCCTATTATCTAGAAGATGTGGAGAAAAGAGCAGAAGAAAGGTATAAGCCGGGGAAGAGATAGGTTCAGTTTTGCTTATCCTTACTTTGGCCGTAAAATACAGCTTCGCTGAAATATACATCGTGAAATACAATGGAAATACACTTCGCTACGCTCAGTGAAATATACGCTTCGCGAGATAATAATAAGATACAGCTTCGCTGAGATATGCCTTTGGCGAGATAAGCTCTCCTTCGTCGAGAAAGATAATTTACCCACTAGGAAAGACTCTTTTTATTATTTGCTAGGCAGTATCTGGGGATATCAAGACCCCAGCGGGGTCTAAGTTAGATAACCCTGCCTGGGGCAGGCAGGCCCGGGTAAGGAGGAACGACGCAGCCCGGGGAAAAAGCCTCCCCCTAATCCCAGCGCTGGTGCAGGATCTAGGAGGTGGAAACGAAAAGTTGATGCCAGCAAGAGGGACACGAGAAATTGGTTACTAGTTAATGGTTATTGAGGGGTTCTATAAATCTCGAGTATTCTTAAACCTTGAACTTTTTCTCTTCTGCATGGTCTATCCATTCCCCTGATAGGCTAAGATAAGCCCCCATGGCATCAGCCGTCATACAGGAATGAACGGGTAATATTCCTAACAAATCTCCAACTTGAACCTGGTTCAAAAGCTCTTCTGAAGCCTGGATTAAGCCATGTTCTTGGGAAATGCTTTTTACAAAAGAGCGACTCTCGGGAATTTCCCAACCATCTTCTTTGAGAATAACTATCTCACCAAAATTCTTTCTTCCATCAACTTCAATCAAATGATCCTTGGCGAGATGAACGCCACCTCCATGAACCAAAATCTCGTTACGCTCAGGAACGATATCTACCACGGGAACTGCTAAGGCTACTGCTATATCAGATTTCTTGCAACTCCCCAATTCCACTTGCATTAGGTCATAAAAGACAAAATTCCCAGGTCCCATCTGGTCGATATCTCCAAAATCAGTTGCCACTGAACAGCCGGGAGTATCACCAATCCGAGTAACCAAATTAGGATACTGGGATTCATACTTGGTTTTTAGCATCGCCAAAGCCTGTCTTGTTTCGTGATAAATCAGTTCTTTATCAGGCTTATAATAGGTATGCCCCGGATGAATGTAGAAACCAAAAAAGGATAAATGCTCTGAAGTGGATGCTATCTGAAGGATCTCGTCAATTTTTGCAAAATCACTCATATGAACCCCCGTGCGACCATAGCCTGCATCTATTTCAATCATAAATCCCACTGGGCTTGTAAGATTCTTTGCAAGTTCTTGGATTGTGTAAGTGTTGACTATTTGAACAGAGATAGGCTGGGTTTTAGCCAATTTATTGAGTAGAGGAATCTCCCTGATATTAAAAGGGAAAGCAATATGAATGAGCTCCCAACCAGAATTACTTAAATAAGCCGCTTGCCGGATAGAAGAGGCTGTGATTTTCCGAATCCCATATTCCCGGGCCCATTCTCCGATTTTTTTGGATTGAGCTGTTTTCCAGTGAGGAATTAGTTCTAATTGATGCAATTCTGCCTTTTCAGCCATTTTTTGAATATTGGCTCTGCAGATCTTTTCATCTATCAATAAAGTTGGAGAGGTTATTTGGGATCGGTAGTCCATGGTATTTTCCGGTTTTGGTTTCGCAACTAGTAAAGTTAAGTTTCCTTTCAAGATAAGAAAGTAATTGTGACTACTGTAGTATTTGTAATTCGATTGACTTCATTCATGATAAAGGCCTCAATTTTTAAAATCCCATAAAACCTGCTGTTTTTCTGAAATCCATTTACCTAAGCCCATTAAAACTGCTATTTTTGTGAGCTTAAATCCAAGCCCCAGGCTGTGGTTTTTAAATTATCCTTAATTAGCGCAAGCTCAACTTCATGGAAGCAAAGAAAATACGAAGCACCTTTATTGAGTTTTTCCAGTCCAAAGGCCATCATTTCGTTCCTTCGGCCCCGATTGTGGTAAAAAATGATCCTACCCTGATGTTTACCAACGCGGGGATGAATCAATTTAAAGATGCCTTTTTGGGGAATGAAATCCCGAAATATCCTCGAGTCGCCAACTCGCAGAAATGTCTTCGTGTGAGTGGAAAGCACAATGACTTGGAAGAAGTGGGAGTGGATACCTACCATCATACCATGTTTGAGATGTTGGGGAACTGGTCTTTTGGAAATTACTTCAAAAAGGAGGCGATCGAGTGGGCTTGGGAACTGCTAACTGAGGTCTATCAGCTTTCAAAGGACAGGTTGTATGTTTCTGTTTTTGAGGGAGATCCTTCCGAAAATCTTGAAATGGACCAAGAAGCCTATGATTTTTGGAAAGAAATTGTGGCTGAAGATCGCATCATTATGGGTTCCAAAAAGGATAATTTTTGGGAAATGGGGGATACGGGACCTTGTGGACCTTGTTCGGAAATCCATATTGACTTAAGGCCAGAAAATGAAATTGCTGAGATTCCGGGAAGAGATTTGGTCAATCAAGACCATCCTCAAGTAATTGAGATTTGGAACCTGGTATTTATGCAGTTTAATCGCTTGGCGGATGGAAGCCTTAAAGAACTTCCTGCTAAGCATGTGGATACAGGAATGGGATTTGAGCGATTAGTTCGCGCCATTCAGAGAAAGTCGTCCAATTACGACACTGATATTTTTACTCCATTTATATCATTCCTTGAGAAGAAATCAGGTAAAAAATATGGGCAAGACGAGCAGACCGATATCGCCTTCCGAGTGGTAGTAGATCATATCCGTGCAATCTCTTTTACGATTGCGGATGGTCAGCTTCCATCCAATAATAAGGCTGGATATGTGATTCGTCGAATCCTTCGTCGAGCTGTCCGCTATGGCTATACCTTTTTAGGTTTTCAATCACCCTTCTTGTATGAATTATGCTCATTGATGGCGGAGCATTTTGGAGATATTTTCCCTGAAGTGCGACAGCAACAAGACTTCATTGCAAAGGTTATTCAGGAAGAAGAAAGCTCTTTCCTTCGTACCCTTGATCATGGTTTGAAAATGCTTGCGGGCATCAAAACTGAATTAAGCGAAAAAGGAGAGAAGGTAATTTCAGGCAAAACCGCCTTCGAATTATATGATACTTATGGTTTTCCATTGGATTTAACTTCTTTGATTGCCCGAGAAAGCGGTTTCTCTTTAGATGAAAAGGGCTTTGAAATCGAGATGGAAAAACAGAAAAACCGCTCTCGCGCTGCTTCTGAGTCTGAAACCGGAGATTGGGTGCATGTTGAAGAGGAGGTAGGTGTGGACTTCGTGGGATATGATTATTTGGAAACGCAGTCTCACATCGTCAAGTACCGAACTGTCAAGGAGAAAAAGGGAGAAAAATACCAGTTGGTATTAGATAAAACGCCATTCTATGCAGAAAGTGGAGGTCAAGTTGGGGATACCGGTTGGCTAGTTTCTGATACTGAGAAAATTCGAGTCATTGATACCAAAAAGGAAAATGACTTGATTGTCCACTTTGTGGAAAAATTGCCTGCTGAACCTAGAAAAACTTTCAAAGCTCATGTAGATGCTGTTCAGCGTCAGTTGATTATGAATAATCACTCAGCTACACACCTACTTCATGCAGCACTTCGAGAGGTCTTGGGCGAACATGTGCAGCAGCGCGGTTCCTTGGTGAACGATAGAATCCTGAGATTTGACTTTTCACATTTCAGCAAAATGACGGATGCCGAAATCCAATGGGTGGAAGAAATCGTCAACAAGAAGATTCGAGAGAATATTGCTTTGGGTGAAAAACGAAATGTCCCTATCGAGGAGGCCAAAAAAATGGGAGCAATGGCTCTTTTTGGTGAAAAATATGGGGATTTTGTGCGTGTTATCACTTTTGATCCAAGTTTTTCAGTAGAGCTTTGTGGAGGCACGCACGTTCCTTTTACCGGTCAAATCGGGTTCTTTAAAATCGTTTCCGAAGGTTCTGTGGCTTCTGGTGTTCGTCGAATCGAGGCGATTACTTCTGTGGCTGCTGAAAAATACCTCCGAGAACAAGAGAGCTTACTCAAAGAAGTGCAGGAATTGCTTAAAAATCCAAAGGATGTTAAAAAAGCAATTGAGTCTTTGCTTTCTGAACGAAACGATTTGAAAAAAGAGCTTGAGGCCTTGCATCTGGAAAAAGCTGCTCAGGTGAAATCGAACCTGCTTTCTCAATTTGTAGATCAGGGAGATGCAAAGGTATTGATTGCACAAGTCGAATTGCCCAATGCAGATGCCTTGAAGAAGTTGGCTTATGAACTGAAAAATGAAGTAGAGAAAGCCTTTGTTGTTTTGGCTGCTAATATTGATGACAAACCTCAAATTGCTGTGATTTTGGATGAACCTTTGATCGAGTCCAAAGGATGGAATGCTGGAGCAATTGTCCGGGATTTGGCGAAAGAAATCCAAGGTGGAGGCGGTGGCCAGCCTTTCTTTGCGACAGCAGGAGGAAAAAACCTTCAGGGATTGCCTCAAGTTGTTAAGAAGGCAAAAGAAATGTTTCTTTAATCGGATAGAATCAAGCTAAATGCTTAGCGAGGAAATCAAAAATAAATATCAATTGGTAGTCGGTTTGGAGGTGCACGCGCAGCTCTTGACAGCCAGTAAAATGTTTGCTGCCGATTCCACCGAATTTGGGAATTTGCCGAATACCTTGATTTCCGTGATTACATTAGGACATCCCGGTACGCTTCCAAAAGTCAATAAAAAAGCTATTGAATATGCCGTGAAAATGGGTTTGGCTTGCCATTGCGAGATTACCCGAACCAATATTTTTTCCAGAAAAAACTACTTCTATCCAGACCTTCCCAAAGGTTATCAAATTACCCAAGACAAAGGGCCAATCTGCGTAGGAGGGAAAGTTCCCATTCGCCTAGCCGACGGAAGTACCCGTGAAATCCAACTCAACCGAATCCATTTGGAAGAAGATGCAGGAAAATCCATTCACCTAGATGGAGAGCCGGATACTTTGGTTGATTTTAATCGAGCTGGAACGCCTTTAATTGAGATTGTTACCGAACCAAATATTTACACCTCTGAAGAAGCTTATGCTTTTCTGACCGAGATAAAGAAGTTGGTAAAATACCTTGATATCTGTGATGGAAACATGGAGGAAGGTTCGCTTCGCTGCGATGCCAATGTTTCGGTCATGTTGAAAGGGGCAAAGGAACTCGGAAAGAAGGTAGAAGTCAAAAACATGAACTCATTCCGGAATGTCGTTCGGGCCATAGAACATGAGTTTGAGCGAATGGTGGGAATGCTGGAAGAAGGAAAAGAGATCATTTCTGAAACACGAACTTTTGATGCGAATACTGGTACAACTTCAGGCATGCGAACCAAAGAGGAATTAAATGATTACCGCTATTTTCCTGAACCGGATTTGAGTCCTGTTGTTATATCCGAAGAGTGGCTGCAATCCATTCAATCTGCAATGCCTACACTCCCGAGGGATTTGTATAAAAAGTTTACGGAAGAATACGGTTTGCCAGATTATGATGCTTCCTTTCTAACTGAATCCAAGGAATTGGCACTTTGGTTTGATGAATTGTGTCGTGAAACTTCCTTGTACAAAGCTGCGTCCAACTGGATGATGGGGCCAATCAAGTCCTATTTAAATGAGACAGCTACACATATTTATGACTTTACTATCAATCCCAAAAGGTTGGCAGAATTATTGGCTTTGATAGAGGAGGGAAAGGTGAGTTCTTCAATTGCATCTCAGAAAATTTTCCCTGAGTTGATAAAGACTCCAAAGGTTTCTCCATTTGAAATTGCTCAGAAGCTCAATCTAATTCAGGAAAGTGATGAAACTTCTCTAAAGCCAATTATTGAGGAAGTGTTGAAAGAAAACGGGCAAAAAGTAGCCGAATATAAATCCGGTAAAAAAGGCTTAACAGGCTTTTTTATGGGACAAGTAATGCGAAAATCAAATGGAAAAGCGGACCCAAAAGTCGCTACCAAATTATTGACAGAATTATTGAATAATTAAAATAAGATGAAGAATATAATGACTAGCCTCTGGATTCTAAGTTTAATTTCACTCTTTTCCTGCGGAAATAGTGCTAATTCAGAGCAAGACGGAACAGTTGAGATCTCAGGGAAAATTTCCAATGCTCCTGAAGGGGTGGTGGTTTTGTCTCAATTTACAGATGGAAGACCTCGGGTTTTGGATACCTTGGAATTGGATTCTGACGGCAGTTTTTCTTATGAATTACAAATCGAAGATCCAACTTTCTATGACTTGAACCTCTTTGGACAGCGATCCGTGCGATTGGCACTTTTGAAAGAAGATGTGCAGGTGAATTATGATTTTTCCCAGCCAGAAAATATTCAAATCGAAGGCTCGAAGGATAGCCAAGAAATGCTGAAGTTGGAAAAGTTGATGGCTGATTATCAGGCTGATGTCAATGCTTTGAATGAAGCTTATTATGAAGCTATGAGTAATAATGATGCGGAAACCATCAAAAGTATTCAGGCTCAGGCTTTGGATTTGGAAGCCAATCAGGCTGAGCGCGTTAAACAGACCATAAATAGTATGGGAGATAGCTTTGCTTCCTTGGCAGCTATTGGATTATTAAATCCAAAAAATGACTTTCCATTCTTGGATGAATTGATCAATCGACTGGATCAAAAATATCCAAATACACTCACCATCATTCAATTGAAGCAGCAATTAGATGAACTGCGTGCCTTGGCAATTGGAGCAGTTGCGCCAGAAATTGCTTTGCCTGGACCAGATGGGGAAATCAAGAAACTTTCAGATTTAAGAGGGAACTATGTATTGATTGATTTCTGGGCTGCCTGGTGTAAACCTTGCCGAGCTGAAAATCCAAATGTGGTTAGGTTGTACAAGGAATATAATTCCAAAGGATTTGAGGTATTCGGTGTTTCCTTGGATCGAGATCGGGATGATTGGGTTCAAGCCATTGCAGATGATCAATTGGAATGGACGCAAGTTTCTGATTTGCAATACTTTAATTCAGAAGCTGCTCAAACCTATCAGATTCAAGCTATTCCAGCTACCTACATGATCGATCCGGAAGGAAAAATCATCGCCAAAGATCTTCGAGGACCAACATTGGAGAGAAAACTACAGGAGTTGTTTGATAAATAAGTTCGGCTTCGCCTCATGAAATACTCCTCCTTTCAGTCGGAGAAATATGTTCGGCTACGCCTCATGAAATACGCCTGCGGCGAAATAGGCTCAGCTACGCTTCGCGAGATACGCTTCACTTTGTTTCGCGAAATATGCTCAGTTGCGCTTCGCGAGATAAGCTTCACTTCGTTCAGCTAGATAAACTCCGCTGCGCTTCGTTAGATATGCCTTCGGCGAGAAAGACTTAGCCCAAATTCCCCCTTTGTCTTTTATTGTTATAGCAGAGGTGCATTCTATTGTAAAGGGGACAAGGGGGATTTGACTCTATATATAAAAAAGGACTATTCTGGATTACTCCCAATAATTATCGTTGACCCCGAACAGTAATTAAAATATCTCGGCGCAGCCATATCTTTTTTTATCTGCGAAGCTATCTTAGAAAAGATTTAGTCCATTCCTATATCTTCAACCTACCAAAAAATAATAACCCATTACCCCTATAGACTATTTATTGTTACCTAATTTTAACCTATTCCCCTCCAAGTTTTAAAGCGATTTTTGGCAATTTTTTCTATGTTTGCGAGGGTCAATTCAATCGTCCTTATTAGTTTTATATGATTCAACGAATATTCAAATACGCCTTTCTATTAGCTTTTTTGGGCTTTTTTTCTTGCGTTTCGAATGAAAAAATCATTTACCTGCAAAATTTGGAGGGTAATCAACCGATTTCTGAGGATGAAATGATTTCTTACGAAATTCCAGAGTACCGATTACAGTACAATGATATTTTGGATGTTCGAATTCAGACTGTAGAAGACCTGATTAAGAATGGTTTTAATTTTCAGAATCAGCAAAACAATCAAATGCAAGTCGGTGCACAAGGTGGAGGGGATGTGTTTTACATGACCGGTTATACTGTAGATAAGGAGGGAAACATTAGGCTTCCAATTGTAGGAGATGTAAATGTGAAAGACAAAACCATTGAGGAAGCTAGGGTTGAGATAGAAAAGAAATTGAGTCAATTTGTTACTTCCGAATTGTATGTAATGGTAAAATTAGGTGGTATTCGTTATTCAGCCTTGGGAGAATTCAGACGACCTGGAAAATTTGTCGTTTTACAGGATAGAATGACCATTTTTGAGGCGATCGCCAATGCAGGTGATTTGAATACAGTGGCCAAGCGGGATGAAATTATGTTGATCCGTCAATACCCAGAAGGGACAAAATTACATCGAGTTAATTTGAATGATAGGCAATTGATTCAATCTCCATACTATTTCATCCAACCAAATGATCAATTGTATGCCGAACCAATGAAAGTTCGAGAAATAGGAACCGGAGAAAATGCAGTTCAAACTTTTGTTTTATTTACTTCAGTGCTAACAACCACATTACTTGTGGTGAATTTATTTGCCAACTAATATGTATCCGAATACTCCTCAGATAAGTAATGATCCCTCATCTCCTTTTTTGATCAAAAAGGAAGATGATTTGGACTTGAAAATCATTCTTTTCAAATACCTTCAATATTGGCCTTGGATTATAGGCTTTGCGTTAATTGGGGCTTTTGGTGGGTATTTGGTGAATAAGTATTCAACTCCTATTTATCGAGTAGAAGGAACTGTCTTGATTAAGGATGATTCCCCTGCATTTGGTGCGGATTTGTTTGCCAATGGAGGATTTGGAAGGGACTACAGTAATATTGATGATGAAATTGGAATCCTAAAGTCCTATTCTCTTGCCGAGGCAACTGTCCGAGAAATGGATTTGAATGTCCAATATTTTTTGGAAGGATTTGTTAAAACCACACAGATTTATGGAAACACCTCCGTATATGTGAATTTGGATAAATCCAAACCCATGTTAGTAGGAGGTATGTTCAAATTAGAGGTGATTAATGAAGATAGTTTTGAACTGAGCATCATTGAACAGGGATTTAGCATATTCGATCCTAAAGATCCATTTAATAAAAGAGATAGAGGAATTGTGGAATTACCTCGTTCTGTTTATTCCTTTGATGAACCTATTCAAATTGATTCCTTTGAATTTTCAGTAAGCTCAATTTCAGCACTTCCTGGAGATCAGATATTTTTCCGTTTTCAAGATGATCCTTCTATTGCCAATGAAATGAGAGGGCAATTGGGAGTTGCTCCTTTGGAGCGTTACTCTTCGATTTTGACCTTAAGTATGCAGACTCCGCTTCGAAAGTTGGGAGAAGATTATCTTAATCAGTTGGTTAAGACCTATTTGCAGCGTGAGCTCAATGAGAAAAATAGAGCTACTGAGAATACCATCTCCTTTATTTCTGATCAATTGAGAGGTATTACAGATTCCTTACAATATTCGGAAGGAAGACTTCAACAATACCGGTCTGAGAATAAAATCTTTAATCTTTCAGAAGAAGGATCGGCTATTTTTGGAAGATTGCAAGAATTAGAATCCCGGCGATCAGAGGTAGAATTGAATCTCAAGTATTACCGTTCTTTGCAATCCTATATTGCTAATAATGGGGTAGGGGAATTGGTTGCTCCTTCTATGGTAGGGGTTGCTGATCCAATGCTTAATGCTTTAGTGCAAAATTTATCCAACTTGCAAACAGATAAGCAGCGCTTGATGGCAAATTTTTCTCAAGAAACCCCTGTAGTTAAGGATATTCTGACGCGAATTGAAAGTGCAACCCGAGCCCTTCAGGAAAACGTAAGTTCTGCCATCAGCAATACCGAAAATTTACTCGCTGATTTGAATGGTCAAATCCGTACAATTGAACGTGAAATCAGCACACTTCCTGAGACCGAACGTAACCTGATAGGAATTCAGCGTCAGTTTACCATAAATGAGAATATTTACATTTACCTACTTCAAAAGAAAGCCGAGGCTGAGATAACCTTGGCGGCAAACCTCCCCAAAAATGTGGTTCTGGACAAGGCCAAGACTGTGGGTCAGGTTGGTCCAAAAAGAACCCAAAATTTGCTTTTCGGCCTCATTATAGGGTTAATAATTCCAATTGGTATTATTACAGTAAAAGATTATCTCAATACAAAAATTGAGGATCCAAAGGAATTGGAAAAAGGAATAAAGGTCCCTCTTATAGGAATGATTGGAAGAAGTTATTCCGAGGGAACCTTGCCTGTTTTCAATAATTCTCGATCATCTGTTACAGAGTCTTTCCGTTCGCTTCGGGCGGACCTTTCTTATCTAAGTACAAAACGAGATAATCTTTCTATTTTATTTACCTCCTCTGTTTCCGGGGAAGGAAAAACATTTGTGTCCATGAATATGGCTTCGGTTTTTGCTTTGATGGGTAAGAAGACCATATTGCTCGGTTTAGATTTACGGAAACCAAGAATTGCGCAGGATTTTGGTCTAGCAAATGACAAAGGAATGAGTACCTGCTTGAGCAGTGATTCACCTTGGCAGGATGTGGTAAAACCTAGTGGCTATGAGAATTTGGACGTGATTTTATCCGGTCCAATTCCACCAAATCCAGCCGAATTATTACTTCAGGAAAAGTTTGGAAAAATTATCAATGAAATTAAAGAAGCCTACGATGTGGTGATTTTTGACTGTCCTCCTGTTGGGTTGGTCTCTGAAACCAAGGAGCTCTTCAATTTTGCTGATATCAGTTTCTTTGTTTTCCGCCAAGGATATTCCTTGAAAGGGCACACGGAAGTACTCAATAATCTAGTGGAAAAAGGAGGAATCAAGAAGATTTATGGAGTCCTGAATGATGTTCATATCGATAAGGGTTATGGGTATGGATACGGCTATGGTTATGGCTATGGCTACGGGGGAAGTTCTTATGGATATCATGAGGAAAGAAAACCCTTAGCTTGGTGGAAAAGGGCATTAGGAAGAAAACAAAACTAGGTGTTTCTATCCTCTAGTTGTTGAAATGAAAAAATGAAATGAAGGGATTCTTTGGGATTTTGAATTTGGATAATGGTCCCATTCAAGAAAGTTCAAATCGATTCTTGAATCATTATCCAGACTTAAAATCCCTTCCTTTTTATAAATCTACCGATTTTTTTCTTTCATCCCTATCTAAGGAACTCCCTGTTTATTCTCTTAATAATTATCCAAATCTAATCTATGCCGGATGGTGTAGGCTAGATAATCTTGAAGAGCTGCGTGACCAATTAGGAATAACTTATCAAGCTCAAGAAAGTGAGGTAATCCTTCAGTCCTACCTTCGATGGGGTGAAGATTGCCTTAAAAAGTTTTTAGGAGATTTCAGTTTTGTGATTTGGGATCAGGAGAAAAAGCATCTTTTTCTAGCCAAGGACCATCTGGGAGTAAGACCTCTTTTTTATTTAGAGCATGATGGGCTTTTTTTCTTTGGAACGAGTATAACTTTGATCAAAAAAGCTGTAGGGCAGAAACTTCCCTTAAATTATGTTTTTATAGCAAATGAACTTAAAAACTATCCCCCCGATATTGAAAGTACCTTCTTTAGGGATATTAAAAGACTCAAACCAGCTCATTTCCTTATTTTTTCAAAAACCAATACTTATAAAGAAAAAAGATATTGGGATCTAAATCCTGTAGATTTAGGATTTTGCAAGAAGGATGAAGATTACATAAATCATTTAAAGTCAATACTATTTGAGGCTATACAATCCAGGATTCGAAACAAAAAAACAATTGGGAGCCAGCTAAGTGGAGGTTTAGACTCTTCCGCCATTACTGTTATTCTTTCCCGGTTGATGGATAAAAAAAATCTACATACTTATTCCTTTGTTTTGGATGATGTAACTAGGGAATATTCAGAGTTGAAGGTGGATGAGCAGGAAACACAAAGAGAGATAATAAATTATGCAGGGTTACTTCCTGAAAATCACCATCCAATTACCCGTTTTCATTTCCAAGATATATTCGATGAATTGGAAAGAAGAAATGAAATCATGGGAGGTCTAACTTCAAGTGACAGTATTTGGCAGGATACATTGTTTAAAAATGCTTCAGAGAATAACAAAATTGAAGTTATGTTTAGTGGTTTTCCTGGCGATGAGGGAGTTTCAGAACCTGGAAGTCTTTTTTTTGCAGATTATATTTACAAACGTGACTTTTTTAACCTTCTAAAGTATATTCTGGAATTTAGAAGAGGAGGAGTCTCTAGGATTAAAAACTACTTCAAAGCAAAAAAGGTAGGTTCCTTTGTACCTGATTACCATAAAACTCAAGAATTAAGAAGTCTTCTTAATCCTAAGGTTGATAAAGAACTTCAACTTATAGATAGATCTTTTAAGTTTTTTCCAGATTACAAAGGTTGGTTAAAGCATAGAATTTGTATGCCGGATACTTCTATCAGAATGGAATCTGAAAACCTCTATGCTAATGATTATAATATGGAAATGGCCTATCCTTTAGCGGATATTCGGATTTTAGAAGCATTAATCAGTTTGCCTTCCCATCTATTTAAGCCCAAACCGATGAGTAGATCCATTTTTAGAGAGATCTGTAAGGGTATTTTACCAGATAAGGTTCGACTTCAAAAGAAATCTAATGGGGCTTTTACCCTTGCATTTTATGAATACTTATGTGAAAAGAATTTTCAGGAATTTCAAGCTTATGAAGTAAAAAATCATTTGGGCTTTATTATTTCTGAAGATGAGCTTTTAAAGCGAGAACCCGAGTGCAGCTATTGTCAAAAGGAGCGATTGAATTATAGGAAAGAAATAGATTACCTGATTGACTTAAACTGGCCCCCGGATGAGGAGAATAGCTAAGGATTCTATAAAAGGATACGCACGAGTCTATCATCGGGCTATTTTATTGCTTTGGCGGGTTTCACCCCGATTAGTGTCAATTCAGGTTCTACTTTTTTTGATACAGGCTATTGTTCCTGTTTTGACATTGATTGCTACCAAGAAACTATTCGATGTTATTCTAGAGAGTAGCAAAAGCTTTGAAACCGTATTGCTGTGGTTACTATACTTGGCAGGGCTTCAGCTTATACAAGTTCTGCTTTCCCAGGGATCCGCATTCTTTTCCGAAATCTATCAGGAAAAACTTACCGACTCTGTCAATGGATTGATTCTAGAAAAATCAATTGAAATTTCCTATCCATTTTTTGAAGATCCTAACTTTTACGACAGCCTTCATTTGGCGCAGCGCCAATCCATTTACAAATTACCCATGCTATTCCAACAAATTCAGGGAACCTTCAGTAATTCCCTATCCCTGGCACTCTTAATTGGCTATTTTTTCTCCTTGATTAGTGGCTATGCCTGGGTTATTTTGATAATTGCCCTGCCTTTGGCATTTGTCAAATGGTATAGCGGATTTGCCCTGCATCGCTTGGAGTCAAAAACTGTTCCCTTAGAACGGGAGGCTGATTATTACCACTACATCCTTACAGGTGAATCTTATGCTCAAGAAATTCGAAGCCTGAATTTTGGGCAATCTCTTCTTAAGCGTTTTCGCGAATTAAGAGGTATCATCTTTGAGCAGAAAAAAGCGCTCCAGAAAAAATTGTTGGCGTTTTCGCTAATAGCAGAGCTACTCGAGGTGCTCGTATTGTTTTATATCCTAATTGGTGTCGCAAGGAAAGCCTTTGAGGGCGTATTGGGGGTCAGCTTATTGATCGTGTATATTCAAGGAATTCAACGCATGCAAAGTAACCTGAAGAATTTCCTGAATTCTTTGGTTCAACTGATCCAATTGCGAATTTTCCTGAAAGACATATTTCGATTTTTGGACATTGCTACCCAAAGTGAAGCTGGTGGAAAAGAGCTAGAATTTCCTACTGACGATTTTGGTATACAGGTTCAAAACTTGAGTTTTGCTTATCCTGGGATTGAGCAGGAAAGTCTTCAAAATATCTCCATGAAGTTTGAAGTAGGAAAGGTGGTTGGAATTGTTGGAGCAAATGGTTCGGGAAAATCAACCTTGGTTAAATTATTGGCAGGGCTGTACAGGCCAAGCTCGGGTGAAATTAAACTGGGAGACTACCAACTAGAGGATATCGATTCAGCTAGTTTTAGGGAAAATAGCCTTTTCTTATTTCAGGACTTTCAACGCTATTTTTTATCTATTGAGGATTTGATCAGTTTGGGAAAAAATAAGCATGCAGAGCATGAATTAAGGTTACATTCTGCCATTCAAAAAGCCCAAGCAGAGAGTTTTGTTTCTAATTTGCCGGATGGTTGGAAATCCAAACTGGGAAGAATGTTTGATGAAGGAAGAGGACTAAGTGGCGGACAATGGCAAAAATTGGCCTTGGCTAGAGCTTTTTATAGAGATCCCAAACTAGTCGTATTAGATGAACCTACAAGTGCACTTGATGCAATTTCAGAGATGCATATTTTTGAGGAATTGAAAAATGAATCGGCTGGACGGGTGACTATCTGGATTACACATCGTCTTTACAATCTAAAAGATGCAGACTACATCTATGTCCTTGATTCTGGTCAAATCAAACAGGAAGGTACATTTCAGGATTTGATTCAGGAGAAAGGAATTTTTCAAGACCTATACCAAAAACAAGGCTTTTGATTAAAACATAAACCCTAGTTTAGCAATAGTTTTTGCCCTCTACTTATTGGATTTCTCAGCACCAATTCCCCCTTTTACTTGTATGTATCGAAGAGACCAAAAAATAATATCCAAAGGGGGCAAGGGGGATTTGATTCTAAATATTTAAAAGACCATTCTAAATTACTTCCGATATTTATCTTGTATACCAAACAGCGATTGTTCCGAACAGCAATGTAAACCTCATTACACATTTGTGAAGACTTGTTTGATTTCTGGCAGGAATGAATGGTGGCCAGGATTTTAATTATCTATAAATCTTTGATTAGAATTGGTTTTTAACTCTATTTTTGGACTGATTGAGTAGGGAATTTAAGATGTACCGTTTTTTCAAAGTTTTTGGGCTTATATGCAGATCAGAAATAAATCTGCCTGCATTAATTAAGCTGTCTGAATCTGAAAGCGTTGATTTTGAGGTCAAGCTCGTTCAGTCACTGCCTGAATTTCAATTTCCAGTATTAGTTTCCGAGGAGGGATGTCGTTACAATGAGACCGAGTTTTTTTTGGAAATTGAAGGAGTTGCAAAATATTTGGTCCGGAATGGGAAAGAAATTTTGATCGAACCAACCTCAGAAGATTGGAAAAGTATACTTCTGTTTTTTTATTCGAATTGTCTTGGAGCCTTATTATTCCAAAGAGATTTGATTCCCTTTCATGTTTCAGGTGTTCTAGATCCGGACGGTAAAGTATGGTTGTTTGCTGCTCCTTCTCAAACCGGAAAGTCCACCACGGCACTAAAGCTCAAAGAAAAGGGCTTTGAGATTTTCACGGATGATACCGCATTGATTTATGTTAGGGAAGGAAAATGTTGGTCCATTCCTTCCTATCCAATGATTCGGGCCTGGAAAAATACCCTCGATAAGCAATCTGTATTTCAACCTGAAGAAGCCACCCAAATACGTTCCGAGATTGATAAATATGGAATATTTTTTCATGAGCATTTTCAAGACATACCGAGGGAGGTCAAAGGAATTATTTTTCTTGAAGAGGAGGGGCAAGAAATACAAATTAGAAAAATTGGAGTGATGGAGGCCCTACCTTTATTAGGGAATAATATTTACCGAGGCTATTGGGTTGAAGGCATGAAAAAACAAATAATTCAATTTGAAGTTTTAACTTCAATTATTAGGTATACAAACTTTTGGAAGGCTATTCGCCCGAAAAATCAGGATAGTTTTAATTCATTTACTGATGAAATTATTGATCAGATATTAGTTAAGGGGTGACTTTTCACTCATTCTTGATAAAATTGAATCAATTTTTGCAGGGTGTATTTTAGTTTTTTTTGATTGTAAGATTTTTTTCTGTAATTCAAACAAGCTGGATTAATACCAGTTATGTATTAAATCTATCGGTTTAAATAAAGATAAGACTACTAAAATTAGTTAGTTTTTTTAAATCAAAAATTCTTAATAAAAATTATAGTCTTTTTATTTGAATCTATATTTTTGTATTTCAAATACATTATTTATTAGTTTATTTGAAACAAGCTTAAAATTGAAAGTAAAGTAATGGGAAGGCAGTTTGTGCTGAAAGAAGATAAATTTTTGTATTCAAAAATCGAAGATGAAGGAGTGCTCTTTGATTTGGAATCCAACGAGTATTTGAGATTAAATACTTCCTTGAATAGCATTTTCAAATATTTGGGAGAAAGATTGTCTCTTGCTGAAATTAAGAAAAGATTGATGGAGGAATACGAAGTGTCAGAGGAGGAATGTGAAGATGGGATTCGGGAGGCGATTGATTTATTGAAAAAGAAAGGGTTGCTTGATGAAAAAAGTGCTTAAAAAATTGAAAAGCTTCCGCTCCCTTTCTCCTAATGAGAGAAAGCTGTTTTTCCAGGTGATTTTTTTATCAATCTATAGGGAGATTTTATTCTTTATTGGTTCCAGAAAGGCCTTTTCGGAAAAAATCATTAAAGATCATTCGATATATAACATTTCAGAAGAAAAAGGAGATTTCGCTGTTGAAATCTCAAAAGCTATTCATTTAGCAGCTAAATATATTCCTTGGAATAACCGTTGCAGGCATCAGTCTTGGCAGGCAGTTTATCTTCTCAATAAAAAGAGAATTCCTTATTCCTATCAAGTTGGGGTAAATAGAAACAAATTTTTAGAAGGTCATTCCTGGGTAAAGGTAAATGGAAGATTCATAACAGGATACTGTAATACTTCAGACTATACTATAGTTGTAAGTAGACTCCCTTTTAATGGATTTTAATTTTCCGAATATCAGTTAATTATATAGAATTTCAATCGGAACAAAGAATAAATTGACAGTGAAAAAGGTAAAAAGTAAAGTTTGGGTAAAACCACAAATTTCTATAATTTCAATAAACGGAGGTCCTACTGTAAAAAGCCAAGAAAACCCATCACACCGATTGCCAAGTTGACTTTGTGAAAATTTTACAGTTGAATTAGATTTTCTCATTTCAATATTTTGAAAAGTTTCTTGGATTTTGATAAGGTTGATTTTATAGTATTAAATTCTCGTCATCGCCTTTCCCTAGCTCAAATTGATAAGTTGGGATTGCACAAGACAAAAAAAGAGGACTTAATCCAGGAAAAAGTAAAAGCCTTAGCTGAACTAAAACAAGTTCAATCTGCATTTGACCAACTTGGAGCATCTGGAATTTCTTTTATTTTATTGAAAGGAATAGGGCTTTCTCAACGTATTTACCAAGATCCAACTTTTCGATGTTCAAAAGACTTGGACATCCTCGTTCCAAATAGGGAAGAGGTAATTCAACTTAGGACTTTTTTATTGGAAAATGGCTGGGAGCCTGTTTATTCCTATTGGGTTGAGGACTTGCCTCAGCGGGATTGGTATTTGGATTTAGCTAACGATGAACCTTTGGTAAATCCAGAAACTGGAATCAATATCGAAATTCACTGGGACTTGGATCGCTTAATATTTGATTTGCCTTCAACAGAATTTCAGGAATTAATTCAACAGAATACTACTAGGATTCAGGTTTTAAATCGCTCTATAAGAGTCTTAAGCCCAGAATTAGAATTGGTCTATCTTTTTGCTCATGGGGCTAGGCATGCCTGGTTTCGATTAAAGTGGCTGGTGGATATTATCCATTATCCGGTTGAGAAAATTGATCAACCAAAATTTCAAAAATTACTGAAGCGTTTTCATGCCACCCATTTTCTCCCAGAAGCAAATGAATTGGCGAATTTTTATTTTGGAAGAGGGATTGAACTTCCAATGCAGGGTAAGCCAAATCCATTTGTAATTAAGTATTCTAAGGAGCAAATAGCTAACGAAGTCGTAATTGGTTTTCCTAATTTGAAAGCTTTCCTCAAATATCTTTACCATCACTATTTCTTATTCGAAAAGAAAAGCAAGGCATTCAAATTTCTTTTTCGAACCATCGGAATACGTCCACAGGATATATCTGCAGTCAAATTACCCTACTATTGGCAGTACTTTTTCTATAGGTATTATTCTTTGTTGAAGAGGAAGATGAACCCCCTTCGGGAGTGAAATATGCCTTCGGCGAAATAGGCTTCACTTCGTTCAGCGCCTGCCTGCCTTGTCAGGAAATACTCCTCCTTTCAGTCGAGAAATACGTTCGGCTTCGCCTTGCAAAATATACTCCCTTCGGTCGTGAAATATGCCTTCGGCGAAATATGCTTTGCGAAATATACCTCCTTTCAGTCGGTGAAATACGCTTTCAGCGAGATATGCTTCACTTTGTTCAGCTAGATAAACTCAGCTTCGCTTCGTTAGATATGCCTTCAGCAAGATAGGCTCCGCGCCAATTCCCCCTTTGACCAATATTAAAGTAGCGACGATGAATTGTAATCCAAAGGGGGCTAGGGGGATTTCTCTACAAACAATAAAGAAGGACTTTTCTGTATTACTACCTATAATTATTATGAACCCAAATCAGTAATTAAAATATCTCGGCGCAGCCATATCTTTTTTATCTGCGAAGCTATCTTAGAATAGTATTGGCAGTCCTGCCCTAAACCTCATGCTCCCCTTCGTGTTTTATGAACGGTGGCGAGAGTAATTAAAATATCTCGGCGCAGCCATATCTTTTTTTATCTGAGAAGCTATCTTAAAATACTATTGGCAGTCATGCCTTAAATCTACTGTTCCCCTTCATGTCCTCACAAACGGTGAAGACTGTACATCATCACAAATCTCTTCATCCAATTTATTGGCCTAGCCCCATCTTTTTCCATCTACCCAGCTATCTTTTTTACCATCAACCACCCATATAAATTGCAAACTCACCTTCATTTATTTCTATTTTATCCTCATTTTATTTAGTAAGTTAGTTTCACCAAACAAGCCATTTTATTACCCGAGAATGCAAACAGATTCCCGGTTTGTCCTAAAAGGAGCCTTTTTATTTTTCCTCATAATCTTCAATGGAGGATGGGAAACCTTTGCCCAGCAAAGGGTAAGTTTGCGGATAAAGCCCGCTGAGGTTTCCAGTATTTCCGACTTTTCAGGATTTGCCCCTTATTTTTCGGAAGAGATGATATTATCCTTGCAGGATATCCCTTTTACCTACAATCGGAATTTCGAATTAATAGTCCATGATGGGGATGTCTATGCCTTCTCATCCTGCTATTTGGATGTATATCGCTGGGAAGAAAAAGCCTGGAAGAATCTCTATCAGTTTGATAATAAAGGCTACACCTGTGGGAGTGAGGTGTTTTTTTATAAAGAGCAACTGCATTTACTTGGCGGATATGGATTTTGGAACAACCACTCAGATCTCCTGAGCTTTGATGAAATAACAGGTTCCTGGTCTTTAGAAACCATAGAGAACCAACCTATGGATTACAATTCTGAATTGATTGGAATAGGGGAGACTTCGGCATTTGTGTTTCTGGGTATCCACCATAATCCCCGTCTTGGAATCGATAATGTTTTTGAGGATGATGGGTATATGCTGGATTTTGAATCTCAAACCTGGAGTCGCCTGAATTTTGATGGCTTACTTTCTTTAACTCCGGGAAAAGCTGAGTTTCTGGCACAGCGGGGGCTAGGAGTTGATACAGAAAATTATTTTGTGATCAACGCCTTCACGTCCAAAACCCATATTTTGGGAATGGTCCTTTTTGATAAGAAAACACTGGAATTCCGCTTCTTTAAACGGGATTCTCCTTTCGACTTTTTCAATTTTGCTAATTGGATACTTGTAGAAGGGGACCAAATCAAATTCCTCGATAATCAAAATCAAACTCGAACCTTAGACATAGCTGAATCCTATCAACAAGCTGAATTTGTAGGAAAGGCCACCATTCAAGGCATCTCGGTAGAATCCAATTTTCTCAAAAACTGGGAATATGTTATTCTCATTGTTAGTTCAATTTTTGCCAGCACTGCTTTGCTATTCTTTTTAGGTATTAAACTATTCCCAACCCAAAGTCAAATTTTCCTAGACAGATTCAGACTGTTTAAAATTCAGAAAGAAGACTCTCAGAAAAATGAAAAAGAGGAGGCAAAAAAAATTTGGGAGAAGTTGCTGTATTTAGAAGGTGAAATCCTAACCACCGAGCAATTGGATCAGGTTTTTCAAATTGATGCCTTACCAAACGCTGATCGTAGGAAAGTAAAGCGATCCCGACTCATCAAGGAAATCAATCGACAGAGTGAAGAAAAATGGGGCTATACCTTGATTAGTAGAAAAAGAAATCCGGAGGATAAGCGATTTTTCCTTTTTCAAATAAATAAGCAACCTAATTCCTAAAATAGAGTCCAAACAAGGGTTTTTTATTCCCTTTCGAGTAGTCAACTTTGAAAAATCTAAATTCAGATTTTTTGTTACTTGTTATTTCGGTCCTCAATAAATCCAAGTATTTGACGATTTTGATTAGTTTTTATTTAATTCTTCTTTTTCATTTATGATTATAAGTAATTGAATTTCAGATAAAAATAAATTTTACCAAAATAGGTAACAATTTCTGTTACCTATTTTACCTGATTTTATTAAATTAGTTTTCAGCAGTAATTATTTTTGCCTTCGAAATTCTTTGAAAGTTAATATTGTCTCTTGTCTGTATGAGATTTTGGTTTTTTAGTTTCTTAGTGTTTATCGGTTTGGTACCGATGCTTTCCGCTACTCAGTCTGCCAAACTGAAAATATGGCCATTGGAGTTTGGGGATACCTACAACTTCGATAGGCTTTCACCTTATTTTTCCGAGGCTCAGTTGGACTCCTTGCTTTCCAATCCATTTGAAATCGCAGGGGCATTTGAATTAATGCGGGATGAATCCGGGATATACGCCTTTTCTTCATGTTACCTGGATGTTTATCAATGGACTGCTGAAGGATGGAAAAATCTGTACGGTTTTGACAATAAGGGCTATACCTGTGGAGCAAAGTATTTTGTACGTGAAGGTTCGATTTACTCCTTAGGAGGATATGGTTTTTGGCGCAATCATTTGGATTTATTGTCCTTTGATAAAGAAACGGGTTCTTGGTCTCTTATGACTCCCAAAAACCAACCCATTGATTTTGCGCCGGGAATTGCTGGTTTGAGTGATAAGGGGATATTGGTGCTTTTGCCTTTTGAAGAAAATCTAAGACAGGATAAAAAAGGAGAACATGGACAGGGTTTTTTCCTCGACTTGGATGAAATGGCTTGGAAATATCTGTCTTTAGGTAGTATCGTATCTTACGACCCATTTGAGAGTCAATTTGTAGTAGATTCTACCGTGCCATTAGACACAGAGGATTATCTGGCCTTCGCTTGCATCGGGACTGAAAAAAGACGGATCGGTTTTTTGATCATGGAAAAGTCTTCTTTAGAAATCCGATTTTTCAGGTTGGAAAAAGGTCTTGATTTTGTCTTTAGACCAACTTGGCTATTGCAAGTGGATAATTTGGTATCCATTCAGACCTACATGGATGGAATTCAGGAATTTGATTTAGATGATTTTTTTAGAAAGGGGGAGTTTGTTGGAAAGGCTGAAATTCTTCCGATTAGTCCCGATGGAATTGAAGAGTTGAAACGTGATTATGTTTTGATTATCAGTTGCGTCCTAATTGTTACCGGGATCGTGCTGTTTTTCATGTTTCAAAATGCCATCAAAAAGCAAAAAGCTGCCAAAACTTTTTCCAATGGTACTTCTAATGGTTCGAGCCTACCCGAGAATATGGATAATGGAATCGAATCTAATGGCTGGATTCATCAGTTTCACCCTTTTAAGGGAAGGCTTTTGACAGTAGAAGAATTGGATAAGGTTTTGAATATCGATCATCTTCCCAATCCGGATAATAAAAAAGTAAGGCGCTCAAGGTTGATCAAAGAGGTAAATCAGCATAGTGAACAGGAATTAGGCTATACGCTGATTACCCGCAAAAAGAACCCGGAGGATAAACGCTATTTATTGTATGAAATCAACGGACAAGAATAGTCTTTAGGGAATTACAAAATTTTGCTTTTATCAATTATTCTATGATCTCTTATTTAAAAAAGTTTTTTACAGGATCTAAAGAGGTTCGAAAAACCATCAATGGGTGGCCCTATACCTACCGGTATTCTGACAAACCCGTTTTTTTCGATCCTATCCAAATGCTAAAGGAATTAAACTTCCGATATCAGGACTCCGGTGTTCAACGCCTGCAATACCGTTTTACCGAAGATCCCCTTCCGAGATTCATGGAATTCCCAAAGGATTCCGATTCGGCTTCCGTTTATTGTAAGATTCAACTTCATGAGAAAGAATTTGAGGTATTTCGATATGTATTTAAAATATCCCATTTTCCGGCAAGTCATTATCGATTTGTCTATGGGGGAGATCAAATCGCAACCTTCACCCGCATGTACCATCAATCCTTCTATCACCAAAACTTGGGGCTTAAGTTGGCTACCATCCATAAAGATTCCCTGGATCTTTCAACAGACAAATGGGCCTGGGAACATCCCGATGGGAAGGTTCTCTTTTTGGAGAAATTTGGCTATCCCCAAGTATGGAACTTTCAAGATTTCACCCAAATCAAACAATTAATCAACTGATTGAAAGACAATCCATTTGCAGAATTTCCCTTCTTTCATTGGGAAAAAGTGGAAACAAAATGCAAAAAAATGGATGTATAAAGTCTTAAATTTTAGTTGCAAAACTGAGTACCAAAACTACTCAGTTTAGTATATTTGAAGGGCCAATTCACCCCCGTTTTTGAAGTTTTGGATTGGCTTTTCTAAACCCACCTAAGGGTATATTTCTTTTTAATAAAGGCTAAGACCAAAGAAAGAAAAAGATCGAGTTTGAAGATTGATTCTGAGCTGCAGATCATCGGCAGATCTCCTTCTCTTCCCACTCTTTTTTCTTGAAATGGGACTGAAAGGGCGAAGCCGTAGGTAGACCACTGAATTTCGGTCCTGAAAAAGTTTCTAAGTTGGAATACATTAGGGAATCCCTTTCTTGATATTGTTAAACGTTCAACGTTAAAAGATTAAGTGCTCTTTTTTATAAGTTGGAGTCCAATAACCCAAAACCTTGAACTCTGAACCCCTAACTCTCTATTTATGAAAAGAGGAATAATTGTTTCCGGTTACTTCAACCCACTTCACAAAGGCCATATTGAATATTTCAATAATGCCAAAGCTGCTGGGGATGAATTGATAGTCATAGTAAACAGTGATCATCAACGGGCATTGAAGGGTTCAAAGGAGTTTCAGTTGGAAGATGAACGCATGTTTATAGTATCCAATATCAAAAGTGTAGACCGGGTATATCTTTCCATTGATCAGGATAGAACGGTCTGTGAAACGATTAGAAAGGTTCACCAAGAATTAGGAGCTACCTACCAACTTGCCTTCGCAAACGGAGGAGATCAGAATAATCAATCCATTCCTGAGGTTCCAGTTTGTCAAGAATTGGGCATAGAACTATTAGATGGAATGGGAGAGAAGATTCAATCTAGTAGTTGGTTGCTTCGCAGTTAAAAGTTCAAGGTTCAATGTTCAACGTTGTAACCTCAAACCCCGAACCTAGAACCTAGAACCCCGAACCCAAAACGCTTAACAATTAACGCTTAACATTCACTTCCTCAGTTCACCTTCAACTCTGAGCTCAAACAAATAAACTGCTGGAAATCTAGTCTAATTCCTGTAAGTTTATGGAAATGAAAGATACAAAATCCAATATTCAGCCCTCTGATTTTTCAAGGCATCTCTTTTGGGATGTGGATATTGAAAAAGTCAATTTGGAGCAATCAAAAAAATGGTTGATTGAAAGGGTTTTAGAATATGGGCTCTTAAGCGATTGGAGGAAAATCAAAGAGATTTTTGGTCTGGAAGAAATAAAAAAGATAGCATTAGAACTTCGGTCAATGGATGATGTAACCCTGTCTTTTTTATGCCTCCTGTTTGATTTGGAACCAAATAATTTTAGATGCTACACAAGGAAACAGTCAATTCCAGACTTTTGGAAATCCTGACTGCTTTAATGAATCACCCTTATTTCGATGAGTTCTGTTTGGTTGGAGGAACAAGTCTTGCTTTACAGATCGGCCATAGAGAATCCGTGGACATTGATCTTTTCGGAATGAAAGAGTTGGATGAATTAATGATTTCCGAATTTCTAGATCAATTAGGTGAGTCAAGGGTCTTAAAAAAAAGTAAGAATATTCTGATTTATACAGTAGATAATATAAAAATTGATTTTGTAAACTATCGCTATCTATGGTTGAATCCTTGTCTATTATCGGAAAACTTGCGTTTGGCTGATAAAAGAGATATTGCCGCGATGAAACTGAATGCCATTTCAGGTAGAGGAAGTAAAAAAGATTTCATTGACTTGTATTTTTTAATGAATGAATATTCACTAGCTGAAATGTTAGGATTTTTTAGGCAAAAATATAATGATGGGTCTGAATTCTTGGTTCTCAAAAGCCTTACTTATTTCCATGATGCGGATTTAGACGAATCTCCAAAAATGATTGCTCCAATCGATTGGAACGAAATAAAAAGGACTATTGCTAAGAAAGTAAAAGATTACTTTGAAACCATTTAAAGGGTATAGACCAGGTCGATTGTCTAACTGTTGAATAGTTTAATTGATTAATCGAAAAGATAATTTGAAAATACTAGTCCACTTATCAGTTCCTCAATTCGACAGTTCGACAGTTCGTCAACAACCCTGAACCTAGAACCCCGAACCCAAAACGCTTTAACGCTTAACAATTAACGCTTAACATTTTACTTCCCACTTCTTGAACCCAAAACGAAATACCCGCATCTACATCGCCGGCCACCGAGGAATGGTTGGTTCTGCTATCTGGAGAAAGTTGGAAGCTGAAGGTTATACCAATCTGATTGGCAAAACTTCTGCTGAACTGGATCTCAGAAATCAGGCGGCTGTTCAGGATTTTTTCAAAGCCGAAAAACCTGAATTGGTGATCGATGCCGCAGCTCGAGTAGGTGGGATTCTAGCAAATAATACCTACCCCTACCAATTCCTGATGGAGAATCTTCAGATTCAGAATAATCTGATCGATACAGCTTTTCATTCTGGAGTTGAAAAATTCATTTTCCTAGGTTCTTCATGTATCTATCCAAAGTTGGCACCCCAACCTCTAAAAGAAGAATACCTACTTACAGCTCCCTTGGAACCTACCAATGAGTGGTATGCTATCGCTAAAATTGCAGGCGTAAAGGCATGCGAAGCCATTCGAAAACAATATGGAAAGGATTACATCTCTTTAATGCCGACCAATTTGTATGGTCCACACGATAATTTCGACCTAAAAACCTCACATGTTTTGCCATCCATGATTCGGAAATTTCATGAGGCGAAGCAGTATGCAGTCGGCAGTAAGCAGTCCACAGTGACCCTGTGGGGGTCGGGCACTCCAATGAGAGAGTTTTTGTATGTTGAAGATCTAGCTGAGGCGGTAGTTTTTGCCATGGAAAATAAATTCTCTGATAATCTTTACAATGTGGGAACAGGGGAGGACTTGACAATCAAGGATTTGGCCTTACTTATTCAAAAAATAGTGGGACACACAGGAGAGATCATTTGGGATTCTACCAAACCTGATGGTACACCTCGAAAATTGATGGATGTTTCCAAAATGGAAAAAGCTGGCTGGAAAGCGAAAACTTCACTCGAAGATGGTATCCGGAAGACATATGAGTGGTTCTTGGAGAATCAGGATTCGGTTAAGCAGGTAAAAATGGGTTAAAGTTGTTCGAAGTTCGAAGTTCGAAGTTCGTTCACCCTGAATCTCAAACTCTGAACTCTGAACCTCGAACCAAGAATTTCTAACCCGAAAATCCGACAATTTTTTATGAAAATAGAGCGTTTTGAAGATTTAGAAATATGGCAAGAGGCTCGAGAGTTATGCAAGGTTATTCGATCCTTGACAAGAAAGCCTAGATTTTCTAAAGATTTCAAATTAGTTGGTCAAATAAATGGATCATCAGGTTCTATAATGGATAACATAGCCGAAGGATTTGATAGGGACGGAAATAAAGAGTTTATACAATTTCTTTCTATTGCTAGAGGTTCAAATGCCGAAACTAGATCACAGGCTTATCGGGCCTTTGACGCGTTATATATTGATCAAATTGAACTAGATGAAGTTTTGAACCGAACAGAAAGACTGAGAACAAAGATTAAGTCTTTAATGATCTATCTCAAAAACTCGGAACGTAAAGGAAATAAGTATTCCTAAACCCTGAACTCCGAACCCAGAACCTCGAACATTTAACCCCGAACTCCGAACACTGAACCTCGAACAACGAACAAAAGAAATGAATAACTCTTCAAGGCCTAAAGTTGCTTTAATTACAGGTATAACAGGACAAGATGGTTCCTATTTGGCGGAACTGCTCCTTGAAAAAGGCTACATCGTCCACGGCATCAAACGCCGAGCATCTTCATTCAATACCCAGCGCATCGATCACCTCTACCAGGATCTCCATGAATCTCATGTCAACTTTGTCCTGCACTATGGTGACCTAACTGACTCTACCAATATCATCCGCATCATTCAGGAAGTACAACCAGACGAAATCTACAATCTCGGGGCCATGTCCCACGTGAAGGTTTCCTTCGATTCTCCGGAATATGTAGCCAATGTAGATGCAGTAGGGGCCCTTCGAATCCTGGAAGCGGTGCGCATACTCAAACTGGAAAAAAAGACCCGAGTCTATCAGGCTTCCACCTCCGAACTCTATGGAGGGATGCCTGAAAACAAGAACGCAGCAGGTTTCTACGATGAAAACTCTCCATTCTACCCTCGCTCTCCTTATGGGGTAGCTAAGATCTACGGATTCTGGATTACCAAGAACTACCGGGAAGCCTATAATATGTTTGCTTGTAACGGGATTCTCTTCAACCATGAATCCCCAAGAAGAGGGGAGACCTTCGTAACGCGAAAGATCACCATGGCTGCAGCTGCCATCGCTTTGGGTAAGCAGGACTGCTTATACTTAGGTAACCTCGATGCACAGCGTGACTGGGGACATGCTAAGGACTATGTGAAGGCCATGTGGCTGATCCTGCAACAGGAAAAACCGGAAGACTTTGTGATCGCCACCGGCCAAACCACCAAAGTTCGGGACTTCGTCCAAATGGCCTTCGCCTATGTCGGCTTCACTATCCGATGGGAAGGAAGCGGAGCCGACGAAGTTGGAATCCTGGAGGCAGTGGATGAGCAGAAATACTTCGAGGCAACTGGAAAAGAGTTCAGGGTTCGAGGTTCAGAGTTGGCAACCCAGAACTCCGAACTCCGAACACTGAACTTCGAAATTGGAAACTTGAATATTGGTTCTACATTAATCAAAGTGGATCCGACCTACTTCCGCCCCACCGAAGTCGACCTCCTTATCGGCGACCCAACCAAAGCCAAAACCCAACTAGGCTGGGAACCGGAATATGATCTCCAAGGATTGGTGGAGGATATGATGAGGGGGGATTTGGAGTATTTTAAGTAAATAAATTATTAAAATTTGGCTGTAATTCTTTCAAAGCCTATTCTCTATTTTATTTAGATCTATTTGGCCTCTAAATTCTCCATCTCAGAATTAGTTACTAGGCATCGGCTTTCGCTTGCTCAAATTGAGCGATTGGGATGGGGGAAGATTGAAAAAGAACAATTGATTGAGGAAAAGGTAAGAGCTTTAGCGGAATTGAAGAATATTCAAACTGCTCTCGATCAACTGGAACAATCCGAGATTTTTTTTATCCTATTTAAAGGGATAGCTCTATCTCAAAGGATTTATGGAGATCCTACTTTTCGTACTTCCCGCGATTTAGATATTCTAGTTCTTAAGCGAGAAGACGTAGAAATATTAAGAAAGCATCTGCTAAGCCTAGGCTGGGAAGATTCTGAAGAGAATCCATGGATAGAAAACACCAAGCGAAGAGGCTGGTACATGGATTACATCCATCACCATATGATGTGGAATCCCTGTCTGTCACTTTTAATGGAAATTCACTGGAATCTGGATCATCAGTTTTTGGATTTGAGAGAAAACGAACTGCAACAATTGATTTCTGGAAATACACAATCCATGCAGGTTCTAAATCGTGAGATACAGGTATTGAAGCCGGAATTGGAGTTCATGTACTTATTGGTTCATGGAGCAAGAGATGGTTATTATCGCTTAAAGTGGCTCGTAGATATTCTTCATTATCCCTTCGGAAAGGTTGATTACTCTATTTTGAAGCAATTGTTAGAAAAATATAATCTCAAAGCCCTTTTAGTTCAGGCAAATGAATTACTGAAAACCTACTTTCAACAAGAAATTCCTTTCCCAATAGAATCTAAAGCTGCCTTTTCAACCATCAAATATGCTCAGAAGCGAATCGAAGGGGAGCTATGGACTGAATCAAGGTCCTTTTCACAAATAGTAGAAAGCGAACGCTATTTCTTCTTACTATCGCCTGGAATCTCTTCTTTTTTTAAGTCTATGGCAAGAAATGGGATTAGGCATCAGGACTTCTCTGATGTAGAACTAAATGCTAGGTGGAAGTATTATTTTTATCGATATATCTCTTATGGAAAAAGAAAAGTATCGAAAACAGATTAATTATTATCATAATTGGAAAAACTCAATACAGCAATTTGTAAGAAGTCGATGCAAAAAATTCAAATGGTCGATTTAAAGACCCAATATCAAAAAATAAAAGGAGATGTAGATGCTGCTATTCAAGAAGTATTAGATCAAACAGCGTTTATTAATGGACCCCAAGTAAAGAAGTTTACTGAAGAATTAAGGGAATATACAGGCGCCGGTTATGTTGTTACTTGTGGAAATGGAACCGATGCTCTACAAATTGCAATGATGGCTTTGGGTTTTAAACCTGGAGATGAAGTCATAGTGCCTGCATTTACTTATGTAGCCACAGTAGAGGTAATTGCTCTTTTGGGACTAAAGCCTGTATTCATTGACGTAATTGAAGATACTTTTGAATTAGACTTTAATCAACTAGAATCAAAAATCACAGATAAAACTGTAGGAATTGTAACGGTGCATTTATATGGTCAATGCTCCAATATGGAAGAAATCCTAAAGGTTGCTGAATTATATAACTTGAAAGTAATTGAAGATAATGCTCAGGCAATAGGAGCAGTATATACTTTTTCAAATGGAAGAAAGGCCCAGGCCGGAACCATGGGAGACATCGGAACAACATCTTTCTTTCCTTCAAAAAACCTGGGATGTTATGGAGATGGAGGGGCAATGTTTACAAATGATGCCTCACTTGCTGAAAAGCTACATATGATTGCAAATCATGGCCAAAAGAAAAAGTATTATCATGACTCTATTGGAGTAAATTCTCGCTTAGATACCATGCAGGCGGCTATTCTAAGTGTTAAACTTAAGCATTTGAATAGGTACTCCAAGGCTAGAAATGAAGTCGCACTTCGTTATGATTTAGCTTTTGCAAATCATTCAAAAGTTAGAATACCAAAGCGTGTCAAAAATTCGAGTCATGTTTTTCACCAATATACAATAAGGCTTGACAGTTCTATAAATAGAGATGAATTCAAGGAATATTTAGCTCAAAAAGGTATCCCTAGCATGATCTATTATCCTCTTCCTTTGCATTTGCAGAAAGCATATTTGAATTATGGCGGAAAAGAAGGGGGATTTCCAATTGCTGAGAAACTCTGTAAACAAGTTCTTTCCTTACCAATTCATACCGAAATGGGACAAGACCAGCAAGAATACATTATTGAGCAAATTTTAAATTTCTTTGTATGAGTAAGTTTTTTGCACATGAAACTGCAGTTATTGATGAAGGCTGTGAGATTGGTGATGGAACCAAAATCTGGCATTTTTCACACATTATGCCCAATAGTAAAATAGGGGAGAACTGTAATATAGGTCAGAATGTGGTTGTTTCCCCGGATGTTGTTTTGGGTAATAATGTGAAAGTCCAGAATAATGTATCCATTTATACAGGGGTCTCCTGTGATGATGATGTCTTTTTAGGTCCTTCCATGGTTTTTACAAATGTTATCAATCCTCGGAGTGCCATAAATCGGAGGTCTGAATACGCTAAAACTCATGTTGGCAAGGGTGCAACAATTGGTGCAAATGCTACCATTGTTTGTGGACACGATATAGGTGAATATGCATTTATAGGAGCAGGAGCAGTTGTTACCAAGAATGTGCCACCATTTGCTCTAGTAGTAGGAAACCCTTCCAAGCAAATTGGATGGATGTCCGAATATGGTCATCGGTTAAGTTTTGATGATCAAGGGGTTGCCACTTGTCCAGAAAGCGGAGAAAAGTATTTTTTATCAAATAACAAGGTTGAAAAGCTAAAATAAAAATGAAAAACTTTGCGCTGATTGGTGCTGCAGGATATATCGCACCAAGACATATGAAAGCAATCAAAGAAACTGGAAACCAATTATTAGCGGCCTATGATAAATTTGATTCAGTAGGCGTGATGGATTCTTATTTTCCCAATGCTGATTTTTTTACTGAGTTCGAACGTTTTGATCGACATATTGAAAAGATTAAACGTGGGAAAAAAAAGATTGATTATGTAAGTATTTGCTCTCCCAATTACCTTCACGATGCACATATACGGTTTGGATTACGGGTTGGTGCAGATGTGATTTGTGAAAAACCCTTAGTTTTAAATCCTTGGAATATTGATGCTTTACAGGAAATCGAGAAAGAGTCTAATAATAAGGTTTATAATATTTTACAGTTAAGGCTTCATCCTTCGATTATAGCTTTAAAAGAAAAAGTAAATAATGGTCCACAAAATAAAATATATGATATAGACCTAGCTTATATTACTTCTCGAGGACACTGGTATTATACCTCTTGGAAAGGTGATGTCAGCAAATCCGGTGGAATTGCTACAAATATTGGTGTTCACTTCTTCGATATGCTGGCCTGGATTTTTGGAAAAGTAAAACAAACTGCCGTTCATATTCACACTCATGATAGAGCGGCTGGTTACTTGGAGCTGGAGCATGCTAGAGTAAGATGGTTTTTGAGTATAAATTCTGATACTTTGCCTGATTCTGTAAAAGCAAAGGGAGCCCGTACGTATCGTTCATTGACAATGGAAGGAGAGGAAGTTGAGTTTTCTGATGGATTTACAGAATTACATACCCATAGCTATGAGCATATTTTAAATAGGGCAGGCTTTGGATTGGAAGAAGCGAGAAACAGCATACAATTAGTACATGATATTAGGCATGCAGAAACCATTGGGTTGAAAGGAGATTATCATCCTCTCGCATCTAAAACTCTGGGACCTCATCCATTTATGTCTAAACTGCTATGAGAAAAAGAATACTTACAGTAATTGGAGCTCGTCCTCAGTTTATTAAAGCTGCAGTTTTAAGTCGACTAATCCGAAGTTCAAACTGGGAGGGTGTTTTTGAGGAGATTTTAGTTCACACTGGGCAGCACTATGACAATAACATGTCAAATGTATTTTTTGAAGAGATGGAGATCCCAACCCCTGATTATAATCTCAGAATAGGATCTGGTGGACATGGGAAGATGACCGGGGAAATGCTAATTAAGATTGAGGAGTTGATTAATCAATTGAAACCTGATTATCTTTTAGTTTATGGAGATACGAATTCAACACTAGCAGGTGCTTTAGCCTCAAGTAAACTGCATATCCCTGTTATCCATATAGAAGCTGGATTAAGAAGCTTCAATATGAAAATGCCAGAAGAACAGAATAGAATTCTTACAGATAGATTATCTACCTTTTTATTTGCTCCAACAGAAGATGCAGTTCTTAACTTAGCCAATGAAGGAATCAATAAGGGAGTCTACATGGTTGGTGATATCATGTATGATGCTTCGCTTTTCTATAGAAAAATAAATAAGAGTGGGTTTGGAAATAGATTTAAAAACTCAAAATTTTCCCTAGCAACTATTCATCGAGCTGAAAATACGGATAACCCAGATCGACTCAAAGAGATATTTAAAGGTTTATCACAAATTTCAATGAATATAATTTTACCCCTTCATCCTAGGACTAAATATAAACTTAATACTTTGGATATAAGAATAAGTGAAAATATCAAGATTATAGAGCCAATTGGATATTTTGATATGTTGGATTTAGAGGAAAATGCAGAATATATTTTTACTGACTCAGGAGGTGTACAAAAAGAAGCTTATTTTTTTAAAAAACCATGCTTTACCTTAAGGGATGAAACAGAATGGGTAGAAACAGTATCTGTCGGCTGGAACACTTTGGTTGGAGCAAATAGTGAAAGAATATTTGCTTCTTTTCAACAATATGAACATCCAGAGGAACATCCTAATTTATTTGGCTCAGGAAATACAGGGGAATTAATACTTGAAATTCTAAAAAGCCAATTGCTTTAAATGGAGCAAAACTCTCGTACTTTTAAAGTTTTAGCTTTATCGTTTGGGCAAACTTTGGTTTCAATTTCTTCTATTTTGTCCACTATGGTCGCTGCTCGAGTATTGACCAAATTGGATTATGCAACCTTTAAACAGACTTTTTTAGCTTACAATTTTGCAGCTCCCATTCTTTTGCTTGGTTTGCCAAATGCCGTATACTATTTCCTTCCAAAAGAGGTAAAAAATAAGAGAGGGGTATTAGTAGATAATTTAGTCTTAATTCTTATTTCCGCATCCCTGTTTTCCCTTTTTCTGTTTTTAGGAGGGGATTCACTACTGGCTAGACGATTTAATAATCCAGATTTAGAAGAAACGCTGTCTTGGATGAAGTTTTATCCTATATATGTAATGCCCGCATCGGTAATAAGTGCTGTTTTACTAACACAAAATAAGACTAATTTGCTAGTGGCTTACAATGTGATTACATCAATACTTTTGACATTTAGCGTCATGGGTGCCGTTTATATAACAAAAGGCTATGAACTGCCTTTAAAAATTCAAATTTTTTTACCACTAACTTTCCTCCCGATAGGCTTGTACTTTTGCTTTAATCATACACCTGGTTGGTTCAGATTACCTGATTTTATTCAAATGAAGGCCATGGTCGCTTACGCTGTTCCTTTAGGCTTGGCCTCTATCCTCAGCATGATCATGTTGGAAACCAATAAGATTATTGTTTCCTGGATGGGCACTCCCGAGGAATTTGCAACCTATGTAAATGGGGCGATAGAGATACCCTTAATAGGAATTATTACAGGTTCTATTGCATCAGTCATTTTAGTAGATATGACCAAATCGGTTCAAGAAGGAAAATTGGAGGATGCTTTGAAACTCTTTCATACCGCTGCAATTCGTTCTGCAAGTATATTATTCCCGGTAACGATTTTTTTATTAATTGCTGCTAAACCATTTATTATCACCCTATTTTCAGAAAAATACATTGAGAGCATTGTCCCATTTTATATTTTCACCTCTTTACTTCCAATTAGGATAGTGGTTTATGGATCTGCCTTAATGGCTCTTGGATATTCTAAAGTGATACTTATAAGAAGTTTTTTCGATTTACTTATTAATAGCTTATTGAGTATATTATTTGTTTCCTTAATTGGTTTTCTTGGAGCTGCTATTGCTACTTTTATAACTATATATCTATGGACTGTTCCTTTTAATTTATATAAGATTTCGAAAGGATTTAATGTGTCTATAAAAAAAACTTTGCCATTCCATGATTTAAGAAAAATTTTTGTATTTAGTTTAATGTTTTCTCCCATTGGATTGATTCAAGAATTTCTGTCAATACGTCCTGAAATAATGTTTATTGGATTATTTCTGGTATATTTTTTTTCAACTTTTGCTATCCTTTATAAAAAATCCTTCTTGGTTTTACCAACTAGAGTAGAAAACAATTTGCCTCAATTCCTTAGAAATAAATGAAAGTAAGCCCTATTAGAAAAAATGCCAAGTTAAGACCTTGGCTGTGGCCTATTCGTTTGATAGGAAAGTTTTGGAAAAGTCCCATACCTCCAGGTTTATGGATTGTAAATAAGTTTTTTCAATCCGTATTGGATATAAATAACGATATTCCTTGGATGGTTCATTTTACCTCAAGAGTAACTGGAAATATTGAAATTGGTGAAAATGTTTGGAAATCTTTTGCCATAAGTGGAGGCTGTTATATTCAAGGTATAAACGGAGTCAAAATTGGAGATAATACGATTTTTGGTCCTGGTGTAAAAATTATTTCAGCAAATCATAGTAAGGGAAATATTGAATTCCATGAAAATGGAAAATCGATAGTCATAGGAAAAAACTGTTGGATTGGTGCTAATGTTACTATACTTCCTGAAGTTCAATTGGGTGATAATGTAGTGGTTGCCGCTAATAGTGTGGTTACAAAAAGTTGCTCTTCAAATTTAATTATTGGGGGAATTCCTGCAAAAATATTAAAAGAGAATAGATGAAGATTTTATTTATATGTCCAGCTTTTCCTCCTCAGTCTGATGTTGGTGGAATAAGGGTGGCCTATTTTGCAAAATATTTTTCTGAATTTGGTTGGGATGTTAAAGTTATTACTCGTGTTTATCGTAATGAAAATGATGTAATAAAATCTAGATTTGATTTTAATTTATACCCATTTATGGATAACAATGTTTTAAGAATCTTTGATTCTGATAAAGATAATAATGATTATTTAAACAAAAGAAATTATAGTAAATTGGTAAGAGACTTCTTTAATCCAGAATATTCATCCCCTCCTGGATTTTTGGATAAAGCACTAATTAAAGCATTTAATGAATATAATAAAATTAAATTTGATGTTGTTGTTGCTTCCCTTCCCGATAACTGGTGTTTAACTTTAGGTGAAAAAATTTCAAAAGAAAATGACGCCATATTTATAACTGATTTTCGAGATATTTATGAGCAAGACTCTTATGATAAATCTTTAAGAACTAGACTTCAAGTTTTTCGTTTTAAAATAGGTAGATTTTATAGAACAAGGAATGCTAAATTTTTCTCAACTGTTTCAAGTTATATGTATGATATTCTTAGCTCAAAATTAAAGAAAAGAGGTGTAATTATTTTTAATGGTTATGATAATGATTCTTTTTATCCACTTGAACTTTCTAATAAAGGTTCTCATCTTCCTTTAATAATAACCTATACTGGTAGACTTTTAAATTCATGGTTTAGGAACCCAGAGATTCTTTTCAAAGCAATTTCAGAGCTAAATAAAGAAGGGCTTATTTCTAAAGGCGATTTGCAAATTAAATTTTTTGGGTCAGAATTGAATATTTTAGAAAAATATATTGATGATTTAAATAAAGATTTTATTATAGTGAATGAAATAATAAATGCTTCAGAGATTAATTTTATTATTAATAGTTCTGATTATACATTAATAATTAACAATGTTGGTCCAAAAGGAGTACTTACCACAAAATTATTTGAATCCTTAGGTATTGGGAAAAAGGTTGTAGTTATACCTGGAGATAAGCATGAGTTAGATGCTTTGGTATCAAATGAAAATTATGGATATGTTTTATCTAAAATTTCGGAAGTTAAAAAGTTTTTATTGAAAAATATAAATGATAAAAAAAATGGGATTTCTATTGATAATAGTATTATCCCCCCTATTAAATTTTCAAGAAAATACCAAGCGAAACTTCTTTCAGATTTTATTATTAACAATTATCTTGAAAATTCTATACATAATTGATTTTCTAGGTAAGCCTGGTGGAATGGAAAGGGTTCTTTCCACTAAAGTGAATTATCTATGTGACCAATTGAATCATGAAATAACGATCATTTCAAGAAATGCTTTACCCAAAGATTTGTTTTTCAATTATTCAAATAATGTAAAAATTATATCTCTTAATTTGACAAAGAATTGTTTTAAGAATTATGAAACCAAATTGGCAGAATATTTATCAACTAATAAACAGGATGTTGTAATTGGTCTTTTTGGATCAGAGTTACCATTTTTGTATAAATTAAAAGATGGTAGTAAAAAAATTCAAGAATTTCATTTCTCAAAAAATTATCTGATTCATCTGGTAAATCATTTGCCTAATATTAGATTAAGGTTTCTTAGAAAGGTGAAAGCAAATTTCACACTGATTAAAGAAAGATACTACGCTAAAAAATATGATGCATTAGTATTGTTGTCTAAAAGGGATCAAGAGCTTTGGGGGGCGACATATAATTCTTTTGTAATCCCTAATCCCTTATCCTTTCAGACGAAAGAGAAAAGCAGTGTCACAAATAAAAAAATTATTTCAATTGGGAGGTTGATAGCTCAAAAAGGATTTGATGATTTGATAAAAGCATTTTCAACTATCCATTATGAAATTGAAGGGTGGACTCTTGAAATTATCGGTGAAGGGCAAGATTATGAATATCTCCAATCCTTAATTTTTAAGATGGGTTTAAAGGGAAAAGTAAAAATATCTTCTCCGCTTAAGGATATCCAGACTGCCTTAATAGATTCTTCCATTTTTGTTTTTCCATCAAAATATGAAGGATTTGGACTGGTGTTGACTGAGGCAATGGAATGTGGTCTGCCCAGCATAGCCTATGACTGTGAGTGTGGCCCATCTGAAATCATAAGGCATGGTGAAGATGGATTTTTAGTTCCTTTATCTGATATAGATTCTTTGGCAAAGCACATAAAAATTCTTGCTTTGGATTTTTCTCGAAGGAAGGAAATGTCAACAAATGCAGTTAAGAATGTGAAAAGATTTTATGGGAATGCTATTATGAACTATTGGGAAGATTTATTTAAAACTTTAAACAAAGATCTTTTATGAGGATACTTGTGTTTAGCCCGGAAAAACCTTATTCAGGTGCTGAATCTATTGTTTCTGTAAAATTTATTAGACTTTTGAAAAATCATGGTCATGAAGTTGTTTTTGTTTATCATGATAGGGATTTTCAATATAAATCGAGAGAGGATGTTTACAATATAATGTCGAATGGAGTAGGGATTGAAAACAAAATTTTAAAGAACTTATCTAATAAGTTAAAAAAAGTCCCATTATTAAATAGAATCTATTTACTAGATACTTTGTTTTGGATTTTTAAAGCAATGAGTTTTGGTTTAAAGTATAATAAAAAAAGTAATATAGATATTATTTTTTCTAGAGTTATGCCAATTTATGGACATTATCCTGCTTTTTTTTTAAAAATTAGATACCCTAAGATAAGATGGGTAAGTAATTGGAGTGATCCTCTACCCAAAGTAAATGCACCTATTCCTTATGGAAAAGGACTTAAAGGGAAACCGTTTTTTTTTGAAAAATATATTTTAGAAAATTTTTTTAAAATATGTGATTTTTCCACTTTTCCGTCTGATAGATTGATGCTATATTATCAGAAATTTTTCCATTCGATTCAAGGTAAATCTTATGTAGTTCCACATATTGTATTAGATGTTAAACATACTAAAAAATCCATTAATAGAAATAGACCTTTTGTAATTTCTCATTTAGGAGGATTTGGTTTGAGATCTCCAGTGTTGTTTATTGAGGCTTTTCGTTCATTCAATGATATGTATCCAAATCATAATATTGTTATTCGTTTTATTGGACCATCAGAAGAAACGGTAAATGAAAAGATCCATCAATTAGAATTATCAAATCTAATTTTAGTGGAAGGAGTTCTACCCTATGAAAAAACACTTGATATTATTCAAGATTCAGACCTACTTATGATTATTGAGGCTAAAATGGAGGAAGGTATCTTTCTCCCTTCCAAACTAATGGATTACCTACAAATGAATAAACCAATTCTAGCTATTTCTCCAACTAATGGTATTTTGAATGATCTGATTTCAAATTATGGAGGTGGAATAATTGTTTCTAATTCCTCTAAGAACGAACTTATTGATAAATTAAAATTTATATTGGAGAATCAAGAATTTATCCGTAATTGTAAAAATGAATTTGATTCCACTCGTCTTAAAGCACTTTTTTCGGAAGATGAAGTGTATAGGGGCCTAAACCATATTCTTTCAATTTAGTATGACTGAGAAACAAAAAATATTGATTGTATTTGGTACTAGGCCTGAAGCAATTAAAATGATTCCTTTGGTTAAAGAATTACAATCAAATAGTAAATTTCATGTTAAGGTTTGTGTAACTGCTCAGCATAGAGAAATGTTAGATCAGGTATTGAATCTTTTTCAGGTAACTCCTGATTATGATTTGAATATTATGGAACCTAATCAGGGTTTGATAGATATTACAATAAAGATCCTAAATGGAATGAAAAAAATTCTTGGTGAATATAAGCCGATTATGGTGTTGGTTCATGGAGATACTACTACTTGTATGGCTACTTCATTAGCTGCTTTTTATTTTAAAATTAAAATAGGGCACGTAGAAGCGGGTCTAAGAACCTTTGATTTGCAATCCCCATGGCCCGAAGAACTTAATAGGCAGATTACCGACAAAATTTCTGATCTATATTTTGCTCCCACAATCAGTACCAAAAAAAATCTTTTAAAAGATGGGGTTTCAGAAGATAGGATAGTTGTTACAGGCAATACTGTAATTGATGCTTTAAATCTAATTGTCGAAAAAATCAAAAATGATCAAGACATTTCTGATACACTTAGGAATGGTTTCAACAGTTTAGGAGTTGATGTTTTACGCAAATTCATTTTAGTAACCGGCCACAGGAGAGAAAATTTTGGAATTGGCTTTATGAATATTTGTAAGGCTTTGAAGGATTTAGCAAGTATGTTTCCAAATATTCAAATAGTTTATCCTGTCCATTTAAATCCCAATGTTAAAGATCTAGTATTTGCAGAGATCGGTAAAATTGAAAATATCAAGTTGATACCACCTCAAGAATACTTACCATTTGTTTATTTAATGAGTTTATCCTATGTTATTCTTACCGATAGTGGTGGAATCCAAGAAGAGGGACCTTCACTAAAGAAGCCTATACTTGTTATGAGAGATACTACTGAAAGACCGGAAGCCGTTAAGTCTGGGGTTGTTAAGTTGGTCGGAACAAATCATAATGAGATCGTACATAATGTAGCTTCTTTGATAAATGATCCAAAGCTTTATGCGGATATGATATCCTCTGAAAACCCCTATGGTGATGGGTTAGCTTCAAGATATATTGCTAATGCTATTGAAAAATACTTATGTTCAAGTATTTGAATTTTAGAAGATTTTTCTACTTATCCAAAAATCTCCCTTTTCCAATTGTTATGGTAGGATGGATCCTTATTTTATCAACTACTCTTAATTTTTCTATTTTAGGTTTCTCAGCAACTGGCTGGGGTTGGGTTCTTCCTTTAGTGTATTCCATATTTGTTTTATTTATATCCAAAAATAAAATAAACTTTCCCTTGTTATTTTGGATTCCATGGTTTATAGTAGTGATTCTTGGTTTATTTAGGCCTCACATTTTCTCTTTTCAATCTAGTTTGCAAATTTTGACACCTTTGTTATTTGGATTAGCAGTTAGTAAACAAAGGTTTTTTTTGAATTGGAAGGAAGTTTTTGAATTTTTTGATTTCATCTTTATTATTTGGTTATTGACGATTCCTTTTGTTAAACTACAGCAATTGATATTAGGAATAATTCCATCAATTACCGGTTTAGCTGTTGAAGGAATTACCTCTTTGTTGTTTCAATCTTATTATCTAGTCTTATTTATTTACTCAAAAGAAAAAAAGCATCTTTTTTTTTATTTGCTGGCTTTAAGTATACCGTTATTGGCCGTTACAAGAGGACCAATAATTGCAGGTATAGGTATTCTTATTTTAACTATTGCTAATCTTGGAATTTTTAAAAGATTAATTCTTTTATTTTCATCAGTATTAATTGGTTTATTTTTATTTCATTCCGAAAGATTTCAAATGAAATCTTTCCATAGGACAGGCGTATCTCTTGAAGAAGCTTTGAATAATCCTGATATGGTTCAAACCACAGGAAGAAAATATATGTGGGAATTATTAGAAGCAACTATTCAAGAGGGGCAATATTGGATTGGCGCGGGTTCTAACGCCCAAATCGACCGTGCTATAGCACTTGGATACTCTTCAAATTATTTGGCTCATAATGATTGGTTAAGAATCCGAATTGATTATGGTATGATCGGCATGATTGTTTTTCTCTTAACTGTAGTATTTTTTATTTTAAAAGTCCGAAAGGATTTCAAATATCATTATCCTCATCTTCAAATCTTAGCTTATGGAGCAGCAACTGCTTTTGTGCCCTTCCTTTTGGTAATGAACACAGATAATGTACTTATATATGCACATTCCTTTGGTAATTTACAGTTTCTACTTTTAGGGTTATCCTATTCCGCTAAAAATGAAATTTATAATTCGTTAATTGAATGAAAAAAAAAATCGTCCTAATACACACTGATTTTAGGATTTATTGGCCTGCTAGGATCCATCATTTTTTTAATTCGTTAAATAAGAGCCTATATAGTTTACATGTTTTAGAGATTTCCGGTCATGGGGGTAATTATAATTTTGAGAGCAGAACTGGGCTTCCTGAATATTGGGAATGTTTGTTTCAGGATGTTCCAATTGCTGATTTGAGGCCTTCAGATATCAGAGAAAGGTTAAATAAACGACTAAATGAAATAAAACCTGATATTTTGATCGCTGGTGCCATTGCTTTTCCATCCGGTGCAAACGCATTGAACTATGCGAATAAGCACGCTATTCCACTTATTATTTTTGATGACGCGAGAATCGAGGATGTCCCAAGAACTTTTTTTGTGAATTGGATTAAAAAGCAGCTTTATTCTTGTGTTGATGCAATTTTTTGTCCTTCACCGGCATGGGACGAAACGTTTAAGTTTTTTGGATTAAAAAAAGAACAAATATTTTATGGTGTAGATGTGGTAGATAATTCTTTTTTTCAGAAAAAGGCCGAGCTTGAAGATATACCCACATATTTTAGAAAAGGCTATTACTTAAACGTTGGTAGGCAAATTGAAAAGAAAAACCTTCTTTCACTATTGAAAGCCTATCAAGAATTAATTAAAAAATTTGAAAATGTTCCAAATCTTCTCTTGGTTGGTGATGGAGATCAGCGAAAATTGCTAGAAAAGTATGTGAATGATTCGCGTCTACACAATAATGTCTATTTTTTGCCATTTCAATCGCAAGAAAAATTAAGGTCTATTTATAAAAACGCATCTCTTTTTATTCTCCCTAGCTCTTTTGGAGAAACCTGGGGACTAGTTATAAATGAAGCCATGGCCTCTGGTTTACCAGTAATAGTAAGTAATAAAGTGGGTTGTGCTGATACAATTGTGAAGGAAGGAGAGAATGGATTTATTTTCGATATTGATGATAATTTTGGATTAGAAAAAAAACTAATTCAGTTTCATCAATTAAGTGAGCTAGAAAAAGCAAAAATGGCAAAATCTTCGGTGAAGATAATAAGTGATTGGGATTTAAATCGATTTGCTTTGGGATTATTGAACTCAATATCCTTCGTGGAGAATAAAGAAAAAAATATATTCTTCTTTCGAAAAATTATATCCATACTTTGGAAAGGTAGATATAACTCAATTTAATTCAGAAAACTATGTATAATTATCTATTTAACTTAGGACGAAAACTTAATTTAGGTTTTATATTTTTAGCTATTCATCCTAGCTCCGCTCTTAAAAAAATAGGTTGGTTTAGATCATTTAGATCTAGGGTTGTAAATGATAACAAAGGGAATTCTATACCTTGGTGGACATATTCTTTTATTGATTTTTTAGAACCTAGATTAAATAAAAATTTACGTGTTCTTGAATTTGGTTGTGGAAATAGTTCTATCTATCTAAGTAATAGAGTAAAAGAGGTGGTTGCTATTGAAGATTATCAAGACTGGGCTGAAGAAATAAGAACTAAGATTAACTCTAATTCCAAAATTATTAAAGTTAATTCAATTCCAGAATTTGAAGAATATAAAAGCAATATCATAGGAAAATTCGATGTTCTTATCATTGATAATCTTGGGGATAGAATAGCTACTGCAAAAAATGGAATCCCTTTTTTAAATGATTATGGTGTTGTTATTTGGGATAATACAGATGGTCCTGATTGGCCGATAATAAAAAAAATGATGGTTGATTTAGGGTTTAAAGAAATATCATTTACTGGAATGATTCCTCAAGAGTTGAACCTTAGTAAGACTACCCTTTTTTATAGGAAAGACAATTGTTTGGGGATTTGATGAAAATCCTTTTCATCCTTCATTTCCCTCCTCCGATACACGGTGCGGCTATGGTAGGCCAATATATTAAGTCAAGTACTCTGATCAATCAGTCTTTACAGGCTTATTATATTAACCTTAGTACCTCCAATTCGGTAGATGATATCGGAAAATCGGGATTAAAAAAGTGGGTTCGATATTTTAAGATTATTTTTCAGACAGTCTTTCGAGTGCTTTTTCATAGACCTGATATGGTCTATATCACCTTAACTTCTTCAGGTTTAGGATTTTTAAAAGATTCAGTTATAGTTGGGACTTGTAGGCTTTTTCGTGTACCACATGTTTTTCACTTCCATAATAAAGGAGTAAAAGAATATTCTCAGAGTCCCATAGGAAAGAGACTTTATCCTTTTGTTTTTAAAAAGGCTCATGTGATTTTACTTTCTCCTTTATTGTATTCTGATGTAGAAGATTTTGTGCCCATGTCCCGGGTTTATTTTTGTCCAAATGGAATTCCAGACCTAGGATTCTCAGAAAGTCATCATAAGGAAGTTGAAAAAAAACTTATACACATACTTTTTTTGTCTAACCTAATCAAAAGTAAGGGAGTGTTGGATTTGCTTAAGGCTTGTGAAATTTTAAAAAACAAAGGCCTCAATTTTAAATGCACCTTGGCTGGAGGTGAGGGGGATATTTCAGTAGAAGAATTAAATAAGCAGATTAACCAATTAAACCTGAGAGATCGGGTTCAGTTCATTGGAAAAGTGTTTGGGGAAGAAAAAATCCGTATTCTCCAAAAGGCTGATGTATTTATTCACCCCACTCATGAAGATTGCTTCCCTTTGGTATTATTAGAAGCTATGCAGGCAGGTTTGCCTATTGTTTCTACAAAAGAAGGAGCTATCCCTGAAATAATAGAGGAGGGGGTGAATGGACTGTTAGTCCCTGCTCAATCTCCTAAGGAGTTAGCAAAAACAATTCTCACTTTGTGCGAAAACCCTGAATTAAGACAGGGCATTGGTAATGCAGGGAGGAAAAAATTTCAAAGGGAATATAGTTTGGAGACATTTGAAAATAGTTTTTTAAACGTTTTATCAGAAATTGGTACTAAGCTATCTAAGAGTTAATGCTATTTAATTCCTGGGAATTTGTCCTGTTTTTTTTAGCGGTTCTGATTTTATTTTTCAATCTGCCGCAGCGGTTTCGAGTTTTTCTACTCTTAGTTGCTTCCTATTATTTCTATATGTCCTGGCGATGGGAATTTGGTTTTCTGATGCTGGGAGTTTCTTTTAGTAATTTCTATGTGGGAAAACAAGTGGCAAAAGGAAAAAACAAAGGTTGGTGGATGGCACTTACTTCATTTATTTCCATTTTGCCTTTACTGTACTACAAGTACGCTAATTTTATTTTGGAAAGTGTAGAGGATGTAAGTGCATTTTTTGGAAAGCCCACAGCGCTTCCTTCACTGGAAGTAATCTTACCTGTAGGTATTTCATTCTTCACTTTTCAGGCTCTGAGTTACAGCATTGATATCTATCGTCAAAAGATCGAGCCGGAGCCTAGTTTAGCGAAGTTTTTAACCTTTGTGGCGTTTTTCCCTCAGCTAGTGGCAGGTCCTATAGAAAGATCTGACCATATCCTTCCACAATTCAAAGAGAAAAAATATTTCAATTGGGATGAAGGGATAGCCGGATTGAAGATCTTTATCTGGGGATTATTTAAGAAAGTTGTCATAGCAGATCGCCTTTCGCTTTATGTCGATCCTGTTTTTGATAATCCACAGCTTTGGTCAGGGCCTACCTTATTGATGGCTACTATTTTCTTTTCTATTCAGATTTACTGTGACTTTAGCGGTTATTCTGATATGGCGATTGGTGTAGCGCGAGTGATGGGGTTTAAATTAATGCAAAACTTCAATCTCCCATATTGGTCTAGTTCCATCGCTGAGTTTTGGAAAAGGTGGCATATATCCTTGTCCACTTGGTTTGGGGATTACTTGTATATTCCTTTGGGAGGAAACCGGGTATCTGTACCTCGTTGGATTGTAAATATTTTTATTGTTTTTCTGGTTTCTGGTTTGTGGCATGGCGCAAATTGGACATTTATTGTTTGGGGCGCCTTGCACGCATTTTATTACCTAGTTGAGTTTTTAGGGAAACAGGGAATGAAAGCCCTAGGACTAATCAGCGTATTAGGTAGTCCGATTTACAAGTCCTTTAAAATTCCTGTGGTTTTTGTTTTGGCGACCTATGCCTGGATATTCTTTAGGGCAAATTCAATTGGGGATGCTTGGTATATCAGTCAAAAGATTTTTCAATTGGAAGGAGGCCTTTGGTGGGGCAGTTCTTCGGTCACCTCTTTACTTTCTATAGCATTGATTCTCATGTTGGCATTTGTCCAATTTGGGCAATACAAAGGGCTTGTTGGCATGTATTACAGGCCCTCGAAATTTCCAGCTTGGCTTTCTGCTTCAGCCTTTTTGATGCTTCTAATAGGGATATCCTTATTTGGTGTTAGTTCTAATGCATTCATTTACTTCCAGTTTTAAATTGAAAATTAAGATTGCAAGTTTCGTATTAGCGTTTTTTCTTTTGGATTTCTCCATTGGGAAATTTTTGGAGCAGGGATTATTCCGGTACTATGGCTTAAGGACAGACTCTAAAATTGCTTTTGTGGGACATTCCCACTTGATGTTGGGCTTGGATAAAAAAGCTATTGAGGATGAATTGAAAATTCCGGTTTCCAAATACACTCGAGAAGGAGTGAATGTGGCTGAAAGGGATTTGATGATCGATCAGCTCTCAGAAGAAAATCCGGAATTGGAAATCGTAGTTTATGGGGTGGATGCATGGATGTTTACGGGGGAAGGTCTAAGTGCTAATTCCTATAAGTTGTTTTATCCCTTTTTAGATCAAGAGGCTCCAGCAGCTTATGTAAAGAAAGAAGCTGAATTTTTAGACTATTGGCAGCATAAATTGATCAAAACAAGTCGGTATAATGAGGGCTTAATCAGCAGTTCTTTTCGAGGGTATTTGAATAACTGGGATAACCTGAAATTTGGAGTAGTTGATACCCTACAATTAAAATTAAATGTCGAAAGTGGCAATTTTCGACAGATTAATTCCTCAGAAGAAAATCGTAGGATATTTGAAGAAACCCTTCAAAAGTTGAAGGAAATGGGTAAGAGGGTGATTTTAGTTTATGTCCCCACCATATCGTATTACAATCATGCTGAACCAGAGAAATTCCGAAAGGAGTTGAATTACTTTAGGAGTTTAGCTGATAAAGATTCCAATATTGATTATTTGGAGTATTTAGAGGGCTGGGAAGACCAGTTCAATTATTTTTTTGATCCCATTCACCTAAATCCAGTGGGTCAAAAGGCATTCACTAGTTCATTTGCTACTGATTTAAAGAAAATTTTACAAGATGGAACTTCTTAAGTATAAGTTGACGCTTCATCTTCCACAAGATCTTCCTGATCAGCTTTCTGTAGCCAATACGCTAAACCCGCATTCCTATTGCGTCGCAAAGGAAGACGGAGATTTTCAGAAAGCATTGATTGATTCAGATCTTTTATTTCCTGATGGAGTGGGAGTTGTTTGGGCCAGCAAATTTTTAAAAGGGAAGGAAATCAGAAAGATTTCTGGCTTTGATTTACACCTCCATTATTTACGATTGTTGGAAAGCAAGGGAGGAGGAAAGGTGTTTTATTTAGGCGCTTCGGAAAGAACCCTAGAATTGATTCAGAATCGCTTGAAAAAAGAGTTTCCTTCTATTCAAGCGGGGGTTTATAGCCCTCCTTTTAAACCTGATTTTTCCGAAGAGGAAAATCGTGAAATGCTGGCAGCTATACATGAGTTTGGCCCAGATATTTTATTTGTGGGAATGACAGCTCCAAAGCAGGAAAAATGGGTGGCAAAAAATAGGAAAAATCTAAATGTTAAAGTTGTTTGCTCGATAGGAGCAGTTTTCGATTTTTATGCCGGAACAGTAAAAAGGCCAAGTCAGTTTTGGATAGATTTGGGATTGGAATGGTTTCCAAGATTTATCAAGGAACCGAGAAGATTGTGGCGTAGAAACCTAATTTCTACACCTCAGTTCATTTTTGAAGTTATACGCGCTAAATTGGGGTAATGGTTCGGCGGATTTTATTCATTTCTCTTTTTTTATTTCTGTTTTCGGGTTCTTTAAAATCTCAGATTTTTCAAAATACCTATTCCAATGAGCGGGAATTAAGTAGGAGATATAGCCTCAGCTTTTCAGATACTTCTTCCATTCAGGATTTTAGGTACGCTTTTTTCCAAGAGGTTCCAGAGGAAGAGACCGAATGGGGAGTCAGGTATTCAATCAGTCCTTTTGTTTCCTTTCAAAGAATCAGCAGCAGATCAAATTATGGTTGGGATGATCGGGGTGTTTTACCAGTAAAGGGATACCAATCTTATTGGTCAGGAGGGATTAATGCATCTTGGGAATTTTTAAGACTAGAGTTTAATCCGGAATTGGTTTTTGGAAGTAAAGGTGCTGAACCCGAATTTTTACGGAATTGGTCTGATTCTCAAATTGATGATTTTTATTTTGACCTAAACTATGGGGATTTCCCTCAATCCTTTGGGAATGGAATTTATTCAAAACTTTGGTGGGGACAAACCAAATTGGTAGCTCAATATGGCGCATTTGAAACAGGAATTTCTACAAAAAATATCTGGTGGGGGCCTGGGCAGTGGAATTCCCTGACTTTTTCAAATAATGCAGCTGGTTTTCCTTATTTAACAATCAATACGCATAGACCAGCCAAGACTTTTATAGGAGGGATTGAACTACAGCTTCTGATGGGGAAGCTTGCTTCTAGTAATCTTGGTGGTACAGGAATTCCTGAATTGGATGAAGCGTTTTTTGACCCTATTTCCAGTGATTGGAGGTATTTGAATGCCTTTAGCTTCACTTGGCATCCCAAGTGGGTAAATGGAATTTCACTTGGATTTAGCCGAACAGTTCAGCAATACAGTAAAACACTTTCTGGACGGTTCATCGACTTATTTCCGGTTTTTCAGGGTTTTCAGAAAAAGCGATTCTTTGAGGGTGGAAATACAATAGATTTTGACAGGAATGGTCAGGATCAGCAATTTACCATTTTCGGTTCCTTCAGAAATAAGCCCTCTAAATTGGAGGTGTATTTTGAATTTGGAAGAAGAGATCATGCCTTTTCTTGGAGGGAATTTATTTTAAACCCTGAGCATGCAAGAGCTTACATTTTTGGGTTAATTAAGCTCTTTGACTTACCAAATTCAAAAGAAAAAATTCAGATCCGATCTGAAATAACACATCAGCAAGAATCAGTCAATCGATATATCAGGTATGAAGGCTTAGAGGGCTTGAGCAGTTGGCATATGCACCATCAGGCAAGAGGGTTTACAAATTTTGGCCAACCGATAGGGGTTGGAATGGGACCTGGGATGAATATCCAAACACTGGAAGTTGCTTTGGTGAATAATTTTGAGAAGAAAGGATTGGTGATAGAACGATTAGAAAATAGGCAGGGATTTTTCTATAGATCCTTAGGGCAGCAGTCAATAAATAAACCCTGGGTCGACCTTTCTCTTGGCTTTTTATACGATAAACAGTTTGGGAATCTCTTGTTGAGTTCCAAGTTGCAGTTAATCCATGCCCGAAACTATCAGTGGCAGTTGGATCCGGCTAGTACCCCCGACTTCCCGAAGGGAAAGAACCTGACGAGTGTGATGGCGCAGGCGTCGGTGGTTTATTTTTGGAATAAGAATAAGTAGTAGCAGGTATCAAGTATCAAGTCTTGGTACCAAGTATGAAGTATTAAGTACCAAGAGGGATAGATTGTAAAAGGTAATCGGTAAAATGTAAATTGTAGATTTGGTTTATCTAAAATTAAGAGACGCCTCTGGAAACGGAGGCGTTTTTTTGTTTATGAGGTTTTGATTATGGTTCAATGTTCTACGCTTACGTAGTTTTTACTATTTACCATTTCTCTAAAACTAATATTCGTCTCCATCTTGCTGGGACTGAATTTTCATTTTCATTTTTTAATTTTTGGCCCAGCGCTCAGGGAGAATTGGAATACCATCACCCACGGTTAAAACCGTGGGCTATTGAATTGATTACCAAATGGCGTATATCTCGCCGCAGGCGTATCTCCTGCCACGGCAGGCAGGCGCTAAACGAAGTGAAGCATATTTCGCGAAGCGTATTTCATTGAAGGCGTATTTCGTCAATGTTAAAACCGTGAGCTATTGATAGACCACATAATGATTGTGAAATTAACATTGAACCTTGAACCCAAAACCTAGAACAAATCAAGTCATTGGATGAGATCTGGAGGTCACCTTTAATCACCAATAACAATTAACCAATAACCATTAACCCTTCTTCCTCCGCTTCCTCATTGTCATAAAAAACAAAGTAAACCCAGAACCAATGGTCATCAAACCAAAAAGAGAAAAAGCTCTTAAAATCAGGTTGTTGAAATTATCTCTGCCTGCATAATCCATGGTATGGAACATCCATAAAAAATCAAACCAGCGCCAACTTCGATGTCGGACACGTTCAAAACTTCCATTTCTGGCATCGATATAGGCAGTAAGATTCTCCGGATGATCAAAATGAATTGCCCAAGCTGGTAAAGGTCTCTCACGAAACTCATGATGTGATCCAGTTTCTGTCAAATACTCAACCGACTTGATTCCAAAATCACCCTTTATATGGGCTTGAGCTATCTCTCTTGCTTCAATCTCCGAAATCTCTCCCTTTAAATCACCTGTTTGTGCATTAAAAAGTAGGCTCTCATTGATCCAGAAATACGGTTGTTGTTTGACGTAGCGTAATTCCAAACTTGAAATCTGTAAAGAAGAATCCAGGGAAGCTGGGTCTAATAAATTGGAAGCACTGACTTGCATTTGATGAGTTTCATGAAAATGATCTCCATGAATCTCATCGATATCTGTCCAGGAGAAATAGATTCCCGATAGGGTCCAAAAGAAGAATTGAATTCCAATAAATACGCCAAGGAAGCGATGTGTTCTTCGGATGTAGTACTGATTGTTTTTACGCATAGGCAGGGGTGGGGGAAATTTAGTGTTTGGGATCGGTCTCTGTTGCTGTCGTGAGTGCCTGCCTGGCGTCAGACAGGTCTTCATTCACAACTTCTATTTTATCTTAATTTTTATTGCCATCGTGAGTGCCTGCCTGGCGTCAGACAGGTCTTCACTCACGACTTCTAATTATCTTTTTTTTTGATTTATTTCTCGTCTCTGTCTTGCTGGGACCAATTTCTCATGTCTTAACAAAGTTAAAAGGCCCAGCGCTGAGGGGGAGGTGGTTGACTGTCACCCACGGTTGAAACCGCGGGCTATTGATGGATTACCTGCTAGATTTAAAACCAACTCAGAATCTTGAACCCAAAACCTTGAACAAATTAAGCAATCGTTTAAGATTCGAGAATTGGATTTCTTCTAATAACCATTATCCAATTCCTCGTTTCCATCTTGCTGGCAATTGCTTTTCTTTTCCAACACTTTGATCCTTCGCCAGCGCTGGGATTAGCGGTAGGCTTTTTCCCCGGGCTACGTCTTTCTCCTTCGTCGAAAGCCTTACGCGGGCCTGCCTGCCGAAGGCAGGGTTACCAAAATATCGTTCCTCCGGGACCTTTTAAAATCTCATTAGTGGATTCAAGAAAGCAATAAGAATCAATCTTGCAAAATGCAGCTACGTTCTCCGCCGCCGTTCGTGTCATCACGAACGGAAGTAAACTGCCTAATTCTTCCTTTATAAGATCCATTTCCATCTTGCTGGTATTGAAATCTATTCTACTAACCATGTGACGGGGCCCAGCGCTGGAAGAGGGCCGGAATCTCTATACCCACGGTTGAAACCGTGGGCTATTGAATTGATTACCAAATGGCGTATATCTCGCCGCAGGCGTATCTCCTGCCACGGCAGGCAGGCGCTAAACGAAGTGAAGCATATCTCGCGAAGCGTATTTCGTCAATGTTAAACAGTGAGACTAATCGGTCAACGTTTTTTAGGCATTGACCACGTTTAACCTTTAACACTTAACGTTTAACTCTCCATTTCCACAATTCGACAATTCGTCAGTTACCCAAAATCTTGAACACTGAACCTCGAACCTGTTTTATGGCTAGGGGATTTTACTGTTTAGGGTCGGTTTCGAAATAAAGGTGATAATGCTTGCTACAGCCCGGATTGAAGGCTGATTGGCATTTTGGACAAGTATTGTTGGAATTCATGTATTCTTGAATTCCTAATTCGGTTCCGCAAACTCCGCAAAGGATGGCTTTCTGATCAAATTCTGTTTTTGGCCAGACTTGATGCTCATGATCCGCTTCTTCTTCATGACAGGAAAAGCATGGATAATATTTATCACAGCATTTAAACTTGATGGCAATAATATCCAAGTCTGAATGCCAATGGACACAGCGGGTTTGATTATCGACCGGCTTTCCGAACACATTGATGCCTCGTATTTGAGAAACCTTCAAAGGCTCCAAGATTCTTTCCTGAGCCAATGCAAATGAGCTGATGGAGAGTATGAAAAGGAGGAAGAAGACTGTTTTTTTCATTTGGATATAATTAAAATGGCGACTTTATTTTTTGTTACCCCGAGCGCCTGCCTTGCCGTCAGGCAGGGAGCCGAAGGGTCCTCTTTTCTCCAGACTCCTGTCTGTAGAATGCTCGGACTGACAAAGATTTTTAGTGCTTCAAGCTGTCGACTGTGGACTGTTGACCATCGACTATGGTCCATGGACTGTCATCTGTTGACCATCAACTATGGTCTAGGGACTGTCGACTGTGGACTGTCGACCGTTGACCACAAAATCTCACTTCACCTCAATCGTATCCTGCACCGAACCGCAAGTCAGCATTGAACTTCCGAATAAAGGATTTTTGATATCTGTCGATGCACTCAACCAAACTCCCCCGGTATTATTCTTATACATCGGGCAATATTGCTCATAAAGTGTGCGATCCGTGCCGGCGATTTGAATAAAATCCTTCATCAATACACTCAAGGTCTGAAAACTCTCCCGCTGTGCTGCGATATCCTCTGAGTTAAGATTTTCTGCTACCATAGCAGCTTCCATTTGCAGTCTTTCAGCTTCTTCTATGTCTTCACCCTTGGAAGAGGCAACATCGAAGGATTTTAGTGCAGCTACCAAGGCTTCACTTTTGGATGCTGCCTCTCCAGAGTTATCATTTACCAAAGCATCTTTCACTTCTAGGTAAGCATCGATGATGGCAGAAGTACCTTTCGCTTCAGAAACGGCCGGGCTTTCGCTGGAAATTTCTTGAGTTTCAATTTGCGTTTCTTGTTCGGTTTTACTTTCAGAACAAGCAAATAGGATCATTCCTAAGGCAATTGCGAATAATGAATTTTTGATCATGGTTTTTAAAATTAATGATTATGTGTTGTAGAAATTTGAGTTGTTACTGTTTGGGTAGCCAAAACAGGCTGACCTTTAAGATAGGTTTGCTTGACTTCCCCGCAAGTTAGCATGGATGCCCCAAAATAGGGATTGGTGATATCCTTTCTTTCCGAAAGCCAATAGGCTCCCTGATCCCCAAAAGCCATGGGACAATAATCTTTGTAAACGACTTCTTTGTCTAGACCGAAGCGCTCAGTCATCTCCAAAATTCCCTCAGATAATCCAGCAAAAGCCAATCTGGATTTTTCAAGATTTTCTGCTGTTTGAAGTCGTTCAATAGCACTTTTTAGCTGGTTTTGAACTTGCATCCATTCATCATGAGCTGATTCGCCAAATAGGTTCATATCAACTTGATTTAAAATGGATTGAGTGTTTTTAGCTTTTTCTAAACTTTCATCAAATTCATCTGCTACTAAAGCATTTTTAAGCTCAAAGTACGCATCTGCAAGGCGAGTTATTTGGGCTCTAAATTCTGGAGAAACGTCTATTGTTTTGGTTTCTGGTCGATTCATCATGCTAAACTGACCCGAAAGCTGGGCAGCAGCGTCAATAGCAAAAACCCCATTGCTTACAATCTCTTCTCCGGCCTGAATTCCAGCTTCCACTTGGTAGGAATCACCGACTTTAGAGCCCAAGGTAATTTCCCGCATTTCAAAGGCTGGAACTTCTGAACCCGGAACTTTGACGTAAACCACAGATCTTTTTCCTGACCATAGGATAGAGGTTCTAGGAATGGAAATTTCTTGGGAACCGCTTGATGCTTTTGATTTCAATATGGCTGTGACAAACATCTCAGGTTTAAGCTTTTCTTGGCTATTGGAAACCTCTGCACGGACGGATGCTGCTCTTGTGGAAGGATTAATCAGTGGATCGATATAAGACACTTGCGCCTTGAAAGTTTCACCCGGCAATCCTGCCACTGTAAATGAAACCTCATTTCCCACACTTAAGAATGGGAGATCGGACTCATAAGCATCCAAAAGAACCCAAAGTTTGCTTAGGTCTACGATATTGAACAAGACGGAACCGGTGGAAACATAATCTCCTACAGCGATTTTTCGCTCTAGGACAACACCGCTATGTTCGGCAACAATATCGATTTGATCCCGAGGTTGGCCAGTAGCTTCGATTTGGGAGATTTGAGACTCACTCAATTTCCATAATCTGAGTTTTTCTTTGGCTGCTTGGTAAAGTTCTGGGAACCGATCTTTGGATTTGGCTGCTTCAATTAATTCCTGCTGCGCAGTCAATAACTCAGGCGAATAGATACTGGCCAGTTTTTGTCCTGCACGAACTTTCTCCCCAGTAAACGTGACATATAATTTTTCTATTCTTCCTGGAAATTTGGCAGTAATGGCTGCATTTTCTCGCTCATCTGCTTGAATTTTTCCAGTAAGAGTAACTTGCCCACCGGATGCATTCCCACCCACTAGGGTAGTGCTGATATTTGCCAAAGCAGCTGCTTGAGGACTCATTTCAAAAACCAAAGGATTGTCGTTTTGACTACTTGAAGCAGCCGAAAGTGGAATCAAATCCATCCCACATATCGGACAATCTCCCGGTTCATTCAGCTTGATTTGCGGATGCATGGAGCAGGTCCAAATTTGACTGGCTAATTCTCCTGCGTGATCATGATCAGCTTCCGGATTTGATTCTGAACTAGGTTTGATCAACCATCCGATTCCTATTCCCAGCACTAAAATGCCGGCAATTTTTATCCATTTATTTGAAAGTAGCTTTTTCATAGCTTATTAGTTTAAAGAGGAAATATCATTGGAAAGCAAAGACTCCAGCTTGGCCAAACTTTGATGTTGTATGACGATAGCATTGATTTCTTTTAGCTGAAAATCCAATAATTGCTGTTGAACTGCCAACACATCTTCCAGCCCATTTCCATTTGCAGTGAATGAGGTAGTAAGCAATTTCAACGTTTGCTTTGCGATTTCTTTTTGTTCCTGATAGAGTTGGATTTTCCGATTTGCATTTTCCAAATCCCGGATGGCATTTGCCCATTCCATAGCCAACATGTTTTGTTCTTTTTCTTTGCGCAAAAGCGTGGCTTGCCGGAGTAATTCTGTCTCCTTGATTTTTGAATCGGTCTTTTTTCGGTAGATAGGCAAGGAAATACTCACCATAGGCATGATCATATCTCTTCCGCCAATCATCATATTTCCCTCAGTTCTGGGTTGGAAAGGCATGTAATCAATTCCCGCACCCAGCATGGGTCGCCCTTCCAATCTTGCCATCCGTTCTTCTTGTTCCAAAGCAGCATACTGTGCATCAAAATTCGCCAGTATGGGATTGCTTGCCTGAATGCTATCTAAAAGCACCATTTTATCAGTGAGTAATTCTGTAGGCTCCAAGGTATCTAAACTTGAAATCTCTTCATGAATGTCCCGGTTTAGCAATTGGTTGAATTTGATCTGAAGAGGAATCAATTCGTCCTCCAGCGTCAAAATGGAATTATTCAGTTCCAACTGCTGCATGCGGATCCGTAGAATGTCACTCATCTGAGTGCCTGATCCAGTATTGGAAATAGACATATCAGATAAGGAACTTTGATTTGAAGAGCTGCTGTATTTCACCAAAGCCAATCGCTCATATTCTTTCAGGTATTCAAGGTTTTCCCGATTGATTTCAATTTCCTTATGAATGCGATACAGCTCAAACCAAGTGGATTTCACTTCGTAAAAGAGCTTGTTTTTAGCATCCAAAAAGAGCTGGTATCGGGCCTCCGCCTGAAGGTTTGCAGCCTCTTTTCTAGTTCCTAAAGTTCCAAACCAAGGAAACATCTGCATCAAGCGGATATCTGCTAACTGATTCCCCATAAATCGCTCCATAGGAGAGAAGAATATTCCTGCATTCAATTCAGGATCTGGTAGGGTACCCACTTGAGGGGCTTTTTCCAAAGCCGCTAAAAACTCTTGATAAAATGCCTTCAGCTCCGGGTTGTTTTCACCAGCCAACACCAGATAATCATCTAAGCTTTGGCCTGGGCTAAAAGACCAAGAAATGGCAAATAGGATGAAGAATAGGATTTTCTTTCTCATGGCCTATTGATTTTGATCTGCTGTGAATGCAGATGGATTAGTCGATAATTTTCTTTCTGCCCACCAGCAATAGAGGGTAGGAACCAGAAACACAGTTGTCAATTCCAAGACCATTCCTCCTAAAGCAGGAATAGCCATTGGAATCATAATATCCGATCCTCGTCCAGTGGAAGTCAAAATCGGAATAAGCGCCAAAAGGGTAGTAGCCGTTGTCATCAAGCAAGGCAATACTCGTCGCTTTCCAGCTTCCAAAACAGCTTCACGAATCTCTTGAATGGTTTGGGGTTGGTTGGATTTGAAACTTTGATCCAAATAGGATGCAACCACTACTCCATCATCGGTAGCGATTCCGAATAGAGCGATGAATCCTACCCAAACAGCGACAGAAAGGTTGTAGACTTTCATTTGGAATAAATCCCTCATAGAAATATCAAACAGGGAAAAATTCATAAACCATTCCTGCCCGTAAAGCCAAAGCATCAAAAATCCTCCTGCAAAGGCCATTGCGATTCCAGAGAAAACAAATAGGCTGGTAGATACAGCTCTAAACTGGAAGTAAAGGATTAGGAAAATGATGATCAAGCAAAGGGGTACGACTATGGAAAGTCTCTTTTCGGCCCGAACCTGGTTTTCATAGCTTCCCGAAAATACATAGCGGACTCCTTGTGGAACAACCAATTCACCGGCAGCTATTTTTTCTTTCAAATAATTCTGGGCTTGCTCCACCACACTTACTTCGGCGAAGCCCGGTTTTTTATCCAAGAGTACATAGCCTACCAAAAAGCTATTTTCACCCCGAATCATATCAGGACCTTTGCGATAGCTGATTTCCGCCAACTGACTTAAAGGAATGTAATTGCCTTGAGGAGTCGGAACCTGTAGGTTTTCAATGGCTGACGGATCATCTCTAAACTCCCGCGCATAGCGAACCCGAATAGGATAGCGTTCTCTACCTTCCACTGTAGTGCTCAATTGAATTCCCCCAATCGCAGTTTCAATGAATTCCTGAACATCTACCACATTCATTCCATATCGAGAAATAGCCTCCCGATTGATGTCCAGTTCTAGGTAAGGTTTGCCAACAATTCGATCTGCAAAGACAGCTTCACTTTTTACGGAAGGAACTTCCTTGAGAAATTTTTCAAGTTGGAGTCCAAAATTTTCAATGGTCTGCAAATCCGGACCGTAAACTTTTATCCCCATAGGAGCCCGCATACCAGTCTGAAGCATTACGAGGCGGGTTTCAATTGGCTGAAGTTTCGGAGCAGAGGTGACGCCTGGAATTTGAATGACGGAGACAATTTCATCCCAAATATCATCCGGACTTTGGATATGGGATCGCCACTGTCGGAAATACTCCCCGTCGGGATCAGGAATCAATTGAGAAGCATTTACCAAATGAGGTTCCATGGTTTCCGGATCAAACAAGGTTCCATTTTTCAATTCATATTGACCATCTGAATTGACCTTGAATCGAATTCGGTTTCCGTTTTCATCCCGTGCAAACTCACTCTTATAGTTGATTGTGTTTTCAAACATAGTGAGAGGTGCTGGATCGATAGCAGTTTCAGCTCGTCCTGCTTTCCCTACCACCAATTCAACCTCAGGAATGGCCGTTACCAGCATATCTAGTTTTTGGAGAACTTCCTTATTTTCCTGCACACCTGCATGCGGCATAGTTGTAGGCATAAGGAGGAATGAACCTTCATCTAATGAAGGCATAAATTCTTCACCTAATCCCGGGAAATTGTGAGCTAGGCTGGACCATAATGAATTGGTCCTGATATTCCAGCCCGCTTGGTCAAAGGTCTTTGGAACAAAGCCGAAAACACTTTCAAAACCCAACCAAACATTGGCTCCAAAAAGAATCACAAGCGCAGGGAAGGCAATAAAGGTCTTTTTGTGTTCCAAACACCAGCGAAGAATCTTGGGATAGGCTTTGATAAAAAGTGAAAAACCTCCCAAAACCAAAGTCAGCAAAAACGCGATGAATAGGAAATTGATCCAAGTGCTATTTGATACTCCCAAAGGCATCCACTCCAAGGTTAGGAGGGAAGCCACAGCCAAAAGAGTGACACTTATGATGAGGAAGTTCTTTCTGGGTTCAATTTGTTCTGGAAAATGAAAGGCCAAAGAATGAATGAAACCATAAGCAGCTAGTACCCAACCTGCCCAAGACCAAATAGTAAAGGCGATGACTATTCCTCCAAGCACTAAAGCATAGTTCCAATACCTTGCTAATTTTCCCTTATGGCTTTTCCAGGAAAATAACCAATGCGAAAAAGCAGGCATGATTAGCAGCGTGAAGATTACTGCGGAGATCAAGGCAAAGGTTTTGGTATAGGCTAGGGGACCAAAGAGTTTTCCTTCAGCTGCCTGAAGTGTAAAGACAGGAAGAAAACTGACAATGGTAGTGCTGACGGCGGTAAGAATTGCTCCTGCTACTTCAGAAGTTGCCTCGTAAACAATAGTCAACTTGCTTTTTCCAGAAGGAGCTAATTTGAGATGGCGGAGTATGTTTTCATTTAAAATAATTCCCAAATCCACCATGGTGCCTATCGCAATGGCAATTCCCGAAAGGGCTACAATATTGGCATCTACGCCAAAATATTTCATAAAGACGAAGCAGAGTAGCACCGCTAAAGGCAATAATGCAGAAATCAATAAGGAAGCCCGTAGATTGTAAACCATCACAATGATGACGATGATGGTAATAAGGATTTGAAGGGAAATGGCTTCGTAGAGTGTTCCTAAAGTCTCATAAATGAGGTTGGTTCTATCATAAAAAGGGACAATAGTGACTTTTGAGATTTTTCCATTGCTCAGGGTTTTGCTTGGAAGCCCTTCGGATATTTTTTCGATTTCGGCTTTAACCCCTTCGATTACCTTCAGCGGATTATCTCCATAACGGGCGATGACAACTCCTCCGACCGCTTCGGCACCGGATTTGTCCAAAATCCCACCCATGTTTCGAGGTTGAGGACCGATATTTACCCGGGCAACATCCTGAATTCGGATAGGGACATTATTGGTGACTTTGACTACGGCTTTATCCAAATCCGAAAGCTCTTCCACATAACCCAAGCCTCGGATAAAATAATCAACTCGGTTGACCTCAATGGTATTTGCGGACACATCCAAATTAGATTTTCTGACCGCTTCCATGACATCCATCAAGCTGACTCCATTTGCTTTCAAGGCAGCCGGATCAATGTCAACTTGGTATTCTTTGATATAGCCCCCAACTGATGCGACTTCAGATACCCCTTCAACTGCTGTCAGAGCATATCGGATGTAATAATCCTGAATAGAGCGAAGTTCATGAAGATCCCATCCACCGATAGGATTTCCTTCCACATCTCGTCCTTCTAGCGTGTACCAAAAAACTTGTCCCAAAGCGGTTGCATCTGGACCTAATTTAGGCTGGACCCCATCGGGTAAAAGTCCTGCTGGTAGGGAGTTGAGTTTTTCCAGAACTCGAGATCGGCTCCAGTAAAACTCAATATCCTCTTCGAAAATTATATAGATACTGGAAAAGCCAAAAGCAGAACTACTTCGAACGCTTTTAACCCCCGGCAACCCTAAAAGAGAGGTAGTTAACGGATAAGTGATTTGATCCTCCACATCTTGTGGAGATCGCCCCATCCATTCCGTAAAGACGATTTGTTGGTTTTCACCTATGTCGGGGATGGCATCGACCGGAACAGGATCACGAGGGATGATTCCGGTTTCCCAGTTAAAGGGAGCTGTAGAAATTCCCCATCCCACAATGAGAAGTAGGAGTAATAAGGTGACGAGTTTATTCTCGAGGAAATACTTGATAATTGAATTGAGCATGATTCATTCCTTTAATTGAAAAAGAATAATGGCTTTGGTGCATTCCAAAGCATTCACGCGGTGAAACCGCAGGAATGAATCCTAGATTAAAAAGGTTTGGTAAAGTATATGGAGAGGGGTAGTGGGAGGCGGAGAATCAGTATGAAAAGGAGTGTATACTTCTTTTTCAACTTCCTCAATTCCGAAGATGAAAACCTGAGTAAATGCTGCAACAAACTCGAGGTCAAAAGAAATTGTGTGTTTTTCAGCAGAAAAATCGTCTTCCACCTGCATGTGTTCAACGATATTTTGACAACAGCTTGTGGGATCTGATTTAGGCGAATCTTCATCCTTGGAGGAATCCATATTCATCCCACAGTCCACATCTTTTTCTCCAAAACCGATTTCTGACTTCACTTCATGACCCATACAAAAATGGGTCGTCTTCGCCATACCAATGGTAGCGAAGAGCATAAAAAGAGATAGCGATATGGAAATCAGCTGTTTCAACAAGGTAAAAGTACGAAATTTAATTTGGTAAGTTCAAATGTTTGTTTCTTTTAGGTATTTTCATAGTGTTGAATATCAGTGTTTTAATCTGCTAAATATTTTTTTATGGCAAATACTTTTACTCAAATTCACCTACAAGTAGTCTTTGCAACCAAATTTCGGAATGCACAAATTAGCTCAAAATGGGAGCATCGCCTGTATGAATATTTGATTGGGATTTTTAGTCATTATGACCATAGAGTTTTGGCAATAAACGGAATGCCTGATCACATTCATATTCTTTTTGGGTACCGGCCTGATCAAGCCCTGAGTGAATTGATTCAAAAAGTAAAAGCATCTAGTACCAAGTGGATAAATGCGGAAAGATTGACTCCTTTTCCATTTGCTTGGCAAGAAGGATATGGGGCTTTCTCATATACTAAATCAGACGTTCCGAAGGTCATTCAGTATATCAAAAATCAAAAGGAGCACCATCAGAAGAAATCCTTTGTTGAGGAGTATCAAAAAATTTTGACTGATCTTCAAATTGAATTCAATCCTAAGTATATTTTCAAGGAATTGGAATAGGTATCGTCCCTACGGGACTTTTTCTCATCTTCAATTGTTCTGTCTACCCAGCTTTCGTCCCTCTGGGACTTTCGTTTTCTCCAAATCCTCTACCACCGAACTACCGTCCCTTTAGGACTAAAAAAATCAAAAATGGAATTTTCCATTAATGGTATTTATCTAAAGAAATGTGCCGTAGGCACTTTAGCTAGGTAAAAAAATGGATTGTTAGATGTTCGAAATGCCGTAGGCATGATACAATCAACCTGCCATTAGAATTTGTATATTTATCGTCCCTACGGGACTATTTGTTTTCTACTAACTCTTTGGCTACCCAGCTTTCGTACCGTTGGGACTCTAGTGTGTTGGGTTTAATCTTTACTTTGATACGTTTTTGTAGAAAATGTGCCGTAGGCACTTTAGCTGGATAAAAAAAGGATTATTAGATGTTCAAAATGCCGTAGGTATGATAGATTCAAGATTGGGAAATATGATTTTGTATCGTCCCTACGGGACTTTTTCTCATCTTCATTCGTTCTTTCTACCCAGCTGTCGTCCCGCTGGGACTTTTTTGTCTAATATTCCTCCTAAAGAGGCTTCGCAATAAACCCTGCTTTCAAAACGGTTTTGAAAACCTCCTCTTCTGTAATATCCTCTGATTCAACTGTCAAAATTCTATCATCACTTTTCAAATCCACCTCCCAAGACTGGATTTTGGATTCAGCATTCAATTTAGGCTCGACCTTTGCCAAGCAATTCCCACAGTTGATATTGGTTTTGAATTTTAGTGTTTTCATAATTTGGATCTAATGTTTTAAGAAGTTCTTTTTTAGCAAAAATGTTCCCTCAAGCTAAAATTTGGAAGTAAAAGCCTGGGATGAATTTATTGCTTGATAGCTTTTTCCCAATCCAACACTTCGATGGTGTTCAGTTCTGGTCCACCGCCTCTATTTGCTGAACCTGCTGCCACATAGATTTTTCCGTCCAAATAAACCGTTCCTGTTCCATGCCGTCCTTGATTTAATGGAGCTAAGGTTTTCCAGGTATTATTTCTTGTATCTAAAACTTCCACCTCTGCATGAGCGGATTCCTGAGCGGCACTTTCACCATTCATGATAACTAGGTATGGGCCTATACCCAAATTGGAATTACCGGCTCTTGGGGTAGGGATTTTGGTGGAAATTGTTTCCCATTTCCCCGTTTCAAAATCATAATAATCGATCTCATCTATCGTAGTTTCCAAAACCTGTCCAACAGCGGCATGGGAAGTTCTACCACCTGCCAGGTACAATCGATTTCCTACGATTGCTGCACTTACATGATCCCGAGCTCTCGGGGCATCGGGAAGTGATTCCCAAGTTCCGCTTTCAGGATCTAAGACATCAAACCAAGGAACAAATCCCTCATAGTGGCCATCTTGAATTCCACAGACCAAATAGATCTTTCCATCTTTGACAACAACTCCTGCAGACCCTCTAACTCTACCTTCCGGAAGTTTAGGGCCTTTCCTCCAGCTTTTGGTTTCTGGATTAAAAATCCAACAATATTCTATAGGAGTTTCGTGTGGATATCCCCCCGTAAAGGCGCCGACAACCCAAATTTCATTTTCAAAACTCACTGCCTGAAAATGGCTTATCTCCATCGGTGCATCCGCTACCTTTTTCCAAGTGGAGGTTTTAGGATCAAATTCATCAACCGAGCGATCCCCACGTCCTCCCAAAGCATAAAATTTCCCATTGCATTCTACAAAAGAGTTTTCATGCCTTTTCATGGCTTCTCCCTTTGCGGGGATTTCATGCCACGTTTCCTGAGCGAAAAGATTTAAACTCAAAAAGATAAGTAGGAGGGAAAATTGAGTTTTCATAGGTTTTGGGTTTTGATTTGTCAAATTAAGGATTGACAATAAGTCTTCCTAAATAAAACGATCTCATTAGGCACCTTACAACTTTCCAACTTTCCAACCTTTAACTATCATCACCCTTAACCTTTCCCCAAATCCAAAATATCCCGAATCTGGTTGATCTCAGCTAATTCTTGATAGATGCTTTCTTTTTCGCTAGAAGCAATCTTATCTCGGATTGCGCTCAAATTGGCGATGTAACCATCCAAAGCAGCCAGAATATTTTCTTTGTTTTCGGTTAAGATTGGTGCCCACATCGCCGGACTGGATTTAGCCAAGCGTACAGTGGAGGCGAATCCTGAACCTGCCATATCAAAGATGTTTTGGTCGTCTTCCATTTTTTGAAGGACCGTTTTACCCAACATAAAAGAGGAGATATGGGAAAGATGGGAGACAAAGGCCAAATGACGGTCATGCTCTTCCGGATCCATAAACCGCAACTTCAAATTCAAGGCTTCAAAAAGTTGGTATGCCTTTTCCTTGAGATAGAGGTCGGTTTTTTCAAGTTCGCAAAGGATCATCACCTTCCCGTCCAATAAATCAGCAAAAGCTGCTTTAGGCCCACTATACTCTGTTCCTGCAATAGGGTGGCCTGCCAGATACTGCTTTCGCTTTGGGTGGTTTTCGACTAATTGACAAAGTTTGGATTTGGTGGAACCTAGATCAATTACCAAAGTTTCTTCTCCGATTTGGTTTAAAGTTTCCTCAAGAATTCTTCCCAAGCTATCAGCAGGGGTCGCCAATAAAACGATATCCGTATCGCTATCGGGTTGGTTTTTAGCTTCGGTAATAATCCCCAAGATTTCAGCGTCTTTCTGGTTCTTTTCTGAAATGTCATATCCAGTGACGATGAGTTCTGGGAATTTTCTTCGCGCTGCCAAGCTGAAGGAACCTCCCAATAATCCCAGTCCAATAATGTGTATTTTTTTCATAGGTTTTGAGCTTTGATACGTTTGATCGCTTCTAATATTTTGTATTCTGGCATGCAAAGAGAAATTCGAACATAGTCCTTGCCTGCATTTCCAAAGATTTTTCCCGGAGTGATGAAAATGTATTTCTCGTAAAGCAATTGATCCACTAATTCCTCAGCCTGAATGTTCGAAGGAACCTTTCCCCACACGAATAGACCGGATCGATCTTTTTTATAGCTTAAGCCTAATAGATCAGCTAGTTCCCAAACCAATTTTCTTCGATTGTTGTAATGCTGATTTAAATCCTCATACCAAGTCTTTCCAAGTTTAAGGGCCGCAGTTGCTCCTTTTTGAATCCCTAGAAACATCCCAGAGTCCATATTGGATTTAACTCGAAGAATGGCCTGAATCCAGTCTTTTTTCCCACAAACCAACCCAACTCGCCAGCCTGGAATGTTGAATGTTTTACTGAGTGAATTAAGCTCTAGGGCAACTTCTTGTGCTCCATCAATGGATAAAATGCTCAAGGGTTCGGGGTTCAAAATATGGCTGTATGGGTTGTCGTATACCAAAATGAGTTCATTTCGCTTCGCAAAATCCACCAACTTTTCGAACAATTCCTTTGACCCTCTGTATCCTGTTGGCATGTGCGGATAATTCACCCAAAAGAGCTTAATACGGCTTAAATCCAGGTTTTTCAAATAATCCCAGTCAGGGGCCCCGTCCTCAAGAAGGGGATAATAAATTGCTTCACACTCCAAAAGTTGGGTCACAGAAGTGTAAGTTGGGTAGCCTGGGTCGGGAATCAGGACAGCGTCCCCAGGATTAAGGAAAGCCAGACTGATATGTAAAATTCCTTCTTTGGAGCCCATCAAGGGAAGAATCTCCTCGAAGGGATTAAGTTCAACTTGAAATTGGGATCTATAATAATCACTCATCGCAATCCGCATTTCAGGAATTCCCTGATAGGATTGATAGCCATGAGTTTGGCTTTGTGAAACCGTATTTTGTAATGCCTGAATGACGCTAGGATCCGGTGATAAATCCGGGCTTCCAATTCCCAGATTAATGACTGGTTTCCCATCAGCAATGAGTTCGTTAACCTCCCGTAGCTTTGCCGAGAAATAATACTCTTGAGCCGTTTTCATTCGATTCGAAAAGCCCTTCATTATCTCTTGCTTTGGTATTCTCCTAAAATTTTCAAGGTTCCAAAATCCTTTTTCACCAATTGCATGGCTTGGATAAACTGCCTGTAATCATCAAATACGGCATCAATGAAAAATGCATATTCCCAAGGTTTTTCGATCACTGGAATGGATTGGATTTTACTCAAGTCCAACCCATAATCGCTTAAATGAGTCAATAGCTTGGCTAAACCTCCGGCTTCATTTTGTATGGTAATCTTAAACGAGGCTTTGTCTGGAACGTACTGCTTTGCGCTTGTCTCTTTTTCCAAAATGATAAAGCGGGTGAAATTGCTTTTCACCGTTTGGATATCATGGGCTAAAATCACTAAGCCATAGATTTCCGCGGCTATTTCACTGGCAATAGCTGCTACTCCTTGGAGATTTTCATCCGCGATTCGCTTCGCAACACTTGCGGTATCAACATCTTCTTTTGGCTGAAGGTTGGGATGCTTTTCCAAAAATGATTTGCATTGCAAGAGCGCCATAGGATGGGAGCGAACCTCTGTTAATTCCTGGAGATTTTCTCCTTTTAATGCCATCAATTGATGGGAAATCGGCAAGTAATATTCATCCCGAATGGTCAAATCATACCGATCAATCAAATCGTAATTTGGTAAAATTGCTCCTGCGATGGAATTTTCAATTGCCATAACCCCTGCGTCAGCTTCTCCTAAAGCAACTGACTTGGCCACTTTTTCAAAGGTAGAAAAGGTTAATAATTCGCAATCCTTACCAAAAACCTGTAGGGCAACTTGATGATGAAAAGAGCCTGGAATTCCTTGAATAGCTATTTTTTGACTCATAAATATTGAATTTGAATTCCAGTCAATTTGCAATGCTTCCAAAAACTTGGATAGGATTTATTGACAACATCAGGATCTTCTACCAATACCTTGGTTTTGGTAAGCAGAGGCATAAAGGCCATAGCCATTCTATGATCATCATAGGTATGGATTTGGACCTCATGAGGCATAGTAACAGATGGAATTACTTGGAATACTTCAGGCTCAACCTCTTCCAGTTTTGCGTTGAACTTCCCCAATTCTTGCTGAAGTGCATAAATCCGATCTGTTTCTTTAATCCTTAGACTTTCCAAACCGGTGAATTTGGAGTTTTTTCCAATGATGGCACAGGTTACCGCAACTGTTTGTGCTAGGTCGGGGCAGTGGGTAAAATCAAAACTATCTAAACCCTTTACAGCTTGTTTTTCCAGAAGCACTCCTCCGTTTTTGAAGGTGCTTTTTACTCCCAAGTGATCCATGATTTCCACGATCTTAGCATCCCCTTGAAGGCTATTTTCTTTCAATCCTTTCAAGAATAAGGAGCCTGAGTCTGCGCAGGCAACCAAGCTAAACCAATAGCTGGCTCCAGACCAGTCACTTTCAACAGAAAAAGTCGCAGGTTGGTAATCTTGATGAGGAACTCGGATTTTCCGGTCTTCCCAGCTGTATTGAATACCAAAGTGCTTCATCAGCTCCAAGGTCATTTCAATGTAAGTTCGGCTACCAATTTTTCCCTCCAATTCGATTTCCAGTCCTTTTGGTAAAAGCGGAGCAATCATCAACATGGCTGAAATGTACTGGCTTGATACATCTCCTCGCATTTTGATTTGGTGAGCTGTTTGTTGCTTTAGCCCGTGGACTGCCAAAGGAGGGAAGCCTTCCTCATTCATATAATGAATTTCTGCCCCCACGCTTCTGAGCGCCTCTACCAAAATTCCTATGGGTCTTTGGCACATGCGAGGCGTTCCTGTGAGAACTTTATGCTGATTGGTGATAGCTGCATATGCAGTCAAAAAACGCATGGTTGTCCCTGCATCCAATACATCATAAATGGGTGGATTGGTCTGCAAAATACCAATCATGGTCTGTGTGTCCCGAGCTTCTGCCAAATTGGAAATCTTATTTTGACCTTTGGTCAATGCGTCGATAATTAAGACGCGATTGGATTCACTTTTGGAAGAAGGTAGAGGAATTTCAGTATAGTTGAAATTTGATTTTTGGCTTAATTCAATGATATCCATAGATGGAATAAAAAGCTTTAAAGCGATTGATAGTGGGTGATTGCTGCTTTGATTTCTTCTGGTTTTATAGGAATGTTGTACTGGCAGTGACCAATTCGATCGATAAGTGATAAAAGCAAGGTATTGCCTTCATTTTTTTTGTCCTGAAAGCAAAGGTCTAGAATGGGCTCCAAGTCTTCGTCTTTGATTTTTATTTTATCATAAACTTTCAAAATGGATTCTTTTATTTTTTTATAGTCGGATGTGCTTAAGCCGCATTTTTCCACTGATAGCATGGCTTCGCAAATCATTCCGGCAGCAATCGCTTCTCCATGCAAAAGGTGGCGAGGAGTATCCAGATAATTCGTTTCGAAAGCGTGACCAATAGTGTGACCAAAATTCAAAATCTTTCGGAGTCCAGCTTCCTTGGGGTCTGATTGGACAACTTCTTTTTTGATTTCGACGGATTTTTGGATCAGTTTACTCCAATCATTTTTTTGCCAATCTTCAAAATTGAGTTCATGAAAGTAGCTTTCGTCTTGAATCAATCCATGCTTGATGATTTCAGCAAATCCGGACCGAAGTTCGCGAGTAGGAAGAGTTTGTAGAAATTCAGGAGCAATTAAAACCCATTCAGGTTCATTGAATACTCCCAAATGATTTTTCAGACCTTCAAAATCCACCCCCAATTTTCCGCCTACACTAGCATCTACCTGTGAAAGTAGGGTAGTGGGTAAGTTGACAAATCGAATTCCCCGCTTGTAAATACTCGCGCAAAAGCCTCCCATATCTCCAATAACACCACCGCCTAGGTTGAGCATCAAGGCCTTTCGATCCAGACCAGCTTCCGTCATATCAAACCAAATGGCAGCGCAGGTATCAAGATTTTTATGCTTTTCGCCTGCTGGAATAGTGAAATGGAAGTGTTTTTTTGGAAGGGCTTCTTCGATTAAAGGGAAGCAAAGTTCCTGAGTATTTTCATCGCTTAAAATGAAAAGAGCTGAGTAAGAAAGGCTTTCCAATTGCTTTCTAAGCTCTTTTGCAATCTGTTCAGTATGAAAAACTGGATTCACGGGATTTTCTTTTTGATAAAATTAATGGAATTCAAAGTGAGGCTTTCTCAAAAGACGAATTTTTTGTCAGTTTGAGCGAAGTCGAAAGTAAATTTTTGATTGAATTAAAGCGTTTCGACTCCGCTCAATGTGACATAAGCAATTAAAGAAAAGACTCTTTTGAAATTCTGTTCAGCCTTAGAATTATGCCTTTTTCACAGGATCTGATTCCCGAAGTTGCTTTTCCTGTCTCTTAACTGACTCTTCGTGAATGGAATACAATAATTCTTTCATGAATTTTTCGCTGAGATTTTTAGCCATTCCTTTTTGAGTTCGGCTTTCCATCACCTCTTTCCAGCGATTGGATTGGAATACGGTAAGGTGATGCTCTCGCTTATGTTCACCAATTTGATCGATGACGGCAAAGCGCTCCTGCAAAATATCGAGCAATTGATCATCCAAATGGTCCACAGCTCTTCGAAGATCCTGAAGGCGCTCATCAGGCTTCATATTTTCCAATGGCTCTTTGAAATCAATTGCATTCAGGATTTCCCGCAATGCTTTTGGAGTAACCTGCTGTTTAGCATCAGACCAAGCATTGTCTGGGTCATGATGCGTTTCTATCATTAAGCCATCCAAACCAAAGTTGATTGCTCGTTGAGAAACCTCTAGAATTCCATCTCTACGTCCCACGATATGAGAAGGGTCATTAATAACTTCCATTCCAGTCCAAACGCGCTTCAGGTGGATAGGCATGGACCAGTTTGGCTTATTTCGGAAACGCTTGTCGTAAGCATCTGAGAAACCTCTGTGGATTGCAGCCAATTTATCCAAACCTACCGCATGCATTCTCTCAAGAGCTCCAATCCAGAGATCCAAATCCGGGTTCATTGGGTTTTTCACCATCACTGGAACATCAGAACCCTGAAGTGCTTCGGCAATTTCCTGAACAGCAAAAGGATTAACAGTGGTACGAGCTCCCACCCAAATCACATCCACTCCATGCTTAAGTGCTAATTCGGCATGAGCTGCATTTCCTACTTCCACGGTGATTGGGATATTCAAATGATGACGAACAATTTCCATCCATTTCAAACCATCTTCTCCAATTCCTTCAAATGAGCCTGGCCGGGTACGTGGTTTCCAGATACCTGCACGGAAAAGCTGAGGAACCACATTGGCTTCCTTCATGTCCAAACAGATTTTTTCGATTTGCTCTGGGCTTTCTGCAGAACAAGGACCTGCAATGATCAATGGGGTGGTCAATCCTAATCCCCAATCTTTGATTTGTTTGTGCGTTTTCATACGACTGAGCGTTTAAATAAAAAAGCCCGACTCTTTCGAATCGGGCTTTTGTGTTGTTTATGTTCTTTTAATTTTTGACTGGACAATACACAGCTCCGATTCGATTTTGGCTTCGAAAGTAAAAGTAAAAGAAAGTAAAATAGATCGCTGCTGTGATTAACATGCTGTAAATGTAAGCGCATGTTTTTTAAATGCAAAATTATTTTTTGGGCAAATGATTGAAGAATTGCTAAGAAAGTGAGCTGTTATTTTTGAAAATTCTAAAATGGGGTATTTCAAATATTTGATTCAGAATTATATTCTTCAAAAAGATAATTTTTTAGAATAAAAGATTGAAAATAATTTCTAATAAAAATTAGCCTTTGCTCATTTGCGGTAATTATAGATCGCTTAATCTTCTTTTTTGTTTGAGAAATGACCCCAAATCAATCTTTATCCAGAATTTCAGTTTGTTTTCGAATAGACTCTTGATGGAGTAAACCGAATATTTCTGCAATCAATTCAGGGTTGATGCCGAGTTTTTGTGCCCAATCTGGTCGGGTTTTTAGAATTTCTTGCCAACGCTCTAATTGGAGTACTGCCACATTGTTCAATTTTTTGTATTCGCCGATTTTCTCAATCAGTTCCATTCTCCGGTGAAGTGCCTCAAGCAAATCATGGTCAGCTTGGTCAATTTGCTGCCGAATGTCTTCCAATTGATTCAATGCCTCAGATCCTTCAAAGTGAACTTTCCGGGTTTTGAGATGCTGAAGCATGACTTGGAGATCTGCAGGAGTCAACTGCTGAGCGGCATCGGTCCAAGCTTGATCGGGATTGATGTGTGATTCAATCATTAAGCCATCAAAATTCAAATCCAAAGCCTTTTGAGCGATGACAGGAACCAAACTTCGTTTGCCAGCAATATGGCTAGGGTCATTGATCATCATCAATTCCGGAAATTGAGTTCGAAATTCAATGGGAATTTGCCACAATGGAGAGTTTCGATGAACTGTGTCCCGAAAATTGCTGAACCCACGATGAACGACAGCCAAGTCATTAATTCCCGCTTTCATTATTCGCTCTACCGCTCCAATCCATAGGCTGAGGTCAGGATTGACCGGATTTTTGATCATCACAGGAATATTGACTCCTTTCAGGCTTTCGGCAATTTCCTGAACAGTGAAAGGATTCACAGTTGACCGGGCTCCGATCCAAAAAACATCAATTCCCGCTTTCAATCCTTCTTCCACGTGGGATGCAGATGCTACCTCAATCGCAAATTTTACAGGGTACTTTTGTTTGATTTCCTGAATCCAAGGCAAAGCGATTCCCCCTAGGCCTTCAAAGCTTCCCGGTCGGGTTCTAGGTTTCCACACACCACCTCGAATGATTGAAATTCCTTGTTGCACCAAGCCTTTCACAGTTTGCTCCAATTGCTCAGGAGTTTCTATGCTACAAGGACCAGCAATAATAAGTGGTTTTTGATATGAATTTTTATGGAAAATCGCCTTCAATTCTATTTGGGTTTATGTGGTTTTAAACCTTAGGACAAAGCCTTTGTTTTCAATTCAAATTTGGGACAAATGTAAAGCAATTTGGGCTTACCATTATTCCCAACAAAATAGAAGTAGAAGCTGTTTTTTTGATATCTTTGCGACTTAATTTGCGCTTGATGGCCGTGAAACCCAAAATTTCTTTCGAAAACTTAGAGGTAGCCTTTGCTTCCAAGTCGGATGCTGAGCTGCTAAAAATGTACTTGATTTTCGCCACCCTGAATAATAATCTGATCTCAGATTTAGGAATTGGTTTGGCGAATCTCGCATTCAAACTCAAACTCCCAGTGAAAGGCATTATGAAAAAGACCATGTTCGGTCATTTTTGTGGGGGTGAAACAATCGAGGAGTCCATCCAAGCCTGCCATGAATTGGCAAAGTATGGGGTTCAGTCCATTCTTGATCTTTCGGTAGAAGGGAAGGGGACAGAAGAGAGCTTTGATCAGACAACTGAGGAGATTTATCAAACTATGGTTCACTCCGCAGAAAAGGATTACATGCCTTTTGGAGTTTTTAAGACCACAGGATTAGGGGATTTTCACATAATGGAGAAAATCCAAGCAGGAGAAAAACTCAGTGCTGTTGAAGAAGCGGCTTTTGAAAGAATTCGTGGCCGGGTAGATCGACTTTGCAAAACAGCCCATGACCTTGGCTTGAAAATATTGGTTGACGCAGAGGAATCCTGGTTTCAGGATGTTATCGATAATTTGGCCTATGAGGCCATGGAAAAATATAACAAGGAGCGCTGCGTGGTTTACAACACCTATCAAATGTATCGTCATGATTCCTTGGGTAGGTTGAAGCGCGACTTCGAAAACGCTAAGAAAAAAGGCTATTTATTGGGTGCCAAACCAGTTCGTGGAGCTTATATGGAAAAGGAACGGGAGCGTGCTGAAGAAATGGGGTATCCGGATCCTATTCAACCTAATAAAGAGGCCACAGATCGGGATTACGATGCAGCAATCAGGTTCTGTGTAGAAAATGGAATTTACCTAGTTTGTGCTTCTCACAATGAGAAGAGCAATATGGAATTGACTGAGTTGATGGAGGAGTTTGGCTTGGAACCTAAAAACGATCATGTGTATTTCTCTCAGTTGTATGGTATGAGCGACAATATTTCCTTCAATTTGGCGAAGGCAGGCTATCAGGTAGTAAAGTATGTTCCTTACGGGCCTGTAGAAAAAGTAATGCCATACCTCACTCGTCGTGCTGCAGAAAATACATCAATAGCCGGACAAAGTAGCCGAGAGTTTGAATTGGTGAGGAGAGAAATGCAACGGAGAAAAAGTAAACAGTAGGCAGTTTGCAGTGGGCAGTGAGCGTCTTATGAGGTTGGGAAATAGATTGGATTTAAGTTATTGAATTATAAATAATTAGATAGATAAAATGCAAGTATTGAGCGAACAGGAAATTGAACGCAGAAAAGATCGGGAAGAGTTGATGCGATTGGGGATTAACCCTTATCCGGCGGAGGCTTTTCCAATCAATGTGACTGCGGAGGATATTCATCGGAATTATGAAAACCGAAAGAATGACTATAAAAATATTTCTATCGCAGGTCGCTTGATGAGCCGTCGAATTATGGGTTCAGCTTCTTTTGCTGAAATCCAAGATTCCACTGGTAGGCTTCAAATTTATGTTCGTCGAGATGATATCTGTCCTGAAGATGATAAAACCCTATACAATACGGTTTTCAAGAAGCTTTTAGGCATTGGAGACTTCATTGGAGTGAAAGGCTATATTTTCACTACCCAAACTGGTGAAATTTCACTTCATGTGACTGAGCTAAAGGTTTTATCAAAGGCTGTGAAGCCTTTGCCTGTTGTGAAACGGGATGAAGAAGGAAATGTGTATGATGGATTTACTGATCCTGAACTTCGTTATAGACAACGGTATGTGGATTTGACGGTTAATCCGGAAATTAAACAAACCTTTATTACCCGGTCAAAGATTATTTCCACCATGCGTCGCTATTTTGATGATCACGGATGGTTAGAGGTTGAGACTCCGATTTTGCAGGCTGTACATGGTGGTGCAGCGGCTCGTCCGTTCCAAACGCATCACAATACCTTGGATATGCCGCTTTTCCTTCGAATCGCCAATGAATTATATCTGAAGCGATTGATAGTTGGAGGATTTGACGGCGTTTATGAGTTTGGGAAAATGTTCCGAAATGAAGGAATGGACCGAACTCACAATCCGGAATTCACTTCAATGGAGATCTATGTAGCCTATAAGGATTACGTTTGGATGATGGAGATGGTAGAGGAGTTGCTTGAGCAAGTTACCATCGCCATTCACGGAGATACCAAAGTGAAGGTAGGTGAAAATGAGATTGACTTTGCTGGGCCATATCGTCGATTAACCATGTTTGATTCCATCAAGGAATATGCTGGGGTGGATGTTAGTCAAATGAATGAGGGAGAACTTCGGGAAGTTTGTAAAAAGCTTGCTATTGAGGTTGATGACTCCATGGGTAAAGGAAAATTGATCGATGAGATATTCGGAGCGAAGGTAGAAGCTCATTTGATTCAGCCTACCTATATCATCGATTATCCAATTGAAATGACGCCTTTGGCGAAAAAGCACCGAACAGAACCTGGATTGGTGGAGCGTTTTGAGCTTTTTGTCAATGGAAAGGAAATTGCCAATGCTTACTCTGAATTGAATGATCCAATCGATCAGCGGGAACGATTTGAAGATCAGCTAAAATTAGCTGAAAGAGGAGATGACGAGGCAATGGCAATGGACGAGGATTTCTTGCGGGCATTGGAATATGGGATGCCACCGACATCTGGTCTAGGAATCGGAATTGACCGATTAACTATGCTAATGACTAATAACTCCACGATTCAGGAGGTTCTTTTCTTCCCTCAAATGAGACCTGAGAAAAAGGCAGTGGAATTGACTGAGGAAGAGAAAATTATTTTCGATTTATTGAGTAAAAATCATCCTGCAAATCTTTTAGAAGTAAAAGAACAGGCTGGTTTGAGCAATAAAAAATGGGATGTCTCCATGAAAGGATTGACCAAAAAAGGAGTTGCCAAGGTCACCAAAGAAGGAGAAACACTAATTGTAGATTTGGTGGACTAAGTTTGAATAAAAAAAATTCTACCTAAAATATTTTAAAAAAGGGATGATTGATCGGGTTTCCGGTTTTTCATCCCTTTTTTCTTGGGTGGAAGTTTCACTAAAAAAAGGCTGACATTAGGACGATAAATGAGACAGTCCCCTTCAGTCATCGATTTATTTTAGCTTTTCCTTGAAAAAGGCAATGGTTCGATCCCAAGCTAAATTTGCAGCGTTTTCGTCGTAGCGCGGAGTTGTATTGTTATGGAAACCGTGATTGACACCTTCATACATGTGCATCACGTATTCCACGCCATTTGCTTTTAGAGCTTCTTCATAGGCAGGCCAACCTGCATTCACACGCTCATCTAAGCTTGCATACTGAATCATCAATGGAGCTTTAATTTGTGCTGCCTCTTCAGCAGTAGGTTGTCCACCATAAAATGGAACCGAAGCTCCCAAATCTGGGATTTGAACAGCCATCATATTCGAAATCCATCCTCCAAAGCAAAAACCAACTACACCTACATGTCCATTGCAATCGGGATGATTTTTCAGGTATTCATAAGCGGCGATAAAATCCTCCAACATTTCTTCTCGGGTTCTTTTTCGCTGCATTTCACGGCCTTCGTCATCATTTCCTGGATATCCTCCCAATGGCCATAGCGCATCTGGAGCAATAGAAATAAAACCAGCAACGGCACATCTTCTGCCCACATCTTCGATATAGGGATTAAGGCCTCTATTTTCATGAACGACCACGATTCCAGGGAATTTTCCATTACCAGCAGGTTTCGAAAGCAAACCTCGAATTTCTCCTCCTCCTTTTGGAGAGTTGTAAAAAACATAATCCGAGCTTTGCATGCGATCATCATTTGGCTGGACGGTAGCTGTGCTAATGTAATCCGGCATCATGGTACTCATCAGGGTGGTCAAAGTGATTCCACCGACGGCATAGGCCGATAGTTTTTCCATAAATGTCCGTCGATCCAACTGATTATGAGCGTAATAATCATAAAGATCAAATACTTCCTGAGGGATGTCTTCTTTGTTCAGTTTTTTCATATCACAAAATTTTTTGTAGAAAATAGGATTATTTAAGGAGAATAGATAGCCACTAATGCTGTAAGGAAAATTTTTGATTTTAAAGGTTCAGATAATCTGCACCTTATCAAAAAAGAGTTTATACAATAATTGTTTATGCCTGCCTGATTTTTCTTATTTTCAGGAGACAAACCCACTCTCAATGGAAGAGAAGAATATAATAACGAAGCTTAAGGACAAAACTAGCCGGGAAAGACAGACTTTCTTTCGGGTGACATTTAATAATAATTCCCAGCTTTTGAAGATTGCCGATAATAAAGCCAACATCATCATTAGTATTAATGCCTTGGTGATTTCCTCCATGGTGGCTCTGATTGGCTATGGTTCGGTATCAAGGCAATTGGATATGCAGAATTTTTCGATGCTGGTTCCTATTATTTTGTTTGTGTTGATGTGCTTGATTTCTACAGTTTTGGCCGTTCAAGCAGCCAAACCAAAAATTGTAGGAAGGTCAGATAATCAATCCCAAGAAAATCGATCTCTTATCTTTTTTGGTTCGGTTACACACTTTACCAAGGATGGGTACATCGACAGTATAAAGAAAGCGATGGACTCCAAGGATGAGATTTTGGAGCAAATGTCCACCTCATTGTACTATCAAAGCATGGTTTTAAACCAAAAATACCGTTTGCTCAGCTATGCCTATTTGGTATTTATGGCAGGTTTGAGCATTGGGGTTGTTGCTTTTTTAATCCAGCTGATTTACTAATTAGCTTCCCAAAAGCTTTTCGGATAATTATTCTCCTTTAAAATCCATGCTGACGGAATTGATGCAATATCGGATTCCCCCACGATCACTTGGTCCGTCTGGAAAGCGATGACCCAAATGTCCTCCGCACTTTCCACAAAGGATTTCTTCCCGAATCATGAAGTGGGAATAATCCATTTGCACATCTATCGCATCAGGTCGTATTGGTTCGGTAAAACTTGGCCATCCGCAACCACTATCATATTTTTTGGATGAATGAAAAATTTCATTTCCACAAACCTTGCATTCGTAGATTCCGGTTTCGTGGTTAAGGTAATATTCTCCTGAAAAAGGTCTTTCTGTACCTTTCTCTATTAGAACGTGGTATGATTCAGGATCCAACCTCTCTCGAAGTTCTATTTCTGTGAATTTTATTGGGTAGACTTTTTTTTCTTTCTTTTTCATAATCCTGATTTTTGACTTTTCAGTCAGCATTGAAATAAGAACGATTTTCTCTCTTAATTAACCCAAGTTTCAGTTAGAAGTTTAATTGGGTTTAAAAATCAATGGATCCTTTGATTCTTCAAGAATGTCCTCTTTATCCATCAGTTGATAGCGGTATTTCCCTTTTGCATAAAGGGAGGCCTGATCTTTATAATGCTTGCTGAACCGATTCCCACTTTGACCGGTAGGCAATACCGAAAGGGATCTATCCACATCCATAAAGTCAAGCAAAATCCTCATTGCAGGTCCCGAAGTTACCCGATAGATTCCCTCCCCATTTAGCTTAAATGCTAGCTTGTTGATTGATTCATCATTTGCTGGAATAGGGGATGTTATCACATTGAATAATTTGTCCAAAGGCTTTTTACTTCCCAAAGGATGCGGATGTTCTGCCACAACCACTTTTTCCCAATACCAGGAATTTACATTTTTACCAAGTTGGGCTTCAAGTTCTTCTAATGTGATTTTGAGACTTTCCGCGAAAATCTCTGAAGCAGTTTCTTTTTCAGGTGTATGGACATTGTCCCACCAAGGATTTTCAAGATTTCTTACAAAAGGCAAATTCGATCGGATCATCATAAATGTGCCCAAATAATTCTCAAAAGCATCCTTTCCCAATTCATCCTCCATGGCAAGTCGTAGGGTATGGTAGAGCCATTTATAATAAACCGTCGGAGCGATAGAGTTTAATTCATGGTTTCCATCCCAGTTTTCCAGCTTAGCTTTCACACTTTCTTTATCTCCGAAATCAAAATCCGGGAGTTGTTGAAGCATAATTTTCGCGATCTGGGGATGATCTGAATTGATCACCTCCAACTGAACCGCTTTCATAGCTTCTAATGTCCAGTCATTTTTTGAATTGATGGCGTCAGCAATTCTTTTCCAGCGTTCACCTGGATAATAATATCCAGGAAAAAACACGCCGTTTCTTAGAGTATCAGGCTGATTGTTAGCAGAGGCTACAAATCCAGAAGGAGGATTTACACTCATGGGATTCACACTGAAAGGATACCAACCTTGGGGCATTGTTTCAGGATCCGACCCATTTGCAAAAATCTTAGAATGAACCTTTTCTGATCGAATAGGTAATTTGGCCGCAGCCCACCAGGCAATATTTCCAAGACTATCTCCATACATAATATTCAACCCAGGAGCGTGAATCAATGAAACTGCATTTGCAACATCCTCTATGTTTTTTGCATGATTGATTTTATACATAGCCTCCAAAGCTCTAGTAGGTTCTTGGGTGTAAACCCACCAGCTACTCACAGGATTGGAAGTCAAAGCCTGAATTTCAGGTACGACAGAATTCATGACAGGTCCATGTATAGTTTCTTTTATTTCAAAGTCTACAGGTTCCTGGTCCTTTACTGGGATTTTTTCCTGCCTACTAGTAAAAGGCAAATACTCTTCACCAAAGCGGTATTCATTGGGATTGTTCGGGTTCAATTCTACTTCAAAAAAATCCTGATCATCATTTTCAAACATAGTCAGCCCAACACTGTGATGTCTACTATGCCCAACCAAACCGAATGGTACTCCTGCCAGATGATTTCCATAGAAACTAAATCCGGGATATTCCAAATGCGCTTCATACCATACTGAAGGAGAGGAGAAACCAATGTGTGTGTCATTGGCGAAAATGACTTTCCCGCTTTTAGTTTTACTTCCAGAAATCACCCAACCATTTGATCCCTCCAATAGAGGAACAGGTAATTTTTTCAAAAGACTAATCAAGCTTTCATTTTTGATTGTATCCGGATAAAAATTTGGAATAAAATGATGTTCGGGTAGTGTTTGGATAGAAAGTGCATCAAGATATTTAGGTCCCAGTTTTCGACTCATTTGAGTTACTAATGGGTCTGTTTTCAGGGCCATCGCAAAAGTAAAGGACATGTACCCTGTAATAGCATGGATATCATTAATGGTAAATTCTCTCGGTGTTTCTCCAAGAAGCGTGTATTCAACCGGTAAGCTACCTTGTTGGATGAATTCATTTACCCCTGCGATATATGCTTCTGTAGCTATTTTCCAAGGTGAATCTGGTTCGGAATTCCACACTTCCGTGGAAGATCGCGCATGCTCCGGAATTCCTAAGGTTCTAAAAAATTGATCGATCTCTAGCAAATCAGGCCCTAGAAATTCCGCCAAAGTGCCGGTTCCCACTCTTCGCATCATTTCCAACTGGAAAAGTCTATCCTGAGCATGGAGATAACCAAAAGCACGATAAGCATCGGCTTCATTTGCGGCATAAATATGGGGAATCCCATATTCGTCAAAATAGACGGTTGTTTCTTCCGAAAGACCGTTTAGTGAAATTTCTCCTTCGTATTGAGGCGAATGGATGAACGTAAAAATCAAAATCCCAAGGGTAAGCAGAATAAGTAGGAAGCCGAAAAAGGCGCCAAGTTTTTTCATAGAATCATTCAGATAAATAAAACCTAAATAAATAAAATTTATGAGTATATCAGTAATGCTTAGTTACTTTCATCGATTGCCTGTAAAATAAGGCTACAGGCATTCCGAATTTCATCAGGTGTGATTGTTAGGGGAGGAGCTATTCTCATTGAATCATCGCAGAATAAGAACCAGTCCGTAATCACTCCCAATTCGATTGCCCGGTCGATTATCGGCTTTAATACTTCAAAAGATTCAAATTCTACAGCCATCATCAAGCCTTTATTTCGGATTGCTTTAATTTTTGGATGCTTCAATAGCTGCCGGAAAAGAGTTGCTTTTTCTTGTACTTGGCTGATCAAATTTTCTTCCTGCAAAATTCGAATTGTAGCCAATGAAGCCGCAGCACTGACGGGATGCCCTCCAAAAGTGGTAATATGGCCTAAAAGTGGATTGTTTTTAAATACAGCCATCATTTCTTGATTCGCAATAAAGGCTCCAATAGGCATACCGCCACCCATGCCTTTGGCACAAACCAAGATATCCGGAACGATATCAAAATGCTCAAATGCCCAAAACTTTCCTGTTCTGCCAAAGCCAGCTTGTATTTCATCCAGAATTAAAAGAGTACCTGTTTCATTACATCGCTTTCTCAAAGCCTGAAAATATTCCTTACAAGCAACCCGGATTCCAGCTTCACCTTGTATGGTTTCGATGACCACGGCAGCAGTTTTTTCATTAATCAATTCCAGATCAGAAAATGATCCATAGGTAATATGGCTGACACCAGGAACAAGGGGACGGTAGGCCCGTTTGAAAATTTCATTTCCACCAATACTCAAAGCGCCTTGGGAACTTCCATGGTAGGCATTCACACAGGAAATGATTTCTGCTCTTCCGGTATATCGTTTGGCTAATTTTAAAGCTCCTTCAATTGCCTCCGAACCACTATTTACCAAATAAACATTGTCCAGTTTTTTGGGAAGGGTGTCGCAAAGAGCTTTGGCTAGGAGGGTTTGAGGACTTTGAACGTATTCCCCATAAACCATCAAGTGGAGGTAATGTTCCAATTGATTTCTTATAGCTTCCAATACCTTCGGGTGGCGATGCCCCACGTTGCTGACTCCAATTCCGGAGATTAAATCCATGTATTGCTCTCCATTCGGCCCATAGAGGTAAATGCCCTCAGCTTTTTCAACTTCAATTAAAAGTGGGAAATCTGTGGTTTGAGCTAAATGGGAGAGGAAAAGTTGTCGATGATTCATGCTTTAGAAACTGCGAAAACGGTAAAAAATTCCCAAAGGAAGCTTTTTGTGAAAAGAATCCTCCAGATATAATTCTCCGTGTTCAGCATTCTGAATGTTTTTGAAATTGGATTGGATCAAATTGACTGCTATCAAGGAGGAAAAACTCAAGGAATACATATTCAAAAGGAGAAAGTGATCTTTAGGATCCAGAATTTCAGCACATACTTTCAACATCTCATTGATTTGCTCCTCAAGTACCCATTTTTCTCCATCCGGTCCTCTGCCATAAGCAGGAGGATCTAGAATTATTCCTTGATAGAGATTTCCCCGTCTTGCTTCCCGTTTGATAAATTTCATAGCATCATCAACTATCCAGCGGATACCATCCAAATCTGAGGCTTCCATATTGTGTCGGGACCATGTTACTACCTGTTTTACTGCATCCAAGTGGGTAACTTCTGCTCCAGCAGCTCTTGCTGCTACGGAAGCCGCACCTGTATAGGCAAAGAGATTCAAAACTTTTGGTTTGCTACCTGGAAAATTTTGAATCGTCTGGTAAATGTAATCCCAGTTTACCGCTTGTTCAGGAAATAAACCAATGTGTTTGAAAGAAGTCTGAGCAAGGTTTAATTTCATTTTTAAGCCTTCTCGATTCTCATAAGAAATCTGCCAATTATGTGGCATTTTTCTCAGCTGTTCCCATCTCCCTTTTTCAGGATTGTTCTTTTCCTTCGCAAAATGAGCATGAGCCCGTTTTCTCCATTCTGATTCCGAAAGTGACTTATCCCAGATTGCCTGAGGTTCGGGTCTACTGATAATAAATTCACCGAAACGCTCGAGTTTCTCGAAGCCTCCGGTATCGATCAGTTCGTAATCTTTCCAAAGCCCTGGGCTAAGTGACAGAATGGATTCTTTCATTTTTCAATTTTCTAGCTCCAAAAATAAAGGATTTAAAGGAGTTCCTCAGAGCATGCCCGATTTTGTCGAAGTGTATAGGGGGGAATGCATGTCTATTTTCTTCAGAGCTGAAAAAATATGCCATTGGAAATCAGGATTCTGAGGAAAAGTCCTGGGATAAATACTCGAGGCATGGAGGTATTTTGACTCAGAAATTGTATTTTTCCCCACCTAGTTGAAAGCATTTCTTTGTTTAACCCTTTCATTTGATTCATGTCAAAAAAACTAATTGATGTAGAAAAGGCTATACACTCCAAAAATCCAAAATTGCTAAAATGGATGCCGGGATTTGTCTTGTCCTACATCAAAAATGTAACGCATGAATCTTGGATGAATTCCATCATGGAGCGAATTGGAGAATTGAAAGGGCTGGATTTTGTGAATGCTTTGGTGGAGGAGTTTGAATTGGATGTTCGACTCGAAGGAGCTGAAAAAATCCCCAAAAAGGGAGGGGTAATCATTGCCGCGAATCATCCTTTAGGTGGCATGGATGGAATTGCACTTATGCATGCAATCGGCAAAATTCGGCCGGATATTCGTTTTTTGGTCAATGATCTCCTGATGACCTTTGATAATTTTGATCCGCTTTTTGTCCCCGTCAATAAGCACGGTCGGAATTCCTTGGATACCTTGAATAAAATCGAAGAAGCTTATTCAGGAGATTATGTTGTTTTGATTTTTCCTGCGGGATTAGTTTCCAGAAAATCAAATCAAGGCATTCGGGACTTGACTTGGAGAAAGAGTTTTGTAACCAAAGCCAAAAAATATAAGAAGGACATTATCCTATGTTTTATTGAAGGCCGAAACTCAAATTTCTTTTACAATTTGGCCAATTGGAGAAAAAAACTGGGGATAAAGGCTAATTTAGAGATGTTTTACTTGGCTGATGAAATGTATAAGCAGCGCGGCCATCAGGTGACTATTCGATTGGGAGAGCTTATTAGCCCTGACCAATTGACCCAGGAGAGATCAGAAATCAAATGGGCGGAGTATTTGAAAAATAAGGTGTATGAAATCGGATCTAAAAATGGATAAGGAAGAAGCGATCATCCCGCCTGTGGATCGGGAATTGTTGAAGTCTGAATTGACGCCTGAACGTTTTCTTCGTTACACAAATAATGGAAACAATCTGGTTTATCTAGTCAACCACCACAATTCACCCAATGTGGTGCGAGAGGTGGGCAGATTGCGGGAATTGACATTTAGGGCAGCTGGTGGAGGTACCGGGATGAGTATGGATTTGGATGACAATGATACCTGCCCAAATTGTTATGAGCAGTTGATCACTTGGAATCCAGAAGATGAGGAGATAGTGGCAGGATACCGCCTTATCCATTGCAAAAATGCCATTGATAAAGATGGAAAAATCAATCTTTCCACCGTTCACCTTTTTGAGTTTTCTCCCGAATTTGTAAAGGATTTTTTGCCCTTTACCATCGAATTGGGAAGGTCATTTGTACAACCTAAATATCAACCAAGCATAGATAATCGAAAAGGTATTTTTAGTCTAGACAACCTTTGGGACGGTTTGGGAGCAGTGGTATTACTTCATCCCGATGTGAAGTATCTTTTCGGCAAAGTCACCATGTATCCGCATTATCATCGTGAAGCCAGGGATTTGTTGCTTGTTTTCCTCAATTATTATTTTCCTGATAAGCGGAATTTAGTGGAGCCTAGGTCAGAATTGAGGTTGAATTATGAAACAGCAGTAGGAACAGGTCCGAATCCATTTGAGGGTTTGGATTATAAAGAGGGCTATAAATTGCTGAATTCACGAGTAAGGGCCTATGGGGAAAATATTCCTCCTTTGATTAATACTTACATGAATCTTTCGCCTACCATGATGACTTTTGGGACGGCCTTGAATGATGAATTCGGAGAAGTGGAAGAGACAGGGATTCTGATTACTTTGGATGATATCTACGAGTCCAAAAAGCATAGGCACATGGATACCTTTGAAAGAGATCGGGTTTTTGGTTCTAGAGATGTCTGAATTACACAAAGCGCTCATTGTAGGGGCTACGACCAATCCTTCTCGATATGCTTTTATGGCAGCTCGAATGTTTCATGAGAGAGGGATTCCATTCGTGCCGATCGGAATCAAAAAAGGGGAAGTCTTTGGAGAAGAGATTTTGGATCTTCGAACCAAGCCAGATTTGAAGGGAATTCACACGATCACTTTATACATTGGCCCTCAGCATCAAGAAGAATGGATTGATTATTTAATCGGCCTCAAACCCAAACGAATCATTTTTAATCCCGGTACAGAAAACATGCAGTTTGCCAATAGGGCAAAACAGGAAGGGATAGAGGTTCTTTTTGCATGTAATTTGGTGATGCTCAGTACAGGCCAGTTCTGAATTATTCGGTTTTATTCGTCAGATTTTAGGGAAAAAATTTATCCAATTTCCTCTGTCATTTTAATGGGATCAAAAAAGCTGAAAAAATGTAAAAATCCCCTTTCCAATGACTGAGTTTTACTCGGTCAACTCACATTTTTTGCTTATCTTGCCAAATCATTTGAAAATTTAAAAATCACCGACTGAGGCCCTTTTGAAGGGTTTTTTTCTAAGAAATATGAGCGACGAAAAACCGAAAAATCCGGCTGAGTACGGGGCTGGGAATATCCAAATTTTAGAGGGATTAGAAGCTGTACGAAAAAGACCTGCTATGTATATCGGAGATGTGGGCATCAAAGGGCTCCATCACTTGATTTGGGAAGTTGTTGACAACTCTGTCGATGAAGCTCTTGCAGGTCATTGTGATACCATACATGTGACTGTTCATGAGGATAATTCCATCACTGTAGAAGACAACGGTCGGGGTATTCCTACGGACATCCACCCAAAAGAAAAAAAATCAGCCCTAGAGGTCGTGCTAACAGTACTCCACGCAGGGGGTAAATTTGATAAAGATACCTATAAGGTTTCCGGTGGTCTTCATGGTGTAGGGGTTTCCTGTGTGAACGCCCTTTCTACCGATTTGAAGGCAACCGTTCACCGAAACGGGGTAATTACAGAGCAAGAATTTAAAATTGGTGTTCCTCAGTATGCGGCTCGTGAAGTAGGAAAAACGGATAAGCGAGGAACTATCATCCATTTCAAGCCTGATGCTTCCATTTTTACAGTTACCGAATTCAAGTATGAGACTATTGCCAACCGCCTTCGGGAAATGGCATACCTCAATGCAGGTATTCGGATTTTCTTGACGGACCTCCGGGAAATTGAAGAAGATGGTAAGCCTAAATCTGATGAGTTTTATTCAGAGGGAGGATTGGTAGAGTTCGTTCAGTATTTGGATGAAACCAAAGAAAAAATCATCGATGAACCGATCTATATCGAATCCTTAGATCAGGAAGTACCGGTACAGGTTGCCATGAGTTACAACAGTTCCTATTCGGAAAATGTGGTTTCTTATGTTAATACCATCAATACTTATGAAGGAGGAACTCACGTAACAGGTTTCAGAAGAGCCTTGACTCGTACCTTGAAGTCATATGCCGACAAGTCTGGAATGTTGGACAAGTTGAAAATTGAGGTTTCCGGGGATGATTTCCGGGAAGGCTTGACAGCGGTAATTTCTGTGAAAGTTGCTGAACCTCAGTTTGAAGGTCAGACCAAAACCAAATTAGGCAACTCCGAAGTAGTAGGTGCCGTGGATTCTGCCGTTTCCGAGACTTTACAGTTTTGGTTGGAGGAGCATCCTAAAGAGGCGAAGACTATTGTTGGCAAGGTGATCTTGGCTGCTCAGGCTAGACATGCTGCGAGAAAAGCCCGTGAAATGGTTCAACGAAAGAACGTCTTGGGCGGTGGAGGTCTTCCAGGTAAGCTTGCCGATTGTGCCAATAGTGATCCTGCGGTATGCGAATTGTACTTGGTGGAGGGTGACTCCGCTGGTGGTTCCGCTAAGCAGGGTCGAGATCGTGATTTTCAGGCTATCCTTCCTTTGAAGGGAAAGATCTTGAACGTAGAAAAAGCGCACGAGCACAAGATTTATGACAATGATGAAATCAAGAATATCCTGACAGCTTTGGGTGTCAAATTTGGTACTGCCAATGATGACAAGGAGCTTGACCTTTCGGGTTTGCGATATCACAAAATCATCATCATGACTGATGCCGACATCGATGGATCTCACATTCGAACTTTGATTTTGACGCTATTCTTCCGTTACATGCGAGCATTGATCGAGAAAGGCTATGTTTACATTGCTCTTCCACCATTGTATTTACTAAAAAGAGGTAAAGATGAGCGCTATTGCTGGACAGAAGAAGAGCGAAAGAGACTAATCGCCGATATGGCCAAAGATGGTAAGGAGGATAGTGTGAATATTCAGCGATACAAAGGTCTTGGAGAGATGAATCCTGAGCAACTTTGGACTACAACCATGGATCCAAATGCCCGTACTATCAAACAGGTAACCATAGAGTCAGCGGCAGAGGCGGATCATCTATTCAGTATGCTGATGGGTGATGAGGTGGCTCCGAGAAGGGAGTTTATCGAGCGCAACGCCAAATATGCCAAGATCGATACCTAAAACTATCAAAAGGGCTTTCAAGCCCTTTTTTTTGATCAATTATTGATGAATGTGATTCTTCTTAAAAAGCTTATTTAAGCAATTAGGTCATGAAACAGGGAATTAGAGAACGTTTTGAGTCAGTCATTCAACAGAGTGATTTGATAAGCCGTGATTTGAGTTGGTTGAAATTCAACGATCGGGTTTTGGATCAATCCAAAAAGGAACACCGGTCTTTATTCGAAAAGCTTAAATTTTTGGCTATTACAGCTTCCAACTTGGATGAGTTTTTCATGATTCGGGTTGGTTCCCTATATAATTACCTGGATTATGAAAAAGAACGGGTTGATTACTCGGGACTTCGAGAGGAGCCATTTAAGTCAACCTTGATGGAAGATTGTCAGAAGTTCCATGAAGCGCAGCACACGCATTTTACAGAGAATATTTTACCTAAGCTTCCTGAGGAGGGAATTACTCTTTGTAATATCTCCAAGTTGACGGAGGCTGAGCAAAAAAAGGTAAAGCAGTATTTTGAGCGGGCTATTTACCCCATGCTTACCCCAATGGTCTATGATGGCTATCGGACTTTTCCTATCCTGATGAACAAGCTTCTCATTTTTGGAGTGGTTACAACCAGTCCCGGAGAGCGAAAGGATATGAGAAAGCTTTCTTTCGTTCAGATTCCAGCGAATATTCCACGGTTTTTTGAAATAGAGCGTGCTAACTCCCTTATGCTGATTCCTATTGAGGAAGTCATCCGAGAGCATATCGTTTCACTCTTTAGAAATGTAGATATTCAGTCAATAAGTCTGTTTCGGATTACTCGTAATGGAGATTTTACCTTGGAAGAGACAGAAGATATGGATGCTAATTTCTTGGAGGAGGTAAAGCGAAAGCTTATGGAGCGGAAGACAGGCCGTGTAGTTCGAATCGAAATAGAAGAGGGGTATAGCAAATGGATGCTTAATTCTCTTTTGGAGCGATGGAAGCTTAAGTCTGATTCTGTTTTTCATGTGAGGCGCCAAAGCATGATTGACTTTACAGGGCTATGGCAAATTGTTGGGAATAAGCGATTTAAAGATAAATTGCCTCCAATGCCTGATCCGGTAAAGCCTCTTTCCTACCAAGAAGAGGGTGAAGTGGAGATATTCGACGTGCTTCAGGAAAAGGATATTTTGCTGCATCATCCCTACAATAACATCGATTCAATTTTGGATTTGATAGAAAAAGCAGCAGAAGACCCTGGAGTGATGGCCATTAAAATGACCATTTATCGTTTGGCTAAGGAAAGCCGAATTACCAGAGCACTTTTAAAGGCTGCTGAAAATGGGAAACACGTTTCGGTTCTTTTTGAGGTGAAAGCCCGTTTTGATGAGGAAAACAATATCCGGGAGGCAAAAAAACTTCAAAAAGCTGGCTGCTTCGTGATTTATGGCATCACCCATTTGAAGACTCACACTAAGTTGCTTTTGATAGTGAAGAAGGATGGGGATGAGATTACCCGTTTTGTTCATTTGGGTTCTGGAAATTACAACGAAGATACTGCACGTCTATATACAGATATTGGGCTTTTGACGACCAATGAAATTTTGGCAAATGATGTATCAGAGTTCTTCAATGTAATCACAGGCCATTCCATGCCTACTACGTACCAAAACTTGATTACTGCTCCTCGAGATATGCGGAATCAGTTAATCGAATATATCGAGCAAGAGGCAGAGAATGCAAGAAACGGATTGCCAGCCGGAATCTTTATCAAAGTAAATTCTTTGGAAGATTCAGAGACTATCTATGCGTTGTATAGAGCATCTCAATCCGGCGTAACGATCAAATTAATCGTTCGTGGAATATGTTGTCTACGTCCTGGTAGAGAAGGGCTGTCTGAGAATATTGAGGTGATTTCTATTGTAGGGGACTTCCTGGAGCACTCTCGAATTTATCATTTCCATAATAATGGAGATACCAGAACCTATGCAGGAAGTGCTGATATGATGGTTCGGAGTTTTGATAAGCGTTTGGAAAGTTTATTCAAGGTGGAAGCTCCTCTTTTGGAAAAGCAGTTGATGAATATTCTAGCATACAATCTGAAGGATAATTTCAATGCTTATGTCATGCAAGAAGATGGTACCTACGTAGCCAAAAAGCCGGTAGGAGATGAGCCAGTATTCAATGTGCACAAAGAGTTTTTTAATTTGGATCCGGAAAAAGTCATGCAGGTAAAATTGATGCCAAACTGATGAAAACCAAATGATAAGGAATCAAAAGCCACACTTTTCAAGGTGTGGCTTTTCTTTTACATTTTGGTATAATGACCTTTTTGGAGTCGCTTCCTTACTTTAAAAAAGTTAATAATGCCTACGATTAGGAATACGATGCTAAGGGCAAAAGCTAGGTATCCGAAATTTCGAATATGGTCTAAACCTTTCACCTGAAAGAGTGCTGTCCCACTGACCAAGAAATAAAGAGAGGTACGAATATATGATAATAAGGTCCTGTCATTTGCCAAGGTAGTTCGCTGGCGGGCCAAAAAATCTCTTACAATCAGGTCGTTTTCAGTATCCTTTTCCATATTTTTATCAATCAATTAATTTTCAATGAGATATATTTTATGAAAAGATTTGTAGCAATTTTAATTTTCTCTTTTGTATCAGGGTTGACTTTTGCGCAAGAGGCAGAGAAAGATACAACATTTTGGCTGAAGGAAATTGGAGGGGGATTGAATTTCAATCAGGGTTCATTTAGTAGCAACTGGACCGGTGGTGGTGTGAATTCCATAGCTCTCGGCATGTATTTAAATGGTCGGGCTAATTATGCCAAAGACAAATGGACATGGGATAATACCCTGGATATGATTTACGGGGTAGTTAAAAATCAGGGTGAAGATACCCGAAAGTCCAATGACCGGATTTTCCTGGATTCAAAGATTGGTTACAATATTGGCAAACACTGGAACGTATTTACTTCCATCAACTTTCTAAGCCAGTTTGCTCCCGGATATGATTTTTCTGATGGGAACAGAACCTTGATTTCGAAATTTGCCAATCCGGCCTACTTGATGTCTTCTTGGGGTATAGAATATAAGCCGAATGATGAATTTATGCTTCGTCTTTCACCCTTTTCCCCTCGATTCACTTTTGTAACTGATACGGAGTTGTATTTGACGGTTCCTGAGAATTATGGTGTACCGATAGGGGATAAGGTTCGCTCTGAATGGTTAGCTTTCAGTTCGCTTTTGGAATGGAATAAGAAACTATCGGATAATGTAAGTTTGCTGATCAGACATCAACTTTTTGCTAATTATGAGACCTTCTCATTCAAGTCAATAGATCAACGATTGGATGTGGCTTTGACCGCAAAAGTCTCTGATTTGATTCAGGTTTCCTTGACCAGTTTGAGTATCTATGATTTGGATCAGGACGAAAAAATCCAATTTAGCCAAGGCCTTGCTTTGGGAATTGCATTCAAACGCAGTACGTTTCCTAAGGAATAAATAAATTTTAACAAATTTTTATTTTGTATTTTGATTTGAAAAGAATTGTATTATTTTTGAAATCATTGTGGTAGTTAAATAATAGTTGGTTTAGTTTTCAAATAAAGGGCAGGGGATTTTCTCCTGCTTTTTTATTGCCCATATTTGAAAAATTCAATTTGTTTTGGATAATAATCCAATTAGAAACAAATCTGCTTCCAATTTCAATTTTTAAAATTTGGATTTTGCCAAGAATTGGAATGGCACTTAATTGAAGGTGAAAGGTTAGGTTTTAAACAAAAAAGCCCAGACAATTGTCTGAGCTTTTGTACAGGCGGAAGGATTCGAACCCTCAACCCTCGGAGCCGAAATCCGATATTCTATCCAGTTGAACTACGCCTGCATTTATTTTTAGCCTTTCAGTACAGCTTGTACTTTTTCGGCGGCTTCTTTCAAAGTAATCGCAGAGAATACTTTCAATCCTGACTCGTCAATGATTTTAGCACCTTCTTCTGCGTTGGTTCCTTGCAATCTTACGATAATTGGAACGCGAATATCGCCAATAGATTTGTAAGCTTCAACAACCCCGCTAGCAATTCTATCACATCTTACGATACCTCCAAACACGTTGATCAAAATAGCTTTCACGTTAGGATCTTGAAGGATGATTCGGAAACCAGCTTCTACGGTAGTTGCATTTGCACCACCACCTACATCCAAGAAGTTTGCAGGTTCACCGCCGGACAATTTGATCATGTCCATAGTAGCCATAGCCAAACCAGCACCATTCACCATACAACCTACGTTTCCGTCAAGTTTTACATAGTTAAGTCCTGATTTTCCAGCTTCAACTTCCAATGGATCCTCCTCAGTGATGTCTCTTAGCTCAGCCAAGTCCTTATGTCTGTACAAGGCATTGTCATCCAAATTTACTTTGGCATCAACAGCCAAGATCTTATCATCAGATGTCTTAAGAACTGGGTTGATCTCAAACTGAGAAGAATCGGTAGCTTCGTATGCCTTGTAAAGAGCGGCGATAAATTTCACCATTTCCTTGAAGGCATTTCCTGATAGACCAAGTTTGAAAGCTACTTTACGAACTTGGAATGCCTGCAAACCAACCTTAGGATCAATCCATTCTTTGATGATTTTCTCAGGGCTTTTCTCAGCTACCTCCTCGATGTCCATTCCGCCTTCAGTTGATGCCATGATCACATTACAACCTTTAGCACGATCGAGTAGGATAGAGAGGTAATATTCTTTTGGTTCTGAGTCACCTGGATAATATACATCCTCAGCGATCAAAACCTTATTTACTTTTTTTCCTTCAGGACCAGTTTGGTGAGTTACCAAAGTTCCACCCAAAATATTTCGGGCTTTTTCACTCACTTCTTCCAACTTCTTGGCCAAGACCACACCATTGGAACCAGTTTCTTGGATTTTACCCTTTCCTCGTCCTCCGGCGTGAATTTGAGCTTTCACTACGTACCAGGAAGTACCGGTTTCTGCATTTAGTTTTATTGCTGCTTCATGTGCAGCTTCTGGTGTGTCAGCTACGATTCCTTGTTGAACCCGTACACCATAACCTTTCAATACTTCTTTTGCCTGATACTCGTGTATGTTCATTGCTCAAAATTTTTGGCGAAGTTAAGCCCTTCCTTTTTATAAATCAAACCTACAAAAAGCCTTTTTTATGAAAAAAAAGCCCTTTATTTCGATTTTCCAGTTAAAATTGGAAAGTCAATTTCATTTGATTGCAATCTAGTATGCTGACAGCCAGAGAGATTCATAAGTCCTACGGAAGCCTTCATGTTTTAAAAGGAGTAAATCTGGAAATATCCCAATCCGAGATAGTATCCATTGTGGGTTCATCGGGGGCAGGAAAAAGTACATTACTCCATATTCTGGGGACATTGGACCAGCCAGACTCCGGTCAGGTGCTTGTTGATGGCGTTGATCTTTTTAGAATGAAGCGGGAAAAACTAGCTGAATTTAGAAATCAGCAGATTGGATTCATATTTCAGTTTCATAATCTTCTTCCTGAATTCACAGCTCTTGAAAACATCCAAATTCCTGGATTTATTCAGGGAACTGCGGAAGAAAAATTGAAAAAAAGAGCACTTGATTTGGCTGATTTACTAGGAATTTCTCATCGATTGGACCATAAACCCTCAGGACTTTCAGGTGGGGAACAGCAACGAGTGGCGGTCGCTCGGGCCCTAATCAATGATCCCAAAATAGTTTTTGCCGATGAGCCTAGCGGTAATTTGGACACAAGAAATGCTCATCAACTCCATGAATTATTCTTCAAGCTTCGGGATGAATTAGGGCAGGCATTTGTCATTGTAACACACAATGAGGAACTCGCTCAAATGGCTGACCGGAAACTCGAGATGAAAGATGGAGTGATGGTTTGATTTATTTCTGAATCTGATTCAGCATGCTTTGGATGTGCGCTTTCGATTCAAACATATCCTGAAAGACACCAACGATTTTTAATTCCGAGTCGATTAAATAAGTGATGCGTTTAGGCATTTTGATCAAGGGAATCAAGGCATCATAAGCTTTACATACCTTGCCGCTTTCATCAGAAAGCAATTCAAAAGGTAAGCGATGCGCCTTTTTGAATTTTTCGTGAGTTTCCAAATTGTCTCGACTTATCCCAAACACTGGAACATCCAAATTTCGGAATGCCTCAAATTGATCGCGAAATTCACAGGCTTCAGCTGTACAACCCGGGGTAAAATCTTTTGGATAGAAATAAAGAATAAATGTTTTTCCTGCTAAGTCCTGATGTAAGTTCAATTCTATTCCAGCAGTTCCTTTTAGCTTGAAATCCGGTGCTTTTGTTCCAATTTTTAATGCCATACTGTCCAAACAATAATTTTCGCCAAAAGTTAGTCAAAATCGAAAATTGAGGAAAATCGAAACTTTCCACGAACTTTGCGCGGATCATGTTTCACCTCAACTTCCCTCTCATTTGAAATTATCAGGAGTTCAATCCATGCTATTGGCGGGGATATTTTTTGCCCTGATGAATGTCTCCGTCAAGTATATTCCTCATATCCCTGCGATTGAGATTATTCTTTTTCGATCATTGTTTAGTTTGGTTTTTAGTTTTCTTGTTCTTCGAAAGCAGCAGGTCCCGGTTTTTGGAAATAATAAACTCTTATTGGTTATCCGGGGGATAGTTGGATCGATTGGGTTGATTTCCTTTTTCTATACCCTTCAAAAAATTCCCCTAGCCAGTGCGGTAACTATCCAATATCTCTCACCCATATTTACTACCATCTTGGGGATTTTTGTGGTGAAAGAGCGGGTAAAGCCTATTCAGTTCCTTTATTTCGGACTATCCTTTGTTGGGGTTTTGGTAATTCAAGGATTCGATCCAAGGGTGAATCTGCTTTATGCATCCATTGGGATAATCTCTGCTTTGTTTTCTGGAATGGCCTACAATGTCATTCGGAAATTAAAGACCTCTGAACATCCTCTTGTGATTATCTTTTATTTCCCTTTGGTAACCATGCCAATAGCTATCATTTTTAGTTATTTTTCTTGGGTACAACCGGTTGGGATTGATTGGCTTTTGTTGCTTTGGATTGGAATTTGTACGCAAGCTGCTCAGTACTTTATGACGGTAGCATATCAAAAGTCAAATGTCTCCAAAGTTTCCAGTTTAAGTTATATGGGAATTGTTTATGCACTGGTATTTGGTTTTATCCTGTTCGGGGAAACTTTCGAATTGGCTTCGTACCTTGGGATGGGATTAGTGTTGTTGGGTATTTTATTGAATTTGAGAGAAAAATAGATGGAATGGTTACAAAAGGGTAGGTTGGTGCGACTAATGAAAAAGCATAGTACTATGAGCCCTAAACAGTTTTCAGTTTTTGCCTCTATAGTGGCAATGGCATTCCTTATTTTTTCCTGCGATAAAGAGGTGGAAGTTCCTGGAGGGGGAGCTGCATTTGATTGTAATCAATTAAGCTATTCGGATACAATCTATTATATCAGCGCCACTCAGTCTGTTTTGGTAAGTCCTCAAACCAACCTTGAAGGTCAGGGAACATTTGAAGTATCACCTGATGGCTTGGCTATTGATACCAACACAGGTGTAATCGATGTGAATGCTAGTGAAACAGGTCTCAAATATAAAATCACATTTACTCCTACAGGATCCAATCAGGTTTGCGAGACTTTTGTAACCATAGGGGGGGTTAATTACCTAGATGGTATTTATGTTTTGGATCAAAATGAAACCCTTGCCGGGCCAATTTACAATGGGGTTCCTGGACTTCCCCTACCATGTCCGGATGATGATTCGGATGATGGAAGTTCGGATGATGACAGCTGTGATTTTGATGTAGAAAACCCTTCAGGAATTTTATTGGAAGATTTAGGATTTGAAATCTCAAGTAAGGGGGTTTTTGATCTTTTGGAAACAGTAGAAAATGGAACCTTCGGGGCTATACCTGTAAATGGCGAGTCTTTGGATGTGGAGTTGTATTATAAATTACCTGATTTGAGCAGCAATGCATTAAACTCTATCCCTTTACGCTTTTTTTACTACGAAACGGTCGCTGATATTCCTCAAGCTTTATTAGATGATATAGAGGAAAAAAGTGATCTAATCAATGAAAGTAGGTCAGGAAATTCTCTTAATTTCAGGGTAATGAATGAAACCAGGCCTCGAAGAGTTCCAAGACCACCTTTTATAGTAATCGTGGCTAGATTGGAATAGGGGCCTTAATTGCTCCCCTGTGTTCAAAACTCTTGCACCCATATTTTTTTGCTTCCTATTAATTCTTCCTTTTGTAGGTAAAAGTCAATCAGTTGAAAAACTACTTCGAAAAGCTGATTCTCTTTACCAATTACCCTATCCCCAAGAGGAGGATGATTTGTTGGCAATAGAAATCTATAAGCAAGTTTTGAGTGAGGTTCCCGATGTAGATTTGGCAAGTGCTTTTGTTCGAGCTTCGGAGAATCTGGGAAGTTTATTGCTGCTTTATAACCAACAGCAGGAAGCAGCAGATACTTATCGAAGAGGAATCAATTATGCAAAGGCCTTTGGTCTAGCCGATACCTTGGTCTATAATTCCAATTTATTCTTAGGGGAGGTCTTATTTAGAATGAGCCGATTAGATTCGGCTATCCTTCATTTGAAGGAAGCAGAACGAATTCAGAGGGACTTAATCAGTTCTGCTTTGCCGGAGCGCTTATTCAATGCTTTGGGAGTTTATTATTTTGAGACTGGAAATTACCTTCAGAGTATTACCTACTTTGATCAAGCAGAAAGCTATTTGGGAGGCGAGGACCCCGATTATATCCAATATGCCCGCTATAGTTTTTTGAGTAATAAGGCTTCAGCACTCTATCATTTGGAGCTTTATGATAGCGCAAGAACTATCTATCATCAATTATTGGATTGGAATATCAATACCAATCAGATTCGCCTCAATTTGGCGAATACATTTTTGAAAGAAAATAGAGGAGAAGATGCGCTAGCTGCCTTGAACCAAATTCAAAACCCCGGAGAAGGAAATATACTTTCCTTTTTAAATCTCCTAACTAAAGCCTATTTGCAGACAAATTCACTGGAAAAAGCTGATAGTCTTTTGGAGCTAACAGCTTATACTTTGGATAGACTAGGCGTACCAGAGAAGAATTACCAAAGGGGAACCTATTTTGAAAATAAAGGCACTTACTATCGCATGCTGAATCAGGATAAGGAGGCGCTTACCTATTTTCATCAAGCTGTGGTGGAATTGCATCCCGATTTTAGGAATGAGGATAATTTTTCTAACCCATCCGATCTTTCTTTAGGAATGGCTTCCATCTCATTGTTTGAAAATTTGATCGCTAAAGCGGAAACAGCTTGGTTAATTTTTGAAAGGGAAAGCAATCAGACTTATTATACTCTAGGAAAAGAAACCTATCAGGTAGCCTTTTCCTTGGCAGATTATCTTTCCTCAAATTTCGACAATGATGAAGCAAGGATATTTTTGGGTGACCAGGTTATCGAGGCATATAGAAATTCAATTGCAAGTCTATTTTCTTTTTATTCCAAAAACCCAGTAGAGGGATATAAAAACCAGGCTTTTATCTGGGCAGAACAAAGCAAATCGAGTGCATTGAGATTGGGAGTATTGGAAAATAAGCTGAAGGAAGATTCGGGTGTTCCCAAGTCATTTTTAGAGACGGAAAAAGAACTTCAGCAGCGAATAGCGATAAACTACAGGAATCAATATGAGTCTCAAGATCTTTCCGAAATCCAAGATTTAAAAAAGGAATACAACAGCCTTCAAATCGAGCTTTCTCGAACAAGAGAAAGAATCAAATCATTTTATCCTCAAGCGGAAAGTAGGATGGAAATTGATGTAAAGACCATTCAACAAGAATTGACAGATGGGGATATACTATTTTCGTTTTTTGAAGGAAAAGAAAAGCTCCACCTCTTTATTCTAGACGAGTCTGGCTTGGATTGGCGATTGGTTTCATGGGATGAAACAAAAAGGAATCAAGTCTTAGATTGGAAGCGTAATCTTCGAACCTGGAGAGGAGGGATGTCATATAAAAGCCCCGAAATTCTCTCCGAGCTGAGCAATGCCTTTTTTTCTAATTTGGAGTGGGATAGTAAATCGGTTTTAATGATTATTCCACATGGGGTTTTCTCAGGTGTTTCTTTTGATGAATTTCCTATTGGAAATGAATTCCTGATTCAGAAAATTCCGATTAGCTATCAATTTACAGCTCTACAGCTACGCAAAATGGGACAAACAGAATGGGAAGGGGAGTCTTTATTTAGTTTTGCTCCTTTCTCTGAATCTCAGACTGAACTTGAAAACTTGCCGGCACTTCCGGGTTCTTATCAGGAAATAGAAAACTTACCTGGGGAAAAGTTCTTTGGAAAAGAAGCTAGTAAAGCCCAATTCTTAAAAGAGGCAAGTCAATCCCGCTATCTGCATTTGGCAACACATGCAATTGCTTCAGGGGAAGAGTCAGCTGTTTCATTTATTGCTTTTTATCCATCGGAAGATTTTAGACTATTTGATTCTGAGTTGAGTTTCCAACCCTTGGATGGAGTAGAGTTGGTTTTTTTAAGTGCTTGTGAAACAGCATCAGGACGTTTTAGTGAATCGGAAGGGTTGGTATCCTTGGCTAGAAGTTTTGCGATGTCTGGAGTAGAGGAGTTAGTATCCACGCTTTGGTTGACAGAAGATCAGGTCGCAGCTTATTTATCGCAGAGATTTTATGAACATTTGGAAGATGGAAAAAACTATGCAAAAGCACTGCAATTAGCCAAGATTGAATTAATAAATGACCCTCAAATGGCCCAATTTTCGGAAGCTCCATATTGGACTAATTTTATTTTGGTTGGTCAATTACAATACAACTCCGGTAAAGATCGTATTCTCAGAATCGTGTTGTATTTCGGCATATTTCTGCTGATTTCAGGAATTGTTTATGCAATTGCTATCCGTTTGTTCAGAGAATAAAAAAAAATCCGGCAAAGTAATTTGCCGGATTTATTGAAATGATGTTGGCTTAGTTCAATTCCAATTCGATATCAGAAGATTCTTCAATTTTCTTCAAAATTCTCAAGTAAATAGAGCGATTTATATCTCTGGAAATCACTAAAACGCCATCGGTTAATTCAGCATCTTCCAACTCAGACTGGGAAATACCACTAAACCAATTTTCTGCATTGATTTCCATCAGGGCGAGGGGATTGTTTATTTCGTCAATGTAAAAGAGCCGATCATCTTCTGATTCCAATTCTAGTTCAAAATCTAAATCATCATCGTCGTCTCCATATACTTCCAATCGAAGTGGGACTGTGCTTCCGTCTGAATTACCGAAGGTTCCTTCCAAAAAGATACTAGGCTCATTTTGATGATCGATAAGATCTATTTCAAATTCGATTTCTACGTAATTTCCAGATTCAATATTGATGAAAAAGTCTACGTCAGAAGAGAATTCATCAAAGGTGATTTTTTTGATTTCCGGGAATCGGTAGGAAACTTCACGCTCAAACTCTCCATTTTCATCACTTCCTTCAACTTCTAGTTCTATTTCTTTTACCTGCAAAAATCCGCTGGTAATGCTGACACCTTGTTCCAAAATTCTACCATTGGGAGATGAATTGTTGCTGAGTTTTACACCAACTCCCAATTGGATGTCACCATTTCCAACGGCAAGTGGTTCTTCTTTTTCTCCGCATGAAAAAACTGTGATAAGGGCTGCGATTGTTACTAATTGATAATTCTTCATGGTTCAGTTTATTTGTTTTACTTAGGTCGATACAGATTTAGAATTTGTAACCGCGATTTTCAATTTTTTTAACGAATTGAAATAAATATTAGTGCAGATCAGTATTTCAAATCCAGAATTTGAATTTTGAACGCATCCCACCTGTCCAAGTTTCTTCGATATTTATGAGTTGGATTTGATCGAATCTTTTCAACCTGATTCTTAGCACTGGAATAATCGCCTTGAAGGATATAGCCTTTTACGAGGTAATAATCAATCTCATCATCTAGGAAAGACGCTTCCTCCTGCTGATTTTTCCTTTGAAGTTCCAAAAGTTCTTCGACGGCCTCCTTTCCGTTTCCTATTTCAAGATGACTCATAGCTACTAAAAATTGTCCTTCCTTCTCAAGACTTTGTTGATTTTTTCCTAGGCTAAGGACTTGCTGGAAATCCTTATTTCGATAGGATTCTTTCATCTGATCTAGACTGGATTCCGCTTCACCTCGCATCAAAGGAACTTGATAGCTCAGAAAATTATCCTGTAATCCCTCTGGTGTGGTTGTCAAAAAGAGAAAAGATCCCAATCCCACTAATAAGAGTGTGAGGGAAGCGGCGATACGAAGGAGCCAGGTAAACCCTGATTTCCTATCATTCGAATCCAAGGAGCGGGTATTTCTATTTTCCAAGAAGCTTGATTGAGTCTTATGGATGAGCTTTTTCCATTCGGAAAGCTCAATGGCTTTTCTGCTCATCTCAAGTGCTTTCAGTTCAAGGTTTAGGTTTTCATCCTGAGACAGAGCCTTTTCAACTTCCAGTTTTTTTTCTGGAGTCAATTTATTTTCCAAGTAATCTTCGAGTACGTTTAAGTCAATGTTAGTATTCATTTCTCAGGATTTTTTGGAGGTTGGTTTTGATGGATGGATTTGCTAGGACGGATTCATGGAGTGCTTTCAAGCATTTGTATTTTTTGTTTCTCAGCACCTGCTCAGAACTGAATTCCATTTGTTCACAGATTTCTTTCATAGGGAGCTCCTCGTAATAGAAGAGTTGAAGAATTCTTCGGCATCTTTCTCCCAACTGTTCAAAAAGCCTCATGATGAAGTTATAATCCTCCTGTCTAGAAATGGCTTCTGTAATGATGGCTGAATTTTCCTGACCCTGAGTATGGAAGTGTTCATTCCGTTTTTGGGTACTTTTTCGTTTCCTTATTTCAGAGATCCATTGGTTTTTTGCAATACTGTAGAGTATGGACTTTATGGATGATTCTCCTCGAAATTTTTGACTTACTATCATTTGAACAAATACCAACATAGTTTCTTGAATGATGTCTGCGGCATCGTCAGCTGAGCCGGAATTTTGAATGATTAAATTTTCCAACATTCCATAGTGCTGCTCATATAGTTGAGAAATCGCCAAGTTTTGATCCTGTTTTTTAAGGATCATCTGGACTAATTCCTCATCACTCCACTTTCGATTTACCTTCATTCGAACATTCATTGTTTTGTCGTACCTATCTCAAAAAATGTAATCATAAAGTTTGAGATTTTTATTGGATTTGCCTTTCAGAGAGTATTTACAGATAAAAATAGGCCAAAATCATCGCTAGTAGTAGATACTGGATTAACTTTGAAGGAAAGCAGATTCTATGAAAATTACTAAAGACCTCTACCAAGGAAGTTTAGCACTGCTTACGGATTTTTATCAACTCACCATGGCCTATGCTTATTGGAAAGCGGGCAAAGGTGAAGAAGAAGCCGTATTCAATTTGTTTTTCAGAAAACACCCTTTCCAAGGCGGTTTTACTGTGGCTGCAGGCTTAGAATATGTGGTGGATTATTGCCGCAACTTTCATTTTGAGAAAAAGGATATTGAATATCTCGCGGGGATGAAGGCTCCGGATGGCTCTCCGCAATTTGAGAAAGGCTTTTTGGATTACCTGGAAAATCTCCGTTTTAGTTGTGATATCGATGCAGTGGAGGAAGGGACGGTAGTTTTTCCCAATGCTCCAATTTTGAGAGTGAAAGGTCCATTGATTCAATGTCAACTGTTGGAAACTCCGCTTTTGAATATTTTGAACTTTCAGACTCTGATTGCTACCAAAGCGGCTCGGATTACGCTTGCTGCAAAAGGTGAACCGGTACTTGAATTTGGTTTAAGAAGAGCGCAAGGGATAGATGGAGCTTTGGCAGCAAGTCGGGCAGCTTATATAGGGGGTTGCACTTCCACAAGTAATGTCATGGCAGGAAAGCTATTTGGCATTCCTGTTTCCGGTACTCATGCACATAGCTGGATTATGTCTTTTGAAAGCGAATTGGAAGCATTTGAAGCCTACGCTGATGCTTTTCCTGATCAATGCGTTTTCTTGGTAGACACCTATGATACTTTGCAAGGAATCAAAAACGCCATAAAAGTTGGGGAGATTTTGAGAAGCAAGGGAAAAGAAATGGTGGGGATACGGATCGACAGTGGGGACTTAGCTTATTTTTCTAATCAAGCTAGAGAAATGCTGGATGGAGCTGGATTTCCCAACGCCAAGATTGTAGCTTCCAATGATTTGGATGAATATATCATTGCTTCATTGAAGTCTCAGGAAGCTTCTATAAATGTATGGGGAGTGGGTACCAAATTGGTAACTGCTTTTGATCAACCGGCCTTGGGAGCGGTATATAAGTTGTCTGCGATTCGAACTGAGGAAGGAGAGTGGCAGCCAAAAATCAAGGTCTCTCAGCAAACTTTAAAAATCAATATTCCGGGTATTCATAATGTAAGACGTTACTATTCTCAGGGGAAAGCAGTGGCTGATATGATTTTCCTGGAAGATCAAGAAGTGAATCCAAGAGGTACGGTGATTATTGATCCTTTGGATCCGACTAGAAGGAAGCGCATCATGCCGGCTTTTTATCAAGGCGAGGATCTGTTGAAGCCGATTTTTAAGGATGGGAAGGTTATTTATTCTTGTCCTCCTATTGAAAAGATCAGGCAGCGAACCAAAGATCAATTGGGATCCTTTGACAAGACTCACAAGCGATTAGTCAATCCACACATTTATCCTGTTGGATTGGAGGAAAACTTGCACCATTTGCGAATGGATTTGGTTTTGAAAGCGAAAAAATTTGAAGATGAAAATGAGTAAGAAGGACGCATTAATCATAGTAGATGTTCAATACGATTTTTTGCCTGGAGGTGCTTTAGCCGTATCGGAAGGGGATCAGATTATTCCTGCCATTAATCAGATTCAGCCTTATTTTGAGCTAATTGTCGCTACGCAAGATTGGCATCCTGCTGAACATTTGAGCTTTGCTGCCAATCATCCGGGAAAAATTCCAGGTGAAATCATCGATTTAGACGGAATTGACCAAGTTCTTTGGCCTGTTCACTGCGTGCAAGGGTCTAAAGGAGCTGAATTCCATCAAGACCTCGATAATTCAAATTGGAAAGCTATTTTTCAAAAAGGAATGAATCCTCGTGTAGATTCTTATTCCGGATTTTTTGACAATGCCAGAAGAGGAGATACTGGTTTGGCCGATTTTCTTCGAAAAGCGGGAGTGGAGCGAATTTTTGTATGTGGCTTAGCTCAAGATTATTGTGTAAAGTTCACAGCTTTAGATGGGAATTCTTTAGGTTTTGAAACCTTCTTGATTCAAGATGCGACCAAAGCAGTGAATTTGGATGCAAATGATGGGGAAAAAGCCTTGCAAGAAATGAAGAGTAAAGGTATCCAGTTGATCGATTCAAGTTATTTTCAATCTTAAAGTCATGTTTGAGTATAATCCAGAAAAGCACTACCCCAAAGAAACTGAAAGCCGAGTTGTGATTCGTTTTCAGGATTGTGATCCTTTGCAGCATTTAAATAATGCCAAATATTTCGATTACTTCTTCAATGCCCGTGAGGATCAGGTTCCGAAACTTTACGGCATGGAAGTCATTGATCTTATTCGAAAATACAAAGCTGCCTGGGTGGTGTATAATCATAATATCAGCTATGTAAAGCCAGCCATGGTAGGAGAGTGGGTACGTATCATGAGTCGGATTATCTGGCATAATCACAACACTATTCTTGTAGAATACTACATGACAGATGATAGTAAGACTCAATTGAAAACCGTACTATGGTCAACCATGCGCTACGTGACTTTGGCAGAAGGTAAATCCACTGACCATCAAGGCGCGGTAGTTGATTTTCTAAAAGCCACCTCTTTGGATATGGATATTTCAAATATTTCCATCAAAGACCGAGTAAAACAACTCAGCCAAGAGTTGAAAAAAGTTTGATATAAATCAAAAATCTGTTTCAGGACGGACAGGAGCTGTACGCACGTGTACAGCTTTTTTACTTTTCGGTCAGTCAATTGTGCCAAGGAAAAAATTTTTCAAAATTAATTTTCCTTAATCTCTATACTAAAATGCAACCTAGGAATAGGCTACTTTTTACTGAAAGTGTTCGGTTTCGTGGCATTCGTACTTAGAATAGTTCAGAATTAAAACAGGTTTTGCGTCAAATTCGTCAAGTATTCAAAATTTTATTCGGCCGGATCCTTAATTTTTACAAAATCTGGAAGCTGGAATTGGCAAAGTGAATTTTTTCAAATTGGTATTGGTACGGGCTTGGCAACAGGAAAAGCACAACACTAAACCAACTACACATTATGAAAACGTTATTCACATTCGCACTTGCTGGACTTTTAGCTACAAGCACTCTAGCAGCCAATTCAAACGAGGATCTTTTAGAAAACACCGATGCTCGGGCAAAATTTAAGAAAGTAAATGTCCTTTTAAATGAAGGCATTGGAAAGACAAAAGTGGCCATCATGGATGAAGATGGTAAAATCCTTCACCAACGTAAAGTCAAAGTAGGTGATGAAAAAGTTTTGATTCCTTACGATTTGAACAATCTTCCATGTGGAGAATATCAAGTAAAAATCTCTACGGAAGAGGATGAGGTGATTTACACGGTAGAAACTTTTGACAAGCGTCCTAAAATGGATGAATATCCTCTGATGGCTTATGGAAAAGTTGTCGATGATGAAACCGTCAATATTGCTGTCATTGGTTTGACAGAACCTGGAGTGGATGTAAAAGTTCGCTATACAGATTCAAACAAATTGATCCACGCTGAGACGATCAATCATCCTGACGGATTCCGTAAAGACTTTAAATTGAAAGGAGTAAGTCCTGATGAAGTTTATTTTGAGATCACGGATAATTTGGGAAGAACCAAAAATCTGTACTTCTAAATTCATCAGATTGAATAGAAAAGTCCCAAATCTCTTGATTTGGGACTTTTTTTATTTGCCTAAAAGATGATTACTCAAATCATCAGCAGTTCTTTCAAGATTAATTTCTAGTAGATTTTTATTGACTGATAAAACCTGATGCTTTTCTTTTTCAGGTAAGTTTCCAAATCCATAATAAGCACCCAAAATTGATCCTGCCAAGGCTGCGGTGGTATCATTATCGCGACCGTAATTGGTGAGAAAAATCAGGGTGTTCATAAAATCGAAGTCAGAATAAATCATTGCCGTCAAGGTCTGAAGGAAAATTTCCCCCGCATGAAATGGCATATCCTGAATTCGAGCATCCAATTGGGAATAGGCGAAATTCAAAGCGGGACTTTCAGGGTCCATGTGGTTTCCTAAAGAATCTAATTTTTTTGCTTCCTCGACTATGAAAAGCGCATCATTGATTATTCGATTAGCTGTTCTTCCCACTAATCTGCTTTCGAAATAATGCATTGGGTCAATCTGTAAAGAAGTAAGTAAGGAATCAGAACTTGCACCCTTTTTCATCCCTGCAGCAGTCATGGCAGCACTTAAAGCAGTCAAGTCTTTTGCATAGCCCAAATCATAAATGGATAATTTATAGGCTTCCTGATAGGCTTTTTCTGGGTTGCCGGGAAAATAGGCTCCCAATGCGGGGGCATAAAGTAAGCCTGCACAAACCATTTCTCCACCATAAAATTTTCCCAAGGAGTCTGCATAAGCCGAAAGGTTATTAGCTATAAAAGGTTGGCTGACTTTTGCCCACTCTTGAAGCCATCCCAATTTGAGATTCATTTCCTCAATTCGATAGGTATCTAGGCTATCCAATTGATAAAACTCCTCCAAATACTCATTGTAAGTTTCTAATATCTTCCTTGCAAAATCCTTGGGATTCAGTTGATTTGGTTTTTGAGAGGTAAGGAATTCCGAAGTGAACACTTTCCATCTGGTATCGTCAGTAGTTCCGCCTTCAGGTAGATTAGGAAGCCATGTACCTTCAGGGGATGCTTCTCTTATTAGCGAGTCCAATTCCCGGACAAAACCGTATTTTGCTTGAATAGACTCTCTTGGCCACATTTCGGTTGGTGCTCCCATGGCATCGCCAATGGCTCCTCCGACTATCATTCCTAATATTTTGTCGTGAAGCTCTTCTTCTGATAAACCACTCTCTATCAGCTTATCTTCGAAAGAAGGAATAGGCTCAGGGCTTGAACAGGCGATAAAACCCGCTAGAAGGAAAATTAAAATCGGATATTTCATTTAGAGGAGGTAGGATTTAGCCTGATTTAACAAAGCTTCTTTTTGAACTAGGTTCAATTCCAGTGGAAGTTGGGCTATTCCAATCAGTCTTCGCATAATTTCTACACCTCTATAGGCTTGAACCAAATTCCAATCTATTGGATTGTTGTAATTGGATTTAAGCTGCAACTCAACCTCATCTCCTTGATCTCCAAAATCAGCATGTGCTAAGAAAACTCCTAAGTCAAATTCTGCATCACCCATAAATGAGAATTCAGGATCAATGATTTTTATACTATCACCTGCATCCATCCAGCTTCCAGGATAGTAGTCACCATGTATGAGAACATTCCCTTTTTTCAAATACCGTTTTCCCAGTTCTGAAATTTGATTTTTTAATTCTTTATCCGATTTATGGGGTAAGCTGAGTTCCTGAAGGCCTTCTTGAATAGTGTTCAAGTCAAATCCATTATGCTCATTGAACGGAAAATTGAAGATATGCTCATGGTTTAATTCCCGCATGGCGAGGTTATCCGGAAAATCCTCAGGTTGAATTTGATGCAGTTGATTTAGGTAGGTGATGAGCTCTTGGATTTGCTTTGGCTCTAGTTTTTTCTCCGAGGAATAAATACCTGAAAAATCTCCCAATTGACCCAAATCCTCGGTGATCAATAGGTAGCTTTCTGGATACCATGCCAGGATTCTAGGGCTGAATTTTAATAATTCAGAATTCATTTGAATTTCCTCATAGAAGCGTTTTTCAGTTTGAATCCGCTCTATTGGCGCTGGGATTTGAGGGAATTTTCGAACGTAAGGGCGGGACTGTTTCGCAATTACACTCCGTTGATCCGTGTGGATGCGAAGGACTTTATTCATATTACTATCATTCACATCGGATAAGTTTGTTATTTTTTCCCCTTCGTTCCAGCAATCTAAAGCTTGTAATTGTTCTATGGAGCTGTCGTTTTCCAGCGTAAACTTCATTTTTTTAAGATTCTTCGATTTTGATTTCAAACATATAGCATCCTTTTCGATTTTCTATTCTCATAGGAAAGCCTTTTTGGCAACAAAGTTCCTCTATCAAAAAATCCATTTCTGAATACGTTTGAATTTTTATTTTTACCTGAAGAAAAAATATAAACCCAAATGTTTGGACTACCACGAAAACTATTTACAGAAGAACATGAGCTTTTCCGGCAGAGTGTTCGAGATTTTATTGCCAAAGAAGTCATCCCTCACAATGATGAATGGGAAAAGCAAAAGATGGTTTCCCGAGAATCCTGGAAGAAATTCGGTGAGAATGGCTTTTTGGGAATGCAGGCTCCCGAAGAACTTGGAGGCTTAAATATTCAAGATTTCAGATACAATGCGATTTTAATTGAAGAATTAGGCTTGAGTGGATGTTCGGGCCCGGCTATTGGATATCCATTGCATTCTGACATCGTAATGCCCTACATTCTACATTATGGAACAGAGGTAGCAAAACAGCGCTATATTCCATCGATGATAAGCGGGGATTTTATCGGAGCAGTAGCCATGACAGAACCAGGTGCTGGCTCTGATTTGCAAGGAATGCGGACTTCTGCGGTGGATCATGGAGATTATTATTTGGTAAATGGCTCCAAAACCTTTATCACCAATGGATACCTCAGTGATGTGGTGGTAGTAGCAGTCAAAACAGATCCTTCCAAAGGAGCAAAAGGTATCAGTCTGGTGCTTGTAGATCGGGATATGGAAGGATTTTCTAAAGGTAAACCTTTTGAAAAAGTAGGTTTGCACGCACAGGATACTTGTGAACTCTTCTTTGAAGATGTAAAAGTTCCAAAAGAAAATCTCTTGGGAAAAGAGGGGGAAGGTTTTAAGTATTTGATGACTGAACTAGCTCAAGAGCGTTTAGTGGTAGCTTTGGCGGCCATTGCGTTGGGAGAGTATATGTTGGATAGTACAATTTCATATGTAAAGCAGAGAAAAGCTTTCAACAAAAGTCTTTCTGACTTCCAAAATACCCGCTTTAAATTGGCGGAAATGACTGCGGCTTTGGAGCAGGGTAGAATTTACTGCGATTATCTTGTGGATCTGCATAATGAAGGGAAATTGGATTCTGCCATGGCATCTGCCGCGAAATACAATATGACGGAGTTGCAGTGCAAAGTTGCAGATGAATGTGTACAGCTTCATGGCGGCTACGGGTATATGTGGGAGTATGGAGTGGCAAGAGCTTACGCGGATGCCCGAGTTCAGCGGATTTATGCAGGAACCAATGAGATTATGAAAGAACTCATTGCCCGAAAAATTTTGAAATAAACTTATATTGAAGCAAAAATTTAAATTAACAATTCACCCAAATTGATACAGTATGAAAGATTTTCCCTGGTACAAGCATTATCCTGAATTGGTGGATAAAGAAGTTGATTGTGAGGCCTATTCAAGTATAAGCGATTTATTCGAAGAAAGTGTCCAAAAATTTCAGGATGCTGTCGCCTATGAATGCATGGGGAAAACGCTTTCATTTAACGATTTGGATCGAATGAGTGCAAATTTTGCCAATTATTTGATTCATGATTTAAAGCTTCCAAAGGGATCTCGGGTAGCTATTCAAATGCCAAATATTTTGCAATATCCTGTGGTAATGTTTGGGGTATTGCGGGCAGGAATGGTGGTAGTCAATACCAATCCTTTGTACACACCGGCAGAAATGAAGCATCAGTTCAATGATTCTGGTGCTGATGTGGTGGTGATCGTAGCCAATTTTGCCTACAATCTGGAAAAGATTAGAAATGAAATTCAAGCCAAACATGTGATTGTGACTGAGCTTGGAGATTTGTTGGGCGGATTAAAAGGAACCATTGTGAATATGGTTGTGAAACATGTGAAAAAAATGGTTCCGGCATACTCCATTCCTGGAGCCGTTTCACTTAAATCAGCTTTAGCGAAGGGTGCTCGACAAAGTTTCCAAAAGATAAATTTAACCTTAGCTGATACGGCATTTTTGCAGTATACAGGAGGAACAACCGGTGTATCTAAAGGTGCAGAATTGACCCATGGAAATATCGTGGCTAATATGCAGCAGATCTCTGCTTGGATGAAACCAAAGTTGCGGGAGAAGGAAGAAATTGTCGTAACTGCACTTCCACTTTATCACATTTTTGCTTTAACAGTAAACTGTCTGGCTATGCTGAAAATTGGTGCTCACAACCTATTGATCACCAATCCAAGAGACATGAAAGCCTTCATCAAGGATCTATCCAAACATCAGTTTACAGTCTTTACAGGAGTAAACACATTGTTTAATGGATTGCTTAATCAAGATGCTTTTAAATCATTAGATTTCAGTAAGTTGAAAATTGCTGTTGGTGGTGGTATGGCTGTTCAAAAAGTAACTGCCGAAAAGTGGAAATCGGTGACTGGAGTTCCTTTAGCTGAAGGTTATGGATTGACGGAAACTTCCCCTGTAGCCACTTGTAATCCTATTGACGGAACCGAGCGAATCGGAACAATTGGTTTGCCTTTGCCAAATACTGAGGTGATGGTAGCAGATGATGAAGGTAATCCACTTCCTGTTGGAGAAAGAGGAGAGATTTGCATTAAAGGCCCTCAAGTGATGCGTGGCTATTGGCAGCGACCGGAAGAAACCGCCAATGTAATGCATGGTGAGTGGTTTAAGTCCGGAGATATCGGAATAATGGATGAGGATGGCTTCTTCAAGATTGTAGATAGGAAGAAGGAAATGATCCTAGTTTCAGGATTCAATGTCTATCCTAACGAAGTGGAAGATTGTATTGCTAGCTGTGCAGGAGTGTTGGAAGTGGGAGTGATAGGAATGCCTGATCCAAAGTCTACCGAGAAGGTAGTAGCTTATGTTGTTCCAAAAGATAGTTCGTTGACTGCCGATCAGATTATCAAACACTGTCATGAATCTTTGACGAATTATAAGATTCCTAGAGAGGTTTATTTCACCGATGAACTTCCAAAATCCAATGTGGGAAAAATCCTTCGAAGAAAAATCAAGGAGGCCCATATTGAAAAAATGAACGAATAAGATCATTCATCTTTATATAAGAAACCCGCTTCGAAAGAGTTGCGGGTTTTTTTATTTCATTTGAAAATTGTTCGGATTTCAATTCTTTTTTCTGCAGAAAATCAGTTAATTTTTTGAAAACTTTTCAATAATGAATCTGAGAATAAATTCTGAATATGGCACCCTTCGAGCCGTTTTGATGCATAGGCCAGGAAAAGAAATTGACAGACTAACTCCCTACAATAAAGAGTATTTACTTTTTGAGGATGTTCCTTATTTAGAGGCTTTGCAGCAAGAGCATGATGCATTTTCTAATTTGATAAAATCAGCAACTGGGGCTACCGTTTACCAATTGCGAGAGTTACTGATTCGGGTACTTTATGATCGGGAAATTCTGTATAAGCTTATTCAGGATTCCTTGAAGCGTTCAGGCTTGGTTCATTTGGCAGAAGAAATCCTCAATAGATATTCTACAGCAGAATGTGCAGGGATACTAACGGCTGGTTTGAAAGTTCATGAATTTCGAAGAAAATACCCCAATCTAGATGCTGGGGAATTATTGGAATATGCCTTTTTGATTTCGCCTTGCCCTAATTTGTATTTTCAGCGAGATCCCATGGCTTTGACACCGGGAGGGATCATTTTTTCTTCCATGAAAATGGAAGGTCGTCAACGGGAGGCTGATTTGCTTCGAACTATTTTTGAAAACCATCCGGAATTTAAGGAACACGTAAACCCAATTTATCCTTCGAATGGAATGACGAATCCACCAAGTATTGAGGGAGGAGATGTCATCGTGTTGTCACATGAAGCTGTGGCGATTGGGAATTCGGAGCGAACAGATGAAAAAGCCATCTATCACGCTGCAAAGGGACTTTTGGCAGAAGGATCAGTGAAGAGGGTTTATGAGGTGCATTTACCTTCCCGTCGAAATTATATGCATTTGGATACCGTCTTTACCATTTTGGATGAAAATCTAGTGCTCACCTATCCTGATGCCATGAATGCAGTATTGAAAACCTCCTGCTATACCCTTAAAGAAATTCAAGGGGATAAAGTCCACATTCGAAGAGAAGTTTTAGAGGAGTCATTATTGACAGTTTTAGAGCGAGAAATTCCTCACTTGGAAGTTTTGGCTACAGCCGATGGTAATCCTGATTATTCCCTTCGGGAGCAATGGTTTGATGGAGCAAATGTGTTTGCAATTGGGCCGAGAAGGGTGATTTCTTACAATAGAAATATCCATACCAATCGGGCACTTCGCAATATGGGAGTGGAGGTTTTGGAAATTCCTTCTTCCGAATTGAGCCGTGGATTGGGAGGACCCCGCTGTATGACAATGCCAATTAGCCGGGCGAGGGTTTAATAAAAATAGACTATCTCAAATTCCTTTTGTTGTCAGACTGAGCGCCTACCTAAACGGAAGGCAGGGAGTCGAAGTTATTTTTCATTTAGGAAAGCAACATTTCGACTTCGCTCAATGTGACACGAGAGGCTTATTTGAAAACCCCTTAAATTTAATTTAGAACTTCATAATCCAGTTGTGGGAGTCTTCCTTGCTGCCATATTTAATGCCGTCCAACTCGGCCAATACCCGATGTGAAAATGCATCTCCTGATTTTTCTGGAAGCTCATAATCCTTACCATTTATGTGGATTCGTTGGATATGAGCAATAGTTGCAGCTGTACCTGTCCCGAATGCTTCCTCCAAAGTTCCGCTTTCCAACGCTTCTTTTAATTCCTGTACGCTCAAGAAACGCTCTTCAATTGGCTCATTCCAGTCTTTAGCAAGTTGAATTACAGAATCTCGCGTAATTCCCTTCAAGATAGTTCCAGTATTTGTAGGAGCAGTGATCAATGTCCCATTTATCTTGAACATCACGTTCATGGTTCCGCTTTCCTCAATATTGGAATGGGTTTTTCCATCTGTCCAAAGTAATTGATCGTACCCAGCCTTCTGAGCTTGAAGGGCAGGGTAGAGAGAAGCTGCATAATTTCCAGCTGTTTTTGCTGCCCCAGTACCACCTTCGGTAGCACGGGTAAATTTTGTTTCTACTTTCACACTTACCGGCTTGGAATAATAATTTCCAACGGGGCAGGTGAAAATGATGAATTTGTAGGTGTCCGAAGGTTTTACTCCAATGTAGTCATCAGTAGCAAACATGTAAGGACGGATGTAAAGCGATGATCCTTTGGCTGATGGAACCCATGCTCTGTCCAGTTCGATGAGTTGTCTCATGCCTTCCATGAAAATTTCTTCAGGAATGGATGGCATACACATACGTTCTGCAGATTCATTCATTCTCCGCCAATTGGCATCAGGTCTAAAAATCAAAACCTCACCGTCTTCATTTTTATAAGCCTTCAATCCTTCAAAGATGGATTGTCCATAATGCAAAGCTGCATTGGAAGGATTTAACTGAAGTGGGCCATATGGCTCAATTCGAAGATCAGTCCATTCCCCGTTTTTATAGTCTGCTACAAACATGTGATCGGAAATAGTTCTTCCGAAGACCAAGTTTGAAAAATCGGTTTCCGCCAGTTTGGAAGACTGGGTTTTTGTAACCGGAATGGCGAGAGAGGTTTTCATGGCAATTTGGTAAATATTGGATCTGATGATCCTACTGTCAATTGGGAATTATTTTTGAATTCTTGGACTCCAGGTGACTTCTTCCACTCCAAGTTCTTGGGCCATTTTTCTACCCAAAATGAAGAAATAATCTGAAAGTCTGTTGAGGTATTTTATTACTAGCGGGTTGACTTCTTCGTAAGAAGCAAGTTCAACGACCAAGCGTTCTGTTCTTCTACAAACTGTTCGAGCTAGATGACAAAAAGAAACTGATTGGTGTCCACCCGGAAGAATGAAGGCAGTCAAAGCTGGAAGACTCGCTTCCATTTGGTCCATTTGGGCTTCCAAGAATTCGATATCTTTTTCGAATAAATCAGGTTTTTTAACCTTGTCTTTACCGGGGCTAGTCGCCAAATCTGCTCCAAGAGTAAATAGCCGGTCTTGAATTTCTTTTAAAACATCGCTTCGGTTGGCATTTACTTCCTGATCCCGAAGAAGACCTACGTATGAATTAAGCTCATCTACGGTCCCGTATGCATCAATTCGTAGGTCTGATTTGGGCACTCTAATACCTCCTAATAAAGAGGTTATTCCTTCGTCTCCTGTCTTTGTGTAAATTTTCATTCAGCGCTTGGCTTTGCTGCCACAAAAATAAGAATCTTATTGGAAAAGGAGGGGATATTACACTTGAGCTGTAGCTGCCCGAGTCGGATTAGGATTAATCGTATCAGACTCTACCAAACCATCCCGCAAGCGAACCACTCGATGGGCATAATGTGCAATATCATCTTCGTGCGTTACCATGATGATAGTATTCCCTTTGCTGTGCAATTCATGGAATAGCTCCATGATATCATAGGAAGTTTTAGTGTCCAAGTTACCGGTAGGTTCATCTGCCAAAATAATACTTGGATCATTTACCAAAGCCCGGGCAATTGCTACCCGTTGACGCTGACCACCGGAAAGTTCATTGGGTCTGTGTTTGGTTCGGTCACCTAAACCTACGTTATCGAGGGCTTTAAAGGCCATTTCTTCTCGTTCTTCTCGGCTATAGCCGGCATAAACGAGTGGTAGGGCTACGTTTTCTAAGCAAGTCGCTCGTGGAAGTAAGTTAAAAGTCTGAAAAACGAATCCAATTTCCTTGTTTCGAATCTCGGCCAATTCGTTTTCACTCATGTCGGAAACATCCTTGTTATTCAGAATGTATGTGCCGGCAGTAGGGGTATCGAGACAACCGATGATATTCATGAGGGTGGATTTTCCGGAACCGGAGGGCCCCATAAATGCCACATATTCACCTCGGTCGACTGTGATGGAAATGGATTTCAGGGCTTGAATAATTTCAGCCCCCATCTTATAGGTTTTGTTGATTTCGTGAGTTTCGATGACTCTACTCATGTGGTGCAGGTTTAGTTTGCTTAAAAATAGATTCAATTATCAGAAATGCGAAATTTGAGTTTAAAATTTCCGCATTTGGAGCTGATATAGAGTCTCTTCATCTATCCATTCACTCATTTTCCCCAAAGCATCAGTGGCATAATTACTTAATCCAATTTGCCGTGCGACCTGAACTTTTTTCATCCAAAGTATGGGGTCCCGATTAAATTCGGTTGCAGCATTCAGGATTTCATATTGAACCAAAGGATCACTTTGAATAAGTTGAGCAGACCAAATCAAAGGAGAATAATAAGGATTTCCGGTAAGCTCATCTCCTAATTTCAACCAATTCAAAAAGGCCTGAACAGATTCTTGGTTTTGGAAATCAGGATTCGCAGCAAAACGTTTTAAATCTTCATTTTCTCCAAATACCTGATTTACCATTACAGCCAATTCTTGAATCTGCTTCACATTTAATCCATGGGATTTTGCTCTTAAAATCTTTGCCGCGAGGTCAGCTTTTAGCATTTCATTTTCTAGGCCGTCCCATTCTCCAAAAAGCTCTTCAGGTAGAGCTTCATGAAGCTTTTCTATAATTTGAAGATAATTTCCTTCTTCAGAATCAAGGTTTTGGATCCATGCAGGAAAATCCAAATTATATGCTAATCTGATTTCTTCTGCTTCTTGCTCGAATCCACCTAGAACCAAAATTTCCCAATGGTGATTTTTAAAAGCCTGAAAACCTTTTTCTCTTGCTGCCAATAACTCTGCACTTGATTTTTTGAAATCCAATTGCTGGGCAAGGATTGAAGCAGAAAGGTGGAGAAAATACCCCGCATCTCCAGGATTCCGAAAGGCTAATCCATTTAGATTTTTGATTGCTTCGCCTACTCTTCCTGCGGACAAGCTACGAATCACAGCTGTCTCCTGTAGAGACATGATATAGGGATTCATCTCTTCTTTTTGCCAAAGGGAATCTAATAGCGCTAAATCCTCCTCTGGATTCGGTTGGTTTAATATCGAAAAGAGATTTCGAAGAGCTGCTTGTGTCAATAGTGGTGTTTCGCTTTTCTGAATTGCTTTTTCGGTAGATTCAATCAAATTTTTAGATGGGAAATTTCCCAAAGCATGCTGATGCGCCAATTCATTGATAAAACCAGGCAGGCCTTTTGGCTGCTCCGCTTCCATGTCTAATTGTCCTGATTTCAATTGAGTGGCCAAGAGATTATTCTTGCTAACCAATTGAGAAATTGGTGCTTCTTCTAAGAGGTTTTTGGCTTCTTCTGTTCTATTGGATTTGACATAAAGCAAGGCCAAGTTGTTTCTTATAGCCTCACTTTTTGGGAAGAAGGAAAGCCCTTGCTCCAAGGTAGAAATCGCTTGAAATAGCTTTTGCTCTTGATGGTAGCGATCCGCCAAAAGAACAATGTTATCTTCCTGAGGAGCCTCAGAAAAACTTTGTTCCAAGTGGCTTTTTGCTAGGGAGGGTTGTTTCAGTTCAAGAAGTAAATGAGCTAGTGCATTTTTGGCTTTTGGGTTGTTTCTACACCGAAACCAAGCATTTTCATAAAGAATGCTGGCTTCTAACTTCTGATCAGTTTCGTAGTAATAGTCTCCCAATACCTGATTGCTGAGGGCATTAACTTGAACGCCGATAATCCCATCCGCGTAGGTAGTCAAGACAAGCATGGCAATCAAGCCACCTAATCGCAAATGATAATAGGGTAAGGAAAAAGGCTTGAAAAGGACCCGTTCCACATCTTTTCCGCTATCCATGAGGGTAAAGAAATTGGAAAAGACATAAATCATAAAAAAGGCTGAAAACCCGATTTGGGAATAGGTAATAAGATGCTTGAGCAGTTCTTCAGCAGGTTGATTTCCTACCAGTTTCAATTTCCAAATCACCCATAATGTAATCCCAAAACCCAAAAGATGAAGTGACTCCAAGGTGAAAAGGTTGAAGCTTGGATTCAGCTCATTTTTTGATTTTACTCGGAGGACTAGCCAGCCCATCACGCCAACCGGAATTACCAAAACCAAAGGATGGAAAGTTGGAATCCAGGTAATAGGTAAGCCGGTAAGGTCCAGCAGCATGTTGAATAAAAGGAGTAAATAAAGAATTCCAAGAACCAGAAATTGGATGGAGACCCTTAGTCCTAAATTTTTGTTAGCTCGGGTTAAAAGAATATAAGTTCCAGACAAGATTGCATGTCCATTCCAAAAAATCCAAGCTATACTCAAGCCCAATAAGAGAATAAAGGAATGTTCAGAAAGAAATACAGCTGGATATGGAAGCGGGCTGTAGGATAAAAGAATTGCTGTTGTGCTCATTACTAAAAGCAAGATTACAATCCACCGTAGCAGTAGAGGTCGATTTTTTCCTTCCAAATGGAAAAAGACAGGACCCGCTAAGTTTCCAATGATTGCAATAATTAATGGGTAATTGCTATTAATCCCATTGATATTCAATCCATTTAAATTACTGAATACCAAAAGGATGATCCATGCTATTCCCGCAGCTAAAAATTGCCATTTTTTAAAAGAGGAAATCAGTGCTAGAAAAAAAGAGATAGAGATAACTGCCAGGATTCCAAATACCTGATTTTCCACTACAGGAATATTGGGGGCAAAGGATTGGAATTCCTGAAATACTAGGAAATTATCAATCAAGATAGGGAAGGAAAGTGGGCCAATTCCCGCCCAATCGAAAGGAATAGGAAGTCTATCCAAAAAATATCCGGGTAGGAGAACCCGGTAAGCTACCGGATCGAAAAGGAGGTAGTAATATGAAAAAAGCCCTCCTAAAAGAACGAATAGGAGAGCAGGTAAATAGCCCAAGAATGGGGATTTTGCTTTATGCATTATTCTAAAACCTTTGGAACACGGAAATAATCTGAATCACGTTTGGGAGCATTTTTTAATCCAGCTTCATGATCCAAATGGTTTCCTACTTGATCTTCCCGCATGTCATTTACTTCGGAGGACATGGTAGTCAGAGGGGCTACATTTTCAGTATCCACTTCATTCAGTTTTTCCACCCAATCCAGAATCTGACTCATGTCCTGAGACATTTTCTCAGCACTGCTTTCATCAAATTCAAGCCTTGCCAAATGAGCGATCTTCTTGATAGTATCTTTATCGATTTTCATGATCTAAGTACGTTCTAAACGGCATTATCTTCATTCAATTGTTTTTGGATGACTGCAAAACAAGCATTCTTCAGATCTTCTTCGCTGGAATCCTCTGTAGGTACGATGGCTTCATGCAGGACCATCTTGGCGGCATGGAAGCTCAAAAGCAGACGGCCGTCATCAGGTAAAATTAGATGATTATACGATAAGGTGACAGGGATAATGGGGATTTGTTTCTCCAATGCCAATCGAAACGCGCCATTTTTGAAATGAACCATCCCAGGAGGATGATGGGTGTAAATTCCTCCTTCCGGAAAAATAACAATGCTGCTTCCCTCATCGATGGCAAGTCCTGCTCTACGCATGGTTTCCGCTCTACTTTTTACCCTAGACCGATCTACCGCGATGTGAAGTTTTTTGAAATAATAGCCAAAAAGAGGAGCTTTCCGAATTGATGCCTTCCCTATGAATTGAACATCCCCCGGGATAAATCCCATCATGGGAATATCGATATAAGAAAAGTGATTTGCCGCAAAAATATAGGGCTGATGTTTTTCCAATTTACTTCGGATTTCGAGGTGTACTGGCTTGAAAATCAGGGTGAAATAAACCTTGGCCCAGTATCGATTGATTTTCCTTCCGAATGGCTTCCAGCCGGGAACCCAAATACAAATCAGGAAAAAAGGAAAGATGATCAAGAAACTGACCACAAAAAGCAATCCTGCATAAATGGTGTAAATTCTTCTCAAAAGATCACGCATGATTAATCATGTGATTGGCAACCTTGATAAAATACCCCATCATCATTTCCCGGACTTCTTGATCTAATTCCACCTTGTCCATTGCTTCAAACATGGTATTTAGCCAGTGATTTCGAAGTTGGGAGTCGATTTTCCATTGCATATGACGCAATCGCAGTCGGGGATGTCCACGTTCTTCCGAATAGGTTTGAGGCCCTCCAAAAACTTGGAGCAAAAATAAATACAAACGCCTTTCAGCTGGACCAAGATCTTCTTCAGGATAGAGTTTTCGAAGGTCTTCGTTTTTAGAAACTCCCTGATAGAAATGATATACCAAGTCTTTGATTTTTTTTTCGCCGACGGCTTCGTAAATACTTTGAAAGGGATTCATGGCTCAAACTTAGCAAAAAGCGTACGTTTAGCCTTCCTGTTTTTTCACTTTCAAAGAAGTGCCTTCTGTAGAGATAACGATGATTTTTTCTCCCTGCTCAATGAATTCACCTCGGGAATAGGCATCAAATATTTCCCCATCAATCTCGATCCGGCCACTTGGTCTGAGCCTGGAGTGGACCACGCCAATTTTTCCTTTCAATGATTCAGGATAAAATGTGGAAGTATAGCCCTCCTGTCTGTCCTGCGTAGTAGCGAGGGTAATGGTATTAAAGGCTTTCCAGGAATTTACCTTTGGGGTAAGCCAGAAAATGAGTCCTACGGCGGTAATCGCTGCAAGGATTACGGTCAATAAAGCGGTGAATAGTTGTTCTGCAGGTACAAATTGAAAATCAAAGTTTTGGTTGGGGAGCATTCCCAGGACCAAACCTGCGAAAATTCCTATAATTCCCAGAATCCCAAAAATCCCAAAACCGGGAACAACGAATAATTCAATAGCTAGGAGCACCACACCAACAATGAAGACAATTACTTCCCAATTTTCTGCCATTCCATTGAGATAGTAGGGGATAAAGTACAAAATGGTGGCAATGATGGATGCAGCCAATGGAAACCCAACACCCGGGGTTTGGAGTTCGAAATATATTCCTCCAATAATGATTAGGATTAATATTCCAGAAATGGCTGGATTAAGAAAGAAAGAAATGATTTGCTCTGTCCCAGAGACCTCATAAGAGATGATTTCTGCATCGATAATGCCCTGAGAAATTAGGATGTCATCGATGGATCGGTATTCTCCTTCACAAAATCCGTATTGAATTGCTTCGGAAACAGAAAAGGTGAGTACAGAACCTTTTTCACTGATTCCTTCAAGTTCAATATTTTCATCGACCATTGCTTCGGCGATTTTGGGATCCCGCCCTGAAGCTTCGGCTGTACTTCGCATCATGGAGCGCATGTAAGACTGATATTTATCGGGGGCAGCAGCTCCATCTACTCCATTGACTACAGTTGCTGCGCCTATACTCGATCCTGGTGCCATGTAAATACTATCACTGGCTATAGAAATCAGAGCCCCTGCGGAGGCAGCATCCTTGTTAATGAAAGTATAAACAGGGATAGGAGACTCCAAAATCATAGTTCGGATATCATCTGCATCATTAACGGCTCCTCCATAGGTGTCCATCTCAATAATAATCAAATCAGCTTCTTCCTTTTCAGCATTTTCTAAAGCCAATTTTACTCGTCGGTTCATTGCAGGGTCAATGTCCCGATCGATTTTAAAGGTATAAACGCGCTCAATTTGTTGATTTTGAGCTTGTATGGGAAGGGTATATGCTCCCAGAAGCAAAAAGAATAGTAAGATGATTCGACTCATATAGCAAGATACCTTTTTCAATGAATTTCCACGATGTAAGCATCTCAAAAGATGTGTTACAAGGCTAATTTCTTGTTCTTAGTTTAGTTTTTGCCCTTTTCAAATTTTCTTTAGCATAATTCTTGATAACTAGTTAGTGTTTGATTTTATCCTTGAATTTTATTTCGATTAATACTATGCATTTTCCCAAATATCTCACTTTGACATCCATCCTCACATTGACCTCTTGGGGTGCCTTTTCAGCGAGTAGCTTGGATTCACTTCGAACGGAGAGAATTGCAGGACAAAACTTTGTCATTCATGAGGTAGAAGCTAAAGAAACACTATTTGCCATTTCAAGACGCTATAAAACTTCAGTTGGAGATATTGTAAAAGCGAATGAAAGCCTCAAAAGTGGATTAAAGGTTGGGCAACAAATTAGGGTTCCTTACATCAGCGAGGCAGCGATACCTGAAGGCTCGGATTTGCATAAGGTTGCATCAGGGGAAACTTTGTTTGCGATTTCAAAAAAATATGGAGTCTCTGTGGATGAGTTGAAGCAGTGGAATAATTTAAAAGGAAATGATTTAAGTGTAGGTCAGGCTTTGGTGATTCGCAAGTCCGTAGGTGAGCCCAAACCTTTGGCGGAGGTAAAAGAACCTACTCCGACAAAAACTCCTGTTCAGGAAACCCCTCAAAAAGAAGTTTCTCAAAAGCCTGTTGCTATTGTAGAAGCACCAAAAGAGGAAGTGAAAAAAGCTGAGAAAGTGGTTGAGGAGAAGCCTTCTTCCACGCCAAAAGCTACTGCATCTGCGCCTTCCAATGCTACTCCAATTGTACCTGGAGACTGGATTTCTCATGAAGTTCGATCTGGAGAAACATTATTTTCCATAGCTAATCAGTACAATGCTCCTATAGAGGATTTGATCACTTGGAATGCGCTTAGCTCTAATAATTTGAAAGTGGGTCAAGTTCTTAAAGTTGGTCGTGCGGAGCCGGGCCCATCTAAGGTGCCTATTGTGGGCGAACCAAAAGTAGCAACTTCCATAGAAGAAATGCATCAGGTTCCTGATGGGGCAAGTTCCGGAGGTTTTAAGAATATATCTGAAATGGGACAAGCCGAAGTGATCCCTGGAACAGGAGGGCATAAAAAATATCTAGTCCTTCATAGAACTGCTCCTGTCGGAACGATCATGAGAGTAAGAAATGAGGAAAATGATATTACGATATTTGCTCGGGTGGTGGGAGCATTGCCAGAAACAGGTGATAATTCCAAGCTCGTGATTAAGCTTTCTCAAGCCGCTTATGAACAGCTAAAGGCTGTAAATTCGCGTTTCCCTGTGGAAGTCACTTATTAAATGTTTTTTGAAGCCCGGTTTTTCAATCGGGCTTTTTTTGAACCAAATGCCTCTTCTAAAGTTCCATTTGTATGACGCCTAGGTCCTATTTCTTTTCTATGATTCTGATTTTTTCCATGTTTATTTCCTTTGACCTTTTGGCTCAAACAGGAGATGTATTGATGGATTTTAATCAGCAGCGCTTGGATTACAATAGAAAAGGAATGCTGATTCTTGGCTCTTGGGCAATAGGGAATATGTTGTGGGGGGGAATTGCGGCAGGACAGACTAGTGGAGAGATAAAGGCTTTCCATCAAATGAACCTGTATTGGAATTCTGTGAATTTGATCATAGCCGGTTTTGGCTATTGGCAGGCAACCCAAAACCCAGGAAGCTTAGGTTTTATGGAAAGCATGGAAGCTCAGCATAGCATTGAAAAAATACTTTTGGTTAATGCAGCGTTGGATGTTGCATACATGGCAGGTGGATTGTATTTGAAAGAAAGAGGACTTCGAAAATCAAACGATAGACTTCAGGGTTTTGGAAAGTCAATTATTCTTCAAGGGGCTTTCTTACTGGCTTTTGATGGAATTATGTACGGTATGCACCATCAGCATGCTCAAGAACTACCTGCAATTTTTGAAAATTTGGCCCTAGGTCCGAATGGCTTTTCAATATCAATTCCTCTGTATTGATTAAGCTCTCGTTTGTCATTGTAGTCAAGCTAGGGTACCTTTGTTCCCTAGTACAGTCCCATGAATAAATTTCAATTGTTTTTCCATCACGTATTCCGCTTTATTTGGAATCTGATTTTTATTGTTTCTTATCCCATACTTGCAAGTTTTGGTTTATTATTCATTGGGCTGACATGGCTCTTTTCCCAACTCTCTAAACTGCTCACACGAATCAAACCTGAAGGAAGAAAAGTGGTTTTAAAGGAAAGTGAGTGGGAGTCTTTACCGCATTCAAATGAACTTTTAGAAGCTAAATTGGTCAAAACTATCATGTTTGGGCCTTCCGGATTTCGATTGAGACGGATAGACGGAGTTCCTAGTGTACTTTCGGATTTTGTTTTTGGAAATAAAGTTCGGGTCATTGAGGAAGGATTTATTTTGGAAAAGTGGAATAGCACTGATCCTAAGCAGCTTCCGGATTTTGATATCTGCTTGTATAATCCCGATGATGATACCTTAAGGTCTCTCACCACCATTAAATGCTTTGATTGGCATGTTTCCGAAAAAAATGAGAATCAACTTTTCTTTAAGTGGTTTGATGGAACGCAGGGAGGAGAAGTTGAAGTCGCTTTGTGATTCAAATGCAGGATTTAAAAGGATTTCTGGACGAAAAGGTCGAGCAGTACAATCAGCCTGCTTTTATACCTAATGATCCCATTTCCATTCCTCATTTATTCCAGAAAAAAGAGGACATAGAAATTGCTGGTTTTTTTGCAGCAATGCTAGCTTGGGGGCAACGGAAAACCATTATTTCAAAATGCTTGGAATTGATGAAGTTGATGGATAATGCTCCTCATGACTTTATGGTCAATCATCAGTATTCAGACCTCAAACCTTTTTTGGAATTTAAGCATCTGACTTTTAATGATATTGATACGCTTTATTTCATCCACTTTTTTTCCTGGTTTTACAAGAAACATCATTCGCTGGAAGAAGCATTTTTGATCAAATCAAATTATTCCAATGAAGCAATGGAGGGAATGTTAATTCGTTTCCATGAGTTGTTTTTCTCCCTTGCAGAAGCACCTAGCCGGACTAAAAAGCATATTGCTACTCCAGCTAGAAAATCTGCCTGTAAGCGAATGAATATGTATTTGAGGTGGATGGTTCGATCTGATGAGAAGGGAGTAGATTTTGGAATTTGGAATAAAATCCAACCTTCCCAATTGATTTGCCCCTGTGACCTGCATGTGGATCGTGTTGCTCGAAAACTGGGATTGATTACTCGAAAGCAAACGGATTGGCAGACGGCAGTAGAACTAACTGAACGACTTCGAGAATTCGATCCCCAAGATCCGGTGAAATATGATTTTGCACTCTTTGGCTTAGGAATCGAAGAGAAATTCTAGACTTAGTGGAATTTCTTTACTTCAGGAGCCGCAGCCGTCGTAGAGTAATCTTTGGTCAAGCGCTCTGCATAATTATCCAATAATTCCAATACGCGATCCCTGCTCTTCGATCTCACGATCAATCCAGCATGGTAATCTAAAGGAACCCTAAAGTAAATTTCCGGATCATCAAAACTGCTCAAATCCGGATGTTGGTATTTGGATAGTGTCAACACAATCCCCGCATAGTGCTTCGAGGATTTGGGTAATTTATAATCTTTTCCTTTTACCAAAGCATCCTCGATTTTAGCCCATTCTGCCCAAAGGTTGATTTGAGTAGCTGCTTCTACCATTTCGGCTAAATGCGCTCCACCTACTCGGGAAGAGGTTTCCAAAAAGTAAATTTTACCATCTTCATGGCATTTGATGAATTCGGTATGGCTTGCTCCGGATTTTAGTCCAAAGGCTTTCATGATTGCCTTATTTGCCTTTTTAATTGCTTGCTCATCCTCTGAGCCATATTCTAAATTCGCTGACCTAAAAATTCCTCCTCCTTGGGAAATTTCCATTGGAGTGGTTAAGTATTTTGAAACAGTGAGGAAAAGACTTTTTCCTTCTAAAATCAATCCATCTGCATGATAAACATCGCCGGGTTTGAATTGCTCTACCAAATAATGAAGGCGGTTATCACCCAATTCATGAATATGTTTCCAAAGGTCCTCTTTGTTGTGAACCTTTATAATTCCATGAGCAGACGCTTCAGATCTAGGTTTTAGAACCCACGGAGCTTTGACATGATCTGCGTATTGATTAATGTCCTCATCATTAAAAAGGGGAGAGAAAGGAGGGACGTTGATTCCTGCATCTTGGGCTTTAATTCGCATGGCAAGCTTGTCACGGAAATAACGACCTGTTGTTTGCCCCATCCCGGGAATTCGAAGATTTTCGCGCAAAAAAGTAGCTTTTTCTACATCATAATCATCCAAAGCGACGATGGAATCTATCTTATGATCTTTCATCAAACCGCCAACTCCTTTCAGCAAAAGATCCAAATCCCAGTCTAAATCCTGACCGGGCATGTAGAATACCTCATCGATGTATTCATAAGCCCAAGGTGAATCTTTGAGTTTTTCAGAAGTGACTAAAAAAACTTGATTGCCTTGCTTCTTTAGCGAAACCAAAAAGGCATTTCCTTTAAAATAGTTGGAAATGCAAAGAAAAGTATGGCCTTGATTTTCCATGTTAAAGATGATTTTCTATCAAATTAAGCAATAAACCCACACCATATGCGGTTCCGGTTTTGCTTTTTGAAAATTCGCTATCCGCGAATGCTACTCCTGCTATGTCCAAATGCGCCCATGATGGATGATCATTCGTGAAAGCTTGTAAAAAGGTTGCCGCTGTAATGGCTCCTGCTATGGGTTTTCCATGGTAGTTTCTGATATCGGCGATTTCGCTATCCATTTCTTTGGCATATTCTTTCCAAATTGGCAAAGGCCAGGTTTTCTCTCCCAAAGCCATTCCGGCCTGTTGAATATGATCAGAAAGCTTATCGTCATTGGAGAAAAGGGCAGCGCATTCATGGCCGAAAGTACCTACAGCTGAACCAGTCAAAGTAGCGAAATCAATCAAGTGGTCAGGATGATATTCCTGATTCAAATAGGACAGACCATCAGCCAAAATCAATCTGCCTTCTGCATCGGTATCTACGATTTCAATGGATTTACCTGAGTGGCTTCCAATCACTTCAGAAGGTAGATAGGCATGCTGGTCAACAGCGTTTTCTACAGCAGGAACAACAGTGGTCAAATTTACAGGCACTTTTAAACTGGCGATAAGTTGAGTTGCAGCCAATACAGCTGCTGCGCCTCCCATATCGGATTTCATATAGTGCATGCCCTGGGTCTTGATATTCAAACCACCCGTATCGAAGGTGACACCTTTCCCAACTAATCCCACATGTTTAGTGGCGTCAGGATGGCGGTATTCCAAAATGATAAATCTAGGTTCTTTTACTGATCCTCTAGCTACCGCAAGAAAGGCCTCCAAACCCTCTTTTTTTGCTTTTTTAGCATCAAAAACATGCGCTTTTATTTCCTGTTCTTTCGCTAAATTTTTGGCCCAATCAGCTAAGTATTCGGGAGTAAGGACATTTGGAGGGAGGTCAACCATTCGAAAAGCCTCGATTTTAGCTGCGAGAATTTTTTCTGCCCGAAGGAGGATTTTTTTACTTCCTGCGTCAGAATGATTTATTCCTACTTTAAGTTTTTGGAAATCGTTTTTTCGAGTCTTTTTAAAAAAATCTGCTTGGTAAGAACCCAAACCAAAGCCAACCAAGGCAGCTTCTAATTGAGTAGCATTGAAGGAATTAGGAAAATCTAAAATCACATGTCCCTGTACCAAATCACCGTTTTTGGCAAGAATTCTTCGAAACGCTACTTCAATTTCCTTGTAGCCTGGATCTTCTCCCAAGCCCAAAAGCATCACCAAATTCCCTTCAGTAGGAAATAGGTAATGACTATCTTTTTTTGCGGAAAATAGGGTGTTTGGAAAGGATAAATCCGGGAATTTTTCTTTTAGAAATTCTTCTAGTTGATTTTCAAAAACGGGGATAACAATCAGGCTTCCCTGATTAATTTTTTTAGGTTGGAATTGGAATTTCATAATTAAATCAATCAGGTTTATCACTGAAAAATAGCCACTCTATGGCTTTTGGGAACTCATCGCTCCAATAGGTTTCGTTATGTTTTCCCTCCATATTGATAGAAAGGCGGATTTTCATTTTTCCTTGTAGACTTTCCCGCTTCAAGAGCCTTTTTCGCAATTTGGTGACATGGTCAATCATGGTTTCGCTTTCATCGCCACCTGCGTACAAATACATTCGGGTTTCTTGGGGTTCGAAAAAGTCCAAAAAGCCCAATTTGATTTTCGGAATTACCCAAAGGGATGGGGAGAAAACCATCAGCTTTCCAAAAACCTCAGGATAAATCAGACCTGAAAAGATGCTCACCAATCCGCCCATAGAACTGCCGCCAATGCCTGTAAACTCACGCTCAGGCTTGGTACGGAAGGTTTTATCTACAAAAGGTTTGAGTGTATCGGTGATGAAGCGGATATACTTTTTTCCATGCCCCACGCCTAGAAGTGTCCTTCCTACATTGTATTCTTGAATTCGTTCGGTCTCGGCATGTTCAATGGCGATAATGATAATTTTACCGATGCCATAGTCGGACATTACTGCCAGCTTTTTATCAATCTGCCAATTGAAATCTGATTTTTCATTGAAGAGATTTTGCGCGTCTTGGAGATAAAGAACCGGATAATGCTCATCGCTCGTCTCGTAGTCGTGAGGTAGGAGGGCCCAAATTTTACGAGTCTTGTTCAATTGGGGAATTTCAAATTCCTCAGAGATCAAATGGATCTTTGGTAATTGACTCGGGCGATAAGGAAGCCAATTATGGCGCCATTTCGCTACTTTTTCCGTTCGCACCAAATCGGAATCATTCCATGTCCGGTTAGGAGTTTTATTCCCATAGCGATCGATCTCCACTTCTGACCAATCGCCTTTGGTGAACTTGTAAATCAGTTCTCCTTCAAATTCTTTCCCATCCGGAAAAGTGAATTCGTAACGCCCCTCCTTGATTTTCTCCATCCGGAATTTGTAATCCTGTGTTGCCCAGTTGTTGAAATTTCCCGCTATGTACACAGGACGATCATCATCATTCGGAGTGAGAAGAATGATTTTTTTGGTTTTGGTCGCTGTATTAATATCGGGTGATTGTGTGGCGTTCATGAACGGGATTTCGGATCAATCCAAGGATGACATACAAAAATAGGCGTTGGGGCTAGGAAAAAGAAATTAAACTTTCTCTTGAGGTCTGAATCGAATTTCCTCAGGGTAGGGAAAAGCGTGAAGTAATTCCCCATTTCGAATCCTATTCTGAATCTTTTGCCAATGGGTAGGATCGAAGAGTTTTTGATGGTAATCTAAAAAATGCTCTTTCAAATCAGGGCGACCTATCATCCAACGTTTGAAATCCTCCGGGAAGACATCGTTTTTGGCAATATCATACCAAGGCTCGGAAGCATAAATCTGTTCATAGGTTTCAGGCTTGGGCTTAACTCGGAAATTCATATCGGTCAAAAACTCGATTTCATCATAATCATAGAAAATGACCCGGTTTTGCCGAGTCAAGCCAAAATTCTTTGTCATCATGTCTCCTGGGAAAATATTGGCTTGTGCCAGTTGGAGAATGGCACGTCCATAATCTTCTACCGCATCCCATCCTTTTTCCTTGCTACATCCTTCCAAATAGAGGTTGAGTGGTCGCATCTTTCGTTCTGAATATAGATGCTTGATGATCAGTTGGTTATTTTTGATTTCTAGCAAGGAATTGGCCGTGTTTCGAAGTTCTTGCATCAGTTCAGAACTCACACGGTCCAAAGGAATATGGAAATATTCAAATTCATGCGTATCGGCCATTCTTCCAACCCGATCATGGAGCGATACCAATTTGTACTTCTCTCGGACTTCCTGCCGTGTCATGCTTTTGGGAGGTTCAAAGTGATCCTTAATTAGCTTAAATACCACGTCAAAAGAAGGAAGAGTAAATACCGTCATCACCATTCCTTTTACCCCAGGAGCAACGACAAATTGGTCTGTGGAAGATTGCAAATGATAGAGGTAATCTCGATAGAAAAGTGTTTTTCCATGCTTATTAAAACCTATTGCATTGTACAATTCATGGGTTTTTTTGTGGGAAATTACCGAACTCAAAAAGCCTACAATTTGGGAGGGGATTTCAGCGTCGACCATAAAATAGGAGCGGGTGAAACTGAAAAGGTGACTCATGATATTTCGATCAAAAATCAGTGTGTCTACAAAGACACCTTTTTCTCCATGCATCATAGGAATGATAAAAGGCATCCACTTATGTCCCACATAGGTTCTTCCGATGAGATAAGCCGCCTTATTTCGATAAAAAACAGGTTTGAGAATCTCTGTTTTTGTTTCAGGTCCCGGGTTATAACGGGTTAGAATTACCTCTTTGACACTTTTGATCAAAAATTGAACATCCTCTTCTTTATTGAGAAAAGGAACACCCGGGTCGAAATCATCTAGTATTTTCCGAATAATGGGCTCCAAACCCATTTGGCTAGGGTAGGTATGAACTAGATGACTGTTTTCTCTCCATTCACAGATTTGATGCCCTTCCATGACATACATAAGTTCCTCGTCAATAGACATTCCGGGAAACGCTTTTCGGATTACAGAGTTGAAAAAAGTCTCTGCCAACTCTACATCGGGACGATCTGCAATCATGGCTTGGTATTCCTTCCGTATTAAAATCCAGATTTGACGATTAGCAGCATCTTCTCCAAGCATTTCGTTGAACTCGGCAACTAATTGAAACAGGAGATCCTTGTAAAGTCTTAGGCGCTGCCGGTGATTGAGTTGCATTCCTACCCAATTCCGCTCTCGAAAATATTCAGGAGCTAATCTCGTGTAGGTATTGAAACTTCGGATATAACTTTCAAAACCAGAGAAAATTTTTTGGGCTAGGGGGAGAGCTCTTTTGGGCATACTGCAAATAGCTGAATTTTGGGAAGAATTGAAAAAGATTCAAAGTCTGGAAACGCAAATTTTAAGTAGTCATAGTTTCAGAAGGAAATTATGCACACGATTGCATAAAAAACGGCCAGAAGTTGAGTTTAAAAAAATCAGAAATTGGTTAAAAATATTTTTCGCTGTTTAGGCTTGATTTTAAACGATTTAAATCAAAAAAGCGGTGGAAAATAAAATTTTGAAAATCTTTCGCAATCGATTGCTTGGAGTAATAGAAAACATTTTCTACTTTTCGCAGGTATTCATAATCGAATATCTACAATAGGTTTAATAGGTTTGAGAGCAGGAAAAGGTCGGGTCAATAGCCCGACCTTTTTTATTTGCTCGTTTTGGAATTTAATACTCCTTATTATTCTGATTTTGGTCCCCCGATTTGAATGGATTTTTCTTCAAATTCAGTTAACCATATCACCACTTTTAGCTTATAATATGGGGCCCATACTGAGATCAACTGTGGACATATAAATTATGAATCCCATCAGAATAGAGGCAGGAATGCCAATGGAGATCAAATAATTGGTTCGCAATACTTTAAAGGTCTCCAATTGATCCAAAGGAATTTCAAAAGGAGTTTTAGCTGTTTTTTGCTTTTTTTCAGATACTGTTTGGATCAGATTCGCATATAATACCTCCCTAGAATGGGATAGGTACTCCAACTCGTATTCTTTTCCATTTTGTAATAGGACTTTTATTGTCTCATGTTCTTTTACTTGGTCCAATTGTAATTCCAATTTTTCTTGTTCACTTAAGCTCTGTTGAGTTTCGGTAACTTTATTTCCCAAGGGTTGATAAGTCTTACATGCTTGAAAATGTCCGAGGATCATAAGAGCCAAGATGATTTTTAGGAAAGTTTTCATCTTATTTTCTGGTTTTGTGATTTTCTCGAATTCAAGGATTGAAGAATTCATTTATTTAATCTTCAAAATTTCTAGGTATTATTTTCTGATTTGGGATTTATTGCAAAGTGATATTAATCAGGATTTTACCTCACTAAATTTTTAACAAATCGAGTTTTCCGGCGCGGATAAAAACTTTGAAAAATTTGGATGTTTTTTGGGGTGAAACTTAATTGAGGGAATATTCGATTTTTCTTTTCAATGACCCATTCTGAAATCGTCACTTTCCTTCAACAGCGCTTGGCTAGTAAACTTCCAGGACAGGTAGCTCATTTAGAAATGGCGCCTCAACCGGTGGATATGCGTCGGTTTCAGCCTAAGGTTCCGGAGAGCCACCGTAAGGGGGCGGTACTTTTATTGCTTTACCCAAGTGAAGAAGGAGTGATGTTTCCTCTTATTAAGCGGCCAGTTTATCCCGGTGTTCATAGTGGCCAAATTGCCTTGCCAGGAGGCAAAATGGATCAAGAGGATAGTAATATTATTTATACAGCCTTGCGTGAAGCTGAAGAGGAAGTAGCAGTAAATCGGGAGAGGATTGAGATTTTGGGTCAATTAAGTGACTTGTATATTCCAACTTCGAATTTCTTGGTGACTCCAGTATTGGGGAGTATTAATGAAATTCCCCAATTTGTACCTGAGGAGCGGGAAGTGGATGCTATTTTACCAACTGGATTGGATTTATTACTCGAGCCAAGCCGTAGAAAAAGAACCCTCTTGAAACTCAGCAATAACCTTCAATTAGATACACCTTATTTCGATTTGCATGGTGAGATTGTTTGGGGAGCTACTGCCATGATTTTAAGTGAATTGGTAAAATTGATCCAAGAGGGATAGTTTTTTGTGTTGGGCTTTTGGCCATTTGTTGGTATTGTTGTAAGGAGATCAACTTGGAATTATGGAATCAGCACAACCTCTCATTACCAATGATGCCATCGTATTTGGCCTTTTGTTGGCTATTTTAGCATTTGTTTTTAGCACAGCTTCCAGTAAGAATAAATTTTTTCAGAAGTTTTATAGAGTGGTTCCTACTGTTTTGCTCTGCTATTTCATTCCGGCTATTTTCAATTCTTTGGGTATAATTTCCGGCGAAGCATCTCGCTTGTATTTTGTTGCAAGCCGCTATTTACTTCCTGCTTCTTTGGTTTTGTTTACCCTAAGTATCGATCTCAAAGGGATATTAAAATTAGGTCCAAAGGCTTTGACCATGTTCCTCGCTGGAACATTGGGAATTATGTTGGGAGGACCGATGGCATTGTTTACCGTTGGACTTATTCAGCCCGAAGTATTGGGAGGAAGCGGCCCCATGGAAATATGGCGCGGACTGGCTACGATCGCAGGTTCTTGGATTGGAGGAGGAGCAAACCAAACAGCCATGTTGGAGGTCTTTGAAGCAGATGCGGATTTGTTTGCCCAAATGATCGCTGTTGATGTTTTGGTAGCTAATTTATGGATGGCTTTCCTATTGTATTGGGCTGCAAAACCAGAAAAGCTGGATAAATTGTTCAAGGCTGATACTACTGCCATTTATGAACTTCGGGATAAAATCGCTGATTTTCGTTCCAAAATTATGCGAATCCCAACGCTTTCAGATAGTATGGTGATCTTGGGTGTTGCTTTTGGAATAACCGGCATTTCCCATTGGATAGCGGATACAGTAGCCCCATTCATTGGAGAAAATTATCCTCAATTGAAGGATTACTCTTTGGATTCTGCTTTTTTCTGGATTGTCGTGGTGGCCACGACAGCTGGATTAGGCTTGTCATTCACAAAGGCCAGAAATTTGGAGGGGGCAGGGGCTTCCCGTTTTGGGTCAATCTTTTTATACATTTTGGTAGCGACTATTGGAATGCAAATGGACCTAGGGGCAGTTTTGGATAACCCTATTCTCTTTGTTATCGGTATTTTGTGGATGTTCTTCCATATCCTGATTATGCTGTTGGTGGCTTGGATAATTAAAGCTCCTTTTTTCTACGTGGCAGTTGGCTCCCAAGCGAATGTAGGTGGAGCCGCATCAGCACCGATTGTTGCAGGAGCATTTGATGCTTCTTTAGCTCCTGTAGGCGTTTTGTTGGCCGTACTTGGCTATGCGGTAGGTACCTATGGGGCATATCTTTGCGGCTTAATGATGCAGGCAGTTTCGGGCATGTAAAAAAATAAAAATGAAGCATAAGCGGGAATTGGTCTTTGTTTGTACAGGTTCGGACTGTAAAAAAGCTGGTGCAAAAGCGATTCGGAAGCATTTAAAGGAGGATTTGAAATCCGGTCCCCTAAAAGGTCAATGTAAGTTGATCCAAACCAAATGCATGGATCTTTGTAAGTCTGCCCCTGTGGTGATCGTAGGGGATCATTTTTGCAAAAAAACAGATGCAGAAAAGGTGGCTACGATCCTCAAGAAATCATTATCCAATAAATTAGCTTAAACTTTTATTTAGTAAAAAGTCAATAATTATTGGCGAATTCAAATCGAATTTATCTTTTATCAAAAAAATTAGGCTACCAATTATTTTTTAAAAATTTCACTTTTACATTCGTCTATTTTAATTTCTATTTGAAATTAAAATAGACTGTATCCATTTTCCCGGCTCTTTTAAATTCTAATTTATTTATGAGGAAATTCTTTTTCCAATTTGCTGTAATCATTTTGTTGATTCAGCTTTTTTCAACTGAGCTTTTGGCTCAGCGAAATGACTACATAGTCCTTAATGACACTATCTTTTCGGAAGGATATATCAAGCAAGAATATTCAGAGATAACGTCCACTATTTACTTCCGAAAAACCAAAAAAGAACCTTGGAATAAGTATTCTAATACTCAGGTTAAGGAATATTATTTTTCAAAAAGGAAATATTATGCAAAGGAGATTGAGCGGGGAAATGGGAGGGAATTCATCTTCCTTAAACTTATCCCCAATCAACTAGAAGGTGTAAATCTCTACAGGTCAACGGATCAAAAAATGCAATTTTTTCTGGAGAAGGAGGGGAGTATTCAACTTTTGGATGAATCATACCGAGAGGTTCTTCGCCAAACTGTAGCAAATGCTGAATTGGATCCCTTATTGGAAATCACCCATTTTACCGGGGAAGATATGGCTTATTTTTTATCGGAAGCTGGTACTTTCAAAAAGCCCAGAACTTATTCTAAACGAGTAGGAGTAACGCCCTTTTCTGGAGTAATTCAAACAATAAATAGGTTTCAGCTTCCTAATACCAATCAATTGGCTAGAGTTACTGGAGCTGGGTGGCAGCTAGGAACAGATATGGAAATTCAGGTGAACCGATTAAGAAATGTTTCGCTACACTTGAGACCAAGTTTTTCGAGTTCAAGCGGTTCCGATTTCATAATCTTTCGAGATGGAGGGAATGCTTTTGAGACAGATAGCTACCTATCCCAAACAATTTTTCAACTTCCGCTTTCTGGTAAATTTCACCTGGATTTGGTGCCGAATTCTTGGAGAGCTTTTGGGGAAGTTGGTTATGGTATATCATTCATAAACCTTCAAGAAAGCTCCCTGCAAATTGCTGAAATTCAGGAAGGTTCTGTCACTACATATGTCAGGGATTTTGAGCTTAATGGACTTTATAATGGTTTTGTTGGTGGATTAGGAATCGAAAAATATCTCAGTAAAGGTAGAGCTTTGATTATCGGAATTCATTATTCTTCAATGAGTTCTGGTGTAGAGAAATTTGCAGAAACTTCCATGTTTGTTGGATTTAAATTTTAAGACTATGAAGCGATTTATTTTCCACCTAGTAACCCTACTTCCATTGATTTTTTTCGGATGTCAAGAAGCAGAAAATTTCACCCCTCGGGATTATTCTTTTATCCAATCCCAAGAAATCCATTCAGTGGATGCCTCTGGAGCAACTATAGACTTTAATATCATTGATCCGGGAATTTTTCCCATTGTTTCTTATGGGGTAGAATATGTCGAAAAAGAACTTTTTGAAAGACCCTTCTTTGAAGGTCCCTTCTTGGTAGAAGAGGTGGAAGGAGAGCCAAGTTCTGAGGCTTTATCCATTCGAATGGAAACTGATTTGATTTCGGGAGTTGAATATGTAGCTCGACCATTTATAAAAAGTAATAAGCTCACTGTATACGGTGAATTTTTGTCATTTACAGCACAAGGATCAAAAGCGCCGATTATATCAGAAGTTAGTTCTTCTGTCTTAGGTATGCGACTGGAGATTACCATTCGAGGAAATAATTTCAGTCAAAGACCTCAAAATAACCGAATAGTCGTACCTGGATTAGAAGATTACTTTGAATTTGAAATTTTAGAATCTTCGAAGGAGTCACTTAGAGTAAGGGTCAACAAAAAAATTCTAAAAGAATCCTATAGTGATGACGAACGCTATGACCTTGTTTTGAACGTTCAAGGTCAAGAGGCGATACTTTCAAGTTTATTTACAGTAGGTTATCCCCGGATTTCCCAGATTAATACTTTAAAAGCCCGTGTAGGAGATGAAATTATTGTAGATCTGATTTTGGAAGAAGAAAGAGAATTTCTGTATATCACCTTAAATTATGAACGGGCAAATTTTTTGGCTCTTCCTCTGCAGCGAATAGGGGGGAATCAATACAGAACAGTTTTAACTCCTTACCCAACTGGTAAGCATATCTTAGGGTTTTTAATGGAGGGAATTTACAATGTCTATCCTGAGGAATTTGAAATATTAGAGGATTGAAGTTTTTTAAAATTTCGATCAAAAGATCGTCTTTTGTTCAGCAGAAAAATAGGGCATTTGACGTATTTCAAACTAATCTCTTCAGATCATAAATTTAGCCTGTAAAACTTTCAATAATCAGGTTTTTAAATTTAAAAATGGTCAATAAAAACAATCAATTATGAAGAGATCAATTCTTTTTGCAGCTGTAGGGTTATTTTTTTCAACCCACCTGCAGGCTCAAGTTTCGTTTAATGGTATAGGCGAAAAGGGCTTTTACAACAAAACGATTAAGGGGGCTGAAGCATTTGTTTTGCCTCAAATGAGCTTGAATTTTGAGACTTTTGTCGAGACTGGGGTCGTGGTTCAGGAAAGTGGCTTAAGTCGAGCAACGAATAACTTTTCCGCTATGAGTAAAGGAGGTAGTTATGTAGGCCAAACTGGTTCTGCTAGGGCTACCACAATTCTAGATGCCGGGTTGGAATTGAGCGATTTTCAGCAGCTGGCAAATGATTTTCAAAAAATCATGGAAGAAGAGATTGCAAATGCAGGTTTTAAAGTAGTATCTCTTCCAGATGCACGAGCTATGGAATCTTTTGGAAAGATTGCTGAGCGTTATGATGCGAAAGCTGAGCGCAAAGAAGGAAAAACTAAAGAAGAGGATATAGGAGTAGGTACGATTCAGGTTTTTCCTGATGGAAGCATTTTCATATTTAATGATAAATCCGTGGCACGGGGTGGAGGCGTAGCATTCGTGGGTATGATGAAGAAATTCTACGGTGAGACAGATGCTGTGATATTACTTCAAAACATTGACATTGATTTTTCAACAGTTGAATTAAAGGTAGGTCTCGAGGCAGGGGTAAAAAGAAAAGTGACTTCAGCGGATGTTCAAGTCTTCCCAAAAATGAGGATTTCAAAAGCAACTTTTGATTTCATTGGAAAAATTGGCTCTCCAAATAATGTCTCGGCTAACTTAGAGGGTGATTTTGTTTCCGAAAAACCATACAAGGCCCGTATTTATCAGGACAAAACAAAAAGCGATAGTTTCATTAAAAAGTTTTTTGCTGTTAATCCCCCAAATATTGATTTCGATCCTTTTATAGTTGAAATGACAAAAGAAGATTACATAGCAGCAGCAAGGGATTTATTCCGTGATTATGCGAAAGAGTTTGCCAAGGTTTTGGTAGTTGGGGTAAACAAGTAAAAATGATTGAATCAGGAAGCCGGAGATAATTTTTCTCCGGTTTTTTTGTTTCCTGATTTTTGTCAGAAACATCAAAAAATAGATGAAAATCGAGTCCATATTTTTTTAAAATCCGTTTTTTAAAAGAGGAGTGATATCTCTCATTTAGTTTGATTTTCAACTATTTAAAAACAAGAAATCATGAAAACTTTAGAAAATAAAGTCGCAATTATTACAGGTGCAGCATCAGGTATTGGAAAAGCAGCCGCATTTTTATTTGCTAAAGAAGGAGCTAAAGTGGTGGTTTCGGATATCGATGAAAAGCAAGGCAAGGAAGTGGTAGAAGATATTAAAAAGGATGGAGGAGATGCCTATTTTTTTAAGGCGGATACGTCCAAACCTGAGGAAAATGAAGCGCTGGTAGCTGCTACGGTGAAAAAATATGGAAGGCTCGATATTGCAGTTAATAATGCCGGTATTGGTGGACCTTTAGCTGAAACGGAGGATTATCCCTTGGATGGATGGCAAAAGGTAATTTCGGTGAACCTATCTGGTGTCTTTTACGGAATGCATTATCAACTAGCAGCCATGGAAAAAAATGGAGGAGGAGTAATCGTGAATATTGCTTCTATTTTGGGTATGGTTGGTACTCGAATGTCTCCAGCTTATGTATCAGCAAAACACGGTGTTGTTGGTCTGACTAAGGCCACAGCCTTGGAATACGCAGCAAAAAATATACGAGTGAATTCCATTGGTCCGGGTTATATTTTAACTCCATTGCTTACCAATAATCTAGATGCAGAAACTTTAAAATCAGTAGAAGCTTTGCATCCAATTGGAAGGCTGGGAGAAGCTGAAGAAGTTGCAGAATTGATTTTGTGGTTGAGTTCGCCTAAGTCTTCCTTTGTGACTGGTTCTTATTATCCTATTGATGGAGGTTATTTGGCTCAGTAAAGAGACTTGAGTTTTATGATGTTCGGAAAACAAAAAAGGTGGAATTGTAAAATTCCACCTTTTAATTTTTAAAGCTAGGTAGCTTTTATCCTACAACCTTCACATTCACTGCGTTGATTCCTTTTTTTCCTTGTACGGTATCATAAGTGACTTTGTCATTTTCTCTGATTTCATGTACAAGACCGCTGATATGGACAAAAACGTCCTCGCTATTATCCGCTGGAGTGATGAATCCAAAGCCTTTAGATTCATTAAAGAATTTTACTGTTCCTTCGTTCATGATTTTTTGATTTTAATACTTTTTAAAGATGGTTGATCGTATTAGCCAATGACTTTTACGTTTACCGCATTGATTCCTTTTTTACCTTGAACTAGATCAAAAGTAACTCGGTCATTTTGACGGATTTCGTCAACGAGTCCGCTGAAATGCACGAATACATCTTCGCTCTTGTCAGATGGGGTAATGAAACCAAAACCTTTGGTGTCATTAAAGAATTTTACTGTTCCTTCATTCATAATTTTACTTGTTTTGTGCAGCACCTTTGCTGTATGATTTGTTTTGATTTAATTGTTTTTTTGGTGTGGGTGGCTCAGGAGGAGAGTCGGAAAAGTTTCCGAATTCGTCTACATAAACCATCATATTTTCAAGACTTCCGTCTTTAGGTTGGGCTTTTCTTTCAAGCTTTTTCTCGAATTTTTCCTTTTTCTTTCTCTGCTTGAGCTGGGCTTTTTGTTTTTTGATAAATGAGTTTTGGTTTTTTGACATAAAGAGATGTTCAATTTATAAAGGTGATTGCTCGGCCCGTTTTTCCAGCCCGCCCAGTTCGGCCGATTCGGTGGATATATGAATCCATCGTCATGGGCAGTTGATAGTTGATGACATGACTTACATCAGCGACATCAATTCCCCTCGCGGCGACATCCGTCGCTACAAGTACCCGAATGGTTCCTAATTTGAAATCATTCAGCATTTTATTTCTGAAATTTTGGGATTTATTCCCATGAATCTGTCCGGAAGGAATCCCATTTTGATTGAGTTTTTTAGACAGTCGATCAGCAAGGCGTTTGGTCTCAGTGAATAGGATAACCTTCTTCAGAGCTCCATCCTGAAACAAGTCCTGCAACATCAAAAACTTATCTTTTCCTTCAGGAACTCGAATGGTTTCCTGTTCTATATGCTCATTCGCAACAGTACCGGAATCCACATGAATTTCTTGAGGATTATCCAATAATTCATCAATCAGTTTTTGCTGGGCTTTGTCTAAGGTTGCTGAAAAAAGAAGCGTTTGCTCCCGTGAACCGATTAGTGTAACCAAGCGCTTGACATCGTGGATAAATCCCATGTCTAGCATTCGGTCAAATTCATCCAAAACAAGTGTTTTAACCTGGTTTAAATGAAGTGCCTTTTGATTTGATAAGTCTAAAAGCCTTCCAGGTGTACCTATGATTACATGAGGCTTTTGTGCCAAATGCTTGAAATCAGAATTGATATTTGTTCCTCCAATAAAGGTTGCGCATCGAAGATTCATTCCTAAGGTTAATCCCCGAAACTCATCTCCAATTTGTAAGGCCAATTCCCTTGTAGGTGCAACGATCAAAATGGAAGATGCTAAGGGTCTCTCCAAAAGCTGAGTGATAATCGGTATCAAAAATGCAGCTGTCTTTCCAGAGCCTGTTCTAGCAATGGCAAGCATATCTCTTCCATCTAACAACACAGGAATTGCCTGTTCTTGAATAGGGGTAAGATACTCATAGCCTTTCTTTTGAATATTTACTTGAAGCTTTGAATGAAGTTCAAGGTCATCGAATCGTGTCTCAGTTTTTGAGTTTGAATTAATAGGAGTTGCTTTGGCCTTTTTGACCAAAAGACTGGGATCCAAAGAAGAGACAGGTTTTCGTTTCGTTTGTTGTCTTCCTGAAGATGTATGGTTGTCCCGACGATTGGGACGAGTATTTTTTCTAAATGTGTTCATAATTAAAATGATTTGCTTTTCACAGGGACAGTTTCTAATGTTCCCAAGTGGTGAAGCATTTGAAAATGGGCTTTTAGGGCCTCCAAAAATGTTTTTTTAGAATAGTAGGGCAGTTGAAATTCAGCTGCAGTTTTTCTGACAATAGGAGCGATGTTTCGATAGTGGACATGACAGATATCCGGAAACAAATGATGCTCGATTTGATAATTTAAGCCTCCAATCATCCAAGAAAAGATTCGGCTTTTAGGGGAGTAATTACAAGTGGTGACCAATTGATGGACAAGCCGTTCTCCTTCGACAATTCCTTGTTCGTCCATTTGCGGAAATACCACATCAGGCATAATATGAGCCGTCTGAAAGACTAAGGAGATACAAAGTCCAGTCACGAAATGAAGGGAAAGGAAGGCTAATAGAATTTCCCAAATCCCAAAAGGAGAGAAGATTAATGGTAGTCCTAGGGTAAAGGTGAAATAGACTACTTTCCAAGCTAAAATCTTAAGAAAGGTATTTCTATAGCTATTTTTTCCTTTGATAAGCCCCATTTTATGGTAGCGATTCAGGCGGATAAAATCTTTGGTAGTCACCCAAGAAAGGGTGGATAATCCATAAAAGAACCAGGTATACCAATGCTGGTAGGGATGTAGTCGATTTTTCTTGGCATGAGGAGAAAACCTCAGAAATGCAGGTGGTACATTGATGTCATCATCTCCTTCGTGAATATTTGTGAAGCTATGATGAAGCACATTGTGCTGAACTCTCCACATAGTGGCATTGGCTCCTACCATGTTCAAAGTATATCCTAAAAGTTTGTTGATTTTAGGATTAGAAGAATAGGTTCCATGAATGGCATCATGCATGATTCCCATCCCGATACCGGCCATTCCAAATCCACTAAGGATGAATGCAGCAAAAAGCTGCCAGGTATGGGTAAGCCAACCGGAACTGACTAGTAAAACTGGTACAAAATAGATAGAGAGCATGAAAATGGTCTTGAGGACCATCTCTGCATTTCCGAATTTACTTTGTTGGGTAGATTTGAAATAGGAATTGACGCGACTGCGTAGGGTAATTGAGAAATCAGAAAGAGCTGATTCCGAAAATCGAATGGCTTTAATAAGAAGGGTTGTTAATTAAAATAAGAATGGTACTCAAGATGTTGTTAAATCAAACTGCGGCATTCAATTCGTCGCTGGATCTAATCCAGAATTGGAATTAAAAAGTAGAAGAAAAGAATTGAAACCGTGGGAAATAACTCTTGATTTGCTACTTGTGGCAGGGAAATTACCGATGCTATAAGATAGAAAGATGTGCCTTACTTTTAAGATTTTGCATTTCTATCCGCTACAAAGGTACGGAAACATTCGGGCTTTATACTATCCGTGTCTTTTTATTTTCAAAAGTTTAGGTCATTTGGTTTGATAATGAATGAAGGAATCTCAGCCATCTTGTTTAAAATGGTGATTTTGAGCTAAAATTGATTCTGAAAAGTTCTCTAAAATATTTTTCAAAAATTGAAACTTTTATCCTCAACTTCCACTTTTGAATCAAATTGGTGTATTCTTTGCAGGTTTGAAAAAAAATCTTTTGGATATATGAAAAATATTCAAATACCTTTGTAATGATGTGTAGAAAATCCTACAGGGTTATTGGACTGATGACAGTGATCTCCTCACTGCTTCTGACTTTTTTCGTCCCAGGACTGTCTTCTGGGTTGCAGCTCTCCAACTACATCCAGCAGGATCAAGAAAAAGTAGCTTCGTTTGATGCTTCTGATGAGGCTACCATCGTTTTAAATAGCTCCGATGAGCTAAAATCTCAAGCAAATCTTCTCTTTTCTGTAGAACCAGAGGGCTTGGAGCAGGTCGAGGAAAGTTTCCTTGATTTGGATTCAGAACTCAAGCTTGCAATTTCAGCTATTTGGTTTTGCCTTTTGGCAATAAGCCTTGGAAAAGATCAGACGCGTTTTCTACGTTTCTACAAAAACTTCTTCAAACCGATTCCAAATCGGTTACACATCTACCACTGCGTTTATCGTATTTAGGATTTTTTGATTGGGCCTAAAAGTCCATGGTATGGGTTCCCGAGCAAGTATGCCTATCGACGCTCAGGTACCGATTTAATTTCTTTTTACCTACAATTCAAAATTCATAAATATGAAAACTAACAGGAATATTCTGTTCCTAGCAGTGGGCTGTGCGATGTTTTTGGCATCCTGCGGTTCATCACATAATACACATGAAGAAACTGCCACATTCAAAGTTTCTCAACCTATTAAACAAGACACAGTCTTAATCAAAGAATATGTGAGTCAAATCCGGGCCATTCAACACATTGAATTGCGGGCCTTGGAGAAAGGGTACCTTCAGAAAATATTTGTGGATGAAGGGCAACATGTCAAGAAAGGACAGCTTCTCTTTCAAATTCAGCCTACGATCTATCAAGCTGAATTTCAAAAGGCAAAATCTGAGGTTGAATTTGCGCGGGTGGAATATGAAAACACTAAAGCGCTAGCAGACAAAAATATCGTTTCCCAAAACGAAGTTGCTTTAGCAAAGGCACAATTGGAGAAAGCCAAGGCGGAAATGGCTTTGGCAGAAACTCATTTAAGCTTCACTGAGCTTCGGGCTCCTTTCGATGGAATTGTCGGAAAATTCGAGGAAGTGCGTTTGGGAAGTTTATTGGATGAGGGGGAATTGTTAACCACGCTTTCTGATAACAGTAAAATGTGGGTATACTTCAACGTTCCAGAAGCGGAATATTTGGATTATGCCATGACCGAAAAGGATACAGCGGAAATGGTTCAGTTGCGATTAGCCAATAACCGGGTCTTTCCTGAATCAGGTATTATCGAAACCATCGAATCCGACTTTAACAACGCGACTGGTAACATTGCTTTTCGTGCTACCTTTTCCAATCCTAATGGTTTGTTGCGACATGGTCAAACGGGAAATATCTTATGGCCTAAGCCTTTGGATGAGGTAACCATGATTCCACAGAAAGCCACTTTTGAGGTCTTGGACAAGAAGTTTGTCTACTTAGTGGATGATGAAGGAAATGTTAGATCTCAAGAGATCAAAATAGAAGGGGAACTCAACCATGTTTATTTGGTCAGTGCTGGGTTGACGACCCAGGATAAGTTTCTTTTGGAAGGCCTTAGAAAGGTGCAAAACGGCGGAAAAATTCATTTCGAATTGGTCAAGCCTGAGGAAGTATTTGAGGGATTGCATTTGCATGCCGAATAAGTTCCATTCACCTTAAAATCCGAAAGAAATGTTTAAAGATATTTTAAGAAGGCCTGTATTGGCCATTGTAGTCTCCTTCATGATTGTGTTTGTGGGATTACTGGCCATTACCCAACTGCCTATTTCGCAGTTTCCTGAAATCGCACCGACCACGGTCAATATCTTTGTGGCCTATCCGGGTTCCAGTGCGGATGTGTTGACCAAGTCCACTTTGATTCCTTTGGAAACCTCTATCAACGGGGTTCAAGGGATGCGCTACATTGCTTCTGATGCAACTAGTGCCGGTGAGGGTACCATTCGAGTGGTTTTCGAACCCGGAACAGATCCAAACCAAGCGGTGGTCAGGGTAAAGACCCGTGTTGACCAGGTCATGCCAAACTTACCTCCTTTGGTACAAAGGGAAGGTGTGATCATTACTCCGGTTCAGCCAAGTATGCTCTTGTACGTTGATATCTACGGCGAAGAGGGCGCTGATATTGATGAAAAATTCCTGTATAACTATGCCTATACACGGATTATCCCGGAATTGCAGCGGATCAACGGGATTGCACAAGCTCAGATCCTAGGTTCCCGAAAATATGCCATGCGTGTCTGGTTAAAATTGGACCGTATGCGTGCTTACAAAATTTCTGCGGAGGAAGTGCTTATGGCAATGGAAGAGCAAAGTGTGATCGCTCGTCCAGGTCGATTGGGACAAAGTTCTGGTAAGCAAGCACAATCCGTGGAGTATGTATTGACTTATCAAGGTCGATTCAATGAGCCTGAGCAATATGAAAACATCATTATCCGAAGTAATGAGGAAGGAGAGTTAATCAAACTGAAGGATATAGCTGAGGTCGAATTGGGAAGTGAATTTTTTGATATTTACTCCAATTTGGACGGTAGGCCATCATCTTCTATCGTACTTAAGCAAACTCCAGATAGTAATGGTAGTGAGGTAATCGAACAGGTAAAGGAAAAACTCAAAGAATTAGAAGTTGATTTTCCTGAAGGGGTTCATTACGAATACAGCTATGACGTATCTAAATTTTTGGATGCGTCCATTGAGCAGGTAGTTCATACCATTCGTGATGCCTTTATTCTAGTGGCTTTGGTGGTGTTCCTTTTCTTGGGTGATTGGCGGTCAACATTGATCCCTATCATCGCTGTACCGGTTTCATTGATCGGAGCATTTTTTGTCCTGCAGCTCTTTGGTTTATCGATCAACCTGATTACACTGTTCGCTTTGGTATTGGCCATTGGTGTGGTAGTGGATGATGCGATTGTGGTGGTGGAAGCCGTTCACGCCAAAATGGAAGAAGATCCACATTTGACACCTTATAAAGCAACACAAAAGGCTTTAGGAGAATTGAGTGGTGCGATCATCGCAATTACCTTGGTGATGACTTCGGTATTCGTCCCGATTGCCTTTATGAGCGGTCCTGTTGGGGTTTTCTATCGTCAATTCTCAATCACCATGGCGAGCTCTATTGTGATTTCCGGAATTGTTGCTTTGACCTTGACACCGGTATTGTGTGCGATGATTTTGAGAAATCATCATGGAAAACGAAAGAAATCCCTTTTCGATCGATTCATCGATGGCTTCAACCGCATCTTTGAAAGATTCACAGGCCACTACATTAGTGTGTTGAATGTGATTGTAGCCCGACGAATTGTAACCTTTGGAATCTTGGGAATATTCATTGCTGGAATTATCTACACCAATAAGATTCTTCCTTCCGGTTTTGTGCCAAATGAAGATCAGGGAACCATCTATGCCATTATTCAAACACCTCCCGGATCAACCTTGGAATTGACCAATAAGGTTGCCCAAGAACTGCAGCAAATTGCAGAAGAAGTGGAAGGGATCGAATCTGTAACCTCTTTGGCTGGATATGAAATCATGACAGAAGGCCGAGGTTCGAATGCAGGTACCTGCTTGATCAACCTTAAGCCTTGGTCTGAGCGCGACAAAAGCGTGCATGAAATCATGGAAGAGTTGGAGGAAGAAACCAAGGATTTGGGAGCAGTAGTCGAATATTTTGAGCCCCCTGCAGTACCGGGTTTTGGTTCCTCTGGTGGTTTTTCTCTTCGTCTGTTGGATAAAACTGGTGGAGATACCGACTACGATGAATTTGACAAGATTAACCAAGAGTTTCTAGCTGCTCTCCGTGAGCGAAAAGAACTCAAAGGATTGTTTACCTTCTTTGCTGCCAATTATCCACAATACCATTTGGAGATTGATAATCAGGCTGCCATGCAAAAAGGGGTAACCATCGGGAAAGCCATGGAAAACCTGAATATCCTCATTGGTAGTACCTATGAACAAGGTTTTATTCGTTTTGGTCGATTCTTCAAGGTTTATACCCAAGCGGCGCCGGAATTCAGACGTTATCCTTCCGATTTGACGGATTTGTTTGTGAAAAATGAGGAGGGTGAGATGGTTCCTTATTCATCTTTTATGAAGGTGACCAAAACCCAAGGGCCAAACGAGATTACTCGATACAACCTCTTCAATTCCGCAGCGATTCGTGGATTACCCGCTGAAGGCTTTACGACTGGTGATGCTATTCAAGCAATTCGGGAAGTAGCTGCTCAGACACTTCCAAAAGGCTATGACATCGCTTGGGAAGATTTGTCATTTGACGAATCACGACGGGGTAATGAGGCCATCTATATTTTCGCTGTAGTAGTACTCTTTGTTTACCTGGTTTTGGCTGCCCAATATGAAAGTTTTGTATTGCCTCTGGCAGTGCTTCTTTCTCTACCTATAGGGATTTTCGGTTCATTCGCCATGCTCAAACTCATGGGATTGGCTAATGACGTGTATGCCCAGATTGGTATGATTATGTTGATTGGATTGCTGGGTAAAAACGCTGTATTGATTGTGGAATTTGGGGTGCAGCGTCACCGTGAAGGTGCCACGGTTTTGGCAGCGGCTATCGAAGGTGCCAAGATGCGTTTCCGTCCGATTTTGATGACTTCCTTTGCATTTATTGCTGGTTTGATTCCATTGGTTATTGCACATGGCGCTGGAGCTGTGGGAAACAAAACCATCGGTTCATCAGCCATGGGAGGGATGTTTTTGGGTACGATGATCGGGGTCTTAGTGATTCCTGGTCTCTACTACTTCTTTGGAAGTATGATTGAGGGTAAGAGTTTGTTGCAAAACGAGGCAGATTCTTCGCTTTCTGAAGCATTTGTTGAAGAGGGCCAAAACAGAGCATCGCTTTTGAAAAAGATTGCCAAACTCAGTGTGTTACTTCAAGCCGCAAAACGAAACAACAGAAAAAATGACAAGTAATCGTATAAAACTATATACAGGAGTTTCCTTGCTCATGATGATTGGTTTTTGGGGCTGTAAGTCTCAAGAGATCACCTTCAAAGAACCGACTTTGGACCTCCCTGAACAATATGATCAGCAACCAGAGGACACGAGTACCTTTGCTACGGTGGATTGGCGAAATTATTTCGAAGATGAGCATTTGAATGCTTTGATCGATTCGGCTTTGCTTCACAATCAGGAACTGAATATTGTCTTACAAGAGATAGAGATCAGTAAGAATGAAGTCCTTGAAAAGACAGGGGAATACCAGCCTTTTGTAAATCTTGGTTTAGGAGCTGGTGCCGAAAAACCCGGGAGATTCACTCTGGATGGTGCCGTAGAGCATAATTTGGAAATCAAAGAAGGAAAAGAATTCCCTGAACCTCTGGGTGACTTTGTGCTGGGAGCTACTGCTTCTTGGGAAGTGGATATATGGAGAAAGTTGCGCAATGCCAAGGATGCTGCACAGTTGCGTTACATAGCGCAAACAGAGGGAAAGAGCTTCTTGGTGACACAGTTGATTTCCGAGATAGCTGAATCCTATTATGAATTGATGGCTTTGGACAATTTGCTCAAAATCATCAATCAAAACTTGGAGATTCAAAAGGATGCTTTGGAAAAAGCCCGGCAATTGAAAGAGTATGCTAAAGCCAATCAATTGGTGGTCAATCGATTTGAGGCTCAATACCTAAATACCAAGAATCAACAGTATGCGATTCGGCAGAAATTGGTAGAGACGGAGAATCGGCTTTATTTCTTGACAGGGGCTTATCCTTCAAGAATACCAAGGAATTCAGATAAGATGATGGAGATTACCTTAGATAGCCTTCAAGCTGGAATTCCAGCCCAATTGCTAGAAAACCGTCCGGATATTCGTCAGGCTGAATTGGAAATGGCTGCCGCTAAACTGGACGTAAAATCAGCAAAGGCCAATTTCTATCCTCGATTGGATCTAAGGGCAGGTATTGGATATCAAGCTTTCAATCCTTCCTATTTGTTCAATCCTGAATCTCTAATATTCAATGCTGCAGGAGATTTGATGGCTCCTTTGATTAATAGGAAGGCAATTCAAGCCCAGTATAATATGGCTACAGCTCAGCAAATCCAATCTGTTATTTCTTACGAACAAACCTTGCTCCAAGCCTATACAGATGTGTTGAATCAGTTTGCCAAGTTGGATAATTACACCCAAAGTCTTGAAACAAAATCTCAAGAAGTGGAAGTGTTAAATCAATCGGTTGATGTAGCAAATAGCCTATTCCAGTTTGCCAAGGCCGACTATGTGGAAGTCTTGTTGACGCAAGAAGAGGTGCTCGATGCTCAGATGGAGTTGATCGAAACCAAATTGAAGCAGCTTCAAGCCAAAGTACAAATCTACAGAGCCTTAGGAGGTGGCTGGGATAAAGAAGCCGTAGTTGAGTGATAGGTAAAAAGATAGGCTTTTGACGGGAAACCATCCGGCTTTTGGCTGGATGGTTTTTTTGATTTAAAGGGACCCTTAATCAGATATAAAATGAGCTGATTTTTGGCTAAAACCCATTTTCCTGAAAAAACTTACCAGCTAACTTGATTATTGTCATGTTTCGGGTGATTGATAAAACTTAGGTTTGGAGATTAACTCTTATGCATTATGAATCACCTAGCATCGTTTGGAAGAGTTTCTCTCTTCATCATTTATTTCTGGTTTGGCTTGTTAAAAGTAATTGGAATTTCTCCAGCTGAACCTTTGGTCCACAATCTGTTCGATCAGCTTTTGGCAGGATTTATCCCATTTGATTTATTCAATCAAGCTTTTGGCCTCGCTGAATGTCTGATTGGAATAAGCTGGTTGGTTCCTCGATTCACTAAATGGGCTTTGTATATACTATTAGCTCATATGTCGATGACTTTTCTTCCGGTCTTTTTCTTACCGAATGACACATGGCAAACCTGGTTTACACCAACCTTGGTAGGTCAATACATCATCAAAAACTTTGCACTGATCTCCCTTGGTTTACTCATCTTCAAGGAATACCAATTGAGAGTTGCAATCAAATCACCTGAGCAAATAGCTAAGAATTTTATTGCAGAAGAAGTAAGGAGAAAAAGCGTCGCTTGAGAATAATTCCGTATTGGATTGAATTAAAAAATCTCCAGAAAACAAATCCTGGAGATTTTTCTTTCTTTTTCAAAAGTGATTTAATCCACTCTGAAGGAAACCTTACAAATAACTCCATAGGAGTTGATTTTTCCATCTTTCACATGAACCTTGATATCCTTGATATAAACCGAATCGATATTGTGGATGGTCTTGGATACTTCTGTAACTGCATTTTGAATTGCATCCTCAATACTTTTATCAGAGGAAGCAATAATTTCGAGGACTTTTACAATAGACATGGTGTTAAATTTTAGAGTTTGACATTTGGACATACAACCCCAAAAATCACTGTTTTTTGAAGGGGAAGTTGTTGATTTTGAATACTTTATAATTTACCCAATTTTCATCTGAAAAAATCTTTTTTATGGCTGATTTTCATCATATTAGTGGTTTTTACTTCCCTCTAAATTGACTTATGTGATAAGGTTTACTGAGTTTGATTTGCAAAATTTTAATATTTGGCCTTCATAAAATTAGGATGATCCAAGGCCCTTCTTGTAAGCTAGAAGATAAAAACAAATCCTGCTGTTCTTCTGAAAAAACCGGCATGGAAGAAATTTCTATTGCCAATCATTGGGACAAAGCCTATCTCAATAGTTCAGAAGATCAATTGGGATGGTTTGAAAATGATTTTAGTCCAAGTTTCCGTCTTATTAATCAATGCAACCTGGATTCAAATGATGCAGTTCTGTTGGTTGGGTCAGGAAGTAGCCGATTACCAGATGAATTATTATCAAATGGACTTTCCGAACTTTGGGTTTCTGAAATTAGTGAAGTAGCTCTTCAGGAAGTAAAAACAAGACTAGGAGAGCGTATTAATTACCGATTAGGTGATATTTTATCATCCGAAACTTTGGAAGGAGTTCCTTCAGTAAAATTATGGTTTGATCGGGCCGTGATGCATTTTTTCATGGAAGAGAAAGAGCAGACCTCCTATTTTCAGAATCTAAAGGAAAAAGTAAGGCTAGGAAGCTATGTGATTTTTGCTGAATTCCATCTTTCTGGAGCTGACAAATGTTCAGGTTTATCGGTCTTCAGATATGATGAAAAAATATATCAGGAGCGATTGGGAGAGGAATTTATCTTATTGGATTCCTTTATCCATAGCTATTTCATGCCCTCTGGACAAGAACGACCATATATTTACGCTCTTTTCCAAAGGAAAGATTCGTAGATATTTTATGATTCATCAGGCTCAATTCAGTTATTTTTTGTAGAATCACATATCATCCAATCACAAGAAAATTCTGAGCCATGCCTACCGTAAAAGCCTATGCTGCCACCCACGCTGATCTTCCTCTAGGACCTTTTGATTTAGAAAGAAGGGATTTAGGACCCTTGGACGTACAAATTGAAATCCTGTATTGCGGAGTTTGCCATTCCGATATTCATACGGCTAGAAATGAATGGGGAGCTACCATGTATCCGGTAGTCCCAGGACACGAGATTGTCGGAAAGGTCAGTGCTATTGGTTCCGAAGTTACCCGATATAAAGTGGGTGATACCGTTGGGGTAGGGGTATTTGTAGATTCCTGCGGGCATTGCGCCAATTGTCATGATCACTTGGAGCAATACTGCGAAAATGGACACTCTCAGACCTATAATTCCTTATTGCAGGATAAAAAAACCATCACTTATGGTGGATACTCGACTCATATTGTGGTGACAGAAAAATTTGTCTTGCGAGTCCCGGGTAATCTTCCACTTCCAGGAGTGGCTCCACTTCTTTGTGCAGGGATCACTACCTATTCTCCCTTAAGACATTTGAATGTGAAAAAGGGGGATAGAGTGGCTGTTGTAGGTTTAGGAGGATTGGGACATATGGCGGTGAAATTGGCTGCTGCTATGGGTGCTGAGGTAACCATGCTTAGCCGAAGTCCTGAAAAAGCCCAAGATGCCAAGAAATTAGGGGCTCAGCATTTTGTGTTGACTACAGATCCGGAACAGATGAAAATGGCGAAGTCCTATTTTCATTACATCATAAATACCGTTTCGGGTGTACATGACTACAATGTGTATTTGCCTTTGCTAAAAACCAATGGGACGATGGTGGTTTTAGGAGCTCCACCTGAACCTAGCACTGTACAAGCCGGGCTTTTACTTCGGGGAAGGAAAAGTATTCTGGGTTCCTTAGTAGGAGGGATCAAGGAAACTCAGGAGATGCTGGATTTTTGTTCTGAGCATGGAATTGTTTCAGAAGTGGAGGTTATTCCTATTCAGCAGATCAATGAGGCTTATGAAAGGACCATTGCAGCCGATGTGCGTTATCGATTTGTGATTGATATGGCGTCGTTGAAGTAGTGAAGACTGATTGGTATTCGAATAAAGACTGAATTGTTCAAGATTGGGATTCCTTTAGGCATGGAACTATTGATGTGAAAAGTAAGCGGTAGAAGGTAAATAGTGATTGCTTCAACTTAGATCCCTTGTGTGAGGAAAGTGCCATTAGGCACGAATTTATGTAGCATAAGTTTGTACCTGAATTTAGGAGTGCCGTAGGTATGGTGTGGCTATTTAGGCAAGTACATTATTATTATGAAATGAGACAATTAAAAACCCCAGATTACTATCCGGGGTTTAGTCTTATAAATCGAAAGAAATCGATCAATTACGATCGACAACCCCCAATCCTTTGATTTCTTCCTTGAGGATGGTTGGATTTCCGGTATAACTCACAATGCCCATTCCTTCTGCGGTTATGGAAAGTTCGCCTTCACAATGCACAGCCACATGACCCATGCCATTAGAATTTATTTCCATTTTTTGGGTCACTAGTTCTGAAGCTTCCAGATTTCCCATTCCTCTGAAATTAATTTTAGCAACTTCTGCCTTCCCTGAAAGGTGGGTATTCCCCATCATATCAAATTCAGCATCCAAGCGGTCAGCTTCAATTTGCAATTCCAAATTCACAACGCCTTTGCCTTTTAATTGGAGATCGTTTAGGAGAAACCTCTTCTTTGTTTGAATATTCCCAACACCATCAAATTCCAATTTATTTAGTTCTGAGAGAGTTAGGTGAATTTCAGGAGTTTTATCATCTAGAAAATCAGCTTGTTCTGGGTCAAAATCAATCAATAATTCGGAGCCATTTTCAGAAATTACCAAATAGTCCAAAACTTCTTCATAAGCATTGATTTCCAAGGTTTCTCCATCTCCCTGCTCGAGATAAATGTTGAATACTCCATCAATTTTTAATTCGCTTATTCCGCTAATTGGACGGGTTTCGGTAATCAATTCTCCAAGATTTTTGTCAGCTCGGGGGTTACAGGAAAAAGCCAAAAGGGCTACTAGAATGGGGAGCGTGTGTTTAGTTTTCATCATTATGCTGGTTGGTTATTTGAAAATACGAAATTCTGTACTGAGGTGTTGGATCCTATATCATATTTAGAGCATTTGCTACTCAATGAATAAAATGAATGAAAGCAAGGCCAAGGCTACAAATGCTATATTTGGCCTAAATTCAACCTAATCTATTTACCATGAATCTTACACATACAGTTAAAGCTTTTAGCGAACTCACCCTAGATGAATTGTATGATTTGCTGCGCCTGCGCAGCGAGGTGTTTGTGGTGGAGCAAAACTGTGTCTTTCTGGATATGGATAATAAGGATCAGAAATGCCATCACGTGCTCTTAAATCTTGATAATGAATTGGTTGGATATTGCCGAATCGTTCCGGCAGGATTATCCTATCAGGAAGTGGCTATAGGTCGGGTAGTGACCGCTCCCTCAGTTAGAGGCAAAGGTTTTGGTAGAAAGGTCATGGAATTAGGAATCGAAGCATGTCAGAATCTCTATGGCCCCTGTGATATTCGTTTAGGAGCGCAAACTTATGCTTTGGGTTTTTATGAATCCTTAGGGTTCCAAGCAGAAGGGGGTGTGTATGATGAGGATGGGATTGAGCATATTGAGATGGTGAAGAGGGTTTAAGAAAAAGTGAGAGTTAAAGTACTTTAGTTTTCATTTTTCTTTTTACTCCAAAAATATACTGGTAAGCCCAAGGCGATTCCTCCCATTCCCCAAAGAATGGCCTCCAAACCCGAGCCAGCGAAAAGCCAAAGGCTGAATCCCAATCCTAGAAGGGTAAGAATTATGGTCTTTGTATTCAGGTAAAGGCCGAATCGGTTTTTGTAACAGAAATAGCCAAAAGCCAATGAGGCGGATAGGTAAAAGAATAAGGAAGTGACCGTAGTCAGTCGGATCATGAATGAATAGACATTCCCAAAGCTTTCGCTGAAATTGAAAATCATCACCACAGTCACCAACAAGCTGGAAAAAATCAAGCCATTTCCAGGGATCCCAAACCGGTTTTTCTTTGCTAGCTTTTTAGGCAAAAGTCCGTCTTTGGCCATGGCATAGGATATTTGACCCTGAATCAAAATCCAAGCATTTAAGGCTCCAAAAGTAGAAATACAAGCACCTAAGGCGATGATATAGCTGGAATTTTTCCCGAAAATCAATACTCCTGCATCGCTAAGCGGTGCAAGGCTGCTTGCTAATTCACTCGGAGAAAGTACTCCAAAAAGAGATACCGTACTGAAGAGATACAGAAAAACCACCAAAGTCACTCCAATCAAAGTTCCTTTGGGAATGTTCCGCTTTGGATTTTTGATGTTATCGGCAGGAATGGTAGCTGCTTCAATTCCCATAAAGGCAAAAAAGCAGAGCACGGAGGCTGTGGTAATGGCTTGGAAATCTGATCCCCCCGAAAGATTTAAGGGCTGAAAATGACTACTGTCAAAAAAGAAGAAGCCTCCAATAGCCACAATTAACAAGGGAAGTATTTTCAAAAGGGTGGTGACTACCTGAAGATTACCTGAGGATCGAATCGAGTAATAGTTTAGCGCAGTCAGACTCCATATAGCAGCTAAAGCTGTTGCGCTAAATCCTGCAAGCGAGCTTTCCAAAACAGGAAAAAACACGCTTAGGTAACCGGTGAATGCCAAGGCAATGGCTGCGTTGGTGGTACAGGTGGAAAGCCAATAGCCCCAAGCCACCAAGAAAGCTGACAGTTCCCCAAAGGCAGATTTCGTATAGGCATAAGCCCCTCCGCTTTCTGGGATAGCTTTGCTGAGTTTTCCCAGGATAATGGCCAAGGTGTAAGCTCCAGCAGCGGCTAAAATCCATCCTAACAAACTGATGGCTCCTAATTGACCCAAGACTGCCGGCAAGGAAAATATCCCGGAACCTATCATTCCTCCTGCAACAAGGGAAATAACAGTGATCAGGCCCAGCTGTCGAGTGGAAGAATTTTTCAAAAGCAAATCGGGTTTTGTGGCTTTTCCTTAATTTGTGGCAATAGTAAGATAGATAATTATGTCCAAAGCCTTTTACATCCATCCGGATATTGCCCAAGCAGAAACCCTACCTTCTTCTTTTTATCGTTCACAGACTGTTTTTGAGGAATTGATTGAAAAGGTCTTTGCCAAATCCTGGCAATTTATTGGTGATAAAAGCCAAGTGGAAATGCCCGGTCAGGTGAAGCCTCTACCTTTTTTGGAGTTTGGATTGGAGGAACCTCTGCTTTTGACGAAAGATCAAGGTACAATTCATTGTTTGTCCAATGTTTGTACTCACCGTGGAAATATCCTCTGCCATGACCCATGCAAAACCAAGCAATTGATTTGTGGCTATCACGCCCGGAGATTCAATCTTCAGGGGGAATTTCAATATATGCCTGAGTTTAAGGACACGAAGGATTTTCCTAGAAAAGAGGATAATCTGACCCGCTTTCCGCTTAAAAATCTTGGGCCTTGGTTGTTTGCTTCTTTGGGGGAGGATGCGTTTGATTTTGAGCCGGTATTGGAGGCTATGAACCGAAAGATCGGTTTTTTGCCATTGGATGAGTTTAAGGAAGACAAAAGCAGAAATAAGGATTATTTGGTCAATGCCCATTGGGCTTTGTACTGTGACAATTATCTGGAGGGTTTTCATATCCCTTTTGTCCATGAAGGCTTGAATGCGGTGTTGGATTATCGGAAATACGAGACCATTCTTTATTCCCATTGCAATCTGCAAGTAGGGCATTCCTCAGGTGGTGAGCATATATTTGACCTGCCCAAAGATCATGAAGATTATGGACAGCAGATATCTGCCTATTACTTCTGGGTCTTTCCTAATATGATGTTCAACTTTTATCCTTGGGGTTGCTCAATCAATGTGGTTAAGCCCATTTCTCCCAATCGAACAAAGGTCAGTTTTATCAGCTATGTGTATGATGAATCAAAGTTAGATACCGGAGCCGGAGCGGCCTTGGATAAAGTAGAAAGGGAAGATGAGTTTGTGGTAGAAGGGGTTTTCAAAGGAATGGCCTCCCGGGTTTATAAGACAGGGAGATTTTCTCCTAAAATGGAAAAGGGAGTGCATCATTTTCAGAGTTTGCTGGCTGAGTTTCTTAATCGTTGATGTAGGAGGTGAATTGTAAATGGTAGGGGTAGTGGTTTCAGGATTCTGGATTGCAAATGTCGAATAAGTCGGGGGCTGTAAGAGGTAAATTGTAAATGGTAAACGGTAAGAAATACTAATGAAACTCCGCAGGAGTTTAATTTTTTAATAGCCAGGGGTTTTTAACCCCTGGTTATCAGGTAACCGATAAACCAGCGCTGGCGCATATTATTGTGTTTGGAAATGGGAAATAGGTGCCAGCAAGATGGAAACGATTTTTATTGTTCTTTTGGCTTGACCCAAAAGAACCAAAAGGTCAAGATTTGGCCAAGCTTCCCCGCGCAAGGCTCGCGCACACCCCGCTGCCAAATCCTCCCACCGCACACGTTGGCCAAGCCTAGAATTTTAAATAGCTCCAGAGGAGCGTAACATTGGTAGCTCTACCTACTGGCAGGCAGGCCCGGGTTTTAACCCGGGGTTAAAAGGATTCCCAATTCATCAGCGCTGGCGCAGGATTTTTGGCTTGGAAATATTGAAGTGATGCCAGCAAGATGGAAACGATTTCTTCATTCTTTTTTCTTGGCAAAAAAGAATCAAAAAGCCAAGACGCACCCCGATAATTATCGGGGTTCCCCCGCCTGGCTTACGCGCACCCCGCTCCTGCCCGCCGCACACGTTGGCCAATCATTATTTTATAGGAGACCTAATCTTAAAAAGCTCCATAGGAGCGATATGTTAATAGCCCCGGGTTTTAACCCGGGGTAAATGAGATCACCGGATTCCCCAGCGCTGGCGCAGGATTTTGGTTTGGAGACGTTGAATTAGTGCCAGCAAGATGGAAAAGTAACCTTATGAAAGATTCGGGATTAAAACCGTTCGTGGAGACCTGCCTGCGTCAAAGGCAGGCACGAACGGTGGCAAAGGATTCGGGATTACAAATCCCGAATAGCTATAGTGTGTTTGTTAACTACCGTTCGTGAAGACCTGCCTGCTGCAAAGGCAGGCACGAACGGCGGCAGAACGGTGGCAGGAATCCAACTCCAAATTGTCTGATTTACCCCGGCATGAATGAACAAACCCTGAGCTAAAGTTAGGCGCAGCTATTCAGGAAATACCAAAATATTACTCCTTTGCTACCGGTGACATTCTTCCCAATCGTTGCCCCATGAGCATGGAAATAGACTTGAATACCCCTGCTTGAAACAATAAAATATTGAGTGATCCTCCATAGGCAAAATGCCCTAATTCTTGACCCTTTTTGATAGGGACTGGCTTTGAGCCTTTAGGAACCATGCTCGAATGATCATTAACCATGGATGGCATAATCGCGCTGATGGTATTTAAGCCTACTGGAATCATAGCGACATAGCCGTATTTTTTGGTATCAATCACAAAATAGGCCCGGTGAAAATCCTCAAAAATACTGAAATCTGTAGTGCTTTCGCCTACATTCCACTTGTTGAACCAGTCTTCTCCATCTATGATGCCATTGTAAATACCTGGCACTTCTTCCGATTCTACAATTTCTCCTGTAACAGGTGAATGATAGCGGTGATAGTTATTTGGCATCAATACACAAGATACAGCCGTACCCCCAACAAAATGTTTCGCATAATCCGAGCCATTCAGCAGGTCATTAACATTGATTTGCCTCGATTTCACGTTCAAAAGCTTAGAAAGTGTAAGCTCTGATTCGATGAAATTGATCTCTGAATCCGCCGAGACCACAACAATGGAATCATCCTCAGGAAATGAAATAGGCCTTGCATTAGCACTTGGTTTCAATTTCCTGGTAAAAAAATCATTGAAGGATTGGAATCCTCCTTCCGGAATGATAAAATCGTTGATTTCTGAGGAAGGGTCTTTCATCCATTGGTCTAGGAATTTCAAGGATGCTGGAGAATCCATGAATTTGCCGTGTTCTTTAATGAACTCGACCGTCCAATTGAAAATCTCTTTCGAATAGGGGAGGTCCGGTCTTCTTCGACTTTGGAGGGTATTGAGAAAATAGAAAGCTTTTCTGTTGTTAAGGTAGAAGTAAGTGAAAGGAACAATCTTGCCTAATCCTCCATCAGGGGTTGGCAAAAAAGTAAACCAATCCTCAAAATAGTCGACAAAATAGTCTATAGTTTTATCCTTCCATGGATTGTCAGTACCATCACTTAGATACGGGTCTACATGCGCTACTGCATCGTTAAAAGCAGCTTCAACGACGGGATTTGCGACGATTTCCCTGAGCTCCAATAAAAGTTCTTTCATCCTCGGAGTGAGATCAGGATTTTTAAAAGTGGGATTTGAGCTGTTGCCTTGGTTCATAGCTTTTCTTATTTGTTTGCTGTTTTTTGTTTTAACTGTACCTCTGCGAAATCTACCACCGTACAAACTTCCCGAACGGTGACGAACTTTCCTGGCTGGTACATGCCGATACTCATCAGGTGGGTAATGGCAGGCGGTGTATTGTACTCTATTTTGTTCTCCTTGTGGACGTTGACATCTCTATCTTTTTCTAAGTCCGCTTGAATCTTTTTCATCATTTCTACATAAGCATCCGTTGGTTGGACGACTCCGCCAGCAATGATTTTTTCATAATGGATTGCTACATCGAATAGTGCCCAAGTTGCAATTGCTATGGGCTTAGGATCACTCTTGATAAAGCTAAAAAGGGCACCTGCAATGGCTTTAAGACCATGCAATGACTTTATCTCCTTTTCAAAATTGACTTCATCGGCTGGATTTCCTCCCCAAGCGATGTAAAGTGCCTTAAATGTATTCTGAAGGTAATTTTTTGGGTCCTTGGCAGCATTCATTTTCGCATGTGCCATCATTAGCTTTTCAATAATCGGCATGCAATGCATCAGGTATTCCAACTTGCCTATTCCCATTCTTTCGTCAATCTTTTCCATCATGCCGAGGATAATTGTATTGGTCTCGATAGGACCTACATCCAGCATGTCTGCATAAAAATGAATGATGTCATAGATTACGTCAGAAGATCGTTGAGCGGTCCAGCATGTGGCTTCAGAAAGGCCTAGAGGCTTTCTTCCCTTAAATGCTTTTAGTTTACCATCTCTGCGGGCTTTATCATAAGCTTGATATTCTGCGAGGGAGAAGGGTTTGATTTGATCTGCTGTGTACCCTTGCTTTTTCCACAATGGTTCAAAATAGGTCTCATTTTCTTTGATGAATCCGGGATCGGGACCAATTATATTGGAATAGAATTTTATAAAGCGTTGATAGAGGTCTGCACCTTCATCCTTACCATAAACTTCCTGAAAAGAAGCCAAGTTGTGAGGGAGATTTAAGGCAATGGTCGCAACCAAAGTCTTGTGTGCGGCACAGTAGGTATACCAGGTGTCATCATTTCTCAGATAGCCTTCAAATTTGATCCAGTCCCGATAAAACATCAGGGCTGTATTTAGGTCTACAGGCCGGAATTTGGAATTTTTGTAATCCTTGGGAAACATAATCCCACTGTTCAGGCAGGTATCTACATATTGCAAATTTTTATTCAAAGTAACCTGGGGAACACCATCCATCGAAATTACCTGCACATTGGCAGGATAGCCGAAGGGAGTACCATCCACTTTTCCATTGACTCCAAACTTATGCCCATGGTAAAGCATAGGTGCATTGGTGGTGTATCCATTTCCATAGTAGGCGCCTAAGTGCGTGAAACCCAACTCCAACTTGTCCATTGTGGTTAGTAGCTCTTCAAGTGTACCCTTATTTTGTTCAGGATGAAAGTAATTCAAGAGAGCATAGATGGGGTCATTTGGTCCCAGGTTCATGGTTTCACGTAGAAATGCATCTATAAATGATGAACCCGGTAATAGCTTTCCTGAAGGATCTACCACGCTACCATCATCGCTGATTGGGACAAAATGCATCCCTATGCTTCCATCAGGAAGTTTGTATTGATAGTCTTTGACGGTGACAGAAGAGCCATCCTGTCGGATAATCTCGGTGGTTCCAAATTTTTCTCGAGTAATCTTAAAATTCGCCAGAGCGGAATCTGTCAATTCATAAGGGCCTGTAAAATTGGACGGACCGGAGTCATGTACAATGGGATTTCGGTATGGAATATTCATATTGGAGTGGGGAAAAATGAAAAAACTTCTTCTTATTTTTCAATATAACAATAAAGCCTATAAAAAACGCAATTACCGAATATGAGTCCGGTATTTTGGAGAAAAGCCAACTAATCAAACAAGAGCAGTCATTTGCTCCAAATAATATAAGGTGGCTTTGTCCTCCGGCATGTCCAAAAGCACCTTTTCAAATAAGGCTTTTGCCTCGGTATATTCTTGGTTCATAAAGCATTGAACCGCCTTTTCAAAATCTGCCTTGGTTTTGTGCTTTGGCTTGTATAGCTCAGGTTCGTCGAAGGAAAAGATTTCGTAGATAGGGACCAAATTGGTTTTTCCTTTCACCTGTACATTACCGAGAAAACGATACTCCATGCGGATTTTTTCCTGGACTTGCTCAAGCAAATGATCGCTGACGATGATGTTGCAGCCATAGGTTTTGGTGAGGCTTTCGAGGCGGGAAGCTAAGTTTACAGCATCTGAAATCACCGTTCCATCCATTCTTTCTTCCTCACCGATAGTTCCCAGCATTAGGGAACCCGAGTTGATACCAATTCCGATTTTCACCCGCTGGTAGCCCGACTTGGCGCGTATATCATTGAAAAGCTCGAGTTCCTTGAGCAATTCACCCGCTGTGCTGACGGCATCTTTGGGATCAGACGGAAACAATGCCATGATCGAATCTCCCATAAACTTATCAATGAAGCCGCCGTTTTTCCGTACGATTGGACTGATACGCTGTAAGATCGAATTGATGAAATTGAAGTTTTCCTCGGGTGTCATGGTTTCCGAGATAGTCGTAAATGACCGGATATCCGCAAAGAAAATCGTCATATCCTTGATCACATGATCGCCCAACTGCACATCTACAATGCTTTCCTTGCCGAGAAAACTCAAAAACTCACTTGGTACAAAGCGATTGTTGGCTTTGTAGATTTTGAGGATATGCTGAGAAAGGCTCTCCACCGAGGTAAATGCCTTGGAAAAGCGGGAGGAGAGAAGGAAGGACTGGCAAAATATCAGGATCAAAAGACCATATTGGCTGTAGTAGCCGCTACTGATGATTTGAATGTCGAAAAGCGCGTCGTTGACCGAAGCCAAATACATTACAAACATCCCTGTAAAAGCCACCCAAGCACCATCCCGTTTGTTCCAAATCGCTCGAATCACTACATACAATTGATAGATGATAGTGACAGCTAGAAAGAGGTAATAAGGATTCAATAAAAAGGTGGAAACCCTAGCAGGAAACAGTAAGGATAAGGAGAATAGCAGACCTCCAATAAGAGCCACTTTTCCTAATACAGGCTTTGAGTCTTCGGGAAAGATTGTTTCAACAAACAAGGTGAAAATCGTCGGACCCATAAAGGCTCCCAAAAAGATCAATTTGATATAGGCTTCAAAATTGAAATCCGGCCACATGGAGATGAGAAAGGTCTCACCCAAACCAAAGGTTCGAAGCAGAATCAAAAAGCAAAGGATGCTGAAATACAGGGTAGAAATTTCCTTTCTTCGAAGGTAATAGAGGCCCAAATGGTAAATCCCCATGATGAACAAACTTCCCGCCAAAAAGAGGTCAATGGCCATATTTTGTAATTGGGATCGGCTGACCTGAGCCTCATTTCCCAATTTGTAAGCGGCAGGTGTACCACCTTTGTCGAAATAGAAATTAGAGACTTGAAGGACCAATTCCAGGGTATTTCCATTGGCATCTACATAGATATAATGGGGAACTGTTTGGGGAACCATCTCTTCCTTGGAAGTGCCTACTTTTCCGTTTTCAGCAAGAGCTACTCCATTGACCCATAGCTTATAGGCTGTGAAGTGGAAGGGAACTCGTATTCCAAATTTTTCACCGGAATTGGGTGTCTTGATTTGAAGTCTATAGGTGGCGTAACCTGTGCCGGTCAAGGAAGTATCATCAATGGTCTCATAATTCCACACACTTGGCACATTGATGTATTTGATGTTTTCCTGATCTGAGAATTCTCCTGGGGATAGAAGTTTCATCCAGTAAAATTCCCACTCACCATTAAGGCTGATTTGACCTTGATCTTCAAAATCCCAAGAACTCGCATCCAATACTCCTTTTTCAGCCATAGGATAATTCTTGCCTGTACAACTGGCAAATAATAGGATGGGTAACAGCAAAAAAAATAAGTTTCTCAAACGAACGGACATATAATCTTCATCGGCAGTTTGGCAAAGGGAGGCTGATAAAAAGTTCCCATTGGTTTTTTTGAAAGTAATCAGAATTTGGTGAAAAAAAAATATGGAGTGGTTTGAGCGTCTGCTTTCAGGTAGGGCTGCGTCAGCCCGCCGCACACGTTGGCTAATCATTATTTTATAGGAGACCTAATCTTAAAAAGCTCCGGAGGAGCGTAACTTCCATAGCTAGGGGTTTTAACCCCTGGTTAAAAGATGACCAATATCCCAGCGCTGGCGCAGGATTCTGATTTGAAAACGTATCATAATGCCAGGAAGATGTAAACGATTTCTTCATTCTTTTTTCTTGGCAAAAAAGAATCAAAAAGCCAAGACGCACCCCGATAATTATCGGGGTTCCCCCGCATGGCTTACGCGCACCCCGCTCCTGCCTGCCGCAGGCAGGGCTGCGTCGGCCCGCCGCACACGTTGGCTAATCATTATTTTATAGGAGACCTAATCTTAAAAAGCTTCATAGGAGCGATATGTTAATAGCCCCGGGTTTTAACCCGGGGTAAATGAGATCACCGGATTCCCCAGCACTACGGTATAATATGTTGATTGAGATATGGGCTTGATGCCAGCAAGATGGAAATGCCGATGGGATATAATCATTTTTTTGATTAACTATGAGATTGTGAAGGCTATTGGCCTAAATTGAAAATCCACCAAACTGCATGTTTGAATATAATGTGCCTATCATAATTAAAATAGATGTAATTCCTAAGCCAGAAACCATTATAGTTCCCAAAGGATCGATTTTTTTAACCCTTAATTCATCAATTTCATCAATAGCAATTTTTGTAGGGAATTTATTTTTGGGCATGTTGTAATTTGCATACAAAGTATCACTGGAATGGGACTGATATCTTAATTCCATTTCTCTTCCTGATTTACTTAGGATTTGAATTTTTTCATCCTTTTCTAAGGCCGATAAATTCCTTTTAATAATCGCTGTTTGATTCTCATCAGAAAGTTCTTGTGAATTTTTTGATCCCATTGGTTGATAGGTTTTGCATTGTGAAAGCAAAAGCACCATTGATAGGAAGATTGTGATTTTTTGTATGTCTTTCATATTTGAAGGCTTTTATTCTGTAATTGATTTTTACTTAAAATGGAATTCCTATATCAGGGGCAAAGTCTGAAAAACTTACAGCTGTAACCAAAATAAACCCGCCTAAACCCACTGCTGAAAGAATCACTGTGGTCTTGACATCTGACTTCAAAACTTTTATTTCCTCGATTTCCTGAATTGGGACTTTAACTGGAAACTTATTCTTGGGTAGGTTGTAATTCGCATACAATGTATCGCTGGAGTAGGAGCGGTAACTTAATCTCAGCTCTGCACTTGATTTGCTAATAACCTTGATTTTAGCATCCTTTTCCAAAGTCATTAGGTTGCCTTTTATAATTTCTTGATGATTCTCCTCTGAAGTATCTTCCAGATTTTCTGGGGTGATGGTTTGATAGGATTTGCATGAGCTAAGAATCCAAAGACACACAAAAAAGAGAAGTATTGATTTCATAATTTCCTAGAGCTTAGATAGTTTCAATTTACCTAGTTCCCCTAGGAGACACCAATTGATTATTCCCAAGCCAAAATTCTATTTTTGCAATAATTGCAAATCAGTCATTTTGGCTTAAATCTTTTCCCTGACAATCATCAGCTATTGTCCTGAGTATTTTCGTTGGCTATCCTTTTGAATTACTGTATTTTAACATACAAACAGAGGAAATCTAGTTATTGGGAAAATGGACCCGAATTCAATCATATATAGATCCATCATCACATTCATTTCTTCTCTTCTGATGCTTTTTGTTTTCACTTCATGTGAAGATCAAGAGCCTAGGAGGCCAGAGATGGCAATACATTATTTCCCGATTTTGAAGGGGAACGTATGGAACTATGAGGTGAAACAGGTTTATTCTGACGGTACAAGCTCTTCTCCTTTTTACATTACCTACACTATGGGTGATGGCCGGATTGATATTTCCAGTAGTTCTCCTTCTTATGATGGAGCCTACCAAATTATGTATATAGGTTCTGACACCAATATTTATAATGTTGTAGGAGAATTTCTAACTACTCGCTATATATCCCGAGAAAATTCAGAACAATTTCTTTTATCCCAACGAGATGGAACGGTGCCTGCTTTTTACTATATGATAGGAGGCAAAAAGAGAATTAATGGTCGGGATTACATTTATGCAAAGGATTCCATTATTTATAATCCTTCCAATGTTAGGGTTCGGGTTTACACTTTTGGAAAAGGTGTCGGGATTACTGAAATCCGAACACTTTACTACTATTCGAATGGCTTAGGCGAAATTCTAAAGAGCGATTTTGAGCGAGTACAAAGTTTAATCAGCTACGAGCTACGTTAGATTTTTTGGCTACAGATATAATTTTTGAATGGCCATCATAATAAAGAAACAAATCAAAATAAAGAACAAAAACAGAAGGTAGGTCAAGAGAGTCTTGATTGGTTTGACCCAGGTTTTTCCCTTCTGGAAAAATTCCTGATAAACCCAAAAATTGTAAGCCACGGAGATAAATAGGGGGCTGATTTCAAAAAAGTCATTAGGGAAGATACTGTTTAATATATTAAAGCTCACATAAATAAAAGATTGCTGACCGGTGATGTAGGAGTTTAGCACCATATGTTCTAAGAAATTCCGTCGCTCTGATCGGAAGCAGATTCCCGAAGCCAAGGAAAACACAGGAATCAACAATAAGACCGTGTAGGCATAATTTTTTGAGAACCAATCCAAAATTGGGTTTTTTGGTAATGCATCAGCTGAAGCTTGTTCTGCGCTGCTAAAACCAGTTAGAAAATCATTGATAAAGGTGTTTTGATTTAATAAAATTGCCAGAAAGAAATAGATGGTAGAGGCAGTAATCAGGTAGGCGATGGGCCTGACATAGGCTTTTCGTTTTCCTTCCAGAAATTCCCGGATGGAAAATCCAGGTCGTTTGAAAAGTTGAATATAGGTGAAGAAAAAGCCTGCGTTTAAGGAAAATATACTGGAGCTTAGATCTTCTAAAAGTGATTTGAAACTTACACGCTCTATATGAGCGCTTTGCCCACAGTTTGAACAAAAATTACCCTGCAGCGCTTCTCCGCAGTTTTTACAAGAAGGGGCAAGGTTTTTAGGTGTTTCCATTCCAAATGTCCAAAGCTTTAATATAAAGGATGGAAGGAATTATTAGCTAGCTTTTTAAAAAAGAATTACTTGATAATTGCTGGTCTTTAAACTGTTCGTAGCGATTTGGTTTCGTCTAATGCAAAACGAGTGGTGGCAGAAATACTGAATTAATACCGTACTCCAAAAGCTCCGAAGGAGCGAAATTATCAATAGCCAGGGGTTTTAACCCCTGGTTATCAGGTAACCAATACACCAGCGCTGGCGTAGGGTTTTTGTTTGGAAATGGGGAATAGGTGCCAGCAAGATAGAAGCGGATTTCTTCATTCTTTTTTCTTGGCAAAAAAGAATCAAAAAGCCAAGACGCAGCAAAGCTTCCTCGCGCAAACCCAACGCATGGCCCGCTCCTGCCTGCCGCAGGCAGGGCTGCGTCCGCCCACCCCACACGTTGGCTAATCAATATTTTCTAGATGATCTTATTCCAAAAAGCTCCGTAGGAGCGATATGTTAATAGCCCCGGGTTTTAACCCGGGGTCAATAGGCATCCCATACACCAGCGCTGGCGCAGGATTTTTTGTTTGGAAATGGGAAATTGGTGCCAGCAAGATGGAAATGAATAATTTATCTTTGTTCTTTTGGCTTGACCCAAAAGAACCAAAAGGTCAAGACGCAGCTAAACTTCCACGCTCTAGGCCTACCCACACCTCGCGGCTGCGTCAGCCCTCCGCACACGTTGGCTAATCATTAATTTCGTTGTGATCTAATTTCAAAAAGCTCCGTAGGAGCGAAATATCCATAGCCCTGCCTACCGGCAGGCAGGCCCGGGTTTTAACCCGGGGTAAATGAGATCTATGGATTCCCCAGCGCTGGCGCAGAATTTTTTGATTGGAGACGTGGCTTAGTGCCAGCAAGATGGAAACGGTTTTTATTGTTCTTTTGGCTTGACCCAAAAGAACCAATAGGTCAAGATTTGGCCAAGCTTCAGCCCACATGGCTCGTGCACACCCCGCTGCCAAATCCTCCCACCGCACACGTTGGCAAAGCCTAGAATTGTAAATAACTCAGGAGGAGTTTAACTTTTTGTAGCCCTGCCTACCGGCAGGCAGGCCGGGGTTTTAACCCGGGGTAAATGAGAATTATGGATTCCCCAGCGCTGGCGCAGTATTTTTTGATTGGAGACGTGGCTTAGTGCCAGCAAGATGGAAACGGTTTTTTTATTCTTTTGCCTCCTTAATATTCGGGGCCATCATTTTATTTGAAAATAAAAAAAAGGCGATGGTTCTAACATCGCCTTTGAAGAGTTGTTTATCATTTACTCTTCACCAAATGGATCAAAATCCCAATCGTTGAATATAGATATAACTTTCGCTTCTAAATTGTTAATGTCTTTCAGATCAGAAACGCTAAATGCTCCTGAGGCAAAACCTTGCCAGATTTGATTACCGCTTTCGGCATCAATGAAGTTGACAATGACGGTTCCAGCTTTCACAGGTACCATTTTCGTACTCATGGAGCGAGGTCCAAAGCCTAGGTAATCCTGACCATTGGTCATGGTGTAGGTTCTCAACTCAGTAGGCTTTTCCAATATCTGAAAATTGACTAGCATATCGGGATTTTCCTCATCATGTGAGAATCCTCGAGCGGACATTTGCATGTCAATAGCTTCTTTTACTTGAGCATTAGATGTCTCATTATTAAATACAAACACCATATCTCCGCTCATCCAAATATCTTCCAACATTACATCCTTTGCGAGTACCCAATCATAGGTTTGATAGTCCGAGAGGTATTCTGTTTCTCGTATATCGGTGTAAGTTTTTTGGGCTAGTGTTAAAGGAATAGCCAAAAGAAATGTAAATACTGTAGCAAATAAGGTTTTGTATAAATGATTGTTTTTTAAATATTTCATAATAAATAGGTTTATGGTTTTAAATACTATCTATTATAATTAACGGCATAAATTATATATTGTTATTTCTGTTTTTATATGTTGTCATGATTATTTTACAATATATTTTATAATACAATTAGATTTTATATTTATAGATATATTATACTTTTATTTGGTTTATATAAATCAATCCAAATAAAGTTTTTTTCAAATTTTTGTTAATTGAAGGAATTTTGAGGGATTTTTCACTGTGTTGATAGATGCAAATTCTATCAGTTTGCAGTTAATGACGAGGAAATATGTCACTTGGCGAATATCCTACTGTTAGTCTCTTTCAATTACAACTAGGTAAAAAATCCTTAATGATTACCGAAATCCAAAAGCTCTGTAGGAGTGAAATTATCAATAGCAAGGGGTTTCAACCCCTGGAAATAGGTAGCAATATTCCCCAGCGCTGGCGCAGGGTTTTTGGTTTGGAAATGTTGGATTGGTGCCAGCAAGATGGAAATGAAACCTTGAGGTGGATTCCGGATTACAAATCCCGAATAGTTAGTCTTTTTTTCGTTCTTTTGGCTTGACCCAAAAGAACCAAAAGGTCTAGATTTGGCCAAGCTTCCCCGCGCAAGGCTCGCGCACACCCCGCTGCCAAATCCTCCCACCGCACACGTTGGCAAAACCTAGAATTTATAAATAACTCCGGAGGAGTTTAACTTTTTGTAGCCCTGCCTACCGGCAGGCAGGCCCGGGTTTTAACTCGGGGTTAAATGAGATCTACGGATTCCCCAGCGCTGGCGCAGGGTTTTTGGTTTGGAAATGGGAAATTGGTGCCAGCAAGATAGAAGCGGATTTCTTCATTCTTTTTTCTTGGCAAAAAAGAATCAAAAAGCCAAGACGCAGTAAAGCTTCCTCGCGCAAACCCAACGCATGGCCCGCTGCTGCGTCAGCCCACCGCACACGTTGGCTAATCATTAATTTCGTTGTGATCTAATTCCAAAAAGCTCCGTAGGAGCGTAATATTTGTAGCCCTGCCTACCGGCAGGCAGGCCGGGATTTTAACCCCGGGGTAAATGAGATCTATGGATTCCCCAGCGCTGGCGCAGAATTTTTTGATTGGAGACGTGGCTTAGTGCCAGCAAGATGGAAACGGTTTTTATTGTTCTTTTGGCTTGACCCAAAAGAACCAAAAGGTCAAGATTTGGCCAAGCTTCAGCCCACATGGCTCGCGCACACCCCGCTGCCAAATCCTCCCTCCGCACACGTTGGCAAAACCTAGAATTCGTAAATAACTCCGGAGGAGTTTAACTTTTTGTAGCCCTGCCTACCGGCAGGCAGCCCCGGGTTTTAGCCCGGGGTCAATAGGCATCCCATACACCAGCGCTGGCGCAGGATTTTCTGTTTGGAAATGGGAAATTGGTGCCAGCAAGAAGGAAACGTAACCTTATTGAAGATTCTAGATTAAAACCGTTCGTGGAGACCTGCCAGCTACAAAGGCAGGCACAACCGGTGGTAGAAGAAATGTAGGGATTTAATCGTTTTTAAAGATCTTTCGAGGGTTTCTGAAGAAGGGTGAGGGTAAGTAACTATTGTATTTTGAGGTGCTAAAGAATGATAAATTTTATTCATTGAATATTAAATATCTAAATCACCACCCGTATATCTCTCTTCTAACTTGTCTGCAGTTTGGATTACCCTCTTAATTGTTTCAAACATTTCTTGATTGGGTGTATCTAGGTCGATTCTTTTTTCTACCAAAAGCGATTCATTGTTATCAATTAAATCAAAACCCAATTCTTGTAGACTATTTTTGATTTCGTCTCGGATTGTCCTGCTTCGTAACTCTGTGCTTCTACAAATGATAGATTCCACAGACCACAATATTTCATCGAATGATTTTCCCTTCAACATAATTATTTTTAAAGGGGCTCTTCTACCATTAAGCTTTACATTGGCTGATATACTAAAATTTATAGGGTCTTGCTTTGGAAATACATAAAAGTCATTGAATTTCTGAATTATTAAATCAAATGTCGTTTGCAATTTTTCCAAAAGGGATTGTTTAGTAAATCCAATTCCATAATTTGGCTCTAGTTCATCTATTATTTGATCAGAAATTCCTTGAAAATTTTCATAGTCGTATTTGGACTCCAATAAGTCTTTAATCTGTTCCGGAATTATTTCTATGATTGCATCAGTTGTTGCCTTGGTGTCTTTTTCTATTACATTAGACAAATCATAAAACGTATCAATAAAGGCATTCATTTTTGTAAAAACTTTTGCCACTTGATTCACTTCCAGTGTATCCGCTAGGTAGGGATAAAAAACTTGTAATGAATTATCGAAAGTCCGCTTTCCATCTTTTTTCAATTTGAAATAACTCATCGAATTGATTCGATCAATTCTTCCTGTTCGTTGTTCCATGTCGGATGGATTCCAAGCTATTCCATAATGATAGACATCACTACAATAAAGATGCAAATCCTCACCTTCTTTTAACACATCTGTGGTAATCAAAACGTAAGGGAATCCTGGCATTCTAAATTGCATAGCGACTCTACTGATATTACGTTTGTGGGATCCACTCGCTCCTACTACCGGTGTTTGATTATATAAAGCCCTTTGAATCTTACTTTTATCGGGAAAATTAGTTGCAATGATTTTGTCAAAATCACAAATAATAACTTTTAACTCGTTCAGTACTTCTGGAAAAGTCTCTTTTAAAATCTTTAATAGGCCTTTTTCGTAATTTTCGGGATAGATACATTCAGCGATATAAGACGGCAATAATCCAGAACCATTTCGAAAAATCCCCCGGATGATTTCGATTAAAGCCTCTAAATTTTCCCAGAAGTCATGAATGGCGGAATTTGAATTCCAATGTTCGTCCAACCAGAATTTAAACTCTTTATGCAATTCTTCCTGAAACAAATAATTTAAAAAGGGTTTCCGTAAAAAAAATGGATCTATTTCTTGAAACGTTTTCTTCATTGGCCTTCCATCCTTTGCAATGGCCTCCATCAAACGATCATTTGCCAATTCAATCCGCCTAGCTTCTGTTTTCTCTTTTTCACTAAACTCTATATTCCTAAGTTTATTTTCATCAAAATCCAATTCATTTATTTCATCTCTTAAGTAATAAAGATTAAATCGGAACCAATCCTTTGTAGAACTGCGATTCCTAAAGTTGAAACCTTCCTGGTAACGTTTTGTACTGAAATAAGATGAGAAGAAATAACCAAAAAGAGCATCATCCTGCTCTTCAATTTGTTCATAATCATTTTCAATCTCTTGTTTTCCCCTGTCGGTCAAATACTTTCTTATTAACTCAAAAGCGAGTTTCTTTAGTTCTGTTTTAATATTTCTTAATCCAACGTGTCCCTTTATTTGGTTACGGAAGCGTTTAAATTCATCGTAATCCAAGCTTGAATTGAATAATTCCAACAAAATATCATACGATCGCTGCACTAGGTCAATAGAATCGTCTTCACTTAATTCCCTTAAATCCCATTTATACAATTCATATACTTTTTTGCTTACTTCATATAGTAGCCTATCAATTTCCATGATTTGATGGCGTTCTTGATAGGCAGTTTCAAGAATTTTCAATCGACTACTTTTAGATAGGTACTTCTTAATGCGTTCATAATCCCACTTTTCAAGCTTATTGATTAGTTTACGTTCAAGTTCCATCACAGAAGCTATCCTACGTACAAAAACCAAGGCCTTTTCACCCTTTTTCATTCCATCAAATAAAACTTCAACTAAGTTGTCCTGTTTGGGGTGAGGCAAATAGGTGTCGAAATGATTAAAGTAGGATTCAGCCATATTTTTGATAATTTCGGAGTCGGCTGATTTATTCTCATGTACTGAACTATCCTCATACTCCCTGTCGGATTCACTTTGGGTATTAAAGGTTTCAAAACCTGCTAACATCCCAATCTCAAAACTCTTATTGTTCGATTCATTAAAATGTTTTAGGGTTTTTAATTGGAGTAGACCAATAATAATTGACTCCAAATTACTTTCAATTTTCTGGGGTGCTGCATCTGGCAATTTGACGACATTACCTTTGCGGTGTTCATGCCTGTACATATTTCTACTCACCGTGCCTTCTTGATCGATTTGTATTTTCATCAATCCACGAATCATAAATGAGGATAAGGCGGTCTTTAATTCAGCCTCTACATCCTCCAAATTCCTGTAAGCATGGTTGGGTATAAAACAATCGAATTGGTTTTTCAATTCGTACAAACCATTATCAATAGGAGTGGCCGAGAGAAAAATAACCTTCCTTGCCTTCCTGATTATCTGGTCTTTTAATTCTGGGAAATCCACAAAGAGTTGTTGGTCTTCTTCTTCCTGTACTACTCCCATCATCCTTGAGATTACTTGATTTCGAATCGCAACCTCACTTCCGATGCCATGTTTAAAGTTATGGGCCTCATCCACGATAAGGAGATCTATTTCAGGTAAAGTGAGATTTAGCAAATAAGCAAATAGTCGTTTTAGGTAAATTTCATCCGATTTTTTCCGGTAAAGCTTGATTCCTTTTTTGAAAAAATCATGTACAGTAATTGGTAAACTTTCCAACAACCTCGTCTTCCAATCAGAATATTGTGTCGTGGCTATACTTAAAGATGATATTCGGAAAATCTCATAAGATGGAGTGTTGTCATGAAAATAAGTGAGTCTATTATGGATGCTTCGTTCTGAACATTCACCAACAGGAGCACCCAAAACAGACTTTACTATGTTGCATTCTTTTAAGTAATTGTGTCGAATAAAATTATTTATTTCCCGAACCCATTTATGTTGAAGGTTTTGTTTAGGTACGAGTATTACATCCTTATATGAATTTCTTCTTTCCAAAGTTGAAAAATGCCGCAAAAGCGAAGCAATCCCAAGAGCCACATAGGTTTTTCCCAATCCTACTTCATCAGCGATATATAAAAAATCCGAGCCCTCTTGATAGAGATAATTAAATCCCTTTAAAATAACTTGAAATTGACGCTCTGCAATTTCTTTGTCTATAGATCCCTTAGGGTTTAAATCGATAAGCTCCCTAGCAGTTTTATCTAGCAACCTCATCCTTTATCATTTTTAGAGCCCATTTCAAATGATTTTTTGTCAAGTCCTTTCCAATCATTTTCTTGGAAACATTTTGTATTTCAGTTGCTAGTTCTTTATGTATCGATAATATTTTATCAAAACTATCCTCTAATTGAAAATCATCTGCTTCAACATTCATATAAAAAAAGAGATCGATGATATTTAACAAAAGCCAATAAAAACCTTCGTTCAATTTCCCTTCAGACTCCATTTTTTTAAGCAGTTTACGATAACCATATAAGGTGTCCACGTTGTTGGCCAATAAATAATATTCCCGAAGCTTTCTAGTATGTTCTCGGTATTGTTTCAATCCTTTTTCAGTAAACAACCTTTTTTGCAAAGCCAACAAACCATTTATGTGGGTTGCCATTATATTCAATGTGCTATGGTTTTCTATCAAAGTGGCTTCTTGAATATCTCCTGCTTCATCAGTAATTCTATCAATAAATCGATCGATCAACTGTAAACTTAACAAAGGGTCATCATCCTGCTCAATCGATTTCCACAATTCCAGCAATTCCACGTCATTCAATACCAATCGCTCTGGCATTGGCATGGCTTCTATGTTATTGTGGATGGGGTAGTAATAAAATATTGTGTCCTTCCCAGAAGGTTTTACTGGGATCAAAGGACGATTGGCAAAGTAACGCAATTGCTCCTCGCTCAGTCGAACAATTCGGCTACCGTTAATCGAAATATTTGAAAAATTACCGCCGGAAATATACCCTCGTTGATTGTCTTCATTTTCGTTAATAACCTCCAAGGTTTTTGCACTCCAATCCAATATAAAGCGCAAATCATAGGCGTCTTCTCTATCTTCTGAAATCTGTTCTTCTGGTTTTGGTTCTGTAAAGGTTAATGTACTAATATCGCAGGGTTTTAATAAATCATGTTCTTGGTAATCTGTTTTATCTGTTACATACAAAATAGCAGATTCGTAATTGCCGCCATTTTTAACCCCTTTCCAGGCCATATTAGTAAAGTTCACCGAACCTACGATAGTGAAAACTTTAGAATCACCTATCAACTCGTATACTTTAGAATGGTTCCTTCGGTAGCCTTTGGTAGCTTCTACGTCGTTTACCTCCTTCCAATTGATTCCCATGGAAGCAACTTCCTCATATAGAACCTTATCAATGGCGACAACATCTACATTTTCAAAGGGGAGGGAAAAACTGATATCAGCACACTCCGTGAGATCTTTAAATTCCTTAAAAAGCCCCGATGACGTGGGGTAGTAGGGTGAAATTACATTTACTCTTTGAAATGGTAAGCCCTTGTTCAATTCATCCTTGATGAACTTAATAAAACTAACGAATGTACCATCGTGAAATTCATTTCTACGGGCACTGTTGAAATAATACAAATTCGGATTTTGATTCGTATAACCGACTTGTCGAAAAAACCTATCTATTTCATTATCTGCCTTACTCCATGATTCTGTCTCATCAAACCTTTCATTAAAAAATGTATTCCTAAGATCACGAAGGTATTCCTTAAGTTCATCTTTGAACTTTCTCGGGAAAAATTCATTACTCTTTAAACTCAAATAACTGAATCCTTCAAGATTACTGCACCAACCCGCTTCTGTAATATTGTTCGATCCTGTAACCACCAAAAGCTCCCAATCTTCCAGTAGAATAAAACTATGTTTGGGATGAAAGCAAGGTTTAACACCTGCTACTTTGGGTATATCTATGGTTCGTACCACATAGTCTAGGTTAATTCCTTTTTGAGCCTTGGCATGGAAATCACAATACACGGTGATGGGTGGCAGTTCGTGTTGAAACTTACGCCACAGGATAGCGTTTTGGATACGGTTTTCACCAAACGGAATATCGGGAAAGAAAAGTGGCAGTAGATAATTTTCAAAAAAGTCCGGTTCAAAATTGAAGGTATGGAACACCGCAGCACGAACTTTCCGCCCGTTCATTTTTTCTTTTAAATGTTCAGCGAGTATAACAGTCCCCATTACAACATAATTTGTTTGTAAAGTGAAATATAAGTGGGGAAGAAATAAATATTTTCAAAATCCGAGTCTTTATCAAAAGACTCGATAGTTTTGGCCCCATCGGAATAATAGACCTTTACTTCTCCGTTTTCCTCCTTCAACCAAGGTGCATTTTTACGGTTCTCGCTGATGTATTTATTACGCTCAATAGCTGTTTTGACAATCTCGAAAGGCGGATTTTGTAAACTTGCATTTAGGGAATCCAGCACAGAATCGTTGAATTCATAATTCAATTTGGGTGGAAAGGAATTAAAGATGGGCATCTTTTCAATTTTGGAACGCGACCAATTGGGTTCATCCTGTAATGTTCGGAACAGGAATGCATAGGGGGTAAGTATCTGTTCCGCATGTTTTATTCGTATCAGTCTTTGATTTAATGATTCATTATCACTTAATGCTAATAAATCATCGATAAAAGAATAGAGCTGAAATCCTTCCACTTGAGTTAATTCTGGATGTGTATTAAAAATATTGAAAAGTGTATTTTGGACATGATCTCCATCAACTTCGAGTAGGACCTTTTGATAAAAAAGTTTTTCTACTTCTGTAACAGACCGTAACATTTCTGCAAAAAGTAATAAGTTGTCCTCATCCATGGTGATTACATCTTCCTTCAATAGCTTGTCGACTAATGGACGTAGGGGTAAACCATTTACTTTTGATTCCAAGGAACTTTCTATCAGCTGCTGAAACTCATCCCGTTTTCGAATTCCTATTTCTGTAAAAGGTCGATTGTATTTACCATAAATACCGTAGCTTTTTTGATTGCTCAATAAGGTATGTTCAGGTTTTAAGCTAAAAGTATAAGGTGAGTTACTCACTTTCTTGCGGATAAAATCGATGCCATTAAAGCCCCCCTCATTAAGATGTAATACCCGGGAAAATCCACAGGCCTGTTCGAATTTGAGGAAGAAAGGCAGAAAACCAGACGGATTCCTTTCCCCATAAAAATACCAAGCATAGGACATGACTTGGAAATCGGTGAGATTAATTGAGACCGTAGATAAATATTTAATTATACTTCTGCCTAAGGATTGCCAAATAGGCTGAAAACCTAAGGGGTCTCGAGAACCCTTAATTCTAAAATTGGGATCTTGCTTGGTGAAGAAAAGCATAAAATTAAAGCATACTGTTTATTAAAATACCACGAGCTAAGAAGGTGTAACTAGATATATTAAAGATAGGGAAATGACATTTTACAAGTAAATATTTACTTACCCCGAAGAATAATAAATCCTTTTTCTTTTCTTTCTGAAGGATGGGTAAATGGTAATCTTTTAAGTCCTTCTACGAATATTTCACCTCTGGTTTTCTCACTTTGGTCGATTTCAAAAGAAATGACTGCTTCAATTTTGAAATCGCGATCAAACGGTAAAATCAATACATGACGGGCCTGAACCTGAATTCCAAAAGTACCTTCAGGATTTCCCAAGCTGAGACTTGCTCCTTCAAATTGCATTTTGCCATCAAACTGTAATACAATATGGGAGGAAACTCCTGTAAGATCCAATTGTACATTCAATCGACTATGGATGAAAGAAAAGAGAATTGATTGTTCTTCTTCGTTGAGAAAATCAGCTACTTTGACAATTGAGTCAAGGGTTATATATTCTTCAACATGAATTTTTCTGATTTCTCCATTACGGAAATACACATTCAATTTTTGAGGATATTTGACAGTTTTCATGATTATCTTTTTTAATTATTAAGGATTAGGAAAGAGTTTATTCATCTGAATCTTTATAATGAGCAGCATTCATTGCAATAACTTTTTTCGAATGGGTCACTAAACTTCCTCCCCAAGGAATTACTGTACTGAATTCAATTTTTTCACCTTCGAAATAATGAGCCATATCTTTTTCTTCGACCAGGCACAAAAGGATTGGCCGCTGGTATTCCTCTTCTAAAGTCTCTTTGATCATCCTAGCTCGACTGATCAAAATGGTGTGCAGCTTGGAATATTTATCGAATCTATATTCTTCCAACAAACTATCGGCTATGCCATTTATTTGTGATCCTGGGAATAAATCAGGATCGTATCCCGAATTGATTTGGAGAGGAATCTGCATGTACACTGCGCTGAATAATCGCACGATTATATATGGAAATTCACCATAACCTTCTTGAAAGGCTTTTACAGTAGTGAGTTTATCATTTGAGTAATTCATTGTTTTTCTTGTTTAATGATGAATAGTTGTAAGAAAGGGGATAGGGGGCTTGGGATTTAGCCAAGTCAATCAAAAAGCCAGTGCTTTAAACCTTTATGTGATAAACATCTGAATGGTTTCGGCTTATGTCGCGGACGCAAAATCCTCCTGGCTCAGGGATTTCTTCGATCAAATCAAAGACTAAACAATCCTTGGGTAAACCTTCAAAAATCAGGGTAAAGTCATGGGGATTATGAGGATGAATTTCCCTCCAGTCAGGATAGAAACTGATATTAAATGCCTGCAGCAACTTAGATGGTTTTGAAGACCCTTTGGGTTTCAGGAAAGTGCTAGGCCAAATACGGAGTCTGGGGGAATAGAAAATGCTGGGATAAAAGCGACAATGGATGATGACCTGTTGCTCTTGTGTAGCATATTCTTCGGCCTTTTGCTTGAACTCTGAGTCCAATTCGATTTTAGGACGATGGATTACCTCTTTTTCCGGCTTAGGACCGAAGGGTGAATCAGGAATGCACCCATTTAGGACTTTTGCCTTTGGAGTAGGTGGTGTTGTTTTGAAAGTACGCATGATAACATGGGTTTAGGTTAAACATGTTATCATCAAGAAGGAAAAGGGGATTGCAGGTAAACATTTTTGGTCTGCAGGGACCCTCATCGATTGACCACCGTGGTGTTTGACTCGGTTGGTATCAGCCGTACTGATTCTTGATGATGTTTCAAATTTGGAAGCAGTTTCTTAGAAATCAAAATACAATTCTGATTTCTGACACTTTTTGTCAGGAAATAGGGTTTGAAAAGAGTACTAAAGCCCATTAATTTTAAAAAGTGAGTTCCAAACCCTACATAAGGCCCAAAGTAGCTGTTCCCAAGTTTTCTGAAGAGAATGGATTTTATACTACTGAACAGCGGTCCTATAACATGTCAAGGATTCGATCTAAAGGTACTAAGCCTGAAAAGCTTCTTAAAAAAGCCCTGTGGCATGCAGGTGTTCGATATAAGACACCCAAAAAGCTTCTTCCCGGAAAGCCAGATATCAGTTTGAAAAAGTATAAGCTGGTAATTTTTATTGATGGGGCTTTTTGGCATGGATACGATTGGGAGTATCGTAAACATGCCATTAAATCAAATCAAGAATTCTGGATAGCAAAGATCGAGAGGAATATCCAACGGGATCAAGAAATAAACGCATACTACCAATTAAAAGGGTGGACTGTATTGCGTTTTTGGGATTTTGAAGTGAAAAACGAGATAGGTATCTGTCTTTCGCTTATTCTTGAAAAAATGGGGTTAAACGATTTTACTTTTCGCTAATTCCGAAAGTGAAGAGGTGAATGGTGATCCTGACTGATGTTTTGATTTGAAATTTTTTAACAAGGCGATGTTCCACTTTTTATCTATCAATTCTGGATCATTAATCGGCTCTATATCAATTACCAAATAGAATTTTTCTAATTCTTCGCCTTCTTTTTCATCGCTTGGATATTTCAATTTGCCTTTATTCAAATCATTTAAAGAATAAACCTTTGGTCCCTTACTTACAATTTTCCATAATCGATTAGAAATGAGTTCATTGTTCCCATGAAGCAATAGGTATTTTGCTGAGACTGTTTCAATATCAAGAGGAAGTGACCCATTTCCTGTTCCAGTCCTAAAGTTGTACTTTCTTTCTGTTTCTATCCAATTCAAATGCTCATGAGATTTATAAAAACCTACTAAAACATAGGTCTCATCTGGAATCAGGGCTCTGTTTTTTCCATAAGTTTCTGGAAGGAATTCATTTACCCTATCGTCATCTTTTGGTACCTCTTTATAGACCTTGTATGATTTTAATGCAATTTTTTCACGTTGAGATGCTCTATTGATAAAATGATTAATAACTTTTTTAATAAACGATTCAAGGTCTTTGGTTCCATCATCAGTTTTTGAAGGACGTACAGGGAATGCTCCTAAGCCTGGAATAATTTCATGAAATCCCTTTCTCTCTATAGGAATTGTTCCAGGGTAAAGGACATATGCGCCACCAGTTCTTCGTATAGCATCTTTGTATGCATGCATTTTCAGAAGGTCTGCATTTTTATAGATACCTTTTCTATTGGCCGTTTTCTCCTCGTCCAATTCATCTTCTTGATCAGTAATCTGAAAAATTTCGTCCACCTTATATTTAGCATCAAAGTGAATGTGAACAATGAGTTCTTCCTCTTCGGCTTGATCCATTCCTATTCCAAATGGCCAAACGGAAAGCGTATAATCAGGTCTTAGGGTAGTAGTCCAGCTTCCTGATTTAGGGTAATCGTTTTTTCCTTTAAATGGACGATTGTAGTTGAACTGAATATGAAACTTCCGGTTTCCCGAATTGAAAATCCCTTTTAGAGCAGTGAATTTTCCCTGTTTCAGATTGATATTCAATCCTTCATCTTTGACAGTTATCAATTCTTCCAATTGTTTGGGTTCGATTTCAAAAAGATGTTGAAGGATTCCGAGCAACTTGAAGAATAGCCAATATTCATATAGTGTCGCAATGTCTTTTTTGCCTCCTTCATAAACATCTTCTCCGCCATTCCAGATCAGTTTAGCTGCCAAATCAAACATCAGCCAAACTCTTAGGACTTCACGGTATCCTTCTTTTCTTTGAAGAACTGGACTATTTAATTTTAACAAATGAGGAGCATTAATTTCACTAAATATTGTGTGATTGAGATGATTTTCTAATTCGCTAATTAATCGATTTGATTCTCTTGATAATTGGCTTTGTTTATTTAGTTTTTTTGCTTTTGAATTAATTTCAACGCAAAACTTTAAAAAGGTTTCTAATGCATACTTAATAAATCGATTCTCTGGAGTATCCAATGAATCCACTTTTTTAGAAGAAAGGATTTTGTTTGGAAATGAACCTAATCCATGATTTATCAATGGATGTGAAGAGGGGATTTTAAATCGATTTTTGCCTTTGACGATTTCTGTAAGTGTGCTTCTTGAAAAACGTCGAATATTCCTTGTGTCTTTCAGATCAGTTTTTTCTTTCCATTTTGTATTGGGAAAAGATACTATTCGGTGTATAGCTTCTTGGAATTCTGAAGTCCCGACTATTGACTTAATAAAAATAAAACGCTGATAAAGGACCTGCTCAGAAATTCCTTTTTCAAAATTGGGTTCAAAGTTCTGAAAGACTGGGGAATTGATCTGGAGAAGAAGATCAGTACACTTCTCGGTAATGTATTCGAGCATATCCCGATAATCATCCCGATAGCCGGTTTTTCTCGATCTGACCTCTACCGGGATTTTCTTTATCGGGACATCATTCCCCTTTTTCAGTAGGTTTAAGTAAAGCGTCCCCACATAAATATTGGGAGCCAAGCTTCCCATATTGGGATGCTTTTGATGTGGTTGGATGATGTTTCCCTGAATAGATTCCAAATAGTAGTCAGGATCGCTGAGTTCAAAATCATAGAAGCAGCCTTCAAGGATCTGATACCTCGCTTCGTTGTTTTCCAAGCTTTCCTGTTCCTCATCAAAAAGCGTCTCATCCTTTTTTTCAAAGATTTCTAAGACTAGACCTTTTTCAATTTCAGAAAGATCTATCAATATTTTGGAAATAGCTGGCATAGTCTAGGCTTCAGCAAAACTTGCAAACCCGTTCTCGACTGCTGCCCTATGCATTCGGGACAGCTTTTCAAAGGAAAGAGGGTACTTGATTTTTTCACTATCAACCTCGAAAACCTTATTCTCAATGTTAGTATTTTCTATTTCTGATTTGATAGAGTCTTTGAGGCATAGATTTGCAAGAGAAGTCAGAACAGGAACAAGCTTCCGTCTAGACCCGTGAAGTTTGGGAAGGAGCTTTTGGATAACAGCAATATCCAGTTTTTCATCAATTTCGAGGTCTGGATCAATCTTGCCCAAACGATCTATCAGTTTGAGAATTTCGGTAGCTGATCGATATCCGAATTCGGCACCAACTTTTTTAAGCTCGACAAAGAACTTGCCTAACTGCTCTTTGACATCATCTATACCCTCTGTAGGAACATTAGTATCCAAAGCCATATCCAAAAAGCTTTTAGCCATTCCTGCACCTTTGGATTCTAAATTTTCCATGTTGATTTCACCAAGTTCATTAAAGAATTTGGTCATTTCATTAGGTGTAATCCGGAATTCGATGGTATTGGCCCGGTCTAAAACTTTCGGGCTGAACATGTGAGTAGTCTCATCGATATTGACTGTTCCAATGATGAATAGGTTTTTAGGGATATTGATTTTAGAAGGAATCCCACTTTTTGGGGTTTTATAATTATGCAGAAAAATTTCTTCGCCTGATTCCATGGCACTTAGGAAGTCGGCAAAATACCGTTCAACATGGCTAAGGTTCATCTCATCTAAAATCAAAAAATAAGGTAAATCAGGATTATCATTTGCCTCAATCAAAAGGTCCAAAGCACCATTTTCAGGTTTAATATATTCATTCTCATTCAATGCATTAGGATAACCTAAAAGTGGCTCCCGGTTTGTCCAATCCGCGCCTACTGGAATAAGGATAAAGTTCCCGGTTTTCAATTCCGTACTTTCTCTCATCATTAATGAAGCAACTTTGAAAAATTCTGTATAAAACCCGTGAATATGTTTTTGATAAATAGATCTTTCGCCTACCTCATGTCTTATCTCTTTTGGGTCTCCATTGATATCTATTTCTCCATTTTTTAATAAATCAAACCACTCAAATATCCCTTTAACTGGAATAGGTATAATCTTACCTGTTGACCCTTTAAGGTTTATTATTTGTAGAAAATCACGATCAAGAGATACAATTTTATAATTTTCAAGAAATATCTCATTTTGAATAGCTTTTTTTAATAGGGCAAATTTTGATTGTTTATAACTAGATATCCATTTTCCAAAAGCTAGTGCAAGTTTTGTTTTCCCGGAACCAGAGAGCCCTGTTAATAAAAGAAAGTTTTTTGATATCAGAGAAGAAATAAATCTTTTTACTAAGCTTTCAGAATAGATAATATTCGAAGATGAGCAATCCCTCCAAAAATCCATTATTTTAGTTGAATATTTAATTTCTTTTTTAGTATTAGCTTTAGTCTCATCATTAGAAATCAATTCTATTATACTTTTTGAATCTAGAAGAATTTCAATTTTTGATGGAAACTCGCTTTTATTTAGGATTTTTTTTGTTGCCTTTAGAATCGCAATTGCTTGTTGGTTATCAATTTTTCTAAAGGATTGATTTGGTTCATTTGTGGTTATAGGACCTATGCTAGGAGCATTTTTTAATTCTGGAAATTTATAAAAGTCATCTCTGGAGATGCTTTCCTCAAAAAGTTCCAAAATCTTTACCTTTATTTTAAAGTGTTTTGATCCATCATCTAATGGAAGTGTAACCACTTCCGAAAGAGCTCTAAGTCCATTTTCATAGTTGATTTCTTTTTTGCTCTTATCTCCGCTTATTACTAAAAAAACAAAATCTCCTAATTTCACCTCTGTGCGGTGCCATGATAGTTGTTTGAATTCCATTATTGACGTTCCTCTCAATAATGATTTTATAGATTCTTGATGGCTAGTTTTAATCGAAAAAAAATTCATGATTTATTATTTAAAATATTTATTAATTCTTGTTTACTCCTGAAGAATTCATAATCATCAAAATTAATTTGATCCAGCATGATGATTTTATTTTTTTCTAAAGGGTTCATCTCAAAAGAAACGATTTTATTAATCTGTTTTTTATAAAAAAGTGGACCAATATATGCGAATTTTTCAGGTTTTAGATATATAATTACCGAATTTTCAGTTTCATTTAAGATAGGAGCTCTCTTTGAAGAAAATGGTATTAATAAAACTCTCTCATTATTTAATTTGTATTCAAGCCTCTTGTAATTTTTGTTCATCCTTTTTTCAAAGTCGAACTCCATTCCTAAAAATTTTTCAAATGCAAATTCTGCTCTAATTTCTTGCGAAAGGTTATTTAAATATAATTGGGCGTCAAATTTGTCTCTTAATTCTCCAACGTCCTTAAGTTTTAAATGATTTAAAGCAATTTCCTGGATTTTTAAATCTAAGTATCTAGGAGTATCTACTTTAGAAAAATGTTTTTGGATTTGAGGAAGCAAATTCATTTTTATTATTTATAAATCATCAATTGTAAAACTTGGATCACTGATGAATTTTTCAAATGTGCCTGATTTAGCTATATCAATAGAGAACAAATCTTCAGATTTTTTTGTAACTATTACACTGTCAAAACCAAGAATTTCCAATTTTTCTATTGTTGCTAGTTCACCTGGTTGAAGGTTTAGCACTTTTCTTAATAACCAGTCCGATAAGGCTTTATTTGGCTTTGTCATTAATGCTTTTGAGTTTTGTTGACAAACTTTTGCAGATAACGTCTCTCCAGTGGGTGTTTCTAAATTAAATGCAGTGTCTCTCGCTGGGAAAAATCCTGGGTAATTATCATGAATTACTTTTGGGATAGGAACATAAACTTCATCTAAGTCTCTTAGTCGACCATTAGCATTCCATTGATTAAGTCCGCTTCTTTCAAACACATGTTTCATTCCTCTTTTAATTCCATAAAGAGGCAAAATCACAAAATCAATACCTTTAATAACTTTGCCTTTTTCTGTTTTTTTATTTTCAAAAAGTTCTAAAAGTAAGTCAAAAGGGTCTTCTATAATTTCTATATCTACTGCTGTGTGGTCATCCGCAATATGGAATTTTCTAAATAAGGTGCTTTTGGAAAAATTAAACAAATAAGAATTGTTATTATCTTCAAATTGAAGACTTGCTTGCTTTTCGACAACATTTTTAATTGATGAAATATCAATTACATCGTAGTCGGTTTCAAATAATATTATTTTAGCTTCTTGTCTAGCAACAATATGGTACAATCCACTTTCTAAATCGTAGGTTCTTTTAGCTAATTTTATTCTCTCATTTCTAAATTCAGCAAGTTTTTTAGCTAAATCTTTGCCTGAATAGGATTTTAATTCGTGAGATAAAGTATTGAATTCCGCAACTTTTTCCGTACTTGATCCAGTTTGACAAGTAAATGTTTTTATTCCTATTCCTTTTTTTTGATAATTGGCATCAAACGCTGTATCAGATCTTGAAAGATTTATTGCGTTAAAGCACTTGCAAAAAATGTTTTCAGCAACTCTATAATTTATGTAAGGTATAGAATTGTCGCTGAATAATGCAGATAGTTTTCCTACCGCTTTAATTAAATTAATATAATGTTCACCTTCTTTGTCTATTCTAGCAAATTGGCTCATAAAATATCCAAAATACGTTCTCCAATTCTTCTTATTAGGGGTACCGTAACTGAATTTCCTGCTTGTTTATACAGATGACTATTTGCAACTTCTGGAAGTTTATATTCTGCAATTGGGTATCCTTGAAAAGCAAAACATTCAGCCGGAGTAAGTTTTCTTATTCCGTATTGATCTTTTATCAATGGTACATTATGGCCTCCTGAACCCATATTTGCAGTTAAAGTAGGACATACATTGTTTTTATTTTCCCTAACATACACCCTTCTCCATTGATAAATTGTATTTGGGTTTGTCATTGCATAACTTAAATCCTTATAGTAAGGATGATTTGGATGATAATAATATTTTTCATCTAGTTTTCCTTCTTCTAGGCAATCGTGAATGGTTCTAGTTAATGGAATTTCCTCAGGGAATGCAAAAGCGTTAAATCTTTCAACTTTATCCTTGTGTAGAGCAACTATGAAAATTCTTTCTCGGTTTTGAGGAACATTAGCATGGGTCATAGAATTTAGAACCTTAGCATGTACCTTATAATTTAATTTATTTTCTAAAATGTCAAAAATGGTTTCAAAAGTTCTTCCTTCATCATGCCCAACTAGATTTTTTACATTTTCAAGAAAAAGAACTTTAGGTGTATGTTTTTCTGCAATTTTTTCAATTTCGAAAAATAATGTTCCCCTTGTATCAGCAAACCCTTTTCGATATCCCGCGACAGAAAATGCTTGACAAGGAAATCCAGCACATAATATGTCATAATCCTTAGGAATAAATTCCTTAGTTTTTTCTTTAGTTATGTCGCCGAAAGGAATTTCTCCAAAATTGGTTTTATATGTTTTTTTTGCATTTTCGTCCCATTCGCTCGTGAAAACGCATTTTCCTCCTAATCCTTGAAGGGCAAGTCTAAACCCTCCAATTCCAGCAAATAGATCTATGAATTTGAACTGTGGGTTTTCAGGAGCTTTAAATGGGATTTCGTCTTGAAAATCAAAAAGTAAACCTTGTAAGGCATCTTCGGCAACTTCATGATCGATTTCTTCTTTAGATTCTGTAGACTCTAGGAATTTTTTGACTTGATTAATTGCTTCCTCTTTGTAGTATCTGGATTCAGGGTTTTTGGAATTATGCAAGTAATGAGTTAAAGCTGCTTCCCCATAATCAAGAGGTTGAATTGTCCTTACTTTAAATTTTTTACCTAGTACTTCTTCTATGGTTATATTTTCTTTCAGCTTCATCTCTTCTTTTTTTCCTCAAACTTATATTAATCTGAAATTAGATGTTTTCTTTTGACAATAAATGACGCTTTTTTTAACACTACGCCAACTCCCTTAAATCCACAGGCACAACCCGTGAAACTCCTGCCTCGATCATGGTAATACCATAGATAATATCGGTGCTGGCCATGGTGCGCTTGTTGTGCGTCACGATGATAAACTGGCTCTCCTCGCTGAATTTCTGAATGATCTGATTGAACTTGTCGATGTTGGCATCGTCCAGCGGGGCGTCCACCTCGTCGAAGATACAGAAGGGGGCCGGCTTCAGCAGGTAGATGGCAAAAAGGAGGGAAGTTGCCGTCAGGGTTTTTTCCCCACCGCTGAGCTGATTGATGGTCAGTGGACGCTTGCCCTTCGGCTTGGCCATGATCTCGATGCTGGATTCCAGCGGATTGTCCGGATCGGTGAGCTTGATATCGCAGTCGTCCTGCTCGGTAAAGAGGGAGCGGAAGACCTTCACGAAGTTTTCCTTGATTTTGCCGAAGGCATCCAGGAAAGTCTCCTTGGCGACCTGATCGATCTCTGAAATGGTGGTGAGCAAGGATTCCTTGGCCTTAACCAGGTCTTCCTTTTGGCTTTGGATAAAGGTATGGCGTTCCTTGATCTCGTCGTAAGCCTCCATGGCCATGGGGTTGATGGGGCCGATCTTTTCCAGTTTGTCCTTTTGCTTTTGCACCAGGTTGCGGAGATCTTCTTCGGAAAAATCCACAAATTCCTCGTCTAGGGCTGGATTTTCCTCCATCAGTTGGTCCAAGTCCAGTTCGAATTCCACGCTGAGACGCTCCTTCATGGAGGTCATTTTTAGCTTGATTTCGTTGATGCTTTGCTGTAGTTCCTGAAGGAGCAGGTCATGGCTTTCCTTGGACTTTTGCAGGCTGCGGATCTTTTGATCCGTCTCATCGATCAAGCCCCGGCTGCCATAGTAATCTTTTTCGGCCTCGGTCACGCCCTGTTCGATTCCTTCCTTTTCTGCATACAATTCGATCAGTTCCTCGTCCTGCACCTCATTGTTTTCCAGCAAACTTCGAATCTCAGAATCCAGATGCATGAGTTCCTGCTGGGATTTTTCGATGCGCTCCTTGGAAGACTCGTAGGCGTTTTGCTTGAATTCGATTTCCTGATTGAGGCTATTGACCCGGTTGAGTTGCTGATGGTAGAGGATGTTTTCCTGATTGTAAGCCTGGGATTTTTCAGAAAGCAACTGCGATTCCTTTTCCACTTCCTCCGTCAGGATATCCAGGTCCTGTGCCAAAGACTCAAACTCGGCCCGCTCATCCAGCAGGGTAGGTTGAATATCGGTCAGGCTCTCTTCGAGTTCGGCGATGCGATCCAGAATATCCTCCCGCTTGTTGGCGTTGGAAGAAAGGAGTTCTGCCAATTGTTCCTTTTTGGTGCGGATGGACACATAGGATTGATTGAGCTCATTGAGTTGGGCCTGCTTTTCCTCGATTTGTTTTTTGAAAGAAATCTCCTTCAGCTTGGATAGTTCGGAAAGCTTTTGGTCCAAATTGGCGCGGGTAGCTGACACCTTTTTATTCAAGTCTTTGATCTCCTTGTCCAGCTTTTCCAGGTTTTTGGCCCGGCCTATTCTTTTTCCTTCGAAAAGCCCCACCGAACCTCCGGAAAGGGAGAACTGACGCTTGGTGAATTTGCCGCTTTCGGAAATAAAGATGGCCTCGCTATCTGTCGGGAAATCCTTGTAATCCCCCTGCACGATGTAGACATTGTCCAGAATGAAATTGATCAGGCGGCTGTATTTGACATCAAATTCGATGATCTCCGTGGCAGCGATGGCATTGGAGAAAAGCTTGGTAGGGCTGGGTTTGAACCGCTCAAAATGCTCCAAGACAAAGAAGTTGGCCTTGCCTCGGGAAGCATCCGAAAGCAATTGAATGGCCGCGATGGCCTGCGCTTCGGTTTCCACCACATAGTAATTCATGTATCCCTCCAGGTAATTTTCGATGGTTACCCGGTATTTTTCATCCGTGGTGAGGAGATCGGAGAGGAGGGGCACATCCTTGGCCCAGGTGGAATTTTTCTTGAGGAATTTGATGGCTTCGGGGAAACCTTCCAGATTTTCCACCAAAGACTTGGTGAGGTTGTATTCGTTTTGCTTGGAATCCAGTTTGCGGGAAGTAGTGGTCAATTCCTCCCGAATCATCTCGATCACGCGGCTAGACTCTTCGATCTTTTGATCCAGATCTTCTTGTTTGCTTTTCAGTACTTCGAATTCCTTGATTTCCTGATCAAGTTCGTATTTGATGTCCACCATTTTGGCTTCGAAGTCCACGAGGGAAGCTTCTTGGTTGGAATCATCCGAAGAGGTGCGCTCCAATTCCTGCTTGAGAGTGGAAAGCTGAATTTGCTTGATCTCTAAGTCCTTGTTGAGCTGATAGACCCGCTCTTTGAGCTGCTCGTAGCGGGTTTGCAAGCTTTTTTGCTGCTGTTGCTTTTCGGTTTGGATTAATTTCTGGGAATCATAAGCCTCCCTCAATTCAGAGACGATAAATTCCTTTTCTGCCAAAAGCTTTTCTGCAGATTCCATTTCCTGTTGCAAGGAACGAATGGAGAAACCAGCCCGATCATTGGATTTTCGATCCGCTTCAATTTGTTCGCGTAACTTTTGGGAACGGTCCTCCAAGAATCGAAGGCGCTCGTTTTTGATTTTCTTTTCCGACTCGAAGGAGCGGATTTTATTGACATGCTCGTTAAGCGTGCGCTGTCTGGAAGCCAGGAGTTTTTCCTTGGCGATGAGTTCGGTTTTGAGTTGGGATAGGAGCGCTTCCTGATCGGCAATCTGGGTTTGGATTTGCAGTTTGCGATCTGACTCCTCCTGAATTTTGCGATTGTTATCGAGCAAAGATTGGGTATACTTCTCGATGCTTTTCTTGGCTAGATTGATACTAGCCGTTTTGTATTCCGCTTTGATTTCAAAGTACTTGGATGCTTGTCGAGCCTGCTTTTCCAGGGACTTAAGGTTTTTCTCGATTTCGTAGAGCAAATCTTCCACCCGATCCAGGTCCGCATCGGTGTCCTCCAGTTTGCGGAGCGTTTCTTTTTTACGGGTTTTGAATTTGGAGATTCCAGCTGCCTCTTCGAAAAGCTCCCGACGGGAGTTGTTCTTATCGTTTAGCAGTTCGTCTATCATCTTGAGCTCGATGATGGCGTAGGAGTTGGAGTTGATCCCCGTATCCATAAAGAGGTTGGTGATATCCTTCAATCGGCAGGTTACCCCGTTGATTTGGTATTCACTTTCACCGGAGCGGTAGTAGCGCCGGGTAATGGTCACATGCGTGTACTCAGTAGGGAGGAGGTTTTTGGTGTTTTCAAAGGTCAGGGAAACTTCGGCCAGGTTGGAGGGTTTGCGGTTTTTGGTTCCGTTGAAAATGACGTTTTCCATCTTATCGGAGCGCAGCATACGGGTTTTTTGCTCACCCAAAACCCAGCGAATTGCATCGACAACATTGGATTTTCCGCAACCATTAGGACCGACGACACCGGTAATCCCTTTGTCGAAGTTGATCACCATCCGATCGCCAAAACTCTTAAATCCCTTGATCTCCAGTTTACTAAGTAGCATGTAGTTTTTTCCTCCTTGTAAAAAGGAACAAAATAGTAGGAAAAATTGAAAGATTAAACTGAAAAAGGGAAATACGCTAATAGGGAAATAAGGTCACTTCGTTCCCGAAATACGCCTGCGGCGAGATATGCTCCCTGCGGTCGCGAGATAGGCTCAGCTGCGCTTCGCAAGATATACTCACTTCGTTCGTGAGATACGCCCACGGCAAGATAGGCTCTCCTTCGTCGAGCCAGATAAATTGAAGTTTTAATGTTGGGGGAAAGTGCCGTTAGGCACGGAAGCTGTGTAGATTATGTGTATAGGGATTTTGGGCAGTGCCGTAGGTACGGTACATTTTTATTGCAATCACCTTGCGTGGGGACACGCACGGCGGCGAAGGATTTTTTATTTTATGTCCTTTTGGCTTGATCCAAAAGGACCATCCCGATAAAAATCGGGACAAGACGCATCCAAGCTTACCCCCGCATGGCTATCCCACACCCCGCTGCTGCGTCGTCCCTCCGCACACGTTGGCCAGACAATGATTTTTCTTGAAATCTTTTGACCTTTTTGAAGTGCCGTTAGGCACGGAAGCTGTGTAGATTGTGTTTATAGGGTTTTGGTAAATGCCGTAGGTACGGTACTTTTTCTTTTTTGTTGTAAGAAGTAAGAGGTAAATGGTAAACAGTACCCAGGACCGCTTGCTATTTACTGTTTACCTTTTACAAAATGCCACTTTTGTAGCCTAAAAGGAAGGGGTTTTGGTTTTGTAAGAAGTAAGAGGTAAAGGGTGAACTGTACCCAGCACGGCTTACTATTCACGGTTTACTTTTTACAAAACGCCACTTTGGTTTTCAGCAAGCGAATAGTTTTGGTTCTGTAAGAAGTAAGAGGTAAAGGGTAATCGGTTTTGAACTGCTTACAATTCACTGTTTACCTTTTACAATTCATCTCCTTCCACTATTTCCCCTTGCCCAGCAAGGATTATTTCTATGTATTTCAACTGTATTTCATCAATAATTCCCTTCCGACCTTTTCCCAACTTCCAAATTCAAAACCATGATTAATACCCTCTAAACTTGTTTTTTAATTGATCTTTTTATGATATTAGGGCCACCAACACCCGTATCTATTACTTTTTCATGAGTAATTTTAAACAATTTGATATTTCTGATTTCCTAAATGAGATCAAAGAACCCTTGTTCTTGATGGATGAGGAGGAGATTATTTTTTGGAATGATTACTCTCGGGATCACTTTGTTGACCTTCCTCTGGAATGGGAGGCCTGGTTTTCCAAACCGGAATTGATTGATCAAATTCAAAAATTCTTTGAAGATGGAGAGGTTCCTAATTCCCGGTATTTCAAGTCTCTGGAATACAAGGATGGAACCATGCGAAGGTTTGAATGGTCTTTTACGAACCTTCCTTCTACTTATAATTCCCGCTTTTTGATCGTCAAGGCTAATCCTATTCGATACATGGGGGAAAATACCGAGGAAAATTTTCTGATTGACAAGAATATTCAGGCAGTCGAGGAGCTCAGCTACATGCAGAGTATTCTCAATAATAGCCATGACCTGATCGCCATTTTGGATGAAAAGGGAAATTATAAATTCATTTCTGATTCGGTCGGAGAGAAATTGGGATTCCCTGTAGAGGCCATTGTTGGCCGTAATTTCAATGATTTTATTCAGGCTGGGATTCTTCAGTTAGTTAAGGGAAGTTTCGAGGAGGTTCTTGAATCTGATCGGGAAGTAGCGGTGGATTTTTGGATCAATCGTCAAAGTGGTGAACGAATTTACTTGGAAAGCTTTGCCAAAAATCTACTTCATCATCCAGAGATTAATGGGGTTTTATTCTCCAGTCGGGATATCACGGATTTTATCCAGATGGATCGCGACCTACAAAAGAGATATGAAATCGAAAACCTGATCAACCAGGTTTCAGCCCATCTGATCAATGCCACCCTTACTCAGCCAGAAGTCGAATTTCAGTTTTTGTTGGAAAAATTCGGGCAGTTTCTTCATGCCGAATTGGGTTATATCTGGATCCTAAATCGGGAAACAGATGAATTGGAACTTTTAAATACCTGGACTAGTCGGGTAGATTCCCAACAGAAATTTGTGGAAATCCAGAAAGAGATTCAGGCTAGGAAAAATCGTTTGGAAAAGGGGATGATCAAATTAGTGGATTGTCCTGAGGGAAAAGAAGATGGACGTGTCTTACTTCTTATTCCCATGATTTCTATCAATAAGTTGCGGGGTGTGTTGAGCTATGAAATAGATAAGAAAAAGCTCGAGCATAACGAAAAGCAATTGCAGATTTTCCGGCAATTGGGAGATATTTTGGCTGGCGCCTATGCTGGCAGTTTGCTTACTCGACGGATTCAGCGAAATGAGAGTTTATTAGCAACCACCGAGCGGCTTTCTAAATCAGGTTCTTGGCGCTACAGCACTCAAAAAGACCTTTTTTATATCTCAGGAGGCTTGGCCGAATTATTTGGACTTGGTGTAGAGCCCCTTACCTGCGAGTTTACCGCTTTGATTTACAAAATTGATAAGGATACTCGCTCTGAATTTGTCAAAAAACTAAAAAAGAGTATTGCCGAGAAAAGTCAGGAGTCTGGGGAATTTACCATTCAGCATCCTACAGGTGGGACGGCCTATATTTTTTATGAAATCGAAACCCGGGAAAACTTCCTGAATCAAGGGATGGAGGTGACAGGTTTTTGTACCGATGTGACCCACAAGCGAGCAGCTGAAGAGCATTTGCGATTGCAGTCTCAGATTTTGGCTCAGGTAAGTGATCCCATTGTAGTGACAGATTTGGATATGCAGGTCATTTATCTCAATGAAGCTGCCATTCAACTCTGCTGTCCCGAAACTGCAGCTACTTTTCGGGGAAATGTGGATGATTTGCTCAATTGCCAGTTGGAGAACGGTGAAAAAGGGATTTCTCGCCTGATGAAGAAAGTTCGGGATGGAAATGTCTGGAAAGGAGAGTTGAGCGTAGAAACGAAGCATACTCGGAATTCCCCATTTGAAATTTCCATTAAGTCTATTTTCTCAGAGAATCAAAAAAGAATTGGGTTCTCCATCATTCTTCGAAGTTTGACGGATAAAAAAGAGAGTGAAAAACTAGCAGCAAGGGCTAGGATGATTGCTGAGAATAGTCCGGCGGTACTTTTCCAAGTTGATCCTAATGATAATTATCGAATAGAGTTTATCTCAGAGAACATCAGTCAGTTTGGTTATCAATCAGCCGATTTGATGGGGAAAAGGGTTTCATTCTTAGAATTGGTTCACCCTGCTGATCGAGAAAGTATTATTGGTCTTCGGGATTCCCGAAAGACCGACTCCGGGATTTTGTCATTTTCAGGGGAATATCGAATTAAAACAGCCTCTGGGGATTATGTCTGGGTAGAAGATAAAACTTCCGATGTAAAGGATTTCGAAGGTCATATCACTTTCCATCAGGGGATTTTTCAAGACATTACCGAAAGGAAAAATTTCGAGCAGTTTAAGGAGGAAAAAGAGAAGCAATACCGAATGCTAGCCTCTCAAATTCCTGGCACCAATATTTTCCTTTTGGATAAGAATCGCCAATACATTTTGGCAGAAGGTACCAATTTTGAGCATTGGGGCTTGTCAAGAGAGGATTTTGAAGGAAAATATTTGAAAGATATTTCTTTGACTGATAGGGAGGAGGTCAGTGAAATTTTAGATCGGGTCTATCAAGATCAAGAAGTTGTAGAATCTGAGTTTGAGTTTAAAGATCGAAAATACCATCGTGTTATCCGTCCAATTCTCGAAAATGGACAGGTGGAATATGCACTGAGCATCATCCGCGATGTGACGGAGGAATATCTTGCCAAGAAGCAACTGGAGGAGTCCGAGGAAAAGTATAGAACGCTGGTAGAGGAATCTACAGAGATTATCTTCTCCTTGACGGATACTTATGTTTTTGAATATATCTCTCCGAATGTCAAGCAATTCCTAGGGTATGAAGTAGAGGAAGTCTTGGGAAGAAGTTTCTTTGATTTCCTATATCCGGATGATTTGGATGTATTCCAAAATATGTTGAACGAAAGTCAGGATTTCCTATCCGAGAATCAATATTTGGAATTCAGGCTTCCTCACAAAAATGGAGAAATCCGGGTTTTCAATTCCAATGGTAAAATCATTTGGGATAAGGATGGAAAGCGTCGCTTGTACACTGGGATTGCTCGGGATATTTCCAAATTGAAGCAGGCACAGAAGGAATTGGTAAAGGCTAAAGAGAATGCGGAAGAAGCCTCCCGTATCAAGTCTCAGTTTTTGTCTGTCATGAGTCATGAAATTCGAACGCCGATGAATGCGGTGATTGGTCTTTCTCACTTCCTGATGGAGGATGACCCTCGGCCTGATCAGTTGGAAAACCTGAAAACCTTGCAGTTTTCAGCCGAAAATCTGATGGCCTTGATCAACGATATTCTGGATTACAATAAGATTGATTCAGGAAAAATCGAATTGGAGCATTTACCATTGGATTTGCGTCATTTGCTTCATCGCATCGTTCATTCCCACAGTTTCCAGTCGCATGAAAAAGGATTGAAGATTTCCTGTGAAATTGATGAATCCATTCCTCAGTGGGTTTTGGCTGATTCTGTCCGTATGGGACAGGTGATCAACAATCTGGTAAGTAATGCCATCAAGTTTACTGAAAAAGGTTTTGTAAAAATAGGGCTTCAGGAGAATGGGATAGATTCAGAAGGTAGGACCCGGATTCAGTTTCGATTTGAAGATACCGGAATCGGGATTCCAAAAGATAAAGCTGAACGAATCTTTGATGCATTTACCCAGGCTTCATCGGATACCACACGAAAATATGGGGGAACAGGCTTGGGCTTAGCTATTGTGAAGCGTTTGGTAGAATTGTTTGGAGGAGAAATTCACTATTATCCTAACCCTTCTGGTGGAAGTATCTTTGAATTTGAAGTTCCATTCGAAGTATATCAAAAGCAGCTGGAAGTGGCCCAAGAAACTACTCATGTAGCTTCAAGGTCCTTGGAAGGATATGCCGTTTTGGTAGCCGAAGACAATGCTGTTAATCAGGTTTTGATCAAAAAATTCCTTCAAAAATGGAATGTGGGGTATTTGGAGTTGGCCGAGGATGGAAGAAGTGCTTTGGATAAGTTTGAGCAGGATATGTTTGATATTTTGCTTTTGGATCTGCAGATGCCAAACTTGGATGGCTTTGAGGTAGCAAAAAAAATCCGCAGTCATTCTAATGCAAAAAAGGCCAATATTCCAATTTTGGCATTGACGGCTTCTTCTTTGGAAGAGGTTAAAAATGAGATGCTTGAGGCAGGAATTGATGATTATATTCCAAAGCCTTTTTCACCGGAAGTTTTATATGAGAAACTATCCAAATACTTGCGATCGAGAAGCTTTTTATCGGATTAGCACAAATTTTGCCATTAAGGCTTGGTAAATTTGTACTAGTCAAAGCCAATTATAATGTCCTATTTTTTTAGGGTTTTCCTTTTATTTTCATTGGTATTCCTTCCGGTAATTAGCCATGCACAAGGTTTGATTACTAAAAGAAGTACTTTTTATGCTTTGGTAGGAACGAGCGGTGCCAAATTGAATCAGTTCAATGAAATGCTGAATGATCGAGGGCTTTCTCCGCTAAGAAATCGCTACCGAACCTTAGGTCTTGGCTACCAAAACCGAATCAATGATTTTGTTTTAGGATTGGAATTGTTTCACAACCAAGGAGGAAGGAGTGAGTTTGATGGCTATAGGATGAGTTACAGAACTTCACGAGTTCTATTAAATGTGGGCTATTCCTTCACCGAGGAGTCCAATTTCCAGTTGATTCATTACATGTCATTGGGGATGGGATTTTTGAATTTCCAAATGCTTCCCATGCAATCCACCTCAAACCTTGAAGACTTTCTGTCTAATCCTGAGCAAGGGTTTATTTTGAGAGAAAACAATATTCATCGGGGAAGTATAAAGTATGGTGATTTTTTGACAGAGATCGGATTTCAACTCAGTTATGATTTTCCGATTCCTGGAAGGAAGGAATCACTAGAAGTTATCGCCAAGCTAGGCTATGCATTTAGCCCGTTTGAGGGAAAATGGAATTTGGCAGACATGTCATTTCAAAATACCCAAAGCGGTGCTTTTATTCGAGTGGGAACAGGTATTAGTATTCCTGATCGGAATTTCTTTTACAAGGATGCCTCGATTGCTTTGCAATTGGTTTCAGGTTTTCATTTTACCAAACCAGACCGCTTGAATGAGCAATTGGTAGAAGCAGGGTATGATCCTTTGAAAGGAAGACCTTCGAATTTGGGCTTGAAAATTACCGGGGAAACGGAGGGAGTTCTCTATGGTGTGGAAGTTTACAATTTGGCTATGGATGGGTCTGCCAATGCAGTTAAATCCCAAACATTGAATAGTCTTCGTGTCTATGCGAATGGAGGAATGAAATTTTTGCAGTATAAAAATATGGCCTTGGGAGCCTTAGGAGGTATTGGTTTTGGAAATATTCGCTACACGCTTTCTCAGGTGGATAAACCAAACTTTCCTGAACTTTTCGAACAGCGTCAATTCGATGGCTATTTGAAAAATAGTGGGTTGATGGCCAAGCCTGAAGTGTTTTTAGAGTATGCGTATCCGGTGACAAAACGGAAGTTTTTTGATTTGGTGTTTAATGTTTCCTTAGGCTATGAACTTGCCCTCGCCAATTACCGATTGGGTGAATTGGATATGGCACAATACATGACCGCTCCGTATTTGATGTTTGGGGTAGGAGTGCGTCCTTAATTGGAAAAGAAAGTTTCAATTCCTTTTTGCCTGCTATTTAATCCTGAGTCTGTAGTTTTATTGCGCTTTTGCTATTACCTTTGGAAGGCTTATCGAGAAAGACCGAGGGAAGGGCCCTACGACGTCTTAGCAACCTGCGAACAAGGTGCTAATTCCCATTCCGGAATCGCCGGAAAAAGATGAGCGGAAAAGATTACCCTGTACTTTTCTCCGTGTTTTGCTCGATAAGTTTTTTGAATGATGAATGAAAATGATGCAAAACAGAACGGAATTACTCCTAAAAACAATAAAAAACAGAATTCTGGTACTTGATGGTGCTATGGGCACCATGATTCAGCGGTATCAGTTGACTGAAGAAGATTTTCGAACTCCTGAGCTTAAAAATCATCCTAAAGCCTTAAAAGGAAATAACGATTTACTTTCCTTGAGTAGGCCGGATATTATTAAGGCTATTCATCGCGAATATTTGGAGGCCGGAGCGGATATCATTGAGACCAATACCTTTTCGGGGACTTCTATCGCTCAGGAGGATTATGGTTTGTCATATTTGGCGTATGATTTGAATTTGGCCTCGGCAAAAATCGCTCGGGATGTAGCCGATGAATTCACAGCAAAAGATCCTTCCAAACCTCGTTTTGTGGCTGGAGCCATGGGACCAACCAACCGGACAGCATCTATTTCTCCGGATGTCAATGATCCCGGATATCGGGCAATCACCTTTGATCAATTGGCAGAAGCCTATGCGGAGCAAGTTCGAGGACTTTTGGATGGTGGAGTAGATATTTTATTGGTAGAGACCATTTTTGATACTTTGAATGCCAAAGCTGCATTATATGCCATTCAGGATGTTTTCGAAGAAAGAAATATTCCTTTGGATCCGCATGAAGGGGGAATTCCCATTATGATTTCGGGAACCATCACAGATGCTTCCGGGCGCACACTTTCCGGTCAAACCACCGAGGCATTTTTGATTTCTGTTTCTCATGTTCCTTTATTTTCTGTGGGTCTGAATTGTGCATTGGGAGCAAAAGAATTGCGTCCTTATTTGAAAGTTTTAGCTGATAAGGCACCTTATTATGTTTCGGCTTATCCTAATGCTGGTTTGCCTAATGAGTTTGGAGCCTATGATCAGGGTGCCGGTGAAATGGCTGGAGAAATGGAGCATTTTCTTCAAGAAGGCATGTTGAATATTTTGGGAGGCTGCTGTGGAACTACTCCAGATCATATTCGGGCTTTGGCAAAAGCCGCTGCCAGGTATTCACCCAGAAAAGTAGAAGAAGAACTTATAGAAGGGGAGGAAAATGTCTAAGTCTAATTATTTGAAATTATCAGGCCTAGAGCCTTTGGTTTTTACTCCGAATATCAATTTTGTCAATATCGGGGAGCGTACGAATGTAACCGGCTCAAAGAAATTTGCCCGGTTGATCCTCAACGAACAATTTGACGAGGCACTAGAAGTAGCCTTGGATCAGGTAAGAGGGGGAGCTCAGGTTTTGGATGTCTGCATGGATGAAGGAATGCTGGATGGGGAAGCGGCCATGGTTCGCTTTCTCAATTTGATTGCTTCTGAGCCTGAGATCAGCCGAATCCCGATCATGATTGACAGTTCCAAATGGAATATTATTCTAGCTGGTCTGAAATGTATTCAAGGAAAAGGAATTGTGAATTCCATTTCCCTCAAGAATGGAGAGGAAGAATTTATTCAGCAAGCAAAGACTATCAAAAAGTTTGGAGCTGCGGTAGTGGTCATGGCTTTTGATGAAAAAGGTCAGGCTGATACCTTGGATAGAAGAATCGAGATTTGCTCCAGAAGCTATAAAACTCTAGTCGAACAGGTCAAATTCAATCCACAGGATATCATTTTTGATCCCAATATCTTTCCGGTGGCGACTGGGATGGAAGAGCATAGACGAAATGCTTTGGACTTCTTTTTGGCTACTAAATGGATCAAAGAAAACCTTCCGGGTGCTAAAGTAAGTGGAGGGGTTTCCAATGTGTCCTTTTCATTTCGAGGAAATAATCCCGTAAGGGAAGCCATGCATGCGGCATTTTTGTACCATGCTATTCATCATGGAATGGATATGGGAATTGTCAATCCAACCATGTTGGAGGTTTATGATGATATCCCGAAAGATTTGCTAGAGCGAGTAGAGGACGTACTTTTTGACCGAAGGTCGGATGCTACTGAGCGCTTATTGGATTTTGCAGAGACGGTAAAATCTTCCGGTAAAAAGGAGGCAGTCAGTGAAGCTTGGAGAAATGAGCCTGTTGCTAAACGGATTGAGCATGCTTTGGTAAAGGGTATTTTGGATTTCATTATCGAAGATACCGAAGCAGCGAGGCTGGAATTAAATGATCCTTTGAAGGTGATCGAAGGTCCTTTGATGGATGGGATGAATGTAGTGGGGGATTTGTTTGGAGAAGGGAAAATGTTCCTTCCTCAAGTCGTCAAGTCAGCTCGAGTAATGAAAAAGGCGGTTGCTTATTTGGAGCCATTCATGCCATTGCCGGAAGAGGGACAGGAATCCTCCTCTTTGAAAAAGATACTTTTGGCGACTGTAAAGGGAGATGTGCATGATATCGGAAAAAATATTGTTGGAGTAGTTTTAGCCTGCAATAGTTACCAAATCATCGATTTAGGAGTGATGGTGGATGCTCAAAAAATCATCGATGAAGCAGTTAAAAATAAGGTTGATATCATTGGTTTGAGTGGCTTAATTACACCTTCTTTGGATGAAATGGTGAATGTGGCCTCCGAAATGGAGCGACAAGGGTTGAAAATTCCATTGCTAATTGGTGGTGCTACCACCTCCCGAATTCATACCGCGGTGAAAATTGATCCGGTTTACTCAGGAACGGTTGTTCATGTAACGGATGCCAGTAAATCCGTTCCAATTGCCGGAGAGGCTATTTCGGAGGAAACTCGAGATGCTTACCATAAACAAATCAAGGAAACTTACCGCCAACTTCGGATTGAGCATGAAGCGAAGCAATCCGTTAAGCAATTGGTGAGTTTTGAAGAGGCTATTTCTAATCCGGTTGACATAGATTGGTCCCAATTTGAACCTGTTCAACCAAAAGTTCTGGGAAGAACTGTGTTGGAAGAATTAGACTTGAAAGTTCTTCGAGAATACATTGATTGGACCCCATTTTTTAGTACTTGGATGTTGAGTGGTCGTTTCCCCAAAATCCTCGAAGATCCGGTAGTGGGAGAAGAAGCGAAAAAACTCTTTGCCGATGCCCAATCCATGTTGGATCAAATTATCGAAGAAAAGTGGCTTCAGGCAAAAGCAGTGTTTTCCCTACTTCCTGTTGAAAGAAAAGGGGAAGATGTGTCAGTATTGGATTCGGCAGGAGAGAAGGTGGCTGATTTTCATTTCTTGAGACAGCAAGGCAAAAAAGGAAGAGGGGTACCTAATCGATCCTTAGTGGATTATCTTCATCCTGAGAAAACCGATTATTTGGGATGTTTTGCAGTAACGGCAGGTTTGGGAATGGAAAGGAAATTAGCTGAATTCCAAGCTGCTGGAGATGATTATCACGACATTTTATTCAAAGCTTTGGCTGATCGATTGGCAGAAGCAGCTGCGGAATATGTGCATGAATTGGTGCGAAAGGATTATTGGGGCTATGCTTCCGAAGAGCGATTGGAAAATGAAGAATTGATTCGTGAAGCTTATCAAGGTATTCGTCCAGCTCCGGGATATCCGGCATGTCCTGAGCATTCTGAGAAAGAAACCATTTCCAAAATTTTGGATATGGAAAATACAGTTGGAATTACATTGACTTCGAGCTACGCCATGATTCCGACAAGCTCTGTTTCTGGCTTTTATTTTGCTCATCAAGATGCCAAGTATTTTGGCTTAGGGAAAATCGCTGAGGACCAAGTAGCATCCTATGCGAAAAGAAAGGGAATTTCTTTGGCTCAAGCCGAGCGATTGCTTTCCCCAAATTTAGCCTACCAACCTAAACCTATTGTAGAAGCATAAGTACATGAAAATAACTGAACACTTAAAAAACGCGAAGTCTACGCTTTTTTCTTTTGAGATTTTACCTCCTTTGAAAGGTCAGAGCTTGAAGGATTTGTTGGAGGGAATTGAGCCTTTGATGGAGTTTAAGCCTCCCTTTGTGGATGTTACCTATCATCGGGAAGAATACATTTACAAGAAACATCCAAATGGTCTTTTGGAAAAGATTAGCACCAAAAAGCGACCTGGGACGGTTGGGATTTGTGCCGCTATCATGAACCGGTTTCATGTGGATGCTGTGCCCCATTTGTTGTGTGGAGGGTTTACCAAGGAGGAAACAGAGAATGCCTTGATCGATTTGAATTTCATTGGGGTTGACAATGTTTTGGCTTTACGCGGAGATGCCCCTAAGACAGAAGGGAAGTTTGTTCCTGAAAGAGATGGGCACCACTATGCCAGTGAATTGGTGGAGCAAATCGTTCGAATGAATCAAGGGAAATATCTCCATGAGGAAACGGAGACTAATTTTCATACTGATTTTTGCGTAGGTGTAGCAGGTTATCCCGAAAAGCATTTTGAGGCTCCTTCTATGAAATTTGATTTGAAATACCTCAAAGAAAAAGTGGATAGAGGTGCTGAGTACATTGTTACGCAGATGTTTTTCGACAATCAGAAGTTCTTTGATTTTGTCAAAAAGGTACGAGAAATAGGAATTGAGGTGCCGATTATTCCAGGAATCAAGCCTATTACCACTGTTAATCAAATCACCATGCTTCCTCGGACTTTCTATTTGGATCTTCCGGATGCATTGATGGATGAATTAGAAAAGTGTAAGACCAATGCAGAGGTTAAAGAGGTAGGGATTGAATGGGCGATTGAGCAGTCAAAGGAATTGATTGCTGCGGGAGTTCCAAGTCTCCATTTTTATACCATGAGTAAAGCCGATGCTACTTATAAAATTGCGAAAGCGGTTTTTTAAACTTATTTATTAAAAATATTTTAAATTTAGTTTGTTTTTACTTTTTTAGTAAAAATGAATTTTATGCGTAAATACCTTTTTTTCTTTCTCTTTTTGATTCAAAGTTCAATAGCCTCTGCCCAAACCTTAGAGTATTTGAACTTTATGGAAATGCCTGTTGTGGATATTTCGAAGTATGGATACGAATATTTCAAAATTGTTTTGGAGGAAAATGGAGTCCGGCATACTCAAATTTTTACGAAGGATACCATTAAAGTTCGCCACACTACTGCTCTTTTGGATGAGAATGGGAATATTAAAAGTGGGAGAACACTAGAATATTTCCCCAATGGTGAGACAGAATCCACAAAGCGTTTTGATAATATAAATTCAGCAAGCGAGGAGAAGACTTTTTATCCTAGTGGTGCTTTAAGGAGTGAAGTTACCGTTAACGATGGGGAATTGATTTCGGAAGTATACTATTCTGAATCGGGCGATATTATTCCAAAACCAATCATTGAAGATCCAGCTCCAAAAGGAGGGAAAAATGGATGGAATAATCATTTGCTTCGGAATTTACGCTATCCACCAGAAGCTAGGGCTGCTAAAGCCGAAGGGACAGTTCTCCTTGAATTTGATTTGAATGAAAAAGGTGAGATAGGAGAAATTCGGGTAGGAAACCCTGAGTTCATCCATAAAGCTTTGTGGGTGGAGGCTGTGAGGGTAGTAGAGATATATCCTCATAAATGGACTCCCAAAAAGGAAAATGGAGTTCCTGTACCGACGACAGTTAAACTTCCCATTCGGTTTAAGTTAAGTTGATAAGGACTGGTTATTTATTTAAAGGAAAGGATAACAATAGAATTTATTTCGAATTGATTCCCTCTTTACAAAGGGGGAATTGATTCGTTGTTTGCTAAAGTATTTTATTCGAAATCATTTAATTTTTTTAAATATGAATTTATAAACCACTCCTCCAAATCTTCATTTTCCTTTTCCTGATTCTCCCTATCTTCGAATATGATTCAATTGATTGAGTGTCCTCGGGATGCGATGCAGGGCTTACCAGATTTTATTGATACTGCTATCAAAGCAGCATATATCAATCAATTATTAGAGGTTGGATTTCATACTATTGATTTTGGGAGTTTTGTGAGTCCCAAAGCAATTCCACAAATGCGAGATACGGCAGAGGTGCTCGAAATGCTGGACTTGCATAAATCCAAATCAAAGCTTTTGGCAATCGTAGCAAATGTTAGGGGAGCAGAAGATGCTCTCCAATTTGAAGAGATTGATTATTTAGGTTTTCCGCTATCTATTTCAGAAACTTTCCAGCGGCGAAATACAAATGCCAGTATTGAGCAGGCTTTGGAAACCGTAGAAACTATCCAAAATCTTTGTGAGGTTAAGGGAAAGGAACAGGTGGTTTACCTTAGTATGGGATTTGGAAATCCTTATGGAGACCCTTATTCACCGGAATTAGTGGCAGAATTTGTTCAGAAATTGGATGAATTGGAAATCAAAATCATTTCTTTAAGCGATACCATTGGTGTTGCTGAGCCTTCATTAATTACTGAATTATTTAAAGTTCAAGTTGAGGCTTTTCCACATATTACTTTTGGGGCTCATTTGCATAGCCGAAAAGATCAGATCGAAGAGAAAGTCATCGCAGGATTGAAAGGTGGTTGTAGACGATTTGATGGTGCGCTTCAAGGATTCGGTGGTTGCCCGATGGCAAAAGATGAGTTGGTAGGAAATATGGCCACAGAAAAGATGATTGAAACTTTGGAGAAAGAAGGCTTTGAGTTGAATTTGGATAAATCCGAACTTCGGGAGGCGATGAAACTTTCAAATTCCGTCTTTTTTTGATTTTTCATGAGTAGTTCACAAATCCAGCAAAAGGTTAAAGCTGTCCGTCTATTTAGAACCCTTCATAAATGGATGGGGATTCCTTTGATTGTCTTTTTTCTGTTGATTGGAATCACTTCTATTTTGCTTGCTTGGAAAAAGAAAGTTGAACTACTTCCTCCAACCCAAAAGACTCAAATAGAAAACGGAACTTGGATTTTACCCTCTGAAATGGTACTCATCGGGGAGGAGGAAATGCGAAAATTGGGACGAGAGACAGAAGTCGATCGAATTGACATTCGTCCGGACAAAGGCATTGCTAAGGTGACTTTTAAAAGTCATTTTTCTGAAGTGCAGATAGATGGATATTCTGGAGAAGTTTTGTCAATTTCTACCCGCCATTCAGATTGGATTGAAAAGCTCCATGATGGAAGTATCGTGGATTATTATACAACTGGTGACGAGGGCGCAAAGCTTTTTTACTCAACCCTTACATCTATTGGTTTGATATTTTTAGCGCTAAGTGGATTTTACCTTTGGTATTATCCGAAATTGATCAGAAGGTTGAAGTCTAAATAATCAGACCAGCAATTTGAATTTCTTTCCGGGTAAAGACTTCACAATTCCTTCAAATTCCAGAGATAGTAACTTGGATGACAAAATACCCAAAGGGATTTCTGTGGCATAAGAAATCAAATCGATTTCAGATTCTCCTTTTTCCTGTAAATGACTCAAAATTGCTTGTTCTTCTTTCTCTCGATTGGAAAAATCGAGTTTGGGTTTTGGAGTAGCTTTTTCTCCCGGTTTGCTCCAAAAAAGCGCTTCGCCTATATCATCCGGTCCTGTGTAGATAGAAGCCTTCATTTTCTTAATCAGATGATTGCAACCTTCTGAATAAGTGGATTGAAGATTTCCCGGAACGGCGAAAATTTCCTTATCATAACTATAGGCAATTTCAGCAGTGATCAAAGCTCCCCCTTTCGCTGCAGCTTCGACCACAATCAAAGCGTCAGATAATCCGGCAATAATTCTGTTTCTAGCTGGGAAATTTCCAGGCATCATTTTACTTCCCGGTGCATATTCACTTAGCAAGGCTCCATTTTCCTGAAGTTGCTCTGCTGTTTTTCGATGGACAGCAGGGTAGATTTGGTCAATAGGAGAGCCCATCACCGCCATGGTAGGAAGACCAGCTTGCAAAGCAGCACGATGTGCCTCAATATCAATCCCATAGGCTAATCCAGAGATGATTATAGGTTTATAAATCGCTAAATCCTCTACAATTTTCCTGGTAACAGATTTCCCATATTCTGTGGCACTTCGGGTACCGACAATACCAATGGATTTTTCGAAATTCAAATCATCGACCCCCTTTGAAAAAAGCACGATAGGCCCATCTTCAATGGATTTTAAGCGTTGAGGGAAATGAGGATCGAGGTAGGTTCGGATTTGAAAATTTTTCTTTTCTGCCAATTCTAGAAGGGAGTCGCTTTTGCGAAGCAACTGGTCTTTGGATTCCCGAATGGCAAGAAGTTTAGGCCCTACTTTAGGGATTTTAGAAGCCTTTCCTTTTGGGATTTCGAAGAAGTTTTTTGGAGAGCCAGCGTATGCAGATATGGCTTTAAATACACCAGGGCCTACTTTTGGAGCTAAGGAAAGGGCTAGAAAATATCGGATATGTTCATGATCCGGTTTTGCCATTGATTTCGTTTCGCAAATTGATTAAAAAGTCTTTGATCTCTTGAAGTTTTTGAACTGCCTCCACTTTATCCAAACCCTTATCCTTGCCCTGAGCGATTACCTCTCTTGCCCCATCTAAAGTGTATCCTTTTTCCTTGACCAAGTGATATACGTATCGGATTTTTTGAATGTCATCCTTGGTGTAGCGACGGTTTCCTTTTTTATCCTTTTTAGGACGGATGATGTCAAATTCACCTTCCCAATAACGGATTAGTGATGGCGCAACTTTAAACATGGATGCCACCTCACCAATGGAATGATACTTTTTTTCGATGACACGTTCTTTGTAAGGCACGGGCTTATTCTTTAAAAATTGAACCTAAAATATTAACCTTTTTGAAGCTAGGTTTATTGCAATACTCTAAATTAAGAATTTCTCTTTTTAATCAATTAAACTTCAAGTGAATTCTAAAAAGTAATCGCTTATCGATTGACTACCTGAAGCATTTGAACTGCAGCTAGGCCGGCGGTTTCTGTTCGAAGTCTACTTTTTCCCAACGAAACTGGAGCAAATCCCTGCTCAAAAGCATCCTCAATTTCACTTGGATCGAAATCCCCTTCAGGGCCAATTAAGATCAAATATTTATTCCCCGGAAGAGCCACATCAAAAAGATGGTTTTGATGATTTTCATCCACATAAGCGATGAATTTTTGAAAGCCTTCAAAATCACTCGATTTTATCAAATCCTGAAAATTCCAGTCACTTTCTATGCTAGGTTTTCGGTATTGTTTGCTCTGCTTACAAGCTGAGATAACCTTTTTCTCTAATCTTTCGGTTTTCAAAAATGATCGCTCAGAATGCTGACTTTTCATTAGATAAAGCTTAGAAAAACCAATCTCTGTTATCTTTTCTACCATCCATTCCATTCGGTCCGGGCTTTTGGTAGGGGAGATGGCTAGGTGAATTTCAAAATTATCCGGCTCAATTACCTCAGTTGAAATTACAGCTAGTTCTGTCTTTTTGGGGTCAGGATTAGATATTTTACAATGAAATAGATTTCCTTCTCCATCAGTCACTTGAACTTCGTCTCCGGTTTTTTGACGTAATACCCGGATCAAATGCTTGGATTCATCCGAGCTTAGTGTGATAGTGGGGGCTTTACTGTTTTCCTGAAAAAAGAGCGGCATAGGACCTTTTTTACACAAAAAAAGCACATTTCCCGAAAGAAATGTGCTTAAACCAAATTAACCTTAACCTATAATCAACCTTTTGAAATTTCCATATTAACGGTCTTACCCTTGATGGTGTTGTGCTTCATGGTACGGATTACATGATCCGCATCTTTTTTAGGCACATCCACAAAGGAGAAGTTTTCGTAGATATCGATTCCTCCAATGCTTTTTCCAGGAATTCCAGCTTCACCGGCAATGGCACCTACGATATCGTTTGGACGGATTCGGTCTTTCTTACCCAAGTTCAAAAATAACCGGGTCATGTTTGCTTCAGTAGTTCTTGCTCCACCTCTGCGCTCTCTTCCGCCTTCTCGTCTTTCACCTCTTTCACCTCTTTCGCCTCTTCTGCCTCCGTCTCTGCTGCCTCGCTCAAATCGACCGCCTCTTTCAGACCGCTCTCCGCGCTCTCTTCTTCGGTCTTGATAAGATGGCAAGGAGAAATCCTGATCTCTAAGCTCTTGAACAGCTTCACCCATGGTCATTTTGATCAAACCAAGTGCTACCTGCTCAGGAGTCAAACCTTCTGTCAATAATTGACCGAGTGTTTCTTCGAAAATTTGATTATCCTCGTCTTTAGCAAGAGTTCTGTGTACATCCTTCACCAACTGTCGCTTTTTCATGTCGATCAGTTCGGTAACAGAAGGAGGATCCATGCGAGTGATACTTGCTTTGGTGAATCGCTCTAAATCCTTGATTTTCTGCATGTCCCGACGACCCGTCACGAAGTTGATAGCAACTCCGGATTTTCCAGCACGACCGGTTCTTCCGATTCGGTGAACGTAATATTCTTCATCTAAAGGCAAATCAAAATTGAATACTGCCTCTACATTGTCTACGTCAATACCTCTAGCTGCCACATCAGTAGCGACCAATACCGTGCAAAGTCCTTTTCGGAATTTGCCCATAACCTTATCGCGTTGAGCTTGGGAAAGGTCCCCATGTAGCGCTTCCGCTAAGATTCCTCTTGAACCCAAAGATTCAGTAACCTCGTCGGTCATTCGTTTTGTATTACAGAATACCACAGAGAGGTTGTAGTTATTTACAGTCATCAACCGCACCATCAGTTCCATTTTCAAGGTTGGTTTTACCTCGTAATAGATTTGCTCGATACGATCTACTGTTAATTCTTTTTTGGCGATTTTAATTATATGAGGCTCATTTTGGTACTTGCGCGTCAAGTCCATAATAGGCTTTGCCATCGTAGCTGAGAAAAAGACGGTTTGTCTTTCTTCAGGCATTTCCTGCAAAATAGCCTCGATATCATCTCGGAAGCCCATATCTAGCATTTCATCCGCTTCATCCAAAACGATGATTCCTGCGTCATCCAATTTTAAAGTTCCTCGATCAATATGATCCTGAACTCGCCCTGGAGTACCGACTACGATCTGTACGCCTTTTCTCAAGATTCGAATCTGCTTGTCGATTGATTCTCCTCCGTAAATAGCTACAGAACTGATTTTTCGGTGATGCTTTGCTAATTTTTGAAATTCTCCTTCTACTTGCACTGCAAGTTCCCGAGTAGGGCAAAGGATGATAGCTTGAGGTTTGTGAAAGTCTGCATCCACCAAATCAATAATTGGAATGGCAAATGCTGCAGTCTTACCAGTACCTGTTTGAGCCTGACCAATTACGTCATGACCTTCTAGGATGTAGGGGATAGCTTGTTCTTGAATGGGGGAAGGTTGGGTATAGCCCATCTCTTCCACTGCCTGTAAGATTTCTTTTGAAATCCCCAGGTCTGAGAATTTTGTGTTGTTTTCCATGATGTTTCCTTACTTTTTCCTGCCATGTTCCTTGATCCCAGACAAGCGACAGTAAGGAAATCACGGCTCAGAAAAAATTTTCTGCGTCAAAATTGACGGTGCAAAAGTATGTATAATTATTTCGTGAAACAAGTGATCTTTCAAATCATTTAGAATATTCTTTAAAATATGGAAGAAATCATAAAAAAATATTTGGTTGATCTGTCTTATTCGATTTAAAGAAAGGTTTTATCTGCAGATGCTTCCTTCATCATCTTTTCTGCCAATTCTTTCCCCAAATACTTGTCAATCATTCCATGACCTACATAAAGAAGGGGAGTCAGTACGACAGCTACAATAAACTTGTATACATAATTGATGATTCCTACGGCAATTACCTGACTGATACTCCAATTGCCAAATAGGTAGAATGCTATTCCCAATACTACAAATGAGTCAAAAAACTGACTGATTAAGGTGGAACCTGTTGCTCTTAACCAAATCATTTTTGGTCCAGTGACGGCACGAAGCCGTTGGAATACAAACACGTCCACCAATTGTCCCAATAAGAATGCGGTCAATGAGCCGATTATGATTCCTAATCCCTGTCTAAATATGGTATTGAACGCATAAGAAATATCAAACTCTTCTCCTGAAGGAGTGACGGCATTTACGTCAAGCCAAAAATCAGCCGGGACTAATTTGGTGACAACAGTAATCACCAAAAAGATGTATGCAATCAGTCCAGCAGTGATAAAACTAACTTTTCGAACACCCTTCTTCCCAAAATACTCATTGATAATGTCCGTGGTAATGAAAACGATGGGCCAAATAACAGCACCTGCAGTCAAATTGAAATCCAAGACATATTCGTCGAAAAAGGTCCAATTAACAGGTTCAAAGCCAATGGTTTTTTCAGCTGAGAAAATCTTCACTCCAATTATTTCCGCCAATATCGCATTGGTAAGAAATATGGATCCTAGGATCATGAACAGGTTGGTCTTTTTGGAAGATTCTGAGCGGGTCATATGCTGTAGGTTTTTCCTTCTTCACTCAACTCCACCTCCGGGAAGATGTTTTCTGCTTCTGCCTTCATGGGACTCAAATCCTTGTATCTAGAGGAAAAATGTCCCAAAAGGAGTTTTTTGGCTTTACTCAATTTAGCTATTTCTGCCGCTTGTGATGCAGTACTGTGATAGGTGAGATCGGCTCGTTGTTTATCTGCTTCGAGAAAGGTAGATTCATGATAAAGTAGATCCACTCCCTGTATGTACTCTATCAATTCGGGCCAAAAAATGGTGTCCGAACAATAAGCATAGGACCGCACAGGTTCAGGAGGATAGCAGAACTCTCTAACGGCATAAAATGAACCATCCACACCTATGTAATCCATTCCTTGTCGGAGTGAATTAATGGCCTCAATAGGAAGTTTTTGCTCCTCCAATTTTGCCTTGATTAAATTTCTAAGCCGTGGTTTTTCTCGAATCAAAAAGCCCGTAGTAGGTAATCGATGCTTTAAAGGAAAGCTGTAGACCATGAATTTAGGATGGTTAAGTAAAAGATTTAACTGATTATCCTTAGTTTCTTGGTAATGAATAGGATAGGTTAACCTAGTATTACTCCATCTAAAATGAGTAGTAATGATTTCATCCAGACCTTTGGGGCCATAAATGCTTAAAGGCCTGCTTCGTTTTCCTAGGTGAAAACTGGAAAGCAGGCCTACTAATCCTAAGTAATGATCCCCATGTAAATGGGAGATGAAAATGTGATCTATTTTGGAAGCTTTGACTTTGAATTTTCGGAGTTGAATTTGGGTAGCTTCTCCACAATCAATGAGCAACCATTCCTGTCCAATTTGAACAGCTTGTGCCGTATGGTTCCTACCATGAACGGGAATAGAAGAAGTATTCCCTAAAATCGTTACCTCAAACTCAGGCTTCAATCTTCTGTCTCTTCTTCTTCCTCGCCGCTACCATTTTCGATTTCATGCATGAAAATGGTTTCACCGGCTTCCTCCAAATCAGAAACGATATTCAATTTTTTATCCAGCATGGAAATCTGAAGTAGCTTCATTACATGATCCTGTACACCGGAAATTAAAAATAGTCCACCATTATTTCCATATTCTCGGTCTCCCACCAATAGAGCACTCAATCCTGATGAATCCACGTATTTTACATAGCTCATATCCAATACCAATTTTCCATAGCCTTCTGCATGAACAGTCAAAAGTTCGGATTTCAATTTTGGAGCTAAGAGGGAATCCAATTTTTCTTCAAGAGGAGTAAATATGACGTATTGCTCTTTCTTATCAATGCTGTATTTCATAGTTGTATTTAGTTTTCTTTAAGGTAATTTTTAATGGCATTTTCAATACGCTCTTCAATGTTGTTCGTAATTGCCTTTTGAAACTTTTCTCCGGTTATTTTTTCGAATAATTCAATATAGCGATCAGAAATGCTTTCTACAATTTCATCCGTCATTTCAGGTACTTGTTGCCCCTCTTTGCCTTGAAAGCCATTTTCGATCAACCACTGTCTTACAAATTCTTTGGAAAGCTGTCGTTGGGGAAGTCCTTTTTGCTGATTTTCTTCATAGCCATCAGCATAGAAATAGCGACTGGAATCGGGTGTATGAATTTCATCGATTAGGTAGATTTTCCCATCATGTTTTCCAAATTCGTATTTGGTATCCACTAAAATCAATCCTTTTTCAGCAGCCATTTCCTGACCTCTTTGGTACAAGGCTCGGGTATATTTTTCCAAAACCACGTAATCTTCCTCACTGACAATCCCTTTGGCTAAGATGTCTTCTCTAGAAATATCCTCGTCATGACCCTCGGAAGCCTTGGTTGTGGGAGTGATGATAGGGGTGGGGAAAGGATCATTTTCCCGAATTCCATCAGGCATTGGAACACCACAAATGCTTCTTTTTCCAAGTTTGTATTCCCGGGCAGCATGGCCTGACATATATCCTCGAATTACCATCTCCACCTTAAATGGTTCGCATCGCTTTCCAATGGTCACGTTAGGATCAGGTGTCGCAGTCACCCAGTTGGGAACGATATCAGCAGTCGCTTCCAAGAATTTAGCAGCAATTTGATTAAGGACCTGTCCTTTGAAAGGAATAGCGCGTGGCAAAACCACATCGAAAGCAGAAATCCGGTCCGAGGCTACGACCACCAATTCCTTTTCGAAAATATAGACATCCCGTACTTTTCCTTTGTAAAAGTCAACTTGTCCGGGAAATTGGAAATGGGTTTCCTTGATCGATTGGTTCATGGGGATGATGTTTTGACAAAAATAGAAAAGCTTTCTTTTCTATGGAGGATTTATTGGGGATTCCTTTTCCTAATCTTTGTTTTACTTTTTTTCGGTTCGAATTTGATTGCCTTCTTCATCAAAGAAAAGCCAAGTTCCTGTAGGTCTTCCATTCTTGAAATAACGGATTTCTTCCAAGGTTCCTGTAGATCTATAGACTTTGACTTCTCCCTGGGCCAATCCATTTTCATAATTTATTACTTGTTGAATTTGGCCATTGGGATGGTAAAAGGTTTCCTTGGAAACATAATCTGACTTAGGTTCAAATTCACGAATCAATGTAAGCTTGCCTTCTTGGTCATAGCTTCTGAATGGAGAAGTTGGAATCCCGTTTTTAAAGGTGATTTCAGAGCGGATTTGTCCATTTTCGAAATATTCCCGAGTAGTACCTGTTTCTATTCCATTTTTATAAAATGACTCTGTTCTTTTTTTACCGCTCGGGAAAAATTCTAAAAAGTCTCCATCATAGACCCCTCTTCTAAATTCTATTTCAGATTGAACCTGACCATTTTCAAAATAGGTAATTTCTTTTCCTTCCAAATCACCTTTTTCGTAAAAGGCTTTTACCTTAAGTGTTCCATTTGGGTAGTATTCCAATAGTTCTCCATCAAGCTGACCTTCCTCGTAAAAGGCTATTCGCTCTGGTTTTCCATCTGCGTAAAATCGCTCACTTTTTCCATTAGGACTTCCGGATTGGAATTGAGTGATATCTTGGATTTGACCATTTTCAAAGTAGGTAGTTACCCTTCCCTGAATTTGGTCATCAACAAAAGTCAATTCCTGCCGGATGGAACCATTGAGAAAGAAACTTTGACTGAGTCCCTGTTTCTTGTTTTGGATGAATGGGATAATTCGGAGTGTGTCACCTGTTTCAGGATTAAGTTCGACGAAAAGTCCTTCTCGCTGATCATTTTTCAATTGACCGGTTAAGACAAGTCGACCTTCTTCATCATATCTTTTCAGAGGACCTTCCGCTTTTCCATTAACCGTATAGTAAATTTCCTTGAGCATCATTTTTTGCTCATCATAATAGGTTCTCACTGCTTCTTGGGCTGAAGCGTAGCTAAGAATGCAAATGGAAAAGAGACTAAGAAGGATTCTTTTCATAAAAAAATCCGCGACAGCTAATTTGCCGCGGATTGATTTTAAAGTTTACATTTTTTCAATCACAATAGCAGAAGCACCGCCCCCGCCATTACAGATGCCGGCAACTCCTATGCTGCCTTTTTGTTGATGAAGCACAGAATTCAGTGTAGAAATGATTCTAGCTCCTGAAGCGCCTAGAGGATGTCCCAAGGAAACAGCTCCACCATATACATTGAGCTTGGCTGGATCCAAATTCAATTCTTTTTGGTTTGCCAAAGCTACAGCAGAGAATGCTTCATTGATTTCATAGAAATCAACTTGTTCAGGATTAACGCCTGCATGAGCTAATGCTTTTGGAATGGCCAAAGCTGGAGCGGTTGTAAACCAAAGCGGGTCCGTAGCTGCATCGGCAAAACCTCTGATTTTCGCCAAAGGCTTCAATCCCAATTCCTCTGCTTTTTCCTTGCTTACCAAAACAAGAGCAGATGCTCCATCATTCATGGTGGATGCATTGGCAGCAGTGACTGTTCCGTCTTTTTCAAATACTGGTCGGAGGGAAGGGATTTTTTCAAACATGACGTTTTTATATTCCTCATCCTCATCGATGAGGATGGTTTCTCCTTTTCTTCCTTTAAGTTCTACAGGAACTACCTCATCTTTAAAGTAACCTTTTGCCCAGGCATCGGCTGCTCTTTGGTAAGATTGAATGGCATAGGCATCTTGCTCTTCTCGAGTGATATTCATTTCACGGGCAGTATTGTCAGCACAATTTCCCATGGGAAATTTATAATAGACTTCGAAAAGACCATCTTTCACTAATCCGTCAACGAATTCAGCATTCCCGTATTTATATCCAAATCGTGCTTTAGGTACATAAAACGGAACATTAGACATGCTTTCCATTCCACCTGCGACCACCACATCATTAATTCCAAGCATAATGGTTTGAGCTCCAAGCATGACGGACTTCATTCCAGAAGCACAAACTTTATTGACAGTGGTGCAAGGTACATTGTATCCAATGCCTGCTCCGATAGCAGCTTGACGTGCTGGCGCCTGTCCAAGATTTGCAGAAATTACATTTCCCATAAAAACTTCCTGAACCGATTCTGCTTTTACACCAGCTTTTTCCAAAGCTCCTTTAATGGCTGTGGTCCCCAATTCAACTGCGGTCAAGCCGGATAATTTCCCTCCAAAACTGCCAAGGGGAGTTCGAACTGCGGATACGATATATACTTCTTTGATCATGTTTATTTGGGTTTATCTGATAAATATATTTTGAATCAATTTTACCAATCAGGTATTCCACGCTTAGGTCTCTGAGTGGCTTTTTTACGGTTTTGTTGAATATATCGGAGATCGGCGGCGTTCATACTTTCCAAAATCTGGGCTGCCTGTTCAGGTGTCAGATTCATGGCTTTTAGTTTCTCCTTGAATTCTTCCAAAGCCTTTTGCTTATCAACTAGGTTGGCATCCATTTGATCATTGGCGTTTTCATTGGCTGGATCTTGACTTTTTTCTTGAGGATCGCCGGATTGGGATTCCTTTGCCTGATCCTGATCAGTTTTGTCACCTTGATCCTGATTTTCCTGCTGCTCTCCCTGCTCGCCTTGGCTTTGTTGATTTTGTTGTTGCTGTTCTTGGTTTTGCTGATTTTGCTGCTCCTGATTTTGGTTTTGTTCCTGTTCTTGTTCTTGCTCTAATTTTTCCTTTAGGGCTTGTAGCTTGGTATCTCCCGGGAATTTGCTCAAACCTTCATTGACGGTATTCAAGGCCTGATCCCGCTCGGTTTTGACATAGGAGCGGGCTGCTCTGTTGAAAAAATCACCAGCAGTCTGTGCTTGAGTGGAAAGACCCAGAATCATGGCAAAAAAGAAAAGAATAATGCTTTTATTTTTCATTGATTTCAGTGACTTCTTGTAAGTGGGTAATAAACTCCTGATAAGCAGCTACGGTAGAATCTTGTTCTAAAGCTTCTGTCATTACATTTAACGCATCTCTAAACCTGAATTGTTCAACAAGTCTATCGGCTTCCGCTTTGTTTCGCTTCGCAAATTCAGAGGGTTCCGGTGGATTTTCCTCCTGATTTTTTCGCTCTTCATCGCGTTTTAACCATCTCGCCAATAATTCATAATTATAGCGAGCAACTTCATTCAATGGGTCTTGGATTAAGGCTGATTTAAATTTACTCAAAGCAACCTCATATTCCTTTTTATTTCCCAATAAAACGCCACCTTGATTGTAGGCAAAGGAGGCAAGCATGGCATTGGAGCTTGTACTCGCTTTGTCATAAAATCCTGCAGCTTCTTCAAGCTTCTCAGCATATTGTGCGCTTAGCCCAAGGTTAAAATCCAATTCGGATGACTGTATGCCGAATTGTTCCTGAATGGCAAGGTGATTCTGTAAGGATTGTTCGTATTCGGCATTTGCAAAACTTTCAGCTGCAACATCAATAGCTGCATTCAATTTGGAATTTTTAATCCAAGAGGAAGGAATCAAGAGAAGAAGTCCGAAAATGAGTTTAGCCCAATTCATACTCACAGTTTAATGGTTTTGATGGGTAAAATCATATCCACAATAGATAGCACTAAGCCTGCCAGTAGGAAGTAGAAATACTTGTTTGAGGAAGCCTCCACTTGTCGGGTTCCAATGCTACCACCTTTCAATTGTTCTAAACTTCCCACCAAGTTGGAGATTTCCTGAGTTTGGTCGGAAATCTCAAAATACTGGCCGCCAGTTTCTATAGCAATTCGCTGAAGGGAAGTTCGGTCTAAGCGACTTTCTGCAGGTTTTCCGGTATTAGGATCAATAACTACACCGTTTCCTCGAGGGATTGGGCTGCCTGCTTCAGTTCCAATTCCCAAGGAATAGACTTTAATGCCTTGTTCTCCCAAGGAAGAAATTACTGATTCATAATCTTCACCAAAATCCTCTCCATCCGAAATCAAGACGACTGATTTGGACTTGACTTCTGGAGAAGGATCATTAGTAAATCGTTCCAAAGCCATGCGAAGAGGTCCACTCAGGTCTGTTCCAGCATTGGGAACAAGCCCTGTGTTCAATCCATCGATGTAAAGTTGCAATACATTCTGATCGAATGTCAAAGGACATTGCATGTATGCTTCAGAAGAGAATATTATCAATCCGATACGATCAGAAGGGAAACTTTTGATAAGCTCCTTTAACTCAAATTTGATTCGCTGAAGTCGACTTGGTCCAATATCGGTAGCATTCATGGATTGGGAAAGGTCCACGGCCAAGAAGATGTCTTTGCCTTCCTCTTTTACTTCTTTGGTGGAAGTTCCAATCGATGGTCCTGCGAATGCCACCAAAAACAATAAAAAATAGAGCGTGCGAAGAATTAGCTTGGTTAATAATCTCCTTTTTTCAACCTTCATGCGCAGGTTGATCAACCAAAATCTGGAAATATAAAATAGGTAGAGCAGTGTAAAAACTGTTCCTAGTATCAAAATCAGTCGGAAATCTGGATATGCCCAAATCATGGCCTGAAATTAAAAAATAATTGGGAAGGAAATAACCTTTGGGATGGGCGGTAAGTTTAGAATTGGAACAGAATCCAAAAATTAACAAACATTAATTTTGTCAGCACGTGTAGGAAATTTACGCGTGCCTTTATTAACTCATGAAATACCTATTTTCAGCACTTATTGCGGTTTTTCTTTTCTTTTTTTCTTTTGGGATTTCTTTTCCTCAATCCCAACTCACAGGGATTGTTTTAGATCGGGAAAATTCACTCCCGCTTCCTGGGGCGAGTGTATTTTGGGAAAATGACATTAGCTCTGGAGTCGTTTCGGGACTTGATGGTTCCTTTTCTATTTCCATCCTCAATCTCCCAGCTATTTTAAAAGTCTCTTTTGTTGGATACGAAACATCAACTCGTGAGATTACTGCAAAGGATTTGGATAAGCCATTGAAGTTTTTCTTAAGTCCTGAAGAATTATCATTAGAAGAGGTTTTGATTCAGGAATTACGTCCTGATGAGAATTTGAGAAGTTTGGAAACGGGAAAAAATAGAGTACCCATTCAAACCATTAAGAATATTCCTGCCCTTTTTGGAGAAGTTGATCTCCTAAGGAGCCTTCAATTACTACCAGGAGTACAAACAGCGGGAGAGGGGACTACGGGTTTATTTGTACGAGGAGGATCTGCCGATCAAAATTTGGTTCAGCTTGATGGAGCTCCTGTTTATAATCCATCTCATTTCTTTGGATTCTTTTCAGTATTCAATCCAGATGCTTTGAGTGAGGTGGAATTGTATAAAGGAAACATGCCTGCTTCATTTGGAGGAAGGCTTTCCTCCTTGATTGATGTATCTCTTCGGGAAGGAAATAATTCCAAAATTCACGGGGAAGGAGGGATAGGTACTATTTCTTCCCGATTGACTTTGGATGGACCACTTTTTTCTGAAAACTCCACTTTTGTAATCTCGGGAAGAAGAACCTATGCAGATGTTTTTTTAGGACTATCATCTGATGAAGACATACGAAACAACAAGCTGAATTTTCATGACTTAAGCGGTAAGGCTGTTTTTAGAGTTGGAGATCGTGATCGTATCAGTGTAAGTTCCTATCAAGGTCGAGACTTTTTGGGCTTGGATGATCAGTTTGGGTTAGGCTGGAGCAATTGGGTAAGTTCAGCTCAATGGTCAAGAAATATCGATGCGCAAACTTTTTTTGACTTAGAAGCCTATCATTCAAGGTATTATTACAGTTTGGAATTTGAAGATCCGGATAATGGCTTTGATTGGGGAAGTCGTCTTTCTGAATCGGGGGTCAAAGGAACTTGGTCACAAATACGGGATAAAGTTCAAACTTATTGGGGTTTCCACTCCCAGCTTTATCATTTTGCTCCTATAGAGTTGATTCCAGCTCCAGGAGCTAGTTTTGATGGGATTTCAACCAATCCAAAGAACGGTTTACTGAACAATGTTTTTGCCGGGGCAAGCTTTGAACTCAATTCAAAGCTTAGTGTTGAAGGAGGTCTTCGAGGGGGTTTTTACAATCAACTTGGCTCGGGAGTAAAATACCTCTACGAAGGGGAAGTACCTGGGCCGGATGTGGAAATCCTTGATTCAGTTCGTTACGACCGATTGGAGAATATTCAGTTTTACCAAGGGCTCGAACCACGGCTGGCATTTCGTTATTTGATTAACGATCGATTTTCAATTAAATCAGCCTATAACCGAAATTTTCAATACGTTCAGATCGCTTCCAATAGTTCTGCGGGGCTTCCGATCGATCGCTGGATATTGGCTGATAGCTATGTTCGCCCAATTCGGAGTGATCAAATTTCACTCGGGTTTTTCAGAAATTTTGAAGAAAACAAATGGGAACTGTCGATCGAGGGATATTATAAAACCCTTGATGGCATTATAGATCTTCGAAATGGAGCGCAAGTTTTATTTACTGATAATGTAGAAACTGAGATCCTTTCTGGTAAAGGCTGGAGCTACGGGACAGAGTTTTTACTTCGGAAAAATATGGGTAAAACAACCGGTTGGTTGGTCTACACTTGGTCTCGGGCATGGCGTAAAATAGACGGCATCAGTCAAGGGCAGGCTTATAACCCACGGTTTGACCGACCACATGATGTTACCTTGGTTTTAAATCATGAATTTTCGCCTAAATGGTCTGCTGGGTTAACCTTTGTTTACACTACTGGTCAGGCTGTGACTTTTCCGATCGGAACATACGAATCAGATAATCAACAACTTCCGCTTTTTTCACCGTTTAGAAATCAAGATAGATTCCCGGATTACCATCGGATGGATGCGTCCATTACTTGGAAAAATGACAATAAAGGTAAGAAGTGGAGAGGGAGTTGGAACTTCAGTATTTACAATCTCTATGGAAGAAAGAATCCATTTGCATACGAGTTTCGAGAGATTTATAATGATGATATAGCCTTCAATCCCGGAGATGGAGAACCTATTACATCCTCTCGACAAGGAATTATCATGACATACCTCTTTACCTTTTTGCCTTCTATCACCTATAATTTTCAATTCTGATGAAGAAGTACCTTTTTCTTTTTTTCCTAATAGCTAATCTTGGGTGCCAAGAAGAAGTTGATCTTCCTTTAGCGACGATAGAAGGAGATGTTCCCATTATCGAAGGAAATTGGACTGATGTTCCCAGTTTGAATGAAGTCAAAATTTCCCTTGCGCAAAATTATTTTGATAATGAAGATGCAACAATAATTGGAGATGCTGAGGTGTTCATTCGAAATTTGAATACAGGGGAAGCTATTCCTTTTCAATTTTTATCTCAATTCTCCATTTATAAACCTGCTGATCCTCGTAGAGTCGCTGTCATAGGGGAGCGATATGAATTGATTGTACAATGGAGGGGAAATGAATATCGTAGCCGGGGAGAGATGCTTCCACCACCTATTTTGGACAGCCTAAATTATGAATATCAAGAAGAAAGGATTTTTAGAGAGGAAGGATATTACATTAAAGCATTTGGGAAGATTCCTTTCGAGGAGGATAATTATTATCGGATTCGCATTATTGAAAATGATACGCTTAAGAATGATCGCGATGATTACTTGCTTTTTGATGATACCTTCGGAGTTGAATTTTTTGAAGAAGGATTGGAATTGAATTATGCATTTGAAGAAGGAGATCGGGTTCGATTGGAATTGTTTCGAATGAATAAAGATGTCTTTGATTATTTTAATCAGTTGGTAGGATTGCTATTCAATGATGGTGGATTGTTTAGTCCACCACCTCAGAATCCAGATACGAATATTCAAATCATTCAAGGACAGGGGCCAGTATTAGGCTATTTTTTGGTAGGACCTGTATTGCAAGAATCTATTGATATTCTAGCCGAGGAATAGGCTTTTTTTCTTTTTGTGTATTGGTTTTTGCTTTTTCTTGATTTTTAATAAATTGAGGAATTTTTTCAATTATCGTAGAATTACGAAAAAATAGTTGTTTAAATAAAAAATAAATCTTACTATTGAAATTATGAAAGAGATTTCGGCACAAGAAGAGAGAGTTATGGCTGTTCTTTGGAAGTTAGGCCAAGGACTAATTCGGGACATTCTCAACGAAATGGAAGAGCCTAAGCCACCTTATACCACCATTGCATCAACTGCAAGGCTTTTGGAAAGTAAGGGTTATTTGACGCATAAGGTTTACGGAAATACACACATGTATATTCCGTTGATTTCGAAAGAAGAGTATTCAAAGGGGAGAATTCAGCATATGGTCAGTAATTTCTTCCAAGGTTCGGTAAGTAATTTCTTGTCCTTTATGGTAAAGGAGAAGGAGATTTCTAAGGATGAGATAGAAGATCTACAGAAGTTTATTGATCAGGCAGAGCAAAAACCTAAAAAATGAAATGGTTAATTGATTTTTGGGTTGAAGGAAGTCTCATTTTGAGTCTGGGATTGTTATTTTACAAATTGGTCCTAGAAAAGCTCACATTTTTTGACTGGAATAGAGTCTTTTTACTTTCCATCATGGGTATGGCTTTAGTGATTCCTTTTCTTTCTTTTCAATTATCTGAATCGCAACCAGTTCTTCAAGAATTTCTGCTCCCTACATTTGAGTTTGGGCAAGGAATAGCTGAATCGCAAACCTTTAACTGGTTTGAGTTGCTTTTATGGGTGTATATAATAGGTGTAGGGATAAGTTTGATTCGAACTGGTTTGGGATTGGTAAAGCTAATTTTTCAACTTCAATTGGTTGAAAAGTTTAAATACCAAGGTTTGGTTTTAGCAGTGCATCCCAAATTTGAACCGGCTTCATTTTTTGGAATTATTCTGCTTCCCAGCTTTAATCCAGAAGATCCAGATCACCATCAAATTTTGCTTCATGAATCAGTTCATGTAAAGAAAAAACACTCTTGGGATCTTTTATTTACCCATCTGTTCAAGTCACTTTTTTGGTTTAATCCCTTGGTCATTCTTTTTGAAAAACTCCTTCGAGAAGTACATGAGTTTCAGGCTGATCATGGAGTTATTGGTTCTTATTCACAATTTGACTATTCCCGCTTGCTTCTTCGCTTGATCGTTCAGGATAGAGGATGGCAGCTTGCACATAGTTTCAATCAATTTCAAACAAAAAAACGAATTCTGATGATGAATCGAGAAAAATCAAATTCTGTGGCAAAAAGCCGTTTTTTAATGATTGTTCCACTCGTGGCAATGATGGTATTGGTATTTGCCTGTGATCAAAATATTTCGGATGAAAATGCTATTAAGCCTGAAAATACAGTTGAAATCATCAATGAAAACGGGGATACCGAACTCCATGGCATGGTGAATGGAAAATTGGTAGAAATCGGAGCTGATGAGATTTTTGATGTGGTGGAGGATATGCCTACACCTACTGGAGGAATGTCGGCCTGGGGTGAATATTTAATGGCCAATCTCAAATATCCAGATAAGGCAAAACAAATGGGGATAGAAGGTACTGTGGTCCTAGCATTTGTGGTAAATACAGATGGGTCTATCTCGGATGTAGAAATTCTTCGAGGAATTGGTGCTGGTTGTGATGAAGAGGCTCATCGGGTGGTACAAAATGCACCGAACTGGGAGCCAGGAAAGCAAAGAGGGCAAGCAGTTAGAACTCGTATGCGGTTACCTATTCGATTCAAATTGAGTTAATTCTTTGGTTATTTATGATGCAAGACTTATTTAAAAAAGTTGGGGGGACTGTTTTGATAATGCTTTTTCTAGCAGCCTCACAAGAGATTATGGCTCAGGAATCAACTGTTTCAATTAGTGAAATGGAAACGCTGGATTCCCCACCAAAACCGCCAGGTGGAATGGATGGATGGTTTACGCATATTGCAACTAACCTCAAATACCCAACAACGGCTAGAACCAAGAAAATAGAGGGTACAGTGATTTTGAAATTTATTATTGAAAAGGATGGATCCATTTCTGAAACCCAGGTCCTTCGAGGAATAGGTGGAGGGTGTGATGAAGAGGCACTTCGGGTTTTAAAGCTTTCTCCAAATTGGACTCCAGGAATAAAAGACGATCAGCCGTTTCGGACGGAAATGCGACTTCCCATTCGATTTAAGTTAGGTTGATTAATTAAAATGAAGAAGGCTTCCGATTTGGAAGCCTTTTTTTATGATTAAAAATCGGTTGATTTTCCATCAAGATTCAATGGTTTGATCCAGACATTTCGGTAAAAAACGTCATGTCCTTCCGCTTGTAATTTTAGTCCTCCAGGACGATCTGTGATTCCTTTTCCACCGTCATTTCCTCCATCTATTCCTGAGTTAGGACCTCCCCATACTTGCTGAATAGAAACGTCCTCATGGATTTTCTTTCCATTAAAATAAATGGTTACTCGGGCCTTTTCAGTCAATTTTCCGTTTTCAAAGCGAGCTGCCTTGAAAACAATATCATAGGCATTCCATTTTCCAACTCCGTTATAGGCTTCTTCCTTTGGAAGGTGCTCATTGATCACTGCAGCCATACCGTGTAGCCCGTAGTCTCCATCAAGGATTTGGATTTCATATCGGTTTTGAAGATATACTCCACTGTTTCCTCCCTCATTATTGACCAAGAATTCCACATGAGCTCTGAAGTCTCGGTATTCCTTTTTGGTTACAATGTCAGCAGCTCCATACTTACCACCGGCTGCCGCTGGGTCATTACTGCTAATTGCTTTTCCTCCATCAACAGGGTCTTTTACCTCCATCCATTTGATGGGAGCTTGAGCAGAAAATCGCGGGCCTTCCCAGTATTGCCATTTTTCTAAAAGCATTTCTTTGCTTCCATCAAGCATTAATTCAGCCTCTTCTATAGGTGCTACTCCAACTCCCACTTGGGCAAGTATGGATGTAGATAGCCCTAATGAAAGTATAAAGACAGCTGAAATATTCAATAGGTTTTTGAAGAGCTTCATAGTATTTAATTTTGGGTTTTTGTAAATGATTGACCCTAATTTGGCTATTTTTAACTAATCGAGAAAGTAGATTTTGATTTACAGGTAATTAGTTATTCATTTTTCAAACAGAAGTCATTATGAAGTGGCAAGGTAGAAGGAAAAGTAATAATGTAGAAGATCGAAGAGGTCAAGGTGGGAATGGAGGAGGTGGAGGGATGAATCCTCTACTTATCGGTACACTTCTCAAGTTTTTATTCTCCAAAACCGGATTGGTAATTGTTGGAATTCTCTTAGCATTTTCCTTTCTCACAGGAACGAATCCCTTGAGTTTTTTGGGAAATATTCTGGGTGGAGGAGGTCAAGGATTTACCACCGAAGCAAATTACACGCCTACGGCAGAGGAAGATCGCTTAGCAGAATTTAGCTCCGTGATTTTGGCAGATACCGAATTGATTTGGAGTCAATTAATTGAAAATTATCGAGAGCCTACCTTAGTGCTTTTCACGGGAGCAGTTTCTTCCGCTTGCGGGAACGCTAGTGCCGCAACAGGTCCTTTTTACTGCCCTGCAGATGAGAAACTATATATTGATTTAAGTTTTTTTGAGGAAATGGAGCAAAGGCTGAATGCTCCTGGAGATTTTGCCCAAGCCTATGTCATAGCTCACGAGGTAGGACATCATATACAAAATATCATGGGGATTACCGATGAAGTGCAATCGCTTCGTGGTCAGATCTCTGATACAGAATACAATCAATATTCTGTTCGTCTTGAACTTCAAGCTGATTTCTTAGCGGGTGTTTGGGCACATCATTCCCAAAAAATCAGCGGAATGATGGAGCAAGGGGATTTGGAAGAAGCTCTCAACGCAGCTAATGCAATCGGAGATGATCGACTCCAAAAGCAAGCTACCGGTAGGGTGGTTCCTGATTCCTTTACTCACGGCACTTCCGCTCAGCGGATGCGCTGGTTTAAAAAAGGATTTGATTCAGGAGATTTAAGCCAAGGGGATACCTTTTCTGCCGAAAGACTTTAGATTTCAAGGATATAATCCAAGATGCCGGCATTTTTCCCCTTAGGCCGAGTTACAAGGAGTGGAAGGCTGTCATTGTATTGAATCAGCCGTTCTGCCATACTTCCAATAAATAAAGCCGTAGCAGCTGTTCTTCCTTTGGCGCCAATAATGATCCCATCTGCTTCGATTTCCATGGCTTTGGAAATTATTTCTTGAACGGGATCATCGTCGTCATCCTTGGTGTAAATAGGTGTGATTTTGATTCCTTTGGTATCGATTTTACGGATGAATTTCTTGTAATTAATCTCAGCATGCATTTGCATGATTTGAGTGAATTCCTCGTAGGTTTTACCTGTAAAATGATAACCTGAAGGAACATTGTATACGTTTTGGCAGACAATTTCTGCCTTGCCGTGACGATCCGCTATCATGATCGCTTCTTCCATAGCATCCCTGGAATATTCAGAGAAATCTGAAGGAACCAAGATTTTTTTCACTTTTGGAACGGAGTCTTCAGGAACAATCAATAAAGAACAGCTGGCTCTTCTTGCTAGGCGAAGAGCAGCTACGCCTGTTCCCGGTAAATTGGTCTTTCTACCAATTATAATCATGTCCACGGATTTTTCTTCCGCTAGCTTCAATATCTTTTTGGAAAGATTTCCTTCCTTGACAACGTAATTGAGCGATATATCCTTTTGATTTCCAAAGACCTCATGTACTGATTTTTTCATGGCATTTTGCCGTTCAGAAACCATGTTTTCAATCAGATTTGGAAACTCCTCCAATACCTCTTTAGGAACGGAAAGGTTCTTGATCACATTCACAAAAAAAATCTTTTTGGTATGATTCACCTGTGAAACGAATTTGGCGAACTCAATCAAGGTCTTGTCCAATGGGCTTTGGTCAAGACAAACAATCATTTTTTTAATCAAGTACATGGGTTTCCAAAATTTTAGGATACAAAGTTAAGTTCTTATTGAAAGAGCTTTGATAAATTTTGAAATAAAATATCGAAAAATCCAATATTTTAAATGATTATTCAGAATAAGTCTACAGAATACTCCCATTTACCAAATAAATGCCATGAATAATTGAAGTCTGATTCTTTAGAAAAGTTTGACCTTGCAATTTAATTTGATTTTTGGAAACTGGATTTTAACCCTAGCCCGGATTATCCGTATATTTGCCCAAAGCCTGGATCGCTGACATGTTCAAACTTCACAATTAAATACAATACCGAGTGAAGCCCTTTCCAAAAACAGGCCTCATCCCGTCCCGATAATTATCGGGATCGGGACCTCGTCCTTAGGGCAGGATAACAGTGGAAGTTTGCGGATTAAAGGCAGCTCAAATCTTGTCTATATGGAGGTTTGTAACACTCTAAGGTCCAGGCTTTTTTAATTTTTTGGATAGCCAATCCAGCTCCTCTTTTCCAGAAAATCCCATCTTGGCAGCAAGAAAATAAACCAGAATAATCAAACTACTCTTGATCAGTAAATTCAAGATTGGGTTTGCGAATTCGGGGATAAAACTTGCAAAAAATATTGCTAGAATTCCTAGAGAAATGATTTTGAGGCTTTCCAAACCAAAAGGAGAGAAACCCAATTTTACTTTTAAATAGAGGAATTTGGTTAAGTTAAATGCGAGCATAACCAAGGCAGAAGCAATTGCTGCTCCCTCTATTCCATAAATCGGAATTAATAGGTAATTCAATACGATAATCATCCCACTCATGATGACAGTCGCAGTAAGGTTGAATTTGTAGTATTTTGAAAATACCAGAATTTCAGAGTTTGCTGAAAATCCAGCATCAATCACCTTTCCCAATCCAATCCAAAAGACTACCCATTTGCCACTTTCATAAATGCTTCGATTGGGAATCAGGTAATAAATGGAATCAATGTTAATCCAAATCCCAAGGAAAATCAGAAGACAGAGATATAATTGCCTATGAGAGACCTGCTTGTAAAGTTGGTTGATTTCTGAAGTTTTATTTTCAGAAAAATGCTGAGCAATCACAGGCATAATTACTTGTGAAATAGCTCTTCGAGGCATCTCGATTACCAAAGCCATGCTAAAAGCAATCGTATATATTGCATTTGCTTCCAAACTTATCATGGAACTGACCATGATGGAGTCAATTTTCATGATAAGCGTAGATGCCGCAGTTGCCAAAAATGTGATTAGACTGAATTGGATAAAATCCCCACGGAAACCTGTAGGGAATTGATCCCAGGATAAATCTACGTTTAGGACTTTCAGCCATGCTAAATACAGAATCATTCCAAGTAATGGGATGGCATAGACAGCGATTAGTCCATACATCATTTGATCGAAACTAATCCATTTTGCCAGAAAGCATAAAATCCAAATTCCTGTCAATAGGCGGAGTAATACTTCCCGGAAAAAAGTTGGAATAGAAACTTTTAAGTAGGATCGGCTATAGGCATCCAATAGTGAATTTGCTAAAGCTAAAAAGGTGATGAATAAAACGATCCAGAGATATTGAATTACTTCCGGTGAGTTAGAAGCAAAAAGGGCAATTATTTGATCTTGAAAAACCCAGAATAGACAAGCTACGATCAAAAATCCCACAAGAGCAATCAATAAACTGAAGCTTAGGAATGCCGTTTGTCCTTTTTCAAGCTTTGGGAAATACCGTGTAATTCCATGTCCTAAACCCAATTGAGCAAAAGGAACGATTAACAGTGCTAAATCCTGAATGGTACGAAATGTTCCTAATTGGGCGGCTTCTAGGGCATATGGATAAAGCCAGAGGACGTTGACATAGCCAATGACTACTCCTATATAAGAAAAAATTGCAGTTTGAAAGCTTTGATTGGCTACTTTGCCCATGGGCTGAAAATATCAAAAAATCAGGAAAAGCTTATGATTTGAGCTTATTCAATAGCCAGTGCATTTTTCACAACCTTGTTTTTTGCTAGGCTTTCCAAAAAAATGCTTCCAAAGGTAGGCTAAAGCTCCAATTCCTGTCAGTGCGATAATGATTTCTTGCCACATATTAGGAGAAGATTTGGTAGGTAATAAATGCTGCTAAATAGGCCAGCGTAGTCATATAGACAGTTTGAATTATTGGCCATTTCCAACCTTTTGTTTCTCTATACACCACAGCTAAGGTACTCATGCATTGCATGGCAAAGACATAGAAAACCATCAAAGAGAAAGCTGTGGCTTTATTGAATACTTTATTTCCGGTAACTGGATTAATTTGACTGTCTAAGGTTTCCCGAATTGTTGCATCATCTTCTGGATCTCCTCCAATACTATAAATAGTAGCCATGGTGGAAACAAAAACTTCTCGAGCTGCAAATGAAGCAATCAATGCAATTCCGATTTTCCAATCATAACCCAAAGGTCGAATTACAGGCTCAATAGCTCTTCCCATGATACCGATGAAGGAATTTTCCAATAAAGCAGAGGATGCTTCTCTTTCAATTTCTTCTACTTGTTCTGGATTTTCAGCTACTGCGATTTTAGCATCCCTATCAGCCCGGATAGATTCCATGGTAGTAGGAGGTCCATAAGACCCTAAAATCCAAAGTATGATGGAAATGGCCAATATGACTTTTCCTGCTGCTGTCACGAAAGTCAGGGACTTGTTGTACATGGTTAACAAAACGTCCTTCCAACGTGGAGTACGATAGGTAGGTAGCTCTACCATCAAAAATGATTTTTCATCTGTTTTTAGGATGGTTTTCAGGCCATAAGCAGTCGCCAATACACCCAAAACTCCTAATAGATAAAGCCCTAATAGAGCTAATGCCTGTAAATTGATGAATCCTAGAATATGATCGTTTGGAACAACTAAACCGATTAAAATAATGTATACTGGCAATCGAGCTGAGCAACTCATCAAAGGAGTTACCATGATGGTAATCATTTTTTCTTTCCAGTTTCCAATATTTCTAGCGGCCATGACTCCTGGTATAGCACAGGCTACACCTGATACAAGAGGCACAATACTTTTTCCATGTAGTCCAAATGGCCTCATCCAACGATCCATCAAAAAAACAACTCTGGACATGTAGCCAGTATCTTCCAGAATAGCCAAGAAACCAAATAGTAGGGCAATTTGAGGAATGAAAATTACCACCCCGCCAATTCCAGGAATGACCCCTTCCGCTAATAAGTCGGCTATTGGTCCTTGAGGTAAGGTTTCAATCAACCAAGAGCTGAGTTCAGCGAAAAAGCCATCGATCAAATCCATAGGCACAGATGCCCAAGCAAAAATTGCCTGAAAAATCATCAATAAAATCCCTCCAAAAATAAGGTAACCCCAAAATGGATGAAGAAGGACTTTATCTAATTTTGACTCTTCGGGTTCAACGGTTTCTTTTTTGACAAGAACCTCCTGAATCACAGAACTTATTTTTCGGTATCGAATTTTCGTCTCCTCAAGTTGAGCTGCTTCTAAATCAGTTTTTACGGACTCAAGCTTTTTTGAAATCCAGGCTATCTTTTCTTCAGCAAGTCCTTTGTCTTTCAATCCAAATCGGAGCAATTGATAAGCTCTGTAATCATTATCTAGGTCGAAAAATTCTCGAACATCGACAAGTTCATTTGTATCCAAAAACTCCTTTGCTTCGATGAATGGACCGGGATTAGAAAAGTTTTGTTGGTGAATTAATTCCCGAATCTGATCAATTCCTTTTTGATGTCTAGCATCAGTTCGAAGTATTGGAACACCAATTTTCTTAAATAATTCGAAGGTTTTTATTTCTAGATGGCTCTTTTCAGCCAAGTCGGACATATTAAGAACTATCGCTAGGTTTAATCCCAGATCGATGAGTTGAGTAGCCAAAAATAAGCCCCTTGAAAGCTGAACTGAATCAATGACCATCAAGACAAAATCCGGCTTTTCTAATTCACTAAATTGATTCAGAACTCGATGGACTATGACTTCGTCCTCAGAATTTGGATAGAGGGAATAAGTTCCTGGTAGGTCAATAATTTCATAGGAATTCCCCTGATAGGTCATCACACCCTTTTTCTTATCCACTGTAACACCAGGATAATTCCCGATCTTTTGATTTAAGCCTGTCAGCTGATTGAATATCGTGGTTTTTCCAACATTAGGATTGCCAATGAGGGCGATTTTCAAGGTCTTGGTCAAGGGAGAAGAGAGGGTTACAGCCATGAATTATTGAATGAGTTTGACTTGAATGACAGCAGCTTCTTCTTTTCTAAGTGCAAGGAGGGTCTCGTCAAGTCTAAAAGCCATCGGACCATTGGCGGGTGCGATATGCTTTAAGGTGATTTTCTTTCCCGGAAGAAAACCCAATTCCATCAAATTAACCTTCAAAGGCGATTCTTGGAGTTTTTCGATCGTTGCGGTGTCTAAAATGGATAGTTGGTCAGCTGTCATGAAGAATCAGGCTTTCTTCTTATTGCTGCAAAAATAAGTTATTTGGAATGAATCTAAGTAAAAATTCAAAAGAAATTTGGTGATTTAAATCAGGATTGGGAACGAATGCTCAAAATTTCATTGGAAAGATTAAAATCTAACCCGTTTTCCATCAAAATCCTGATACTAAATTCTAATTGGACTTCCTTTTCAGGATCCTTGGTCCAAATGAGCTTGAATAAATCTTCCATAAAGAGAGGAACAGGTGTGTTGAAAAATTCAGGAATTGGTTTAGTTTGTTCACTGAAAAAACTATTCATCTCAAAATATGAAGTCAAATCCTGACCTACTTTTAGAATTTCACCGTCGCCAAGCTCTGCTTCTCTGGAATTGATAATCTGAATCCCAATCATTTTTTCTTGAGACTGAGGAGATGGGGGAGAGCAAGCTAGAGCCATTCCAAAAAAGGAAGAAGTACCGGTGTTTCGCTCTGATAAAGTGACAATTTCCTTGATTCGGAAGGACTTGGTGATAAAGTTATATGGTAAGCTGGTAGTTGGACTGACTTGTTGACCTTCAACTGTTAGTGAAATAGTTTCAAATGATTGAACTCGAAAATCGCTTACTTCAAAGACAGGCCCACACCCACAAGGATTGCCGCAGAAATCATTGCATGCCATGGGGATTAATGCCAAAAAAAGAAAAAGGGCAGAGGTAAGAAAAATCTTCTTCACAGTCAAAATAGATTGATTTACAAAAGATTAAACTCGTTTTTTCGAATTTGGTTATAAAAACAAAACCCGGAATTTTCCGGGTTTTGTTCTCTTTTCTACTTGCATTAAGCCTTGCCTCTCAGCATCAGGTTCCAATACATAAATGGCAAACCGTATTTTTTAAGCAGCCACATGCTGTATTGTTCTTTGGAGGTATCCACAAATTTGGAAATCATTGGATCCGAATCCCGTACATTATCGTACTTAAATTCAGCCAAGACCATTTTTCCATATCGCGTTACCAAAGGACAAGAGGAATAACCAGAGTAAGATGCCTGTCCAACTTCATGGGTTTTCATCAGTTTAAGAAGGTTTTCTACTACCACTGGCGCTTGTTTTCGAATTGCTGCACCTGTTTTTGCTGTAGGCAAATGTGCCACGTCACCTAAAGCGAAAATATTTGAAAATCGCTTATGCTGTAGTGAATGAATATCCACATCCACCCAACCTTTACCTGGACCTTCCTGAATAGAAATATCGGAGTCCTGAATAAATTTTGGAGCAGCCTGTGGGGGAGCTAAATGCAGTAGATCAAAATGAACTTTGATTTCCTTAGTATCGGTTAATTCTTCACCAACCGGATTGTCACTTGGAATAGCGTATTCTTCATCCGGCTTAATGTACTTGAAATAGATTTCTTGCTTTTTTGCGTCAATTTTTACTGGAGCCATGAAAGGCTTGAAAAGAATGTTTCGGTCATGAATGATTTTATTTAGAGTTTTTGCAAAATCGGGAACCCCAAAAATGATTGTTCCAGGAGTATAAAAAGCCACATTAGCTTTATCACGAATTCCATGTTTTCTGAGATAGTCTTCAGCAAGGTACATGATTTTTTGAGGGGCTCCACCGCATTTAATAGGGGTAGTAGGCTGTGTGAAAATGGCATTTCCTCCTTTAAAGTTTTTTAATACTTCCCAAGTATGTTTCGGATCGGTGTAATTGGAGCAAACGACTCCTTTGTCCATTGCCTCTTTTAGTCCTGGAATTAATTCAGGTGCCATCACTAATCCGGGAGCTACCACCAAATAGTCATAGGTTACGTCTCCTGAAGCAGCTGTACTGACCGTATTTGTATGAGGATTTACTCCTGTTGCCTTGTCTTTAATCCAATCTACTCCTTTAGGAATATAATCAGCTTCATTTCGCTCAGTGTCCTCAAAATCGTAGGTTCCGGCACCTACCAAAGTCCAAGCAGGTTGGTAATAGTGCTTTTCTGACGGTTCGATAATGGCAATCTGAAGATTTTTATCTTTTAGTTTAAGCTGGGCTGCCACTGTGATTCCGGCGGTACCTCCACCGATAATTACAATCTGATAATGTTTCATAGCAAGGTTATTTTGACAGATAAAAGGTATAAATATCCAACACTTAATTTAGTGACAATCGTCACCTTTTCCCATGACTTGTGGTTTTTCATTTTGAAATTATTCTAAGAATTGACTGATTATGGGGAGATTAGTTGTTGTGTGATATAAGTCACATTACAAAAAATGCCTTAATTTTAGTCTAGAATTATATTTTTGTCGACGAAGTATCTTTTTGAATCCTAACCCAAAAAATTGGAAAACCAAAATTTTAAAAATGACAGCTGAAGAACTTAAAACCTTCCTTCCGGAATTTACAGACCCTCGACTTCTTGAGACTTTAATAGAAAAGGGGCAAGTCATGAAATTGGAGCCCGGAAAAGTATTGATGGAACCTGGAAAATTTGTCAAAATGGTTCCTATTGTACTGGAGGGATCTATTAAAGTCATGCGAATGGATGAGGATGGGAAGGAGTTATTCCTTTATTATTTGGATGCTGGTGAAACATGCGCTTTATCCTTGACTTGTTGTTCGGCAGCTAGACCAAGTGAAATAAAAGCTGTAGTGGAAGAACCGACTACCATAATTGGGATTCCAGTTGCACTTCATGAGCAGTTAACCGATGAGTTCAAACAATGGAAGGATTTTGTATCTGAAACGTATCAAAGTCGTTTTCATGAAATGTTGATTGCATTGGATGCCGTGGCATTCAAACGAATGGATGAGCGTTTGATGGGCTACATAGTAACCAAAATGAAGCAGCACAAGACTAATGAACTAAATACAACCCATCAGGAGATAGCTAATGAACTGGGGACGTCGAGAGAAGTGATTTCCCGACTGTTAAAGCAGTTGGAAAAGAAAAAATGGATCGAATTAGGTCGAAATGTGATTTACATTCGCGATGATTTTGAAGAATTGATCAGTAAATAAGCTAGATCATAACCAAAAGAGGTGTTTTAGCCTTGTATGCCATTTCAATAGAAGTGCCTTTTCGAAGCAGTTGATCCCAAAGGTTTTTTTGAGAATGACACATCGTAAGCATGCTATCGGTGTGGCTATTTACATATTCCTGAATTCCGTGCGTGACATCATGGTCGCTTCGAGAATGTATGGTTGGAATATATCCTAACCGATTATCTAGGTACTTTTCTAAACCTAAAAGCGCTAATTTTTCTACAAAATTCTGTTCCTTGATCACATGGATGATTTGTATGTCCATATTCCAGACTTTTGACCAGTTTGCTACTTTTTCTATTAATTCCTCTTCATGATCTGCTAATTCCAAAGCCAAACTGATTTTTCTGGTATTCGAAGTGTTTGCTTCTTCAGGAACTAACAGAACTGGAATGGAGGACTCTTTTAAGACATTGACAGCCGTGGAGCCAACCAATACTTTTTTTATTCCACTGATTCCATGTGTTCCCATGATGATTAAATCAACTCCTTTTTCCTCAGCCAGTTTCGCAAGTTGAATAGAAGGAGTTCCCTCCAAAATTTCAGCATGAAATTCTGCATTTGGAGAATTATATTCGAGGATAAGTTCTCCCATATGTTTTCGTGCACTCGCATGCAACCCTTCAATAGCAATCGCTGCCTGGGATGCAAAATCATACACCATTTCAACTACATGGCATAGAATGAAGGTGTTTTCGCTATCCTGAAAAATACCTAATGCAAATTCAAGCGCCTTTTTTGAGTTTTCGGAAAAATCCAATGGAATCAGAATCTTCATCTTCGTCTAATTTTTTTCAATATAAGAATGAAAGCTTTCGATAAACATGAGAAAAATCAACTGAGAATGAGATATTCCCTAATCCTTAGGCCTTGTTTTATTCAGATTTTTAAAGTGAATATTTGACTAGTTGGTCCGGATCTCTATCGGTAAATAAGCGTGCTACGGAATAAAAGTGTATTTCTGTTGACGCTCCAGTTGATTCGAAATTTCTAAAAGTAGTGGCGAAGGGTAATGTAACTTTTGTTACTGCTGCCCATCGATGGCTAGCCTTACTTTTGTTCTTAAATTGAAAACTCGAAATCTATGGACATTATTATTGTTTTGGGATATTTAGCCGCTATTCTTATTGGAGTAAGTCTAGGACTTATTGGAGGCGGTGGATCGATTTTGACTGTGCCTGTACTGGTATACATTCTTCATATCGATCCGGTTTTGGCTACAGCCTATTCGCTATTTGTTGTAGGTACTACCTCTTTGGTAGGGGCCGGAAACTACATGCGACAAGGATTGGTGGATTATAAAACAGCAGTTGTTTTTGCAATTCCATCCTTTATTGCCGTTTTCTTAACCAGAAAATTCCTAGTGCCTTGGCTACCTGATCCTTTGTTTTCTGTTGGGGAAATGGAGATTACCAAGAATGTGGGAATCATGGTTTTCTTTGCGATCATCATGCTAGCAGCGTCTTATTCCATGATTAAAGGAAAGAAGAAAGATGGCAGTGAAGAAGTAGAAAGCGAAGTAAAATTTAACATTCCGATGATTGCCTTAGAAGGATCTGTTGTAGGAGTTATCACCGGTATAGTCGGTGCAGGTGGTGGATTCTTGATTATCCCCGCATTAGTTCTATTGGCTAGGCTTCCTATGAAACTTGCTGTTGGTACTTCTTTGTTAATCATTGCTGCCAAATCCTTGATTGGATTCTTGGGAGACTTAGGTAACCAAACCATTGATTGGAAAATGCTGTTGATATTTACCGGACTATCTGTAGTCGGGATCTTTATTGGTAGCACCCTATCCAAAAAGATCAACGACAAAGTCTTGAAGAAAGGCTTTGGATGGTTTGTCTTGGTGATGGGAATTTATATCATTGGTAAAGAATTACTGAGCTTATAATAGGAATGTTGGAAAAGTATTTCAAAATTTTTCTTGACGGGTATTACGGATATTGGAATTATTTAAAAAGCGAAATTCTCTATCCATCCTGGCACAATTACTTCTATTGGTTAGTTGGCCTTTCCCTGGTGGTTTGGCTTCTAGAAATAGTTTTCCCATGGCGCAAAAACCAGCCAATTTTCCGAAAGGATTTTTGGCTGGATGCCTTTTACATGTTTTTCAACTTCTTCCTCTTCTCACTCATCGTTTACAATTCTTTGAGTAATGTGGTGGTTGAGGCTTTTAATGATTTCTTGGGTCTATTTGGCGTTACTAATCTTGTAGCCATTGAGGTGGCGACTTGGCCAACTTGGGCTCAGTTTTTATTGATGTTTTTGGTAGCCGACTTTATCCAATGGAACACCCATAGACTATTGCATCATGTGCCTTGGTTGTGGGAATTCCATAAAGTGCACCATTCAGTGGAGCAAATGGGTTTTGCGGCCCACCTACGATATCATTGGATGGAGACAATAGTATATAAATCCATTCAATACATCCCACTTGCAATGATTGGCTTTGGTCTAGATGATTTCTTCATTTTGCACATATTCACTATTGCCATTGGCCATTTGAATCACGCCAATGTGAAGATTTCTTATGGACCTTTTAAATACATCTTGAATAATCCCATCATGCATTTGTGGCACCATGCCAAACACCTTCCAGAAGGTAGCCATGGTGTGAATTTTGGGATCTCTTTGAGTTTATGGGATTATTTATTTGGAACCGCATACATACCGAATGAAGGCAGAGACGAACCTCTAGGCTTCGAAAAAATTGAAGAGTTTCCAAAGACCTTCTGGTCTCAAATCACTTATCCATGGCTACGAAAGAAGAAATAAAACAGCCAAACCCTTTAAACAACTGGGGAACGGTCATTATTCTAACAATGACCTTGGGTTTAATGCCTTTTTTTCCAGAACCCCACTTCTTCGGAAAAGTACGCTGGGTGATGGGAGGAGCAGTTGGAATGAAATTGATTGATTGGGGAGATTTGATTTTACATGGGTTTCCTTGGGTGCTTTTGGCTCGTTTGAGCGTTATCACTCTACGGAAAAAATTTGCGAAAGCCTGACTATGTGATTTTAATTACTGCAAGGGCCTACTAGTATAAGGTAATTTTGTAGCAGTTCTTAAAATTGAAATTTACAACCATGTTTGACTTCTTTAAATCAAAACCTAAAAATTATGAAGACATCTCTGTGGGAGAATTCCACGATTTGATGCTTCAAAAAGACACCGTAATTCTAGATGTACGTACTCCAGGTGAGTTTTCCTCAGGTAAACTTCGAGGAGCAAGAAACATCGATATCATGTCTCGAAACTTCGTAGACCAAATTAAAAACCTTCCAAAGGATAAAACTTATTTGGTGTATTGTCGAAGTGGAAACCGTAGTGGACAGGCCTGTGAAATTATGGCGGATATGGGTTTCACTAATTTAAAAAATATGGCTCGCGGAATCATGAGCTGGCCATTTGAAGTGGTATAAAAAAAAGCGGGTTGAGGCCCGCTTTTTTTTATCGTTTTGATATTTTGTTATCGCTGATTGAACGTTGTCGGCTGCATTTAAATCGGGAAGAAATTCCCTCAGATTTTTTGGAGTGTTTGGTCGCTCTTCCTTGCACTCGAGCTCTCCACATTCGGAAACTACTTGCTTTCATGTGTTTTCGCATCAATGAAATCACCTCTGATTCATTTAACCCAAACTGATTTTCGATGGCTTCAAATGGCGTCCGGTCTTCCCAAGCCATTTCGATGACGCGATCTATATCTTCCTCTGAAATCATAGATATTTTCTTCATGTACTGAAAACCATCTTTCAGCCGAGTGGTTTTATGTCTGTGCAAAAAATTTCAATTGTTTGGTTGAAAAGAGACCTACGTCTCCATGATCATCCTCCTTTGTGGCATGCAGCTAAGGCCGGTTATCCTGTTTTAATTTTTTATGTGTTTGAACCCTCCCTCATTTCAGCTCCCCAAAGTGATGAAAGGCATTGGCGATTTGTATGGGAAAGTCTAGAAGATTTAAATAATCAACTGCTTCTTTATCAGGCTTCTGTAGAAATTTTTTATGCGGAGGTTATAGAAATTTTAAAAAAAATAGCTGAAGATTTTCAGATTCAGGCTGTTTATTCTCATTTGGAAACTGGGATAGGAATCACTTTTGAAAGAGATAAAATGGTTTCCAAATTTCTAAAGGAAAGAAATATTGATTGGTTTGAATATTCCCAACAGGGAGTTCAAAGGGGTAGAAAAAACCGGAAGGGTTGGAGAGAGGGTTGGTTCGCTTATGCAAAGGCTCCTATTCGCGAAGTGGATTTGAATAAAGTTCAATTTTTCTCCTTATCGAAAGATTTTCTTTCAGGAATTCAACAAATACCTATTCCCGATTCTTGGAAATCCTCTAATCCAAAAATGCAAAAAGGAGGGGAGCGAATGGGATGGCGCTACCTTAGAAGTTTTTTAGATGATCGAGTAAAGAACTATAATCGACATATCAGTAAACCTGAATTGAGTCGAACAGGATGCAGTAGGCTTTCCCCTTATTTAGCCTGGGGATGTTTATCAATCAGGCAAGTATTTCAAGCTTCTGAAATCAAAAAGAAAGAAGGTAAAAACATCCGAAACTTCACCAATTTTCAATCGCGATTGAGATGGCATTGTCATTTCATTCAAAAATTCGAAATGGAATGTCGTATGGAATATGAGCCAATTAATCGGGGCTTTTTAGGAAATGAGCAAGCAGCTGATTTTAGGTTGATCCATGCTTGGGAACAAGGCCAAACAGGAATTCCTTTGGTTGATGCCTGTATGCGATGTTTGATCCAAACTGGTTATCTCAATTTTCGGATGCGAGCAATGTTGGTTTCATTTTTAACCCATCATTTGAATCAAAATTGGAAATATGGTGCAGACCATTTGGCAAGGGTATTTTTGGATTTTGAGCCGGGGATCCATTATCCTCAGATTCAGATGCAAGCTGGTGTGACGGGCATTAATACCGTTCGAATTTATAATCCTGTGAAGCAATCACAAGATCATGACCCGGAAGGGATTTTTATTAAAAAGTGGGTTCCTGAACTGGGAAAATTGCCAGCAAATTTAATTCATGAGCCTTGGAAAATTCCGCCTTTGGAAATGCAAAGTTTGGGTTTTCAATTAGGTAAAGATTATCCATTTCCGATTGTGGATTTGGAGAAAGCAGCGAAAGAGGCAAGAGATCGTGTCTGGGGAGCGCAAAAGCTTCCTCAAGTCAAAATTGAGGCAGAGCGAATTTTAAGAAAACACACCTTACCAAATCGATGGGCTTGATATGAAAAAACAATTTTTACCTCAAAAAATCTGTCCAGTTTGTAATAGGCCTTTTTCTTGGAGAAAGAAATGGGAGAAAAATTGGGATCAGGTCAAATATTGTTCAAAGAGGTGCTCTGGTGAGGCGAAGAAATCTCACCGATAAACCATCGCGTACCAGGATATCCAAATCAGTAGAGGAAGAAAATAGGAAAGCAAAATCACCCAAATGGATTCCTTTATACTTCTTCTACTGATGGTATGAAAACCTAAAACCCAAACTGCCCCATACAGGAGTTCAAAGAAATTGATACTTCCAAATGGGTATCTGAACCTTTCTTCCACCTGGTCATACCCAATAAAGCTTAATAGTGATAAGGGCCTATTTTCCTGTATTTCCAAATAGGTGACAGAGCTACTTGGATTTAAATAAATCAAAAACCGAAGTAATTCCGGAATTAGGAATATGATTTCTGCAACCAAAGCAAATTTCCAGAGCTCTTTGTAAGGAACTTTATATCCCAGAGCAAAGGCTCCTAACCAAATTAAAAATGAGACCACAGTAAATTTCCAAAGGAGAGCGAAAGGTGTCCAGATATATTCAAGCGTATTGAAGATGTAGAAAAAAGTAAAAGCACCTGTATTCTTTAAATTTTGTGAATCTGGAATTGCTTCGACAATCAGTGTGTTGGTAAGAAAGCGAACTAAAATGAATAATAGGACCAAGAGTAAAAAATAAAGTCGTTTATCAAAATCAAGAAGCTCTTGGATTCGTTTGGATAAAGGGCTTAGTGTTGGTGCCATAGGATTAAGGAATGCGGAAATATAGCATATTTATCAGTTTTAGGGGTAATTTTGCAGGCATGAGGGGAAAGATTCAGGTTTTTCTTTGGCTTGTCCTTTTTGGATTAGCTCATTTAGGTGAGGGTAGGGTAGCTTTTGCCCAATCGCCACCGGTGGATAGTCTGATTGAGACTAAAGTTTCTCCTTATTTATTGTTGGACAGAGGACTTCAGTATAGGATTACCAAGTCCATCAATAGCATGTACAATTTTGATTTTGAAACTGCTGAGCGAGATTTTCGAGTAATTGCCTATCAATATCCGGAGCACCCACTTCCAGAGTTTTTAATGGCTTTGGCTTACTGGTGGAGAATTGAAGTGGATGTCACCAATGAAAAGTACGATGATATTTTCCTGAACTACCTAGATCGCGCAAATGAAAAGGCTGAACGGCTTTACGATCAGGACCCAACGAATAAAGAGGCAGCATTCTTTTTGGCAGCTGGATATGGGTTTAAAGGAAGATTGCTAGCTGAAAGAAAAAGCTGGACAAAAGCAGCTTGGGCAGGGAAAAATGCTTTGAAATACATGGAGCTAAGTCGTGGTGAGGAAGAATTCAATCCTGAATTGCTCTTAGGTGATGCCTTGTTCAATTATTTCGCAGAATGGATTCCAGAGAATTATCCTTTGCTTAAACCAGTCTTGGCTTTATTTCCAAAAGGAGATAAAGTCTTGGGTTTGCAGCAGCTGGAACAGGTTGCCAGCAATGCTTTTTATACCCGTATTGAAGCCATGTATTTTTTATTCAGGCTGTATGCTTCTGAGGAAAAGAAACCCTATGAGGCTCTTCGCATTTCTTCCTATCTGCATGAAAAATTTCCCAATAATCCCTATTTCCACCGTTCTTATGCAAGGCATTTGTATACTGTTGGTCGCTGGATGGAAGCAGTAGAAGAGTCAGAAGAAATTCTCAAGCGGATAGATGAAGGTTGGGTAGGGTATGAATCAAACAGTGGTAGACATGCTGCCTTTTATTTGGGGCAGTTTGAAGAAAAAATTGGAAATCGGGAAAAAGCCAAGTATTACTATTTGAAGACTGTTTCTTACGGAGAAGAGTCCGAATCTCAAGAGAGTGGCTACTATCTTCATGCTTTGGTTCAGTTAGGGCAAATCGCATTGGAAGAAAACCAAAATAAGCTCGCCAAAGAATATTTCAAGAAAGTCAAGAAGTACGCAAAGCGAAAACACCCCGCTCATCAGGCTGCAAGAGATTTTATCAAAAAGAATAAACTTTAACTCAAAAGTTTACGTTTTTTACTTTTGCGACAAGAGATAATTTGAAAATTTCCAAAAAGACTGAAAGTTTCGAATTATTTCTTTGCCAAAATCGACTGAAAATTGAATAAAATTTCGATTTTTGCCCTCTAAAAAAGTTTTAACCCTTTTAAAACTTTCATTAAATATTGTACATTTGCACCATATTATATTTTGTATATGCAAGAGAACGTAGATAATAACATCCGAATCAAGTTTGACAAAATTGACCGAAAAATCCTTGAGATTCTACAGGCCAATGCCAAAATAACCAACGCCCAATTGTCCAAGGATATCGGACTTTCTCCAGCGCCAACCCTAGAGCGCGTAAAGAAATTGGAGCAGTCAGGAATCATCAAAAGTTACCATGCAAAGCTTGATCCTGAAAAAATAGGATTGGGTGTAAGTACTTTTGTATTAGTCAGTCTGATTGGACACAACAAAGCAAACATCGATGCCTTCATGAAGGAAATTAATGGTATTCCAGAGGTAATCGAATGTCATCATATCACAGGTACAGGGGATTTTATCCTAAAAATCATCGCTAAAGATATTACCGCTTACCAAAAGCTAATGCTGGAGAAGGTATCCGAAATCAAAGAGGTTGATTCCATGCAATCCATGGTCATTCTTTCTACCTTTAAGGATTCAAAAGTATTGCCTATTCCCGTTTAATAGAATTAAACACAAAAATTGAAGGGGTGGCGAAAGTCACCCTTTTTTTATGCTTATGGAAAACCCTTGGAAGACTCTGAAAATCAATCAGAAATATGAAAATCCCTGGATTAGATTGGAGGAGCATGATATTTTAAATCCTGCCGGAAATCCCGGAATTTATGGAAAAGTTCATTTTAAGAACAAAGCTTTGGGAATCATCCCAGTGGATGCTGAACAGCACACTTGGTTAGTCGGGCAGTATCGATATACCTTAGAGGAGTATTCTTGGGAAATTCCTATGGGAGGAGGTCCAATCGGAAAGAATATTCTGCAAAGCGCTCAGCGGGAACTTAAAGAAGAGACTGGGCTGATCGCAAAAAAATGGACTGAAATTATGAGAATCCATACTTCCAATTCGGTTACGGATGAGGAGGGATTTGTCTTTTTGGCGGAGGATTTGGTGCAGGAAGAACCTGAGTTTGAAGAAACAGAGGTCCTACAAATTAAACGAGTCCATTTTCAGGAAGCCTTAGATTGGGTTATGGAGGGCAAAATTACTGATGGAATTAGTATTGCTGGAATTTTAAAAGCTGCGAAAATTTTGGGTTTTTAAATGAAAATTAAAGAGCATTTTTCGATTACATTTCATTTGGCTTATCCAGTGATATTAAGTCAGTTGGGTCAAGTCATGGTAGGGGTAGCCGATAGCATGATGGTGGGGCAACTTGGAGCCTTGCCTTTGGCTGCAGCTTCCTTGGCCAATTCTATATTTTTCGTGTTGATGATGTTTGGAATGGGAGTTTCAATGGGAATTACTCCCTTAGTCTCTATTGCAGAAGGGAAAGGAAAATCCAATCGAATTGGTCAACTTCTGCGTCATGGTCTCTGGATAAACATTTTTACTGCCTTAATTTTGACTTTTATAGTCTTGGGACTTTCCTCTGGACTTTCTGCCTTGGACCAGCCCGAGGATGTAGTTTCAGCAGCGATTCCTTATTTGTTTGTAATCAGTGCTTCGCTTTTGCCTTTTATGATTTTTCAGGCTTTTAAGCAGTTTGCAGAAGGCCTGAGTCAAACGAGACAGGCCATGTATGTCACGATATTTTCCAATTTGGTCAATGTCTTTTTGAATTGGGTTTTAATTTTTGGGAAGTTGGGATTTCCAGCTTTGGGATTGATGGGGGCTGGTTGGGCTACACTTATTTCCCGAATTTTGATGGCGATTTTAATGGCAGTCTATGTATTAGGTTCCAAACGTTATCAAGGATTTCAGTTGAAATTGGGATTTAACAACATCAGTTTCCCGATGGTTACCAGGATTTTAAAGATTGGAGTACCAACTGGATTTCAGTTTATTTTCGAGGTCAGTGCCTTTGGTTCTGCGGCTATTATGATGGGTTGGATTGGCGTTACTGCTTTAGCTAGCCATCAGATTGCGATTAATTTAGCTTCAATTAGTTACATGATGGCAGCCGGTTTGGGTACTGCTGGTATGGTACGGGTTAGTAATCAAATCGGAAGAAATGATTTCAAAACCATGCGTGAGGCAGGTATGATGGTTTTTGGGATGGTATTGATTATTATGAGTACTTCAGCAATCCTATTCATAAGTCTGAAAAACTTTTTACCTACACTCTATATTGATGATCCGGATGTAATTGCCACCTCAGCAGTTCTCTTGGTAATAGCCGGGATGTTTCAACTTTCAGATGGAGTTCAGGTAGTCGGATTGGGTGTTTTAAGAGGAATGGAGGATGTGCGATTTCCTACTTGGTTGACCTTTGTGGCATATTGGATCATCGGGCTTCCTTTAGGCTATTTATTGGCTTTTGAACTGGGGATGCGTGAGCGAGGAATTTGGTATGGATTGTTGATTGGGCTTAGTCTAACTGCAATTTTACTTTTCTATAGATTTTACAAATTGAGCCAAAAAGCCATTCAACAGGGCAAGGTCTAAAATGTTTTTTCTATTTTTCAGGATAGAAAATCAAAAACTTATTTCATAACTGAATTCCGATGATGAAGCACTCATTTTTGCTTTTTGCCACTGTTTTCTTTTCCATTTCACTTTGTTATTCGCAGGAACCGGCTGTATTGCCGATGAAAGCCCAAGCTGAATTGATTGACAGCTGGTTGGATGAACGGATTGAAACGGTTCTTCCAAGCTTGATGACAGAAACCGGGATCGATATGTGGGTGGTTATTTCTCGAGAGTATAACGAAGACCCTGTCATTCGAACACTTTTGCCAGCTACATGGATGGCGGCACGAAGAAGGACGATTTTAGTCATGTATCAACCTCAGCCGAATTCAGAAGTAGAAACTTTTGCCATTGCGAGATATGATGTTGGAAAAGCTTTTAAAAGAGCTTGGGATCCTGAATCACAGCCAGATCAGTGGAAAGCTTTGATGGATTTGATTTCCGCTAAAAACCCCAAGAAAATTGGTTTGAATATCGCGAAAGATTTTGGACATGCAGATGGACTAACCCATACCGAATATGAATTCTTTATGGATTACTTACCCAATGAGATGAAAGATCGGGTAGTTTCCGCCCAAACTTTAGCGGTTCGATGGTTGGAAACCCGTACCTCATCAGAAATGGCAACGTATCGGCACATCCAGGAATTGGCACATTATATTATTCAAGAAGGGCTTTCTGAGCGAGTGATTACTCCTGGTAAAACGACTACAGAAGATGTGGTTTGGTGGTATCGGGATAAAATCAAATCCATGAAATTGGATACTTGGTTTCATCCAACAGTAGATATTCAGCGTCCTGATCCAGGTTCAAATGAGGCTTCTCGGTCCTTTTCTTCCAGACCTACGGAAATGACAATCATGCCCGGTGATTTGCTTCATATTGATTTTGGAATCACCTATTTGAGACTTAATACCGACACTCAGGAATTAGCTTATGTCTTGAAAGCTGGTGAAACAGAAGTGCCTTCTTATTTACAGAAGGCTTTTGAAGTGGGGAATAGACTTCAAGATATTTTGACAGAAAGTTATGTTACTGGCAAAACTGGGAATGAGATTCTTCGTGCTGCACGTGCACAAATGGAGATGGAAGGGATCAGAGGCAGCATTTACACCCACCCGCTCGGCTTTTATGGTCACTCGGCAGGGCCTACGATAGGAATGTGGGATAATCAAGGTAATACTCCAGGTGCAGGAGATCATAAGCTTTTCCCTAATACAGGTTATGCCATTGAATTAAATGCAGTAGTCTATGTGGAAGAATGGAAAAAAGACGTTCGGATTATGCTTGAGGAAGGAGCCTTTTTTGATGGAGAAAAAGTCACTTACTATAATGGAAGACAAAAGAAGATCTTAGCAATACCAAGAACTTCCAGTTATTTGGGAAATTGATAAAGAGGCGAAAGCCTCTTTTTTATTTAACTGTTTTATACTTTGATGAATTTGTGAAAAGCAACATCAATAAGGAGAGGCCCGCCATCGATGCACAGAAAATGAATACCCAAGGAAAATTGCTATCGTTGTTTCCATAAATAAGACCTGAAAAAATAGCTCCTAAACCTATTCCAGCTTCTAAAAAGATATACATGGTAGCTAATGCCCTTCCTCGATAAGCATCCAAAGAAAGATCAATTACCCAAGCTGCGGTAGTAGGGCTATTCATTCCTACTGCTGACCCGAACAAGATTCCAGCAACAAATAGCATCCATTTGCTGTCTGCCATGGCGATTGTGAGCATGGCTAAGATCATCATGGTAGAAGCCATTCTCAAAACAGGAACTCGACCATATCGATCTGAAGCTCTACCCGCCACTAGTCTAATTCCAAGTGAGGAAAGAGTAAAAATTGCAAAGAATAAGCCTTTGTTTTCTATCCCTAAATGTTCACTAAAATCTGGAATAATTGTCAAAACTGCTCCGAATGAAAAGACAGAGAAAAATAGGATGAGGGAAGGCAAAAGAACCCGTTTTTCAATGATTTCATCCTTTTTAAGTCGGAAATGTCGAAAACTGAATCGCTCAGGTTCTGAGACAGTTTCTTTTAATCGGATTAGAATTAAAATGGAAAATATAGCCGTAAAAGCTGATGCATAAAAAAGGTATTCGATGGGCCAAAAGGTAGCAATCCAACCTCCGATTGCTGGACCAGCTGCCATCCCTAAAGAACCAAACAAGGATTGAATTCCCATAGCCTCTCCACGACTATAAAAAGGAACAATATCAGCTACATAAGCAGAAGTGCCTGTTGGGGTAAATCCAGTCGAAAATCCATGAATAAATCTTAAAAAGAGGAATCCTCCTACAAAACTCAAAATCGGATATAACAAACCGGAGATGAAGCAGACAGTCGCTCCGAAAATCATCACAGGGATTCTACCAATTTTGTCCGCCAATTTTCCTGAAAAAGGCCTGGAGAGTCCGGCTGATAACGTAAAAAGTGAAATGATTAGACCCTTGTAATCTTCCCCGCCCAGAGATGATAAATAGGAGGGGAGCTCTGGAATGATCATATTGAAAGAAGAGAAAAACAAGAAAGAGCTCAGACAGAGCAAGAAAAAATCCAACGTGAAAAAACTTGGAAAAAAGGACTTTTGCATCATAGTGAATTAAGAAAAAAGGCCGGAAAATTTCCGGCCATTATTATTATTCTTTGTTTGCCTCTTCCTCGCTTTGCGCTAAAAGGTAGGCCTTCATAAATTCATTTAAGCCACCATCAAGCACATATTGAGTATCGGAGGTTTCGTATCCGGTTCGGTTGTCTTTTACCAACTTGTAAGGGTGAAGGACATAGTTTCGGATTTGTGACCCAAAGTCAACTCGCAGTTTAGAAGCTTCAATTTTTGCTATTTCAGCATTTCGCTTTTCCAGTTCCATTTGATACAAACGTGATTTTAGCATTTGCATCGCTTTTTCCCGGTTAGCTAATTGAGATCGTTCTACCTGACATACTACCACAATTCCAGTTGGCTTGTGAGTCAATTGAACTTTGGTTTCAACCTTGTTTACATTTTGCCCCCCAGCACCTCCAGAACGGGAAGTTTGCATTTCAACATCTGCTGGATTGATTTCGATTTCAATCGAATCATCCACTTCCGGATAGGCATAAACTGAAGCAAAGGATGTGTGTCGACGACCTCCTGAATCAAATGGAGAAATTCGCACCAAACGGTGAACACCAGATTCAGATTTCAAAAAGCCATATGCTAAAGGGCCTTCGAACTCCAAGGTTGCAGATTTGATTCCAGCAACTTCACCTGGCTGTACGTCTACTTCTCGAACTTTGTAGCCATTTTTCTCACCCCACATAATATACATTCTCATCAGGATGGATGCCCAATCGTTACTTTCAGTACCGCCAGCGCCCGGATTGATTTCCAATACAGCATTTAGCTGATCCTCTTCTGAGGAGAGCATTTTTTTGAGTTCGAGGTCTTCTACGGCCTTTTTGGCTTTCTCGAATTCAGTTTTGATTTCATCTTCACCGACCTCATCAGCGGTGTAAAATTCATACAATACCTCCAAATCCTGAATAATCTGGTCCAAATCTTCAAAAGAAGAGGTCCAGCCTTTTCGAACCTGGATTTGTTTCATGGTTTTTTCCGCCTCTTCGGGATTATTCCAAAAGTCGGGTTGTGAAGAGACGGCTTCTAGATCTTGGATTTCTAATTTCTTCCGATCGTAGTCAAAGATACCTCCTTAAAGCCGAGGTGCGAGCTTTCAAGTCTTTCAGTTGTTCCGAAGTCATGTTTTTCTTAAAATTTCAAGCTGCAAAAGTCTCAAAAATTTCGGCATTTGCCAAGTAAGATGCCTTTAATCCATTCGCATTTGTATGATTTGAAGCTTATTTCTTCCTTGATTTTTGAAGGTTTTATAGCGAACGGGTAGAAGTGCTATTCCTGTGCCTACCAAAATCCCACCAATGATGCCGACCTCTCGGTCAATTGTCAGTTCTCCTTGCTGGTAAATGGAATTGATCGCATCGACACTTAGGAGCATAATACCTGAACCTAAAATCAAAAAGTTTAATGCTTTCAGGCTTCCATTTCTTCTGTCCTTGTTTTGAATATCGATTTCCAAGATATCATTTGGAGAAATTATGTTTTCGGACAAATAGATATATTCAGAGCTAAACTCCTTGATAACGTCGGTTACATAATAGCCCAATTTGGCACTCTTGTAAGTGATTTGCTCCCCAGGATAAAACCGAATCTGAGATTTTGTGTTGGTCCCACTTTTCAATAATAGAAAATCAGAGGATTGAGCAAACCCCGAAGAAAGGGCAAAAAAACACAGAAAAATCAACAGAAATTTTTTCATCCTCTAAGTCTAAAATATCCTTGATATACAGATACTAGTTTAGGGATTTTATTTTGAATTTGGGAGAAAAAGAATAAAATAGGTTTAAGGATAAACAATAAAAAAGGCTGCCTATATTGACAGCCTTAAGGAATTATGTGGAAAGGATTTTTGCAACCCTGAAATCATCCTCATCTACAGTTTTGTCATCCACAATGGCCTTTTTGATTGGGGTATAAACAACCTTGTGGTTAATCAGACCCGCCATTACATCATATTTTCCATGAAGAAGACCTTCTACAGCAGCAACTCCCAGTTTGGAAGCCAATAGCCGGTCAAAAGAGGATGGAGCTCCTCCTCGCTGTAAATGCCCTAAGATGGTTACCTTGATGTCGTAATAGGGGAGAAGCTTCTTCACTTTGGAAGCGATTTCTGCCGCGCCACCACTTTTTCCACCTTCAGCAACGATGACAATATTTGAGGTTTTCTTTGCCTTGGTTCGCACCTTTAATTTTTCCACCAAATCTTCAATTGGCATTTTCTTCTCAGGAATTAAAATCGCCGCTGCTGCAGAACCAATTCCTGCATTGATCGCGATGAATCCTGCATCACGCCCCATTACTTCCACAAAGAATAAACGATCATGGGATGTGGCAGTATCTCTGATTTTATCAATTGCCTGAATAGCGGTGTTGCAAGCTGTATCAAAACCGATCGTAGAATCTGTACCAGAAAGGTCATTGTCGATTGTTCCAGGTAAGCCTACTGCAGGAATCCCAAATTCTTTATAGAATAAATGTGCACCAGTGAGTGAACCGTCTCCACCGATTACCACTAAGGCATCAATACCATGTGCTTTGAGATTTTCATAAGCCTTTTGACGGCCTTCTGGAGTTCTGAATTCCTCGCTTCTTGCAGATTTCAAGAAAGTTCCACCCCGTTCTAGTACGTGAGCGATATTCTTGGAATCGAGCTTTTTGATTTCATTATGGATCATTCCCTCATATCCGCGATAGATCCCATACATTTCAATATTGTAGTAGAATCCTGCTCGGACAGCAGCTCGAATTGCCGCATTCATTCCCGGGGAGTCTCCCCCAGAAGTCAATACTCCGATTCGTTTAATTACTTTAGGTTCCATTAGGCTTGTGTTAAGGCTTTAAACATGAGTTCGGCAGATGCGGGATTAGTTGCCAAAGGAATATTGTGTACGTCACAAATTCGCATGAGCATTTGTACATCAGGCTCATGGGGATGTTTGTCCAAAGGATCTCTGAAAAATATCACCATGGCCAATTCTTTTTGAGCAGCCATCGCAGCAATTTGTGCATCCCCACCAATAGGACCTGATAGGAGTTTTTTTACTTTGAAGCCTGCTTTCTCGATGTGTGAACCGGTGGTGCCGGTTGCAACCAATTCAATATCGTCCTTATGAAGACGGTCTTTGAAACCGCTTAAAAAATGGACCATATCGGCTTTTTTGCCATCATGAGCAATGAGAGCAATTTTCATAAATTCGGTTTAATAGGTACGCATCAAAGTTAGAAAAAAATCCTATTTGCTTACTTTTTGATCACGATTAAAGAAATCAGGCTGAAATTCTATTTCAACCCGATTTCAGTCTTTTTAGAGGCGAGTTTCAAAAGAAAGGCATATTCCAAAGCCAATTCTTTAAGCGCCTGAAACCTTCCAGATGCTCCACCATGACCTGCTTCCATATTCGTGTGTAGCAATAAAAGATTTTGATCTGTTTTCGTATCTCTCAATTTGGCTACCCATTTGGTTGGTTCCCAATACTGAACCTGAGAATCATGCAGTCCTGAAGTCACCAAGATGTTAGGGTATACTTGTGGTTGAACCTGATCATAAGGAGAATAGGAAAGCATGTAATGGTAATATTCTGGGTTATTGGGATTTCCCCACTCCTGATACTCGCCGGTAGTCAAAGGGATGCTTTCATCCAGCATAGTTGTAACCACATCTACGAAAGGAACAGCTGCTATAACTCCGTCAAATAAATCCGGACGCATATTAATCACTGCTCCAATCAACAATCCACCAGCACTTCCTCCCATCGCATACAAGCGATCGGTAGCGGTGAATTTTTGTTCTAAGAGATGATTGGCGCAAGAAATAAAGTCCGTAAATGTGTTTCTCTTCATGAGAAGCTTACCATCCTCATACCATTTCCTGCCTAGATCTTCTCCTCCTCTCACATGTGCAATGGCAAAGACAAAGCCACGGTCTAATAAACTAAGGCGATTGCTTGAAAAGTAAGCGTCCAAACTGAATCCATAGGATCCATAGGCATAAAGCAACAATGGGTTTTTGCCGTTTGCCTCAAAGCGGGATTTTTTATAGACCAATGATATGGGGACCATGGTTTCATCCTCTGCTTTAGCCCAAATTCTGGCCGATTCATATTCAGAAGAATCATATCCTCCCACAATTTCCTGCTGCTTTAAGAGTTTCTTTTCTCTTGTGACCATATGATAGTCATAGGTAGAGGCAGGAGTAATCAGGGAATTGAAGCCAAATCGAAGGTATTCGGTTTCAAACTCTGGATTATGACCAATCCAAGCCGTGTAAGTTTCTTCACCAAAATCCAAGGAGTGTCCTGGACTGCCATCCCATGGTTGGATCATCAATTGTGTAAGCCCATTGCTCCGCTCTTGGGACACAAAGAAATCTGCAAAAAGATCAAAATCCTCTACCAAAACCTCTTCCCGATGGGGGATGAAATCTTCCCAATTTTCCAAAGAGGGATTGTCAATAGGAGCTTTGACTACTTTGAAATTCTGAGCTTGATGATTGGTTCTGATCCAAAAGTGATCTCCATAATGATCAGCAGCGTATTCCAGATGGGGGATTCTTTTCTGAAGTATCTTCCACTCTTTTTTTGGGTTATTAGCATCCACAAATCGGATTTCAGAGGAAATGGTGCTTTCTGAGTGAATGAAAAGAAAGGCCTCAGACTTGGTTTTGTGAATATGACAGGTGAATTCTTCATCATCCTCCTGATAAATCAATTGATCAAGTTCAGGTTTGGAATGAATGATATGCTGATATATCTGATAAGATCTTAGTGTTTTTTCATCCTGTCTACTGTAAAATAGGTGAACATCATCAGCTGCCCATGTTAGATTTCCAGTAGTGTTTGGAATAGAATAGGTGAGGACTTTGCCCGTTTTTAGATCTTTGAAAAATATGGTATAAATCCGCCTGCCTACCTCATCTACAGCATAGGCCAGATATTCTTGATTATGGCTGACCGCCATTCCACTGACTTGGCAATAAGATTTGCCTTTGGCAATTTCATTTACATTCAATAAGATTTCCTCTTCTGAATCAAGGCTTCCTTTTTTTCGACAATAAATGGGGTATTCTCCACCTTTTTGGTAACGAATATACCAAAAATACCCTTTCTTAAAGTAGGGAACACTTTGGTCATCTTCCTTGATTCGGGACTTCATTTCTTGAAAAAGTGATTCTTGAAGTTCTTCCGAATCCTTCATCTGCTCTTTTAGATAAGTGTTCTCTGCTTCGAGATATTGGATGACTTCAGGGTTTTCCCTATCCCGCATCCAATAATAAGGATCCACTCGTCTATGTCCGTGTTTCTCTAAAATTTCAGGTATTTTTTTGGCTTCGGGCTTCATGCTCTAATCAATTTTTTCGCTTGCAATTTTAGCGAAATTCTTGGGCTCGTCCGAAGTCCTTTTTTTACGACCAGATTGATTCGTGTGTAATTAAGCCTTGTGCAGTATTTTAAAATTTTGAAAAAAAAGAAAAATCAACTGTGAAAGTTGGGAAAAAAGTAATTTCTTGATAGGAAATTTTATCAACCATTAATTCAACTCGTATGGGAATGCTTAAAGAGTTTAAAGAGTTTGCAGTCAGGGGGAATGTGATTGACCTGGCTGTAGGTGTAATCATTGGTGGAGCATTTGGGAAAATTGTCTCCTCCTTTGTCAATGATGTAGTAATGCCTCCAATTGGACTTTTGGTAGGAGGAGTAGACTTTAAAGATTTAGCTTGGACGCTTAAAGATGCTGAACTAGACGCGTCTGGCGAGACCATTGCAGCCGCTGTTACCGTCAATTATGGAATGTTCATCCAAAATGTGGTGGATTTTATAATCGTAGCATTTGTGATTTTCTTGGCTGTCAAAGGAATCAACAAGATGAACAAGAAGGAGGAGAAAAAAGCGGAAGCTGCTCCACCGCCACCACCACCAAAATCAGAAGTATTGCTTGAAGAAATTCGAGATTTGCTGAAGAAGCAATAAAAAAGAAAAGCTCCATTTGGAGCTTTTTTTTATTGTCTTCTCTCTTGCCTTTGGCGCTGATAGAGCATTCGAGCAAAATCCCGATTCAAACCATTCAACTTTAGAATTTGCTGATAACTGATGACTTGAGAGACTTTGTCCACAAATTTTTCTTCTTCATCAATCATTTGCTTTTGAATGGAGAATCGTTTTGAGATCAATTCTTTTGCTTGCTGATCCGTAATTTCCTCTTCTCTATTTCTTGGAGTCAAATCTGCAATCTCCTTGAGATTGGCCTCTCTTTTTTTGTTGTATTCGTTGAAAATTGGCCAAAACTTCTCTGCTTGCTCAGTTGACAAGTCCAACCGTGTAGTGATGAATGCCACTCGCGCCGCTTCCAATCTTTCTGAGTCAATACTTCCTCTTCGCTGGGCAAAACCAATTGAAATGATTAGGAAAAAAAAGAGTATTACTAATGAGGTTTTTTTCATTGTTCGGTGGGTGTTAAATATTCGTCATTAAGGAATTCTTCCAGAATAGGCATTTCTTCTTCAATTAATTCATCAAGAATTAAGTCTGGTTGATCACTCATACTCAGGATATCTTCTGCTGTCCAATAATTTGCGTCGATGTAAAGATTGACTTCTTCTTCCAAGGCAATTAATTCATTGCTTGGTGCAGTAGGGTAAAAGAAATAGGCTCCAATCGAAATAAATACAATGAAAATGGCCGCCCATCTCACCCAGCCCCAATTTTGTTGAGGTTGTACTTTTTCAAAGATGGAATCGGGAAGGGTTTCGAAATAACCTTCCGGAGCCTTCATTTCTGAGAATTTGGGTAAATTTTCCATTTGCTTTGTTAGACTTTGATTCCTTTTGATGGTTTATTCTTGATTTAGAAATTCTTCGATTTTTTTGACCGCATGATGATAGCTAGCTTTTAAAGCCCCTATGCTTGTATCTGTAATTTGAGCAATTTGCTCATAGGTCATATCTTCTTGGTATTTAAGGTTAAAAACCAGCCGTTGTTTTTCAGGTAGTTGAAGTAAGGCTTTTGCCAACTTTTTCTCGATTTCATTTCCATTCAAACTATCTGGTCGATCAATGTAGGATTCCAATCGGTCCTGATGATCTTCAATGGAAAAGAAGAAACGCTTTTTCTTTTTCTCTAAAAAGGTCAGGGTTTCATTGACTGCAATTCGATATAGCCAAGTGAAAAGTCCCGCATTTTCTTGAAATTTATCTAAATGCCTATAGGCTTTAATAAACGTGTTTTGAGTCAAATCATCAGCATCCTCATGAATAAGAACCATTCTTCGCACGACTTGATAAACTCGTCTTTGATATTGTTCGATCAGGATACGAAAACCAAGTTCTTTGGTGCTTGGATCTCGAATAAGTTGCAGAATTTCCTGATCGTTTGTTTGCTTCATTGTTGCTTAGACTGCGACTGGATGAGAAGGTTTATTTCCTTTCACATTATTTAAAAAAGATTCCAATTGAAGACGGAACTTAAAGCACGAATTCCTAACAAAAAGGTAAGCAAAACTATCAGGATGGAAATGATTTGTAACCATTTTGGGTTTTGATGTATTCCCATCCACTTTTTTTGGTTGGCTACCCAAATCAACCATATACTGATAAATGGTAGAAGAACGCCATTTGCAATTTGAGCAATCGTGATAAGTTGGACTGGTCGAATTCCAAATGAAGCAAAAATAAGCCCAAAGCCCATAATCAAAAGAAAGGACCATCTCATAGGTGGAGATTGAGTAGATTGGTCTTTTCCCAATAATCCACAAATAACCAAAGCTGCAGCTAATGGTGCTGTGATCGAAGAAGTAAGTCCTGCAGCCATTAGTCCAAAACCCATCAAGTATTTTCCTGCGTTTCCAAATACAGGTTCTAAGCCTTTAGCTACTGCTGCTGCATTGCTGATGCTTTCGCTTTGGTTAAAGTTTCCTACTACCAAAATCGCCATGGATACAATCCCTCCGAGGAAAACCGATAAACCAATATCCCAACGCATCCATGATAGTGAACTGCTTGATTTCCATTTGTTTTTCGCTAAGGATGCATACAAAAATAGGTTGTAGGGAACCACAGTTGTTCCTATTAATGCAACGATAGAAGCAGTATTTTCAGAATTTATTTTTGGGATAAATCCCTCAAAAATTTCTCCCCAGTTTGGTCCGAGTGCAAGTGCTGTATAAAGGAAAGAAAAAGACATGCCTATTACCAAAAAAATCAATATTCGTTCAATCAAATGGTAGTTGGCAAACCAAAGGAGAAATAATGCTAAAAGGCCGATTATTAAGTTGCCTGTTTCGATAGAAAGCCCTGCAATTTTCCATTCAGGAAAGGTATAAAAGACTTCTAAGCCCAGTCTCGCTCCGGTCAAGTTTCCGGATTCGTAGGCAATATTTCCGATTACAATGGCAGCAAAAACCAAAAGGATTTGGATGCCTTTAAATATCCATGTGCTTTCCTGAGATCGAATTAATTCCCCGAGATCTTTTCCAGTCGCAATCCCAATCCTTCCTGCTATTTCTTGAAGAATAACTGTAATTAAAATTGATAAACCGACTGCCCAGAGCAAATCATAACCAAAATTAAAACCAGCTAGGGTACAGACCATTACTGTTCCCGGACCGATAAAAGCAGCGGCAACCAATGGCCCTGGGCCTATTTTTTCAATTATATTTTTCAGTCCTGACAAAATCCTTTTTTGGCAAAATAGCCTTTTGGGAAGAATTTTTGTTATAGTTTAAACAAAATATCTGGGCTACATTTTATTAGCTATGCGTTGGATTAAGCTTCTTTTAAAAATTTGTGCGGGGATACTACTCTCTCTGGTTTTTTTTCTATTGCTTCTATTTCGAAGTGATATTCCCGAAGAGGAAATCATTCAGAAATACAGTACTCCTGAATCTCATTTTATAGAAGTGGATGGAGTCAAACTACACGTTCGTTTCATGGGTGAGGGGATACCTATCATTTTGATCCATGGAAGTTTTTCCTCTTTGCATACTTGGGATGAATGGCAGCGAGAACTCAGTCCCTATTTTCTGACCATTTCGGTGGATTTGCCTGGTCACGGATTGACTGGACCTGATGAGTTGCAGCGCTATTCCATCATGGATTATAGCCAAATTATCCTTCGCTTAGCTGAGAAATTGAATATTCCAAGGTTCCACCTTGCGGGTAATTCTATGGGGGGTGCTGTTGCGCTACAAGTAGCAAGCACAAGACCTGATCAAGTTTTATCCCTTAATTTGATAGATTCATCTGGTGCACCTCAATTGTCTCCAAGGACTTTGGAGGGGGAACCTTCTTCTTCAAGTTCTGGACGACCTTGGATTTTTCAGGTAGCTGAAAATCCAATTTTTTCAAAAGTCTTATTGAAATGTACACCTAAGTTTTTGTTTGGAATGAACTTGAAGCAAGTCTATGGTGATGAATCGAAAATAAAACAGGAGGCTATCGATCGCTATTTTGAATTAATGCTTCGGGAAGGTAATAGGCAGGCAACATTAGATCGTTTAAAGGGTCCTAGAAATTCAAACATTGACTTTGAAAGATTGACGATGCCGACTTTGATAATGTGGGGGAAGGAGGATTCTTGGATTTCAGTAGCTCAGGCATACGCTTTGGAAAAAGCCATTCCTGACTCTCATTTGGTGATTTTTGATGGAGTGGGACATGTGCCGATGGAAGAAATTCCGACAGAATCTGTCTCAAAATATCTTTCGTTTTTGGGTGTAGAAGTTCGGAGAAATTACCTTGATGAGCCCAAATTTATGACGTATGACTTCTGAAATTCTTTTATACCTAGTTCTCCTTTTTCAACTGATTATCCTCGTTTTTTTAATCATTAAAGTATTTGGTCAAGGTCAAAAAAAAGAAATACAAGAGCTAAAGGAAGAGATTGCCCAATCTCTTTTGGAGGGAAGAAAAGAAAGTCGGCAGGATTTAATGGCTCAATTTCGATTAGTATTTGATTCTCTGAGAAATAGCTCTCAAGATCAGCAAAATGCTTTAAAGGATTTTGGGGAAGTTTTTCGCCGTAATGTCCGGGATTTCAATGAGCTGCAGAGAGAGAAATTGGATGCTTTGAATAAAAAGCAAGAAGAACTTCAAAAGACAACGGAGTTGCGTTTGGAGAAAATACGTGAAACCGTGGATGAAAAGCTTCAAAAAACTTTGGAAGCGCGACTCGGGCAATCCTTTGAAATGGTGAGTAAACAGCTACAGGCTGTTCAAAAAGGCCTTGGTGAAATGCAACATCTTGCCAACGGAGTAGGGGATTTGAAGAGAGTCTTGAGTAATGTGAAGAGTCGTGGAGTTTTGGGTGAATATCAGCTACAGGCTTTATTGGAAAATATGCTTTCTCCAGAGCAATATTTAACCAATGCTGCCGTGGGAAAAGGAAATCGCGAGCGGGTGGAATTTGCAGTAAAAATGCCCGGAAATGATCATGTTGTTCTACTTCCTATTGACTCCAAATTTCCTCAAGAGTCTTATTTACGCTTAGTGGATGCCTATGACACAGGGAATCCAACTGAGATCGAATATTTTCGAGCAGAGTTGATTAGAGCCGTGAAAAAGTCTGCTCAGGATATTCAGTCAAAATATCTCAATCCTCCTCACACGACGGATTTTGCTATTCTGTTTTTACCTGTTGAAAGTCTTTATGCTGAAATACTTCGGCAACCAGGATTAGCTCAACAACTTCAGCAGGATTATAAAGTATTGGTGACAGGTCCGACGACTCTTTCTGCAATTTTGAACAGTCTTCAAATGGGTTTCAAAACTTTGGCTATCCAAAAAAGAAGTTCGGAGGTATGGCAGATTTTGGGTGCTGTGAAGACCGAGTTCTCCAAATTCGGAGATTTGATCGAAAAGACCCAAAAGAAACTTCAAGAAGCCAATGCGGATTTGGACAAGTTGGTAGGAGTGAGGACACGAGTAATTCAACGAAAATTGAAGGATGTCGAAGAATTGCCGGATGTAGACTCGGATAGATTGCTGGAGGATTGAGTGTTTTTTAGTCTGGAATTGGTTTTTTGCTTGTTTTCATACTTTTCTACCAGCTCAATTTTTTGGGTTAAATACTGATAACCATTTAGAAAGGTATTACTTTTGTTGACAGTTTTATCACCAGAAAAAATTATATGGGGATGCACATTGTAATTGCTGGTGCAGGTGATATGGGTTATCACCTCGCTGAGCAATTAAGTTATGATAATAAGGACATCACACTGATTGATACAGAGCGGGAGGTTTTAGATTATGTTTCTTCCAAACTAGATGTCCTAACAGTAATGGGCGATGCTACTTCAATCGAAGTACTTCAGCGAGCCAACGTCACCAATGCCAGTATGCTGTTGGCAGTGACCACTTCCGAAAAAACCAATATTGTAGCCGCTGTACTTGCGAAGCAATTGGGAGCAAAAATGGTGATGGCCCGGGTAAGAAATCACTCTTATCTCAACAGCGAAAATGTCCAATATTTCCACAATTTAGGGATTGATAATTTGATTTCTCCTACCATGCTTTGCAGCAAGGAGATTTTTAATATGATTCAAAATTCAAGCTTTACAGAAGTTTTTGATTTTGAAGGAGGAAAGCTGAATATCGTTGGAGTTACTTTGGATGATAGTAATCCCTTGGTTAATCAGCGGATTATGGATATGAAGTCCAACCCCATATTTGAGGACATTCGAATCATCGCCATTCTTAGAGATCAAAAAACTATCATTCCTCGAGGGAGTAATATCATACGAAATCACGACCACGTTTTTTTCATTTCAACCAAAAAGCATACTGAAAGCATTTTGGATTTGATTGGGCAGAAAAAGCGCGAGGTCAAAAATATCATGATTATCGGAGGGGATGATATGGCTTTGACAACGGCTTTGAGACTTGAGCATCACTATCGGGTGACATTGGTCAATCGGGATAAAGAGCGTTGCAAGTGGCTTGCAGAACAATTGCCTAATACACTGATTATCAACGGTGATTATAAAAATGTGGAGCTGCTAATTGAGGAAGGATTAGAGCAAATGGACGCCTTTTTAGCATTGACAGAATCCTCTGAAACCAATATCATAACCAGTCTTTCTGCTAAAAATCACGGAGTTTACAAAACCATTGCCCACGTAGATACTCGTGAGTATATCCATATTTCTCACAGCATCGGGGTGGATTCTTTGATCAATAAAAAATTAGTGGCAGCTAATGAAATTTCCCGTTTTCTAAGAAAGGGGACTGTTGAGGCTGTTTCTGGAATTTACGGGGTGGATGCTGAATTTATTCAATATTCTGTTTGTAAAAATAACCGACTGACCCGGTATCCCTTAAAGGATCTTCACTTCCCAGACACAGCAATTGTTGCAGGAGTGATTCGTGGTGAGGAGGTTTATATTCCAGATGGTGATTTTCAGATGCAGATGAAGGATAAGGCAATTGTACTTGCCTTGCCTCAAGCAAAAGCTGCTTTGGATAAGTTATTTCATTAATTCATGATTCACTTTAAAGAAATTGCCAAAATCATGGGGGCGCTCTTGTTGCTGATTGCCCTCCTCATGCTTCCGGCAGTTATTTATTCCTATTACTATGGAGAAGACCCGTGGCCATTGCTTATATCAATGGGAATCACTGGTTTTGTAGGATTAATTTTATTTATTTCTTTTTCCAAACAAGATCAAAATATTAGAAAGCGAGAAGGGTATCTTATTGTTGCCTTGAGCTGGACTTTTATGGCTTTGTTTGGAATGCTTCCTTTTTTGTTGAGTCATCAAATTCCGACCTTTCAAGACGCTTTCTTTGAAACGCTTTCTGGCCTTACTACCACCGGAGCGACCATTCTTACTGATATTGAAGTCATGCCAAAAGGCTTGCTTTTTTGGCGAAGTATGACGCAATGGATTGGTGGTTTGGGTATTATTGTGTTGACCGTTGCGATTTTTCCATTGTTGGGAATCGGCGGAATTGAGCTTTTCGTAGCAGAATCTCCAGGTCCAACTTCCGATAAAGTTCACCCTAGAATATCGGAGACGGCCAAACGGCTTTGGTATGTGTATGTTGGGTTGACTCTTTCAGCTACAATCCTTTATTGGATAGGGGGGATGACCTTTTTTGATGCCATTAATCATGGATTGACCACGCTTGCTACAGGAGGCTTCTCTACCAAAAATGCCTCTATGGCTCATTATGATTCAGCCTTTATTCAATATGTGGCGATTCTATTCATGTTTTTAGCAGGGACAAACTTTACCGTTATCTATTTTGGTTTGCTTGGAAAATTCCGAAGAGTATTCCAAAGTGATGAGTTCAAGACATACACTTTAGCCGTTTTGGCTATTACAGTGATTGTGTTTTATCCAATTGCAGCCAACGGAGGTAGTTATGAATTGGCTTTTAGAAAATCCTTGTTTCAGGTTGTGTCCCTTGTTACCACCACTGGCTATGTGACAGATGATTATACACAATATGGACAAGGATTGACGTTCATTTTCTTTATGCTTCTTTTCATTGGTGGATCTGCGGGTTCGACTGCAGGTGGAATTAAGTTTGTAAGACATCTGACTTTCATAAAAAATTCTTGGTTAGAGTTTAAGCGCCTTATTCACCCAAGAGCGGTAGTTCCTTTGATGATTAATGGAGACCGTGTAACAGGTAGAATCATCACGCATATCATGAACTTCCTATTGATTTACCTGCTCACATTCGTTTTGGGGGCGTTGGTTTTATCATTGATGGGCTATGATTTACCGACTTCTCTGGGAGCTGTGGCTACCTGCCTAGGTAATGTGGGACCAGCCATCGGTGATGTGGGGCCGGTGGACAATTTTGCCTTCTTCTCGCCGGCAGCGAAGGTATTCTTGGCCTTCATTATGCTTTTGGGAAGATTGGAGCTCTTCACTATTTTGGTACTCTTCACGCCGTTTTTCTGGAGAGCCAATTAATCCAACACTTCAAATTGTGCTTGGATTTTTGCGATACGGTCTTCCAAACTTTCTGAGGAAATGGTGGTTCGGCTGAGTCGGTCAACCATGATTGGAAAAGAAAAAGGCGTAAACTGAACCGGGTATCGAACATCGATTCGAAGCCGGTTTATTTTTTTAATAGCTTCTACAAATTTCTCCTGTTCCATTTGTTGGTTAAGGGCTTCCTTTTGGGCCTGTTTCAAAAGTAGATTATCTGGGTCGTATTGCTCAAAAACCTGAAAAAGTAAGCTAGAATTGGATTGAATGTGTTTGAAAGTGGCCGGCTTTCCGGGATAGCCTTGGAAAACCAACCCTGCGATTCCAGCTATTTCTCTGAATTTTCTACGGGACATTTCACTTTCGTTTACACAGCGTAAAGCATCCTCTTCGATGTTATTCAAGGAAAAAATATCCTCTTCCAAAATCTCCTCAATGGGAATGGGACTATCTGAAAGTAATTCAAATCCATAATCATTCATGGCCATATTGAAAGTGACGGGATAGCTGATGGAAATCCTGTAAGCGATCAATGCGCTCATCAATTCATGAATCATCCTACCTTCAAAAGGGTAGAAAAACAAATGATACCCTTGTTTGCTTTGATGGGATTCAATCAAAAATGTATCTGGATCAGGAACTACTGAAAGTTTACTTTGGAGATCTAGAATAGGAGCAATTTGTCGTAATTCTTCTGATCGAAGTAATCCTTGATTATACTCTTGTAGGATTTGTAGGATTTTATCAGCAAGCATAGAAGACAAGGACATGCGGGCTCCCATCCAACTTACCACGTGATTGGTTTTCTTTTCGGAGACTTTTACAATGGCTGTCAGATCTTTGATTTGCAATAATTCCAAAGGTCTTCCTGCAAAGAAAAACCGATCACCAATTTTCATTTTGGAGATAAAATATTCCTCAACAGTTCCCAGATATGCTCCATTTTTAAATTTGATTTTTATCATGGGCTCAGAAACAATGGTGCCCATGGAAAGGCGATGCTTCATCGCAATCCGTTTGTTTTTAACTCGATAGCTTCCGTCTTCATCTTGAACAACCTTCAAAAAGTCTTCGTAGCTGCTTAAGGAATCTCCACCCTGGGTGATAAATCGAATGACCCAATCCATTTCTTCCTGACTCATTTGGGAAAAGGAATAGGTTCTTTTGATCAATAGGAAAATCTCTTTTTCAAAAAACCCTTCTCCAACTGCCAAAGTCACCAAAAACTGAATTAAAACATCATAGGGCAAAATAGGAGGGAATTGTGACTCCATGTCTTCAGATTCTATTGCATTCCGAAGAGCTGCGGCTTCAATCAATTCTAGGGAATTGGTAGGAACAAAAAAGATTTCAGAAGGAAGGCCAGGCTGGTGACCTGCCCGTCCGGCCCGCTGAATAAATCGAGCTACCCCTTTTGGACTTCCTACTTGGATAACTCTGTCGACAGGACGGAAATCTACTCCTAAGTCCAAACTCGAGGTACAAACCACCAACTTGAGTTTTCCTTCATGTAGTGAATTTTCAACCCAAGCCCGGACATTCATATCTAAGGAACCGTGGTGCATTGCGATCCACCCAGCCCAATCCGGCCTCGCTTCCAGAAGTTTTTGATACCAGATTTCGGTTTGGGATCTAGTATTTGTAAAAAGTAAAACCGTTTTCCCTTCCTCAATGATGGGAATAACCTGCTCCATCATCCGAATTCCCAAATGACCTGACCAAGGATATTTTTCAATTTCCTCGGGGATTACTGATTTTAAAATAATGGGTTTATGGACTTTTGCCTTAATCATGTGAATGGGCAAATCGAATCCCAATAAGGCTCGGCATGCTTCTTCCATATTGCCGATTGTTGCTGAAATCCCCCATCTTCGAAAATTCTGAGGACAAAGGGATTGGATGTATTCTAATGCAAGTTGTACTTGTACTCCTCGTTTATTGCCAACCAATTCATGCCATTCGTCGACAACAATGCATTGTAGGTTTTTGAAAAGTTTGGGATGCTCTTTTTGAGAGATTAAAATATGCAATGTCTCAGGAGTTGTAATCAAAACCTCGGGAGGTTTTCTCTTTAGGGCGGCACGTGTTTTTGGATCCGTATCTCCATTTCGGACAGCCACTTGCCAAGGAAGCTCCATCACATCACATACTTCCTGCATGGCTTTTTGAATGTCCTGAGCCAAAGCTCTAAGAGGGGTGATCCAAATCAGTTGCAGTCCATTATTCTTCTTCTCTTTCCAATCAGTTGGATTCTTTCGGATAAAATCTAAAATAACCGCAAACCATAAGGCAAAGGTTTTTCCCGAACCCGTAGGAGCATTAAGAAGGCCTGATTTGCCTGATAGGTAATCCTTCCAGGTTGATTTCTGAAAATCAAAGGCCTCCCAGTTTTTGGACCTAAAATAGGAGAGGGCAGGTTCTAATTCCTTTTCATCCATAGAGTTCGAGTAGTGCTCGGAGTTCCTGAAGAGTATTCGCTTCTTCCTTTGGTTTGTCTTTTCTCCACCTCAATATTCTAGGAAATCGGAGAGCAATCCCACTTTTGTGACGAGGACTGTCTTGGATTCCTTCAAAAGCAATTTCAAATACTAATTCCGGTTTGACTGTACGAACAGGACCAAAACGCTCCTTGGTATTCTTTTTTACAAATTGATCCACTTCGCGCATTTCAGCATCTGTGAGTCCAGAATAAGCTTTGGCGAAAGGAACTAATTGATCCCCATCCCAAACGGCAAAAGTGTAATCGCTGTATAAATCCGCTCTTCTTCCATGTCCCTTCTGCGCATAAATCATCACCCCATCAATAGTCAGAGGGTCGATTTTCCATTTCCACCAATTTCCTCTTTTTCTCCCGGTTTCATAAGGACTTTCTTTATGTTTCAGCATAAGTCCTTCCGCCAATTCACTTCTGGATTTTTCACGGATTTTTGCAAGTTCCTCCCAGGAATTAGCCTGAATTGGAGGAGATATTTCCAATCTTTCATGGCTTATTTCTTCATAAATCAATTCCAATTTTGATCTGCGAATATGAAGCGGTTGGTTTCTATAATCTATCCCTTCCCATTCCAAAAGGTCATAAGCCAAAAAACTGACAGGAGCAGTTTGTAGAATTTTTTTGGTGATATTCTTTCTGCCTATTCGTGTTTGAAGGAGGGAAAAGGGAAGCGGTTTCCCGTCTAGAAAAGCTAAAATTTCACCATCAAGAACTGTCCCATCCGGTAGATTTTGACCCAAATCCAATAATTCAGGGAATTTTTCATTGACCAGTTCTTCCCCTCTGCTCCACACAAATACCTCATTCATTCGGGAAATAAGCTGTCCACGAATCCCGTCCCATTTCCACTCGGCTTGCCAATGTTCTAATTTTCCTAGATCTGAGGGTTCCTTTTCCAAGGGATGTGCTAGAAAAAATGGATAAGGTTTTGATAAATCCTGTTTAGAGGAATTTGAGTTGAAAAGCTCTTCAAATCGAATCTGACTAGGATCCCAATTACCCATTAAGGCATAAGCGATTTCTGATTTTTCATATCCTAGAAATTGAGCCAAAGCTTGGGTTATCAAATTTTGGCTTACTCCGATGCGGAATCCACCAGTGATGATTTTATTAAATACGAATCGCTCTGTTCGATCTAATCGGGACCAAGCATCTAGTAAAAACTCCTTTTTTTCATCCTCTTCTTTATCGATTAAGCCATTTAGCTTTTCAATCCAATCGCTCAAATCGAAATCATGGCTGTTGGTAGGCAAAGGAAGCAGTAAGGAGATGGTTTCTGCTAAATCCCCGACAGTATGGTAACATTCTTCAAATAGCCAATTTGGAGTCTCGGAATATTCCATACACCATTCCCGAAGTTGTTTGGTAGAAATTTGGCGTTTGGGACGTCGATGGGTGAAGAGCGCAATTCCCCAAACTTTATCCCGATCCGAGGCTTCCTTGAAAAAATGATGCAAGGCCGCCAACTTATCCTTTGTTTTATTGGATTGATCTAATTGGGAAATTAGGCGGGCAAAATGCTTCATTGGAAAGTATCAATTCACAATAATGTGACAATTATCAATTGGCAATATCTGAAAATCGATATTTTTAGTAAAAATTGAACAGGTTTGGTTTTGGAATCGTTCTGAATATTGAAAACTTCACAACTATGAAAAAGTTACTGATAGCCTTTATTGTTTTAGGGTCTGCTTGGGCTTGTACCGATTCAGAGCCGGATCAGTATACAGGCAAAATCTATGAATACCAATTATATAAATCCTCTGACTTTGACTTTAATGGAAATTTAACCGTCAAAGAATTAGTGGGAGGGAACCTAGAATTGACCATTGACCTAGAAGGAGTAAACAGTGATTCGGATGTAAGCTTCCCCGCTCATTTGCACTTCGGGAATTATCAGTTACAGGATGCGCCAATTGCTTTTGTTCTTAATCCTGTTAGTGCTAAAGACTTAAAAAGTGTTACCGTTTTGGGACAATTATCTGATGGCTCAAAATTGAGTTTTGAAGACTTCAAACTATTTGATGGGCATGTCAAAGTGCACCTTGCCAATGATGGTCCAGATTATAACATCATTTTGGTGGCTGGTGATATTGGGTTAGGAGCCGAACAATCAGTTTTTGATCCTTCAAAAATGGCAGTTTGCGGAAAAGATTTTTAATCGATAGATATTCCTTCAAAAAGGAATAAAAAAAGCTTATTCTTCAAAAAGGGTAGGCTTTTTTTGATTGACTAAAACAAAAAAATAAGCACCCATTTGGGTGCTTATTTTGTTATTGGATTCTTTAAAAAGAATTAGTCTTTTACTGTTTCGAAAAGGTTTATCTGAGTGGTTTTTACCTTTTCTTCAAAGGCTTTCCAATCTCCATTCATAAACTCATCCAACACAGCTAAGGCTTCATCAGCCGCTTCTTTTGCTTGCTGATAGGTCCTTTCTTCTGTTGGTCCAGGAGCAGCGTAAGAAGACCCTGCATATCTTCTCGGTACAAACTGAAGGCTCATTGTTGTAGGATAAAGGTTTCTAACAATTCCTTGTCCCTCACGAGTAGGTCCATTGAATGCCTCTTTTACTTTATCCAGTTTTTTACTGATTTCCTTAGCTGCATCAGCGAGCGATTTGGCCTCTTCAGATTCAAGGTCTTTCACCATATCTTGTACCTTTTTGATGGTCTTTTCAGCCTCATTCATCTGATATGTAGCTTTATTCATCACTGTTTGCATTGCCTCCAACTTTTTGAAGAATTCATCCCTAGCTTTCAAATCAGCTATTCTGACTTCAATTCTTGGATCTGCATGTACATTGATTGAAGTTTCGGATTTCTCATCTCCGTACACAAATTCTACTCGGTAAGTACCTGGAACTACATCCGCTCCGCCTGGCTCAAAGAATCCTCTTCTGTTTCTTCGATTGGTTTCAAAGAATTCTGCAGTGGATTTTCGATCAAGCCCCCAATTGATACGGTTTACACCTTTTTCTGGAACAGTTTTCAAGGTTCGGATTTGCTCACCTGATTCATCATAAATATTGACCGTAACGGTATCCAGTTTTTCTTTATCATCATTGACGATAAAGCTCAATCTACCACCAGTTTCTCTGTTTTCTCCAGCATATTTTCCGTCAGCTGGGAATCGCTCACCATGAGGTTGCTGAATTTCAACTTGATAGGAATCAGGAGCTTGAACTGCTACAATTTTTTCTTCTGGCATTTTGCCATTATTTGCAGCAAAAATTCGAAGTGGTCGGATATCGTCCAAAACCCACATAGACCGTCCAAAAGTACCAATTACCAAATCAGCTTCTCTTTCTTGGATAGCCATGTCATAGGTTGAAACTGCCTTAGGATAGCCATGTTCCCACTTATTCCATGTTTTGGCTTTATCAAATGAAACATACAAGCCATATTCAGTTCCAAGGAAAACCAAATTTGGTTCTACTGGATCTTGCTTGATGGATAGTGTATAACCCCAAACTTTTGAATCGTCTGCGATTCTAGTAAAGGTTTTTCCAAAATCGGAGCTTTGATAAGCATAAGCGCTGAAATCATTGTTTCGGTAATTGTTCGCAATTACCCAAACTTCACCTGCAGCATAATCTGATGCTTGTATTTGAGCAATCCAACTATTCTTTGGCAAACCGGGGAGCTTAGAAGCTAGGTTTGTCCAATTTTGACCTCCATCCTGAGTTAATTGTAGGTTTCCATCATCTGTACCTACCCAAATTACATTAGAATCAACTGGACTAGGTGCGATAGCGATTATGGTGGTGTGATTTTCGGCACCAGTGATGTCATAAGTCAGTCCACCAGTTTGTTGTTGACGCTGCTTGGTAGAGTCGTTGGTAGTCAAATCTGGGGAAATAATCTCCCAAGTTTCTCCACTATCTGTGGACTTGTGTAAGAATTGAGAACCATAATAAACCCCATTTTCATTGTGTGGGTCAGCTGCGATCGCAGCATTCCAGTTGAATCTCAAGAATACATCTTTGTCTGGGTGAGTAGGTCGAATTACCCGGTTGTGACCAGTCAACTTGTCAAAACGAGAAACATTTCCTCCTTGTGACATGGTGTATCCGTATCTGGAATTGGCTGGGTGAGGCACCACATCAAATCCATCTCCAAAAGAAACTTCCTGCCAGTAGGTGTTTCGGATTCCATCTCTTCTCCAAACATAGGATGGTCCAGTCCAAGAACCATTATCCTGCATACCACCATAAATATTGTAGGGTAGTTCATTGTCTACATTGACGTGGTAAAACTGACCAACTGGTAGTTTTTCAGCGAAGTACCAGGTCTTTCCACCATCTCTAGTAATATTCAAACCTCCGTCATTTCCATCAATCATGAGTTTTGGATCATTTGGATTGATGTACCATGCGTGGTGGTCAGGGTGAACCCCAGCATATTGAAGAATTTGTGTGAAGGACTTCCCGCCATCTTCACTCATTCCCACTCTGGAATAAAGCGTATAAATGCGGTTCTCATTCTTAGGATCTGCATGAATTTCAAAATAGTAGAAAGGACGGTCACCAATTTCTGGCTTGTCATTCACCATGCTGAAGTTTTCCCCACCGTCTTCAGAAACATAAAGGGCATTTTTCTTAGACTCAACCAAAGCATAAACTTTATTGCTGTTTGCAGCGGAAATGGCAAGTCCCATACGACCATAGTCACTTTTTGGAAGTCCATTTTTATCGTCAAGCTTTTTCCAGTTTTCGCCTCCATCATAGGTCACATAAAGACCAGAGGAAGGTCCTCCAGACTCAAAAAACCAAGGATATCGACGGTGCTGCCACATGTTGACGAAAATTTTATTGGGGTTATTCGGGTCCATGATCATTTCGCCAACACCGGTTTTTTCATCGATGTAAAGGATCTTTTCCCAAGTTTTTCCTCCATCGGTTGTCTTGTAGAGACCACGATCTTCTTGCTCACCCCAAGGTGACCCAATTGCTCCCACATAAATGGTGTTTGGATCGTCAGGGTGAACGATGATTCGATGGATAGCGCGGGTTTTTTCCAATCCCATCAATTCCCAGGTTTTACCAGCATCCAATGAACGATAGACACCATAACCTAGGTTGAGTGAGTTTCTAGGGTTTCCTTCCCCTGTTCCTATCCAAATGATGGAAGGATTTTTTTGATAAATGGAGATAGCACCAATAGAGTGTACTACCTGATCGTCAAAGATGGGCTCCCAGTGGATACCTCCAGAGGTAGATTTCCATAAGCCTCCAGAAGCAGAACCAGCATAAATGATGGAAGGATTATCGTCCACAGCATCAATTGCTGTGATTCTTCCACTCATTCCAGCAGGTCCTACATTTCGAGTTTTCATGGATTTAAACCAATCCATGTCCACTTCCTGAGCTAGAACGGATGATCCAAATAGGATCATTAGCCAGAGAGTAATGAGTTTTTTCATGTAGTTGATGATTTTTTCTTTAAATAAAACAAAACAACCGAACTAGTTTTCAACTTTTATTTTAATGGAAACAAAATCGGTTGAAGCTAATTCTACCTCTAAAATATGATTATCGGTTTGGTAGGGCTGAGCAATTTTCCTTTTCTTTAGAAAAAAATTAAAAATCTATGTTGAATCGTTTTCAGAAGCCTTTTTTAGGGCTTTTTCTTTGTCTTTTGGGAGGGGTTGGCTTTGCCCAATCTGGAAGATTTCAGCAGTCTGTGAATTACGAGATGGAAGTATTCATGGATGTGGAAACAAACCAATATGAGGGTAAACAAAAACTGGTTTATTCTAACAATTCACCAGACACCCTTTATCGAGTATTTTATCATTTATACTACAATGCTTTCCAGCCCGGAAGCATGATGGATGTCCGGTCAAGAACTATTGCTGATCCTGATCGAAGAGTGGGAGATCGAATTTCAAATCTCACTCCGGAGGAGATTGGGTACTTGCATGTTTCAAATTTGACGGTCAATGGAAAGCCTGCACAGGCTATTGAAGTGGGCACCATTTTGGAAGTTCACCTTCCGGAGCCGATTCTTCCAAATTCTCAAGCATTATTGGAATTGGATTTTATTGGCCAAGTTCCAATACAAATTCGGAGATCAGGAAGGGATTCCGCTGAGGGTGTACGCTATTCCATGTCTCAATGGTATCCTAAAATGGCTAACTATGACGAACAAGGTTGGCATGCGAATCCTTACATTGGTCGTGAATTTTATGGAATTTGGGGAGATTTTGATGTTAAAATCACAATTGATAAAACCTACACAATAGGTGGGACAGGATATTTGCAAAACCCAAATGAAATCGGTCATGGTTATGAAGATGAGGGAATAACTGTTCCAGAACCACAAGGCAATACCTTGACTTGGCATTTTAAAGCTCCAATGGTACATGATTTTATGTGGGGAGCTGATCCAAAATACCAGCATGATAAGGTGCTTATGGACAATGGAATCACAGTTCATCACTTTTTCATTCCTGGGGAAAAAACTTCCGAGAACTGGGAAAAACTGAAAGAATACACGCCTAAGGCCATTTCTTATATGTCTGAGCATTTTGGCCAATATCCTTATAAGCAATTCTCTGTTGTTCAAGGCGGAGATGGTGGAATGGAGTACGCGATGTCGACCTTAGTAACAGGCGAAAGAAGTCTTCCTTCCTTAGTTGGCGTAATGGTTCATGAATTGGCGCATAGCTGGTATCATGGCGTATTAGCTACTAATGAATCACTTTACCCTTGGATGGATGAAGGTTTTACTTCTTATGCGACCAATCTGACGATGGGTGCGATTTTCCCAAGAAGAGAAGGAAATGTACATCAGGGAAGTTACCGGGGTTATATTTCTTTGGCTCTTTCCGGTTTGGAAGAACCGATGAGTACGCATTCTGATCATTATCATACCAATCGTGCTTATGGTTCTGCAGCTTATTCCAAAGGAGCTGTTTTTATGGAGCAATTGGGCTATGTGATAGGAGCTGATGTGCGAGATCGTGGATTGCTTCGGTATTTCAATACTTGGAAGTTTAAGCATCCCAATGTCAATGATTTGATCCGAATCATGGAAAAGGAAAGCGGGATCGAGTTAGACTGGTATAAGGAGTATTTTGTGTACACAACCAAAACGATCGATTATACGATCAAAGATGTTAAGGCGAATGGTGATAAAACTGAATTGACGCTTCAACGGATAGGTTTAATGCCAATGCCATTGGATGTGGTAATCACATATAAAGATGGATCACAGGAAATGATCTATTTGCCATTGGTAATTATGAGAGGTGAAAAAGGAGAGGAAACTGGTGCTCCAAAAAGAATTCATACCGAAGATTGGCCTTGGGTGAATCTTGAGAAAACCTTGGTAATTGATCGAAATCTGGAAAACATTCAATCCATTGAAATCGATCCGAGCAAACGCATGGCTGACGTACAGCCAGAAAACAATAAAGTGGAGTTTTAAGGCTCCACTTTACATACTTTAAATAAAAAAGGTGGCTTCTGCCACCTTTTATTTTTGATTAACCAGCATTTTTCATGTCTTGCACTTCCTTACGGATATCCTGCGCCATGTTTTTCAACTCCTGCATTCCTTTTCTTACTCTGGTGCCGGCTGCTTGATTACCTTTTTCGTAGAACTTTTCGAAATCAGCCTCCAAGCTCATTACAAGATCTTTGACTTCACTAAATCTGCTCATAGTAAAAGTGTTTAATTTTAGGTTGATGATAAGTTTATGGTTTCAATATAGCCCAAATACTTACTATTTCAATCCTATTGGCCTTTTTTTTGGAAAAATTTTTATTCTCCAAAGGCTTCAGCCAACTCTGAATTGCGGTACTGACCACTAGTCAATTTATCTTTTACAGCAGCGAAAGCAGTGACTGTTTCTTTTACGTCTTCCATGGTGTGAACAGCCGTAGGAATTAACCTCAAGATAATCATGCCTTTAGGCACTACTGGATAAATTACTACTGAACAGAAGATATTGTAATTCTCTCGTAGATCATGTGAAAGTGCTGCAGCTTCACCTACAGTTCCATTCAAAACGACTGGAGTTACTGGAGAATTTGATTTTCCGGTGCTGAAGCCATTTTCATGTAGTCCACTTCGAAGTGCATTGACAATTTTCCAAAGGTTATCCTTCAATTCCGGACGGGTACGAAGCAATTCCAAACGCTTCAAGCCGCCCTCAACAAAGATCATTGGGAGTGACTTGGCGAAGATTTGAGATCGCATATTGAATCGAAGATAGTGTACAACCTTTTCTTCACCTGCAATGAAAGCTCCGATTGAAGCCATTGATTTAGCAAAAGTGGAGAAGTACAAATCAACTTCTTCGATGACTCCTTGCTCTTCATGAGTTCCGGCTCCGGTTTTACCCATTGTTCCGAAACCATGAGCATCATCCACCAAAAGGCGGAAATCGAATTTTTTCTTTAGCTCACAGATCTCCTTTAATTTTCCTTGGTCACCGGTCATGCCGAAGACTCCTTCGGTGATCACCAAAATACCGCCGCCTGTTTCAGCTGCTAGTTTGGTAGCTCTTTCAAGTTGCTTTTCACAGTTTTCAATGTCATTGTGTGGGAAAACGTAACGTTTGCCCATGTGCATACGCAAGGCATCAATGATACAAGCGTGGCATTCGGAATCGTATACAACCACGTCTTTTCTGTCTAACAAGGCATCAATTACGGACATGATACCTTGATATCCGTAGTTAAGCAGGTATGCTTTTTCTTTTCCTACAAACTCAGCTAGTTCGTTTTCAAGCTTTTCATGCAGAGATGTTTGGCCTGACATCATACGAGCTCCCATTGGATAAGCTGCTCCCCATTTTGTAGCAGCATCTGCGTCTGCTTTTCGGACTTCAGGATGGTTTGCCAGCCCTAGGTAATTATTCAAGGACCAAGTCAAAACCTCTCTTCCCTGAAACTTCATGCGAGGAGCGATTTCTCCTTCAAGCTTTGGAAACATGTAATACCCATCTGAGAACTGTGAGTGCTTTCCTAATGGGCCTAGGTTTGTTTGTAGTTTAGCAAATAAATCCAAGGTGATCTTATTTAATGTGATGATATAATTTCGCTTTCAAAAGTCGCCAAAAATACAACTTAAATACCTACCACGCAAAATTTGAATCTTATTGTAGGTTTAGCCTACCTTTACTCCCATAAATTTCCGTTATTCGTTGTTTTCTGAATCTGAGACCCAATTATACTTTAGTCATATGTCAAAAATCCAAAAGCTTTTGGTTGCCAACCGAGGTGAAATAGCACTTCGAATTATGCGTTCTGCAAGAGAACTTGGAATCCAAACAGTTGCGGTGTACAGTGAAGCAGACCGTTTGTCTCCCCATGTAAAGTATGCCGATGAGGCAGTTTGCTTGGGACCGCCTCCTTCCAGTCTTTCTTATTTGCTATCGGACAAAATCATAGAGGTTTGCAAGGAACTTGGAGTGGATGCCATTCATCCAGGTTATGGATTTTTATCAGAAAATGCCGACTTCGCAAAAAAAGTAACGGATGCTGGATTGATTTTCGTGGGACCTTCTCCTGAATCCATTGAGGTGATGGGAAGTAAATTGGCGGCCAAACAGGCAGTTTCAAAATATGATATTCCTTTGGTTCCTGGTACAGAGGAGGCAATCACGGATATAGCAGAAGCAAAACATAGAGCAGCAGAAATTGGCTATCCCATTCTTATCAAAGCTTCAGCCGGAGGAGGAGGAAAGGGAATGCGGATCGTTGAATCTGAAGAGGATTTTGAAGAGCAAATGCAGCGAGCCGTCAGTGAGGCACAATCTGCTTTTGGAGATGGTGCTGTATTTATAGAGAAATTTATCACTTCACCTCGCCATATTGAAATCCAAGTGTTAGGAGATCAGCATGGAAATACGGTTTATCTTTTTGAACGAGAGTGCTCTATTCAGCGTCGCCACCAAAAGGTAATTGAAGAAGCCCCTTCGGCAGTAGTAAGTCCAGAAATGCGAAAAGCAATGGGTGAAGCAGCTGTTGGTGTGGCAAAAGCTTGTAATTATTATGGCGCAGGAACAGTTGAATTTATTGTAGACGAAAATCTCAATTTTTACTTCCTGGAAATGAATACCCGACTCCAAGTGGAGCATCCTGTGACAGAGATGATTACGGGTAAGGACCTAGTTAAGGAACAAATTTGGATTGCCGAAGGAAAGGCCTTGAATTTCACTCAGGAAGATCTTCAAATCAATGGACATTCCTTGGAAATTCGGGTTTATGCGGAAGACCCAAAGAACAATTTCCTTCCAGATATTGGAAAGCTTCAAACATATCGACGTCCTCAAGGTCCAGGTATCCGGGTAGATGATGGGTTTGAAGAAGGAATGGACATTCCTATTTACTATGATCCCATGATCGCCAAATTGATTACTCATGGTCAGAATCGTGAAGAAGCGATTTCCCGGATGATTCGTGCCATAGACGATTATCAAATTACAGGGATTCAGACGACCTTGGATTTCTGTCGATTTGCTTTGCAGCACGAGGCTTTTACAAGCGGAAATTTTGATACAAAATTCGTTGAGAAATATTTTCAACCTGATGTACTTGATCAAAGTCTTTCAGAAAAGGAAGAAGAGCTGCTAGCTGCCTTGGCAGTGGAATTTTTTCTGCAAGAAAAAGGTCAAGAAAAGAAGGTAGGAACGACGCAGGAAGTAGCTTCAGGCTCTTCTGCATGGAGAAAAAGGTTGAAAATAGATGGCTGAGATTTTACCGCTACGGGCTTGGCGCTACGCTGAGCACTTAAGTGAAAGGATGGAGGAGATGACAGCTCCTCTTTTTGATGTAGTTTCTTCAAAGCAGCGAGAGCTATTGTATGAAAATCCCTACAATAGTATTCACCTGTCAGTTCCAAAAGGGGAAGAGCCTGCTCAAACAGCCCATAAAACACTTGTTCGATGGAAAGAGGAGGGGATACTCCAGCAAGATGCTATCCCTGGAATCTATGTGTACTACCAATATTTCAGACTTCCCGGAGAAAATATCGAGCGATGTAGAAAAGGTTTTATTGCTCAGATAAAAGCTTATGATTGGGAAGAAAAGCAGATCCTTCGTCATGAAAATACAATCGTTTCGGCTGTAAATGATCGGGTAGAATTATTGAAGCGCTCCAAAATCCAAGCTTCTCCAACGCATGGTCTGTATGATGATCCTGAATTCTACTTAGAAAAGTACATGGATCAAGCGATGGAAACTCCACTTTATGAAATTGAAGATTATCAGGGAGTGAGAGAGGTTTTAGCCGTTATACATGATGCTGAAATCATTGCCGAATTCGTGAATTATATAGCGAAGAAGCAAATTATTTTGGCAGATGGGCACCATCGAATTGAGGGAAGTATTGCTCTAAAAAATGAATGGATCGACGCTTATCCTGATAAAAAATGGAAAGCCCACGAGTTTCATTTGATGTACTTAACCAATGCTTCATCGGATGATTTGAAAATTTTGCCGACACATCGTTTGTTTTATGATTTGACCATCAGTCAAAACGAGTTTTTACAAAGATTAAACGAGTGGTTTTTGGTAAAAAAATTTCCTGATGCTGAGGAAATAGGAATGTATGCTTTCCATAAGCCTTGGACCTATGGATTATTAATAGGGGAGGATAGCTATTTCTTGGAATTGAAGTCAGAAAAGTTTTCAGCCATTAAGTCAGATTTGCCTGAAGTAGTTCGCAAACTTGATTTGACAGTTCTTCATGAGGTAGTGTTCAATGCTGTGTTAGGTTTGGGTAGGGAAGAGCAGCGGCAATCTTCCCAAATCAAATATGAACGAAATTTTCCCCGATGTCTCCGTGAAGTTCGATCCGGCTCAGCAAGTTTTGCTTTAATTACGCGAGAATTAGAAATGTCCCAGGTCTTGGAAGTTTGTCGCTCCGGGGAATTAATGCCTCAAAAATCTACCTATTTTTATCCGAAAACTTTGAGCGGGTTGTTATTTGCTAGTATTGATCAAGAAGAATTTGAATTTCCCTATGACGCGTTTTTTAGAAAACATCAAGGATAAAAAAATCATTTTAGCCTCTAATTCTCCCAGAAGGCAGGAATTGCTCCGGGGTTTGGAAATTGATTTTGAAATCAGAACCAATCCTGTAGATGAAACCATTCCATCGGATATCCCTGCGGAATATGTGGCAGCGTACCTCTCCAAATTGAAAGCGGAATCATTTCCGGATGAATTATTAGAAAATGAAATTTTGATCACTTCAGATACGGTGGTCATTGAAAATGGTCATGTGTTGGGAAAACCTAACTCTGAAAAGGAAGCCTTTGATATGCTTAAGAGCCTTTCTGGTGCTACCCATACGGTTATGACTGCGGTAACTATCATGGATCGCTTGAAGCGAATCACCTTGGAGGATGAAACGAAGGTGACTTTTAGATTTTTGGAAGAAGAGGAAATTTGGCATTACATCAAGCAGTACCAACCCTTTGATAAAGCCGGTGCTTATGGAATTCAAGACTGGGTCGGATTTATTGGGGTAAGTAAATTAGAGGGTTCTTATTTCAATGTGATGGGATTTCCACTCCACTTAGTTTATGAGCAGTTGAAAAAGTGGTAAGGTTTTTTTGAAAAAACTACCGAAGAACTTGTTCTAAACTCACCCTTAAAATTTGTCCCATATTGGTACAAGTCATGAATTTTTGGTTTTTGTAATGTCTTGCTAATTCTTTCCTAAGGTTAAAGACATTTTCCGAAGGTGCAATTACATCTTTCTCCATCGCTTGCAGAATCCCGTCAATTTCGTGTTGAGATGATTTAACCCGGAAAGCAATCAAGGCACGCTCTTCTTTTTGATATTGTCGCATCGATTCGGGAGTGATGTATTTCATACCCAGTTCGATCAGTGCATTGTTTTCTTTGAAATATTGAGGAAGGTATATGGATTTCTTACCCTCATAAGATTGCTGATCAAAATCTATCGCTCGAATTCGATAGTGTGTTTCTTCGAAGTCCGGAGTAACATCAATTACGAAATTGGCCGAATGCATATCTCCTAAAAGTCGGACAAAACATCGCTCATTGAATTTGACAAATTCTTTGGCTAATCGAATGGGGTTGAGGTTTTGGTCATTGATATACAGCTGCATGAACTTATCTCCGGGAATTCCAGCAATATGTTCCTCAATTAAGGTGTTTTTGTGGACCAAATAGCTGATTCGATTAGGAGAAAGCAGGTGTTCCAGTTCTAAGCCATATACTCTGGATGCATCTGCATTTTTTATGTAGAAATAATCGAAGTTGTCGTTAATTCGGTTAACAATCCGAATTCTAAAAGGTTGGGTATTTCCGTAAATGCAGAGGTCAATTCGATCTACGTAGAGGTGTTCCATGACCGAAGAATCACCTCCGGCTTTTAGGATGGCATAGATTCGCTTGACGCTTTGATGGATTTCTTCCCGGTCATTTTGCTCATAAAAAACAGTTTCCCATAAGGTATCGTGGTCTTTCGAATCATAAAGTGCAATGGAGTCTTTATAGCGTAGCAATTCATCATAATGGATTGGGATATTGACTTCCCGACCGTACTTTTCCAAATAGGCCCTTAATCCATCACTGATGGGGTAAACTTGCTTTTTTTTGCTAATCAGAGCCATGCTTTAAAAAATCTACATGTTGGTTCTTTTTGAGATTTCTGTCAAAAATAAAAGGACCAAATGGCAGGACAGAAGCAATAAGTGCGAACAAGGTTCTACCAAACTCCCAATTTAACTTAGAAGCCGTTGGAAAAACGGTGTAAATGTAAATGATGAAGAGTATTCCATGAGCCCAGCCCACAACAGTTACCGCTTGGGGAATGTCATAGATATATTTCAACGGCATGGCAATAAATAGCAAAACCAAAAAGGAAACCCCTTCAATCAGGCTAATCCATTTAAATCTTCTTGCCCAGCGAATTTGTTCTGAATTCATAATCATGAAATATTAAATAGGGTTCTAAGCGTATCCCATAATTTCCTTTTCAAGGCTTTATCCATGCTGATTTGGGTTAAAGAATCAGCAAAAAGATATTCGGTTTCTCCTTCCGTCTTGATTTGGTAATCATGGATTGGTAGTGCATTGATAGGGTGAGAAATTCGTCCAAATTTGATCACTTTGTGTGCATTGATGGCTTGAAAATCTTCCAAACTTTTTCCCTCCAGTTCCTTGCTACTCAATAATCCCACGTCATTCATGGATTGGTTTACAGCAATGATAATCTTTGAAAGCATATCCATGATTTCATCATTGAGGGCTTCTTCTTCGTGGAGAATCAAAATTCCTTTTTCAAATCCACCTCTAATGATAGGAGGGACAGGTTCTGACACTTCCTGAATGCGAGTATCCTCTAACTCAAGCTCATCAATTGAGTCCTCAGTCTCAACTTCTTCCTTTTTCAAAATTTCAGTTGAGATCTCTTTAGTATTCTGTTTGTCTAATATCTGATCGACTTCTTCTCCGAAAAGATAAAGGTCCTCCTGAAGAAATAATTTTAAGGAATTAAGAGAGTCTTTTTCCATACTGGAAAATTGCCGAAAAATTGCTCTTTGGCCAAAAAAAGAGGAGACTTTGTGAGTCTCCTTGAATAATTTATTGAGGCATATCCATATTGAAAATGGACTTGAGTTCTACTGCATCTTCTGGCTTCATTCTCTTGGCTAAAACCAAGCGGAGTTGTCTTCTTCGTAAAGCACCTTCAAATAGCTCGATTTCCTCTTTGGTTTCGGGAACAACCTCCGGTACTTCAATAGGTTTTCCATTTTGATCGACAGCTACAAAAGTGAAAAAAGCTCGATGCGTAGTTGTTTTTTTACTTGCTGGGATATCCTCTGCAGTTACTTCGATAAATACCTCCATCGATGAGTTGAAAGCACGGGTAACTTTTGCTTCCAAAGTAACGACATTACCAAGTGCGATTGGCTGTTTGAAAGATATGCTGTCTGCAGATGCCGTAACCACAATTCGATTAGAATGCTTTTGGGCAGCAATGGCTGCTACTACGTCCATCCAATGCATCAATCTCCCACCCATAAGGTTATTTAAGGTATTGGTGTCGTTAGGAAGCACCATTTCGGTCATGGTGGTAGCTGATTCTTTTGCAAACTTCTTCTTAGCCATGTTTTTATTGATTTAAGGCAAAAATAAAAATATTATTTCAAATTTTGTTTGAATAGGTAGTTCAATCAGAATTTTATTCTAAGAAATTTTTGAAAAGCATTATCTCCAGCCTTCTTTTCCCAAAAGTGGTACAAATGCAAAACTGTCGAATTCCTCAGTGTTATATGAGCCATTGGCTTTTTTGGTAATTTTCAACATTTTTTGACTATTACGATCACCAACTGGGATGACTAAAATTCCACCTGCTTTAAGTTGTTTGATCAAGGATTCAGGTACTATTGGTGCTCCAGCTGTAACTAAAATCCGATCATAGGGTCCATATTTAGCAAGACCTTGGGACCCATCTCCATAAAAGAGGTGAAGGTCATGGATTCCCATTCTTGCAAGGAATTTTTTGGTTCCTTCAAATAGTTTTTGTTGGTATTCAATGGTATAAACCTCGCCTCCTAATAAGTGTAAAATCGTCGCCTGATACCCAGAACCTGTACCGATTTCCAAAATTTTGTTCCCTGGTTTTACATCCAATAATTCACTTTGAAAAGCCACGGTATAGGGTTGTGAAATGGTTTGTCCCTCACCGATAGGAAAGGCTTTGTCTTCATAAGCATGAGAAACTAAAGCCGAGTCAAAGAAAAAATGTCTAGGAAGGGTATTGATCGCATGAAGTACTTTTTCATCCTTGATTCCTTTTTGCCTTAATTCAGCTACTAGGGCTCTTCGCTTTCCTTTGTGTAAATAGGTGTCTTCTAGCTTTAGAAGTGGCATGTTTTGTATTAATTTCGACCGAAGATAAGTGATTATTTCCCTTATTTGGAAACCCTTCTTGGGGAAAATCACTTACTAATTGAGCCTCAATTCATAATAATTAAGTCCATGTTTACAGGAATCATCGAGCGTTTTGGGATTGTACAAGAAATCATCCGGGAAGGAAGTAATGTCCATTTTATTTTAGAGTCAAACCTAGCTCCAGAATTAAAGGTTGACCAATCGCTTGCCCATGATGGGGTTTGCCTCACTGTGGTTAAAACTGAAGCAGACAGTTACCAAGTGACCGCTGTGGATGAGACTTTAAAAAAGACCAATTTATCAACATGGGTGCCGGGTAAGAAAGTTAATCTAGAACGCTGCATGCCTGCCAATGGTCGATTTGACGGACATATTGTTCAGGGTCACGTGGATCAGGTGGCTAAGGTAAAGGCAATTTCAGATCAGGGCGGTTCTTGGATTTTTGATTTCGAATACGATGCTAATCAGGGAAATGTAACCGTTGAAAAAGGATCCATTACTGTGAACGGAACCAGTCTAACTTGCTTCAATTCAAGATCAGGTGGCTTTTCAGTTGCTATCATTCCCTACACTTTTGAACATACTAATTTTCATCAGCTTCAGGTAGGAGATCAAGTGAATTTAGAGTTTGATATTATTGGGAAATATATCAAACGTATCCTTAAAGGATATGAGGAATAATTAATTCTTAAAATACTGATAATCTGTGTTTAAGAATTAATTACTTCATGCTAAGATTTTGATCTTTCGCGTCTTTTACTAATCGAAAACCAACATTGGATGTACCTGAATCGTAGGCATGTCCTTGTCTTGCCGAAGGCCTATAATTCACGCAGTAGTTTTCTGCACACAAGAAAGATCCTCCTTTGATTACCCGCTCCATGGCATAGGGATTATCAGGATTGTAGCAAGGGTTCATGCCTGCGTCAAGCTTAGGTGCTTGACCTGCAAGTCGGGCATATTTCAATGCGTCATACCAATCACTGGTAAGTTCCCATACATTTCCGATCATGTCATACAATCCAAAGGTATTTGGAGCAAAGGTTTTTACAGGTGAAGTACCAATGAATCCGTCTTTGCCGGTATTTTCATTGGGGAAGGTTCCTTGAAAAGTATTCGCTAAAAATTGCCCATTAGGAGTTAATTCATCTCCCCAGGCAAATCTCTTTCCATTCATTCCTCCACGCGCTGCAAATTCCCATTCAATTTCAGTAGGTAAGCGCTTTCCTGCCCATTTTGCATAAGCTTCTGCGTCCTCATAGGCAATGTGAACAACAGGGTGATTTTCTCTCCCTTTCAAATCACTATCTGGGCCCTCAGGATGCTTCCAACTCGCTCCATCAACCCATTTCCACCAAAGCGAAATATCCTGTAAGGGAACTGGATAAGGAGGTGGAGAAAACACCATGGATCCAGGTACTAAAACCGAATCATCAGGTTTTGGGGTGCCTGGAGGCAATTGCTTCTTTAACTCTTCCCATTCTGGCTTTCTTTCAGCAACGGTAATGTAACCTGTTGACTCTACAAATTCTGCGAATTCACGATTTGTGACCTCGTGTATATCCATCCAAAATCCATCTACGCTAAGATTGACAGCTGGTCTTTCTGCAGCATAAGCATTTACCTCATCAGTACCCATTGTAAATTCCCCGCCCGGAATCCAAACCATGTCCTTTGGTGCTTCTTCTTTTGGTTTGTTTTGGCTTGATATTGTAAACTTTTCGGCTTGGTTTTCAGTCTTCTTTTCCTGGTTACAGGCAATAATTAAAAAAGGTACTGAACAACTTAATACTATCTTTTTGACTCTATTCGATTTCATAAAGTATTTAATCATTTCGGAAATTAATAAGAAATATCAAGAAATGAAGGGGGGCAAACTGTTTATCAAATCTTGATTAGCAAAACAATTCAGCAATTATCGATTTTATCCTGAATGTTTTTTCGAAGTTTATTGAAAAATTGCTTTCTCTCTAATTCACCAACTAGGCTGATTTGTGTTGATTTTTTGATCAGATTTTCCAGGTTTTTAAACATTCCATCATTGAATACCTTATCGGATGTACCAATAAAATAGATTACGCTGTAATTAAGGTAGGTGATTTTAGTTTCATCCAGTTTTACAAAAAATGTATTGTCACCTAGAACATATTCATTTACCAAAAAATCATACGAGGCGGAATCTGTCGTAGGTTCGTAATTAGGTAGGAATTTTTTACCATGTTCTGCCATCTTCTCTAGATGGTTTATCACCTCAAACATGCACTGGTATAATCGAATCGTATCCTGTTTATCAGAAATGATCCCCATTTTATGGTAAAGTTCAATTTGACGTAAAGTTGTTTGTATCCCTTCCTGATTCCAGATTTCAGTTGAAGGGATTTTGTTGTAAGTCTTCAATATCTTTCTTGAGATTTCTTCTAATTCTGGGAATTTTGAATTGGAAATTGAAAACTGTTCATTTTTTATATCCTCATTATAAAGGATTGATTTTTTCCAAAAGAAAAACTTAAAGGCCGCTAATTCACTGTGGAAGTAGTGATACCATGGAGGCATATCTTTTAGTAAAAAATAGATGTGCTTGTCTCGAAAACTACTAACCATTTCCAATTGAGCTAATACGTCAAGCATCCATTTTTGGAAATTATCAGGACCAAACATGTTTTGGTTGCCCTGAAATACAATGGAGCTAGAATTAATACTAAAAAACTTATCTATCGAAACATTGAATTTCTTTGTAAGAAGGAAGATTTCCTGAAAGTCCAAAAGTTTTTCACCACGTATCCTCCTATAGGCACTATCCATGCTAATGTCAAGCGTTTCCGCAACCTCATCCACTAGAGAAGAATAGGAAGGGATAGTCGATTTGATGTTTTGAAAAAATAATACTTGGGTATAATTTCCTTGATCCATTATTTATCGTAAAATAAAATTTTGCATAAATAAAGATAAGTAAAATTAAAAGTTAAAAAAGAAACAGTGATCTATATTTTATATGGATTTAATTAATCTAGCAAAATAAATATCTAAAATAATCTTGAACTTTAAATTTATAATCTATCAAATAAAGGATTGTATATTTCTAATGTGATTTTAAAAATGAAAAAGACAGACCAATCGACCTGTCTTGTTTTTTTATTTTTTTGGATTTAGAACAAAGGATAAACCCATACTAAATTGTCCTATCCCTCCATCTGATGTAAAAATTCTTCCATATTCCGCTCTCCAGGAGACTTTGCTGAAATCCTTACCTGCGGCTATGCCGAAGTTAGTTGCAAAATTCCCTCCACATCCCTCACAAAGTCCCTGTATATATTTTGGAGCTATTGTTAATTCAAATTTGTCTTTAACGATTGGTTGAGTGAAAAATAGGGTAGGTTGAGTTTGCCAAGTAGTCCCCATACCACCACCAACTCCGGTTCCGACTGGTAAGAAAAAAGCAATCCGATTTGGAACCAATGCGAATTTTGGACCAATTCCGATGATAGTCGTTCCTGTGTCTTCCTCTCCATTTAACCAGTTGTGATCAATTTTTGCCCTTAGGTCAATCTTATCAGATAATCCGACGCCAATGTTTGCTCCTATATGTGAGGCTCCATTTGACTCACTATCATTTCCGGTATTTGTATAGTAGGGGGTCATTTCTAATTGTCCTGATCCCAGAGTTCGGGCGTTTTGAAGGTCAGAAAAAACCGGTACACAACTTGAAATTAGGAGGATCAGGTATATCTGAGCCAATGCCACACTTGTAATCCTTGAGTAAGTTTTCATAGCTTTTGATTTTGGTTAGTGATGGGAAAATTTGTTTTGTGGAAATACTTTTTCAGCATGCTTTGGTTGATAATGTCACTTTTGGGAGGTTGAGTCCCGAAAAGCCAATCCCATAAAGAGGTGCTAAAGCTATAACCATGATGAGGTCTGTGATAATGGTGTAGGATATGGGCTCTTTGTACTCTTGGGAAAAAGTATCTACCTATTGGCTGATGTAAGAGGTAATGGATTAGATTGTATGTGGAAAACCCTCCAAGTAATCCAGAAAAAATGGGTGTATATCCTCCACTTTGTATGGATAGCTTTAGTGCGATAAGAAATATCAATAGAAACACCAACCGATGAGGTAGTTTGACTTTTAAGTCCTGGGGGTTTCGGTGATGTTCGTGGTGGTGAAATAGATTATCCTTTGAACCTGGAATAATCAATTCATGCATTAAAAAACGATGAATGAAGTACTCCAAAAAGGTCCAAAGAAGCCATCCTGTACTAAAAAGAATTAGGAATGAAACCTTTGGATCAGATGCTATAACCTTTTCAAGGACTAATAAACTGCTGAAAATTCCTAGACTGATAAATAAACAGGCTTTTAATGGAAGGGGAGGTCTTTGAATGCTGGTTTTCATGGCTTTTTTTGATGAAGTTATTTCTTCACCTGCCCAACCAGAAATTGAAAATTCTGATTAACTCGTTGAAAAATGTGATTATTACCTAAAAAGGAAAAGACTAAAAGATTAAATAATTATTATTTGCAAATTTTGCCTTCAAAGAGAATTGATTTAGTGTTTTGTAATAACAATACTAACAACATAAAAGAAAAAAGACTGGCTAAATAAGGCCAGTCTTTTCACTTTTAATGCATAAATCTTTATTCCCCTTGTCCTCCAGAATCAGCATGTGCTGCAGCATTTAGTTTGCCAAGTTCCTGGTCTATCGTCCAAAGTCCAATGCCTTCTTCTCCGATTATGTCGAACAATTCCAGGGCTCTTCTAGACATGGTTTCCTCTTCTCGCTGTTCGGTTACATACCATTGCATAAAGCTGAAGGTTGCGAAATCTTTCACAGTAAAGGCATGGTCTACAATATGATTGATGGATTTGGTTACCTGTATCTCATGCTCCAAAATCAATTCAAAAACCTCTCTAAGAGAATTGAAATTATGACGAATTCCTGTGATTTCCGGCTGTATTGCGTGACCTCCAGCCTCATTTACATAATGAAACAACTTCATCATGTGCATACGCTCCTCATCGGCATGGGTATATAGGTAATTGGCTGCATTCTCATAGCCCATCTTGTGACACCAAGACGCCATAGAAAGGTAATAAGCCGAACTTTTACCCTCCATTTCGATTTGCTTGTTCAACAACTGTTCTGTATCTGTCAACAATGATCGTTGCAATGTGACTATTTCTCTTTCTTTCATAACTATCTTATTTATACACCAAATAAACCAATTCTAAGGAAACAAGTTTCATGGAGCTCCTTTATCTACTAAATTTAGAATTGATTTAATTAAGTCTATCTAGTTAATGGAGATGGGAAAACGGCCAAGCTTTCTCCTCCTAACTCAGATACAGACTGCACTGCAAAGAAGTAATTGTCTTTGGAGTAGGGAAGGGAAATCTCTGTGTCAGTAGTGAAAAATTTCTTTTCCCACATCGGTGAACTTGTCTCCCGCATCAATACATAATAGCCTTTGACTTTTCCGGTTTTAGGTGCTTGCCAAACTAGTTTGGAGAAATTGCTAAGTCCTCTCACGTCGATTCGTACTTCCTCCGGCATTCCCGCAGAAAGGGCTAGGTTGGCCAATGAAGAGAGGTTGACTGCGGAAATTTTTCGCAGGTATTCAAAATCCATGAATTCAGGTAAATCACCGTATTGAATCCCATCTTCTACACGAACATTTTCATGCTGATAGTAGAAGTTTTCATTCATTTCTGACATTCGAACTGCCGTGAATCCATTTCTAGCGAAAGCAGTTTGGTCACCGCCTCTCAAGAATCGATCAGGTCTGTAAATCAATTTTACCTCCATTTGATCTACGTAGCGCTCCCCAGTCTCTTTGATGTATCGAGCTAATTGTCGGGAAGGACTATCATTGTCAGAACCACTATATCTTCGGATTGCTGCCATTCGCTCGGTTTCAGCTACTGGAATTGTTTCTGAGAAAATCCTCATTTTTAGATTGTCCTTGATCAAAGTACCTGAGGATTCGCTATTCCCAACGATGTCATTATTAAGAACTGCTATCAGGTTTTTTCCTTCCTCCTTGATTTTATCGGATAAATAGGTAGCACCTTTAAGACCTTGCTCTTCCCCTGTAAATGCCACAAATATGATGGTTGCCGGAAATTCTCGTGAAGCCATTACTCGGGCTAATTCAATAACCAAGGCAGTTCCACTTCCATCGTCATTGGCACCCGGAGCTGGATTATTAGCATCCATGACGTCTTTATTGCGAGAATCCATGTGCCCGGAAACTATAAAAACTCGGTCATCATTTGGATCAGTTCCTTTCAATGTAGCCATGACATTGGCGGCAGGAGAATCTTCCTGAATACGTCTTCCATCAGCCGGAATGGTGAATTCATCAATGATAGCAGTCATTCGTCCTCCAGACTGAGCTGCAAATGACTCAAATTTGCCTAATACCCAAGCTTGAGCCGCAAGCATTCCATTTTCTGCGTCTCGATTAAGGGTATGTCTTGAATTGAAAGAGGCAAGTTTTCTTACATAAGCCTCTAGGGTGTCCGCTGAAACCTCTTGAACCATTTGGTTAATAAATGGATCGCGATTTACAAGTGTTTGGGCACCAACTTGAAGTGTACTGAAAATAAAAAGGGTGAATAAAATTTTTCTCATTGTAAGGTTGGTTTTATACTAAACCCTAAATTTATCTACTGAGACATAAAGTTTAGCTCTTTTTACATGGATAACTTCAATTTGCCTAAGAAAGGCGATTACCCCGCTTATTATGATCATTATCTGAGCTTATTGGGTGGGTCAGATTATTGTCAGCTTATTCAGGATCAAATTGCTGATTTGGAGGAATTATTTTCTACAAAATCCGAAGAATGGTTCAATACACCATATGAAATCGGGAAATGGACACCCAAAGAAGTTTTGGGTCATGTGATAGACACAGAACGGATTATGACTTTTCGTGGTCTTTGCTTTGCAAGAGGGGAGCGGTCCTCCTTACCTGGATTTGATCAAGATCCCTATGTCCTTCATGCCCGGTTTGGCCAAGTTTCGGAAAAGTTGCTTTTTGAGGATTTTGTTGCTCAAAGAAAAGCTTTAATTACCCTGATACGAACGCTGTCAGAAGATATGCTGGATTTTGTAGGGGAGGCCAACGGAAGCCCTATTACACCAAGAGCCTTGTTTTGGATCATTCCAGGTCATTTTATCCATCACTTGAATATTCTTAAAAATCGATATTAAAATGGAATTGACACTCGGAGTAGTAGATGCATTTACTTCAAAACCTTTTTCTGGGAACCCAGCAGCTGTTTGCTTACTAGATAAAGAAATCTCTTCGGAATTGATGCAGCAAATTGCGATGGAGATGAATCTAAGTGAGACTGCATTTGTACAGCGAACAAATCAGATTGGTCATTATAATTTAAGGTGGTTTACTCCAACCCTAGAGATTGACTTATGTGGTCATGCTACCTTGGCTTCAGGTCGCTGGATGTTACGCAAAGGTTGGGCTACTCCATCAGATTCTATTCATTTTCATACGCGAAGTGGAGAATTGATTGTTCGGGCAGCCGAATCAAAGTTGGAAATGAACTTTCCCCTTATTCCTACCTATGAGGATCAACATCCGGTTTATTCCGATTATTTATTTGGTAAAAAGATCGTAAAGGCAGCTAGGTTGAATAAAAACTGGATTTTTCAATTAGAAAATGAAGACGCCGTTCGAAGCTTAATCCCTGATTTTATGGAAATAGCCAAGCACAGTGAAGAAGGCTTTATAATTACTGCTGCCGGTGAAAAATTTGATATTGTTTCCAGATTTTTCGGACCAAATGTCGGAGTTCCAGAAGATCCAGTGACAGGGTTTGCGCATTGTGCTTTGATGGATTTTTGGTATCAGGAACTTGGAAAAATGAAATTACATGCCTTTCAGGCGAGTCGAAGAGGAGGAGAGTTATGGTTGGAAAAGCATGATGATCGTGTGCTCCTTCAAGGTGAAGCCGTTGTAGTATATCAAGCAGAAATGAAATTGGAATTATGAGTGAAGAAGTAGTAAAAAAACGTCCGATTTCCATGTCGCGGTATTTTAGGCACTTTACCAACTATTGGTTGACTGATGCCAGTTTTGGCTTGCTGCTTTTGATTTTGCTTTTTACTGTTTTTGTGCTTCCCATTTTGATAGAATATGGGCATGTCCATATGCTGTTTGTAAATGCGGTTTTCCTTTTCCTTTTTTTCACTGGAATTTGGTCATCCAAAAATCAAATATTTGTTTTCGTTACTAGCGGATTATTCTTTACCCAGCTAGGTTTGCGAATTTTACGATTCAGTGATATTCCGATTGAATTTTACCTGTTGGAGCGGATCGTGGGTATCATGAATATGATGGTATTCATTTTACTCAACTTCCGACTTTTATTTCGTGATCGAGAAATCAACTTTTACAGGGTTGTTGGGGCAATTAATGTCTATTTAAGTGTAGCGATTTTAGGTGCCTTTGTTTTTGAAATTATCCACTTGACTATTGGGAACAGCATTCAAGGAATTGACCGGGAGTTAGTGGGGCTTGACGAAGACTTTGCGGAGTATATTTATTTCAGTATGGTTTCTCTTACCACGGTCGGTTTCGGTGATTTATATCCAATCAACATTTTGTCTAAAATGCTCTCTGTGTTTTTATCGACCATTGGAATTCTATATCCTGCTGTGGTTATTGCCAAATTGGTAGGAGAGTCCCGACGCTAATTCCACTGGTGTAAATTCAACTGAAATTGACTTATTCTTAGATTATTTTCCCAAAAAAATCGAATTCACTATGAGAAAAACTACGCTGATTCTTTTCCTGGCTTTCCTCTATCAAATAGGTTGGGCACAGGAAACAAGAAAACTTCCTGTCGAGACGAAAATCGAGAAAACAGCTGAAGTAACGATTAAAGGTAAACGGGTCCCTTATCGTTCTATAGCTGGTACACAGCCCGTTTGGGATGAAAATGGTGATCCAATTGCCTCGCTATTTTATACTTATTACGAGCGGACAGACATAAGTGACAAATCCAAAAGACCGTTGGTTATTTCTTTTAATGGAGGTCCAGGTTCGGCTTCTATTTGGATGCATTTAGCCTATACAGGCCCTGTTCTTTTGAAAATCGATGATGAAGGATATCCTGTTCAGCCGTATGGGACAAAAAGCAACCCGTATTCTATTTTGGATGTTGCAGATATCGTTTATGTTGATCCTGTCAATACTGGCTATTCCAGAATCATCAATGAAGAAACACCTCGCTCTAAGTTCTTTGGTATCAATTCCGACATTGCTTATTTGGCTGATTGGGTAAATACATTCGTTACTCGTCAAAACCGTTGGGCTTCTCCAAAATATCTAATCGGAGAAAGCTATGGTACTACCCGGGTAGCTGGTCTAGTTTCAAGACTCCAAAACTCCCATTGGATGTATTTTAATGGAGTGATTTTGGTTTCTCCAACTGATATGGGGATTGAAAGAGGTGGTCCGGTTAAAATGGCAAACTACTTCCCGTATTATGCAGCTACAGCTTGGTATCATGGCCAACTTCCAGCTGATCTTCAAAGCAAAGATTTGGATGAAATCATTCCTGAAGTTGAGAAGTTTGCCGTGGAGGAAGCCTTGCCTGCGATGGTTAAAGGGGGAAGCCTTTCTGCTTCTGAAAAAGATGCGATGGCTGCAAAAATGGCTCGTTATTCTGGTTTGGATAAGGAGGTTTTTCTTCAGAATAATTTAATGGTTGGAACCAGCCTATTCTGGAAAGAGCTATTAAGGGATGAAGGAATGACGGTTGGGCGCTTAGATAGCCGTTATAAAGGATTTGATCGTGCAGAAGCTGGCGAGCGATATGATTTTGACCCTGCTTTGACCAGCTGGAACCATGCTTTCGCACCAGCATTCAATCATTATGCAAAAAATGTATTGGGTTTTGAAACTGACTTAACTTACAACCTTTTTGGACCAGTTCATCCTTGGGATCGATCCAATGAAACTACTGGCTATGATTTAGGTCAAGCTATGCGTCAGAATCCATATTTGCATTTGATGGTTCAGTCAGGATACTTTGATGGTGGTACAGATTTCTTCAATGCGAAATACAGCATGTGGCATATTGATCCAAATGGGAAATTGGCAGATCGAATGACTTTTAAAGGCTATCGATCAGGACATATGATGTATTTGCGAACTGAAGATTTGGAAACTGCGAATGAAGATATCCGTCAGTTTATTCAAAATTCGATGGTTGGAGAAGGTATTCCAGCCAAGTATGAATAAAGTTATTTAAGCCCGGGATTCAAACTCGGGCTTTTTTCTTCTCTAGACTATAATTGGATCACTTTTTTAAAATCCTCGAAATTTTCGATTGTCTCGGTGCTTCCCAATAATTCACCAATAAGGCGAAAAACATCCAATAGATTCTTTCCGCTTTTCCTTAAATACTGGATGGAAGTTGCTCCTTCTGACTTGGAAAGTTTTTTCCCTTTTGGGCCTTTTAGTAAAGGATGATGAAAAAATGAAGTATTTTCAAATAATTGATAATCAATAGAATTGGCTAAAAATAGTTGAGCTATACTTGAACTGTACAAATCCTTGCCTCTCACAATCAAATCAACTCCAAAATGCATATCGTCAATCAAAGAGGTTAATTGATAAGCAGGCATTTCATCTTTCTTTCGAACTATAAAAAAAGCAACATCCTGTGGAAGGATCTCTTCCTTTTTAACTCCCGAGAAATCTGAAATGCTGATCAAATCTTCCTGAAGTGTATTGATTCTCCAAGCGGCTTCTTTTCTTGTTTTTGGAATATTTCTGTCTAGGCAGTGCCCTAAGTAATAGCCTGATGAATCCATCTGAGTTATTTTTTTCCGAGAACAGGTACAAGCAAAAAGCATTTTCTTTTCCCAAAGCTTATCCAATGCTTCTCGGTATAAATCCAAACGGTTAAGTTGAGTCCAATTGACCAAAAAATCTTCAGGATTTTTAGGCCCCATATCATAAGGAATTTCCAAAAATTCTAAGGTTTCGAAAATATCAACCAGGTATTCTATGCGGAAGCGTTCCCGGTCCAAATCATCGATACGGAGTAGAATTTTAGCTCCCGTTTTTTCTGCCAAGGCTTTTGTAACTAAAAAAGAATAGGCATTTCCTAGATGAAGGAATCCACTGGGCGTTGGAGCTATCCGAGTTAATTTGTATTCCATAGGTCGAAATTACTTACATTGAAAATAAAAATGCGCTATTTATTCTTCCTTTATTTCTTGGCTTTTTTCGGCTGTCAGGGATCTGAAACAACTTCTTCTGCTGGCTTGGATTTAATTCAACACTCGATCGCTTTTCATGACCCTCAAGGTCATTGGAAAAATTTTAAAGGGACACTTGAAATCCAAGACAGTTTGCCGCCTGGAAGAGAATCCAGACAGTACAGAGTAACCTTTGATAATAGCCAGTCAAAAATGGAATACCTGAAAAATGACCTTCATTTTACAGTATGGAATGATTCAGTTACAGTTTTGCTCGGTGAGATAGAAAAAGATAGGGCGTTGATGCTTAGAAATTATTACACCTATTTGTGGGGATTGCCCATGAAACTTCTTGACCCGGGAACAAATTTTAAATCTGAACCTCAAAAAGAAGTTTTAAATGGAGAAGAATATTGGGTGGTGGAGGTGCCATACGAAAAGGACACCTGGTATTTTTATTTGCATCCTACGTCCTATGAATTAAAGGCCTATAAGTTTTATCAGGACCTAGAAGCCCAAAAAGGTGAGATAATCTATTTAGATGGTTTGATGGAAATAGGTGGGATGAAGATTCCCCAAAATAGAACTTGGTATAGAACTGAAGTGGATGAGTTTTTAGGGACAGATCAATTGATTGGGGCCTATTTTACTGATTAAGTTCTTTTAACCCCAAATATTTTCGGGTAGGAAATCGGGAAGGTATTTTTGAAAAGTGGGCCGATATCTTCTTTTTCTGGTATTTCTAGCTTTTTCGCTTCCTTCCTTTGGACAAGCTATTTATTCAGGAAATGTTCTGGATAGTCAGGACAAGGGATTTTTGGAGGGTGTTACGGTTTCTTCGTTACAAAATCGGGTTCAGGTTGAAACGAATATCCGAGGCTATTTTTCAATCAACTCTTTCCTTGGAGATACCTTATTAATTTCTTTTCCAGGATTTATTAGTCAAAAGGTTGTTTTGGGTGCTGATCGATTCTTGATGATCGAGCTTCAGGATGAGGCAAGATTTCTTCCCGAGGTCGAGGTTCAAGGAAATGCTTATTCCTATCGATTGAAAGATGGAAGATTAGTTTTGAAGGATGAGAATGAAAAAGAAGCTCCTTCCCGAAAGGGAGAAGTGATTGCGGGAACGCTTTCAAATGATGATGGGACAGGAGGAGTTGCGGTGAGTGGTGTGATTTCTTATTTCACCAAAAAAGCTCGATTGGCCAGGGAATATGAAAAGAAAAAGCAATGGCATGCACGAAGAGCAGGATATTATCAAGTGATTGAATCTGATTCAATTCGTGAAGATTTGATTCAAAAATACAACTTGTCTATAGAACAATGGGATCAATTGGTCATACGCTTTAATCAATTCCATCTTTCTCATGAGTTTTTGGACTGGCCTGAAGCAAAGGTTCAAAAAAGCCTGGAGGATTTCATTGAAATTGAAACTCAGTTCTTGAATTAGGCTTTTCTCTTGAAAGACCAAGTGACATAGAATCGAGCCACCATTTCGCCTTTTTGATTCATTCCCGTAGAAATCATGGTCAATTGAGCGGTATCATTAACTTCTAGAGAATCAATCAGAGAAAATAATTCACTTCCCTGTTCGCAAGTAAAAGTGATTTTTTGGTCAGCTTTTTTGTGATATTCTGCTCGAAAATCCACGACAAGCATGCTGAATTTTCCTTTTCCTGCTAGTGCTAATTGGCACAAAGCTCCTGTGCTCAACTCAGCTGCTCCTGCTAAGGCTGCAAAATAGATTGACCGAAAAGGATTTTGGGATCTCCAGAAATAAGGAATCGTCACTTGACATTTTTCGGCATTCAATTGCTTGACTCTTAATCTCCAAAAAACAGCAGAAGGGAGTTTTGTCAGCATCGCAAACCAAAAAATAAAAGGATTTGACATTTTTCGCTGATAATCCAATGCTTGTGCATTAAGTTGAATTTCATTCTTGGTGATATTCATACGCTAAAATTTTTCTGAATTTAATAAAATTTGAAAGCCAACCTTAATCTTGGTACCTTTCTTGAAATGCTTGTATCAAAATTATTAAGCGAATGAAAAAGGTTTTATCACTTCTAGTAATCGGTTTAGTATGCTATGCCTGTGCGACTGTTCCCCTGACAGGCAGAAAGCAATTGGCGATGGTTCCCAGTGAGGAAATTCAGCCTCTTGTAAATGAGCAATATGAAAAGGTTAAAAAGGAATCCAGGATTTTGACCAATACTTTGGATGGGCAAAAAGTTGTGCAGGTTGGACAGCGAATTGCGCAAGTGGTTGAATCATATCTTATCGAATCTGGGTATTCAGATTTGGTAGAGAGTTTTGATTGGGAGTTTAACCTGATCGAATCAGATCAGGTAAATGCTTGGTGTATGCCAGGAGGGAAAGTGGCTTTTTACACTGGAATCATGCCCATTTGTCAAGATGAAAATGGAATAGCTGTGGTAATGGGACATGAGGTTGCTCACGCGGTTGCATCGCATTCAAGAGAGCGTATGTCTAAGGCTTTGGTACAACAATTTGGTATGTCAGTGATTTCTACTGCTATTGGTCAAAATCCTACACTTACACAGCAAATTTTTTATCAATCTGTTGGAATAGGAAGTGAAATTGGAATGCTGGCTTTTTCAAGGCAGCATGAATTGGAAGCTGATGAATTAGGATTGATTTTTATGGCCCTGGCGGGCTATGACCCGCGAGTAGCGCCAGAGTTTTGGGAGCGTATGTCACAAGGAGGCGGAGAAGCTCCACCTGAATTTCTTTCTACTCACCCGGGACCAGACAGACGAATTGAACGTCTGAATGAAAATATGCCTAAAGCGGTGGAGTATTATCAGGCAAGTCAAACAGTGAATAATTAAAAAACAAAAACCGAATCAGATCAATGATTCGGTTTTTTTTATTCTTCTAATTTAAATTTTATCTGTTGGCGAACCCTCGAAGCTTGATTTGGGTAAGCTTTCGCTTGGTGTCCAAAGGAAAGTCTCCCCGCATCATCCAATCATAGTATCCGGGCTCTTCCTTCAATACCTGTTCGATGGTTTTTCCTTTATGCTTTCCAAAATTGAAAACTTCGATTCCTGCAGAATTGAAGACAAACCGGCCTGCTAAATCCACCATTTTCTCATTAACCAAGTCATGAAGTTTTTTCATGTCATTTTCAAAAATCCCCAATTTATTCCCTTGAAGATCTTCAACTTCTTCACCTTCATAGCGCTTGACCTGCGCCTCAAAAACTTCCACTGTGGCCAAAGTATCTGCTTCTGCGCTATGGGCATTTTCTAATTTTTTGCCGCAGTAAAATTTATAAGCAGCAGAGAGATTTCTCTTTTCCATCAAATGAAAAATCTTCTGTGCGTCCAAGAGATTTCGCTTATCTAAATCAAAGTCAATCCCGCTTCGAAGAAATTCCTCGACGAGTAGGGGAATGTCGTATTTCAGGACATTGAATCCAGCCAAATCAGAGCTCCCGATGAATTGGTGAACATCCTTGGCGATGTCTTTGAAATAGGGCTTATCCTTCACATCCTTATCATAAATTCCATGGATAAGCGAAGATTCCAGAGGGATGGGAATGGTGGGATGGACCATTTGCGTGTAAACTTTCCGTGATCCATCTGGGAAAAGTTTTACAAGGGAAATTTCGACAATTCGATCTGTTCCGATGTTCGTTCCGGTAGCTTCTAGGTCAAAAAATACAATTGGGTTTTTTAGCTCTAAGGTCATTTTATTTGAATTTTTCCTGAATGGTTTGGAGATCCATGTTGTCATAGTTTCCAGAACTCATCAACAGGAGGTTGCAATTTGAATAATCTTTTTCCATTAAATATTGATGTAGCTTTTTACTGTCTGTAAACAGCTTTAAATCTGATTGATTAAACCCCTTTCTGAGAGTTTCTTCGTCCATCAACTCCAATTTTTTCAATGCCGCAGCATGAGGGTTCATGTAAATAATGGCCTCATCGGCAGCATTCATGGTATTTGCATAATTAGGCAGAAAATCTTTATTCAGCGAAGAATAGGTGTGTAATTCTTGCACAGCGATCAATTTTCTTTCTGGAAATTGCTTTTTTACAGCTTCCGTAGTGGCCTGTAATTTAGATGGAGCGTGGGCAAAATCACGGTATAGGTTTGCATCATTTTTGGATGCTAATTTTTCCAATCGCTTTGCTGCACCTTTGAAGGATTGAATTGATTGATAGAATTGACTTTCGGTCAAACCTAGCTGAACACAAACTTTTAAAGCTCCGCTTAAGTTCTGAAGATTGTGATCCCCAAATAGTTGTATGGGATTTTCTCCTTTCTCTGTTTTTAGGAAAGTTTGCCCATTAGTGATCCTTGCTGGTAATTTATGATAGGGAATTTTCTTCCCGGAAATTGATACTTTTTCTGCCATTTCCTTGACTAAGGCATCTTCTTCACAATAAATCAAGGAACCATTAGCAGGAGTCATTTCCATTAGATCTTTGAAGAGGCTTTTGTAGACTTCAAAATCAGGAAACACATTTAAATGATCCCAAGCGATGCCAGAAACCAACGCAATGTCGTGATGGTAATGAATAAACTTTGGTCTTCTATCCAACGGTGAGGTGAGATATTCATCTCCCTCAATGACAATGATCGGTGCATCGGAAAGCCCCACCATTAAATCAAAACCCTCAATTTGAGCACCCACGAGGTAATCAAAGTCAATTCTTTGATCCTTGAGTACATGTAAAATCATGGAAGTGATAGAGGTTTTCCCATGCGAACCGGCGATCACCACTCGTTTTTTGTCTTTGCTTTGATTGTAGATGAACTCTGGGAAAGAATAAATCGGAATACCGAGTTCTTTGGCTTTTTGGAGTTCGGGATTATCAATCCGAGCATGCATCCCTAAAATGATTCCGTCCAAGCCAGAATGGATTTTTTCAGGAAACCATCCATATTTTTCAGGAAGTATTCCTGCTTTTTCCAGTCTGCTTCGTGATGGTTCATAGATTTCATCATCCGAACCTGTAACCCGATAGCCTTTTTTGACAAGTGCCAGCGCCAAATTGTGCATGATAGCACCACCGATCGCAATAAAGTGGAAGCTTTTCATAAAGGGTGTTTTAGTTTTCGACATAAAATTAAATCTTTGCCAAAGCTTATGGTAACTGCATAAGGATTATTTTCAACGTTTTTTAGAAGTCCTTTATTTATGGAAGACCGATATGCCTATTTGATGCTTTCCTTGCTTTATATGGTGGCATGGGGTATAGTTTATTGGAAAAGCCCTTGGAAAAGAGGAATGGTCAAAGTTGGCGCTGTGGGTGGAATCATGGGAGTGATTGCCGAGGTCTGGTATTTTCGGGATTATTGGAGGCCGCCAACTTTGTTTGGAGAAGCAGTAGCTGGAATTGAGGATTACATCATCGGATTCGCCTTGTTTGGAGTAGGAGGTTATATCCATTCTGCATTCACCAAATTGGAAATAGATTACGATCGGCAAACTCCCGCTAAGAACAGGGATTTCTTTTTCCTGTTTCTGATCGGTTGTGCGAGTCTTACTGTCTTTAGTGTTTTGCTGGGAATCCATTCAGGTTATGTTACATTCCTGACTTTCTTTTTCCTGTCCGTTTACATTTGGTTTCAGCGTCCGGACTTGATTCACATTTCCATCAAATCAGCCTTTGCGACCTTGGCAATATCTTTCCTGATTTACTACATCAATTTCAATCTTCTTTTCCCGCATTTCTGGGATCAATACGGAATGTTGGAAAAACCTATTTTAGGCTTTAGAATAGCAAATATCCCCCTTTCCGAAATGCTTTGGCATTTTACCTGGGCAATGCTTTGCAGCATGTTTAGGGGATATAGAAATGGGGTTTATTATAAGTCTCCAAAACTATCACAGGCCTAATTTTTGTGGACAAGTTTGGGATAACTTGTTTAAAACTACTAGACGAAAGAAGGTACATTTGTTCCTATGAGTGAAAGACCCGCCAACCAAAGAAATAGCCGTAAAAAGCCAATACACGAGAATCCAAATACCTTAGGGAAAATACCCCCACAAGCAGTTGAGTTAGAAGAGGCCGTATTAGGTGCATTGATGCTTGAAAAAGATGCGCTGACCCAAGTAATTGATATTCTGAAAGTTGAAAGCTTTTACAAGGATTCGCATCAGGTAATATTTCAGGCCATCTTAGATTTGTTCCAAGATTCCCAACCCATTGACCTGCTGACTGTCACTTCCCAACTTCGAAAAAATGGAACATTAGAGGTTGCTGGAGGAGCATTCTATATCACTGAATTGACTTCAAAGGTATCTTCTGCAGCCAATATTGAATACCATGCTCGAATTATCACAGAACAAGCCATCAAACGGGAATTGATACGGATATCTTCTGACATACAGAAGAATGCGTATGAGGAGACCACAGATGTTTTTGAGCTTTTGGACGAAATGGAGCAGTCTCTTTTTGAGATTTCTGAGAAGAATATTCGAAAGAATTACTCAGACATGCGCTCCATCATGCGAGAAGCTATCGCTGAGATGGAATCCAAAAAGGACCAAAAGGATGGTTTGACAGGTGTTCCTTCCGGTTTTACAGCTTTAGATCGAGTTACTTCGGGTTGGCAAAAGTCTGATTTGGTAATTATTGCGGCACGACCTGCGATGGGTAAGACGGCATTCGTGCTTTCCGTACTTCGAAATGCTGCAGTTGATCATAGTCGTCCTGTAGCGATTTTTTCTCTGGAAATGTCTTCCGTTCAGTTAGTCAACCGATTAATTTCCTCTGAAGCGGAACTCGATTCCGAAAAAATTAAAAAAGGAAGTCTTCAGGAGCATGAATGGGCACAGTTGGTTCATAAGACAGCCAAACTTTCCAAAGCACCATTGTTTGTAGATGATACTCCTGCTCTTTCGATCTTGGAGCTCAGAGCTAAAGCTAGAAAACTGAAAGCCCAGCATGACATTCAGATGATTGTAATCGATTATCTGCAGTTGATGTCTGGAGATAGTAAAGGTGGTGGCGGAGGAAACCGTGAACAGGAAATCGCCAGCATCTCCCGTGCTTTGAAGAAAATCGCCAAAGAACTGGAAATTCCGGTTATTGCACTTTCTCAGTTATCCCGTGCGGTAGAAACCCGGGGAGGTGATAAGCGCCCTCAACTTTCTGACCTTCGGGAATCTGGAGCCATCGAACAGGATGCTGACATGGTTATGTTCTTGTATCGCCCAGAATATTATGGAATTCTGCAGGATGAAAATGATGCAAGTACACAAGGTGTAGGTGAGGTAATCATTGCGAAGCATAGAAATGGTTCATTGGATACCGTTAAACTTCGATTTATTGGTAAATACACCAAGTTTACTGATTTGGATACTTTCGGGAATTTCCCACCGAATCAGGCAGTGGAGCCACTCTATGGAAATAAGTTTACATCTCAATCTTCTGGAGCATCAAGTTTTGATCAATCAAATACTGTGAAGTTTACAAGTAAGGCGAATGATGATCATGAAGACTTTTTAGGTACGCCGGGAGAAAAGCCACCATTCTAATCATGAAAGGAATTGTATTAGATCGAAGCCTTCCCTCTAAAATTGAATTTAGAGAGGTAGAAGAAAGTCCAATTCAACCCAATCAAGTACGGGTAAGCATCAAAGCTGCCGCTTTAAATCACCGGGATGAATGGTGCCGACAAGGGCTTTATCCTAATATTTCAGATGGAATAATTCTTGGATCGGATGGGGCAGGAGTGATTTCTGCGCTTGGAAGTGAAGTGACTCAATGGAAAGTAGGTGATGAAGTGATTATCAATCCGGCTCTTTTTTGGGGAAATGATCAAAGAGCCCAATCCAAGGATTTTCAAATTATTGGAATGCCAACTCATGGTACCTTAGCGAATTCCATCCTTGTTTCATCCGATAGAATCCATCCCAAACCTAAGCATCTCAATTGGGAAGCCGCAGCGGCCTTACCCTTAGCCGGCTTGACCGCATTTCGTGCTTTGGTTTATCAGGGGAATGTTCAAAAATCGGATAAGGTTCTTATCACAGGTTTTGGAGGAGGTGTGGCTCAATTCGCAGCTCAATTTGCTATTCATTATGGTGCGGAAGTTTATGTGAGCAGTAGCAGGGAGCAAAAAATTAAGAAGGCTATAGAGTTAGGCGCAAAAGCGGGATTTAATTATAAAGAAAGAAATTGGACAGAAGAGGCTTTATCGGTTTGTGGTGGATTTGATTTAATCATTGATGGAGCAGCAGGTGATGGGTTGAATGATCTTATAAAAGTAAGCCGACCTGGGGGGAGAATAGTCATATATGGTGCCACTATGGGTAACCCAGGTAAGTTGGAGGCTCGTAGGATTTTTTGGAATCAGCTGAAGATTATCGGAAGTACCATGGGCTCTGATGAAGACTTTCAGGCAATGCTTGATTTTGTCAATGAAAAGCAAGTTCATCCAATAATCGATCAGGTTTTTAGATTTGAGGAAGCTGAACAAGCGTTTGACCGAATGAAAGCCGGAAGTCAAATGGGAAAAATTGTTCTGGTTCCCTAATTTAATCTCTGATCCCTTAAAAAATACCTAACAATCTAGAATTGAATCCGTTGGATATTAGGATTTGTCAAAGGTCTAGATCATTTTCAAATAAGAAATTTTGGAAGGCATTTTGAAGTTCTCGAAGCGTTTTTAATTCAGATTGATCTTTTGCTAAGCTGATGCCTTTTTCGAAGGTGTATTTAGCTTCTTCCAATTTATCTAAACTCGCCAAAAAATGGGCAGCAGGGTAGTAGGTTGGCAAATAATCCGGGAATTCTGTTAGAAGTTTTTGAAAATATTCCAAAGCTTTTTCAGGTTGCTTTTTCTGGGTTTCTAAGGCTAGTGCATACCAGTTGAAGGGGTCTTTTGGCTCATCGGTGGCAAATTGTTCTAAAAGCTTTAAACGGTCCAAATTGCTCATGAATTGTTTTTTTAATTAAGGTCTTACTATTAATTTCACGCGAAATAAATCTAAAATAATCTAATCCTAAACCAATGAATATTCTTGTTTGTATCACCCACGTTCCTGATACGACTTCTAAGATTCAATTTACTGATAATAACACGAAGTTTGATTCTGCAGGAGTTCAGTTTATAATCGGCCCATACGATGACTATGCATTAGCTCGGGCTGTGGAGTTAAGGGATCAAACGGGTGGTAAACTGACGGTTTTGAATGTGGGTCTAGCTGAAAGTGATCCTACCTTAAGGAAAGCTTTGGCTATAGGTGCTGATGAAGCGATTCGGGTTAATTCAGAACCAAAAGATTCTTTTTTTGTGGCTAAGCAAATTGCTCACTATGCAAAAGAAGGCGGCTATGATTTGATTTTGATGGGAAGAGAATCCATTGATTTCAATGGTGGTATGGTGCACGGTATGGTTGGTGAGCTTTTGGGAATGCCTTCTTTTTCACCAGTTATGAAATTGGATGTAGAAGGTACTACTGTGAAGATGGCAAGAGAAATTGAAGGTGGAAAAGAAATGCTAGAAGCTAGTCTTCCTTTGATTGCAGGCTGTCAGGAGCCCATCGCTGAATGGAAAATTCCTAACATGCGCGGTATTATGTCTGCAAGAACAAAGCCTTTGAATGTAGTGGAGCCAGTGACTGATGAAACTCAGGCCGTAGCTACTCAATACCAACTTCCTCCGGCAAAAGGTGCAGTGAAATTAGTAGATAAGGACCATGTAGAAGAATTGGTGAAGTTGTTAAAAAACGAAGCAAAGGTTCTTTAATTCAAATTATTTAACTATTTTAAATTCAGATATTTATGTCAATTTTAGTATATATAGAGCATGCAGAAGGAAAAGTAAAGAAGACTAGCTTGGAAGCTGTTTCCTTTGCTAATGCACTTGCTGCAAAGACTGGAGAAGGAGAAGTAGTGGCTCTCGCCCTAGGAACAATTGGTCAAGATGAACTTGCATCTGTTGGAAAAGCGGGTGCATCAAAGGTGTTACATGGTTCTGACGATCGTCTGACCGCTGGAGTAATTCAAGCTCATGCAAGTGCTGTTGCTCAAGCATTCGAAAAAGTAGGAGCAAAGACAGTTGTGTTGGCAAAATCCTCTTTAGGTGATGCTGTGGCTGCTCGATTGGCGATAAAAATCAATGCTGCTTTGGTATCCAATGTGGTAGAATTGCCTGATACAAGTGCAGGATATAAAGTGAAGCGAAGCATTTTCACAGGAAAAGCATTTGCAGAAACAGAAGTTACCACCGAAAATAAGATTCTTGCTATCAAGAAAAATGCGGTAGATCTTAAAACTGATGGTGGTGATGCTACAGTTGAAACTTTCGATGTTTCTTTGTCAGACGCTGATTTTGCATCCAAAATTACGTCAACTGAGCGTGCTACTGGAGAAGTTTTGCTTCCAGAGGCAGATATAGTGGTTTCAGGAGGTCGAGGATTGAAGGGTCCTGAGAATTGGGGAATGATCGAAGATTTAGCCAAAACTTTGGGAGCTGCAACGGGCTGTTCTAAGCCTGTTTCAGATATTGGTTGGAGACCTCATCACGAACACGTAGGACAAACCGGAGTGAAAGTTGCTCCAAGTTTATATATCGCAATAGGAATTTCAGGTGCTATTCAGCATCTTGCAGGGGTTAACTCTTCAAAATGCATTGTGGTGGTTAATAAAGATCCAGAGGCTCCTTTCTTTAAGGCTGCCGATTATGGAATTGTTGGAGATGCATTTGAAGTAGTCCCTAAGTTGAATGAAGCATTAAAAGCTGAACTTTAATTTTTGTGGAAAAGGAAATCGAACTGGAAATTTTAGGTCTTTCGTCAAACCACTCCCAGTCAGGATCATTCACACTGGTTTTAGGGGAAGTTGGTGGGATTAGAAGGTTGCCCATCGTCATCGGCATGTTTGAGGCACAAGCCATTGCTTTGGAAATTGAAAAGATTGTTCCTAATCGTCCCATGACGCATGATTTGTTTAAATCTTTTGCGCATGGATTCAATTTTGAAATCGATCGGATTGTGATCACTGACATGAAAGAGGGTGTTTACTATGCCAAAATTGTTTGTAAAAGCGAATTAACGGAGGTAGATATTGATGCAAGACCTTCCGATGCCATTGCAATTGCAATTCGATTTGGTTGCCCGATTTTCTGCAGTGAAAAAGTCATGTCTGAAGGCGGTGTAGAGCACTTCGATGTAGAAAGTACCGAACCTCAGTCTTCGAAGCCTTCCGCCAAACCGAGTTTCTCCGCTAAAAAGGAACCATCTCTAAAAGATTATAGCTTAGACAAGCTGAATCAGATGCTTGAAAAGGCAATCAATAATGAGGATTATGAAAAAGCGGCTAGAATTCGGGATGAAATTAATAAGCGAAATTAAATTTTAATGAAAGCCTGAGTAATCAGGCTTTTTTCTTGTGGTTCGCTTCTCTATTTTTAAGCCCGATTGAATCATACAAATATTTATGGATTATATAAGAGGTGCATTTGGACTATTTGTCATTGTAGTTATTGCCTATATTTTTTCAGCTAATAGAAAAAAGGTCGACTGGAGACTGGTATTCATAGGAATTGGTTTACAGTTGGTTTTCGGTTTGTTGATTACTAAAGTTCCTCTTGTTGCAAGCGGCTTTTCTGCTCTATCAAGTGCATTTGTAAAGTTTTTGAGCTTTAGTGAAGAAGGTGCACGCTTTATTTTTGGTGATTTAGCTGGAGACAGCTTTGGATTTATTTTCGCTTTTAAGGTTTTACCTACCATTATTTTCTTTTCTACTGTTTCTGCTGGATTGTATTACTTGGGTATTCTTCAGAAAGTGGTCTTTGGGATTGCTTGGATTATGGCTCGAACCATGCGTTTATCAGGTCCGGAAAGCCTTTCTGCAGCTGGTAATATCTTTTTGGGGCAAACAGAGGCCCCTTTACTGGTGCGGCCTTTTATCCCTAACATGACCAAATCCGAATTGATGTGTCTGATGACAGGTGGTATGGCTACCATTGCCGGCGGAGTTTTGGCTGGTTATGTTGCTTTTTTGGGTGGCGATAGTTTGGAAGAGCAAAGTAAGTTTGCGGCCTATTTATTGGGCGCAAGTATAATGAATGCGCCAGCGGCCATCGTTCTTTCTAAAATTTTTATTCCTGAAGTGGAAAAAGAAAGGGTTCAGGAAAAACTGGAAGTGAACAAGGAAAGTATGGGGGTGAATCTTATCGATGCCATGTCCATTGGGGCTTCAGAAGGATTAAAGCTTGCCTTGAACGTGGGAGCCATGCTTCTTGCTTTCATTGCCGTAATCGGTGCAGTGAATTACTTTTTGGAGGATATAGTAGGAGGAGTCACTGGAATCAACGGCTTTGTGCTTGATTCTACAGGTGGACAGTTTTCGGGATTTTCTTTGGAGTATATTTTTGGTCAGATTTTCCGGGTTTTTGCTTGGGTGATCGGGGTAGAATGGACTGATACCTTGCAAGTTGGAAGTTTGCTAGGACAAAAGACTGTAATCAATGAATTTGTGGCTTATTTAAGCCTTTCTGAGATGAAAGCTGCTGGTACACTTTCTGATAAATCAATTGTCATTGCAACCTATGCCTTGTGTGGCTTTTCTAATTTTAGCTCTATTGCAATTCAATTGGGAGGTATCGGAATTATCGCTCCGAATAAGCAGGGAACGCTAAGTAAACTTGGTTTAATATCTTTATTCGCAGCGTCTTTGGCTTGTTTGATGACAGCCACAATCGCTGGAATGCTTTTCTAACTAGAAAAAGATGAAATAAAAAAAGGTCGGCTTCAAGCCGACCTTTGTTGTTTAGATGAATTTGGTTAATTCAATCCATATAATTCTTTCGAAACGCCTTCATATTTATCACCAGCATTCCATAGCGGTTTATTGGAATCATTGGCGATTAATTCGGCCGCGAGAATGTAAGATTTCCAGTATTTGACAGCATAATCCAAGTCAAAATTATCCACTTGGTCACCAGGCTTATGATAGTATTTATTGATTTCGTCATCGAAAGCCCGGAAGCCTAATGAGAAGGTTGGAGAAGGGATTCCTTTTCTGGCAAAATTAACATTGTCAGAACGATCGTATAGACCTTGCTCAGGAGCAGGGTCTGCAATGGCCTCCAGTCCAAATTCACTAACAGCCTCACTGATTAAAGGATCGCTGGAAGTTCTTCCCAATCCGATAACGGTGATGACTTCTGTGTCATTATAGCCTCCATTATCGATATTCAAGTTGAATACAATCTTATCTAAAGGAACCAAGGGGTTTTCTGCAAAATATGCAGATCCAAGAAGTCCTTTTTCTTCAGCTGTCCAAAGCGCAAAAATCACCGATCTCTTGGGTGGATTTTTAGCAAAGTATTTAGCAGCATTCAAAACAGCCACTGTTCCTACCGCATTATCTCTGGCTCCATTGTAAATAGAATCGCCAGTAGCATCCGGAGTTCCGACTCCTACGTGGTCATAATGAGCTGAGAGGAGAATATATTCGTTCTTTAGATTTTCATCCGTTCCTTCAATCCAACCAATGACATTCTTACCTTCGATTGCCCGGTTTTCTTTGCCATTAATGTTCAATTGAGCTGTTTTGACTGCTCCATCGCTGATTTTTTTAGCTAGGGAATTTTCCAAATCCTTTACCCATAGGTATGGCAAATTTGAGCTTTCGCCTTGATCCAATCCTAGGGTAGGGCGGTTCAGGAAATTGGAAATCAATTGCCAAGGAACTGAAGGAATGTTGAATTTCTCAATGATGGCTATGGCTCCAGCCTCTTGAGCTCGAGCGACTTTTTCTCGACCTGCAGAAAACAATTGGGCTGGACTCATTCGGTCCGGAGCTCCTACATTGGTTATTACTACTTTTCCTTTTAAGTCCTTTCCAGCAAAATCTTCAGGATTTCCAAATCCTAAATCGACAACGTCAAACTCCCCGGTCAAGGCATCGCCATTTAAGACTAGCATTTCCTGACCTTGAGAGAATTTGGAATCTCCTAAAGTTAGATTTCCTTCTTTTGGTGGGGTTGATAGCCGAAAAGGAATGTTTTGGAAATAACCATCAGCCCCAGGTACAGGTTGAGTGCCATATTTTTTTAATTGATCAGCAATGTAATTGTATGCCATTGCAATCTCAGGCCTGACAGGATCCCTTCCCATCAATTCATCTGAGGCCAAATAAGAGAAGTGACCGATGGCTTCTTTTTCTTTAAATTTTTTTTCAATATCCTTCTTTTGGGCCCAAGAAGGAGCAGAAAGGACCAAAACAAGCCCTAGGGTTAAGCAAATATTTTTCATTGTCTTAATTTATTTGTCTGAAAATAAAATAAAAGCCACAAAGGCTACTAGCCTTTTTTAAACTTCTTGATTCGGAAATCCCAATTCTTTTAAAATCGTCCGAAAGTGTACAGGAATTTCAGCATGAATACCCATATTTTCCTGAGTTATCGGATCTTGAAATCGTAATTCAAATGCATGGAGTAGTAGGTTTTGGAGATCAAATTGCTTCTCGAAAAATTTGTTCTGTTTGTTGTCTCCGTGCTTTTTATCTCCAATGATGTAATGCCGTGCTTGGGCTAAATGTCTTCTAATTTGGTGGGTTCTGCCTGTAAATGGCTGAATAGATAAAAGTGAATATCGACTTGTAGGGTAACGCCCAGTGGTATTAAAAGGAATTTCAACGGAATCAACCAATTTATAATCTGTTCTTGCCTCTTGAAGCTTTCCGCTTCGTTCATTAGTCAAAGCTCGATCAAAGCATCCTTCTTTTGATGAGGGAACTCCTCGGACGAGAGCTAGATAAGTTTTTTCAACTCTTCTTTCAGAAAACTCAGCTTTGAATAAAGGAAGAAGTTCTTTTTTCTTGGTAAAAAGCAAAACACCTGAAGTAGGTCTGTCCAATCTATGAACAGGATAAACTGCTTGTCCAATTTGATCTCGGAGAAGTTGAAGGGCAAAATTCTCTTTTTCCTCAGCGGCTAATTTGGTACGATGAACCAATAGACCAGCTGCCTTATTAATGGCAATCCAATCTTCGGTTTCTTTTAAAATTTCAATCACAGAAATGCTCAAGAAGAAGTTAAAAAATGGTTCCTGACCCTATGCACTCCTCTCCGTTATACCAAGCTACAAATTGACCGGAAGCAATCCCACGCTGAGGCTGATCAAAAAGAACATATAATCCATTTTCTTTTTGGATTAAAGTTGCTTTTGAAAGAGGTTGGCGGTAACGAATTCGAGCGCTGTATTCGGCACTTTGTCCTGGGAGAAGTCGCAAATCTTCACGAATCCAATGAACCTGATCATTTTTTACAAATAAAGCATGTCGGAGCAAGCCGGGATGATCTTCTCCTAGTCCAGTATAGATTACATTTTCGACAGTATCCGTGGCAATTACAAAAAGAGGTTTACCCGTGCCTCCAACTTGAAGCCCTTTTCGCTGACCAATGGTAAAATAATGGGCACCATTATGCTCCCCAACAACTTTTCCTTGACCCTTATTGTATCGAATTGGCAATGCCAAATTATCCAATGTTTCCTGCTCCAGCTCAGAGTATTCCATTCCCGCAGGAACTTGATATCTAACAAATTCAGGCAGATTTTCGGGAATTTGAATGATTTGTCCTTTTTTGGATTTGAGCTGTTGCTGTAAAAATTCAGGAAGACGAACTTTTCCAATAAAACATAAACCCTGTGAATCTTTTTTCTCAGCTGTTATCAGATCAAGATTTTTAGCGATTTGCCGTACTTCTGATTTTTGAAGGTGTCCAATAGGGAAAAGTGCTTTGGATAACTGTTCTTGGGTCAATTGGCAAAGGAAATAACTTTGATCCTTGTTTGAATCCGCCCCCGCTTTAAGTTGGTAAGCAGGCTTTCCATCCACCAATATTTCTCCTTTTTGGCAATAATGACCCGTTGCCACAAAATCTGCTTTTAGTTTTTGAGCAGCTTTGAGAAAAATATCAAATTTTATTTCCCTATTACAAAGAATATCCGGATTAGGGGTGCGTCCCGCTTCATATTCGGCAAACATATAATCTACAATTCGTTCCCGATATTCTTCGCTGAGATCTATAGCCTGGAAGGGTATTCCCAATTTTTCAGCCACAAGCATGGCGTCAGTTGAATCCTCCATCCAAGGGCATTCATTGGAAATCGTGACTGATTCATCGTGCCAGTTTTTCATAAACATGCCGATGACCTCATATCCTTGCTCAATAAGAAGGGCTGCTGCTACTGAACTGTCGACACCTCCTGATAGGCCGACAACTACTCTTGGTTTTTTATTCATCATATTTCACGTTATGGATTCAAGGTCCATAGGTGGACGAGTTTTTGGGAAACCCTCTAAACTCATGTTGAGTTCAAATTCTCTTCAAATATCCTGAAAATAGGGGAGTAGACAACAAAATTAGATTAGGAATAATTTTAAGCGATGAGTCTAAGGCTCTGAAAAAAAGAGTACTTTTGGCGCTTCAAATAATTTTTTACTTCGCTTTATGAATTTCCAATTGATTAAGGATGCTTTGGCTGGAAAGGAGCAGGACTTTACAAAGCTCTCCTTGAAGACAGCTATTTTCGTTTTGGCACTTCCCATGATTTTGGAAATGATGATGGAATCCCTTTTCGCAGTGGTGGATATTTTCTTTGTAGCAAAGCTGGGAGAAGATGCCATTGCAACGGTGGGATTGACAGAATCCGTTATTGTATTAGTTTATGCAGTAGGTTTTGGAATTAGTATGGCTGCCACGGCCTTGATTTCAAGGAGGTTTGGGGAAAAAGAATATAAAGAAGCCGGCGCTTCAGCATTTCAGCTTTTACTCGTAGGAGGTTTTATCTCGTTGATTTTTAGCATTCTTGGAGTTTTGTTTGCCCCTGATATTCTATACTTGATGGGTGCGGAGCAAGAGGTAATTCAAAATGGGGCAAGCTTTACCCGTATCATTTTTGGTGGAAATGCGGCCATCCTTTTGCTTTTCCTTATAAATGGCGCATTTCGAGGAGCTGGACAAGCACATCACGCCATGCGTTCCCTTTGGATAGCCAATGGTTTTAATATTCTATTAGATCCAATTTTGATATTTGGTGTTGGAAGTTTTGAGGGGTTTGGTTTGGAAGGTGCTGCTTGGGCTACGACTACTGGAAGAGGCTTAGGTGTTATTTTTCAGCTTTTTCACTTGTTGAATGGAAAACATAGACTTTGGATATCTCGGGAAAGTCTTCAGGTAAAATGGAGGACCATTCGAAAGATTATCGATATCGCTTTGGGTGGAATGGGACAATTTCTGATCGATTCCATTTCTTGGGTGGCTTTGACTCGAATGAATGCTGAATTTGGTTCGGCAGCCTTGGCTGGGTACACCATTGCCATGCGGGTTTTGATTTTTACAATCTTACCGGCTTGGGGAATTTCTGGTGCCGCGGCTACCTTGGTTGGCCAGAATTTAGGAGCAAAACAACCTATGCGAGCGGAAGAAGCAGTCTGGTTAACGACTCGCTATTGTGTAATCTTTATGGCTGCCGTAACTGGTATTTATATATTCTTTTCTGGTCAATTGGCAGGTTTATTTACTGATATAACTGAAGTCAAGGCTATTGCCTCTCAAGGGCTTTGGGTAATTGCTACGGGATATGTGTTTTTTGCTGTTGGAATGGTTCTCACGCAAGCATTTAATGGGTCAGGTGATACGCGAACTCCTGCTTGGATCAATATTGGGGTATTATGGTTTTTGGAAATTCCTCTTGCCTACAGTTTGGCTTTTGTTTTTGAATTAAAATATTTGGGAATTTTCATCGCTATTGCTGTAGCGCATTCTCTTCATGCAGTCGTTGCTTGGTACCTTTTCCGAAAGGGAAGGTGGAAACGAATTTCAGTATAAAAAAAGCCGATTTGAGATCAAATCGGCTTTTTGGTAAGTTTTATTTGACTTTAATTCAAAGAGACAAACTTGCTGTCCACAGTTTCATTGATAAAATAAATCTTCTTTCCGCCTACTGTTCTACTTTCTGTATTGTAGGCTGCCACTTGAACGATTCCTTGGCTTGTAGATCTTAATCCGCTTAGTTCTGAGGATGAAAAGGTAATGCTTGTGCTTCTTGCTTCTTTGGTGACTACTTTGTCTCCGTCAGAAATTACCCAAAGGATGTTATCAACATTGGAAGGAACGCTTTCTATACTTAAAGAAACGTCTCCTCCAATGGAAATTTCATCAGGAATGCTTGCACTGAACCTTACTACTCCTGGCATTACTTTTCCAGTAGTATGGGTGAAGCCATCAAATCCGTTTGCGCCCGCTACTACCCAGTCATTGTTTTGTCCAGAATTGATTCCCAAGGTCACATCCGTGAAGTCATTGACATAAGTATTATTGAGATTTTGAAGAGGGAAATCATTGAGGCTTACCTCCCCAACATTAACCAAACTGCTACTACCTCCAGAAGAAGAATAGAAATTTGCATTCGCTACATCCAGCAAAATGTCCGAAATACCAGGAACGGAAGGAGTACCTGATGGAAGATTTGATTTGGCTTTGATAGCTGCTAAAATTCCATCAGCATCTCCCGGAGTCGGAATCGGATTAGCTTGTGTTTGTTGTTGAGGATCATCATCATCACTGTTGCAAGAAGTACCTAGCCACATAATTGCAGCTGAAAGAATTAAAATTTGAAAAAACTTGATTTTCATGGTTTAGAAAGTTTAGTGTAACGATCCAAAATTCACTTAAAAAGCATTCCTAAACCATACGTCATTTGTCGTATTCTATTCAATCACTAAAGCATTGAACATTCATAAAATAAGGCATGTTGTAGAAAGATTTTTCACCATAAACCTGAGATCCGCATCCCATTTTTTTGAATGATGGATTTAGAATATTTGCTCGATGTCCCGGCGAATCCATCCAAAGTCTTACAACTTCTTTTGCATAGGAAATGTAAGTATGTGGGGGAACGGGATCATGTTTGTTTGCATAGATGAATTCTCCAGGAACTTGGGGAGGTCGAACCTGTTTCCCGTATTCATAATCCAATCCTGCTGTACTACTAATATTTTCAGCAATTAGATTTGGGTTTAATCCCTGAATCTGAAATCGGTCCCGAAGTTTCCGCTTGTTCCTGATTTTGCTTTGGTGGCTAAAGAATCCCAGTCGAGCCATATCCCGAGCATGATCGGCAGCTAAAAGTTCAATTTTAAAAGAATATTCAAAAGCCGGTAAACCATGATTTTCACGCTGCTCATTGGTTATATAAAAAATTGCAGCATGAAGCAGAGGATAGTCGATGTCTCTCGGATCCAAAATCCGGTATGCTTCTTCAAAACGAAGAAAGTCCTTCCAGTTCATTCTATCATAATCTTCAACGGTCCAGGATTGGGCCTCTGAATTAGCAAATGGAAATAGAAGAGTGATAAAAAGAAGAAGCTTCTTCATACGTGATTTGGAGTCAAATTCTCTGTAATCACGCTGAAGAAGCCAAATTATTGTTTCCTGTTTTGATCTTAATTGTCCTGTGGTATTTCCAGAAACAAGGAAATTAATTCTCTTGGAGTAGAAGCTTCACGGAGTTTTTCATCCTGAAGATAAAGTTGGAGCTGATACTCCAATTCAAAAATTAACCCATTTACAAAGATGGGGTCCATGTTTAATTTTTGGATAAAATGGTCATTCTTGCGGGGCCCAGTCAAGGTAATTCCATAAGTATGAAATACCTCAATGGCTTTTTTTAGTTTAGAATATTGTTGGTTCATTTTTTCAGGATTCTATTAATAAACGATACTGCCTCATTAATCAATTCTCAGATATAAACGGAGAAATAAGGATTTGTTTAGTTAAATGATTCCCTATGCTGTTTTTTTTGAATAATATCAAAAAATCAATTAAACGGACAATTGTCACAAAATAAGATTTCAGGATTCTTTTAGGCCTTCTTTTATTTTCTCACTATCCCAGTATTAAAATTTTTCCCATTGAAATGACTTAGCCTTGAAAGTTGATTTTTTTGTGTGTGCCATCGCAAAAGGGTTTATTTTGACTCCCGCCACATCGACAGAATGCTGATATTTTGTGTTGGTTCTTACTGCTTCCATCTGGAAGTTGAACTTTCAAGTTTCCATATATCATCAAGGGACCATTAGGTATTACCTCTACAAGTTGCTCTTTAGTACTATCAGTAGTAGTTTCCTCTTTTTCTTCAAAATAGTATCCAAGGGCTCCAGAGGGGCATTTTTGAATTTGATTTACAATTTCTTCAGTTGAAGCAGCATATTGATCAATCCAGGGCCTTCTCCTAGTGTCAAAAACTTTTCCTAGTCCTCTTACGCAATTACCCGAATGCATGCATTTATGAGGTTCCCAAGTAATGGTGACTTCACCGTTACTGTATTCTTTTTTGATAGGTTCTTTTTCCATGGTAGTTTTCTTAATCTTTATTGATTTTAAATTAATAATAATTATCTAAGGGTTTGGATTAAATTATCCTAGCAGGTTTTTATTTTGTGGTCCTAAATTTATTTTTTGAAATAGCTGTCTATTTGTAGCTTTGGTCCGGAAAATGTCACCTTATTGACTATTGTTTAAAAAAAATTAATGCGATGAAAGGAATTATTTTAGCTGGAGGATCTGGAACGAGATTGTACCCATTGACGATAGCGGTGAGTAAACAATTGATGCCTGTGTATGACAAGCCGATGATTTACTATCCGCTTTCTGTTTTAATGATGGCAGGCATTCGGGATATTTTAATTATCACCACTCCAGAAGATTCAGCGTCCTTTCAAAAGCTGTTAGGAGATGGGAGCCAAGTTGGGTGTAATTTTCAATATGCAGTTCAGCCGGCACCTGAAGGACTTGCCCAAGCATTCATTATCGGTGAAGAATTCATTGGAAATGATAAGGTAGCGCTAATTCTTGGCGATAATATTTTTTATGGTTCCGGATTGCATAAGACCTTAAAGGAGAATACAAACCCCGAAGGGGGAGTGGTTTTTGCTTATCATGTGACCGATCCTGAGCGATATGGTGTCGTAGAATTTGACGAAAACCAAAAAGCCATCAGTATTGAAGAAAAGCCAACTAACCCAAAGTCTAATTTTGCCGTACCCGGGCTTTATTTTTATGATAATCGAGTGGTTGAAATTGCAAAAAATATCAAGCCTAGTCCCAGAGGTGAATTGGAAATTACAGATGTGAATAATGCCTATTTAAAAATGGACGCCTTGCAGGTAGCTATTTTGAACCGAGGCACTGCATGGCTAGATACGGGTACGCATCAATCTCTGCTTCAAGCTGCCCAGTTTGTGGAAGTCATTGAGGAAAGGCAAGGCCTGAAAATAGGCTGTATAGAGGAAATTGCCTACCGATCTGGTTTCATTGGGAAAGAGGAACTCCTAAAAGCTGCGGATCGCCTAGGAAAAAGTGGTTATGGAGATTATTTAAAACGATTAGTTTCCTTAAAATACTAAAGACTTTTGGTTTAAATCCAAAAGTCTTCTTCCCACATTTTGAAACCTCCTTTGAAGGCATTTTGGTTGGTTCCTAATCTGCATCCTTCAGGTAGATCTTGTAATAATTTTGAATTACCTCCACCGAGTACTATATCGTCAGGTTGTAGGGCGTCTGCAAAAATTTCTACTACTTTTCTAACGTGTTTCTCCCAACGCTTTTGCCCATTTTTCTGCAAATAGGCTTTTCCTAAATAATTTTCGAAGGTCGATTTTTTGTAAGGAAGATGCCCCCCTTCTATAGGGATTATGGTATGGTTCATCACCATGGCTGTTCCTAGACCAGTTCCTAGACCCATAAACAGAAGCTTTTTTCCTTCATAACTCCCCAAAGCCTGCATGGCGGCATCATTGAGAATTTTAATAGGCATTCCAAATGCAGCTTCAAAGTCAAATTTGGACCAGCCAGACCCCATATTTACTGGATCATTAAGAATATTGTTATGTTTGACAACCCCAGGATATCCCATAGTAATCAGGTCATATTCCCATTCGGAGGCATGTTCCTTAACTAAAGGAACCATCTGTTCGGGCGTAAAATCAGGACCTGAAGGAATCTTTATTCGTTCGGACGCACCAGAAGCAAGGATTTTTACATTTGAACCACCAATGTCGATTACTAGGATTTTTTTTGAGGTTTTTTTCATTCGAGTGATTATGCTTTAGGGTATAAAGCGAATTGGTATTCTATTAATACCCGAAACTAAAAAAATTAATAGAAAAAGCAGGTTTTATAGAGTGATTAAATCCTAGTAAAATTCAAAAATTAAACTGCAATCAATTTAAAGTGATAATGATCATTATTTTCCCGGTTTTTTCGAATTACCTGACTCAAATGATAAAAAGCTTCCAAGAGATTGGCATTTTCTAGCATACCTGCATAAATGGCCTTGTAGCCAATCAATTCTATTAATCGTTTGACTTGTTTTTTGTGATCTAAAGAGTTACCACAGAAGTAAGTTTCTTTTACAAAACCCAGGACGTCTTCTTCAGGATAATCTAAGCCAAGGTTATTAAAAGCTTTAAATAATACCGCTTTTGGAATTGCTTTTTGAATCCTTAGGGTATTTGAGTTAGTTAAGTCTTGACTATTCAATTGATTGGTGCAATCGATAATAATTTTATCATCCAGGTCAACGCTTTGTAGGCTTTCACAGATAGCCGGTAAATATTGATCATCACTGCAGATCAAAACGAAATCCGATTGGATGATGGCTGATTCATAAGGGCAGAGTCGATTGTAAAATCTATTGAGGATTTTCCATTCGGGAAGCTCGGTATCAAAATCACTTCTTACTCCGAAGACTACATCTACACCAGCTTCCATAAATTTCTTACCGAGGGTTTTACCTAGGTTGGTTCCGCCTAATATTCCGACTTTCATAAGTTTTAATTTAAGGGTAGAAAAACTCGAAAACTACTTGATTATCAGACGAAAGCTATTGTAATTTTTGATTATTGCAAAATTAAATTTTGAAAATTAGGCGTTTATAATGTACAAACCAAAATAATCTATTTCAACTTCAATTTTCATAAGTTGAATTCAAGTTGAAAAAATGAAAATTAAACTCTAGTTGCTTGAAAATCAGTAAAAAAAGGTATTTGATTAAAACTTTTGAATTAATAAATCGAGAAAAAATATGTGAAGTTTTTAAGGTTTACTTTCCGATACAGAACTTCGAAAAGATGTTTGCCAACAAATCATCAGTTGTAATTTCACCTGTGATCTCACCCAAGAAATAGAGAGACCTTCGAATATCCATTGCCAAAAAATCATTTGTTACCTGATTATCCAATCCTCCTAGAACTTCCAATAAAGATTCTCGAGTTTTAGTCAGGCTATCATAATGTCGAATATTAGTAACGACGGTGTTTCCTGTTTTGAATTTGTCTAGATTGACCAACTCCAGAATTTTGGTTTTTAATCCATCCAAATTCTCTTTTTTCCCAGCAGAAATAAAGATGGTATCAGGATGTTTTTCCTTTAATTCCTTCACCAATTCCGGATCCGCTTTATCAATCTTATTAGCCACTTTCAAATAAGGAACACCCAAATTTTCGAGTTTATTGATATCCCGGTTGATTTCTACCAAATCGGTATCACTCAAATCAAACAAATAGAGAATCAGGGAAGCCGTTTTCATTTTTTCCTGGGTCCGGCTAACTCCTATAGCTTCAATGGTATCGGTAGTTTCCCGTAGTCCAGCGGTATCAATAAAGCGAAAAATAACTCCTCCAATGTTGATTTCGTCTTCTATAAAATCTCGAGTAGTTCCAGCAATATCCGAAACGATTGCTTTTTCCTCATTGAGAAGTGCATTCAAGAGAGTGGATTTTCCAGCATTAGGTTTCCCTGCAATGACGGTAGGGACTCCATTTTTAATAACATTTCCAAGGTCAAAACTTAGAATCAATTCTTCCACAGCCCGAAGCAGTTTTTCTACCAAAACCCTTAAATCATCCCGGCTGGCAAATTCTACATCTTCCTCTGTAAAGTCCAACTCTAATTCAATTAAGGAGGCAAAATGGATCAATTGAGCCCGGAGCTCCTGAATTTCTGAGGAAAACCCACCACGCATTTGATTGAGTGCAGCCGCATGGGATGCTTCCGAATCTGCATGAATCAAATCCGCTACAGCCTCTGCTTGGGCCAAATCAAATTGTCCATTTAAAAAAGCTCTTTGAGTAAACTCTCCAGGCTTTGCAGGTCGTGCTCCTTTTTTGATCAAAAGTCGAATTACCTGATTGATAATGTAGGAGGAGCCATGGGTAGAAATTTCCACTACATTTTCTTTTGTAAAGGACTTGGGAGCAATAAAAATCGAAACAAGCACTTCATCGATGATTCGATCACCGTCACGGATTGTTCCAAAGTGGATAGTGTGACTCTGTTGTTTTTCAAGGTCTTTTCCGAAAAAAACCTGATTGGTTAATCGGATGGCATCTTTTCCAGAAAGACGAATAACAGCAATGGCTCCTACGCCCTGCGGAGTTGCCAATGCGACAATGGTATCCTGCTGTTCAGCTAAAGAAAAACTCATGGTTTAGGGCGGAAGGCCTTTTCAATCAATTCATTGAGACCTGCAAGAAAAGCATCAGGTTCTCTATAGCCTGGAAGTTGAGCTATGTTTTGAAGCTTTGGTTCGATGACCACAAAATTTGGATAAGAGCGTACGCGCATAGCAGCTGCCATTTGTGCTTCGCTAAATTTCTTTCCCATAAAATCAAAAGTGCGTTGTGTATCCTCAGCATTAAGCTTTACTGCGTAAAAATTCGAATTGATGTATTCGATCACTTTCGGGTCAGTGAATGTTTCTGCATCCATTTTTTTACACCATCCACACCAATCGGTATAGACATCCACCAAGAGCATTTTGGGGTTGGATTGATTCGCAGCCACTGCTTCTTCAAACTTCAACCAGGTGATTTTATCTTGGGAATATCCTGTAAATGCAAGGAATAGAAATCCGAAAAGGAGGAATAATTTTTTCATACTACGAACTAAACGCCTTTGCTTCATTTTGGGTTCCGAAATTTATTTTGGAGCGATATCGAGTAAATCCAACTGATGCAAAGAAAATAATTCCTGCGACAGTTACCATCATGCCCGCAATGGATGAGTCCAATAAGTAGGCCAAATAATAACCAAGCAGGGATACCATGACCCCAATAATCAATGTCAACTTAATTAAATGACGGAGTTGCCGGGTCCAAAGAAAGGCCGTGGCTGGTGGAACAACCAATAGTGCAACAACCAAAATAGCACCAACAGCCTCAAAGCTACTAACGGTTGTATAGGACACCATACTCATCAAACCCAAGTTGATCGCAGATGCAGGAATACCAATCACCACGCCAAATTTTTCATCAAAACTAGTCAGCTTCAATTCCTTATAGAATAAGGTGATAAAAGCCAAAACCAAAGTCAGGTTCAAGATTGCCAACCACATGATTCGAGGTCCAAGATTATTTCCTGCATCAGTAATCCACAAATCTATTGGCAGATAGGCAATTTCTCCATAAAGAACACATTCTTGGTCGAGATCAACTCGATAGGCGAATGCACTGATTAAAATAATTCCTATAGCGAAAAGGAGGGTGAAAGTTATCCCAATGGATGCATCTAATTGAACTCGCGCTTTTTTTCGGAGCCAATCGATCATTAAGGTGGCAAGTATTCCCAAAATTCCAGCTCCAATGATAACTTCCAGACCTCTCTGTGTCCCTGATACCAAAAAGCCAATCACAATTCCGGGTAGTACGGCATGAGAAATAGCATCACCAGTCATAGCCATTTTTCGAAGCATCATAAAGACTCCCAACAAACCACAAGAAATTGCAATTAGTGAAGCGGTGAATATGATTAGAAATGCGTTTTGGTCAAATGTCATCATGATCTCTTGGGATTGTTTCCTGATGGGGATCTAGGCGTGGATAATTCAGCCTATTTTCTAATAAAGCTTCAAGCTCGGGAGTCAATAAATGTTCTAACTTTTCAGCTGATTCATGGACGTGGTCTGGAGCAATGTTCATGTATTCATTAAGATAAAGCTCCCATAAACGATGGAGTCTCACTATACGTTTTGCCTCCATTTTTCCGGGTTTAGTCAGTTTTATAAGATTTTGATTTATAAATAATTGACCTTCTCTTTCTAATTCTTTAATTGATTTATTAATTGACTTCTTTTGATTTGGGTAAAGTTGAGTTAGCTCTTCAAAAGACAAAGCATGTCTTCCCAATTCTTCAGCTTTGTATACGCTTTTCAAAACATGATCCCGCTGCGTTTTGTCTATGTATTTCTTACGGTGAAAAAAGCGGTAAAGAATGCCTTTTTTGGGAGCAAACAGAAAGGAGAGAAGTGCTATAAATGAAAGGATCACCACCACCCAAGGGCCTGTTGGCATTTGTGGAAGTGTATAGGAAACATAGGTTCCAAATATTCCGGAGATGATTGCAAATACTGCTGCCAAAACCAAAAGTGTTTTCAAACGGTCGGTCCAAAATCTTGCAGCTGCTCCAGGGGTAATTAGCAAAGCAGCCATTAACACAACTCCAATAGCTTGAATCCCGATAACCACGGCAAGGATGATAAGAATGTTAAACACTAATCGGATCTGATGCATAGGAAGTCCCAAAGCTTTTCCGAAATCAGGATTAAAAACCAATAATTGGAATTCTTTAAGCATGAAGACCAAAACGCCTATGATACCTAAGGATAAGCCTCCATAGATCCAAAGATCTCGCTCTACGATACCAATCGCATTTCCAAAAATGAATTGATTTAGACCCGCCATTTCTGGATTCCCACTCTTTTGAATAATGGTCAAAAAGACTATGCCCACTCCAAAAAATACAGATAAAACAACCGCAATAATGGAATCCTCGCTAAGTTTTGTATTGTCTTTTAGCCAGGAGGTCAGATAGGTAGCAAGCCCTCCCGATGCTATTGCACCCCCAACAATGAAGAAAGGGTTTTTTTCGCCTGCCAACATAAATCCCAAACAGATTCCCGGAAGGATGGCATGAGAGATCGCATCTCCCAGCAAAGCTTTGTTATCCAAAAAGCTAAAAGTACCGACAAAGGCGGATCCAATCCCAAGCAGGGTTATTCCCAAAACCACAAAGGCTATGGAGGCATCCTGAAAAGAAAAGAAGTAGAGAAAATCTTCCATTAGTCTTTGAGGGGATTGAATTCTTTCTGACGAATGAGCTCGGATACTTTAGAAAGTAAATTCAACTTTCCACCATAGGTCTTCCTTAACAATTCTTCTGTTACGACCTCATTTTTGGGTCCAGAAGCTACCAAGTGAAGATTTAACATGATAAACCAATCGAAATAATTTACAGCCGAATAGATATCATGATGCACTACGATTACTGTTTTTCCACTTTGACTCATCTCCTGAAGCAAGTTGAAAATCGCCGTTTCAGTGTTCATATCAACCCCAGCAAAAGGTTCGTCCATCAAATACAAATCAGCCTCTTGGGCTAAAGCCCGCGCTATAAATACCCGTTGTTGCTGCCCCCCTGATAGTTCGGAAATTTGCCGATGAACGTAAGCGGTCATTCCTACTTTTTCAAGACAGGAGAGGGCCAATTCTTTTTCTTTTTTCCCCGGTCTTTTAAAGAGTCCTAGTTTACCATACGTCCCCATCAAAACTACATCTAAAACAGAGGCAGGAAAATTCCAGTCCACAGATTCCCGTTGAGGTACATAGCTTATTTTGTTCCGAACATTATCCAAGTCCTGATCAAAAATCTTTACATACCCACTGCTTGGTTGGATCAATCCCATGATAGCTTTTATTAGCGTGGATTTTCCGGCACCATTCGGTCCAAGGATTCCTATCAGTTTTCCAGCAGGTAAACTGAAATCCACATTCCATAATACAGGGCTTTGGTCATAGCTGACCGTCAAATCGTGGATTTCCAAAATTGGGTTCTCTATATGCTTAATCATGGTAAAAGGGCTTGGTGTATGGTATTGAGGTTGGTTTGGACCATTCCGATGTAGGTCCCCGCTTCCGTATTGGGAGCATCTAGGCTATCCGTAAATAAAGGGCCTGCTAATTGGATGGGGTGATTGCGCTTTTCACAGGCCTGAACCAAAGCATTCAGAGCTCTAGGAGAAATGGTCTGCTCGGCAAAAACAGCTTTAATATTTCGATCGATAATGAATTGAACCAAGTTACCCAAATCTCTTAATCCGGGTTCGCTAAGTGTGGAAAGACCTTGCAGACCTCTTACTTCGATATCATAGGCTTTTCCAAAATAAGCAAAGGCATCATGCGCTGTAACCAAGGCTTGTCCAGATGAAACCAATTCTCCAGTTACTTTATCAGCATAGGCATTCAACGCTTGGAGTTGTATTTGGTAAGCTTTCCAATTTTCTCGGATTTGCTTTTCCCATTCCGGTTTCCATTTGATTAATTTTTCTACGGTGTTATCAAGAGCCATTTCCCAAAGTTGAACATCAAACCAAATGTGGGGGTCCACACTGTGAGCTTCAGGGCCTGATCGAAGCAATTTACTTTCAGGTAAGTCCTCAGACATATTGATGAGATTTTGACTATAAGCCAACTTTTCAAAAATTTCGGTCATTTTCCCCTCTAGAAATAGACCATGGTAAACAACTAAATTGGCGTTGGTCAATAGATCCAAATCTCGTACGGATGCCTTATACAAATGAGGATCTACGCCTGCAGGCATCAGCGGTTGTACATCAGCTAAATCTCCCACAATCTCAGAAATAGCATCAGCCAAGATGCTTGTGGTGGCTACAATCATGGGTTTCTCTCTCGTATCGGGAGAAGATTTTTTACAAGAAAAAAGCCCAAGGATTAAAAATATGACCAGAACAATCTTTCTCATGACTGAACTGCTAGGATATTTGATGCCACATCCTTTGACATGAAAATGCTTTTCTTTTGATCGACCAAGATTTCTACGGAACCATCGAATTCCACCTTATCCAGAATTTTTACTCTCGCTCCGATATATGCGCCGACTTTATCCATGTAGCGAAGGAAAGCCGCAGAACTGTCCTTGACTGCAACGATCTGTCCGGATTGGTCAATTTCCATTTCACTGATTGGAATTCGAGGCCGAGCCTTCACATCTCCAAATTCATCCGGGATAGGATCACCGTGGGGGTCAAACTTTGGATAGTTTAAAAAAGCATCAAGGCGCTGAATGAGTAGGGGAGATTGGATATGTTCTAATTCTTCTGCAACCTCATGAACTTCATCCCAAGCAAAATTTAATTTTTCAACCAAAAACACTTCCCAAAGTCGATGTTTTCGGATGGTTTGAAGGGCTAGTTTTTTACCCTCAGGGGTGATGTTAACTCCATAATATTTTCGGTAGTTGATCACCTCTTTTTCTCCAAGCTTCCGAAGCATGTCTGAAACAGAGGCAGGCTTTGTCTTCATTTCAGCTGCAATGTCATTTGTCGAAACTGATTTGCTCGCACCATCCGATAGGTGATAGATGGCTTTTAAATAATTCTCTTCTGCTGCGGTCAGATTCATAATTAATCAAATTTGATACAAATATAAAAATTAATTTAGATAAAGCTAAAATAATATTTATTGGTATCTAAATAGGTTGTGGAAAACCTATTTTCAAATGTGATTTTGGGTTTAGGTTAGTCTAAAAATAAGTTAAGGTGAAAATAAAAATAATTCTATTTTATTGAATATGAATGATTTGGGAATTTTAAATCCTAAAAATCCATAGAATTTCCCGGGATAAGGGTTACGTAATTTGAGTTTCCTGATTTAGAAAATTGGTTTCTAAAATGGGATAGAAGTGGATAAGTGTGGATAGTTTTCCACGCTTGATTTATTGGCCTAAAAGTTCTTCTATCAATTGGCTAAAGAGTTGGGCTTCTTTATTCCAGCGATAAAAATCTGAATCAAGATTTGAGAAAAATTGGGTGTCGAGACCTGAAGAAAATTCTTGGAGGCTTAATTCGATTTGATCAAAATGGACTGAAATTCCCAGCTTGTGCTTGGAGATAATGGGTTCCCACTTTGGGTTAGAATTGATTATTACTGGACATCCCAAACCACAAGCTTCGAAAAGTTTACTTGGAAGTTTATTGATAATTGATGGATGAAGCTGATAGGGAAGTAGTAAGAAATCCGATTCTTTGATAGCTTTCAAAACTACTTCGTGAGCAATGGGTGAAGGGCTTAATTCAAGCTGGATGGCCTTACTTTTTCTTCCAAATTCCTGAAGCGTTTTTTCAAAATCTTTTAAAGGTACGTGTCCAATTATTTGTAATTGTGATCCAGGAAATCTTGACAGAATCTTTTCAAAAAATCGGATGGCTTCGATTACACCATAACTTGGAGTCAAGGTGCCTGTGATTAAAAATCGGAAAGACTTTTTGCCTTTATAAGATTTTATGGAAGGAGGCGAATCAGAAATCGGGAATTTGTTTTCAAGAATCAAATTGGGTTCTTTTTCCGGCATCTCGACAGCATAGCAAGCTTCTGCCAATATGTGAAAATCAATTCCTTTTGGCTTTTCTGATTTTTTAATAATCCAAGTGGCAATTGCCTTTTTTAGTTTGGTGGAGTTTGGATTAAGGGTAAGGTTTTGGATAAAATTCTCTTGGACATCGTAAATCAGCTTGTACTTCAACCAAGGCTTCAAAAATTTGGCTATTAGGAGCATTTCCCAACTGCAGCAAATCAAGATTTTGGGCTTGATTTTTAGGAGTAAAAAGCCAAATCTTATCGGAAGAATCAGCCTTTGCCATCGAGAATGGTAATCAGTGATAGAAACAAAAAATCGATCTTCTGTCGTTTTTGGAAGTGATTTGCTGGAAAATCCTATGAAGTTTAATTGGTATTTATTTGTTTCACGCAGCGAAAGGCCTAGCCTCCCAAATGCTCTGGAATCAACCAGTGGTTTAAGGGAAGAAGCAAACAATACCGAAATTTTGTTGGCCTTTTGATCACTCATTAAACGAAACTAATCAAATTCATGGAACTCAGAACAATTATCGAAAGCGCCTGGGAAAACAGGGAATTGTTAAAAGAAAAAGATACCGAAATCGCTATCAAAACAGTCATTGCTGATTTGGATGCCGGTCAATTGAGAGTAGCTGAACCACTTCCAAATGGAGATTGGCAGGTGAATGATTGGATCAAAAAGGCGGTGATTCTTTATTTCCCTATCCAAAAAATGAAAACCATTGAAGTGGGGCCTTTTGAGTTTCATGATAAGATGGCTTTGAAGACAAACTATGCCAAGCAGGGAGTGCGAGTAGTTCCTCATGCTGTAGCCCGTTATGGAGCCCATTTGGCAAGTGGAGTTGTGATGATGCCAAGTTATGTTAATATCGGTGCTTTTGTGGATAGTGGCACGATGGTTGATACTTGGGCGACTGTCGGTTCTTGCGCACAGATCGGCAAAAATGTTCATTTAAGTGGTGGTGTAGGTATCGGTGGAGTGTTAGAGCCTGTTCAGGCTGCTCCTGTGATTGTGGAAGATGGAGCATTCATTGGTTCAAGAGCAATCATCGTAGAAGGAGTTCGAGTTGGAAAAGAAGCTGTTTTGGGAGCAGGAGTTACCCTTACAGCTAGCTCGAAGATTATTGATGTAACTGGGGCAGAACCTGTTGAATATAAAGGATATGTTCCGCCTCGTTCAGTGGTAATTCCAGGTACAATTTCCAAAGATTTTCCAGCTGGGACATTCCAGGTTCCATGTGCTTTAATCATTGGAAAGCGAAAAGCTTCTACTGACCTCAAAACCTCTCTAAATGATGCATTAAGAGAAAATAACGTGGCAGTCTAAACCAACTAGAATGAAAATAATTTATCGTTTAGGAGTGGCCTTACTTATCAGTGGGGCCACTTTTGCTTGTACAGGTAAATCAAGTAGTGAAGGTGACCGTGCATTCAATCGGGGAGCGTATGAAGAAGCGGTAAATGAATATTCTCAGGATTTGAAATACAATCCTAATGACGTGGTCTTGCTATTTAATCGGGGAAGAGCCCACGAGGAACAGGGGCAGCTGGATTCCGCAATAGCAGATTTTGAAAAGGCCTTGGAAATTGAACCTAATAATTTTCAGGTTCTATTGGCTATTTCTAATCTTCATTACGCTCAAGAAAACTATTCCAGGGCTTTGATTTATGCTTCCAAAGCTGAGGAAATCTCTGGAGCACCGGCAATGGCTTCCTTTATGAAAGCAAGAGCCTTGCACCAAATGGGCCATACTGCTGATGCGATGAAGGCTTATGGAAATGCTATTCAATTGGATAAAAACTTTGCACAAGCTTATTTCAACAGGGGCATGTTAAAGATTGCACTTAAGCAAAAGCGAAGTGCATGTGAGGATTTCCAATTAGCTAAAAGTTTGGAATACCCAGGTGCAGAAGATGCTCTGAATAAGTTTTGTAAGTAAATAGAAAATCGGCTTTCGGGCCGATTTTTATTTTTTAGTAGTATGCTCGTGTTCTTTGTGATCGCAAATTATTTCTCCTGACAGGTAACCTATCCCGTTACAAGTTTTGCAATCGCTCACTTCTTTCAAAGTTCCATTACAGGTTGGGCAATCTAGCCGGCCTTTTCCTCCGCAGCGATCACACTCGAAATATTCCACGATGTTGAAAATATTCCGCTTGGTTATTAGGCCTTTTCCGGCACATCGGCTACATCCAACTACACCTATACCCCGACAATAGCTACAGTCCTGTTGGATTTGTTTTGATCCAGAGCAAGTTGGGCAGGTTTCCCATCTGTAGCCCTTTTTGTCGCATAATTGACAAACTTTTATCTCCGCTAAAGGGGTCTTGAGATCTTGCTGTAGTTTTTTTGCTAAATCGTAATTAGCCCCATTAAATCCATTTAAGTCAAAGTATTTATTGAGGAAATTGGAACTGTTGTCATATTGGCCCAACTCGAAAAGCGTCAAAGCAAAATAATAGGGCATTTCGCTTGGAAGAGGAAGACCTGAATCAATAAGATTTCTGAAAATTTGATTGGCGGTTTGGTAATCGTTTCGCTCCATAGCGGCCAATGCTCCTTTCATCCATTGGTCAGTTTGGCCTAGATTAGGAATTCCCTGGGCTTGGCTTCTGAAGGAAAAAGCGAGTAAAAGGGATACTATTATTAAAAGGACTGATTTTTTCAAGGTGAAGATATGCTACAAGTAATTCTGGAAAATTAAGTAGTAAAATGAATACACAAAGTTAATGTTTCCAAAAGAGGATTTTTTATTTATTTGATGAATAAGATTTAAGCTAAAAAAAATTGTCTTTATTTAATATCATCCTAAATTTATATGTCTCTAAATGACATTTTATTCATTTTAAACTATTCAAATTATGGGAAAAGCAATTGATGCTATTGAAGGAATTGGACCTGTTTACAAAGCCAAGCTTGCTGAAGCAGGAGTTAAAACTGTAGAAGGACTTTTGGAAAAGGGTGCTACAAAATCAGGTAGACAAAAACTAGCTGAGGCTACAGGATTGGATGCTAGTCAAATCTTGAAGTGGGTTAACATGGCTGATCTTTTCAGAATCAACGGAATTGCAAGCCAGTTTGCCGAGCTTTTAAAAGCAGCCGGAGTTGATACGGTAAAGGAACTTCGAAATAGAAATGCGGAAAATCTTCATGCAGCCTTAGTAAAGACCCAAGAGGAAAAGGGTTTGACACGGGTTGTTCCGAATGCAGAAAAAGTTGCTGATTTTATTGCTCAAGCGAAAGCTTTGGAACCAGTAGTTACTTATTAACAATTGACAAATTCTCTTAAAAGAACCTTTTTGCCTCCGGCATCAAGGTTTTTTTTATAGTTTCATTTTTCAAATCACAAATCCATGAATCGAAAAGATCAATTCATTCAAACACTGAACGAAGGTCAAACTTACAAAAAGGACTTCATCATTTTAGGAACGGGTATTCTAGACGGTGAAGCTATTACCGAAGCAAATGTTAAAGTCCCTTTGAAAACTATGAACCGTCATGGTTTGATTGCCGGAGCCACAGGAACAGGAAAGACCAAGACTTTACAAGTAATTGCAGAACAACTGTCCTTGAAAGGGGTTCCTTCAGTTTTGATGGATTTAAAAGGTGATTTATCAGGATTGGCCCAGCCTGGCGAAGTCAAGGATTTTATTATCAGTCGTTCTGAAAAAATCGGTGTGGATTATGAGCCGATGGGATTGCCTGTGGAATTGATGTCTATTTCAGATGAAAAGGGAGTTCGACTCAAGGCAACCGTTTCAGAATTTGGGCCGGTGTTGATTTCTCAGATTTTGGATTTGAACGATACCCAACGAGGGGTTATTGCACTTATTTTTCAATACTGTGATACCCATCATCTTCCTTTATTGGATTTGAAAGATCTTAAGCGTGTCCTCCAATTCATCAATAATGAAGGAAAAGAGCAAATCAAGAATGAATTTGGTCAGGTATCCGCTGCTTCAGTAAATACCATCATGCGTAAAATTATCGAATTGGAGCAGCAAGGAGCAGCTAAGTTTTTTGGAGAGCGGTCTTTTGAGGTAGATGACTTCGTCAGAACCGAAGATGGCAAAGGCGTAATTTCCATTATTCGCCTGACTGATATTCAAAGTAAACCAAAATTGTTCTCAACCTTCATGTTGAGCTTGCTTTCAGAGATTTATGAGACCTTTCCAGAGCAGGGAGATGCTGATAAGCCAAAGCTTTGTTTATTCATCGATGAAGCACATTTGGTATTTTCAAATGCTTCCAAAGACTTATTGGAAAAAATTGAAGCTATCATCAAATTAATTCGGTCTAAGGGAGTTGGTGTTTATTTCTGTACCCAAACACCAACTGATGTTCCTGATTCTGTATTGGGACAATTGGGGTTGAAAGTTCAACATGCGCTTCGTGCATTTACGGCAAAAGATCGAAAAGCAATTACCAAAACAGCCGAAAACTATCCGCTTTCCCCATTTTATGAAACTTCCGAAGTATTGACTTCGATGGGAATTGGAGAGGCTTTGATAACTGCGTTAAATGAAAAAGGTATTCCTACTCCGCTTGCCCATACATTAGTTCGAGCGCCTATCACACGAATGGATATTCTTTCGCCATCAGAAATTGATGAGGTCATTTCTAATTCAAGCTTGATTGCCAAGTACAATGTGAATTTGGATAGGGAGTCAGCTTTTGAGATCCTCAATCAAAAAATGGAAAAGGTAGAGAAAGAGCAAGAAAAAGCCACCCTTCCAGGTCCTAAACCTCGAACCGCTACTCGAACATCCAATGATGAATCTTTGCTTGAAGAACTAAGTAAAAACACCATGGTACGTCAAATTGGAAGAACGATTTTTAGAGAATTAACAAGAGGTATTTTAGGCTCCTTCAGCAGAAAACGTTGATATTTCAAAAAATTAACTGAAAGCGGTGAAAATTGGAGTAATTGGAGGAGGTGCGGCTGGCTTTTTTGCAGCAATTCATGCAGCAGGTCCTGGTCGGGAAGTTCACATTTATGAAAAGTCCTCGAAGCTTCTTTCTAAAGTCCGGATTTCTGGAGGGGGGCGGTGTAATGTTACCCATCGACCGATGGAAATCAGCAAACTTGTAAAGTTTTATCCAAGAGGAGAAAAATTTCTAAAACGGGTTTTTCGGCATTTTTCTATACCTGATACCATAAATTGGTTTCAAAGTAGGGGAGTTGCTTTGAAAGAAGAGGCAGACGGGAGAGTTTTTCCACAGTCTGATTCCAGTGAATCCATCATTCAAGCTTTAACCAAAGAAGCAAATCGACTTGGAGTTCAATTACATTTGAATTTTCCTATTCATTCAATTAGCCCAAGTGAAAAAGGCCTCAAAATTATTTCTGGAAAGTCGGAGGTTTTGCTCGACCGATTGATTATTGCTGCCGGTGGTAGCCCTAAAATGGATGGCTATCAGTTTTTATCTAACCTAAAGCATACCATTGTCCCACCGATTCCATCACTATTTACCTTTAATACGCCTCAGGAATCGATTAGAGAGTTGATGGGAATTAGTGTTTCAAATGCACATGTAAGACTGGAAGGGACAAAGCTTTCTTATCATGGCCCGGTTTTAATTACTCATTGGGGAGTAAGTGGGCCGGCGGTTTTGAAGCTGTCGGCTTTTGGAGCCAAATGGCTTTATGATCATTCCTACAAAGCACAAGCTGTAATCAATTGGAATGCTGATTTAAAGGAGCAAGACTGGGATCAAAGTGTTCGAAACTACAAGTCATTGCATGGGGGGAGAAAGGTAAAAAATTACCCCCTTCATGATCTTCCCACGAGATTATGGGAATTCTTGGTTCAAAATGCAGGCATTGAAGCGAATGATACCTATGGAAATCTTTCGAAAAAGCAGATAAATAGACTGGTTCAAAATCTTTTTTGCTATATTTTGAAAGTCGAAGGAAAGACTACTTTCAAAGAAGAATTTGTAACAGCTGGAGGTATAGATCTTCAGGAGGTTAATCCAGAAACTATGGAAAGTATTTTTCACCCAAAAATATTCTTCGCAGGGGAAGTTCTCAATGTGGACGGAATTACGGGTGGTTTCAACTTTCAAGCTGCATGGTCAACAGGTTATCTTGCCGGAAAATCTACCCATTTATAGAAATTTTATGAGCCTGATTTATCCTGAATTGAACTTTCGGATAGAAGAAATGTCCGATGGAGATGAGGAGTTTAAAAAGGAATTGACACAAGCCATTTTTGCAGGCTTGATGGAATTAAAGCAGTTATATTCCGCAGGGATGATTCAAAGAGATTTGGAAATAATCCAACAAATCCGTCATAAAGTCAAACCCACTTTGGGAATGTTTGAATTTGAGGACTTGGCCAATTCTCTTCAGAATGGAAAAGAAATTTTGGAATCTACCGGTTTTGGTCCTGAATTTCAGGATCATTACGAAAGGTTTATTAAACAAGTAGATCGGGCTATTGATGAGGTCAAAAGACTGGTAGATCAAATTTGAATTTTATTCAAAAAAAAGGAGCTGACACCTGTCGCTCCAATTTTTTTTAAATACCCTATGTTTTAAACTTTAATACAAAGGTAGTTTCAGCATGTGTTGTAAATTTGAAGCCAAAATGATCATTCGGTGATCTTTTTGGAAAGCTATGCATGATTTCCCCTCCACATATCCTGGCCCGCCATTTTATTTGTTTAACGGTCATCTGGAAACCATTATTCCTAGCCTTTATCGTAAGATCGAGGGGATAACCTACACCAGAGAAAAGATTTCAACGCCAGATGGAGATTTTTTGAATTTGGATTGGTCAAAGGCAGGAAGCGATCGGCTGCTGATTGTATCTCATGGTTTAGAGGGGGATTCTGAACGACATTATGTTCGCGGCTTAGCAAAGTTATTTAATCAGCATCAAGTGGATGTGCTCGGTTGGAATAACAGAACTTGTGGGGGTGAAATGAATCTTCAACCGATTTTGTATCATCATGGGTCGAGTTATGATTTAGAAACTACCATTAATCACGTTTTAGGCTTGGGGAAATATCAGGAGATATTTTTAGCAGGCATCAGTATGGGAGGTGCGCAAACCTTAAATTATTTAGGGCAAAAAGGAGAAGAATTACCGAAAGAAATCAAAAAAGCGGCTGTTTATTCTACTCCTTGCAACTTGCCCTCCAGTGCTGCCACGCTCAAACAGAAAAGAAATAGTTTTTATAAAAATCGCTTTTTGGGAAAATTGAAAAACAAAATGCACCTAAAAGCTGAGCAATTTCCTGATTTGATTGATTTGGAATTGCTGGAAAGGGTCAATGACTTCGATACCTTTGATACCCATTTTACCGCCAAAATTCATGGCTTTAAGGATGCCCAGGATTTTTATCAAAGCGTAAGCCCTGATCAACGAATGGAGAACATAAACATTCCTACCTTGATAGTCAATGCTTTAAATGATCCGCTTTTAGGGCCGGAATGCTATCCTATCGAATTGGTGGGAAGGAAAAAAGAATTGACTTTGGAAATGCCGAAAAGAGGGGGGCATACGGGCTTTATGTGGAAAGGGCAGGAATTTACCTGGGTAGAACATCGCCTTTTGAAATTTATCCTTTAGGCTTCTTCCATTCATTTTTTAAATTGGGGAAATAAATACTTCCCTTATGAGAAAATTATTTTTCTTTTCCATTCTTTTTCTTTTTGCATTTACCCTTTTTCTAATGTGGTTATATTCCTTTCGAGAGTTCCGTTTGGGATATCTAGTGCTTGGAGTATTGGGTTTATTGACTGCGCTGGGAATTTATGATTCCTTCCAAAAGAAACATGCAATTCTTAAGAACTTCCCAGTTGTGGGACATTTTCGATATATTTTAGAATCGATCAGTCCAGAAATACAGCAATATTTTATTGAAAGCAATACGGATGGAAAACCATTCAGCAGAAATATTCGGTCTTTGGCTTATCGGAGAGCAAAAAGCGTAAACGATACTCATCCTTTCGGTACTCAGAGTGATATTGGTGGGGAAGATTATGTTGCGTTAAGACATTCTATTTATGCTGTTCACCTCAAACCGGAGGATCTTCGAGTGACAATTGGTTCGGATTTTTGTAAACAACCTTATTCGGCTTCCATTTTTAATATTTCAGCCATGAGTTTTGGCTCTCTTTCCTCAAATGCAATTAAAGCTTTGAATTTGGGAGCGAAAAAAGGAAAGTTCTATCATAACACCGGTGAAGGAGGGATTTCTCCCTATCATCTCGAAGGAGGGGATTTATGTTGGCAGATTGGGACGGGCTATTTCGGTTGTCGGGATGATAAAGGAAACTTTGACCCTGATAAATTCCAGGAAAAAGCCAATTGGGATCAAGTAAAAATGATTGAAATTAAGATTTCCCAAGGAGCAAAACCCGGGCATGGAGGAGTTTTGCCAGGGGTTAAAAATACCCCAGAAATAGCTGCAATTAGAGGATTAAAAGCAGGAGAAACTGTTTTATCTCCACCTTCCCATTCGAAGTTTTCAAATCCAAAAGAATTGATTCAATTCCTAGCAAAGTTGAGAGACCTTTCTGGAGGTAAGCCTGTAGGTTTTAAACTTTGTATTGGTAGAACCGAAGAGTTTATTGAGATCTGTAAGGAAATGATAGCTCAAAATAATTGGCCTGATTTCATCACGGTCGATGGGGCAGAAGGTGGGACAGGAGCTGCTCCTTTAGAATTCTCAGACAGTGTAGGATTGCCTTTAGAACCTGCCCTCATTTTTGTCCGTGCAACTTTGGATAAATTTAACCTTCGAGATAAAATTAGAATTATTGCTTCTGGAAAAATAATTAGTGCTTTTTCTATCATTAAAAACATTGCCTTGGGTGCAGACCTTTGTAATTCAGCTCGTGGTTTTATGTTTAGCATAGGCTGTATCCAAGCCCTCCGCTGCAATACCAATGAATGCCCAACTGGAGTAGCAACTCAGCGTAAAGGACTAGTTAAAGGTTTGGTAGTCAGTGATAAATCTGAACGGGTTTTTAACTTCCACTCCAATACCGTTAAAGCTGTCAGCGAATTATTGGGGGCAGCAGGACATAGGCATACGGGCGAATTGAGTGTGCATGATCTTGTAAAAGGCGATGAAATGATCAAGCTCGCCAATCGCTATTTCCCGGATACGGTAAATACCCAAGTTTAATTAAAGCGCTTCAAAGCCATTTCTGCCACAGTTCCTCCAATCGAAAGCGAACTAGTAGCAGCAGGAGAAGGTGCATTGAGGACATTTATTGCAAATTGGGATTCTCGAATTGCGAAATCATCTAATAACCCTCCGCTTCGATCACAAGCTTGGGCTCGTACGCCGGCACCTCCATCGACTAGATCAGATTCTTGGATTTCGGGAATTAATTCTTGTAGAGCTTTGGTGAATGCCGCTTTTGAAAAAGATCGGTAAAGTTCGCCGAAGCCAGTTTTCCAGTATTTTGCTGCTACTTTTTGGAAACCTGGCCAAGCTAAAGTCTCGGCTAGCTCAGAAATGTTTATCTGTGATTTTTTATATCCCTCTCTTCGGAAAGCCAAAACAGCATTAGGACCTGCTTCAACGCCTCCTTTTTTCATTCGAGTAAAATGAACACCCAAGAATGGGAAATTAGGATCAGGAACAGGATAAATCAGGTTTTTGACTAGATATTCTTTGTCTTTTTTCAGCTTGTAATATTCCCCGCGAAAAGGAATGATTTTGACATCCTCAATGGTAGAATCCGTTAATCGTGCCACCTTATCGGAGTAAAGACCAGCACAGTTGATTACCAATTTTGCTTCGAAAGTCTTTTTTGAAGTTTCAATGTAGTTAATAGATTCTTTATGATTGATTTCTAGAACCTTATGATTCAAAAATATTTCTCCTCCTTGCTGAATTATCTTTCTTCCATAAGCCAATGCAACCTGATGGTAATCAACAATACCTGTTTGTGGAACATGAATCGCGGCTACGCCATGACAATGAGGTTCATATTCTTTTAACTCCTCCAAAGTGATTGCCCGCGTTCCTGTCAAGCCATTTTCCAAGCCTCTTTTCAGTAAGTTTTCAAGAAGAGGTTTTTGCTCTTCACGCGTAGCCACTACAACTTTCCCTGTGATTTCGTAAGGGATTTTTTCTGTTTCGCAGAATTCAACCAATTCATGATAGCCTCGAATGCAATTGGTGGCTTTCAAAGAACCGGGCTTATAATACAAACCTGAGTGAATCACTCCCGAATTGTTTCCGGTTTGATGCTTAGCCAATTGATCTTCTTTTTCGATAACAGCTATCTTCAAGTCTGGCCTGTTTTTCAGGATTTTCATGCCTGTTGCCAATCCAACGATTCCACCTCCAATTATTGCAATATCGTATACCATGAATTCGAATTTTGATGGCCAAATATACAAGCGAGAGAGGAAACTTTTCTTTTTCAGACTTTCATTCGATTCGGGGATTTAGGAAATATTCACAGAGAGTATCCGTCATTTCCGAGTAGAATGAATTTATTTTGCTGCCTTAGAGTTTCTAGGGAAATTTTATTCATGAAAAGACCAGTCTTTTTTCTTCTTTTCTTTTTTATATCCATATCCACCTTTGCTCAATATAGAATCAAGGGTAAAGTCACTGACGCGGAAACCGGAGATCCCATTCCATTTGCAGCGGTATATGCCCCTGGTGCTAGGGTGGGGATGAACACTGATTTTGAAGGTGGGTATGAGTTAAATCTTAAAACTTGGACTGATAGTATTCGAGTAAGTTATTTGGGCTATGTGACGCAGACAAAAGCCATTCAAGAACTCCCTGAACAAACAATCAATTTTCAGCTTCGACCTTCAGATTTTGAATTAGAAGCATTTGTTTTTGAAGCAGGAGAAAACCCTGCCTTTGAAATTATTCGGCAGGCAGTGGCAAGAAGGAAAGATTTTGATAAAAGAAGCCTGGAAGCCTACGAAACAAAGAATTATACCAAGATCGAAATTGATATTGATCACCTATCAGAGGAATTCAGGCAAAGAAAAACCGTCCAAAAAGTTACTTCTGTTTTGGATAGTATCCGTCAGTTGACAAATGATGAAGGAGAGAAAATTTTACCAGTATTTTTCTCTGAAACCTTGAGTCACTTTTACTTCCGAAATAACCCGCTTCTTAAGAAAGAAATTGTGGAAAAATCCAAAGTAACGGGGGTAGGAATAACCGATGGATCGACCACATCTCAAATTACTGGTTCAGCCTTTCAGGAATATAATTTTTATAAAAATTGGCTTACAATTCTGGAAAAGGACTTTGTTTCTCCTATAGCAGACGGTTGGAAAACCTTTTATGATTATGACTTGATGGATTCGGTATTGGTGGGGCAAGACTCCTGCTATCAGCTACAGGTCTATCCAAGAAGAGAGCAGGATTTGGCTTTTTCAGGGACGATTTGGATCAAAAAGGAAGATTATTCGCTGAAGCAGGTTGATTTGACTATTCCCAAGACTGCTAACCTGAACTTTATCGAACGAATCAAAATCCAACAGGAATTGGAACCTACGATAATGGGGCCTTTAATTCCTGCAAAAACCCGTGTCCAAATCAAAATTGGGCAAGTGACGCCAAATACAGCTGGTTTATTGGCGAAATTTTATACGGCAACAGATAGTGTGTTTATTACCGACCCTAAACCCACTTCTTTTTTTAACAACTCAGTGGAGCTTAAACCAGATTTTGGAGATGCAACCGAGGAGTTTTGGGCAGAAAATAGGATAGATCAACTTTCTTCTGAAGAATTAGCTGTTCTTCAAATGGTGGACACATTGAAGAAAATTCCTGTGATTCGTTTTTATTCTGAAGGATTAAAGTTTTTTGCTACAGGGTTTCTTCCTGTAGGAAAAATCGATTTGGGACCATGGACTGAATTTGGGAACTATAATAATGTAGAAGGGCTTAGAGGAGGGTTTGGGCTTCGAACCAATTATAAGTTTAGCAACAAATGGGCATTTCAAGGTTATTTAGCTTATGGTTTTAAAGACCAGCGTTTTAAATATTCTGTTTCGGGAAAAAATATTCTAGATCGTAAGCGCTGGACTACAATTGAACTAAGTTCAAGCAAGGAAATTGATCAAGTAGGTTTGGAAATGGAATCGCTGGAAGGGAATTCTGTTTTCTTGGCAGCTAGCCGTTTTGGAACTTTACGAAGGCCATTTATCAGTACCAATCAACAGCTGAAGTTTCAGCGGGAATTCTTCAAAGGCTTTTTGTTTCAAGCTGGTATTAAGCTTTCTCAATTTGATCCACTTTATGACTTTTACTATTTGGAAAAAGGCACTGGAGATTACAAAAGTGATTTCCAAACGACTGAACTGAGAGCAAGCCTTAGATATGGTAGGGATGAAATAATCCTGATAAATGATAATGAGCGTGCTTCTTTTGGTCCATCTAAATGGCCCATTTTCGAGTTGAAATTTGCAAGAGGGATTCAATGGTTAAATGGGGAAGTAGATTATCGCAAATTGGACTTCTACATTTATCAGCGAGTGAATATGGGCTTGTTTGGGGTATCGAGATATGAACTGGATGCGGGAAAAGTCTTTGGTGAAGTCCCATATCCAATTTTGAAAAACCATCTTGGAAACGGGACGGCTTTCTACACTACGGCTGCTTTCAATACCATGAATTTTAATGAGTTTGCCTCAGATCAATTTATCAGCTTACGTTACCGGCATTTTTTTGAAGGATTTTTGTTGAATCGAATTCCTTTGATGCGGAAGTTGAAATGGCGAGCTGTGGCTAATGCAAATATCCTTTTCGGTTCGGTAAGTGATAAAAATATCACAAATGCTCCGACATTTGATCCGCAAGGAAATCCGATTGAAACTTTTGGAAGATTAGATCCAACAAAGCCTTATTTGGAATTGGGTTATGGAATAGAAAATATCTTTAAGTTTTTCCGAGTAGACTTTTTCCATCGTATGACCTATTTGGATAGTCCCGATGCAAATGGCTTTGCTGTCAAGGTCAGTGCACAGATTATTCTATAAAAGAAACGGGATTGGTGGGTGGATAATTTTTCCTTTGCCTACACTCTTTGCATATTTGCACCTTCAACTAATGCCTGTTTGTAAAGGCCTAAAAAATTTATGTCAAAATCAATTGCAATTACACTTCCTGACGGATCAGTTAGGGACTATGAAAAAGGAATTACCGGACTGCAAATTGCTGCCAGTATCAGCGAGGGTTTGGCCCGGAATGTTCTCGCCGCCAAAGTAAACGGAGAGGTTTGGGATGCTACCCGGCCTATTAATTCTGATGCAAGCGTACAATTATTGACCTGGAATGATGGAGAGGGAAAAAATACTTTCTGGCATTCCTCTGCTCACTTAATGGCAGAAGCATTGGAAGCACTCTATCCTGGAATCAAATTTGGCATCGGACCTCCAATCGAAACCGGGTTTTATTACGATGTGGATTTTGGCGACCACAAATTGGAAGGAGAAGAGCTGGAGAAAATCGAGCAGAAAATGCTTGAGTTGGCCAGAGAGAAAAACGAATATATCCGAAAGGAAATTTCCAAAAAGGACGCAATCAATTACTTCCAGGATAAAGGCGATGAATACAAGCTAGACTTGTTGGAAGGTTTGGAAGATGGAAGCATTACCTTCTATGAGCAAGGTAATTTTGTGGACCTTTGCCGAGGACCTCATATTCCAAATACAGGTTTTATTAAAGCTGTTAAGCTTACCAATATTGCCGGAGCTTATTGGCGAGGTGATGAGAAGCGTAAAATGCTGACACGTATTTATGGTGTGACTTTTCCTAAAGCGAAAGAATTGCAGGAATACCTCACGATGCTTGAGGAGGCAAAAAAGCGGGATCACCGAAAAATTGGTCGGGAATTAGAGCTTTTTACATTCTCTGAAAAAGTGGGAATGGGATTACCGCTTTGGCTTCCAAAAGGAACCTTGTTGCGTGAGCGATTGGTGGCTTTTATGAAAAAGGCACAGGATAAATCAGGTTACCAGCAAGTAACTACTCCTCATATCGGTCATAAAGTTCTTTATGAGACTTCCGGCCACTACGAGAAATACGGTAAGGATTCTTTTCAGCCAATTGCCACTCCAAATGAAGGAGAGGAATTTTTGCTGAAGCCGATGAACTGTCCCCACCACTGTGAAATCTACAAGCATAAGCCAAGATCTTACAAGGATCTACCAATTCGCTATGCAGAATTTGGGACTGTGTATCGCTATGAGCAGAGTGGGGAATTGCATGGATTAACCCGCGTAAGAGGATTTACTCAAGACGATGCGCATATTTTTTGCCGTCCAGACCAGGTAAAGGATGAATTTATCAAGGTAATTGATTTGGTGCTTTATGTTTTCAAAGCTTTAGGCTTCGAAGATTACACTGCTCAGATTTCTTTGAGAGATCCAGAAAAACCGGAAAAGTATATTGGATCTACCGAAGCTTGGGAAAAAGCAGAAGCTGCAATTATTGAAGCAGCAGCCGAAAGAGGTCTTGAAACGGTGACTGAATTAGGGGAAGCGGCTTTCTATGGCCCTAAATTGGACTTCATGGTTAAAGATGCTTTGGGAAGAAAATGGCAGTTGGGAACTATCCAAGTTGATTACCAGTTACCGGATCGCTTTGAACTGGAATATATCGGGGCTGACAATCAGAAACACCGACCTGTGATGATTCACAGAGCACCTTTTGGTTCATTGGAGCGATTTGTTGCGGTATTGATTGAGCATTGTGCAGGAAATTTCCCATTGTGGCTTGCACCTGAGCAATTGGTGATTTTGCCTATTTCCGAAAAATACCTTGACTACGCAGCTGAGGTTAAAGATCTTTTGGAAGAAGCAGGAATCACAGGAAGCATCGATAATCGAGATGAAAAGATCGGTCGAAAGATTCGTGATGCAGAAGTGAAAAAGGTGCCTTTCATGCTAATTGTGGGAGAAAAAGAAGCCCAGGATCGAATGGTTTCTGTAAGAAAACATGGAGAAGGTGACCTTGGAAGTCATTCGCCGGAAGGATTTATAAAGTATTTTCAAGGGATTATTTCAGAATCATTGAGTAAAGAATAAGTTGGTAAAATTTTATTCTGATTTCAGTAATTAGAAATTATTCCGATATTTGCAGTCGATTTCATTAAAACAACCAAAATAATTTGAGAAATAAACAACCAAACAGAGGTCGAAGAGAAGAACCATATAAGGTAAACGACAAAATACGAGCTAGGCAAGTTCGGGTAGTAGGAGAGTATGTAGAAGGTGGCAACGCCTTGATGCCTCTGGATAAAGCCCTTAAACTAGCGGAGGAAAACGATCTGGATTTGGTGGAAATTTCTCCCAATGTGGATCCTCCTGTTTGTAAGATTTTGGATTATGCCAAATTCAAGTACGAGCAGAAGAAGAAGCAAAAGGAAATTAAGGCTAATGCAGCCAAGGTCGTTTTAAAAGAAATACGCTTTGGACCTAATACTGATGACCATGATTTCAATTTTAAATTGAAGCATGCCATCAACTTCCTGAAGGAAGGTGCCAAAGTGAAAGCCTATGTGCATTTTGTGGGTAGAAGTATCGTTTTCAAAGAAAGAGGAGAGATGCTTCTATTGAAATTTGCACAGGCGCTCGAGGACTATGGTGTGGTAGAACAGCTTCCAAAATTGGAAGGTAAGCGGATGAATATCTTTATCGCACCAAAGCCATTTAAGAAGTAATTTCAACCAACTAAATACAGCTAAAATGCCTAAAGTAAAAACCAAATCTTCCGCGAAAAAGCGTTTCGCTTTGACCGGAACAGGAAAAATCAAAAGGAAGCACGCTTACAAAAGCCACATCCTGACTAAGAAAGCCACCAAAAGAAAGCGTAACCTTACCAAAACTGGTTTGGTACACGAGTCTGATGAGGGCAGAGTACGAGACATGTTGAGAATCTGATCAATCTGTCTAAAAAATTAAGGTTTATTTATTCACCAGACGCTTTGGTATTAAAGACTCTTCGGAGCACCTAGTGTCAAAAAACAAAAAGTTATGCCAAGATCAGTAAACGCAGTTGCATCTAGAGCAAGAAGAAAAAAAGTGCTAAAAGCCACAAGAGGTTACTTCGGAAGAGGTAAAAACGTGTGGACCGTAGCCAAAAACAAGTACGAAAAAGGACTTCAGTACGCCTACAGAGACAGAAAAGCTAAGAAAAGAGAATTCCGTTCTTTGTGGATTCAGCGTATTAATGCCGGTGCTAGAGAGCATGGTTTGTCCTATTCTCAATTCATGGGGTTGTTGAAAAAAGCCGATATCGAACTTAACCGAAAGGTTTTGGCTGATTTGGCAATGAATCACCCTGAGGCATTTAAAGCAGTTGTTGAAAGAGTGAAATAAGCGTCAATCGCTTATTTTACATGAAGCCTTCCTTCGGGAAGGCTTTTTTTGTTTCTAGGGTTAGCTTAAATGATGTTTTAGGATAGAAAAATTTTCTTTTGGAAAACTACTTGAATCATTTGGTGCACAGATGGGAATTGAACCCAAATGCCTTATTCAGGCCGTGTCCGCTGCGCCTATATGCCGAGGCGTAGGGCTTATGAATCCTTCCAATGGAGTTTTGTGAAATAAAAAAGGCTTCCGTTACCGAAAGCCTTTGTAGCGAGGACGGGAGTTGAACCCGTGACCTCAGGGTTATGAATCCTGCGCTCTAACCAACTGAGCTACCTCGCCAGAATATCTTAAGATTTTTTTGGTATTGATATTTCAAATTAATGCCTATATTAAAACACCAACGATCAATACTTCTTTTGACGCTGGAAACGTATTTTCCAACCCTGTAAACCTCCCTTCCGAATGGGAATGCAAATATGAGACCTTGTATTATTAAATGCAAGTTGGCGTTCTTTAAAAAAATGAAAATTTCACCCAGGTAATTTTAGAAATCATGGTTAAAAATAAGTTTGTCGCTGATTATCAAATCAATGCTTCGAAAAAAATTCTTTTTCATTATATCAGCACTGCAAGTGGTTTAGAAGAGTGGTTTGCCGATGAAGTCAAAATCAATGAGGATAAAGTCTATATTTTTGAATTTGACAATGAAGAACATTATGCTCGAATGGCTTCAATTCGGAATAATTCCCATGTAAAATTTGAGTTTTTTGATCCTAACAATCCCGATGAAGAAGATCATTCCTATATAGAATTCAAGTTGGAGGAAAATGAATTGACACAGACGCTTTTCCTAAAAGTCATTGACTATTCAGACGGATACGATGATGAAGAGCTCGAAGCGATTTGGGATGGGCTGATTGGAAAACTAAAAGAAATTATTGGTGGTTAATTGCTGAGGATTCACCAACTTTGATCCATGATTCTCGTAGCCTTCTTCAGAAGGTGAACTGAGTTTGTATGAAGAAGTTAGATAAACTTATTTTGGGCTCTTTTATAGGGCCATTTTTATTGACCTTCGTGGTAGTTGACTTTATTCTTTTGATAGTCAACATGCTGAAGTATTTCGATGAAATTTTTGGCAAAGGGCTAAGCTTTTGGATTTATGCCGAACTGATTGGCTACTTTGTGGTCAGTATTTCTCCTATGGCTTTGCCATTGGCGGTATTGCTTTCCAGTCTGATGACTTTTGGAAACTTGGGAGAGCATTTTGAGTTGACCGCCATAAAAAGCAGTGGGATTTCATTAGTTCGTGCCTTAAGACCAATCGGAATATTTACAGTCGTTCTTGTTTTTCTAGCTTATTTATCCAACAATTACCTTGTCCCAAGGGTAAACCTCAAAACCTTTAGTTTGCTGTATGATATCCGGATGAAATCTCCGGCATTGGATATTCGGGAGGGTATATTTTATGCTGGTATTCCAGGATATAGTATCAAGGTCAACAAAAAGATAGGAGACAATGATTTGAAGGATATCATAATTTATAATCACAATGATATCCTTGGAAATTTAGATGTTACCATTGCTGATTCCGGCAGAATGGAAAAGTTTTTTAATGAAAACTACATGAAGCTCACGCTTTATAATGGAATCAATTACAATGAATCCAGAGCGATGAGAGGTATTTCAGAAAAGCCTGTCGAGTTTCGAAGGACTACATTCGATGAGAATGTGATCATTTTTGATATGGATGAATTTCAGCTCAATCGTACCCCTGAAGATTTATGGTCTACCAATAGAGCAATCAAGAATATTTCTGAAATAAAGCTTGGTCTCGATTCGATCTACACGCTTGTTAATGATCAGCGATACCTGACATACCAAACTGCTGCTGGAATCTATCCATTTTATACAAAGAACAGAAAATTAGAGCCTGTTGAACAAATTCAGGAAAGAAAGGCTCAAGATGATTCTCTCCGTGCAGAAAAAGCCCGGATAGAAAGGGCAAAACAGGATTCTGTGCTGGAAGCAAAAAATTTATTGAAGAGGGATAGTACTGTTCTCCAAGTTGAAGCTCCAGAAACTCGTTTAATAGTTACTGATTCCACCAAGTCCCTTGATGTAAAAGCATCTGCTACGCTCTCCAAAAGTGATTCGATTTTCCAACTAAAACAGCTAAGCAGATCTAGGATTCAAGATTCAATCGCTGAAATAGATGAAGAGGAATTTGTAGATAATCCTGTTGAAGATGAGGTGGGGGAGCAAAGATTGGCTCCAAGCTTGACTCCATTATCCAAAGACGAAAGAGCCGCGATAGATTCTATCGTATTTAAAAGGGGCTATCGATCGAATGCTATCACGATGGCTTTAAACAATGCTCGAAACTTGAAGAATAATTTTAATCAGAAAAAAGTCCAAATTGAGGGCTTTGAAAGGGAATATCGTCGATTTGAAATTGCTTGGCATCAGAAGTATACACAGGCCTTTGCTTGTTTTGTTATGTTTTTGATCGGCGCTCCACTCGGAGCTATAATTAAAAAGGGTGGATTAGGAATGCCTGTACTGGTTTCTATCATCTTCTTCATTGTTTATTATATGCTTACCATTACTGGAGAAAAATGGGCAAAAGAGGGAGTAACCGACCCGATTATTGGCACTTGGTTCTCATGTTTCATGCTTTTGCCTTTCGGATTATTTTTCCTAAAGCAGGCTAGGAAAGATGCCAGATTGTTTGAACCCGATTTCTACATTGAATGGTGGAAGGGGATGAGAAAGCGGATTGCATCCCGAAAAGCAAAAACAACTTGATGTTTTATTTTCAAATTAATACCCTTACCTTTGTAGCTGTTTTAATTAATTTAGCTAAACATGTATTTAACATCAGAGAAAAAACAAGAGTTGTTTAAAAATCATGGACGGTTAAAATCTGAAACTGATACTGGATCACCAGAATCTCAGATTGCCCTCTTTACGCATCGAATCAAGCACCTAACGGAGCACTTGAAGCAAAACAAGAAAGATCACTCTACAAGACTTGGTTTGTTGAAGTTGGTAGGTAAGCGAAGAAGCTTATTAGACTATCTCTACAAGAAAGACATCGAGCGATACAGAAGCATTATCGCCGAGCTAGGAATTCGAAAATAATCCTAAGTAAGGTTCTCCAAGTCGAGAACCTTACTTTTTTCTTTTTCAGCTGGACGCGTTTATTTTTAAAACAGAAGAAAAATCATTATCAATATTTATGTTACCAAACTTAATCACCAAAACCATCACCCTAGAGGATGGTAGAGAAATTATTATCGAAACAGGTGCACTTGCTAAACAAGCCGATGGTGCAGTTGTAGTGAAGTTGGGAAAGGCCATGCTCTTAGCTACAGTAGTATCCAAAAAAGAGGCTGGCGAAGGAGTTGACTTTTTACCCTTATCTGTAGACTATCAAGAAAAGTTCGCAGCATCTGGAAAAATTCCAGGTGGCTTTTTGAAGCGAGAAGGAAGATTGTCAGATTACGAAATTTTAATTAGCCGTTTGGTCGATCGTGCAATACGTCCGATTTTCCCGGATGATTATCATGCCGACACCCAAGTTAATATTACCCTTATTTCATCCGATGAAAACGTACTGCCAGATGCATTGGCAGGATTGGCAGCATCCGCTGCTTTGTCTGTTTCGGATATTCCTTTCAATGGTCCTATTTCTGAAGTAAGAGTAGCGAAAATTGATGGAGAACTGGTAATTAATCCATCACCTTTGGAATTGGAGAAAGCTACACTTGAATTTATTGTAGCTGGTTCTTTGGATTACATCTTGATGGTAGAAGGAGAAGCTTCTGAAATTTCCGAAGACGAAATGGTTGAAGCCCTTCAGTTTGCCCATGAGGAAATCATCCGTCATTGCCAGGCTCAAGTTGAATTGACCAAACTGGTAGGTAAAGAAGAAAAAAGAGAATACAGTCATGAAAAGTCTGACCCAGCTTTGTATGAAAAAATGCGGTCAGAGCTTTATGATAAATTATATGAAGCTGTAGGCAAGCAAATCGCCAACAAATCTGAACGTTCGGCCCTAGTACAAGCCATCAAGGAAGAATTTGTGGCTAACCTTGGAGAAGAGCATGAGTTCGAAGCAAGCCTAATTGGACCTTATTTCCACAAGATTCATAAAGAGGCAGCACGAAATCTAACTTTGAATGAGAAGAAGCGATTGGACGGCCGAAAACTAGACGAAATTCGTCCTATTTGGTCTGTAGTGGATTATCTTCCTTCCGCTCATGGATCGGCTGTATTCACAAGAGGTGAAACCCAATCTTTGACCACTTGTACCCTTGGTACCAAGATGGATGAAATGATGATTGATGGAGCTGTAATTTCTGGCTTTAATAAATTCTATTTGCATTACAATTTCCCTGGATTCTCAACAGGTGAGGTAAAACCAAACAGAGGTCCGGGTAGAAGAGAAGTAGGTCATGGTAATTTGGCTATGAGAGCTTTGAAAAAAGTTCTTCCGCCAGAAGAGGAAAACCCTTACACTATCCGGATTGTATCTGATATTCTTGAGTCCAATGGATCTTCCTCCATGGCTACTGTTTGTGCCGGCTCTTTGGCATTGATGGATGCTGGAATTCAGATTAAAGCTCCAGTTACAGGTATTGCAATGGGGATGATCTCTGATTCTTCAACTGGTAAATATTCCATTTTGAGTGATATTCTCGGAGATGAGGATCACCTGGGAGACATGGATTTCAAAGTAACCGGTACTGAAAAAGGAATCACTGCTTGTCAGATGGACTTGAAGGTAGAAGGCTTGGATTACAGTGTGTTGAAGGAAGCTTTGTATCAGGCAAAAGAGGGGAGACTTCACATTTTGCAAGAAATCTCCAAAACGTTGGCCGCTCCTAGACCTGATTTGAAACCTCATACTCCAAGATCTTTCACCATGATGATTCCTAAGGAATTGATAGGTGCAGTGATTGGACCAGGTGGAAAAGTAATTCAGGAAATTCAGAAAGATACTTCTACCACTATTGTGATCGAGGAAGTAGATAATCAAGGAAAGATCAACATCTTCTCCGCAAATCAAGATAACCTTAACAAGGCACTATCTCGTATCAAGGCCATTGTTGCACAACCTGAAATTGGGGAAGTGTATACCGGAAAAGTGAAAAATATTCAGCCATTTGGTGCATTTGTGGAATTTATGCCGGGTAAAGATGGTTTATTACATATCTCGGAGATTAAATGGGAGCGTCTTGAAAGCATGGATGGCGTTCTGGAGCCGGGAGAAGAAATCGTTGTGAAATTGATTGATATTGACAAAAAGACCGGGAAATTTAAGCTTTCACGAAAGGTTCTTTTGCCTAAGCCAGAAAAAACTGGTGCGAAAAATCAAGAGTAACCCCTGATTAATATTAATTTCATTATCTTAATTGAATTCAACCAATAATATTCTGAATGAGGCAGCTGAAGATTAGCAAGCAGATTACCAATCGAGAGAGTCAGTCTCTTGATAAGTATCTGCAGGAGATTGGTAAAGTCGATCTCTTGACAGCAGACGAAGAAGTAGTTCTTGCCAAGCGAATCCGTGAAGGTGATCAATTGGCTTTGGAGAAATTAACCAAAGCTAACTTGCGATTTGTGGTTTCGGTGGCTAAACAGTATCAAAATCAAGGACTTTCATTGGGAGATTTGATCAATGAAGGAAACTTGGGTTTGATTAAAGCTGCTCAGCGTTTCGATGAGACGAGGGGATTTAAATTTATTTCCTACGCTGTATGGTGGATTCGTCAGTCCATTTTGCAAGCCCTTGCAGAGCAATCTCGAATCGTTAGATTACCATTGAATAGGGTAGGTTCCCTCAATAAGATTTCCAAGACCTTTAGTGAATTGGAACAAAAATTTGAGCGTGAGCCATCTCCTGAAGAATTGGCAGAAGTTTTGGAAGTGACCGCTTCTGAGGTGGTTGATACCATGAAAATTTCCGGTCGTCATGTATCCATGGATGCACCTTTTGTTCAAGGTGAAGAAAATAGCCTTTTGGACGTGTTGGAAAACGATGGTGATGAAAAACCAGATGATGGTTTGATGACAGACTCCCTTCGTAAGGAAGTTCAAAGAGCTTTGTCAACGCTTACTCAAAGAGAAGCAGATGTAATTACCCTTTACTTTGGATTGAACGGAGAGCATGCCATGACTCTAGAAGAAATAGGAGAGAAGTTCAATTTGACTCGAGAGCGTGTGCGACAAATCAAGGAAAAAGCTATTCGAAGACTAAGGCATACTTCAAGGAGCAAGACTCTCAAACCGTATTTAGGTTAATAATTAGAAAGGGGTTTAGGCCCCTTTTTCTTTTTAAACTTTAATTTTCAAAAATGATATGAGTCACATTTGGGAATTTTAACAGTCCCTAATTTTGTTGGCTTAAAGGAAATGTGAAAATTTAACGTTCTTAATTTCATTTGAAGATGAATCAAGATTTAGAAAAAGTAAAAGTTCTGATTATTGGATCAGGACCAGCAGGTTATACAGCAGCTATTTATGCCTCCAGAGCCGGATTAAAGCCGGTTTTGTATACCGGCGGGCAGCCGGGAGGTCAATTGACAATCACTACGGATGTAGAAAACTATCCAGGATACCCTGAGGGAATTATGGGGCCTGAAATGATGGAGGATTTTCGAAAGCAAGCAGAGCGATTTGGTGCGCAGATTCGTTATGGAGTGGTAACAAAGGTTGACTTCAATCAAAAACCACATTTAATTACAGTAGATGATTCAGTGCAGTTATTAGCAGAGACTGTTATTATTTCTACCGGAGCATCAGCCAAGTGGCTTGGAATTGAAAGCGAAACCAGATTAAACGGAAGAGGAGTTTCTGCTTGCGCAGTTTGTGATGGTTTCTTTTTCCGAGGACAGGATGTTGCAATTGTAGGTGCTGGAGATACGGCTTGTGAAGAAGCCTCGTACTTATCTAACATTTGTAACAAGGTGTACATGCTTGTACGAAGAGATGAGATGCGAGCATCTCAGATTATGCAGAAAAGGGTCTTAAATAATCCGAAAATCGAAGTGCTTTGGAACACTGAGACTGAAGAAATCCTGGGCGATCAAGAAGTCAAAGGTGTACGCGTAGTCAATAATAAAACCCAAGAAAAACGAGATTTGGAAATTTCTGGCTTCTTTGTTGCTATTGGTCACCAGCCAAACACCGAGGTATTCAAAGACTTCATTCATATGGATGAAGCTGGATATATTAAAACCATTCCTGGAACTACCAAAACCAATGTAGAAGGTGTGTTTGCCTGTGGAGATGCTCAAGATAATGTGTATCGTCAGGCAGTCACAGCTGCAGGAACAGGCTGTATGGCCGCTCTGGATGCAGAGCGATATTTAGCTGAAATGGAAATTCATTAAATCATTCATGAAGTATCTTCGATTGATACTATTTATGGGAATTATGCTGAGCATTGGAATTACTAATTCCAATGCTCAAATTTTTCCTAAAATCATCAAAAAAGACCGCAATCAAACCCAAATAGAGACTCAGGAGCGAAAGAACATTGAGTTAAGAGGATTTGATCAGGAATCTTATTTACGTACCCTTTCCTCGATTACCGATTCAATTATTTTTAAAAACAATGTGAATTTGGGGAAAGCTAGATCCATTGTTTCTGAGGATCAAGATTACATGATTTGGGCACCTACCAACCGCCTTGCGAAAGTTTCGGAGCAAGTTTTAATTGATAGTATTTGGGTAACTGCCTATGAATACTATGCGACCTGGGATTCCAAAAAGGTTGACATTTATAACTTCGATATCAATAATTTTCAAGACACAGTTAAGGTCAGATTATATGATCCATTTTTTGGCTATGATTGGAAAATGCCGTTAGAGAAAACACCTGTTACTTCCCGCTTTGGTTATCGTTGGAGGAGATGGCATTATGGGACGGATTTGGACTTAATTACAGGAAATCCGGTTTATGCAGCCTTTGATGGGATTGTAAGAGTCAGATCCTATGATCGGTACGGGTATGGATATTTTGTAGTAGTAAGACATAAAAACGGCCTAGAGACTTTATATGGCCACCTTTCCAAAATATTGGTTGATGTAGGACAAGAAGTAAAAGCAGGAGATCTACTCGGAAAAGGCGGTAGTACAGGCCGAAGTACAGGGTCTCATTTGCATTATGAATTACGCTATCGAGGTCTTGCTTTCGATCCCGAATTGGTCTATGACTTTGATGAATCAAAAATTCTGAGTCAGGAATATTTAATTACCCCAGAAACCTTTTCTCACTTAGCAAAAGCAAGGCAACAAATTTACCATCGTGTTAAAAGAGGGGAAAACTTAAGTAGTATTGCTAGAAGATATGGGGTCTCTGTTGGAACCATTACCCGTCTAAATGGGATTTCTACTAGAAGTATATTACGAGTAGGTCAAAATCTAAGGATTCGATAAGATGAACAAACTGGATATTTTAGTGATTGCAGCTCATCCTGATGATGCAGAATTGGGTTGCTCTGGTACTATTGCAGCACATGTTGCTAAGGGATATAAAGTTGGAATAGTCGATTTAACCCAAGGAGAAATGGGGACTCGAGGTACCCCTGAAACCCGAGTTAAAGAAGCAGCAGAAGCTTCTGAAATTCTGGGTTTATCTGCTAGGGAAAATATGGGATTTCAGGATGTGTATTTTCAGGATGACACCAGTCATCAACTTGCTTTGGTTAAGGTAATCCGAAAATATCAACCCGATATTGTTTTGGCGAATGCTGTGAGTGATCGCCACCCTGACCATGGAAAAGGTTCTTCATTGGCTTCTAAGGCTTGTTTTATGAGCGGTTTGAGAAAAATCGAAACTTCTCTAGAAGGAGAACTTCAGCAGCCTTGGAGACCGAAGTTTGTTTATCATTTTATCCAAAACAACTACATCGAACCGGATTTTGTAGTGGATATCACGGAATATTGGGATGTGAAAATCAAAAGTATTTTAGCCTTCAAATCTCAATTCTATGATCCGAATAGCAAAGAGCCTGAAAGCTTTATTTCAGATCCTGATTTTTTACCGTTTATCGAGGCAAGAGCACGCGAAATGGGGCATAAAATTCTAGCTACCTATGGTGAAGGATTTACCGTGGAGCGAATGATGGGTGTTGATAATTTGTTTGATTTGAAATAATTAAGGGGCTAACCTAGATATGGTCCAGGTTCCTTCTTCATTTATTTCATAAAGGATTCGATCATGCAAACGGCTAGGTCTTCCTTGCCAAAATTCAATTTTATTGGGAATTACACGGAAGCCGCCCCAATGCGGGGGACGAGTCAAAGGTTTTGATTCGAATTCCTTTTTAAAATTTTCTAATTGTTTTTCTAAAAATTCCCGCGAATTTATCTTTTCACTTTGAGGGGATGCCCATGCGCCAATCTGCGAACCTACAGGACGACTTGTAAAATATTCATCTGACTGCTCGTCGCTAATTACCTCTACGTCTCCTACAACACGAACCTGTCTTTCTAACTCCCCCCAATAGAAGGTTAGGGCTGCTTTAGGGCTTTGTAGCAGCTCTCTTCCTTTTTCACTTTTATAATTTGTGAAAAAGACAAAACCATAATCCAATTCTTTTAAAAGTACAATTCGTGCATTTGGGTATCCATCCGTGCCAAATGTCGAAAGGGTCATTGCATTGACTTCAAGTACTTTAGAACTGACAGCTTCTTGAAACCAGTTGTGAAATTGAGTAAATGGATGTTCATTTACATCTTTGATTTCTAATGACTTAAGTGTGTATTCCTTACGTATCGATGCAATGTCCATAAAGTCTTGACTATTTATTTTCTTTCGGAATAAAAGTACAATCAGTATTGCATTTATAAAATTTCAACCTATATTTTTCCTGAGTTTTATTCAATAATGTAGGCCAATGAAGAACGATGGTATTTCGACTCCAAAAGCCGGTGATTTGTTAATTTCCGAGCCGTTTTTGCAAGACGAAAATTTTTCTCGGTCAGTCGTGTTACTGTGCGAACACAATGAAGATGGGAGTTTCGGTTTAGTCTTTAACAAACCCTCCATTTTACGGTTAAATGAAATTGTAGAAGAATTGGAGTTTTTGAATGTAGAAGTATATGTTGGTGGGCCTGTGGAACAAAATACGCTACATTTTGTCTATTCTGGAGAAAAAATGCTAGAAGGCAGTATTCAAATTGGTGAAGACTTGTGGTGGGGAGGAAATTTCGAAGAGTTAGTTTCTGCTTTGAAAACAGGTCTTATTTCCGATGATTCTATTCGCTTCTTTTTAGGTTATTCGGGATGGGGTCCCGGTCAATTGATTGATGAGCTAACGGAAAATGTCTGGATTATTTGTCGGGAAAAACTTGATCCGGAGACTTTTACCAGCACGCCCGAAGAACTTTGGAGGAGCTTATTAAAAAGCATGGGAGGGGAGTTTAAGGTTATTGCAAATTATCCCACAGACCCACGATTAAATTAGCCAAAATCCATACATTTGCCCATAGAGACTTGAAAAAGTAATGTTTTTATGACTGATCAAAGTAAAGAAACGTCCCAAGAGGACAAGGTGACCCAAGCTTCTGAAAATATTGAAGCAACGGGTAAGAAAGAAGAAAAAGTAGAAACTAATTCATCCAAAGCTGAGACGGAAGAATCTGCGAAGTTTTCCGAAGAACCCGAAAAGGTTGAGGAAACTCAAAATGAAGCTGTAGAAGTATCAGATTCGGTAGAGAAAGAAGAATCTGAAGAGGTAAAAGCTCATGATACTGATTCCGATGCAGTTGCAGGAAGTCAAGATGATTCTTCATCCGATGAAGAGGAGGAGCATGAGGAAGACGATCATGATTCTGAAGAAGAATTAGATTTGGAGGGACTTAGCAAATCTGCTTTGGTGAAGCTTATCAAAGAAAAGACTCTCCATGCATCCAATCTCCTCAAAATCGAACGTATTGTTAATGAAATCAAAAATGCGTTTGATGAAATTACCCACAAAGAAAGAGATGAAGCCTTAGAAAAATTCAAGGCTGAAGGTGGAGCGGAGGATGATTTTGATTTTCGTCCTTCTGATGATGAAAGAGAATTCAACAAATATTATTACGAGTATAAGACCCGAGTAAGTGGTATTCGTAAGGAAGCTGAAAAAGCTAAAGAGCGGAATTTAGAGCTCAAAAACGAAATACTCGATAAACTTCGTGAGCTGGTTGATGGAGAAGAGACTACACTTAGCATGAACGCCATCAAGGCTATTCAGCAAGAGTGGAAATCCATTGGTCCGGTTCCAGCATCTCAAAACAGAAATCTTTGGGCGAGTTATAACGCCTTAATGGATAGATTCTACGATAATCGAAGCATCTATTTTGAACTGAAGGAACTTGACCGGAAGAAAAATCTTGAAAGCAAAATGGAGCTTTGTGAAAAAGCCGAGGCTTTGAAGGATGTTTCTGATTTGAAAGAGGCCATCAAAGCTTTGAATGAGCTTCATGAAGAATTTAAGCATATAGGACCTGTTCCTCGAGAAGAGCAAGAACCGCTTTGGCAGCGTTTTAAAGCTGCCTCTGATGCTATATATGATCGTAGAAAGGTTTATTACGATAGTCAGAAAGAAGTCTTCAAGAAAAATCAAGATGAGAAAGAAGCTCTAATCGAGAAATTGAAAGGATTTCTTGAATTCAAAGGTGACCGAATCAAAGATTGGAATACTAAAACCAAAGAGATTCTTGAGATTCAAAAGGCTTGGGAAAAGATTGGTCCAGTTCCAAGAGAAAAAGGAAGAGAGATCAATAAGGCATTCTGGAGTTCTTTCAAGCAATTCTTCAGTCATAAAAACCAGTTTTTCAAAGAGCTCGATGAAATCCGTGCAACTAACGCTGCAAAGGCCGAAGAATTGATTCAAAAAGCAGAAGGATTAAAAGAATCTACAGAATGGCAATCCACCGCAAATGAAATGATCAAGTTGCAGCAGGAGTGGAAAAAGCTAGGTCCAATGCCTGAAAAGAATCGAGATTCCTTATACAAGCGATTCAAAGGAGCTTGTGATTATTTCTTTGATAGTCGTAGAAATGCCAATAAGCAGGCAAATTCTGAATACGAGGATAATTACAAAAAGAAGATTGAACTCTGCGAGCAAATTGAAAAGGCAGCTTCCGGAAATCCTTCTGAGGAAGAAATCACCGAGTTTGTTCAACAGTTCAATGAAATTGGTTTTGTACCTCGAAAGAATATGAAAGAGGTTCAGAATAAATTCAAAGCTGCTGTCGATGTCTACTTGGAGAAACTTTCAGAAGATTTTAATCGGGAAGATTTCTTATTCAGGTTGAATTTGAACAGAATTCAAGGAGATCCAAATGCTACTAGAACCATGAACAAAAAAGAACATGGTATTCGAAAGCAGATTTCAGACTTGGAAAACAATATTACGCTTTGGAAGAATAACTTGGAATTCTTTGCTGCTTCCAAGACAGCGGATAAGTTGAAGGATCAATTTGACGCTAAAATCCAGAAAGCAGAAGAAGAGATAGAAAAGCTGAAGAAAAAGCTTTCGATCCTTCGGGAATTTTAAAATTTTTCTTGCTCAAAGTGAGGAAGATAGCTTTGAATTGGAAAAATTCATGAAATAGCATTTGGAGCAAAAAAGCCGAGCATATATATTTGCACCACGTTAAAGGAAAGCCTCTTTAGCTCAGCTGGTAGAGCAACTGACTTGTAATCAGTAGGTCGCTGGTTCGATCCCGGCAAGGGGCTCTTTTAGTAAAGCACTTAGATATCTTCTAGGTGCTTTTTTTTTGCCCTTTTTAGAGTTGTAGAGATGGATTTGATGTTCGTACTTTATCTCTAACAATAAGTATATTTTAGCCTGCAAAGCTAAATACACCCATTTCTATTGCTACTTCAATGACAATTTCAATTACATTTTGAATTCAGGATATCTTAAGGATCAAATGTTTCGTGCCCATGGCACTTCCTTAGAGGTTGATTAAAAATTGTTTTACCAAGCTTACGTGCCTATGGCACTTGTAAGTGAATTTTCTTTTGTTTCTATTAAAAAGCAAATTAAAAGTACTGTAGATTAAATCTGAGACTAAGGAATTGGAGGTTGGATGTAAAAATTCTAATTCAATCGATGAAATAAACGAACCCGTAAAACATTTTGAGCTGGACGGATTCCTTGTTCATTGAAAATGCGGTAACGCTGAGAGATAAAATGAAACTCGTATCGAAATTGCTTTGAGATTTTATGCCCTAAAGCAAAGTGAAGGCGTGTTTGATTGACAAAAAGTTCCTGTTCAGCTTGTTTATCAATAGTTTGAAAGCCTTCAAAAAGAGATTGGAAAAAGATAGGGCGTTTTTCTCCCAACCAGGTGATATCTTTTGTGTTTACCCCGATTAAACCTCGTACTCTGACATTGAAAGTGTTATTTTCTTGAAAATAAAAAAAGCGCTCTTCAACTCGGAAACGATAAAAAAAGTCGATAGGTCCTGAAGTTGGAGTTTTCAAAGTGACACCTTGATGGAGGCGAAATTCATTTAATTCATTGCTGTTTTCTAGAGAGGTCCCAAACCAAGCAACTGCACCGGAAAGACTTAGCTGATTATTTAACTTAAAAGTGGCAGTAGGACGGATTAAAGTTTGTTTCCAATCTGGATTGGTGAAAAGTCCACGAACCCCCGCATCTCCTCCTAAAGAAATTTTCTCTGTCAAAGGGAATTTCAAAGAATAGTTAAACCAAAACTGCTGATCAATTACGTGAGCATTTGCCTCTTTTGAAAAAAAGAGTCCAAACACACAAATAAGGAGTGTTAATAAGATTTTTTGAATCTGTGGTTTTAGCATTTATTCTTATCCTCAGGGTTCAGGATAAAAGGAAACGTTTCAAGTCTAATTTAAATTTTAGAAAATGAATTGATAGATTTTTTATTTAAACAGTCTCTTTTGAAGTATAAATGAAAACCAAGGATAAAAAAATAGAAAAGCCGCCTCGATTAAAAGCGGCTTTTCGGCTACAACAGGTTAATTAGGTTAATTTTTTTTGCTAAGCGTAAATTCTGGGAGATACTTGATTTTTCCGCCTTCCATAGCTGACTCATGGGCTAAAATTCCCACACAAGTGATATTTGCTGATTGTCTAGCATTTGGATAAGGATCACGGCCTTCATCCAAAGCAGTAAGGAATTCATGGACCAAATGCGGGTGAGAACCTCCATGGCCAGAACCTTGAATAAAGGATAAATGCTGGTTTTCATCCGAGTCATATACGCCTTGAGTAGTGAATTTCTGGATTCCCTCAGGAAGTAAGTGAGCATAATCAGGAATTTTGACTCTTTCAGGCACTTCGCCCGTGTGAATTACAGAATCTTCATGCTCAATCAAGGTCCACTCAAAGGATTTTTTTGATCCATACACATCAAAGCTTTCTCGATACTGCCTAGCAGTATTAAACAGAGAGCGCGTTACTTCTGCGGCAAGATCGGAGTCTTTCAATTTGATATGGCAAGTCTCAATCGCAAATGGAGAACCGTATTTTGGAATTAGATTTTCATCAATGCGTCCTGATCCTAAGCAAGAAACATATTCTGCTTCACCTTTAGGCAAGGCCAAAACTGGTCCCACGCAGTGAGTAGCATAATGCATAGGAGGGAGGCCTTCCCAATACCCTGGCCATCCAGCCATTTCCTGCTGATGCGAAGCTCGAAGGAATTGAATCTTGCCCAATTCTCCTTTTTCATAAAGCTCCTTAACGAAAAGAAATTCCCGGCTGTAAATGACCGTTTCCATCATCATATAGGTCAGACCCGTTTTCTCGCTCAGCTCTACTATTTGTCTACACTCCTCAACGGTAGTTGCCATTGGGACTGTGCAGGCTACGTGCTTTCCTGCTTTTAGGGCTTTTATGGATTGCTCTGCGTGATTTTGAATAGGGGTGTTGATATGGACCGCATCGATGTTGGGGTCTTTCAAAAGCTCATCATAATCGGTATATACTTTTTCTATACCGAAAGCCTTTCCGATTGCCTCTGCCTTTTCCTTGTTTCGTTGACAAACTGCATACATGTTTGCCAAAGGATGCTTTTGATAGATAGGAATAAATTCGGCTCCAAATCCTAAACCGATGATTGCTATGTTAATACGTTTTTTACTCATAAGTATATCAATTTTGGGTTTTCAAATTTTGTAAGTGTCACCCTGAGCGGAGTCGAAGTGTTGTTGATTCCTCTCAGGCTGACAAGATTATTGATAATCCTTGATCTAGTTTTTTGCCCACTTTTTAAGGAATTCCAATCCTTCTTTGGCAAAGCCATCTTGACTTGGAACCAATGGTTTCCATATACAAACCGCACCCGCCAATTCTTTTACATTGGGTGTGAAACTTTCAATAGAAATTGTGCCGCTATAGCCAACTTCTTCAAGACCTTTTTTCCAAGCAGCCCAGTTGGTTTGTCCGGTTCCCGGTGTACCTCTATAATTTTCCGACACCTGTACGTGGATTAATTTATCCCCAACACTTCTGATGGCCTCCTCAATACTTGGTTCTTCAATACTGACATGAAATCCATCTAATAAAGCTTTTGCCTGAGGTTCATTAATGTCAATTATTAATTTCTTCAATTCCTCGGCTGTGTTGATTAAGTCCGTTTCAAATCGATTGAGGGTTTCTAAAGCGATCTCTAAACCGAATTCACCTGCACGATGACAAACCTTGCGAAGATTTTGAACAGCACGATCCCATTCCACTTTTCGCTGCTCAGGAGAGACCAATCTAGCCTTCCCTACAGCCGAATACATTGGGCCTGCAACAAATCCAGCTCCTAGTTCGGCAGCGATTTCAAAGCAAGAATCTAGATACTCAAAGCATGTTTGATGGTATGTCGGATCCTCATGGGTAAAATCCCTCGTAGGACCAAAAGCTCCACAAATGATGGGTTTTAGCTCATTTTCCTTCAGAGCAGCTTTTACCAATTTCAAATCAATGAGTTCTGGATCTTCTACAGGAATTTCCACAGCATCATATCCAAACGACTTGATTTTCGGAAAAAGAGAAACCGTATCCTTATTAAAAGGGGAGGTCCATAGCCAGGTACTAACTCCAAATGTTACATCTAAAGCCATACCTATTCTACTTTCATGATTCCATTCATCATTCTCCAGTGTCCAGGAACGGTACATACAAATGGATATTCACCTGGCTCGCTTGGAGCTACAAATACTAATGATTCTCTCCCTTCTGGATCTACCAAACGGGTTGCAATAATCACTTCTGGTATGCTTGGGACATAATTCTGCTCGGCTCCTTTAGGATTTCGGGCAAGTTCGTCTGCTGCTTTTCCAATAATCTCCAAAGACCCTTTCTGACCTATCACCATATTGTGTTGCATGAAATCAGGATTCTCGAAATCTATGGTAACCTGAGACCCTGCCTTTACGGTAAAGCTGGTCTTGTCATATTTCATTTCATGCGGAACCACCGCGATTTTGACAAATGAGGTACCATTTGCAGCTACTGTTGCAGACGTGGTTTCTTCCTCATCCAAGGCAGTTCCTGGTTTGCGAAGTGAAAGTGTGGATTTATTGCTTAGACGGCCTCCAAACCACCAAGTACCTTCATATTTTCCGACTACATTTCTGCTATCATTTTGTCCTACACGTACTCTATTTGGGCTGAGAGACTCTGTGAATAATCCTTTGGTCTTTCCTTGGCCGATTTCCTGACCATTGATTTTTAGGCTCATGCTACCATCTTCCAACAAGGAGGCATTAATGGTAAACTGTTCTTCAGGAAGTCCTTTTTTGGAGCTTAAAATCGTCAAATTGTTATCCTGTGCTACAGCAAAGTGCAAGGCATCCTGATAGATATAAAGGCTATACCCATTGGTGTTATTTCCTTGTGCAACTAATACGCCTTCGAGCGGATTTTCACCCTTAGAGACCATCATGCGAATGTCGATTTCTTTTCCTGCAACGTCAGGAGGGAAAAGGATACTATTGCGCTGGTCAAGTGGATATTGCTCTGCAACCAAACTTCTGCTGATCCGATCAGATAAGGAAAGCTCGGTGTTTTCATCTGCTTGAATCGCTGTAGAAATTTCCCGTTTTGCAAATTCAGTTGGATGCGATAAAACTGCGGCAAAAATTGCCTGAGGTAAATAAGCATCTTCTCCGTTCTCTTCTTTTTGGGCAACTTCTACGAGCATTTTAGCAGCATCTTCTGAAAATGGCATATCCGAAATTGCCAAAAATGCTTCTTTACGAGTATGCAAATCCGAATCGTTAATAACATTGGAAGCCATAATTGCTTTCAGCGAAGTTGCAGTCCTTGGCAATACACGAATAGCATTCTTGCGAACCGCTGCTGAAGGATGGTTTAGAGCTCTTTCTACCACTCGAATAGCTACTTCATTTCCTCCATCCAATTCACCCAATCCATGAAGCGTCCATAGCGCATTAACGGCCGGTCCATTCAAACCAACTTTATCAACCTCCTGATTCTGAATGATTCCATACAAATCTTCTACTATTGATTTGTCCTGCTTTTCTACAATCAATCGTTGAGCAGTTATTCTCCAAAACAGGTTGTCACTTTTCAGTGCTTCAATCAAAGTTGCCCCATCAGCGTCCTTCAAATTGAATGTCTTCGAATCTTCGCCACCCTTATAGCTGATTCGGTAGATACGACCGTGTTGACTATCTCGAAGTGGATTGATATAGGCATTTCCAGCGCCGTTTTCAAATCCTCTTGGGGTTGGATTGTGCTGAATAATAAAATTGTACCAATCAGCTACCCAAAGAGCTCCATCAGGTCCAACTTCTGCATGAACCGGAGAGAACCACTCGTCTGAACTTGCTAGAATGTTAAAGCCGTTTTTCTCAGTAAATCCAGAACCATCAGGGTTGATAATTGCATGGTGAAGAACGCGGCCGGTAGGCTCAGAAACGAAAGCAATCCGATTCCAATAATTTTCAGGGAAGCTTCTTGCCGTGTAAAAATTATGACCTGCAGCTGCAGTATATCCTCCATGCCAATCCACCTGACGGAGGAAAGGAGTGAGGTGAGGCATGTCATAGTGGCTATCGATTCCATGTACTGTGTTGGCAGAGCCTTGGAATATGGGGCGTCTTACATAATTATTGGCCATTGAAAAATAAACACTATGTTGACCGTTGGCAGTAGAAATGAATGTTTCAAAATCCTCGGTAAATCCTAGACCCCAAGTATTATTGGAGGTATTACCTAGGTATTCCATATTTTCTCCATTCGGTTCAAATCGATAAACACCTTGCCCAAAAGAATGCTGTTTTCCACTGACTTCTCCTCTAAATCCTGAGTATCCTAATACGCCCCAGATTTTATTATCAAAACCATACTTTAGATTGGATGGCCCTGCGTGAGTATCACTTTTACCCCATCCTGTCATGATAACTTCTCGTACATCCGCTAAATCATCTCCATCGGTATCTTTTAAGAAGACAAAATCAGGAGCCATGGAAATCAAAACACCTCCATTGACTGCCATAATGGAAGTTGGGATGTTTAGGTTTTCGGCAAAGACTGTCGCCTTATCAGCTTTACCATCGCCATCTGTATCTTCTAAAATTTTGATTTTGTCATTTCCTCCTTCGGTTCTTACTTCATTTGGATAGTCCACGGTTTCGATGACATACAATCTTCCTCTTTCATCCCATGTCATAGCCATTGGATTGATGATCATTGGCTCACTAGCAAAAAGCTCCATTTCAAAACCTACCGGAATCTGAACAAGCTTCATGCTTTCTTCTGGAGACAGTGGCAATTGGAAACGAGGAGCTGGATCTCTTCGCTCATAATTTGGGATTTCAGCATCCCTAAATTCCGGAATAGGTATTTGATAATCTGTCAAAAGCTGATTCACTTGGTCACCTACTGCCCAAAGGATTCCATTCGCAATTAGCTCTTGGAATTCAGGTTGCTTCCAGGTTTCCTCATTGTGTCCATAGGCCGTGTAGAAAACACGCCCATTTCCTTCTTCCAAAGTCCAGGCATACGGCTCTCGATGATCACCTTCTACACGCTCCATCAGCACATGCATATTGGGATTGAGCTGAGAATGCACGTAAGTTTCATCCCAAGTTTCAAACTCCTCAATACCTTGCATGATAGGATGGGACGGATCTACGATCTCAGCGGTGAATTCCCCCTCTTCATGGGATTTGAATTGTCCGCCTACAGTTTCCACATACCAATCCGAATTACGGAAACACCAAGAAGCACTGTGAACCGGAATAAAAGCCTTACCACTTTGAATAAAGTCTTTTAATGCTTTTTCCTGATCAGATGTGATTTCATCATGATTGGCATAAATCATTAAGCCATCATAATTATATAAAACATCCTCATTTAGATCTTTGGGATCCGTCGTATAGGTTAGGTTGATTCCTTTTTGGAATAAGGGGATACCCAGATGGAGCATTAATTTTTCGGAATTATGATGCTCACTTTCATGTCCAAGAACTAGAATTTCCACTCTTCGTGGTTCGGTCATGGATAAGTAGGTCTCCTTCTTTTTACTGCAGGACACTGCCAGCAACAGAAAGAGAATTATAAGGGAATAAAGAGGTGATTTTCGATTAAATTGGGTCATCATTCTGATTTACTTTTTCGGAAAGCTATATTCTAAATAATTCAGGTTCAATGCTCACTGTATTTATTTGAAAACTGACTGAATTTTATCATTTTGTTGAACTAAAGGGGATAAAAACAAAAAGATACAGTGAAAAATCCAGTTAAGAAAACACGTATTCCAGAGCAGAAAGCCTTTGTGATTCAGGAATTAATCGCTCCATTTTTTGATGTTAACTGGCATTTTCATTCCGAGTACCAATTATTTGTTGTGCTGAAGGGGAGAGGGACTCGTTTTATTGGGGACCATATGCAAGCATTTCGAGAAGGTGATCTGGTTTTTACGGGTCCTAATTTGCCTCATTTGTGGAAAAATGATAAAGAATATCATGATCCTAAAAATGGTCTCGGTACTCATGGTATCGTTATTTATCTTCCAGATAATTTTTTAAATCAATCGGTTTTTTCTCTAGAAGAATTTGAAGGAATCGCTCAAATGCTGAAAAAGTCAGAAAGGGGAATTGAAGTGACTGGCAAGACAAATCAGCTAATCACGGAAATGATGAAAGAAATGCTTCATTTGAAGGGGACGCAGCGAATTATTCAATTATTGAAAATTCTCGAATTGATGGTTGATTCACCGGATTGTAGATTGATTACCAATGCTGGTTACATCAACTCCAATAAAGAGTCTGAAAAGGATAGAATGGGGCAAGTCTATGAATATGTGATGCAGAATTTTCAGGGAAAAGTCAGTCTTAAGGAGGCTGCACGAATTTCCAATCTTTCCCAATCAGCCTTTAGCCGATATTTTAAATCTCGTGTGAATAAGACTTTTTCTGAGTTTTTGACCGAGGTTCGAATTTCCCATGCTTGCAAATTATTGCATGAAAGTGACCTGAATATCAGTGAGATAGCCTATGAATGTGGGTTTTTCACCCTTTCAAATTTTAATAGGCTATTTAAAGAGCGGATGAACCAAACACCACAAGAATACAGGAAGGAATTTTTGGATGCTTTTGCGGCTGTTTCTTAATCCAAATTGATTTTTTCAAAAACCTCATCAGCATACGAGGAACTAACAGGAACTGTGAATTTCCCAAGACGCAATTGATGTTTTTCGGCAACTTTGATGTGGTTTTTATTTGCCAAGAAAGAACGGTGAGTCCGGATGAAATAGGAAGGGAGTAATTTCTCGGCCTCTTGTAAAGTCATCCGGGTTTGATGACAAGCGTCTATGGTTTGAAAATGGACATAATTACCCTTGGATTCACAAAAGATTAAATCTGAGAAATCAATTCGAACTTGTCCTTCATTGGTTTTGATAAAGATCCAAAGCTCTTCTTCAGCATGAGATGAAAACCAATCTCTAGCTTTTTGACAGGCTTTCAGAAAACGTGGAAAGCTGAATGGCTTCAATAAATAATCCATAGCATCCAAATCGAAGCCTTTTACTGCATAATCCGAATATGCGGTGGTGAAAATTACCTCGGTTCCTTTGGGAAGCAACTGAACCAAATCTATCCCCGAAATATCGGGCATATTGATATCCAAGAAAAGTAAAGGAATGGAATGCTCTTTCAAGTATTCCAAACCTTCTATTGCATTGGTGAATGTTGCCTGAAGTTCCAAAAAGGGAACTTTGGCAGCATGGGATTTAATTACTTCGAGGGCAAAGGATTCGTCATCTATAGCGATGGCTTGGATCATGGTTTATTGAATTTGAACCGAAAAATGGACAAAGAAATCGGTATCATTTGAAATGATATTCAATTGATGTCGATTGGGATATACCAAATTCAAACGCTTTTTGACATTATCCAAACCGATTCCTGATGATTCTTGTGATTTTTCCTTTGATTTCGAGGCATGAACGCTATTTACCAAATCCAAATGAACCGAACCTGAAATACATCGCAGGTTCATTCGAATCCAGGATTTTTCCTTTGCAGAAATGCCATGTTTGAAAGCATTTTCCAAGAAAGGAATCAAAAGCATAGGAGCTATCATTCCTTTGCAGGAATCATCATTGATCTGGAAATCAACTTCCAGATTGGATTGAGCTCCAAATCGCAGCATTTGCAGATCAATGTAATTTCTCAAATAATCGATTTCCCTGGAAAGAGGAATTTTAGCCTGTTGGTTTTCATGAAGCATAAAGCGCATCATATCTCCCAGCTTTTGAATCCCATCAGAGGTTTTTTCTGCATTTTCCATGAGGGCACTTGCATATAGCGTATTTAGCGCATTGAAAAGGAAGTGAGGATTAATCTGGGAGCGTAAGAAGTCCAGGTTGGCATTCCCTTGATTTACCTCAGTAGTAAGGTTCAAAATTTGCCCGGTCATGGATTCATATTTTTTGAAAATTAAATTCGATAAAGGGTTGATTATTAATAGAATAATTCCATTCACCAAGAATCCAATTAAAATAACTTCTTCCTTATTGTTATAAGCTCCAATGATCATGAATAGCATAAATACTGCGATCAATAAAAGTGCTGTAAACCAATTGGCTTGACGTTGTTTGCCGGCTTTTCGCTTTTTGTAAATCAAGAAAAAATTGTAGGTAACAATCCCAAGAATTACTGGAAGAAAGATCAGGAATACGATAATCACTGATTCTCCGATGATTGTTTTTTGGCCTAAAAAGAGGAAGAAGATCAAAACAATAAAGGTCAAAATCAGTCGACTGAGATTGTAAAAAAAGTAATTAGGGAATCGGGGAGGTGTAAACATCCCCTTGAGTACCAAAGAGCCTCCCTGATGACTGATATACAGAAATATAACTCCCAAATAAAGCTGGAATAGATTTTCAAAGCTGGAATTGAGTCCAATGGTTAAAATCGATGAAAACAGAAAACCCAATCCTAATGTCAAGATTCCAAAGCCTAAGAGTGGTCCTATTTTTTTTGTACTTAAATAGTTGGGAATCAATCGCATGTGGAAAATATAAAAAGTCATATACAAAGCTGTAGGAATGAAAATCTTGGCGTAGGAGGGAGAACCGCTAGAAAGCCAGCGATGGGAATTGATGGAAGTGAGGTTGAAGAGCACAATGCTCACAAAGAGTAAAGTGGTAATCCACCATTCAATCTGTCGGAAATCAAAACTTTTCGTTTTCATCTTTTAAATAAGAGTCAAAATGGAAATAAGGTGATAAATCAAGGCAACCAAAAGAAGAAAATAAAAGCCTTTATGTTTTTTGGGTACAGAAGCAATACGTTTCATCTTGTTGTCTGATTTTTTGACAACATTACTAGCGGAATAGATCAACCACAATTTCTTGGGATGAAAGGGCTGGATTTTGGGACAGAATGTGAAAATCCCCTTTATTTCTTAAAATGGATTGGTTTGAAGGTCAATATTCCAAAGAGTAGGCAATAGGTAATAAACCAAAAGCGTGACGATGAGAATTGATAAAATATTCAGCCAGAAGCCTGCTTTCACCATATCATTCATTTTTAAGTAGCCCGAACCAAATACTACCGCATTGGGAGGGGTGGCCACGGGGAGCATAAATGCACAACTGGCTGCCAAGGTTGCACCAACCATTAATCCAAAAGGATGAAGATCAAGTTTAAGGGCTACAGACGCCAAAATGGGGAGAAGCATGGAGGCTGTTGCGACATTGGAAGTCACTTCGGTCAAGAAATTTACAGCGGCTACAATAATTAGGAGCAATAAGAAAAAGGATATTCCTTCAATTAATGTAAACCGTTGACCAATCCATTCAGCCAAGCCTGTTTCTTTAAATCCTTCAGCTAAAGCCAATCCACCTCCAAATAGTATTAAAATACCCCAAGGAATGGATTCTGCTGTTTTCCAATCGAGAATTCTTTTAGTTTTAGTTGAATCGGGGAGAAGGAACAGGAGAACAACTCCCGTTAATACAATGATGGTATCATCAATTCCCGGAATTAATTTGACCAATAAGAAGCTTCTTGAAATCCATGAAAAACAAACTAAAGCGAAAACCGCAAGAACAGTTTTTTCTTCAAATTTCATATTGCCAAGTTTTTTCAATTGTTCTTTAACAATGGATTTTCCTTCCTCTAGGCGATAATTTTTAGGAAGGGGATTGGCAAAATTGACTAAATACCACCAACAAATAGCGATTAGAATTAAGGAAAGCGGAAATCCAAAAAGTAACCATTCATTAAACCCTATGGAATATCCATATAGATCTTTTACTACGGCTGCTAATATGGTATTGGTAGGAGTTCCGATTAAGGTGGCCACACCGCCTATAGATGCGCTGTATGCAATTCCCAACATGATATTTTTGCCCAGTTTCTTAGCCAGTTTTCCTTGATGACCGGATAATTGTTCCTGAAATTGTTTAACAACAGCCAATCCAATAGGTAACATCATTAGCGATGTTGCTGAATTTGAGATCCACATGGATAGAAATCCAGTGGCTAAAATAAATCCTAAAACAATCGTTCTTAGGTCAGTTCCAATTAGATTAATGATCGATAGGGCGATTCGACGATGCAAGTTCCATTTTTCGATTCCTGTTGCCATTAAAAATCCACCCATATAAAGCATCACAGTTGGATGCATATAATTAGCGGAAACATTATTTATAGGAAGAATTTTTAACGTGGGCATGATGATCAACGGAAGGAAAGCCGTTGCTGCAATAGGCAATGCCTCGGTAATCCACCAGATAGCCATCCAGGTAGCTAAGGCAAGCATAGATAAAGCTTCAGGATTCAATCCAGGAGATTGAACAAAAAATAAGATTGCAAGAAAAGAAATTGGTCCTAGAAATAGACCGACAGTGGAAAGAGAGATTTTCATTCGTTGCTAAAGGGTAGAAGCTTATGCGTCTTGAAATTAGAAATAAATATGAAATCTGAAGGCTAAAAATTATTTACTTAACATAATATAAATTATATAACAATTATAATGTTTTGCGTCCACGCAGTGGTTTACATAAGATCAGTTATCGTCACTTCAGTGCGATAACTGATCTTATGTAAAAGCAAAACACGGCCTTCACCACCAACCGCTTGTTATATAATTCTATATTATATTAACCACGCAGTTGCGTGGACCGAACCCTTTCGTTTCGCATTGAAGCTCTTTTGGGTTTCGTGAAGCGATTGACTTTAGTGCCATTGTTATATAATTAGTTTTATTTTAAATAGCCGTTTCGGCCAGCGCTATTGGCTACGAGAGCTTTTTGCTTTTGGTAGCAAAAACTCTCGCGCACCAATCCGCATCCGCACGGCCGCCCTGTTCCAAAGCTGCTATTTTATTCTACCCGCCCGCTGTGCCGTGCCGGCAGTTCCCTACGCTAAGCATAAGATTTAAAGGCTGTCTATTTTTTCGTGTACTGTACGATTGTACGTGTTGCTCTCAAATATGCGATTCTCAGGCGTTAGGATTTTCAGCCTTTAAAACACATGCTTGCCTGCGCTTTGATGGCGCTATCCTTGACTGTTAGTTGTTCATGTGAAATGTGTGCTAGTCTGAAGCCTTTCTTTTTGCTATGTACGCTGTATTTGCCTTTGGTGGCCTGTGGGTCGATCTGTTGTTGTTCAGTAGCCTTTGTGAACGCTCAAGCCGCTGGGCTCAAACTTTCTGCCTTGATGCAGAAAGTATGCAAAGAAATCAAGAAGGAATAATCGGCCAGCCGCACAGGGCGGGCGCATCCCCGCGATTCCTTCAACCCACCCGCCTTCAAAAACTCAACTTCCCTTCTACCTAAAAATCAAGTTATATGGTTTTACCACTCCCCGCCAATAGCAAATATCCGGCTGAACCTATCGGAAATTGCAAGGGCAAGTAAATCCAGGCCTTTTTAGCCAAGCACAGCCCAACGCTCCGTAAACGGCCTGAACCCTTGCATTTGCCTCATGCCGTCCGATCTGGCCAGGATTGCCCGGGTGTGGTTGCTCAGAGCGCTTACTTAAAGCTTATTATTTATGTCTCGCTTTATCTTCAATTCTCGTGGCTGTTTGCTCAGCATTCGTTTCAAGGCTGGTTACTTTTCAGTTGTCATCAAGCCTTTATTTGTTTTCAAGTACCATTTTAAGCTCTTGCAAAGAATTCTCTTTTTGATGTGATTACCTTGGCTAAAAAACTCAAACGCATTAATTTGTTTTTGACATTCGCAACGTACGGGAGTTTATAACTCTCTTGCTTTGCGCCTAATCTGAAGGCACCTTATGATCTGTTTCTAACCTATTAGTAAATTACTTCTTTCGGAGTACGATTAAGCTCATAAGGCTTAATAAGAACAAGATTATTGCGACACCATTTGCAATACCGCCATACAGTTTCCACACAGATATGGTAAACAGACCGCCTGTTATACGCATAACTAAGGAAAGCTGAAACAAAGCCACCCAAACATACAGTATTCGGTGAAAAGGTTTAAATGTAAGACCAAGAACACTCGGTAAGATGATGGGCGCATGAGCAAATATCATAGAGATGATAAAGCCCAAGAAGAAACTGTGTATTAGCGCATCATATGATATAACTCCTGTGTGGTTGATCAGATAAAAAACGCCACTCACTGCCAACCAGAAAAAGCCACAGATCAATGTAAAGGCAGTAAATTGATGAATGCCCGGTTTCTTTATCGATTTACGCGCCATATCATAAAGCAACAGCCAAAAGGCCATCAAAATGAGAGAAATGCCGGTCAACAGCTCTCCACCAAAATGGAAGGGTAAAATGCTGGAGATCAAGAAAAGGACAAGCAGTGCGACAAGAAGTTTCTTCTTTGTTGCACTCAGCGGAAGAAACCTGCTCAGTTCCAATCGCTCCCCTACTATTGTAAGCAACAGAAAGGCCATCCACCAGAGAATGGAGTGGGCATAAAGCTGAAACATCAACAGATGTATATTACCTATAGCCCAACATGCAGCACCTATCCACATCAGTAGATGGGGTAAGTCTGAATGTTTGTTGTTAATTCTGAGGTAAATATAGAACAAGCCGATGGCACCAACGATCAGACAGTAAAAGGCGACATTTCTAAGGTCGAGATAGTAGAAAATGATGCTCGAAGCATTAATGAGCGGGAAAGCATACAACCAGGCTTTTTTTTGGGTGATGATGCGCTCGATAAGAATCACTGTACCAAGAAAGCTTCCGGTCATCATGGCGCCATGATCTAGGTAGACTGAAAGCAATGGGAGCTCTACTCCTAGTCGCAACCAGCCGGTAAGTATACCTGAAATCAATGCTGCGAGGATTATCAACATAAAGGGTAGTTTGCTTAAGTTGTTGGCTAAATTCATAGGCGAGAATCAGTCATTAGATTAAACTTTCATGCGATTATTCGAAATGAAATAACCCGATTTAAGTGCTGTCATTCTTATTTATTTAATAGCTTTTAATGGTTAATTAGAAATCATTTTTAGAAGATTTTCTAACCATTAAAACGCCAGGCATAATTACCCATAGCAGCATTAAACCTAAAGAAACTGATAAGCCCAAGCTGGTACCAAAGAAGCGTTGAAAAAGTGCTCCTGTGTAACCCAATAAAGCTGAGATGTCTAGCTTTAGCAAAACCAAAATTCTCGAAAGGTCTATTGGGTTCAGGAAGCTGGCCACCAAAGCAAAGTTGTCGAGTGGGTAGTCCTGAAATATCATCATCGATAGCAGAATGATTCCATCATAGATTACCGCAAAGAACAGCCACATCAGGATGGCATAACCAAAGCCTTTGATCTTATTGCTGTTGAATAGCGCAATGCAAATGGACAGCGCCACAAAAATGAAGGTCAAGAACGCACCGCTTATCAGCAGCAAAAGGAAGTTAGCTATCTCTCCTGACTGAAATAAACCATAGGCCAAGAATGGTATACCAAGTCCTAACACAAGGCTAAGCGTCAGCGAAATAGATATGCCTAGATACTGCCCTAAAAATATAGTGCTTCTTCTCACAGGTTGTGCCAAAAGCAGCTCTGTAAACTCCCGTGAATTATAGAAGTACATGATGCCGAAGATGGTGCCTATCATTGGGGTAAGCACTACTATGACATTCATCAGTGTGATCACGGCCTTCGACAAGTCATTGTTAAGGAATAGCAAAACAAAGCCAAGTACCAGATAGAATGCGAGGTAAATGAAGCTCCATCTACTGCGCATTAGGTCTGAAAAGCTGTATTTAAATATCTTGATCATGGCTCCAAAATTTTAGCGATAGCATGCTCCAGGTTGCTGGCAGCAGTTTTTCGTCTGAGTGCGTCAATAGTACCTTGGAAATAGATGCTTCCCTCAAGAAGGAAAAACACTTCATCGGCCAGCTCTTCCACCAAGCTCATGATGTGAGAAGTGATCAGAATGATTTTCCCTTTCTCCTTCTCTTCATTGATCAGGCTTTTAAGCTTTATCAATGAAACGGGGTCTAGGCCTGCTGTTGGTTCATCTAGCACAATCACCGGAGAGTCAAACATAAAGGTCAACACGATATTAACCTTCTGACGGGTGCCCCCAGAGAGTGTGCCTAGCTTTTTATCTAAGAAGCTATCTAGTCCAAAAAGTGCAATCAATGGCTCAGGTAAGGAATCTATTTCCCTTACATCAGCAATCATGTGTATGATTTCTTTCACCGTAAGGTTGTCAGGAAAACGAGCAATTTGTGGTAGATAACCTATGTGCTTGCGGTATTCATGCGATTTCAAGATGTCCTCTCCGTTGTAATGGATCTCCCCGCTACCGGGAATGACCATGCCCAGAAGAATCTTCAGAAAGGTGGTTTTTCCTGATCCGTTAGGGCCAAGAATGGCATAAATCCCTCCTTTTTCAATTTCAAAATGGATGTCTTCAAGCACCTTGAGCTTGCCATAAGATTTTGTAAGGTTTTTGACTTGTATCATCTGAATGGGTGCATTGAAGGTGAATTGTCTACAAGAGCGTCTGGTGTAAATACCGGAGACACTTTCTCTGAAAAATTAATAATATCTACAAATAAGCTTCTCATCAATATGATGGCCTCAGGTGTTTTATTGGCGATGTAAGAAAAGAGCTTTACAGGTCGGTAAGGCACATCACCCACACCATCCTTGTCTAGGTCATAGCCTGAGTAATCGCTCCAGTAATTGCCATTGAAAATATTATCATTCAGGTTAGAATTGTATGAGATACCAAAGGAATTACCCTCGAAATCGTTTTCGCTAAAACTATTGGTGTAGCATCCGCCCGACACTTTGATCGCCCAGCCATTTTGCCTAAATAGGTTGTTGAAGTAATTCACTCTGGAGGAGCCATCGACATAGACTGCAATGGTGTTACGGTCAAACTTATTGTTGAGCACCTCTCCATCATAGATCTCTTTAAGTAGAAGTCCGTAAGAAGCGCTGCCCCAATTCTGCACAAAAGTATTCTCTATCATTTTGATCCACTTTGAAAACATCACAGCTACTCCCGCCCCATTGCTTTCAAAGGTGTTCTGTCTGTACTCGTCATGGTTTGAGAACATAAAATGTAGCCCATATCTCACATTGTGATGACTGTAATTGTTTAATAAAGTACTTCCATCGACAAACTCGAGGTAGATCCCGTCTCTCATGCCTTTTACCTCATTGTGAGCGATATGCACGCTATCACAGTCCCAGAGGTGCACACCATTTCCGGATTGGTCTTCCCTTGTTGCTTCACCAAACACCTTATTGTTGATGATGCTTCCATGATTTGATTTCTCAACCAGAATTCCGAAAAACGAATCCCTGATCTCATTGTCAATAATGGAAAATCTTTCTGCTCGATGAATGTAAATGGCAGCATAGTCTTTGGTATAGCTTCGGCCTGAATTGAGCAATTCAAAACCTGAAATTGTCACGTCATCAGAGAGGATTTTTAGAATGTAATCCTGCTTCTGACCATCTAAAACTGTTCCTTCCTTGCCAATAAGCGTAAGAGGCTTCTTAATCTCAGTTCCCGGACTTGGGTAGATACCGGGCTCAAAGATCAAAGTGTCGCCCGGTGCTGCAAATGCTACAGCAGCCTCGACTGTGGATAGATCACAGCTGGCACAAACCTTATAAGTGTTTGCCCAAGCCAAATGACTACACAGTGCAAAAAGAAGCAGTATGATTGATTTTTGATTCATTCGCTGTCGACTAATGATCAGCCAAAGCTGTTTTGTTAAGACGCATTTTCACCTCTTCCCAGGAAAGCTTGTCTCCCCCGGCTGATTGATGCGTTTTATTTAGTTCAGATTCAAGGGCAAATGCTGTTAAAAAAGCACCCATTGGACTTGGTATTTTCTCGGTTATGAGAAAGCTGGCATCCGTTGCTTTGGTTAGCTCACCGGGTACCGCATAGTCGGCCACCAAAATCTTGCTAGGCGCAGGTCTATCCCAATTGTTCAGGTCATAAACCATACATTCAATGGCATCATACTTATAATTTCTACCCTTGCTGGTGACTATTTGTGCCGCATGCTGTTTATCAACAATTGTCATTCGACAGAAGTGACAGCCATCATGACCGTAGCTTATCGGATCAGGTTCTTGACTGCAAGCGCTTACAAATAGAAATGCAAGCAAAGTAAAGCTAGCCAATGAAGCTTTGTTCCCGCCACGGGCTTTTGCCGCTAATTTTGACTTACGACCAAGGTAAAAAGCAGCAAGCGTCATTAATAATCCGATGCCCATTAGAATCCCGCCTGACCTTGGGTAAGAGTAGGCATCAAAATTCAATAGTTTTTTATGGCCGATCATCGGTGGGTTATAAACCATTGGGGTGCCGTCAGGATTAACGAGTTTCATAATTGCATTTGGATCAAGGTCACTTCCATAATCTACTAACCAAAGGTTGAAATCATAGAATCCAAGAACACCGAGAACGCTCATTGCTAGGAACCACGTCAAAAACCAGAAAGGTGAGATCTTAATGATCAAGCCTAAGATACCAATGATTATTCCGAGTGCGGCCATTCCACCGACAACTTTTGGAAATACATCGAACTCCCACATGTCTTCAGGTTTTGGTAAGGTCTTCATTCCAATATAGTGGTTCAAACCATCGATATTTTGGATGTCGAATTCATTTTCGCCTTTCAGACCATTGATGTAGATATCTATTCCTAAAGGGTCAGGATACTGTGGCGCACCCAAGCGAATGTTCCACATGGGTAGGACAAATAAACCAAGTAGCAGGCTACTCCCGAGTATCATGAGCATACTGGCTTTTTTCATTTTCTTTTGCTTTAGGGTGATAGGAATTGCTTTAAGTAAAGTTTGAGGCAGGCAGAATACCTGCCTCAAACTCGAACCACATCTTACTCATCCAAAGACCAACTCAATTCGATATTGGAGTTTGCCGGAGATACCCTGATATAACCCTGCATTTCCTGGTGTAGTGCAGAACAGAAATCAGTACAATAGAACGGCCATACACCAACTTGCTTAGGTTCCCATAGCGATGTTTTGGTTTGTCCTGGCATGATCAGAATCTCAGATGTTCCTTGCCCGATCATTGCAAAACCGTGAGGCACATCAAAGTCCTGCTCATGGTTGGTGATATGGAAGTAAACCTTATCTCCTACTTTGATACCTTCGATGTTATCAGGCGTGAAGTGAGATCGAATCGAAGACATATAGATATGTACTTCCTTGCCTTTTCTTTCAATTCTTGCCTCCCCTGGGTTCTTGATACCATAAGGGTGATTGTTTTCGTCCAATCGATAGATCTTTTTAGAATTGTTCATGATCAATTCTGCGTCAGCACCTGCAGCATAATGCGGTTCACCATGTGTAGGGAAATCATATAAAAGCTCCATCTTCTCGCCTGAGATGTCATAGATCTGTGCCGAGTGCTCCATTTCAGGTCCTGTTGGAAGGTAACGGTCTTTGGTAATCTTATTCATGGCTACTAAATACTTGCCATGAGGCTTTCTAGAGTTACCACCAGGAATCATCAAGTGACCTACAGAATAATAGGTTGGCTTTCTATCTACCACTTCCCAAGTATCAAGCTTCCACTTCACCACTTCAGAAGAAATAAAGAAGGTTGTATAAGCATTCCCTCTACCATCAAACTCAGTGTGCAATGGACCTAAGCCACCACTTTGTACACTTCCTGCTAATACATCATCATAGTTAAGAATTGGAATACCGTATGCATCACCATCAAATTTCTCTGCTTCGATAGCCGCCAACATCTTGTCGAATGAGTGTACGGTAATATTTGCTGAAAGCTTACCGGCACCAATAATGTATTCCCCATTAGGATCTACGTCACAACCGTGAGGAGATTTTGGTGTTGGAAGGAAATAAATAGCACCTGGAACATCCATCGGATTTACTGTAAGCACTTCCTTCTTCATGGTAGAAGTCGCCATGTGAGTTGACTCATCATATACGTTATGCGCATAATTGGCAGCCATCTTAGTACCACCACCATTATTTACAAACTCTTCAATCTTCTTCCAGTTAATGGCTGCAATAAAGTCCTTGTCATTTTGTGAGGCATTCACCTCCAAAAGGGTGTTGGCTTCTTCAGTATTATAAGTTGAGAAGAAGAACCAGCCATGAGACTTACCTCTACCAGGATGAGAAAGGTCATAGTTAAATCCAGGCATCAAAAGCTGGAATTTGATATCCATATGACCATGCTCCTGGTCGACAGCGATAAAAGTAAGTGCTCCTTTAAAGTTCGCTTTATACTCATTGATTGGCATATCTTGTTGAGGAACCGGAACAGCAAAACGGGTACCGGCTACTACATATTCTGTATTTTCTGTAATGAAAGACGAACTGTGGTTACCTGCACTATTTGGCACCTCTATGATCTCTTCAGTCTCAAAGGTTGTTAAGCTGATTCGTGCAATTCTAGGCGTATTATTACCATTTGCAAAAATCCACCTACCATCTAATTCGCCATTGGTCTGCGAAATATCCGGGTGGTGAAGATCGTCCCAAGGAATAAATCCAAAGGAAGTATTCAGCATAGGCTTGGTCTCTTCGGAATAGCCATAACCCGAGGTTGGGAACTGCGAAAAGACAGGAATCTCTTTGAACAACCTTCCTGAAGGAAGTCCATAGACTGTTAGGTTACCGCTGTATCCACCAGATAGAAAAGCATACTGCTCATCTCTCTCCCCCGGTGCAACGTATACTTTCTCAGCAATGCTACTGCCGAGTGCACCACTACCATTATTACCGTTTTGACCACAGCCCACAATGAGCGTGATTAAACCAATAATTAGGGTACTCTTTAAAAATATATTGGTCTTCATATTCGTATTATTTAAGGTAAGATCACTTGTTCGATTACATGTATAATGCCGTTTGAAGCAGGCACTGAGGCTACGATTCTAGCTCCGCCAACGCTTACATTGCCACCTTCAATGGTTACCTCCAAATAGTCACCGGTAGCCATATACAGCTTGCGTCCTTTTTGTGCCTCTCTTTTGAGGACTTCAATGTCATAAGAACCCGGGGCAGCATGACGCGTGAGTATGGTTGCCAGGTCGCCCTTGTTTTCAGGTTTCAATAGGTTTTCTAATGTTCCTTCCGGAAGTGCATCAAATGCCTCATTTACTGGAGCAAAAACAGTTAGTGGCCCTGCGTTCACCAGCACATGCTCGATCTGAGCAGCTTGTACCGCTGCTACTAAGGTGCTGTGAGGTTCAGATGAAATGGCCACCTGAAGGATGTTCGGATCAGAGACATCATCAACTACCGATGCCTGTCCCTGTGGGTGCGATGACTGCGCATCATTGGATGACGCATCTGACCCTGTTTGGGATGTGTTGCTGCAAGCACAGACCAGCAGGGTCAAAAGTGCTGCGGTTAGAAGCTTAAAAGTTTTCATAGTTGTAGAGATTTTAGTCAAGTGTTCTGAAATATTCTAGTATGTCGCGAGCCTGCTCTACGGTCATGTTTTGATTGGCCATGGCAGCCCCGTTAAATTCTATCAAAAGGTCTTTGGCACATCTGTCCTGCTCAACCATCAATTGAGGGTCAAGAATCATGTTCATGATCCATTCCGGACTTCTTCTTTTCATGATGCCTTTTGGCGAAGGACCGATAAAGCGCTTGTCAATCTTGTGGCATGCACTACAATTGGTATTGAAGATCTTTTCTCCCCTAGCAACCATTTCAACATCAATGGTGGCATCAAGAGGAAGGTCTTTTATCCTACCGACTCCTTTATTATCGAGCGTTATTCTTTCACTGGCAGGTACAGTGCTTTCAAGCATTGATGCTGGTTTCTTTTTCACTGAGCCATCATCAGCTGTATCAGTACTCTCCCCGCCACCGCAAGAAGCAATGGTAAAGGCTAGTAGGACGATCAATGGGGTTATTAGCTTTTTCATTTCAATAGAGATTTGTTAGTTAACTGAGTTCTTTATTTCATTAAGTATTATTTGTTGCCGTCTGAAAATCAAAAAGTTGGAACATCTGCTGAGCCGATGGAAATAGAATGTTGTTCTCCAGGTGAACGTGCTTATGCAGGTCTTGCTCAAATTCTTCTAGCAAAGCATAGGTGACTTTAAAGGTTTGGCATGCGTCAGCAGGTGCTGTATAATTGTTAGAAAGCTGAGCGATCTTCTTAAATCTTGCGCCCTCTGCTTCATGCTCGGCTTCCATGCATTGAACCGGATTGTCAATGTGTTCGAAATGCGGTTTTGAAAGCGGAAAGCCTGCATTCTTAGCCTGAACCATGGCTTTTACATAAGGAAAAAGCACGAGTTCCTCTTTTTCCATGTGAACCCTTAAAGCCTCTGCACCATTCGCAAATAGAGCGTTGATCTCCAATAATTCGGGATGATTTTGACCGTGGACTCGACAAAGTTTGTTGAGATAAATGGTCAAAACCGGAATGGTTGCTCTAACATAGTTGTGATGCGTTTCTACTATGTTTTCGATCAATTGATCTAGTGGAAGAGCTTGCCAATCATTTTCTGCTTTTTCAGCTAAGGCCACCCCCAGCTCCTTAATCACTTCTTCAAGATCTTGACCTTGTTTTTGGCAGGCATCCGCCAAGGTAATTCCGCCACCACAACAAAAATCAATGTTGTGAGCAGTAAAGACTTTAGAGGTTCTAAAGTTGGTTGCGACTATCTCTCCTACTTTTGCTTGTGCTAATTTTTCCATGCTCATAATTAAGGACAATAATGTCCGTTATTGTTTTAAATTTTTTACAACTTCAAAAAGCGGTTCCCATCAATGATACCGCCTTGTACATCACTTAGATTCGTAGTGGTCAAAACACCTTTCAAATGATCTCGAATCGCTACAAACTTATCATGAACAGGACAAGGGTGATTCCCGCCACATTCTTGCAATCCTAGTACACACTTATTGATCAATCGATCTCCATCAATCGCCAAAACGATCTCCAATAATGTAATGGAACGATCGACCGTTTTGAATCCACCAGTTGGACCCCTGAGAGATTCTAACAAATTAGCCCGCACCAATTGCTGCAATATTTTGGCGGTATAAGCTGTAGGTGAATCTATAGCTCCTGCTATTTCTTTCAGCCCTGCCAGATGACCAGCTCCGTCTACAGAACGGAGATAGATCATGATCTTTAGGGCATATTCACAGGCTTTTGAAAACATAGGGCGCTAATTTTGATTCAAATATACAACCATCTAGTATTTCGGACAATCTTATCCTTAATTAAAAAGTATGATTTTTGTCAGGTTCTGGTTAAGAACTGAAATGGGTCGACTTAAATACCACACACATGCGCCACCAAAGCTTGTCACATAAGTGTGCCATTACCTACCCTCCTATGTGGCTAATTAGCCAAACGCTGCTTAGAATAAAATACCCCTGCTGAACCCCAAGCTATGTAACATAAAACTGTGAACATTATGTAACATAATATTAAATCCAAGATTCCAAGTGAGAATTTATTCAATTTGAAATTTCTAGGATATACTTACTTCTAATTTTAGCTGGGTTCTTATGTGGAATTAATGAATCAATTTCTCTATTCGTAATCAGGAATATTTTATCAAAAATATTTATCCTGTAGTAGGAAAATTTCTAATCTGAAAAAAAATAAAACGATTGCGAGATCAATTTTTGAGGTTTTGTAGTAGTGCTTTGAAAGAAATGATGTAGTCTCATTACTGGAATTTTTTCTACAAAATGACTTAATTAGATAAATTTTTGTATGGCTCAAGCCAAATCAAGAATTGTTTAAGGATGTCAGCTTTTTAAATGAAACTGTTATGAAATATTTCTACCTAACAGCCCTTGCGCTGCTGCTAGTTGCAGTTAGAGCCGAAGCCCAAAGAAACCATGTCGCCGTTGTTCACGATGATACCGGCATGAAGCTACAAGTCAATGGCAAAGACTTCATGGTCAATGGGATGAACTGGGATTATTTTCCTATCGGAACTAATTTCAACTATAGTTTATGGAAGCAACCTGATGATATTATCATGGCTGCTCTTGATTCAGAAATGTCCCTATTAAAAAACATGGGAGTTAATTCTGTACGGATTTACACAGGTATTCCTGCCAAATGGATTACGTATATCTATGAGAAATATGGCATCTATACGATGCTAAATCATTCATTTGGTCGCTACGGACTGACTATCGATGGAGGATGGATGGCGAATACCGAATATGCAGATCCACGGGTGAGGGAACTTTTACTTACGGAAGTAACTCAAATGGTGCGCGAATATCAAGGCACTCCAGGTCTCCTACTCTACCTTTTGGGTAATGAAAATAATTATGGGCTGTTTTGGGAAGGAGCTGAAACAGAAGATATTCCTATCGAGGACAGGGAATCTACTACCAGGGCTATTGCTATGTATAAACTTTTTAATGAGGCAACCCTGGCCATGAAAAGTATAGATACCAGTGTTCCAATTGCTATTTGTAATGGAGACTTGCTTTTTTTGGAAATCATCAAAGAGGAATGTAAAGACATCGATATTTTCGGTACGAATATGTATCGTGGTGTTTCGTTCGGAGATGCTTTTGAACGAGTTAGAAATGAGTTAAACAAGCCAATCTTGTTTACTGAATTCGGTGCTGATGCTTTCAATGCCATTGATAATGCAGAAGACCAAGAGTCCCAAGCCTATTTCATGGTCAATAATTGGCGGGAGATATATGAAAACGCAGCTGGTTTAGGCAAAGCTGGAAATTCTTTAGGAGGTTATACCTTTCAGTTCAGTGACGGTTGGTGGAAAACCGGTCAGACAGTGGACTTAGACATCCATAATTCGGAGGCATCGTGGGCAAATGGAGGCTACTCTTTTGACTACGTAGAAGGTGAAAACAACATGAATGAAGAGTGGTTTGGGATTGCTGCTAAAGGTCAAACTACTGTAAGAGGCTTATATACCCTATATCCTCGTGCTGCCTATTATGCTTTGAAAGAAGCTCATCAAATTAACCCTTATGCCCATGGCATGACCTTGGAATCCATCCAAAACCATTTTGCCACCATAAATTTGACAGAATCAATTCTAAAAGCAAGAGGTGATAAAGCAGCCTTACTTGGCGAGTCATCACAGCTCCTTTCTGTCAGTGAGCTAAGGGCACAGTTCACTACTTTTAATACGGGTGGAAGTCTGACCACTACCCCAAAAGATCCTGATCCGGACCAAGTAACATTTCCCAATCAGCAGGGATTTGATCACATGCAATCCTTTTTTGTGGGGGTTGAAGCTATCCCTTCCTCCAATGTCCGTGCAAATGTGGTTTTTAACGTACTAGGAAATGTAGCGCTTAATCCCATTGATGAAATTTTTTATGAAAACAGAGGTCGTCCTGTAAATATTCAAACACAGGCAGGAACTCAAGTTGTTGAGGCACTCGGACGAGTAGCAGTTTATCAAGCAGATTATACTTGGAACCACAAGCTATTCGATTTAAACGGATTCTATCGAACCGGACATTATCATTGGGGCTATGAAGGTGATTTTTTTGGTCTTTATCCTGAGGCAAATTATGGTCCCAATATCGACATCTATAATGCATTAGCGCCTTCTGGATTAGAAATTTCAGGTAAAAAACAATTAAAGGGATTGAAGCTCGCCTTTGGTAGAGAACTATGGTGGGGAGCTAACCCGGCTCTATTAGTAAAATATAGACGTGAACTTGGAAAAACTTCCGTTACGGGTATCTTTCATGAAGATTTGGATGATCCGGCAGTAGCAGTCAGTTCGATTGCTGTTCCTCAACCACGAACGAGGAGATTAACTTTGCATTCTGAAACCAAATTTTCAGAAACTTTAAAATTTGAATTTGGAGGTATTTGGGCAGGACAGCCTCTCGTAGGAAGAGAATTTCAAATTGTTCGGGGTGAGGAAGGAAATTACCAGACTTTTACCGACCGCATAAGAACGAGTGATCTATGGGGAGGAAAAGTAAAGCTTTCTTATTCCAAAGGAAGAATCAATTGGTATGCGCAGGCTTCATCTCAAGGATTGGTAGCGAATGGTGGTGGAGATTACACTCGGACTTTTACAGGATGGACACTGAAAGACAGCGGAAGTGGAAACAAAAACAGCATTTTCACAGGAGCTACTTATACTGCCGGAAATCTTCAAATAGCCCCAAACTTCATGTGGCAAAAGCCCTTGGTAGATCCAATCCCAGCAACCATAGGTGGACCGGCCCGACCTAGAAATATTCTTGAAGATCCATTTGTTGTAAGGTCTAACCGGGAGACTATTGGAGGTGAATTACTATTGACATTTGATCCTACACCGGGCACCTGGATGTATGAATGGGATAATGATATGCAGGAAGACGCTCCACTAGCAGCTAGTCTTGGATTTGTTTACCGGCACTTACCCACTACCATGGATGCGGCAATTATCTTTCCTGGAACTGGACGTATTCCGGTGGCTGCAGATGGAGCTCCACCCGCACTGGATCTTTGGGAAATCAATACCCGAATTGTTTCTAAAATCAATCCTCGCTTCGGAATTATTGCTAATCTCTACGGTGGAAATGGTCAGGCCAATGGTTCTGACCCTAGAACTATTCAGAGGTTTGGTGGTGATGTGCGCTTGATTTATAAAGATTTAAAAGTTGCTTCTTTTTTGAAATTTAATGACTGGGGTCCATTTGATTTTCATAGGGATTTTAACCTGACATTTCCAGTACAGGTAATGGCTGATGTTTCTACCTCGGTGGGAAAGCAAGAATGGTACATGTTGCCAAATACAACCATGGGCATAAGATTTACCTGGAGATCACTGGATCAGTATTCTCCTAGATATAATCCTGCTCAGACCGTGGACATAAGTGGCAATGTGATTCCTGATCCTAAAGCGATCGGTTTTCCAAATGGAAATGAATGGGAGTTAAGGACATATATCCATATCCATATTGGGAAGTAATGATTTTTAACATTAAGAAAAGATTGGACATGAAAAATAAACACATTTTCCTTTTTAGTTCCCTATTGATTTTTAGCACAATAGGATGTGTGAGAGAAGAATTTGATGATCTTCCAAGAGCTAGATATAGTAGAACCGCCGATATTTTCACAGATAATTTTGTGGGATTGGGAAGCGATTTCTATTTCCCCTATCAAGGGGCCAAACCTGACGTATTTTCTGTAGATGACAATGAAAGTTATGAAGGAACATCCTCGATAAGGATAGATGTCCCGGATGCAGATGATCCAGGAGGAAATTTCGCGGGCGCCATATTCAGAATCGATGGAGCTGGGAGAGATTTACAAGACTTCAATGCCCTGACTTTTTATGCCAGAGCATCTCAGGCTGCTACCATTTCCGAAATAGGATTCGGTCAGGATTTTTTGGGAGATACCTATCGAGCTTTCAGAACTGATGTAAAATTCACTACAAACTGGCAAAAGTTTGTTATTCCCATTCCTGATCCTTCCAAACTGCTAGAAGAAAGAGGCGTATTTCAATTTGCGGCTGGTGGAATTGGTCCTGAGGGTGAGGAAGTAGGGTTTTCATTCTGGATTGATGAATTGAGATTTGAAAATCTAAGCAGTCTAGCTCAACCCTTACCCAAAATTAATAATGGTGAAAATCAAGAGGTAAATTCCTTTAGCGGGGTTACTTTCCCTGTTACAGGAACAAGTGTAACGCTAAATTTCGATGGTCTGGATATTTCTGTAGTAGCGTCTCCAGCCTATTTTAATTTTACTTCCTCTAATCCAAGTGTAGCCACTGTCAATAACCAAGGTCAGGTTTCTGTAATCGGTGCAGGAAATTCTACTATTACGGCTTCACTTGGTTCTGATGCCACTGAAATTGATGCGTTAGGATCTCTTACGGTAAACTCTCCAGGACAATTCATTGGGGCTCCTACTCCACCGGCCCGGAATGCTGAAGATGTGGTTTCAATTTTTAGTGATGCTTATACCAATGTTCAGGTGGATAATTACAATGGCTTCTTTCAATTTGCCACTACTCAAGGTGGTCTGACAAATATTGCAGGTGAAAATATCATCAGCTACACCAATCTCAATTTTGTAAGTGTAAACATGTTCAACTCTCCGGATGTCAATGCTTCCGAGATGACTCATCTACACTTGGATATCAATGTCAGAGAAAATGTAGACCCTGGGGATTTTATCCGCGTCCAGATTATAAACAATAATGGACCAACAGAGACTTCAGGTGCTGTCAATTTAGGGAATTACAAACCCTTGGTATCTGAAGAGTGGATAAGTTATGATATCCCTATGAGTGACTTTGGAGGTTTGGGGACAGCCAATGATGTGGATTTGATATTCTTCATATCAGACGGTACCGTTTCCGATATTTTTGTTGATAATATTTATTTCTATAGATGATCAGTCTATACTCAATTTTAAATGAAGAAAGATCATGAGTAATACATATAAAATTTTCAGTTATTTCCTGACCCTTACTTTTGGTTTTATTGTAATCAGTGGCTGTACAGAAAGCAATGAACTTCCCGATAGAGGGTACACTTTAGTTTGGGCTGATGAATTTGATGGAACCACAGGAGATCCGCCAAATCCTGAGTTTTGGAACTACGATATAGGCACAGGTGATGAAGGATGGGGTAATAATGAACTTCAATATTACACCAACAGGACCGAAAATATCTACATAGATGGTCGTGGAAGTTTGGTGATTAAAGCCATCAATGAGCCATTTGGAGGCAGAAACTTCACTTCTGCCCGAATCACAACAAAGGGTCTTAAGGAATTCCAATATGGAAGAATTGAGGCAAGAATCAAGACACCATTTGGTCAGGGACTTTGGCCTGCCTTCTGGATGTTGGGTGCAGACATCGATCAGATTGGATGGCCTCAGACCGGTGAAATCGACATTATGGAGTTGAGAGGTCAGGAACCAAGTAAGATACTTGGTTCGATCCATGGCCCCGGCTATTCAGGAGAAAATGCTATCTCTCAACCATTCCAGCTTTTTGACTCAAGATTTGACACTGATTTTCATGTGTTTGCGGTGGAATGGGGACCTGATTTTATTGACTTTTTTGTAGATCAAAGGCTTTATAATCGATTGAAGCCAGAGGATTTGCCCGCTGGTACAGATTGGGTATTTGACAAACCCTTCTTTATCCTGTTAAATGTAGCTGTAGGTGGGAATTTTGTGGGCTCACCTTCTTCAAACAGCCGTTTTCCACAAACCATGCTCATTGACTATGTCCGAGTATACCAATAATTCATCACATTTAAACCTAAACGATCATGATTAGGAAATTTAAACTATACCAGTTACTTAGTTTTTTAGTACTCGGGTCATTTTTGTTCTTCTCTGCTTGTACCGAAGAAGACTTGATAATCCCTCCTCCTACTGCGGGATTTACTTTCTCAATAGATGAAGAAACAGGTGGAATTGTAACTTTTACCAATACTTCACAAAACGCAGATACCTATCAGTGGGATTTTGGTGATGGGACATTTTCTACTTTGAAAGATCCAAGAAAGGTCTTTATGAAAGATGGTACTTATGAGGTTTCTCTCGTGGCTACCAATGAAGGTGGTTCTACAGAAGTGAAGGAAACTCTTACTATTGAATTGATAGTCATAATTACAGATGAGGATCCTCCAGTAATTTCCTTGGTAGGTGAACCTGCGATTGAATTGGAAATCGGTGAAGAATTTACCGACCCGGGAGCTACTGCAAATGACGAAGTAGATGGAGATATATCTGCCAATATTGTTGTAACTGGAGAAGTAAACACCTTCCAACCAGGAGAGTATGTATTGGCTTACAATGTGACCGATGCTGCTGGAAATGCAGCAGAGGAAGTGACAAGAACTGTGAAAGTTAATTATGATGAGGGCCTTTTGGTAAATGGTGATTTTGAAGACGGTACTACAGGATGGATTGGAAATGGGCTTGAAGTTCGAGAAGAGGGAGGAAATTCTTTTTCTTTCACTAACGTCACTACAGCTGGGAATCCTTTTGATGTCAATATTAGTCAGGTTTTACCTATTAGATCTGGAAGCAAATACAAGCTTTCATTTAATGCTTCAACTGATGTAGAAGATGGCAGGACAATATTAGCAGGCATTGGTCTAAATCAAGATCCGTGGACAAATGTGACTCAGGAGTTCACCCTGACGACAGACGTTCAACGATTTAGCGCTGAGTTTACCGCTAATTTTGATAGCGACAACAGCCGGGTAATTTTTGATATGGGAGCGGATATAGGTGTGGTTGTATTAGATAATATTTCATTGGAATTATTATCTCAAAATACCACTGCTCTCCCTATTAATTTTGAAAACGGCGAGGTTCAAACTACTGCTTTTAATGGAGTTGCATTTGAAGTAGTTTCAGACCCAACCAATTCAGGTAATCAAGTTGGGAAATTGACCAATTCAGGAAAAGAGTGGGAAGGAATGTACTTCTCTTTAGCCACACCAGTTGATTTCAATAACGGGAAAATCATCAGTATGAGATTCAACTCCCCTGTTGCTGGAGTTCCTGTATTGATGAAGTTTGAGAGTGGCACGGCTGATCCGGTGGAAGTAGCGGTAACCGCGAGTGAGACTGGATGGCAAGATCTCACTTTTGATTTTGATTTTGCTACAGCCTCCTATTCACAATTAACCCTCTTTGTGGATGGTCCAGGTACCACTGCCGGAGAATTTTACATAGATGACATAACGCAGTCCGATAGTTCTTCTGGTGGATCAGGTGGCTGCGAAGGTGCGCCGGTAGCTGCTACGGGATTCCCTGTTACGTTTGAGACTTGTGAATCATTTATCAGTACCTTCTTTGCAGAAGGAAGCTTAACTACAGAACTAGCCCCTAACCCATCTCAATCCGGCATCAACACTTCAAATAATTCTTTGAAAGTAGTCAAGGCGGCGGGTACGAATAGATGGGCTGGCTTCCAAAATGCTTTTGCAGACAACTTCGATGTAAGCCAAACACTCAAACTCAAGGTTTATTCTTCCAAAGCGGATGTTGTGATTCGTTTTGAACTAAACAGTGAACCCCAAGAGGCTGGTTCAGGAAATCCACCACCACAATTCCGAACCGTTGCTGAGGCAAATTCATGGGTCGAAGTTGAGGTTAATTTTACAGACATACCAAGCTCTAATACAGGATTAAACCAATTGGTTATTAAGCCTGATAATCCTGATGGAACTGATGGTACGTTGACTAGTTCGACTGAAACTTACTACTTCGATGATATCAGATGGGAAGGAAATGGTCGAGGAACAGGTGGTACTGGTGAAGCCTTTTTCATTGATGAATTCAATACTGAATCGGCCCTGGATAAATGGACCCGTCTAGCTAATGCTGAAAACAACGAGAATGCACCAATTGCTTACAGTGCAGATGGCGGCGTTGGGGGTACAGGAGCTATCTTATTAACATTGAATGATACAGAGGGTGGCGCCTATATTTTCAGATATACCAATGATGCCGTGGATTACCAAGGAAATACTAATATTAGAATTAGCTATGATGCAAAAGTCGTGACCCCAATTACTGGTTCGGCCCTGCACATGCAAACCCAGGTTCCTAATCCGGAAGGAGGAGTTAAAACCACCAATTTATTTGATACTCAAATCCTTATCAATGCCAATACCTTTACCACGGTCGTTCAGGATATTGAATCCATTGATCCGGAAGGTACTTTGTTTATCATTGACTTCAACTTCGCAACTGGTGGTGGCGGAGCAGGTGCGGTATTGATAGATAATGTGCGTATCGAAAAATTATAATCAAAAAATATTTAATTAGAATTCACAAATGAGCCGGGTTGATTAACTCGGCTCTATTCAACTATTTCAACCAACATATTTTATTCTATGCAGAAAGGCATAAGTGAACAAAAGCTCATTAATCAAGATAAGCTTGAACTTATTAAGCTAGGCTCCGAGCAATATTTAAAAATCACTGATTGCGATCAAATACCTCCTTTTTTCATGAGTATCATCAGCCCAGCTAATCATTGGCTGTTTATAGGAAGTAATGGAGGTATCAGTGCAGGAAGAAAAGATCCGGAGAGTGCGCTTTTCCCTTATTACACAGATGATAAAATATTAGAATCCTCAGAAATTACTGGTTCCAAAACAATTTGTAGAGTCAAACAAAACGATCAAACTTTTATTTGGGAGCCTTTTTCTATTCACTATGCCAATCTGTATCGTTTAAAAAGAAATCTTTACAAAAATCGCTATGGCAATAAAATCCTTTTTGAAGAGGTAAATCTTGACTTAAATCTCACATTCCAATATCAGTGGAGCAGTAGTGATCGATTTGGATTCGTAAAAACCAGCAAAATCATAAACAACACTACATCCACGGTAGATATTTCCATTTTGGATGGGATTCAAAATATCATGCCATATGGTGTAGGAAGTGCTCTTCAAGGCATGCGCAGCAACCTCGTGGATGCCTATAAGCGAAATGAATTAGAGCAAGAAAGTGGTATTGGAATTTTTGCCTTAAGTGCCATTATTGTTGATAAAGCCGAGCCAAGTGAAGCATTGAAGTCAAGCATAGCTTGGTCTGTTGGCATTAGTCCTTCTATGCGACTCCTTTCATCTTCCCAGTTGGATGCATTCAGGAAAGGTCAAGAAATCAAAAATGAAACTGACGTAAAAGCACGAAGGGGGGCATATTTCGTTCAGGCGGATTTTGAATTGAAGTCTGGAGAAATGAAGGAGTGGATGATTATAGCTGATGTCAATCAAAATGTATCTCAGATTCGAGCTTTAGCGCATGTTATAAAGCATGAAAAAGACTTGATTTCTCAAGTCAAAAATGATGTCGAACTAGGTACCCAGGAACTAATTAAGCTCAATGCTGCAGCTGATGGGCTACAATTGACAGCGGATTGGTTAAAAGATACCCGCCATTTTGCCAACTCCATGTTTAATATCATGCGAGGTGGTATTTTTGACAATAATTATTTGATTGAAAAAACTGATCTAAAAAATAATATCCAAAATGCGAATCGGGATGTTTTTTCAAGACAAAAAAGTAGTCTGGATTCTCTACCAGATCAATTTCCTATTTCTACATTAAAGAAACTAGCTGAAGGTTCCGACGATTTGGATTTCAAACGGCTTTGTTTAGAGTATTTACCTTTGAAATTCAGCCGTAGACATGGAGATCCAAGCAGACCTTGGAATCATTTTTCGATAAATACTAAAAATGAAGAGGATGGGTCTAAAGTTTTGGACTATGCCGGAAACTGGAGGGATATTTTTCAGAATTGGGAGGCATTAGCCCTCTCCTACCCAGAGTTCATCGAAGGCATGATATTTAAGTTTTTAAATGCCTCTACCTTTGATGGTTATAATCCTTATCGAATCACTAAAAATGGGATTGATTGGGAGCGGATCGAAGCAGATGACCCATGGTCTTATATTGGGTATTGGGGTGATCATCAGATTATCTATTTACTGAAATTCTTAGAGTTTGCTGAGAATTATAAACCAGGTTTATTGACACAATATTTCAATGAGGATCTTTTCGTTTATGCCAATGTTCCCTACAAAATCAAATCCTATGAGGACATTCTGAAAAACCCAAAGGATACCATAGATTTTGATCATCAATTGGATCAAGCTATTCAAAAGCGATGGGCAACCTTGGGTTCGGATGCTTCTTTGATTCAAAATCAAAGCGGTGCTATTCATCAGGTTAATTTTTTGGAGAAAATTTTGGCCTCCGTACTAGCCAAAATTTCCAATTTCATTCCTGAGGGTGGAATTTGGATGAATACTCAAAGACCCGAATGGAACGATGCCAACAATGCTTTGGTAGGAAATGGTGTTTCGATGGTTACCCTATACTATCTCAGAAGATTTTTGAGCTTTTTCATCGACGTACTTCAAAAAAGCCAAAGTCAAGAGGTCCAAGTTTCCGAAGAATTATTGGAGTTCTTTAAAGAAACTTCGAAGGCTCTGGATTCACACCAATATTTACTTTCTGGAAGATTTACTGATAAAAACAGAAAGTCGGTGCTTGATGCTTTGGGTCAAGCTGGCAGTCGTTATCGAAATAAAATCTACCAAAATTCCTTCAGCAGTGAGCGAAAAGGCATTTCTATTCAAGAATTAATTGATTTTTCTGAGCTATCACTGCGTTACCTTGAGCATACAATCGAGGCGAATAAGCGTCAGGACAATCTTTATCACGCCTACAACCTAATGACTGTAGAAAATGAGGAGGAAGTATCTATTTCCTATCTCAGTGAAATGCTAGAGGGGCAGGTTGCAGTTTTGAGTTCGGGTTATTTGAGTTCTAAACAGGTATTGCAGACTTTGGATGCTTTGCGCAATAGTAAGCTTTACCGGGAAGATCAAAACAGCTACCTGCTTTATCCAAACAAGGAGCTACCAGGATTTTTGGATAAAAACAATGTTTCTGCATCCGATGTAGAAAAGTCTACGGTTTTGAAAAAGCTGATCGAAAAAGGCAATAAATCCATTATCAATCAGGACATAAATGGAGACTACCATTTCAATGGAAATTTCAAGAATGCTGGTGATTTAGCTCTTGCATTGGATGCTATTAATTCGGAGGATTTTGTATTCAATTCAGAGGATAAAAAACAAGTACTTCAGATTTTTGAAAAAGTATTTAACCATAAAGCTTTTACAGGACGATCAGGTACTTTTTATGGATACGAAGGACTAGGGTCGATTTACTGGCACATGGTTTCTAAGCTTCAGCTTGCAGTTCTCGAGTATTGTGTGAAGGCTTATGAAGCTAAAGATCCAAAAGAAATTTTGGAAAAATTAATCGCCCATTACTATGAAATCAATGAAGGAATCGGGGTACACAAATCACCAAGTGTATATGGTGCCTTCCCTACTGATCCTTATTCTCACACTCCCGCCAATAAAGGTGCTCAACAACCCGGTATGACTGGCCAAGTAAAAGAAGACATCATTTGTAGATTCGGTGAACTGGGAGTTTTTATAGAAAATGGTCAGCTTTTATTCAGTCCATTTATGTTGAAAAAATCTGAGTTTTTACCAGAGAGTCGGGTTTTCGACTATTTCAATGTAAATGGCATGGCTACTCAAAGCCCTGTTTGGGAGAACTCACTTTGCTTTACATACTGTCAAGTTCCTATCGTGTACAAATTGAGCTCTAAAAATGCGGTTGAAACGATTTATGGAAATGGATTAAAAAGCGTTCAGGAAGACAATTTGATGCTGGAAAAGGATGTGTCTGATAAGATCTTCTCACGCTCTGGTGAGGTAGAAAAATTGATTGTCCACTTAGACCTGGGTTCACTTTTCTAGGAATTTTTTAATTGTTCTATGGGAAAAAAAATCAATAGCGACCTGGATTTGGAGCAAAAAGTGGATGCTTTAATCTCTCAAATGACGCTGGAGGAGAAAATCGGTCAAATGAGCCAAGTTCGGCACTTTGATGATATTAGTCCTGAAGATATCAAGACAAAGTATATCGGTTCGGTAATCCATACCCAAGGTCCCCTACCCGGCTCCAATGCGGAAGAATGGCAAGAAAAATTTGCGATGCTTCAACGATTTGCCTTGTCAACAAGACTTAAAATCCCTTTGCTCTTTGGTGTGGATGCTGTTCATGGACAAAACACCTATGAAGGAGCCACCATATTTCCTCATAATATTGGTTTAGGGGCTGCTGGAAATGAAGAATTGGTAGAAAAAGCTGCTGCCATCACAGCGATAGAATCCAAGGCAACTGGATTTAATTGGGTTTTTTCTCCATGTGTTGCCATTCCGATGAATGAAAAATGGGGACGTGTTTACGAAGCCTTTTCTGAAAGCACAGAACTAACAGCCCGGTTGGCCAAAGCATCCGTAAAAGGCCATCAGGGAGGACTCGGGAATATTGGTGTAATGGCCACGGCAAAACATTATATCGGGGATGGAGCGACAGAATTTGGCGTGGAAGGAGGAAATACCTCACTCAGTCGGGAAGAAGTCATTGAGCGACTTCTTCCACCCTATCAGGCAGCTATCGAATCGGGTGTTGCCTCTATCATGGCCTCCTTCAATACCTTAGACGGTATCCCAATGCATGCGCACAAGGCCTTAATCACTGATTTACTGAAAGAAGAGTTGCAATTTGATGGAATTGTGGTATCTGACTGGAAAGCCTATTCCCGTTTTGGCCAAAATGATATTATCAATGCCGGAATAGACATGGTGATGGCAGTAGATGGTGATCTAGATGGTTTTCAAGAGGGCTTAAAGGCTGCGGTTTTGGATGGTTCAGTTTCAGAGGAAAGAATTAATGATGCTGTTCGCAGGATTTTGAGACAAAAGTTCAGATTTGGGTTATTTGATAATCCTTTTTCCGATAAAAGTCTCATAAGCAAAATTGGAATTCCCGAGCATAGGGCTGTTGCGAAGCAAGCGGTGAGAGAGTCCTTGGTTCTTTTGAAAAATGAAAATCAGGCTTTGCCTTTAAAAAAGAATTCCAAAATCGCAGTTGTCGGACCCTTTGCAAATAATTCAGGCTTACAATCGGGAGGTTGGACGATCAATTGGCAAGGATCCACTGAAAATTACACTGGGGCAACTACCATCCTGGAAGGTATACGGAAGTTTTCCACGGGAGAAGTAGTATATGACCAAGAAGGAACTGCAGAAATTGAAGATGTAGATGTTGCGGTGATTGTGGTTGGGGAAAATCCTTATGCCGAGTTTTTTGGGGATATAGGTGGGGAAATGAATCTTTTTCAACTCACTTTAACCGAAGAACATCAGAAATATATTGATGCTTACTCCGAAAAAGGAATTAAAACAGTGGTTGTATTGATTTCTGGAAGACCCTTGGTGATTACGGAGCAACTGAAGAAAAGTGATGCATTTGTTGCTGCTTGGCTACCTGGTTCTGAAGGAGATGGAATCGCAGAAGTTCTATTTGGACAATTTGATTTCAAAGGAAAACTTCCTCACTCCTGGCCTAAATCAGTGGAAGACTTTCAAGGAAAATTCGGTCCCAATTTCTGGGATGAATCGATTAACCCACTTTTCCCATTGGGTTATGGATTGAATTATAAAAAAAGTACAAGCAAATAATTTAGTATAGTTACCAAAAATATGAATACCATGAACTTGACGCTCTTCAGATCAATATGCATAGGAATGGCTGTAATGGCGGCTTTTTCATGCGGAAATTCAACAACAGAAAAGGAAACAATTAACTCAACAAAAGAAAAAGTAGTGACTGCAAAAGAAATTCTAGGAAATCCAGCTTATCAGGCAATTTCATATGAAGGCTATCGAGCAAAATCTAGAGATATTCAACCTAGTATAGCCCAACTCAAAGAAGACATGCGGATACTATCTGCTATGGGCATAAAAATGCTCCGAACATATAATGTGCAGTTTGCGCATGCTTCCAACTTGCTTAAAGCTATCAGCGAAATGAAAAGTGAGGATCCGGATTTTGAAATGTACGTGATGTTAGGCGCTTGGATAGATTGTAAAAATGCATGGACAGATCTTGAACCTGACCATGATGTAGAAAGTGAGCAAAACGAAGGAGAAATCAAACGAGCTGTGGCTTTGGCCAATCAATATCCAGATATCGTAAAGGTACTTGCTGTGGGTAATGAGGCCATGGTAAAATGGGCTACGAGTTATTATGTGCAGCCATCTGTGATTTTGAAATGGGTCAATTACCTTCAGGATTTGAAGTCAAAAGGCGAGCTTTCAAAAGATCTTTGGATCACGAGTTCAGATGATTTTTCCTCTTGGGGAGGTGGAGATCCGATGTATCACACAGAAGATCTGGCCAAATTGGTGAAGGCAGTGGATTATATTTCAATGCATACTTATCCCTATCACAATACGCACTACAACCCGGACTTTTGGAGAGTACCTATAGAAGAATCCAAATTGTCTGAAATTGAAAAAGTCGACGCAGCAATGCTTAGAGCTTTGGATTTCGCAAAGGCTCAATATGACTCAGTTACCAACTATATGAAGAGCCTGGGTGTGAATAAGCCGGTGCATATTGGCGAAACAGGATGGGCTTCCGTATCTGATGGGCTTTATGGCCCTGACGGTTCACATGCAACCGATGAATACAAGCAGGCACGCTATTATCAACTGATGCGTGAATGGACCAATGAAGCGGGCATCTCTTGTTTCTTTTTTGAAGGATTCAATGAGCCTTGGAAGGACGCAGGGAATCCAATTGGTTCGGAAAATCATTTTGGATTATTTACAGAGACTGGTCAGGCCAAGTATGCTTTGTGGGAAATGGTTGATCAAGGGATTTTCAAAGATCTTACCCGAGATGGAAATCCAATTGTAAAAACCTTCGATGGAGATGAAGAAAGATTGATGCAGGAAGTAATGGCTCCACCTGCAAAGTATTAATATTCAATAATTTAAGCTTTTTATCAATAACCCTTAATAACCATGTCAACCACCGTGAAAAAAGTACCGATGGGCCAAAAAATTGCCTTCGGTGTGGGTATGCTAGCAAATCAAATGTTCCCAGCCTCACTTGGGATATTTATGGTAGTGCTAGTTCAAAATTTAGGCTTCCCAGGATGGATGTGGGGAATTGTCTATTTCCTCCCTCGGGTCCTAGATGCTGTAACTGACCCCATCATGGGCTTCATCTCCGACAACACCAAGTCTGTTTGGGGAAGACGCAGGCAATATGTCTTACTTGGAGCCGTATTAATGGGTATTTCTTTCTCGGTGATGTGGCAACTTTACGGGGAAAACAGTGTGACTTATAACTTCACTTATTTTCTACTCTGGTCATTTGCCTTCTATATAGGATTGACAATTTTCAGTGTACCCTATGTAGCCATGGGTTATGAAATGAGTGAAGATTTTCATGAGCGTACTCAAATTATGGCTATCGCTCAGTGGATTGGACAGTGGGCATGGGTAATTGCGCCTTGGTTTTGGGTAATCATGTATGAGCCTACCTGGTTCCCGAATCCTGAATCCGCTACTCGGGAGCTAGCCATTTGGGTTGGGGTTATTTTTGCGATTTGTGCTATGGTTCCTGCCATTTTTATCTCCAGTAAATCCACTAAAAATGAAAACTTTTCTCCACTGACTTTCAATGCAATTGGCGATAGCCTTTCTCAAATTATCAGAGGATTTAAAGAGGCTTTTTCTCTAAAACCTTTCCGAAAGCTATGTATTTCTACATTCTTTATTTTCAATGCATTTAACACTGTAGCGGGATTCGTATTCTTTATTGTGGTTTGGTATTTGTTCAATGGGGACGCTGGCGCTGCGGGCTATTGGACGCCAATTTTCGGTAGTGTCGGAGCATTGGTTACCACTTTTATTGTGATTCCGATTGTGGCTTGGATGTCCAAAAAGATAGGTAAGAAAAATGCCTTTATGGTATCTCAGGCTATTGCGTTAATTGGTTATACCTCCCTGTGGTTTCTATTCGTTCCCGGAAAGCCTTGGATGTTCATTTTCTCCCTTCCTTTTCATTCATTTGGTATAGGTAGTCTCTTTGTATTGATGATGTCGATGACTGCCGATGTGATTGATTTGGATGAATTGAATTATGGCAAACGACGAGAAGGAGTCTTTGGAGCTATTTACTGGTACATGGTTAAGTTTGGGTTTGCTATCGCTGGAGGTTTGAGTGGTGTAATTTTGACGGTAGTTGGTTTCGATGGAAATGCCGCAGTGCAACCCGAAGGTGCAGTTACTGGATTAAGATTATTCTTCTCTGGTTTACCTATGCTAGGAACAATCGTCGCCATGTACTTGATGCATGACTATGATGTAGATGAAGAAAGAGCAAATAAAATCCGAGAGGAATTAAAGAAACGAAAAGCCGAAGATCAAAAACCGGAAATAGTTTACACAGGATATCAAAGTGGAAAAATTCTATCTCTCACGGATGAAGATAAGGTGGCAGTTGAAAAGATTCAGCAAGAATTCGGAGGAAAATCAAGCTCCGAAATAAAAGCCTTATTTGCTGAAACCCTTGATGGAGGCTTTCATGGTATGTGCTTCAGTCCTTACCTGGAAGGACAAAATATTGGTGATACACTTACCGAAAATCAGATTAGACGCCGAATGGAAATCATTGCACCACATACGCAATGGGTACGCTCCTTCTCTTGTACAGATGGAAATGAATTGATTCCAAAGATTGCCCGAGAAAAAGGCTTGAAGACCATGGTTGGTGCTTGGCTAGGAACCGATAAATCCAAAAATGAAGCGGAAATAGCTCAGCTTGTTCAATTGGCGAAAGAAGGGTTGGTGGATATCGCTGTGGTGGGTAATGAGGTGCTACTTCGTAATGAATTGACAGAACAAGAGGTGCTTGACTATTTATTGGAAGTAAAACGAGCTCTTCCTACCATACCCGTGAGTTATGTAGACACCTATTTCCAGCTATCACAGCGTCCGGAAATCGTCAATGCATGTGATTTGGTGCTAGCCAATTGCTATCCATTCTGGGAAGGTTGCAATGTTGATCAAGCACCTATTTATTTGGAAAAAATGTACGAAATGGCTAAAAATGCAGCCAACGGGAAAGAAGTCATCATCACGGAAACAGGCTGGCCTGACTCCGGTGAAAGTGTACAATCAGCCAAACCTTCACCTGAAAATGCCATGAAGTATATTATTGCTTCTAACCGCTGGGCTCAGAAGGAAGGCATTGCCTTGTTCAATTTCACCTCTTTCGATGAGCCTTGGAAGGTACACCATGAAGGTGAGGTTGGACAAAGCTGGGGAATTTGGAATAAAAACGAAACCTTAAAATATAAGTAAAATGTCTTTTAATGCTGACAAAGTTTTGTCACTTGCAGGAAGAAATCTGCAAGGATTATCCTATCAAGAACTGGCAGAATCATTTAACGAAATGCTCCAACAAGGTATGCATGGTCTATGCTTTAGCCCCTATGAGGAAGGGCAACAGCCGGGCGATACCCTGACCGAAGAGCAGGTACGCAGGAGATTGGAAATCATTCGCCCCTATACCAATTGGGTCCGGTCCTTTTCCTGTACTGAAGGAAATGAGTTGATTCCTATGATCGCGAAAGAAATGGGAATGAAAACCTTGGTAGGAGCTTGGTTGGGAAAAGATGATGAAATAAATCAAGAAGAAGTTAAAGGTTTGATCAAGCTTGCCAAGGAAGGTTATGTAGATATTGCTGCCGTTGGAAATGAGGTGATGTACCGGAAGGACCTTACAGAAGATCAATTACTCGGCTTCATTGAAATGGTGAAAAAAGAATTGCCCAAAGTCCCTGTAGGCTATGTGGATGCCTATTATGAGTTTGAGCTAAAACCTCGAATCACCGAAGCTTGTGATGTGATTTTAGCCAATTGCTACCCTTATTGGGAAGGCTGTGTTTTGGATTATTCCTTATTATACATCAAGGACATGTACAATCGTGCTGTAAGAGCTGGAAAAGGCAAAAAAGTAATTATTACGGAAACAGGTTGGCCTAGTCAGGGAACTCCGCTTTATGGAGCTGTTCCTTCAGATGAAAATTTCATGAAATACTTCATCAATATTCAGGCTTGGTCCAAGCTAGATTCCATAGATGTCTTTTATTTTTCTTCCTTTGATGAATCCTGGAAGGTAGGCGCAGAAGGTGATGTCGGCGCTTATTGGGGGATTTGGGATAAGGATGAAAAACTGAAGTATTGATGCTTAATCACACTCTTCAAAGCTGAGTTAAATAAGTAGAATTAAAAACCCGCATTCTTTTTCAAAAAGATGCGGGTTTTTACTTAAAAAGATAGGCTTCAATTAGTTGGAAGGTTTACCTCCATTTCCGCCATTTCCACCTTTTCCCGGAGTTCCTACATCAGTTCCTTTTCCACCTTTACCGCCACCTTTATTGCCTAAGATGTTAATATCGATGTAGGTTATGTTTTGAACATGATCAATAACAGGAGCAGCTCCGCCACCTTCTTCAGAGGCACTTATTTCACCTGGTTCTTCAGGTTCAGATCCTGCTAGAACAGTTGAGCCTGTGAAGAATGTATTTAAGGCAGTTGTTACATCTGAGTTATCATTATCATCAAAACTGAAAGTAAGTCTATAAACTCCCATGCCATCATTGGCTCTTTTTACGTCCCAAGTGTAGCCGTAAATGATTTTTCCTTTGATGTTAATTTCTGCATTGTAATAGCCGGGGCCGTCGCCAGCTTCCCAAACTGCTCCTGAAAATACCGGAGGCAAAGCATCCCCTTCCCATGCTGATGTTTCCGCATTCCAGGTTAATTCAGGGGTTTCAGAAGTAATTTTTTGAATGGTAAACCTTGCATGTTCGGAATAAATGGTAGCTTGATCGCCAGGGCCCATTAAAGGATTATTATCCAAATCAGTTTGAAGGCCGTGTAATTCATCTGATCCCCATCCGGAAACATGTCTCATTAAATATTGTCGTAATGGGGTTGCTCCTTCGTGATTATCATATAAAACCACTTCAGTTCTTACCTTCGAGGTTAAATACCAATCTACTGATTCCAAATTGTCTCCCCAATCTAAGACGTCAACTTCGACTATGCCTATTGCATTTTCAGCATCAGCTTGCCAGAAATTATTGGCATCTTTCTGAACCCAGGCTTTGTAGACATCTTCTCTATCATCAGGGTAACATAAATCTTCTCCATCAACAGGCAAACAGCTTAGTACAGGATAACTTGGATCTGCGGGATCTTCATCCCATACATACCAATATTCTCCGTCTAGCTTAACATACCCAGGTTCATAGTCTCCTGGTAGTGTTCTCAATGTCTTCGGAGTTCCTTCTGCCCAAATAACGGGAAAAGAAAGATTGTGTGTCACACTACTTTCATCCCCTTTACGAAATGCAGCACCATCTGGGTCAAATGGGTTAATATTGGGGTCATTGTTATTTTCCGCCACAATATTCTCATTTAACTCAGCCATTCGATCTAAGTCACACGATGTGAAAACCAAGATATTGGTCAACACAAAGACTAGTGTTAAAATTGGTTTTAACGTTTTCATGGCACCCTAATTTTAAGGTTAATAAATCATTTAACTATAGAATTAAATTAACCATAAAAAAGGAATTCGATGGTGACCGAGGGTACATTCACAGCTGATCTTCATCATGAAAAACCAGCCTTTTTTACATTTAAAATATTTTGGTTTGAAAAGATTTGATGCAAGCTGAAAAAAACCAAAAAAGAACAATAGCTAGATAAAGTCTCCTTATAATTGGACAATGAAAAAAGGGGAATTTGAATCTTTTTTTACCACACTTTTATCCCTAGGATTAGCTTAAATTTTAACTGAAACAACCTGACTTTTTTAAAGAAAATTTATCTGGAACATAGATCCCAAGTTAGAATACCAATCTAATCATAGACGAGCCTTGCTTTTAATCCGAATTAATTTTTTTCAGCCAGATCTTCGAGTTTGAAAGAAAAATCACTTTGCAAATCTTCGTGTAATCCCTCTATTAATCGACGAGCTTTTCCAATTTGTATATGGTAAAGGTTGCTGATTACGGGATGGCGAAAATTTAAATAACCAAGCTCTCTTAATTTTTCGCAGAAATATAAAATCAGCTCTACTTGATCAGCTTTATTTTTACTCAGCTTTAGGGCCTTATTTAATTTTCTTCGAATGGCTTGAGCCGATTTTTTCGTATAGTAATAATTCGCTGTGTTTACAGAATCGAAAGCCTCATCCAGTTCTTCTTTAACCGAGTCAACAAAAAGTCTAGGATCATCCCGTTCATTCATTTTGAAATAAAGATAGGCTTTGTTGTCCCTACTCAATTTCGCAAGTTCTGTTATCAGAGAAATCAGTTCTTTTTCCGATAAATAGCTTAATTCTTTTTTGAGTTCTGCCAAACTTGGAACCTGCATGAAATGGATAATTTTTAAATCATTTGAAATAAAGAAATCGTGAGCATTCCCCAGGCTGTTCCTGTTACCATACTTAAAATGGCTAGCAAAACCGCATGAGGCATCAAATCCTTTCGATAGGCTGCAGTTACGGCCGGAGCTGTGGAAATCCCTCCTAAGTTAGCCATAGATGCAATTGGCGCCCAAATTAGGTTTAGGTTTAAGATTTTGGACACGAGAAGCATTCCTAGGAAATGAAGGATTAACCAAAGAATCACGATTCCCACAAAAGTCCATGGTAAAGTCAAATTGCTAAAATCGAGCTTTAAACCCAAAATGGCCATCACCAAAACAATCCCAATTCCTCCCAACTTGAGAGAAAATTTAGTATTCCAGATAGGAATAAAATTCCCCAAGGCCAAGCCTACCAAAGAAAGTAATATAACTGTATTCAAAAACGACAACTGCAAATAAAAAGTCAGGATGGCTATCCCTGAAAAAATTAGGGCGATGATTAAAGGGCGAATCTTGGTTTCTATTATTCTGATAGGATCAGCGTCCAGCTTTTGAGGAAGTTGGTCTTGTATGCCTATCAAAAGACTCAGCATCTCCCCTTTTTTGATGAATTGAAACATTAAAATGGTCCAGATATTCACCAAAATATTATCTAAGACCAAAACTGATAAAAATAAGTTTTCAGGAGTCTCAGCTAATTCTTTTAAGATCAACTGCGAAGTACTTCCCCCTATCCACCCTCCAACAATAGGGACTAATCCTTTCCAATAGGATTCTTCCATAAACAAAACCTCAGATTGGGGAGAGATGGCACCGGATAAAATCACCAAAACAACTGGGAGCGTTGCGATAAATAAACTCCCTGCCACAAATAAAATTAAAGGTCTCCAACCTACTATTGCTAATTGCTTGATGCGTAAGGAGGACATGACAGCTAAAAGAGTGATAGGAATGATTGCATTCCTGCTCCAAGCGTGAAGTTTTACTTGGGATAAGTCCCAGTGAAATATGTGCGTGAATGCTGCAGGGATAACATAGGCCAATAAAATTGCAGGAAACCAATTTAAAATACCCTGAATAAATCTATTATTTATAGTACTGATTTTCAATACTATAAATACTGTTATTGAAACTAGTACAATAGAAATTATTTCTTGGAAATTCATACTTAAAATGATTCAGTAATTATTCCCAAAACAGTCTGAATTCCTTCGATGTAATTTCCAATTCGGATATTTTCATTAGGTGCATGAATATTATTATCAGGATTTGGTACACGCACAGAAACTGCAGGAATCCCAAGGATATTAATGAATGGTGCCATAGGTTGAGATCCTCCGGTTTGTCGAGTTTTGATGTAATTCTCCTCAAAAACTTTTTGCATTCCCTTTTCAAGCCATTTTCCAAAATCAGAATCCATTTCAGCACGAAAAGGCTGCGAACCAATTCTGTAAGAAAAAGCAGCAATTTTTGAGTATTTCTTACGCTCCTCCTGACTTGGCTCATCAGTCGAAATGAGATAAAATCCCTGATCTTGAATATACTTTTTTAGAAGGGAAACTTGTCTTTCACCTGGGGTCTCCTGAACGGTTCGCATATCAATTTCTACAATCACTTCAGACGGAATAATCGTACGAACTTCCTCTCCTACCCAAGCGGCCTGTATTCCTCGAATATTCAAAGAAGGATATTGCAATGCTTCTTGATAGGAGTTGCCTACTTCATCCGAGGAGGCCAAGCCTAAATCCATTAAAATTTCATCCTTCGATTCGGGAACTTGCTTCATGGCTAGTAGATCTTTTTCGGTGAGATTGACACCTTCATAAAAGCAAGGAATCAAAACTCTTCCAGATTCATCTTTCAGTGAGGCTATGAGCCTAGATGCCTCAAAAACTGGGTTAGGAGCGAAATTCCCATATTGGCCACTATGCAGATCACGATTTGCCCCAAAAATTTTCAAAGTGACCGTTGCAATCCCTCTAGCACCGAAAGTTAGGTTTGGAAGATTGGATACATGACGGGTTCCATCCATGATCAAAATTCCATCTGCAGCAACCAAATCTTGATGTTGTTCAATCACTTTGGCTAATTCTGGAGAGGATAATTCTTCCTGAAAGTCCAAGATAAACTTAAGGTTCACGGCAGGTTCTATCCCTTCCTTTTTCAGAATTTCTAAGACCGTAAAAAATACCATCGCGGGTCCTTTAGAATCAGAAGCCGATCTAGCAAATATTTTCCAATTAGGATCGATCTCTCCTTGAAGATTTGACCAAGGAATTTGTTCCCAGTTTTCATTCACTTGATGCTTCATAACAGGGAGATACGGGCTTTCTTGATCCCAGGCACTTGAGTCTACCGGCTGACCATCTATTTGCATGTAAACCAAAACAGTCTTCTTGTTCGAGTCTTCCTTTTTTGATGCAAAAAGATGGGGAATTTGATTTGAACTGAGAACTTGAGTCGAATATCCCAATTCTTCAAGGTAGGCTTGAGACCATGCTAGATTTGCTTGGATATCTTCCGGAATCCGACCGTTATTGGGGATTTTTAAAAATTCTGAAAAACGTTCGAGGGATTCCTTTAATTCTTGTCTGGATAATTCCTGAATCGTTTTTTTATTAAGTTGGCCAAAAGTATTTCCAACTAAAACAATGCTCAAAATTCCAATTAAGATTCTTTTATTCATGGGTTTCGATGATTGATGGAAGATAGGAATTCTTCGATTCAGGTCCGCCTTGTTAAAGCATTCAAATTTGTTTTAAATCAATTTGTAGGTGCGGAACTGTAAAAGCTTTTGAAGAAACTTTGGTAATTGGTTAAGTTTAAGAGGAAATAAACTCAAAATGGAAACCTACGGAAAGATACTATTGATTGCTATGCCGGCTTTTTTGTTGCTGGTATTGTTTGAAAAGTTCTGGGGAATGTGGAAAGGAAAAGATACTGTTCCCGTCAATGACATGATCTCAAGCCTTAGTTCAGGAATTACCAATGTCACGAAAGACGTATTGGGTTTGAGTATTGTAGTTATTTCCTATGAATGGTTGTATTCAAATTTTGCATTATTTCAGATTCAAGCTACCTGGTTGGTCTATGTGATTGCTTTTTTTGCACTTGATTTTGCGGGTTATTGGACGCATCGAATCGCGCATGAGTACAATATTTTCTGGAACAATCACATCATTCATCACAGTAGCGAAGAGTTTAATTTAGCATGTGCTCTTCGACAGAGTATTTCTTCCATTGTCAAAATATTCGCCGTTTTTCTTATCCCTGCCGCTATTTTTGGAGTACCTCCTCAAGTGATTGCCATTGTAGCACCATTGCATTTATTTGCCCAGTTTTGGTATCATACCCGTCATATCGGGAAAATGGGTTTCTTGGAAAAAATCATTGTGACCCCCTCCCATCACCGAGTTCATCATGCCATCAATCCAGAGTACTTGGATAAGAATTATGGGCAGATTTTCATTTTCTGGGACAAATGGTTTGGTACTTACCAAGAAGAACAGGATGATATTCCTGCTATCTATGGAGTCACTCGCCCGGTGCAGACCTGGAATCCTATAAAAATCAACTTTATGCATCTTTGGCTTTTGATTAAGGATGCTTGGAGAGCAAAAAAATGGTCTGACAAGCTTAAAATTTGGTTTATGCCTTTGGGTTGGAGACCTGCTGATGTGGCCGAAAAATATCCCGTTTACAAAATTCAGGACGTTTATCATTTCGACAAATACAACCCTTTTTTACCAAAGGGAATGCTGATTTGGAGTTTTGGACAATTGTTAGTCCTTTTACTGTTGATTAGTTATCTGTTTGGAAATATCGCTTCAATAGGTGCTCCGGATATTTTCTACTATGGTGGTTTTGTCTTCCTGACAATATATGCCTACACGGAGTTGATGGATAGAAACCCTAATGCCTGGGCTTGGGAATTATTGAAAGCAGCCTATGCTTTTTACTTCATTTTCACGCGGGGAGATTGGTTTGGATTAAATGCTGACTTCCCCGGAGCACTTCCGGTATTGATTGCCTACTTAGGCATATCAGCCATTATAGCTATCTGGTTTTCTTTCCGAAAAAATGAAGTCCAATTTGCGAATTAAAACATCATGAAAGAGTTAAAGCAAATACTTACTGCTTATCAATTTGCCAAAGAGGAAAATCGACAAGTAGCTTTAGCGACGGTTGTAAAAGTGGTGGGTTCAGCCTATCGCAGACCGGGGGCTCGGATGCTAGTTGATTTGGAAGGACAATTGACAGGAGCAATTAGTGGGGGCTGCTTGGAAGGCGATGCATTACGAAAAGCTCAAGCTGTCATTTTCCAGCAGAAATCCATGCTAGTGACCTATGATACGACAGATGAGGACGATCAAAAATTTGGCGTAGGTCTAGGATGCAATGGGATTATTCATGTCTTGATTGAGCCCATTGATTTTAATGATCCTACTAATCCAGTCGAGTTGATTCAAGAAGCCTTGAAAGATAGAAATTTGGGCCTCTTGTTGACTATTTTTTCTATACCTAATTCAAGGTCAGCTCAAATTGGAACTGTTTTTTTGAAAAAGGGAATCCATGAATTCGGTAAAGTTAAGGAGCTAGACCCGCAACTTTGGTTACGCCTTAAACATGAAATTCAATCCTTTGATCAGAATCAAAATGAAATCCGTAGCTATCCCGAACTTGGGGAAATTTCGGTTTTTTTTGAATTAGTAAAACCTCCCGTTCGAGTTCTTTTGTTTGGTGCAGGAAATGACACCATTCCTGTAGCTCGTATGGCAGATTTGCTTGGTTTTGAATTGATTGTTATTGATGGGAGAAAGAATCTGGCAACTGCTGGCCGTTTCCCTCAAAGTAAGGAAATCATTCTAGGACCTGCGGATGAGGTGGTTGAAAAAATTGAAACAGATATCCATACGGTTGCACTCTTGATGACGCATAATTTTGAATATGAAGCCGTGATTCTAGAGAAACTTCAGCAATCTATGATTCCTTATATTGGAATTCTTGGCCCCAAGAAAAAGACCGAAAAACTGATTGATCGCCTTCAAAATAAAGGAATTGAGGTTTCCGAAGAAAACATCTATGCTCCTATTGGTTTGGATATAGGAGCTGAGACTTCCGAGGAAATAGCCTTGTCCATTTTTGCCGAAATCAAAGCTGTTCTCAATAAAAAGCAACCCATTTTCCTTCGAGAAAAAATTGGGCCGATTCACGAAAAAGGAGCATGAGAACCGGAATTATTATTCTAGCAGCCGGTTCCTCTTCCCGATTGGGAAGACCAAAACAATTAATCGAATATCAAGGTAAAAATTTACTACAAAGAGCGATTGAAGCTGCTTTGGCAAGTTTTGCTGATTCGGTATTAGTGGTTTTAGGTTGGAATCCTGAACTGATCAAAGCAGTAGTAAAAACAAATTCAATTCTTTTTGTTGAAAATGAAAGCTGGGAACTGGGAATGACTGGCAGTATGCAGACTGGCTTGCTACGGTATTTAGATTCGGAAGATGAGATAGGGAAATTGGATCAAATCCTAATCATGCTTTGCGACCAAGTAATGGTTGATACAGAATTGCTAAATCTGTTGATTAGGAATAAGGAGGAATCAGAAAAAGGCATCGTTGCATGCCGCTATTCTGGAACGCTTGGCGTCCCTGCAATTTTCGATAAAAAATACTTCGAAGAATTACTTGCTCTGAAAGGAAAAGAAGGTGCCAAAAAGGTAATTCTTCAAAATATGGATGATGTTTTAACGATAGACTTTCCAGAAGGGTCAATTGATTTAGACACAGAAGAGGATTTTAAAAGATTAACTGATTAATCCTATACTCTTAGCTTTTCAACCACTTCTTTTACCCAATTAATTGTTTTTTCCACATCCTCAAAAGTTGTGTTTCTACCTAAACTAAATCTGATAGAAGCTCTACCTAGATCAGGATTTATGCCCATTGCCTGAAGTACATGACTGGGTTTGGGAGAAATAGAGGTGCATGCCGAACCAGAACTGACAGCTACCTTTTGATTTACTTTTTTTATTAGGTCTTCTCCTTCCACTCCGCTAAATGCAATATTGCATACATGAGGCAATCTATTTTCCTGACTTCCATTCAAAGAAGTGTTTTGAATTTGTAAAAGCTGATTTTCTAAAAAATCCCTCAATTCTCTAAGTCTATTTCCTTCTTCTTCCATTTCTGAAATCCGAAGTTCTGCAGCCTTTCCAAAACCAACTATTCCAGGAACATTCAACGTTCCACTTCGCATTCCTTTTTCGTGCCCACCACCGTGAATTTGGGCTAAGGGTTTTGGCAAAGCATGATTGTGTCTAACATACAAAGCTCCAACGCCTTTTGGACCATAAAATTTATGAGCAGAAAGAGCCATTAAATGAACGCCTTTTGTAAAAACAGGAATTTTGCCAGCTGCTTGAACCGCATCAATAAATAAGATGATATTCCTAGATTCTGCTATTTCAGAAATCTCTTTGATTGGATGAATTACGCCTGTTTCATTGTTGGCCCACATCAAGCAAATCATTTTGGTATGAGGAAGGATGGCGTCCTCCAAATCCTTCAAGCTAATGTTTCCCTTGCCATCTACCGGTAAACAGGTTATTTCAGCTCCTCTTTTTTCTATTTCTAAAAACGTATCTAAAACAGCTTTATGCTCTGTTTGGCAGGTTATGTAATGCTGTTTTTCTCCCAGATAAGATTCAAAAATGCCTTTAATTCCCAAATTGATAGCCTCTGTTGCTCCAGAAGTGAAAATGATTTCCTTGGATTTGGCCCCGATCAATTGAGCAATTATTTCCCTAGCCTCTTCTACGGCATTTTCAGCAACCCAACCATAAGGATGGCTCTTACTTGCTGCATTTCCGAAGTGTGTTCCGAAGTAAGGAAGCATTGCATCTATGACTTCAGGTGCACATGGAGTGGTGGCATTGTAATCTAGGTAAATGGGGTAGTTCATTGCTTTAAATTAGAAAATTCCATCGCAATTTTTCAGAATAGCGGTAAGAGTTTAGCTTTTCCAGGTTTTTATACCACCTCCATAAACCGACTGATTGGCCAAGGCAACAAGTTTAGCAGTATTGCCGGCATTGGTGACATTACAAAGCGGTTCGGCTTTTTCTTCCAAGCAACGATAAAAATCCTCCAAAGCATAGATACTCCCATCCTTGGTGGGTTGATCGACTAATTTGATTCCACTTTTATTAGCAATCCACGTGATAGGAGTAGCACCTGAAACACCATCGACTTCTTGAAGTTTGGCTTTTTTCTCAGGTTCTGGATAAAAAATCCCATCATTTGTCAATAGCGAAATAGTCCCCTCACTTCCTTTTATCTTGAATGCATAGCCTTCATATTGATTGCCACAAGTAGCACCGAAGTTCCCTACCATTCCAGCCTTGTTGTACCTCAGGGTTACCTGAACATTATCAAAGGTTTCTCTACCATCTTGGAAATAATCTATTCCTCCTGTCCCAAAGATTTGATCAGGTACTGTATCAAAAGCCCAATTGATAAAATCCATTTGATGAGATAGAAGCTCTGCAACCAGACCACCTGAGTATTCTTTGTACATGCGCCAATTCACTTGCCGCTCGAATTCAGGCGAAGGCACCGGTCTTCTCCAGCTATTATTTCGATCCCATCGAGCAGAGACTTGTGTGATTTTTCCTAACCAACCCTTTTGAATGTATTCCTTTACCTTGAAATAAAGCGGTGAATACCGGTATTGATGACCTACTTGAATGATTTGATTTGGGTATTTCCCCACCAAGTCTTGAAATGTTCGAATCTCCTCTAATGTAAATAGCATGGTCTTTTCTAGATACAGGTTTTTTCCTGCCTCTAATACTGCTTTTGCATGCTCAAAATGTGAATTCAGCGGTGTGGATACTACCACAGTATCAATTTCACGATCGTCTAAAATCCTTCGATAATCCTGGTAAACAGGAATTTGTGGGTATTTCTTAGCTGCAGGTTCTGCCCGAAATGGAAGAACTTCAGCAATTCCTCTGATGTTGAACTTTTCTGGCATTCCATTCATGACATGATGCAGACCGGAGCCTCTGTCGCCATAACCGATGATTCCTACATTATAGATTTTATTTCGCTTTTGAGTTAAAATGCTGGCGCCAACCCCCAATGGAAGACTGGAAACGGCCGCTGCTACTCCTGCTTTCTGGATAAAATCTCTTCTTTTCAAAAGCTGATAATTTTTTAAAGTATAGGGAATTTTGAGCAAAAAAAACAGACCCAAGAAGGATCTGTCTTTCAATCTAAAATACCCAATCTATCTAATTAATTATTATTAATCCATAACTGACCCACAGGAGGTTCTTCACCTTGATATATTCCAGGTAACCTTTTCCCTTTCGTAAGTTCTTGATGCTCTTTTTCCATTTTCTGTTGAAGCGCCTCTACCATTTCTGGAAAAGAAATTGCTATGTTTTTTAATTCTTCAGGGTCTTCCCACAAATCAAAAAGAGACAAAGGAATAGAATCATAAATAAATTGATCCATTTCACCAGGCTTAATGTTGTCTCCAGCAGGTTTTTGATATATATGAGGCAATAAAAGTTTATATCGATTATCTCTGATTCCACGCAAGTTTTCATTGTGGTAATACAAAAAAACATCTCTTGGAGATTGATCTGTTCTTCCCATCAAATAATCTCCAATAGAAAGTCCATCTATTTCAAGATCTGGTTGATTCCCTCCCACCCAAGACATCAAAGTAGGAAGTAAATCCATGTTGGTTACCAAACCATCTAGTTTCTCGTTTTTTGGCAATTGATTTGGCCATGAGATAATAAAAGGAACCTTGAAACCTCCCTCAAATACCGTGTTTTTACCTTCTCTTAGATTTCCAGCAGAACCTGCATGGGTCTGGTATGCCAACCATGGTCCATTGTCGGAGGTAAAAATCAGAATAGTATTTTCCTCCAAGTCCAATTCCTTGAGTTTCTTTTTAATCTGGCCAACCGACCAGTCAATCTCATGTATTACATCTTGATAAATTCCTTTTTTTGTTCTGTTTTGAAATTCAGGAGAGGTACTCAAAGGCACATGCGGCAACGGATGGGTTAGCAAAATAAAAAATGGAGAATTCCTGTTTTCTGAAATTATCTGAATCGTTTTTTCAGTAAATCTTTTTGTAAAAAATCGCTGATCAGGGTTTTCTTCCACAACAACGTCATTTTTGATCAAGGGCAAAGGCGGATAGGATTGGCTTGCAGAAGGAATCATGTCGTTGGAATAAGGAATCCCAAAAAATTCATCAAATCCATGGTGGATAGGAAGCTGCTCTTTGGCATGACCCAAATGCCATTTTCCAATCAATGCTGTAGTATATCCCCTTTCCTTTACTAATTCTGCCAAGGTTTGTTCTTCAGGGTTAAGCCCAGTTCTCCAAACATCCTGTGCCCAAGAAATCCCATGGGGTGCCAAAACCCGGGGGATCCCTACTCGGATAGGATAAGAACCAGTTAATAAAGAAGCTCTGGAAGGAGAGCAAACAGAAGACGCAACATAAAAGTTAGTCAAAGTGATTCCTTCTTTTGCTAGACTTGCCAAATTTGGAGTTATTTCATCTTTTGGTGCGAAGGGTGATATATCGCCGTAACCTAAGTCATCTGTGTAAATTATAATGATATTGGGTTTTGAAATAGCTGTAATATTTTTATATTCATTATAACCTTGTATAAACACAGTTATTTGAAATATAAGAAATACAAAATAATACATTTTATTATATTGTTTATATCGAAATTAATTTTAATAAAAAAAATATTTAATTTAAATTATTAAAATACCTATTAAAATTGTTGAATATATATATTATAAATATATTTCAAAATATCAAAAATAATATTATAAATATTAATGAATAAAGGCATAACTTTAAATTAAAGTTATGCCTTTATTCATAAGTTATAAATTATAACCCGGATTCTGAGTTAAATTCGGATTTACATTTATTGCACTAAGTGGAATAGGAAAAAGAAGATAGGTCTCGGGAACAGTAATGCCTAATGGATGTTGGTACTCATTATTCATTACTTCTAAATATCTATTTCTTCTAACTAAATCAAACCATCTATGCCCTTCAAAACAAAGTTCAAATTTTCTTTCCCTTTCAATGGCTAAATCAAACTCACTTTGATTAGGAAGATCCTGTTGGCTTAATTTCTTCAATCCAGCTCTAGATCTGACATCGTTTAATGCCAAAAAGGCTTGTTCACTCCCATAACTAATTTTGTTTAGGGCTTCTGCATACATTAAAAGAACGTCTGCATATCTAAGTACTATCCAATTATTTCCACCATCTGAAACTCCGGCACTTGGATCTATATATTTACCAGCCCCATAAGAACCTGGGAAAAGTGAACCCGGCAAATTGGATACAATGACAAAATCCTTTCTTAAATCATTTTCCTCAAAATCATCAATGAATTGTTTTGTGGGGATACAGTAACCTTGTCCTTGACCATTTATTGAGCCTTGAGGCATAAATACTTGGAAAAATCTACTTCCTTCGCCATTTAAATTAGCAGCAAATTGAATCTCAAAAATAGACTCTTCACTTGGAAAACTTAGACTAAAAACATCAGAATAGTTCTCAGATAATTTGAATTGATTGCTATCAATTATTTCTTTACAATAATTAGCAGCAACTTGAAAATTCCCTAGTGTTAAATACACTTTAGCTAATAAACCTGCTGCTGCAAATTTCGTAGCTCTTCCATTTTGGTTGCCATTACGAACTTCTGGAAGATTTTGGTAAGCATATTCTAAATCTGTCAAAATAACTTCATATACTTTTTCTTTTGATTCTCTCAGATAGGAAAAAGACTCTGAAATGCCTAAAGGCTTGGTAACGAGGGGAACATCTCCAAATATTCTTACTAAATTAAAATAGACTAATCCTCTTATGAATTGGGCCTCTGATTCAATTTGAGTTTCAATTTCTGTTGATAATTCCACTTCATCTAACTTACTTAATATAGTGTTTACTCTATAAATTGTATTAAAACTGGCGTTATAATACAATTCAACATGTATATTATCTGAAAATAATAAGAAATTCGAGAAAGCCTCCCAATTTGCTCCTGCAGTACTCTGAGTTTCTGCAATATCGGTAGTTAAATCTCCGAAAATCCAGTGACCACCACTTTGTCCTGAATTGTAAATTGATTGTAGTCCATCATAGGCACCAGCAATTGCTAATTCAAAATCCTGAGGAGTTTTATAAAAGAGTGCTGAATTATCTTGAAATGTGGGAGGTATTTCAAGGAAATCATTACAGGAGCTTGTCCAAATCAAAACCGAAACTATGAATATATATTTATAAATTTTCATCTCTGTATAATTTAAAATGATGCATTTATACCAACTGTATATGTTTTATTTAATGGGTAAACCTGCCAATCTAAACCTTGTAATAATGGATTGTTATTGCTAAAAGAAGCTTCTGGATCAAAACCTGAATAATTAGTGAATGTTAGGATATTTGTTCCTTGTAAATATATTCTTGCTGTCTTTAATCCGATACTATTTAATAATGCAGGTTTAAATGTATAACTTAGAGTTATATTTTTGACACGTAAAAAAGAACCATCCTCTACCCATCTATCTGAAATTCTACTATTTCCATTTCTATCATTAACATTTGCACGAGAATGGAATCCATCCCCAGGTTCGCTTGGAGATTTCCATCTGTTAACAGCGTCTTTTAATTGATTAGTGGTACCTCCTAAAGTTGCACCTGAACGACCATTGATATTAAAAATATCTCCTCCACTTACTCCTTGAAGGAAAATAGATAATTCAATGTTTTTATAACTAAAGCGATTATTTAAACCGTAAAAAAAGTCTGGTAAAGGGTTTCCGATAACTGTTCTATCTTGTGCATCTATAATTCCATCATTATTAAGATCAACAAACCTGTAATCCCCAGGCCTTGCGAATGGTTGTTCAGCATTGTGGTTTGCGATCTCCTCTTCTGTTTGAAATATGCCATCTGTCTTAAATCCGTAAAACTGACTAAATGGTTGACCCTCTTGATTAATGTAAATTTGTCCTATAGCAAAAATGGGGGGTTCTATGAGAAGTACTCCATCAACGCCTGAGCCTCCCAAATCAATTATTCTATTATTATTAAAAGAAATATTAAAATCCGACGACCACTTGAATTCTTTATCAAAATTAACTGTGTTCAATGCGAATTCCCATCCCCAATTTCTAACCTCACCGATATTTTGTAAGGCAGATGTAAATCCTGTTGTAACGGGAACTGGAACATTTAGGAGTAAATCATTTGTGTTTTTTATATAATAGTCTGCTAAAAGCCTTATTCTATTATCAAAGAAATATAGGTCGGTCCCAATATTAAATGATTTCGAAACTTCCCAACCTAATTCGTCATTTGCTATGCTTGAAGGAGAAAGTCCTCCAACTACCTGCTGATCCGATCCTAGTACATAGCGTGTGTTTCCCAATAAGGCAAATCTTGAATAATTTCCAATTGAATTATTTCCTGTAAGGCCATAACTAAGCCTTAATTTTCCTTCTGAAAAAAACTTTGACTGAGGGAAAAAGCTTTCATCCGAGAATAACCAACCTATTGATCCACTTGGAAAAAAACCATATTTAGTCTCAGAGCCAAACCTTGATGACCCATCAGTTCTTGCAGATGCAGAAATTAAATATTTGCCTTTATAATCATATGTCGCTCTTGCTAAATAACTCACTAAAGACCATTCTTCAATCCTTTGACTTAATCCATTAATGACCGTTCCAGCTGAAACAGTTTTTATTGAATTAGTTGGAATATTCTGACTCGAACCATCCATTCTATTTATCCTATATTTTTGAAAAGTTGCACCACCTAAAATCGAAAAATCATGATTCCCAATTTTCTTGGAATAGGTTAAAATATTTTCATTTAACCAAGAAAAAGCCTGCGATTGAAATGAATATGCCTGACCAACTATAGCCTCAAAAGGAGGCCAATTTGGAGAACGAGGTACAAATTGTAAATTGGTAATGTTATTAAAATCCGCTCCAAGACTAACCTTTAGTTTCAGATCTTCAATAAAACTGTACTCGGCGAAATAATTGGTTAAAATTCTGCTAACGTTAACTTCTTCTTCTAATTCATTTGCTAAAAAAACAGGGTTAGAAAGAAAGGGAGGTGTACCTCCTGCTCGATGATTAAAGTAGGTACCATCTTCATTATAGACTGGAAAAGATGGTCTTGCTGAAATTGCAGCATGTATAACACTTCCTTGAACAAAATTTCCATTTCCCTCAGTCCTAATTCGATCATGAATAGATATACTAGGGGCAAAATTAAAGCCCATTGATAGTTTTTCATTCGCTTTTATATCAATGTTTGCTCTAAAATTGTAACGTTTAAAACCTGATCCTATAATAATCCCATCTTGATTAAAAAAACCACCAGATATAGCATATTTAATATTTTGATTTCCACCTTTAATAGAAAGGTTATAGTTGGACATCATTGCTGTTCTGAATATCTCATCTAACCAATTTGTATCATGTTGAGGTGCCGTTTGAAACTGACCAACTCTTAAGTTACCGGGTCTTATCTCATCCGGATCTGAATTTGAACGATTATCAGGATCTCCATCTACCCAAGAATTATTTCTAGCTTCAACCATCATATCTAAATATTCTTGTGAGTTCATTAGTTCAGGTAAATTTGTAGCCACTTGCCATCCGGTATAATGATTAAAATCAATACTAGGCTTTCCTGATTTACCTTTTTTTGTGGTTATTATCACGACTCCATTAGCTCCTCTAGATCCATAGATAGCTGCTGCAGCCGCGTCTTTGAGGACATCAATGGATTCGATGTCATTAGGGTCGAATGAAGCGAGTGGATTTATACTTAATCTCGAAAACCCTGACCCAGAATTTCCTTGGTTTGATTCATTTTCAATTGGGAATCCATCAACAACGTATAAAGGCTCATTACTCGCTGAAATTGACCCAAATCCTCGAATTCTAACCGTTACAGCTCCACCAGGTGAACCTGTAGTTTGTGTGACTTGAACTCCCGGTAATCGACCTTGTAATGATTGATCGAATGATGTTACTGGTACAACTCCCAAATCTTCACTATCTATTGACGAAATTGCACCTGTTATTTTTCTCCTGTCTTGTGTTCCATAACCCACAACCACCACTTCTTCCAAGGCTTGAGCATCCTCAGCCATTTGTATATCGATGGTAGTCTGATTTCCGACAGTTACTCTTCTAGATTCAAACCCTACAAAACTAAAAATCAACACATCCCCTTCTGATGCAGATAAGCTATAACTACCATCAATATCTGTCACTGTCCCTGAAGTGGTTCCTTCTACTATCACAGTTACCCCAGGTAATGGCTGACCAGAAGCATCTGTTACTTTACCTTGGATATCGATAAATTCCAGTTCTTGGATTGAAATACTCTTTCCTGAATCTGAAGGCAGTTTGACATGAATGTTTTTATTGATCTGGACAAAAGAAAGATTGGTCTGTCGAATAAGATTTTCCAGCACTTGATAAACCGTTGCATTTTCCAAATCCAAGCTGATTCGCTGATTAAGGGGAATTGTGTTGGGATTGTAAGTAAATTTAAAATCCGTTTTTCGTTCCAACTGAGAAAAGGCTTTTCTCAGCGGTTGGTCATCCAAACTGATGGAAACTTTAACTTCTGAAATACTTTTCATTTGGGCCTTACCGGTATTAGCCAAGAGAACCGAGCAAAATATCAATTGAATGGCAAAGGCATATAGAATTCGTTTGGACAGCATAAGGAGTTGCCTCAGTAGTGGTTTTTTCATACTATTGTAATGGTTAAAGTGTAATGAATTAGACTTTGACTACTTGTCTGTAGAGGTCTCAATTCTGGCAGACAAGCTTTAAGAGCAGCTTTTCGAAAGAGAAGCTGCTTTTTAATCTAGCTACTGTTTAGATTATTTGCTTTCATGGTTTATTAGGGTTTATTGATATGCGATTTCTACTTTTTTATCCTTCAGTGAAAAAGTCAAATCTGTGGCCCGGCTCAATCCCAAAAGGACATTCTCCAATGTCTCATCCTGATAAATTCCTGAATAGGACCAATTATTAGGAAATTTTCCTTTTATGGTAATCTCTACACCATACCAGTTTTCCAATCGATACTTGACTTCAAGGATGTCATTTTTATTAAAAACCAGCTTTTTATCTTTCCATCCTGTCATCTCCAAAGGATCAAATCCAGTTTTTCGAAATTCTCCGAATTGGTCAAAAACCATCATCTCATTCGGAGCAAGCATTAGCCGATTTCCTTTTTGATCATCTATCCGAACTTTTCCAGTGACCAATGCAACTGACAGCAATCCCTCTTCAGATTCTTTCACATTAAAGGAAGTGCCTAGGACTTCTACCTCTATGTCAGCGGTCTGTACGATAAAAGGTCTTTCTTCTTCCGCAACTTCAAAAAATGCTTCACCCTTTAAGGTTACTTGACGGCTTTCCTTTTCGAACTTTTTTGGGAATCTAATTTGGCTGTTCGAATTCAGAAAAATTTTAGTACCATCCTCCAAAATAAAAGTTGCTTTTTGGCCCTTGGGGGTAGTACGTTGAACTATTTCTGATGTAGTAATTTCTTCGACGGGTAGTACTCTTTCCTTTTGTCCAAGGCTCCAAAAATACCAAAGGGAAACTCCTATAATCAATACGGCTGCTATCTGACGAAAGGAAAACAGCCACTTTCTCATTCGAGAAGTTTTAGAACCGAAAGATGCCTCTGCAGAAGGAGTTTGTCTAATTACATTTTCGAAGATTCTCACGTAATTGCTGTCAGAAAGATCCACTCTTTTTGAGTACTGAATGCTTCTAATGATTTGACTTGCCTTAAGAACTATCTGTCGCTTCTCGGGGTGTTCCGAAAGCCATTTTTCCCAAAAATGTTTATTATTCTCATTGGGTGTTTTTACCCATTCGATAAAAAACTCATCAGCCAAAAAGTCCTCTAATTGGTAGTCTTTGTAATTTAGATATGTTTTATTATCACTCATTTCTTTTTCTTATCAATTCCCATATTTACTCGTAAGGCATCCAATGCTCGATAAATCAATTTTCTGGCTGATTTAACCTCCGAAAATTCCATTATCTCAGCAATGTCTTTGTATGAAAGCCCATCTTCATAGAGAAGCAAAATAGCTTGCCGTTGTCTTGAGGAAAGTTTCTTAATAGCTATGTTTAGATTTATTAGCTGTTCTTGCTTCTCTTCCGAATCTATTATTGAATTTTCAATTGAAATTTCAATAGGGAAATTCGCTTCCAATTCATCTGAGCTAATCATAATCTTATTTTTATCCTTCTTAATTAATTTGATTAATTCATATTGAAGGCTTTTGAATAAATAAGCTTTAATTGAAGCAACTGGTGAAAGTGAACCCCGTTTGCCTCGAAGGTAAATGAACAGATTTTGAATAGCGTCTTGAACCATTTCCTCACCTACCTGAAATTGGCAACCATACTTAAATAATTGAGGCGTGTAAATTCGAAAAAGGTAATTAAAAGCCATTTCATCAGATGCATTAAAAGCAAGCCAGATTTCTGAGTCACTTTTCGACTCAAAAATCTTAATAATCTCTTGGTGCCGATGTACGACTTCCAATTTGGAATAGTTTGGGTAGGGTTTATTGTTCATGCTGAGGGTAGCTATGCCTCTTTAGTAGTAAGAGAAAGAAGTTATTCAAATGACCCCATGTTTTTAAAAAAAAATTAAAATTTTATCCTTTTGCCATACAGGATATATGGATAAATCTGGAAAACGCAATAAAAATAAAGTATTAAGCAAGTTTTAGATCAATAAACAAAAGCATACTTACTCCATTGATTATTATCAATCTGATGATTTCTTCTTATAATTAAGACTAAAATCAACCAACAGCAGCCTGATTTTGGAAACTTCCTTCATTGAATTTTTTGAAAAATTTAGCCAACTCAATTTGAGTGATATGGTTGATCTTTACAAAATTTCCACTATCAAGTCCTACAAAGCGGGTGAAAAAATAGCTCATGAAGGAGATTGTTTTGATTATGCTTTAGCTATTCTAAAGGGGGTAATTAGAACTTATGTTCAGCAAAGTAATGGTGAGGAACGAACAGTCAGGATTGCAATGGAAAAGGATTTTACAGCATGTGCTAACTGCTTATTGAATAATGGGAAATCCTTTGAATATTTGGAAGCAGTTGAGGATTCATTAGTAATTCAGGTGAATACAAAAAAATTTAAAGAGCTTGCACAAAATAATATTCGACTCCTACGATTTTGGAATGATAATATTTGCAAGGCATTAAATGAGGCGGTACATAGAATAATGTTTTTCCAAGTGCTCACACCAGAAGAAAGGTATCATGCATTAATGGATGAAAGTCCTCAATTAATTTTAAGGGTACCGCAAAAATATTTGGCTTCCTACATCGGGATAACTACCGTATCACTTTCTCGAATAAAAAGTAGAAAACCAAAAGACTTGAATTAATTAACAAATGTTATTTCGAATTGCTTTGAAAAACAAGATTTTTATAAGGTAATTTTTGTTTTAACCATACCCAAAGCACTATGAAACTAATTTCAAGATTAGCCAACGGAGAACATCCAGCTTGGTTTATGAAGGTTTTAATTCCATGTAAATGCATTGCTTTCATGGCTTTTTTCCCAGCAATATATTTTATAGGGAAGCTATTTATTTGACAATTTTAAAATCAGCTCTTCAAATCATCATTATTTGAAGAGCTTTTTCATTTTAATAATCCTTTACAGTTCAATTTTATTGAACCTTTAGGATTTTTTTGTTTTTGAGAAACCTACTTTACCTCTGCTGCTTACCGTTTTTACCAGGAAAATCAATGAAAAATTTTCGATGAACTGATTATTTTTCTATCCTGTTCTTTCAAAAAGCAATTCTAGGATGAAGTTGTAAATCCTATCAATTGAAGTAATTTTGCTTTTCAATTTTTCAAAAATGAAAGAATCAGCAGCATCACTCAATTTCATTGAACATATTATCGAAGAAGACCTTGCCAATGGATTTCCGCAAGAAAAGCTTCGTTTTAGATTTCCTCCTGAGCCAAATGGATATTTGCACATTGGCCATGCGGCCTCCATCTGTTTGAATTTTGGATTGGGAGAAAAATACAACGCTCCTGTAAATCTTCGATTTGACGATACCAATCCTGCCAAAGAAGAGCAGGAATATGTAGACGCGATTAAGCGAGATATTGCTTGGTTAGGCTTTAAATGGGCCAATGAGTGCTATTCTTCTGATTATTTTCAGCAATTGTATGACTGGGCTGTTCAATTAATTAAAGAAGACAAGGCTTATGTTGACCAACAATCTTCAGAAGAAATAGCTGCCCAAAAAGGAACTCCAACCTCAGAAGGAACACCTAGCCCTTTTCGGAATAGACCAATAGCTGAAAGTTTGGATTTGTTTGAGCGGATGAAAAATGGGGAGTTTCCGGCAGGATCCTATTTACTCCGTGCGAAAATAAATATGGCTTCCCCTAACATGCATATGCGGGATCCGATTTTATACCGTATAGTAAATGCAGCCCACCACCGCACAGGTACAAATTGGTGCATTTATCCCATGTATGATTGGGCTCATGGTCAATCTGATTACATCGAGCAAGTTTCACACTCCTTGTGTACGCTAGAATTTAAATCTCACCGTGAATTGTACGATTGGTACTTGGATCAGATTTATGATTCAAGTTTGCTAAGGCCTAAGCAACGAGAATTTGCTCGTCGGAATCTGAGCTTTACGGTAATGAGTAAGCGGAAATTGCTCGAATTAGTGCAGAAAAAGATTGTGGCTGGATGGGATGATCCACGGATGCCTACTATTTCTGGATTAAGAAGAAGAGGCTATACCCCAGAATCCATCCGAAAATTCAGCGATGTTTCTGGTATTTCGAAAAGGGATAATGTGACAGACGTATCGCTTCTTGAGTTTTGTATCCGTGAAGATCTTAACAAAAGAGCTACCCGTGTGATGGCGGTTTTAGATCCTGTGAAATTGGTAATCACCAATTATCCAGAGGGAAAAACAGAGATGTTATCCATGGAAAACAATCCTGAAGATCCAAATTCTGGAACTCACGAAGTGCCATTCTCTCGAGAATTATACATTGAGCGAGAAGACTTCAAGGAAGATGGAGGTAAGAAATTCTTTAGACTATCTCTAGGAAATGAAGTTCGTCTGAAAAGTGCTTATATCATCAAAGCTGAGTCAGTTGTTAAGGACAAGGATGGAAATATTTTGGAAATCCATTGTATTTATGATCCTGAATCTCGATCCGGAAGCGGTACTGAGGCAAGTATGCGAAAAGTAAAAGGCACCCTACATTGGGTATCTATTGAGCATGCTATTAAAGCGGAAGTAAGAGAATATGACAGATTATTTTTAGATGAAGCTCCAGATTCTCATGAAGACAAAAACTTCTTGGATTTTGTGAATCCAGAGTCCTTGAGAGTGATTAAAGAAGCATATCTGGAACCCTACCTTTCAAATGCAACTTTGGATGATAAATACCAATTTCAGCGCTTAGGCTATTTTACTTTAGACTTAGATTCTAAAAATGACCGGTTGATTTTCAACAAAACCGTTGGCCTTAAGGATACTTGGGCTAAACAAAATCAACAAGTAGCGCCTCAAGCTCAAAAAGCTGCTCCAGCCCCATCGAATCAAGGGAAACGAAAAGCGTTGAATGAGATTCAACAAATCAGTAAAAAGCTGACCAATTTCTCTGGAGAAAAACTAGAAAGTGCTAAATCTTCGATTTTGGAATTAGCTGGAGAAGTATCCTACGATGAATTGGAACCTTTATTTAATACTGCTGCTAAAAAGGTGGGAACAAGAATCGGCGTTATGCTTACTTTGGGTGTTCTACTGAAAAAGGGACAAGCAAGAAATGAAGCAATTAATGGCTTTATTGAAGCTGCCTTGGCAGATGATAATGAAGTGTTAAAGGAAGAGGCTGAGAAAGTAAATAGCCTCTGAGTTTAAGGATAAATATAAAAAAGAAAGCCACTGAGATGATCAGTGGCTTTCACGTTTTAGGATCTTCTTATTTCAAGTTTGATGTCTGAAAACTCCTTCTGCTCTATGAAAGGCTGACTTCGAAGCCTTCTTCCTGTCGCAGCGAAAATTGCATTAGCAATAGCGCCACCGGTTGGCGGAAGCGCAGGTTCTCCCAAACCTGTAGGATCATAGCCTGAATCAATGAAATGTGTGTCAATTTCAGGAACTTCCTTCAAGCGAATCAATCTGTAGGAATCATAATTCCGTTGCTTAGGCACACCATTTTCAAAGGTCAAATTAGTGTACATGGCATGACCCATACCATCGACAATTCCACCTCTTACTTGGTGATTGGCACCAGTTGGATTGACTACCATTCCACAGTCTGTTACAGCCGTGATTTTCTTCAAAGTTGGAGTCCCCCCTTGCATTTCGATATCTGCAACTTGAGCTACATAAGAACGGTGGGAGAAATAAACACTAAAGCCTTGTTTGATATTTGGATTTTTACCCCAATTACCCTTTTCAGCAGCAGTTTTAACAACTCCAATCATCCGATCGACATCATAGCCAAGCTGCCCAACAGGATTGTTTTTAGCTCGATCTAACAATTCTAATCTAAAAGCCACTGGATCTTTACCTGCTTCTAAAGCCACCTCATCAAGGAAGCTTTGCTCTGCATATGCCAAGAAATTAGTGATTGGAGCTCTCCAAGCATTCGTGGTAATACTTGATTCATAATTGACTGTTTCAATCAAAAGATTATCAACAGCACCGGATGGGAAATTGTGCTCTCGTGTAGTATTTCCGGCATTCATACCTACTCCACGAAGCTTATAACCAATCATTCTACCATTTTCATCCAAAGCTGCTTCAAATCGATAACGAACAGCCGGTCGGTAAGCACCGCCAGTCAATTCATCTTCCCTACTCCAAGTTACCTTAACTGGTGCATTGATTGCTTTTGAAATATGAACAGCTTCTTCCACATAATCAGCGCGAAGCCTTCTACCGAATCCACCACCCAAACGAGTGATTTCTACAGTAACATTTTCTGCAGGAATTCCCAGTATGGAAGCTGCAGTTTGTCTAGCTCGATCAGGAGTCTGAGTTGGTCCGATCAATTCACAACGGTCTCCTTGTACATGGGCAAAGAAATTTTCGGGCTCCATAGGTGAATGAGCCAAGAAAGGACATTGATATTCAGCTGAAACGATCTTAGAGGCCTTTTGAAATGCAGATTTTATATCTCCGTCTTGCCGTTTCACTTCGGATTTTCCATTGGCCATAAGCTCTTGGAAAATTCTATCATGGTCTGCAGAGCTTTCAACAGTGCTTTCAGCTTCATATTCGATTTTTAAAAGCTTTTTAGCTTTCATCAATGGCCAAGTAGAATTTCCAACTACAGCGACTGAATTTCCAAACTGAACAACATCACTGACTCCTGAAACAGCCCGAGCTGCACCATCATCAATGGATTTGATTTTCATTCCGAAAGGAGCTCGTTGCACCATGGCATGCATCATTCCCTCTCGATAAAAGTCAAGCCCAAATAGTGGCTTTCCAGTATAAATTTCATCAGCATCCACATTCTTTACTGGAGTACCAATGATTTTAAAGTCCTTTTTATCCTTAAGTTGAACATCTTCTGGAGCCTCCATTTGCGCAGCTTCAGCTACAAATTCTCCAAAATGTCCGGACTTTCCGGAACCTTTATGGGAGATGATTCCATTTTCAACTGTAATTTCTACTGCTGGAACATTCCACATTTTAGCAGCAGCTGCTACCAAGACATATTTGGCAGTAGCACCTGCTTTTCGAAGTCTTTCCCAGCTATGAGGCATTGCTCCTGATCCACCTGTCAATTGACGGTCGTATTTTTCTGTATCCAAATTGGCTTGAATAACACGCACCTTTTCCCAGTCAGCATCTAATTCTTCTGCTACGACCATCGGGAAAGAGGTTTTAATATTTTGCCCTAATTCTGGATTAGGAGAATAAATCACGACATCTCCACTTGGGGAAATGGACAAGTAGGCATTAAAGGGCTTTGCTTGGGCAAGTACTTCTTCGGTACTCAACACTTCAACTTTTGGCGAGTCGCAACTAAACCAGTTGAATCCGATGAACAATCCACCAGCTGTGGTGCCGGCTATCTTGAGGAAATCTCTTCTACTTTCTCTGGTGATAGTTTTCATAATTACTTGTTTTTAGCAGCTAAAGCCACAGCTTCCCGAATTTTGTGATAAGTACCGCAACGACAAATATTCCTATTCATAGCATTGTCTATTTCTTCCATGCTCGGATTAGGATTTTGCTTCAAAAAGGCAGCCGCTTGCATGATTTGGCCACCTTGACAATAGCCACACTGGGCAACGTCGACTTCCTTCCAGGCTTGCTGCACGGGATGATCGCCGTTTTCTGAAAGTCCTTCAATGGTGGTGACTTCTGAATTACCTACACTGGAGATTGGAGTTACGCAAGAAAAAGTTGGGTTTCCGTTGATATGGACCGTACATGCACCGCACTGAGCGATTCCGCATGAAAATTTGGTTCCAACCAAACCCAAATGATCTCGAAGAACCCATAGTAAAGGAGTATCATCCTCGACCTCTACTTGGAAACTCTTTCCGTTTACTTTAAGATTGAAACTAGCCATGGTTATTTTTTTTAGGTAAGTTACAAAAAATCAAGCCTATGAAAATGCCATTGGTGGAATTCTAAAATGAAATTTCTATGAAATTCAGATTCCACTTAGCGAAACTTTCCTTTTTCCATTCAAAAAAATAAACCTTCTGGATTTATTTTCGAATAAAATTGTTTGACTTGAAAATCCTAAAACTACACTTCTCAAAACAGTTCCCTTAAGTGATTCGAAACCTTCTATTTATTCCTTTGGGCTTGATTGTTTTTCTGGTATTATCCATAGGATTGTTTGTCAATATAAGTCCTCAATTTGGAAGCAACCCAAGTAAAGAAAAGCAAGCAGTCTTTAAGAAACTCCCTCATTATTCTGATGGTAAGTTTCAAAACCTGATTCCAACGGAAATGAGTATGGATTTCGGCAAAAGTCTCCGGCTCCTACCAGAATTTTTCAAAGATGATCCAAGCCGCCAACCGGATTTTGAATTACCCATTAAAAAAGTGGATTCTCTCGAATTGGTAAAATCGCCCGTCAATAAATTGATTTGGTTTGGGCATTCAGCTTTTTTATTGCAATTGGATGGGAAAAATATTTTGCTTGACCCCATGTTTGGAGATGTTCCTGCTCCTCATCCTTGGTTAGGGAATGAGCGCTTTTTTGATGAATTACCCATTGAAATTGAGCAGCTACCCACCATCGATATGGTCCTATTTTCCCATGACCATTATGATCATTTGGATTATGAATCCGTCATTCGGTTAAAGTCAAAAACAAAAAGGTTTTTCGTACCTCTCGGTGTAGGATCTCATTTAGAATCTTGGGGAATTCCATCCGAAAATATTCAGGAAATGGACTGGTGGGATGAAACCAATTTTGAAAACATTCAATTGGCATTTGCACCAAGCAGACATTTTTCGGGAAGAGGACTGACCAATCGTTTTAGCACTTTGTGGGGTTCATGGGTGATAAAAGGAGAAAATGAAAATATTTACTTCAGTGGTGATGGAGGATATGGACCTCACTTTAAAGAAATTGGGGAAAAATACGGGCCATTTAATTTAGCATTACTTGAATGTGGCCAATACAATGAGAACTGGAAAGAGATTCATATGATGCCTGAGGAAACTGCTCAGGCGGGTGTAGATATAGGCGCCGAACAAATCATGCCCATTCATTGGGGAGCTTTCCGATTGGCTATGCATAGCTGGACCGAGCCGGTTGATCGATTATTAATAAAAGCAGATGAATTGGGAGTCAAAGTCCAAACCCCTTTGATTGGTGAATTTTTTGATATCCAAGGAGAAAAACTTTATGATCAAAAATGGTGGATTAAGCCCTGAATACGATTCTTTTCTAAATTTAATCAGGATTACCAATTCGATTTTATTCGAAAGAGAAAGGTAAAAATGGGATTTACGGATGCGCTATTTCTAAGCATTTTTTATAATTTGAACACTCAATCAAATAATTAAAAACCTACATAACCTATGTCTAAGAAAATCAATGCTGCTATAGTGGGAACAGGCTTTATTGGACCTGCTCATTTGGAAGCACTCCGAAGAATTCCAAACATCGAAGTAATCGGGCTAGTGGAAGTCACGCAGGAACTTGCCGATGAAAAAGCTAAGCTTCTTGGAATTCCGAAGGCCTATACCTTTGATGAAATGTTAAAAGATTCAGAGGTCGATGTAGTACATATTTGTACACCGAACTTTTTACATTATCCCCAAACCAAAGCAGCTCTTGAGGCTGGAAAGCATGTGATCTGTGAAAAACCACTTGCTGTAAAGATCGAAGAAGCTGAAGAGTTAGTTGCCATTGCAAAAGAAAAAGGATTGGTAAATGCAGTTCATTTCAACCTTCGCTATTATCCAATGATTCGTCAAATCAAAACCATGCGTGAAAAGGGTGAACTGGGAGATGTTTACAATGTAATGGGTTCCTATTTACAGGATTGGTTGTTTTTGAAAACAGATTACAACTGGCGCTTAGAGCCTGATAAATCAGGGGATTCAAGAGCAATTGCCGATATTGGATCTCACCTTTTGGATATAATTGAATATACAACAGGCTTGAAAATCACCGAGGTAATGGCAGACTTTTCAACAGTTCATAAAACTCGCTTGAAGCCATTAAAAGCCATTGAAACCTATTCTGGCAAAATGCTTACAATGGACGATTATGAGGAAGTTCCTATCAATACGGAGGATCATGCAACCGTGATGCTTCGATTTGATAATGGAGCAAAAGGTTCTATCACGGTTTCTCAAGTAAATGCCGGTCGAAAAAATCGATTAAACATTGAAATAGCAGGCTCCAAGTCCAATTATGAATTCAATTCAGAAAGACCGAATGAATTATGGATTGGAAAGCGGGAAACTGCCAATGGCCAATTGATGAAAGATCCTTCCCTTTTCCATGCAGAGGCTTCTGCTTTAATTAGCTTCCCAGGTGGTCATAATGAAGGATTCCCAGATACTTCCAAGCAAATGTTCAAGGAAGTATATGCTGCTGTAAAAGAAGGAAAGCAACCTGAAAAACCAAGTTTCCCGACTTTTGCGGATGGTCTTCGTGAACTAATTATCGGTGAGCGAATTATTGAAAGTAATAAAAAACAAGCCTGGGTGAAGGTCTAAAAATTCATAAGCGGAAAGTAAAGATTATTCACTTTCCGCTAACCTTTTTAGCCTAAATCCAGTTTTTAGAATTAATTAAGATTATTCCCTTTAACCCTCCTTAAAAAAATCATGATGAAATTTAAAAATCTTCTTTTTGCTGCCATTGCTCTTGGAGCATTTGTGTTTTCAGCTACTGCTCAGGAAAAAGCTAGTCCAGCCCGAACTGCTGAAGGTTCCGTTGGTGGAGCCAACATCACCATCAACTATTCCTCTCCTGCCGTAAAAGGCCGAATGATCTGGGGAGATTTAGTACCTCTTGGCGAAGTATGGAGAGCAGGTGCTAATGAAGCGACTACCTTCACTACCGACAAGGACATTATGATTGAAGGTCAGAAGCTTCCTGCAGGAACCTATTCCTTCTTCATCATTCCAGGTGAATATGAGTCAACTTTCATCTTCAATACTGAAGCTAAGCAGTGGGGAGCTTTTAATTATGATTCCTCTAAAGATGCACTTCGTGTAAATGTTCCATCTCAGCAAACATCTACCATGGAGGAGCGCTTGGTATACGAAGTAAAGCCTGATCGATTTGAGATTCGTTGGGAATACGGTAAAGCCGAAGCCAAAATCGCTTCCGCTCAATAATTTTAAATTCAATCGAAAGAAAGCCATCGGGAATCCTGATGGCTTTTTTAATTTTATGCCCAGATGAACAATTTTGATCCCCTGGCTTTTGACCTTCCTGTAGCTGAGATTATTCCTTCGGTTAAAAAGTCCCTAAAACAATCCAATTCATTAATTATTCAAGCCCCCCCCGGAGCAGGAAAAAGTACGCTTTTACCACTCGCTTTATTGGATGAACCTTGGTTAAACGAAAAGAAAATTATTCTCTTGGAGCCTCGACGTCTTGCAACCAAAAGCATTGCTCAGCGAATGGCTTCCATGTTGGGTGAGGAATTGGGTGAAACGGTCGGATATCGGATTCGGTTTGAATCTGCCATTTCAGACAAGACTCGTTTGGAGGTAATTACAGAAGGTATTCTCACCCGAATGCTTCACCAAGACAATGCCTTAGAAGATGTGGGCTTAGTTATTTTCGATGAGTTTCATGAGCGAAATCTATTTTCAGAAGTAGCATTGGCTCTCTCAAGGGAAGTACAAGATATTCTTCGCCCTGATTTGAGAATTCTAATCATGTCTGCAACCTTGGACGCACAGAAGTTGTCCGAAATGCTGAATGCAAATGTGATACAAAGTCAAGGAAAACAATATCCGGTAGAAATTCAGTATTTACAGGAAGCAGATGAATATGCTATTGGTGAAGATACTGCAAGGCAAGTAATTCCACTCACTAAAAAACATGAAGGTGATTTCTTAGTTTTTCTTCCCGGTCAAAATGAAATCAAAAAGGCGGGCGAAATTCTCAAACGTGCTTTGCCAGAGGATGTAATTGTTCCCCTTTATGGTCAACTCTCTTCTTCAGAACAGCAACGAGCCATTCTTCCTCATCCTTCAGGAAAGCGTAAAATCGTCCTTTCCACAGATATTGCTGAGACTTCCTTGACCATTGAAGGTATTCGAGTAGTGGTTGATTCAGGTTTTGCAAAATCCAATCGCTTCGATCCGAGATCCGGTTTATCCCGATTGGTTTTGCACCGCATCAGCAAAGATTCAGCTGATCAGCGAAGTGGACGTTCCGGAAGATTGACCTCGGGTCACTCCTATCGGCTTTGGTCTAAAGGGACTCAGTCCCAATTATTGGATTATAGAACTCCAGAGATTTTAGAAGCCGATTTAACCTCACTGGTTTTGGATATGAGAGTCTGGGGAAAAGATAATATCCAAGAAATGGTCTGGTTGACTCCTCCTCCTTCTGGAACCCTGGCACATTCTGAAAAATCTTTGGAAGAATTAGGAGCATTGGAAAATGGTCAAATAACTGAGCATGGAAAGGAAATTCACCAATTACCCCTACATCCAAGGATAGCCCATATGCTACTTTTTGCAAAAAAGGAAGGTCAATTGGCCTTAGCAACTGACATTGCAGCAATATTGGAGGAAAGAGATCCTTTACCACAAAATTCAGGAGTGGATATTAATCTGAGAATCGAAGCCCTTCGAAAATATAGAGAGCGTGGAGTTAGTATTGCGCGGATCAAAAAGATCGAAAAAGTAGCTGCTCAATACCGAAAAATGTTTGGAATCAAAGCTGAAAATCAAGCTGTGGATCCATGGCAAACAGGTCTACTTTTGGCTTTTGCCTATCCGGAACGAATTGCAGCCGCTCGCCCAGGAAACAATGCCCAGTTTCAATTGTCCAATGGAAAAATTGCCCAAATAAGTCATCGAGATGATTTAGCTCATGAGTCTTGGTTGGCCGTTGCTCATGTAGATGCACGTGAGGGTATGGGTAAAATTTGGCTTGCAGCACCTTTGAATCCCAAGGACCTTGCTCCTCTCCTAAAAATCAAAGAAGTCTTGATTTGGGACCGAAAAAAGGGTGGATTAATCGCTCATTCAGAAGTCCGAATTGGTGCCATTATTTTGGGAACAAGGCCCTTAAATCCCATTCCGAAGGAATTGGCAAAAAAAGCAATAATAGAAGCTATTGAAGATGATGGAGAACTTTTATTGGATTGGAACGAGGAGGTTATGCAGCTACTTTATCGTGTCCAATCTTTGAAGTCATGGAATTCAGATCAAAATTGGCCTGATTGGTCAGTGAAAAAATTATGCAAAAAAGCTTCAGAATGGCTCGATCCTTATTTGGGATCCATTTCTAAAAATGAGGATTTAAAAAAATTAAACCTTGTTCAAATATTAACGCATAGTTTGGATTTTGAGCATCAGCAGTTACTTATTGAGTTGGCACCTGATCGAATTGAGGTACCTTCAGGTAGTAAAATAAAGATTCAATATAGACCTGATGGTGAATTCCCCATCCTATCAGTGAGACTTCAGGAATTATTCGGATTGATAGATACACCACGGATTAATCATGGAAAAATTCCTCTAATTATTGAAATGCTTTCTCCAGGATTTAAGCCCGTACAAGTCACTCAGGATTTGAAAAGCTTTTGGTCAAATGGATATTTTGAAGTTAAGAAAGAATTGAAAAGACGATATCCAAAGCACTTTTGGCCAGATAATCCCCTTGAATCTGAAGCGGTTAGAGGCGTGAAGAAAAAGAAAGCTTAATCAGAAAGATTATCTAGGAAATGCAAAAGCTGTAAAAAGGAAGCAATCGTAAATGGAGTCATACCCTGCTTCTTGATTTCATCCAGATAGATTTTACGTAATACTGGATAGTCTTCCGGGTTGTACAATTTGGCAAGCGTAATTCCCCGGAAAGCATAATACACGAAATTTTGAGTGCTAAATGCACGTTCTTTCCGCTCAGCAAAAGCTTTTTCAAGGACTTGTGGGTTGATCATTTGATCCATCCAATGAAACCCATGGGATACAAAAAACTTTTCCGCTGTCATAATAGCTTCAGCAAGCTGGGAATCATTATCCAAAACAAAGCGAGCAGGTATTTCCTTTCCTATCTTATTTGCCTTCTGAATTAAAGTGATCGAACGTTGTGCATAATCGCTTAGGGTAGGTAAAAACCGATGAATGATCTCCTCTACCCGATCAATTCTAACCCCCAAATTATACTCTAAATAACTAGCTTCCGGGTATTCACTGTAATGGATAAAAATGACTTGTTTCCCCTGAGGGAAGTCTTTGAAAAAAATGAGATGGCTAGGATGAAAATCGAATCCAAATTCACCTAAAAACTGGCTATGAAGCTCAATAACATCTAACTCCCTCATACTTTTATTAAACTCCATTACAAACCAAATGTTGTAGGCCTTTAGGAAAATAATTCTTTCATTTCGAGCAACATAGGTTCAACTTCCATTCTTTTTATTGCAAGGCTATCAGCATCTTCAGGGTTGTTTAGATAATGATTCCAATGCTTTTCCGCCTTTCGAATGGTACGAGGAGAAATTTCAAATTCAACTTGGTCTAAATAATCCTTTGCCAAAGTTGAGGCCTTGAAGTTTCCAAAAAGATAAACTCTAAAAATATCCACAAAGCGTTGACTAAGGTCAAATTCTTCAAGAATCTGCACGAAAGCCCCTTGTTTTAATTTGTTTTTCCGATCGTAGATGACTTTAAAAATTGCATCTAATGATTCTTCATTCCAAGGAGTTTTGGAGAGAGCTCGGCAAGCTAAATATGCCTTTTCCCAATCCTCATCGGCAACCAATTCAATTAAGCGGTCTTTTACTTTTTCATCTGCTTTTTGTCCTAATTTATCCGCAAAATAGTAGGCCTCTGATTCTTCAGGATCCAGCATTTTTTGGAAAAGCTTTTCGATTTCCTCCTCCATTTTTTTCTTTTTATTTGCAAATATAGCCGATCGCATTGAGTCCTTCCATGAAAATCCCCAATTACCAAGTAATCCAATTTGACCAATGGTCTAATATCTTTGAAAAAGCCTTGGAGTTGGAAATAAACATGGATTATCTGCCTTCAAAACATCAGGTAGAATTAAGTTTAAATCACAAATGGCTAGCAAAGATTTTCCTTCCATGGGATTATCTATGGACAAATAATTCCTTTCAAAAAATAGATGACTTTCATTTAGTACTTGTAGCCATTAAAGCTGGGCAAGCATTTACAGGATATTTTCACAATCATGATCTAATTGACCACAAGGTTTTTAGAGCCTATATGGTGCGACAAAAACAAGGAAAGTCGCAAATCAAACATTTAAAAACCAAAGGTAAATCTAGAGCGGGTTCCCGAATTCGATTGGCAGAAACTGAGCGTTTTTTCTTAGAAATAAATGAGCGATTAAATTTTTATGCAGATCAATTTCCCATTACTCGTTGGGGAATTTCCTGTAGCAAAACCTTATGGCCCTATTTCTTTGATGCGGAATTGACACCACCATTTACTTCCAAACAGGAAAATTTGATTTCTATCCCATTTCATTATCAGCAGGCTTCTTTCGAAGAATTACAGAAGAGTTATCATTCATTAATCCAGTTTCATCTTTTGCTATCAGAAGATGGCAAAAGATACTTTGGGGAGGGATTGGATGGAAATGATGTTGAACTTGAAGACGATAATTGGTAAATAAAAAAACTCCAGGTTTCTGGAGTTTTTCGGTTAGTGGTTTAAGAACTTTTATCAAGCGTTAGAGCTATCGCTAGCCTCGTTGGCTGAAGGGAATTGATTGGATAGCATCGCAAGTGTTTCATGAGCCATTTTTATGTTGTACTCATAAGCCAGACTTTTATAATTCACCAAGTCCACAATGGTACCGATGAAACAAAGTCCGACTGTCAAGATATACAGGATACCTAAGCCAATCTGACCGAGAATAAATCGGTGAAGTCCGGCAAATCCAAAGAAGCCTAATAAGGTAAGTATTAGGATCATTTGAGCGTCTTTTCTTCTTGCTCGGTAGACTTGGGCAAAAAGGGACGCTTGCTCATCGTCCATGTTTTTCATCAAGCCCTGAATGTAGCCTAATTCCATTCCTTCTAGTTCGGGCAAGTGTCTCAATACATTAGCCATAATTGTGTGTTGCTTTAAGGTTGTTAATTAAATTCCAAATTCGAGAAAGAATCACCACATACGCCAAAGAAGCCAGTGGGTGCATGTCCCAGGATGCTTGAAACTCCCCTCTTGCGAGTAAGTTCATGGATCTTCCTAATCCACAGCCCGGACACCAATCGAATCCTAGATTTTCCAAAGGGCAAAGCGTGAAGTGTTGTGCTCCCCAAGGGTCAATCGTGAGAATCGCTAGGATGCTCCCAATCCAAAAGACAAGTTCCAGCGGAATCTTTTTAAGTCTATGGATGATTGCTTTCATGTCTTGGAATTATACGAAAAGGATGCCAGCACCTAAATTGCTGTTTTTTGGGCATTTTCAGGCAGTTTTTCTAAAAATATGCTAAATAAACGTACAAAAAACTGTCCGATTATGGACGATTGAAGACTGGGATTTGCAATTGAACCAGTTTTCCAAATTGCTCTTTCTGCTGGGATTCCATCATTTTTCGGATCTTTTGATAGGTCTTTTTGGGACCATAATTCTTCCAACCAGAAAATTTGAAAATCAAATCTACCAAGGAACCCGGTAAATTGATTTCATGAGAAATTTTTAAAACCTGAGCCACTTCTTTTCCCAAGAAAAATCCAAAAAGTGAATCAACTTGATTTCTTACGATAGAATCAGGGATATTTTGTTTGTAATACTCAGCGAGAGCAAAAATCAGTCTTTTACCCGCCTCAGTTTCCTTAAGGTGTCTTTTTCGAATCAATCGATCCAATTCAAAAGCCTCTTTGGGAGTTTCAGGCCAAAATTTCACATCTACTCCTAATAAAGCCCCAACCCACTTCCAATAGGACAAAACCAATTGAAAAGTTTGAGAATCTATTGAATAACCCATTTTAGTTAATCCTCGAAGCACAATCATGCTAAAAGCCAGATTTGTTCCAAGCATGTCTTCTTGGTTGATGGGAGCTCCAAACTTTACTTCCCAATCTTTGGAGTAAGTTGAAATAAAATAACGACTAAAGGCATGAATCAAACGGACTTTGGCACATGTCAAATAGGGACTTGTATCGCTGTAAAATCCTCCAGGTTTAAAAAGCTCCATCACAAAAAGGCCCGTTTCCGCCAATCGAATCCCAATTTCCTCGACAATTCGTTTTGAACGAACCAATACCTGAGCTCCATCTCCAAATGCATAGCAATAAGGCAAGGAATAAAATCCTAAAAGCCCCAAGTAGATATCTCCAGTTTGGCTAAAAAAATCTTGCCCCTTTTTCAACAGTTCAGAATCTGCCAATTCTGCTGCTTCTTTGAAAAAGGAAAAATACTCTTGTAAAACTTTTGGAAAATGTATTGGAAGCTGATCGGGGATTTGACTCCAGGAATTGATTTCTTGTGCTAATTCTGGATTTTCAATCAGTGAAATAACAGCCAAATCTGCCAAGGGATCTTGCCTCATTCGGAGTTGATCCAATTCTTCCTGATTGTAAAGCTTCAATTTTTCCACAGCATTCTAACCTTGATTTTGTAATTTGGTTCTGAAATTCACTTCATCTATGCGAAAGTTTATTTTCCTAGCCTGCGTTTTTCTTGCAATATCATTCACAAGCTCATTTGCTCAAACTGCCTTTGACCTAGTTGTAGTAAAAACAGAAGGGAAAGGAAAAAATCTAAAAATCGTTCCTGGTTCAGAGAGGCTGCTTACTGACAGAGACGCCTACGATAATCAGCCAAGCTTCATTAACGAATATCAGATGGTATTTTCTGCCGCAGATGAAGATGGAAACCATGACATTATCGTCTACAATTTTGAAAGCGAGAAATTCACAAATTTGACCAAAACAGCAGATCGAAGTGAATTTTCTCCATCCATTACAGAATGTGGACAATACATCGCTGCTGTAGTGATGGAATCAGATGGTACTCAGCGAATCTGGCTCTACCCTACCAATTTTGGTGAGCCTGAATTGTTGTATGACGATATCGAACCTGTCGGATATTATGATTGGTATGACAACAAAGCTGCTATGTTTATCCTAGGAGATCCCAATCAGCTTGTATATGCTCAATCGAGGGGCAATATTTTAATGCTGGATGAAAATATCGGGAGATCAATCAAACGAAGACCTCGAACCGATCAAATAACCTATCTTTCCCAAGATGGCCCCAAAGAATTTCCAGAGGGATCTGCTTTTGAATTGCGAGCCTATGATATGAAGGGGAAAAACAGATCTACTCTTGGTCTGGCTCTTCCGGGTTCAGGTGATTTCATTTGGCTGGATAAAAATACGCTTTTAATGGGGAGAGGAAACCAGGTTTTTTCTAGAAAATGGAATGAAAATACTTGGAATGAAATCGGAAAAATCTCTATTGATTCACACCAAAATATCACAAGAATGGCCTATAGCCCTGATTTGGATGTTTTGGTACTAGTAATGGAAAGAATAAATCAATAACATAGAATGAAGAACTATCAAACGTTCCTACTTGCTTTAGTAGGCTTATTTATGACCACCCGGCTTATGGCTCAGATAGAAGACAAAAAAGGAATAATTGAAAAAGGTGCTGAATTGGTAAAGGTTCAAGATGGCTTTTCATTTACTGAAGGACCTGCTGTTAGCCGAGTGGGTGACGTTTATTTTACTGACCAACCAAATAATCGGATTTTACATTGGAATGCTATTTCCGGTGAAATATCTGTCTTCAAAGAATATGCAGGAAGATCCAATGGGATGTATTTCAAATTGGATGGTACTTTGATTTCCTGTGCGGATGAAGAGAATCAATTGTGGGCAATTGATGCCAAAGGGAATGAAACTGTTTTGGTCAAAAATTTCAGAGGCAAAAAACTTAACGGACCGAATGATGTCTGGGTAAGACCGAAAGGTGGAATGTATTTTACTGATCCGCTTTATGTAAGGCCTTATTGGGAAGGCATTAGAGGAAATGAATTAGAACAAGACGGTGAACATGTGTATTTTCTTTCAGAAGATGGATCAGAATTTTTCAGGGTAGCCGAAGATTTGGTCAAGCCAAACGGCATTATCGGAACCCCTGATGGGAAATACCTATATGTAGCTGATATCGGAGATAGCAAAACTTATCGATATGAAATTCGAGAAGATGGCTATTTGATCAACAAGGAACTATTCTGTGAGATGGGTTCTGATGGAATGACGATTGATAATCGTGGAAATATTTATTTGACAGGAGATGGTGTGACAGTATTTAGTCCCAAAGGTGAAAAAATTGCCCACATTCCCGTCCCGGCTAAGTGGACTGCTAATGTCACCTTTGCAGCTTTGGATCGAAAAACCCTTTTTATCACAGCCATGGATGCTGTGTATACTATTAAAATGAAGGTAAGAGGCGTTTGGTAATCTTACATTTAATTTCTCCAAAAGAAAAAGCTCCATAATAGGAGCTTTTTCTATTAGCAATTCTCTCCATCAATATCACAGGAATTTTCGGATTCACCATTTTCAAAAGTTATTGGGGATTTCTCTTTTGAAAATTCCATCCAGGCTTTTTCTAGCGTTCCATCAAATACTTCATCTGGTTGTGCCCCTGAAATGCCGTACTTTCGATCAAATACAAAAAATGGCACTCCCCTAACCCCCAAGAGTCTGGACTCATAGATATCTTGATCTACTGCATCAGAAAAATCCTCAGAATGGACGAATTGATCCAAATCAGCTTGAGGGATACCAAGCTCTTTGCCTAGTGAAATCAGGGTTTCTGGATCATCAACATTCAGCCCTTCGGTGAAATAGGCTTGAAGTAAGCGTTCTTTCATTTCGCTACCTTTTCCAAGAGTTTTTGCCAATTGGAGCAATCGATGGGCATTTTTAGTGTTAGCAACTACCGCTTTTTCAAAATTAAATTGGAGTCCCTGTTCCTTAGCCATTTCAACCACATTTTGAGTGATTTGGCGAGTTTGTTCAATAGACCAGCCTTTTGATTTGGCTAAATGTTCTAAAGTTCCGATAGCTGGATTGGTTTTTTCATCTGGGTTAAGCTGAAAGCTTTTCCATTCGATTTCTACCTGATTTTTCATAGGAAATTTTTCCAGTGCCCGTTCTAATTTTCGTTTTCCGATATAACAAAAAGGACAAACTACATCCGACCAAATTTCGATTTTCATACACTTTTGATTTACTTAAGGGAGAAAACCCGTATCCAATAAAAGAGTTCCAACAATTTTGAAAACAAAGGAATGCCCATCATGTGCCATGGAAATCGATGCAAAGGCACCTATTTGCCCAATTTGTAAATATGAGTTTCCTAAGCGTTCTCCTTGGATTACTTGGTTGGCTATTCTCTTATTGATCGTTTGGATATTAACCTACATTCTCTGACCCTGCACCATGAAAAAACGAACATTCCTCAAGTCATTGGCTGGATTAGGCCTAGGATCCTTTGCTTCTTTTGAATCAAAAGCAAGTGCTTTTTCACTGGATAATTTGGATTTTGATGCTCCAGATTTGTGGGATCAGATTCGAAAAGGATATAAACTGAAACCGGATTACATCAATTTGGAGAATGGGTACTATTGCTTTTTGCCACAAGAAACACTGGAAAAATATATAGAACACATTCGCGAAGTAAATTACCAAGGTTCCTATTACATGCGGACTGTTCAGTGGGATAATAAGGCAAAATCTGCGGCGAAACTCGCCGAATTAGTGGATGCTGACCCCGAAGAAATTGCAATTACCCGAAATACTACTGAATCACTGGATTTGATAATTGCTGGTTTTCCCTGGAATCGTGGGGACGAAGCTATTATGTCCAATCAGGATTATGGAAGTATGCTTACCATGTTTGAGCTGGCTCACAGAAGGCATGGCGTCCATTTGAAAAAAATTGATATTCCCATGCACCCTCAATCCGATGAGGAAATAGTATCAGTATATGAGCAGGCCATTACCAGCAAGACACGACTAATTATGGTCCCTCATATAGTCAATATCACAGGCCATATTCTTCCGGTTCGAAAAATCTGCGATATGGCCCATAGTTATGGTGTTGAAGTGATGGTAGACGGAGCACATGCTGTTGGGCATTTTACTTTTTCAATGAAAGATCTGGACTGTGATTATTACGGTTCCAGTCTTCATAAATGGTTGAGTGTTCCACTTGGTGCGGGTCTTTTATTCGTAAAAAAAGGCAAAGCAGAAAAAATCAGACCCCTATTGGCACCATACCAGTTAGATAGACCGGGAATTTTAAATCTAAATCATACGGGAACCCATCCGGTAGCAACGGATTTAGCTGTGATTAACGCTATTGAGTTTCAGGAAAAAATCGGAGGAAAGCGAAAGGAAGATAGACTTCGGTATGTCCAAAGATACTGGTCCGATCAGGTAAGGGGGTTAAAAAACATTGATCTAAATACGCCAATTGAGCCACATCGATCTTGCGCCATCGCCAATGTGGGAATCTCGACCATGAAACCTGCTGAATTAGCAAAGCGATTAATGGATGATTACCAGATTTATACAGTAGCCATTGATGGCTCAGGTGTACGGGGCTGTAGAATCACACCAAATATTTACACAAGCACCGAGGAACTGGACAAGTTTGTAGAAGCTTTAAAAGAAATGTCAGGCAACGCTTAAAAAACAGCCAAATAATATTTTATAAATTTTCGATTTATAAAATTTATAGAGCATTTGAGTGCAAGATTTTCAATAAATCAGTTTAAAGGAAGAATTTTCTGAAAATTATTTTGGATAATCTTTCTGATCGTTACAACTTTACGGCATCAAATGAAAACCTTCATTAACATAGCGCAAATCGAAAACCTCCATAGAACATCTATGGTAGTTTCTGAGCCTGTTGTTAATTTTTCCCCAGTAAGGAGGCGAAGGTATTTTTTCAGGGTTTGACCCTATAGCTAGCATTATTTCCCTACGCGGGAAATCTTATATTACGCGTCCCCTTTTCTTTAATTAATTCCCCGCTGTCAAGCATTTAATTTCTCCAAAAATTATGGAAGAAATCACCTTTAAAATTCTGGTGGCTGACGCCAGCCACAAATCCTTTTCTCAGGAAATCACTGATGAAATGGCAAACTCTGCTAAAGCTAGAGGTACGGGTATTGCCAAGCGTAGCATCGAATACGTCGAAACCAAAATGGAGGAAGGTAAGGCTGTCATTGCTCTTACTGGAGATGGTCGATGGGCAGGATTTTGCTACATTGAAGCTTGGGGCCATGGAAAATATGTGGCAAACTCCGGTTTGATCGTTTCACCTGAGTTTCGAAAATATGGTTTGGCTCGAAAAATCAAACAGGAGATATTTAAACTCAGTCGAAGTAAATATCCGGATTCCAAGATTTTCGGTTTGACCACAGGTCCGGCTGTAATGAAAATCAACTCCGAGTTGGGTTATATCCCAGTTTCTTATGCTGACTTGACGGATGACAATGAATTCTGGAAAGGCTGTCAGAGCTGTGTCAATTATGAAATTTTGATGTCTAAAAACCGTCAAAACTGCCTTTGCACTGCTATGCTTTATGATCCCAATGCTCCTAAAAATAAGTTGGCGGAAATGGCATTGCGGAAAGATTTTAATAAACGAATCAAATTATTTGACCGCTGGGTAAGACTTAAGAAGTATGTTTTCTTGAAGCTATCCAATTCTAAGAAATCGGTCATGAGTATATTTATCTAATCAGAAAATCCTGAAAAATGAAAAAAGTTGTTTTAGCCTATAGTGGTGGATTGGATACTACCTTTTGTGCCCTGCACCTTTCCAAAGATTTAGGCTATGAAGTTCATGCTGTAATCGTAAATACAGGTGGCTTCTCAAAAGAGGAATTAAAAACGATTGAAGCCAGAGCCAATTCTTTGGGAATCGCCTCTTTTACTATTTTGGACGTAGTTCAAACCTATTACCAAGAAGTGATCAAATACTTGATTTTTGGTAATGTGCTAAAAAATGGGACCTATCCCCTGTCTGTATCTGCTGAACGAATTCTCCAAGCTAAATCGCTTGCAGATTATGCTAAATCCATTGGTGCAAAAGCAGTTGCGCATGGTTCAACTGGTGCCGGAAATGATCAGGTTCGATTTGATATGATTTTCCAGACTATCGTTCCAGATATTGAAATCATTACTCCGATTCGAGATTTGAAACTTTCCAGACAGGAAGAGATTGAATACTTGAAAAAACATGGAGTAAGCATGAACTTCGAAAAAGCAGCTTATTCCATCAATAAAGGTATATGGGGAACGTCAGTTGGAGGAAAAGAAACTTTGACTTCTTCAGATTATCTTCCGGAGGAAGCTTGGCCAACTCAAATCACTGAAAAAGAGCCTAAAAAGGTCTCTTTGACTTTTGTTCAAGGTGAATTGAAAGGTGTGAATGGAAAAAGCTTTGATAATCCTGTTGATGCTATTCAAACACTTCAGGAGATAGCAGCGCCTTATGGAATTGGTCGAGACATCCACGTTGGTGATACGATTATTGGTATCAAAGGAAGAGTTGGATTTGAGGCAGCTGCTCCACTAATTATCATTAAAGCACACCAATTATTGGAAAAGCATACGCTTACCAAATGGCAGCTTTTCTGGAAGAATCAAATGGCCGAATTTTATGGGAACTACTTGCATGAGGGACATTATTTGGATCCTGTTATGCGAAATTTGGAAGCATTCTTATCCTCTACACAGGAGTTTGTGAGTGGAGATGTATTCGTTCGTTTAGAAGAAAAACGATTTACCTTATTAGGAATCTCCTCTTCCCATGACTTGATGTCTTCTAAGTTTGGAAGCTATGGGGAAATGAACAAAGGATATACAGCAGAGGATGTTAAAGGCTTCACCCGAATCTTGGGTAATCAAACTGCTATTTTCCACCAAGTAAATCATCATGACTAATATCAAAACAGCAATCATCGGTGCTGCCGGATATACAGGTGGTGAGTTGATACGTTTATTGGTTCATCACCCTAACTGTGAATTGGTTTACATCCATTCTAATAGTCAAAATGGAAAACCCGTTACTACTGTTCATCCGGATTTGATTGGTGATTGTGATCTAATTTTCACGGACAGAGTTGAAACTGAAGGATTGGATGCGGTTTTCTTAGGTTTACCGCATGGCCAAACCAAAGCTTTTTTGGAGGAACATCCCTTTCCAGAATCGACTGTAATTATTGATTTATCTACAGACTTTAGAGATGAGTCAAATGGCTTTGTCTATGGTTTACCGGAAGTAAATAAATCGAAGATTAAGTCTTCCAAGAAAATTGCCAATCCAGGTTGTTTTGCTACTGGAATACAATTGGCCCTACTTCCGGCTATTGCTAAAGGTTGGGTGAAAGAAAATATTCATGTTTCTGGAATTACTGGTAGTACAGGTGCTGGGAAGAAATTAGCAGACACATCTCACTTCAGCTACCGAAATAATAATATCTCTGTTTACAAGCTATTTACGCATCAGCATCTCAAAGAGATCAAACAGACATTTGGACAAGTAAATGTCAGTTTTGATTCAGATCTTCTTTTCGTCCCCTACCGAGGTAATTTCACACGAGGAATCTGGATAACGGCCTATTTTCCTTTTGAAGGAAGTTTGGAGGAAGCAGAAAAAGCATACAAGGAATTTTATCAGGATTCGCCTTTTACCCATGTAACCTCTGAGGATTTGGATTTAAAGCAAGCGGTGAATACCAACAAATGCTTGATTCAAATTCAAAAAGAAGCAGGTCAATTGGTTGTTTATTCCGCAATTGATAATCTTCTAAAGGGTGCTTCGGGTCAAGCAGTTCAAAACTTCAATTTAGCTTTTGGTTTGGAAGAGAAAACCGGGTTGAATTTGAAAAGCATCGCTTTTTAAAGGAAATATTAAAAAAATCCATGCTGAGGTAAAAACCAAGCCTCACAAATCCTATTTGAAAATGAAACTATTTGATGTTTATCCCTTAATTCCTGTCACCATTGAAAAAGCTCAAGGCGCAAGACTATGGGATGATAAAGGTCAAGAATATTTGGATCTCTACGGGGGGCATGCTGTAATCTCAATTGGTCACACTCATCCGCATTTTGTAAAGCGTATAAAAGATCAATTGGATGCTATTGCTTTTTATTCGAATTCAGTTCGAATCCCAATTCAAAAAGCTTATGCCAGCAAATTAGGGGAACTTTCGGGTCTTCCTGACTATCAATTGTTCCTTTGTAATTCCGGAGCAGAGGCCAATGAGAATGCAATCAAATTAGCTTCCTTCGCGACAGGAAAACCTGGAATGATTGCTTTTAGTGGATCATTTCATGGAAGAACTTCAGGAGCCGTTGCATTGACTGATAATCCCAAAATCGTAGCACCATGTAATGCTCGGGAGGATTTTTATATACTGCCTTTCGGAGATTTAGTGGCTGTCGAAAAAACTCTGAAAAATAATTCAATTGGAGGAGTCATTATAGAAGGTATTCAGGGAGTTGGAGGAATTCAAGTTCCGGATGCTGAATTTCTTTTAGGACTATCCAAACTTTGCAAAACGTATGGAGCAAAATTGATTTTGGACGAGGTTCAATCTGGTTTTGGCCGAACAGGAAAATTCTTCGCTTTCCAATGGGCTGAGGGTTTACAACCGGATTTAATATCCATGGCAAAAGGAATGGGAAATGGATTCCCAATTGGCGGGCTCTTAATTTCGCCTGATTTTGAAGCAAGCTATGGGCTACTTGGGACTACTTTTGGTGGAAATCATCTAGCCTGCGCAGCGGGATTAGCTGTTTTGGAAGTTTTAGAATCTGAAGAGCTTCAGAAAAATGCTCAAAAGTTAGGAGATCGATTGATAGAGGAGTTAAAATCCATCCCACATATCACTGAGGTCCGAGGAAAGGGCTTAATGATAGGAATAGATCTAGACAGAGAAGCGGGATCAATCCGTTCTGAACTAGTTTCCAAATACAAAATTTTCACTGGATCAGCCTCAAAAAAAGAAACGATTCGACTACTTCCACCCTTGTCAGTTGAATGGAATCAATTAAATTCGTTTATAAGCGCTTTGAAAGCATTATTGGCCTAAACGGCTAATCATACGATGAAACAATTCACACAATTTGAATCCCGGGATTTAGGACAGGAATTAATTGACCTTGGACTTGAGTACAAATTCAATCCACGATTGGATATTCAAAAAGGCCAAGGAAAAAGAATTGGTTGTATATTTTTAAACCCATCGCTAAGAACTCGAGTAAGCACTCAAATAGCTGCTCAAAATTTAGGAATGGAAGCCATTGTCCTCAATATGGACAAAGAAGGATGGGCATTAGAAATGCAGGACGGAGCCATCATGAACAAGGGTACAGTGGAGCATATCAAAGATGCAGCTGGCGTTTTGGGAAGTTTTTTTGATGTTCTTGCAGTTCGGGCTTTCCCTACTTTGACCCAAAAGCAGGAGGATTTGAGTGACTTTGTGATTAATCAATTCATCAAGTACGCAGGTATTCCAGTAGTTAGTTTGGAATCAGCTATTAGACATCCTTTGCAGAGCTTGGCAGATATGATTACCATGCAGGAATACCAAGTGGAAAATCGAAGACCGAAAGTTGTTTTGACTTGGGCACCTCATATTAAAGCTATCCCCCATGCTGTTGCCAATAGCTTTGCAGAATGGTCTTTAGGAATGGGGTATGACCTGACTATAACCCATCCAGAAGGATATGAATTGGATGAGAGTTTTACAAAAGGAGCTACGTTAGAATACGATCAAAGTAAAGCCCTTGAAGATGCTGATTTTGTGTATGTTAAAAACTGGTCATCTTTTCAAGACTATGGTAAAATCCATAGCACAGATCCAAGTTGGATGCTAACGCAAAAACACTTAGAAAGTGCTCCTAATGCTAAAGTGATGCATTGTCTCCCTGTTAGGAGAAACTTAGAATTATCAGATGAGATTTTGGACAGCGATAGATCTTTAGTACAGGTCCAGGCAAAAAATCGAATCTTCGCTGCTCAAGCTGTTTTGAGTAAAATTATTGAATAATCACCTAGGTCCCAGCCTATGAAAATTTCCGTAATCAAAATCGGAGGAAATGTCATTGACAATCCAGAAAAACTGGAAGAATTTCTCCAACAATTCGCCAAATTTCCAGGCTATAAAATCTTGGTTCATGGCGGAGGAGTTATGGCTTCCCGTTTTGGTGAGTCTCTTGGGGTAATGCCAGAAATGGTGGATGGAAGGAGAATCACTGACAAGGATACCTTGGATATCGTGACTATGGTTTATGCTGGATTGATCAACAAAAACCTAGTAGCCTCACTCCAAGCCTTAGGTGTCAATGCAATTGGGATGACTGGCGCTGATGGAAATGCAATTCGTTCAGAAAAACGTCCTTTCAAGGAAATTGATTATGGATTTGTGGGTGATGTAAAGGAAGTGAATACATCCATGATTCGACATTTATTGGATGCTGATTTAGTTCCCGTCTTCAATGCGATTACACATGATGGAAATGGTCAACTTTTGAATACCAACGCAGACAGTATTGCTTCAGCTGTAGCTACAAGCTTATCAAGAGGCAATGAGGTTAACCTCTATTTTTGTTTCAATAAAGCAGGAGTCTTGGTTGATGAGAAAAATGAAAACTCCATTATTCCATTGATTAATGAGGATATCTATGCTGAATTGCGAAAGGAAAATGTGATCCATTCCGGTATGATTCCAAAGCTTGATAATGCATTTGCAGCTTTGCAAAAAGGCGTAAATCATGTATGGATAGGAAAAGCAGAGAATCTTTTACTCTCAACAAAAGGTAAATTATCAGGAACGGTCATAGAACGGCACCGCTACGATTTATATTGATGGATAACTTTGAACCGGTCACAGAAGAATGCATTCAGCTTTTGCAAGAGCTGATTTCGATTCCTTCTTTTTCAAAAAAAGAAGAAGAAACAGCAACTGCGATCAGCAAATTTCTAATTAAGAAAGAAATTGATTTTGAGCGTTTTGGGAATAATATCATTGCTTACGCAAAATCTTTTGATGCTACCAAACCAACTGTCTGGCTAAATTCCCATCATGACACGGTCAAACCAAATAAGGCCTACACGCGTGACCCTTTTTCACCGGATATAGAAGACGGGAAATTATTTGGTTTGGGCTCAAATGATGCCGGAGGACCATTAGTAAGTTTGTTAGGGGCGTTCCTAATATTGAAAGATAAAGAGCTCCCTTTTAATCTCATTTTTATTGCCTCTGCAGAAGAAGAAATATCTGGAAAAAAAGGTATTTCACTAGTTCTGGAGCACCTTACCGAACCAGAATTGGTCATTGTAGGGGAACCTACCCAAATGAAAATGGCATTGGCTGAAAAGGGCCTAATGGTACTTGATTGTGAAGTAATTGGAAAGCCCGGGCATGCAGCAAGAAATGAAGGAATTAACGCCATTTATTTGGCTTTGGAAGACTTGGAAAAGGTCAAAAACTTTGAATTCAAAAAGGTTTCTCCTTATCTCGGAAAATCAAAAGTTACCGCAACAATTATTCAAGCTGGAAGTCAACATAATGTAGTCCCAGATCTTTGCACCTTTACTTTGGACGTTCGGGTCACAGATGTCTACACTTTAGAGGAGGCACTGGAAGAGCTCCAAAATTCCCTTTCCGCCAAACTTGTTCCACGGTCCCTCCGACTTAGAAGTTCGAAAACTCCAGAAGATCATCCCATTATTCGGGCATCTGCAAAATGTGGAATGGAAACTTTTGGAAGTCCAACTTTATCAGATCAAGCGCTTATCCCCTATCCGTCCGTAAAAATTGGACCTGGAGATTCAGCTCGGTCTCATAGCGCAGATGAATTTATTTATATCAGTGAAATTGAGAAAGCAGTGGTTGATTACGTTGTTTTGCTAGAAAAATACGCTCAAATCAAATCGGAATAGACTTATGAAAATTTGGCAAAAAGCCAGTGGAAATAAAAAAGAGGTAGAACAGTTCACCATAGGACGAGATCCTGAATTTGATATCATTCTGGCACCTTATGATGTTTTGGGTTCAATGGCTCATTCAGCCATGCTAGAAAAGATTGGACTTTTGACTTCTGAAGAAAATCAAGCACTTCAAAAAGGCCTGCGAGTAATTTACCAAGAGATTGAGAATGGTGAGTTTCAAATTGAAGAAGGTGTAGAAGATGTACATTCTCAGGTCGAATTTTTACTAACAAATCGACTTGGTCCTGTGGGAAAAAAACTTCATTCTGGAAGAAGTCGAAATGATCAGGTTCTTGTGGATTTGAAATTGTACTATCGTGCTGCAATTCGAGAACTTGTCGCTGAAATCACTGATTTAGGGCTTCTTTTAAGCCAACTTTCAGAAAAGCATCAATCTGATTTGATGCCTGGCTACACGCATACGCAATTGGCTATGCCTTCTAGTTTCGGACTTTGGTTTGCTTCTTTTTTGGAGGGTTTTTCTGAGGATCTCCATCTCCTTAAGACGGCTTTTGACTTATCGAATAAAAACCCATTGGGATCAGCTGCCGGATATGGTTCAAGTTTCCCGCTCAATCGAACCATGACTACCCAATTACTTGGATTTGCCGATTTGCATCATAATGTAATTAATGCACAAAATAGCCGCGGAAAGACAGAACGGACGCTAGCCTTTGCCATGGCAGGAATTGCAGCAACCTTAAACCGATTGGCAGACGACATTTGCCTGTTTATGAATCAGCATTTTGCTTTTGTGAGCTTTCCTGATGAATTGACTACTGGTTCCAGCATTATGCCTCATAAAAAGAATCCCGATGTATTTGAGCTGATCCGTGCCAAAACCAATCAGATTCAAGCTGTTCCTCAGACCATCTCCCTTTTGTTAACCAATTCTACTACAGGCTACCACCGGGATTTACAATTACTCAAAGAGGAAGTATTCCCAGCAATTGAAAGTCTCAAAGATTGCATTCGAATGAGTACTTTTATGCTTCAATCTATTCAGATTCGGAAAAACATTTTGAATGATCCGTTTTATCAGCATGTCTTTTCTGTTGAAGTAGTCAATGAGTTGGTCTTGAAAGGAATGCCTTTCCGTGATGCCTACAAAAAGGTAGGTCTCGATATTGAGTCAGGAAATTTCAATCCGGATCAAACACAAGTTTCTCATAGCCACGAGGGAAGCATTGGAAATTTGAATTTGGAGGAAATCAATCAAAAACTTCAAAATGCTATCCGATCGTTTGACTTCGAAAGTATAGAAATCGCTGTCAATAAGTTAATTGGGAAATGATTGTTTAAAATCCCTTTGAAAATACACTAGGATTTATCTTATATTAGGTATAAGTAAATCTTATTTATTTTCAACCAATATGCCCCAGCACTTTTCCGTTTTATCTTTAAAATATGACCTTAAGGCTTCCCTCGTAGTATTTTTAGTAGCCTTGCCACTATGCTTGGGAATTGCTGTAGCTAGTGGAGCTCCTCCTATGTCAGGTTTAATCGCCGGGATTGTAGGAGGAATCATCATCGGTTCACTTTCAGGTTCTCATGTAAGCGTGAGTGGACCTGCAGCTGGTTTAACAGTGATTGTCTTAGATTCTATCTCCACTTTAGGAACATTTGAATTGTTTCTAGGAACAGTTGTGATAGCAGGGCTTATTCAATTGATTTTTGGACTTTTGAAAGGAGGAGTCTTAGGTTACTATTTTCCGCACTCTGTCATTAAAGGAATGTTGACCGCCATAGGATTGATTTTGATCCTAAAGCAAATCCCTCACGCTCTTGGATGGGATAAAGATGCTATGGGTGATATGGCTTTTTTACAGATAGACAATGCCAATACCTTTTCGGAAATTTGGTATGCCATCCAATATTTCAGCCCTGGAGCTATTCCAATAACCCTTATCTCACTACTAATTATTTTCTTTTTTGAAAGGCCTAAAATCAAGAATAATCCTATTCTTGGAATCGTTCCAGGAGCTCTTTGGGCCGTTGTTTTTGGCATTTTGGCTAATCGTTTTTATTCCTTTTTCCTTCCAGATTGGGAATTATCCAATGAGCATTTGGTGAATTTACCGGTTGTTGAAAAATGGGAGGATTTTGCTGGCTTGATAACTTTTCCAAACTTCTCGAAAATCACTAGTGGAGATTTTTGGGTAATCGCCATTACCATAGCTGTTATTGCGAGTATTGAAACCCTTTTGAGTATTGAAGCTGGAGATAAAATGGACCCTAAGAAAAGGGTTACACCTGCTTCCCGCGAATTAGTTGCTCAAGGAATAGGTAATTCTGTTTCTGGATTGATTGGTGGTTTGCCCGTCACGGCTGTGATCGTAAGAACTTCCGCAAATATTGCCTCCGGTTCTAAAACCAAATTAGCAGCCATTCTGCATGGTGTTTTATTATTGGTTTTGGTGGTTGGTATTGCCGGAGTTTTAAACCAAATCCCATTAAGCTGTTTAGCGGCGGTTCTGTTTATGGTCGGCTTTAAACTCGCCAAACCTGCCATTTTTGTTAGCGAATATGAAAAAGGACTCAATCAATTCTTGCCTTTTATCATTACCGTTTTTGCGATTCTTTTTACGGACTTGCTTGTTGGAATTGGTATTGGGCTGATAGCAGGGGTATTTTTTGTAATGCGAACAAATTACCGTAAATCAATCCAAGTCACTGAGTTGAATGGAAGATACCTTGTAAAGCTTCAAAAGGACGTCTCATTCTTAAATAAAGCCCCTTTACGAAAAGCTTTAGAAACTATTCCAGATGGAAGCGAAGTGATTATAAATGCCACTAAAGCCCAATTTATCGATCACGATATTCAGGAAGTCTTGAATGATTTTATCAATTCTGCTTCTGAGAAAAATATCGAGGTTGATACAGAAGGTTTAAAATATAACCTAGAAGAAACACTATGAACGATTACGAAAAGCTCCTATTACAAAACAAAGCCTGGTCGGAGGAAAAAACCGGAATCGATGAGAATTTTTTTGAACGATTGGCCAAACAACAAAAGCCCAAATTTTTATGGATAGGCTGTTCGGATAGCCGCGTTCCTGCCAATGAAATCACTGGGACAGATCCGGGTGAAATCTTCGTTCATCGAAACATAGCCAACATGGTTGTACACACAGACCTGAATCTATTGTCAGTTTTGCAGTATGCAGTAGAGGTACTTAAAGTCGAGCATATCATCGTTTGTGGGCATTATGGATGCGGCGGAGTTGAAGCTGCGCTTTCCAATAGACACTTGGGCTTAATCAATAAATGGCTTAGAAATATCAAGGAAGTATATCGACTTTACCGGGATAAGATTGATATGATGGAGGACCAAAATGCTAAACTTGATAAATTGGTCGAATACAATGTAATAGAACAGTGTCAGGATCTAATCAAGACTTCCATTATTCAAAAGGCTTGGATGGAGCGAAAAGGCCCACACATTCATGGATGGGTTTATGGAATCAAAGATGGTTTGGTAAATGAATTGGTCTCTATTCCTGCAGATTTCGAAAATATTGATCCGATTTTCCGGTATAGTGAGGAGCAATTAAAAATCCCTCATTAAAAATTTCTTTTCTACTTTATTTTGATTTCTAAAAATGGGACACTTACTTTGAAGTGTCCTTACTTTTTTGGTGAGGATTTATAAAGAAGAGGCGAGAGACAGGCTCTAAGACCCTCTGGCAACCTTCCAAAGTGGAAAGGTGCCAAATCCTGCCGGGTGAGATGGTCTCACTTGGAACTATAAATTCTTCACGATATGACGATTTATACCCCACTTATTTCCCCTTTTTCTTTATCATTTCATTCGATGTATAGAATCATGCTTTGATTCTATGGGGCTCACTGTATTCTTTTTTCTAACCTTTAATCCTTATTAATTATGTCTACCAATTACAAATTTGAGACACTTCAGCTTCATGCTGGACAAGAACCTGACCCTGCTACCAATTCAAGAGCAGTTCCGATTTACCAAACCACTTCTTACACCTTCAATTCCGCAGAACACGGAGCCAATCTGTTTGGATTAAAAGAATTCGGAAACATCTATACCCGAATCATGAATCCCACGACTGATGTGTTCGAAAAGCGTATTGCTGCTTTGGAAGGTGGAGTTGCTGCTGTGGCTACCTCTTCAGGACAAGCAGCTCAATTCTTAGCTTTGAATAATATCCTTCAAGCCGGGGAGAATTTTATATCTACTTCTTTTCTCTATGGTGGGACGTACAATCAATTCAAAGTAGCTTTCAAACGAATTGGAATTGAGGCACGCTTTGCAAAAGGAGATCAGCCAGAAGCTTTTGAAAAGCTAATTGATGAAAAAACAAAAGCCATTTATTTAGAAACAATTGGAAATCCTGAATTCAATATTCCGGATTTTGAAGCGATCGCCGCTTTGGCACGGAAGTACGATATCCCGTTAATCGTAGATAATACTTTCGGTGCCGGAGGCTATTTATTCAGACCCTTAGACCATGGTGCCAATATCGTAACAGCATCTGCTACCAAATGGATTGGGGGACATGGCACCTCTATCGGAGGAGTCATTGTAGATGGAGGCAATTTTAATTGGGGAAATGGAAAATATCCTCAATTCTCAGAACCATCAGAAGGCTACCATGGATTGAATTTTTGGGAGGTTTTCGGTAAAAATAATCCACTAGGATTACCAAATATAGCTTTTGCTATCCGTGCACGTGTGGAAGGCTTACGGGATTTTGGACCCTCCCAAAGCCCATTCAATGCTTTTCTATTATTGCAAGGTTTGGAGACGCTTTCACTTCGTGTACAGCGTACCGTTGACAATGCATTGGCTTTAGCAAATTGGCTGGAAAAGCATCCTAAAGTTCGAAAAGTAAATTATCCGGGACTTTCCTCTTCTCCTTATCATCAATTAGCTAGCAAATATCTTAGAAATGGATTTGGAGGGGTTTTGAGTTTTGAAATTGAAGGAGAAAAAGAAAAGGCCACCAAATTCATTGACAGCTTAAACTTAATCTCTCACCTAGCGAATGTGGGTGATGCTAAAACTTTGATCATTCAACCTTCAGCTACTACTCATCAACAACTAACTGAAGAAGAACAACTAGCTTCTGGAGTTACGCCTAGCCTGCTTAGACTGTCTGTTGGTATTGAACACATTGATGATATCAAAGCTGATTTGGAACAAGCATTCGGTAAAATCTAATTATGAACCTCACCCACTCGATCGTAAACATTAATATGAGGACTGATATTTTCCATTCAAAAACTCCATTTGTGCTTGAATCTGGTCAGGAATTGCCAGAACTGGAATTGGCTTATACTACCTATGGAAAGCTGAATTCTGCCCAAGACAATGTCATTTGGGTTGTACATGCATTGACTGGAGATAGCCGAGTCGGCGATTGGTGGAACGGTATGGTGGGTGAGGATCAATTTTTTGATCCGGCTGATTACTTTATTATCTGTGTGAATTTGCCGGGATCCTGCTATGGGTCAACCAACCCTCTGTCCTCAAATCCCATAACAGGGAAGAATTATTATTATGATTTTCCTTTGTTGACGACACGGGACATGGCAAATGCTTTGGAATCGATTCGCCAATCCTTAGGAATAAATCAAATACATACTTTGCTGGGAGGATCTTTAGGAGGACAAGTTGCATTGGAATGGGCCTATTTATTGGAAGATCGATTGCAAAATCTGGTCATTTTGGCCTCTACAGCGAAATCCTCCCCTTGGGTTATCGGATTCAATGAAACTCAGCGAATGGCAATTGAATCGGATTGTACTTGGGGAGAAGAAAGTGCAGATGCAGGTAAAAAAGGACTCGAAACTGCCAGAGCAATAGCTATGATGAGCTATAGACATCCTTGGGATTTTGCAAAAAAACAGGAAAGTCCTTCTGGTACTTTGGACAATTTTAGATCATCTTCCTATTTGAGGTATCAAGGTCAAAAATTAGCAAATCGATTTACTGCTTTCTCTTATTGGATACTCAGTAAAGCGATGGATAGCCATGATTTGGGACGAGGTAGAGGTGGTTACCAAGACGCTCTTAAAAAAATAAAGGCCCGGACCTTGGCTGTTGGCGTAGATACGGACCTCTTATTTCTTCCTGAAGAATCTATGGAAATAGCGAAATATATTCCTAAGGCAAGCTACAGAGAAATCAAAGCCACAGCTGGACATGATGCTTTTCTGATTGAATTCGAACAACTACGATACATTCTTCAATCCTTTTATATCAGTAATGGATCAAAGAATTGAATCCTAGTCAATCTTCGGCTTTTGTCCATTCAACCGTTCTTCCAATCCATGAAAAACCCATATAACCAGTCACTTCAAGTACATCTGAATTCAAGAGTTTGATTTCACAGGAATAGGTATTTCCTGATTTAGGATCGTAAATTTTCCCTCCTTTCCACGCTCCATTCTTGTATTGAAGTCCTTCTAAAATGGTTAAGCCCATCAAAGGTCTTTTGCGGAGTTTTTCATCATCATTTTGATCATCCATTGCTGGTACACCATTACGTTCAGGTTCCAGCAACCAAATGATTTTACCCATAAATTCCTTTCCATTTTGGGTAATTTGAACCTTGGCTGTTTTCTCAGTATTGTACCAAACTCCGAGAATTGATTCTTCACTTTGGGCAAATACAGTCTGAACAGTAAATAATAAAGCCAGTGTAAAAATTGAAGCGAATTGACGTACTTTCATAGGTAAGATTAATTTGAAAATAAAATCATTTTAGCTTTGAATTTGTTTTGCAAAGGTCTGAAAAACTCCTCTTGAGTTTACAGTCTTTCAATTTGTCACCCATTTTAGTGAAAGAAGGCGAAAAATGCTACTAAGGCACGAAAATGCAGAATTAGAACTTTTAAAGGAAAAAGCTATTTGGTGGTCTGCAAAGCGAATTTTATTTATTTCAGATCTTCATTTTGGAAAAGCTTCCCATTTTCGGAAATCAGGAATTCCTATTCCAGAACCTATCCACCACAAGGATTTGCATAAACTTCAGCAGCTATTCCAAACCTATTCTCCTTCAAAGGTTTATTTCTTGGGAGACTTATTTCATAGCGATTGGAATGAATCCTGGGAAGAGCTGATGGATTTTTTGTCGCAGTTTAAGGAAATTAGCTTTTATCTGGTGAAAGGGAATCATGATATACTTCCCCGAAGTATTTATGAAAATGCTCCATTTGAACTTTTAAACCAACCTGTTTTTATTGAACCCTTGGTTTTATCCCATGAACCTTTAGATGAAATTAAGGAAGGCTTTTTAAATCTATGTGGCCATATTCATCCGGGTGTGAGGTTAAAAGGTTTAGGTAGGCAATCCGTTCGAGTTCCTTGCTTTTACAAAACCAACCAAACATTAATACTTCCCGCTTTCGGAGAATTTACAGGCCTGGCTTTGGTTCAAGCTACCAATGAAGCATCCATTTTTGGAATTAGCCCATCCAAGGTATTTCCTATCCTTTCTTAAAATGATTGGCAAAATCCTTGGGGATGTTTAGCTTTGGCTAGAATTTGATTTTTAAATGGCAAATTATCCTCGAAAAAAGAAACGGCTCGGTCATTTTAAATTTGGCAGTGTTCTTTTTAGCACTACCCTTTCCTTATTTATTGTCGGGCTTTTTGGTACGATTCTAATCCAGGCAAAAGGGTTGACAAGTATGATTCGAGAAAACATCGAAGTACAAGTTTTCTTAGACAAGAATTTGTCAGATTCCGAACTCGAAGATTTAGAAAATAATCTGAAGAACAGGCCTTTTGTACTACGAAAGGATGATTCCGTTTCTTTCCGTTTTGTATCGGATGAAGAAGCAGCACAGACCTTCATCCAAAGCACCGGAGAAGATTTTACTAAGTTTCTGGAAGACAACCCGCTTCGTGACAGCTTTGTATTCACCGTTGCAGAGGAATTCCAAACCTCCAAGCAATTGGAGGAAATAAGTCAGGAAATTCAATCCCTTGAGGGAGTTTTTGAAGTTTCCTACATGACCGATCTAGTTGATTCTATCAACAAAAATCTGTTGAAAATCAGTTTGGTAATGGGAGGCTTCATCCTGATCCTTGTGATCACAGTAGTTATGCTGATCAATAATACCATCCGACTTGCCTTGTTTTCCCAGCGCTTTCTTATCCGATCCATGCAATTGGTTGGTGCTACGAGAGGGTTTATCCGTAAACCATTTTTGATTCGTTCTTGGGTATTCGGAATGATTGCTGGATTAATGGCATCATTGATTCTTTATGGCTTGATTTCGTATACCCAATCAGCCATTGAAGGATTTGCACTTCTCCAAAATCAAGAATTGCTGTTTGCCTTATTTGGTGTTTTGGTTTTAGCTGGAGGTATTTTATCCGTGCTCAGCACATTGAGAGCTGTAAATAAGTATTTAAACATGTCATTGGACGAACTATATTAATATGAGCAAAGCTTCATTTCCATTTTCTAAAAAGAATTACAAGCTGATGTTTATTGGCATTGGTTTAATCATTTTGGGCTTTGTCTTGATTGCCTTGGACCCTGAACAACATGGAAACGGCGTCCTTGGTCTTACCATAGGACCTATTGTAACTTTAAGTGGATTTTTGTTTGAGATTTACGCCATTCTGGCCAAGTCTGAATAAATCTCCCCTACTCCATGAATACGCAGCAAGAGGCTTACGCTGAAGTCTTTTTGGTAGACAAACCCTTGGAATGGACTTCCTTTGATGTTGTAAAAAAGATTCGAAATGCTCTCAAAATCAAAAAAGTAGGGCATGCTGGAACCTTAGATCCCTTAGCTACCGGGCTTTTGATTGTTTGTGCAGGAAAAATGACCAAACAAATCGAAACCTTTATGGGGAAAGAAAAGGAATATACCGGAACATTCGTTTTGGGAAAAACCACAGAATCTTATGATTTGGAGAAACCCATTATTGAGGTTGCTGACCCAAGCCATCTTTCCTTAGAGGATATACAAAAAGCCGCTGAACAATTAAGAGGAGATATTCTTCAAGTTCCTCCTATGCATTCTGCTGTGAAAGTGGATGGTAAGCGCGTATATGAAACTGCTCGCGCAGGAAAATCATTAAAATTGGATCCTCGCCCCGTTCAAGTAAGGGAATTTGAAATTACACGATATGAAGGAAATGAGGTAGATTTTCGAATTTCCTGCTCCAAAGGAACCTATATTCGAAGTCTCGCAAGAGATCTAGGTGAGATTCTTCAAGTAGGAGCCTATTTGAAATCTCTATGTCGAACCCGAATCGGAGAATTTGGTTTATCGGAAGCCCACGCGCTTCCTGAATTGATAGAAACTTTAAAATCTCGTCGAACTCATGAAAATCTATGAAGGACTGAGTGAATTCAAGACTGTCCCCAATCCGGTAGTCACTAGCGGAACTTTTGATGGGGTCCATCTTGGCCATCAAAAAATCCTTCATCGAATTCGCGAAATCGCCCGATCCATTCAAGGAGAAACCATCCTATTGACTTTTTGGCCACATCCGAGATTGGTCCTTTATCCTGAAGAACATAATCTCCGGCTTCTTTCAACTTTTGAAGAAAAAACCAAACTGCTTCGACGGTTTGGAATAGACCACCTGATTACCATTCCATTTACCAAGGAGTTTTCTCAAATGAGCTCCAAGGAATTTATTCAAAAGATTCTAGTGGATAAAATTCATACCAAAAAGTTGGTCATAGGTTATGATCATCGATTTGGAAAAAACAGAGAAGGGTCATTTGAATATCTTCAGGAACATGCAGCGGATTTCGGCTTTGAATTGGAAGAGATTTCTCGACAAGACGTTGACGCTATTGGGGTTTCAAGCACCAAAATCCGAAAAGCCCTGGAATCTGGAGATATTCAAACCGCAAACTCCTTTCTAGGTAGGTCGTATGAATTAAATGGGATTGTAATCAAAGGTCAACAAATTGGCCGATCAATAGGCTTTCCTACCGCTAATGTACATATCCCAAACAGTTACAAACTCATTCCAAAAGATGGAGTTTATGCTGTAGAGGCTGAGGTAAATGGGAGTCTATTTAAGGCTATGTTGAACATAGGAAATCGACCAACGGTAGATGGAACTCAAAAAAGTGTAGAAACACATCTATTTGATTTTCAGGGTGATCTATACGGAAAACAGATCACGATTTATTTGAAGGCTTATCTTCGAGAGGAACAAAAGTTTGAAAGTCTTGCAGCCCTACAAGCACAATTGCTAAAAGATCAGCAGCAAGCGAAAATGTTACTATAAACCCAAAAATAATGATCAATAAAACGGTAAAAGATGCCCGCGAAGCCGTCAAGGATATCCCAAGTGGAGCCTTTTTAATGATGGGTGGGTTCGGGTTATGCGGAATCCCGGAGAATTCCATAGCGGCTCTCCTTGAACGAGACATCAAGGATTTGACTATTGTTTCAAATAACGCCGGTGTAGACGATTTCGGAATTGGACTCCTATTAAAAAAGCGGATGGTCAAGAAAATGATCTCCAGCTATGTAGGAGAAAATGCAGAATTCGAACGTCAGCTATTAAGTGGGGAATTAGAAGTGGATTTGATTCCTCAAGGAACTCTAGCTGAGCGAGTAAGGGCTGGTGGTGCCGGTATTCCTGCTTTTTTCACACCTGCCGGAGTAGGAACTGAAGTGGCAAAAGGAAAAGAAACCCGTGAATTTGATGGCAAGGTCTATTTAATGGAGCGTTGGTTACGAGCAGACTTCTCTCTAGTTAAAGCTTGGAAAGGTGATACGGCTGGTAATTTGGTTTTCAAGGGAACAGCCAGAAATTTTAATCCTATGATGGCTGCTGCTGGGAAAATTACCATCGCAGAAGTAGAAGAATTGGTTCCTGCCGGAGAATTGGATCCAAATCAGATTCATACACCGGGTATATATGTACAGCGGATTTTCCAAGGGGAAAATTATGAAAAACGAATCGAGCAGAGAACTACAAGATCCTAATCCATCATTTCGTAAACCCAAATATCCAAAGACATGCTAAGCAAACAACAAATCGCCCAAAGAATCGCTAGAGAAGTAAAAAATGGGCAATACATAAATTTAGGGATTGGAATTCCCACCCTTGTAGCCAACTATATCCCAGAAGATCTTGAGATTGTTCTTCAATCTGAAAATGGTTTGTTGGGAATAGGTCCCTTCCCTACTGAAGAAGAAATCGATCCGGATTTAATTAATGCCGGAAAGCAGACGATCACTATGGTGAAAGGTTCAGCCATTTTTAATTCAGCTGAGTCTTTTGCTATGATTCGAGGAGGTCATGTCCACCTGACTATTTTAGGGGCGATGGAAGTTTCTGAGAATGGAGACATTGCCAATTGGAAAATCCCTGGAAAAATGGTGAAGGGAATGGGTGGCGCGATGGATTTGGTAGCTTCAGCAGAAAATATCATTGTTGCCATGCAGCATTGTTCTAAAAGTGGCGATTCCAAACTTTTACCTGAGTGTAGCCTTCCTATCACCGGTATTCGCTGTGTGAAAAAAATTGTTACCGACCTTGCAGTTTTAGAAATCCATCCGGATGGAGGTTTTATTCTTAAAGAAAGAGCTCCAGGTGTAAGTGTAGAAGAAATTCAGCAAAAGACAGCCGGAAAACTCATCATAGAGGGCGAAATTCCGGAAATGACCTTTTAAACTCTTTTCTTGGAAAGGTTTAACTTGGATTTTGGAAAGATCAGGTTCAAATTTGCGGCATGAAAAAATCAGAGATTAATTTTCAAGTCGAGCTCGATAAGGATAATCTACCCAAAGAAATCCTATGGAGTGCCACAGATAAAGAAGAAGAAGGTGCTGAATCAACAAGAAGCATCAGTGTCAATGTGTGGGATAATTTAAATCAAAGTACACTCCGGATAGATTTGTGGACCAATGAAATGTCTGTAGTCGAGATGAAACGATTTTACATCGACATCATAGGAGGAATGGCACAGACTATCTTAAATAGTACCGGAGATGAATTCATGTCTGAGGAAATGAAAGATCTTTGTGATCGACTAGTTAGACATGTCAATGAAGAAAATTCAAGAAATAACCGCTGAAAACTTCAAAGAGTCTGGAAATTTCCAGACTTCTTTTTTTTTATCTCATTCTTTACTTTTTGATGATTTTTTAAAAAAAATCTTCTCCATGTGATAAATCCTTAATTTTCAAGACCAATCCTTAAGTGTTTTCCTAAAAATCCCTCAAGTTTCCTATCTAGAGGAAAAATTTTCCAAAAATTGCCTCAATGTTTTTCTTTTCAATTTCATTGAATATTCACTTTTTGATATAAATTTCGACTGAAAAAATAGCTTTCACCCAAAGGCTGCAAGCTTTAATTAATTAAAATCCAAATTAGCCTATGAGCAATTTTACTTCAAAATTCCAGAGGAGCGTACTTCTATGTTTCCTCTTGGTTTCCCTAGGAATGGGAAAAGTTTTTGCCCAAACGACTATCTCCGGAACAGTCACTGATGCAGAAACTAAAGAAACACTAGTCGGAGTAAACATCATCGTAAAGGGAAAAGTAATTGGTACAATTACTGACCTAGATGGTAAATACTCCCTAAATGTCAACCAAGCTCCCCCATTCACATTGATTTTCTCTATGGTTGGATATAGCAGCCAAGAAATCGAGGTTACCGGAGGAATGAGCACCTTGGATGTTCAATTATCTGAAGCCACAGTCTTAGGACAAGAAGTGGTCGTTTCGGCATCCCGTGTAGAAGAAAGCGTCATGAAATCTCCTGTGTCTGTTGAGAAAATGGACATTATCGCAATTCGTGAGGCTCCTCAGGCTAGTTTCTACGACGCCCTGAATAACTTGAAGGGAGTAGAAATGAGTACTCAGTCGCTCACCTTTAAATCCTTCAACACCAGAGGATTCAATGCGAACGGTAACGTTAGAACCGTTCAAATGATCGATGGAATGGATAACCAAGCTCCTGGTCTTAACTTCTCTGTAGGTAACATTGTGGGTATTTCCGAATTAGACCTAGAGAGTGTTGAATTGCTTCCAGGTGCTTCTTCTGCACTTTACGGACCTAACGCGATCAATGGTATCCTTTTGATGACATCTAAAAATCCATTCCAATACCAAGGTCTTTCTGCAAATGTAAGAACCGGTATTATGAGTGAAGATGGACGTTCTACAGCTTCTACAGGATTCTATGATTTCAGTGCTCGTTATGCTAAAGCCTTCAATGATAAAGTTGCTTTCAAAGTAAACTTACAATACTTGAAAGCCGATGACTGGCAGGCCAATGATTTCCGCGATCAGTCTTTATTGAATGGTTTTGGAATTGCAAATGGTACTCGTGAAAATAACCCGGGCTACAATGGTGTGAACGTTTATGGAGACGAAACCAACGTAAACATGTTCTCTGTAGCTCAAGGAATGGTTGCTGCAGGTGTTCTTCCTGAAGCTGCATTAGGAATTATTCCTTCAAATGTAAATGTTTCTAGAACAGGTTATTTCGAGCGCGATGTTGCAGATTATGGAACCAAGTCCTTGAAATTGAATGCTGCGTTGCATTGGAGATTAAATGACCGCGTGGAAGCCATTCTTCAAGGAAATTATGGATTTGGTACAACTGTTTACACTGGCGCTGACAGATACTCAATTGCAAACTTCAACCTAGGTCAATACAAAGCAGAACTTCGAGGTGCCAACTGGTATTTGAGAGGATATACTACTCAGGAGCGTTCTGGTGATGCTTATGCAGTAGGTATCGCTGCTCAGGGTATCAACGAAGCTTGGAAGCCAAGTACGCTTTGGTTCCCTCAATATGTTGGTGCTTATGTACAGGGTATCCAAGGAGGTCTATCTCCTGACCAAGCTCACGGAGCTGCAAGAGCATTTGCTGACCAAGGAAGATTCATGCCAGGTACTGCTGAATTTAACCAAGCATTGGCTGATGTAACTTCTAGACCAATTCCTGGAAATGCATCAGGCGTAGGTGCTCAATTCGTGGACAAGACCAATTTGTATCACGTTGAAGGTTCTTACAACCTTCGCGACCAAATCAAATTCGCTGAATTTGTAGTAGGTGCAAACTATCGTGTTTATCAATTGAATTCTGAGAAGACCCTTTTTGCTACTGACGAAAATGGAAACGAATTCAACATCAAAGAATACGGCGGTTATGTACAAGGTTCTAAGTCCCTATTTGACGACAAATTCAAATTGACTGCTTCTGTACGTTACGATAAGAATGAAAACTTTGCCGGTCAGTGGTCTCCACGGGTTTCCGGGGTGTACTCTACAGGAAATCACAATTTCCGAGCTTCTTACCAGACTGGATTCCGAATCCCAACAACTCAAGATCAGTACATTGACTTGTTAACTCCTCAAGCGAGATTGTTGGGTGGTCTACCTCTATTCAGAGATCGCTATAACTTTAACACCAATCCAGTTTATACTTTAACTACTGTACAAAACTTCGGAGCTGGTGTGGGTGCTGATGTTTCTAATCCTGCGATTATCCAAGCTGCAATACAACAAGCTACTCAAATCGTTCTTCAGCAAGTTGCAGCCGGTCAGATTCCTAATGATCCTGCTGCTATTGCTGCAGCTATTCAAGCTTTGACTCCACAACTTGTTCCTGTTTTGGCTGCTCAGAATAACCTTGACTCTCTTCAGCCTTTTGAGTTGACTGAATTCAAGCCTGAGCGAGTGAAGTCTTTTGAAGTAGGTTATAAGGGAATCTGGGGCAACAGATTGTTAGTAGATGCTTACGCTTACTTCAACCGCTTTGAGAACTTCATCGGAGGTCAGGTATTGGTTCAAGACGGAGATCCTACTACTGGAAGCCAAGGTCCTAATCCAATTACTGGTTTGAACCTTATCGGTGTAGGTCCTGGAGGAAGAAATGTATTCTCTATCCCAGTTAACAGAACTGAGATAATCAAGTCTTGGGGATGGGCTTTGGGCTTGGATTATAAATTCAACAAAGGCTATACCTTGGGTGGAAACGTTTCTTACAATACCCTATCCAACTTGGATGAATTGGCAGAAACTGGATTCCAGCCTTCTTTCAACACTCCTGAGTACCGTTATGTAGTTAACTTTGCTAATCGTGAACTTTGGAAAAACTTCGGTTTCGCAATGTCTTACAGATGGCAGGGTGAATTTGTATGGCAGTCTTCTTTCGTAGGACCAGCTGTATCTGCCGGCCAACTATCTGTGATGCCAGCATTCGGAACCTTCGATGCTCAAGTTAGCTACAAGTTGAAGAGCTTGAAATCCATCCTAAAAGTCGGTGGATCCAACCTATTCAGCAATGGTTACCGTCAAGCTTGGGGTAACCCAACTGTTGGAACCATGTATTTCGTGAGCTTGACATTTGACGAGTTCTTGAACTAATAAACAATCAACCACCAACCCTACAAAAAAGACCGCTGCATGGCGGTCTTTTTTTATGCTTTCATAATTCCTATTCAGTTATTTCACTTCGTGAAAATATTCCCTGCCAAAAATCCTTGAATAGATCCATGAAGGTATTTGATCATGATAAGGCATCAAATCCTTCAAAACTTTTTGTTGGCTTTGATGAGCATGCATGGCTTCTAAAACTTGATCAAAATAGAAGTGAGTATCCAAAGAAAAGTCTGGCCGAGGAAGGCCTTTTTCCGGGTCCTTTGGATAATTCTTTTGGAACCCAGTGGATACTTTTAAAGCAAACTGAATTTGTTTAGGGGAAAGGGTTATTTGGAACAATTGTTTTGGAGAAAACCCCATTTGGTCCTTGTTCTCCAAAAACACTTCTTCCATAGCAAGTCCACTTAATCGATGGTCCGGATGACCATATAAACCTACTTTGGAATCATAACTCAAAAGTATGTCAGGATGAATTTGATTTATCCATTTGAGTGCTATCTTTTTCAAGCTATCCAAGCCCAAATTCTCTAGCCCGCTATCCGGATAATCTAAATGATGCAGGTATTGAATCCCCAAACTATTTGCTGCATTCTGCATTTCTATTGCTCGAATAACACCAAGTTCTTCTCTAGTGAGTTTACCTTCCGTATCAGCCGCTTCTCCTTTAGTTAAACATACCAAATGGATTTGATGGCCAGCCTTTTTTAAGGAGATCAAAGTACCAGCTACGGTTATTTCATCATCAGGGTGTGGAAAAAAAGCTAGAATAGCTTTGGACTCTGGATTTGAAATCAATGAATCCTTTTCCGGAATATCTCGGTCATGAAGAAGGTGATTTCCAGCAACTATCAAAATAAAAGGGGACAGCAAGATTATTAAAATCAATCCTGTTATCCCCCATTTCAGAACTTTTTTCATTCTTCTCTATTCAGGGTAGATAAGAAGCTTACTAAATCTCTGATTTCTCGTTTACTCAATAGTTGCCCCATATTTGGCATGCTAGATGGTGCCAATTTTTTGGACTTGATTTGATCTGTAGAATAGGTTTGCTCTTCACCATTTCCAGCTCTTAGGGTAACTGACCCTTTCTCATCAGCCAATAAGGTTCCACTCACATTTTCTCCATTATTTAACTCCAAGGTGACAAAGCCAAAGTTTGGAGCCAAACGTGCACTTGGATCAACCAAGGCAATCAATAATTCCTCTCTTGAAAGCTTTTTGGCGATTCCATTCAACCGCGGACCTGCATTTCCTCCCATATCATCATAAGCATGACATCGAATGCATTGAGCAGTTTGATTTTGGAAGAAAATATTTCGGCCATTTCGAACACTGCCCTCAGCCAAAGCACCTTGAAAAACTCTCCAAGCCTCACCATTTGATTTAGCTTCTAACTCTTGATTGAATTGGGTAATTAAGTCTTGACTTCCTGTTTTTTCAATTGACTCTTCCAATTCAATCCAAACTGCTGGATCTAATTTTCCAGATTTAAATTCATCCAAGATGACATTCCAACCACCAAAGGAACTACTTCCTTCCAAGGTAGATAAAGTCAACAAAGCCTGCCGTTTTTCATCATTAGATTGATTTTGAATTATATTCAACAAAAGAGTTTCCTTTTGCTGTGAATCTAAATCAGATTGGGAAAGCAAAGACAGACCCGCTACACGCACGGTTTGATTTCTGTCATTCATTGCCAAAGGAATAGCTTCGGACAATTCCTTAGACCCCATTCTATCTAAAGCTTCTAGGGCTGCGATTTTCAAATCAGGATCTGAAGAAGATTTAATTTCTGCTAGTAAAGCTGGGCCTGCTTCTGTAATTCCTGCTTTTCCTAGGGCTTTGGCAGCTTCCATTCGAATGGATGCATTGCTATTTTTCAATAATCCCAGTAAAACAGGGTATGCTTTTTCTCTTAGTAAGGTAGGTTCTCTATTTACAACTCCTCGGTATCTACCATCCACCCGATCTACTACAGAAGGTTTTGCCCATGTTCCAATAGCTGCTATCGCTTCAGTTTTAAGAGGCTCTGGATTATTATTTCTAGCAGCATAAGCCAGCAAATCATTCAATTGTTGCTCACCTCCTCCTCGTTGGTTAGCACTGATTATCCTGCGAACCAATGGTTCATTTTGAAAAGGTGTACTTCGTATCAAAGCTGCCAAGTCGGGCAAAGACTCTTCTACCGAAAAATCATCATGAATAGCTCTTGCAGCCTCTGTAACGATTAATTCATTTTCATCATTTAAGAATTGAGAAAGGCCTGGACTTTCCAATCTTCGAAGCGCCAAGACCGCTCCCATTCTTACAGCTGCAGAAGAATGATTGGATAGGCTAATCAATTTTTCTTCCTGGCCTAATCGAGCCAAAGCCAAACTCGCTGCATGACGGATATAGGCATCTTCATCATTATTTTCAGCCAGCAAATTCACCAAACCGTCATAAGCATCTTGATTTGATGTACGGCCTAATGCTTCCGCAGCGAAAAATTGAGCTCTGGCATTTTCATCCTGAAGGTTTTTAATCAATTGCTCACCAGCTTTTGAATAACGGATATCTCCAAGCCATTTGGCGGCTTGCGCACGGATTTCGGAGTCTGAATCAGTCAAATAAGGAACTATCAAATCCCCATAGTCCATATTTTCAAGACGAGCCAATTGGCTCAAGCCCACAATCGCATGAATTCGGGCATATTGGTTGGATGGATCAGCCAAAACCTCTCTGAAGACTTCAGCTCCTTTATTACTCCTTTTAGCTAAATCAAATTGTGCCTTTCGACGAACTCTCAAGTCCTCATGATAGAGTTTATCTTTAAGTTCAGATTCATTAAGCTTTTTATAATCTGATTGAAGCTCTTTTTGAGTATCAGCTTGAAGAGCCCAGCCCTTTGCGGAATCATCTTCAAGTTTCCAAATTCGACCGTAGTCCTTTGTACCCCAACCTGTAATCCAGTCTGCAAAATATAGTGCACCATCAGGTCCAAAATCCATTCCTGTTGGAAGGACTCCAGAAAGGATTTTTTCAGTTGTCTTTAATTCAAAAGTGGCTCCCTTTGGTTCAAGGGTAAATGCATGGATTGCTGAGTTTGATGCATTACCTACAAATTCCACTACAAAAAAGTGATCTTTCCATCTTGGTCCTAAGCCAGCTCCAGGGTTAAAAACCATGCCTGTTGGTCCAGAAACATAATTTTGAATGGGTGGAGTAATAAAGGCCGCCTGCTTATCCCAGCGTGGAGTAAACATGCGTTCATCCATCCAAACCTTATAAGGATTATTGTCAGGGTCACGGTATTTTCCAAATTGCCAATTAATTCGCCAACCTGTATCAGAACCATTGGTTAGATATACCAATCGCTCTTTTTCTCCAGCATGGTCTCCATCATTATCCACGGAGATCAAATTGGTATGGGCATCAAATACAAACTCGTGGGTATTTCGAACACCCATCGCGTAAATTTCAAAGTCAGATCCATCAGGATTTGCCCGAGCTATCACTCCGCGATTGGGATATTTCCATTCTTTCCCATCCGGACCTTTTCCATTAAATCCAATATCCCCTATCCCCCAGTAAATCCTGCCGTCAGGTCCCATTTCTAAACCCGACATTCCATGTGCTCCAAACCCGATATGAATTCCATACCCATGGGATAAAGATTCTTTTTCGTCTATAATTCCATCACCATTGGTATCAATCAATCGCCATAAATCAGGTCCTACTCCGACGAATAGTGCATCCTCTCCTTTCATCACTGCCCCTGCTACATCGGTAACTTCATCATTGAAGTCTTCCACAACTAATTGGGATTCATCTGCATATCCATCACCATCCGTATCAGATAGACGATAAATCTGCTCTTTTTCAACCGTCATATCTCGCCAATCATGGGAACCATCCCCATTGAGGTCAGCCAACCATGAATTTATTTCACTGCGTTCGGGAGATAATTCTTCATGAAGAAATTTGCGTTTGTCTTCAATAGTCTGAAGACTGATGGAGCGGATTTCCCAATCCTGATGTCCCCTAATATCAAATTCTGAGTTTTTCTGCCGATTTGTTCGAGAATAATATATATCTCCATTATCCGTGACGTGAATAGAAATAGGATCGTAAACCAATGAATCCACGGCCCATACCGATAAATTAAGCCCCTCTTTTATCACAGGACTTACTTGGTTTTTGGCGGCTTCAGCTTGAGATAGGATTTCCTCTTTGCTTAGTTTCTTTATTCGCAAGTCTACCGGTTCCTTGGGTTTACATGCGAATAGTAGGGAGGTGGAAATAAAAGCACCGAGAAGGAGCTTTGAATAGGAATGTGAAGTAGGCATATTTTAGGTTTAATAGATATCAAATCTAAAATAATGAAAATCAATTGATAGCCTATTCCATTTGTCAATTTCAATGTTTTCAAATTGAATTTCATCCCGATTTATTATTTAGGGAATATCAAAAGATCAATCTTCAAAAAGTTTATAAAAGAATTGAAAATTCACTCATGAATGCTTGAAAAGGCATACTCTTCCTAAGAATTCATCAATTCTTGACAATATCAAAGGAATCTTAACAAGATTACGTAAACATTAATCTTTATTGAGAATCAGGGGTTCGGCTTTTTTTATTTTTGTAAAATGAATAAATTCCAAAATATGTTTTTAAAATTATTTGAAATGAAAAACAAAATTTTACCCCTTTTTCTCGTACTATTTGGGTTATCCTTTTTTGCTTTTTCCCAAAGTAAAAAGCCCAATATTCTAGTCATCTGGGGAGATGACATCGGCACTTGGAACATCAGCCATAACAACCGTGGAATGATGGGCTACATGACACCTAATATTGATCGGATTGCCCGAGAAGGTGTGAGTTTTACAGATTATTATGGACAGCAATCCTGTACAGCTGGCCGTGCAGCTTTCCTTGGCGGAAATGTTCCCGTAAGAACTGGAATGACCAAGGTAGGACTTCCGGGAGCTCAAGAAGGCTGGCAAGAATCTGACATCACTATTGCAGCTGTTATGAAAAGCCTTGGTTACAATACAGGGCAATTCGGAAAGAATCACCAAGGTGACCGGGATGAACATCTACCTACCAATCACGGATTTGATGAGTTTTTTGGTAACCTATACCACTTAAATGCGGAAGAGGAACCAGAGAATGAAGATTATCCAAAAGATATGGTTATGGCCAACGGAAAAACCTTCTTGGAGAACTACGGTCCAAGAGGTGTAATTCATAGCTGGGCTGGTGGTAAAGGTGGGCAGCGTATTGAGGATACGGGACCACTTACCAAAAAGCGTATGGAAACCATTGACGAGGAAACCTTGGCTGCAGCAAAGGAATTTATCAAAAAGCAGGTGGAAGATGGCAAGCCTTTCTTCACTTGGTGGAATGCCACTAGAATGCACTTCCGTACTCACGTAAAGGAAGAGCATAGAGGAATTTCTGGACAGGATGAATACAGCGATGGAATGGTGGAGCATGACATGTTAGTAGGTGAATTGCTGGAACTTCTTGATGAATTAGGAATTGCTGACAATACTATCGTCTTCTATTCTACAGATAATGGCCCACATTATAACACTTGGCCAGATGCTGGTACGACTCCATTCAGATCTGAAAAAAATTCAAACTGGGAAGGTGCTTATCGTGTTCCTGCTTTCGTAAGATGGCCAGGGAAAATTCCTGCCGGAGTAACCTTAAATGGTATTGTTTCACATGAAGATTGGTTACCTACTTTCGCCGCCGTTGCAGGTGATCCTAACATTGCAGATAAGATAAAAAGTGGTTATTCCGCTATAGGAAGAACTTATAAAAACTACATTGACGGACATAATCAATTGGATTATTTAACTGGTAAAACAAAAGAATCTGCCAGAAGGGAAATGATTTATGTGAATGATGATGGACAAATTGTAGCGATTAGATATGATGATTGGAAATCTGTATTCTTGGAAAACAGAGGTATGGCATTTGAAGTATGGCGAGAGCCATTTACCGAGCTAAGAGTTCCTTTACTCTTTAACTTGAGAAGAGATCCTTTTGAGAAAGCACAGCACAATTCCAATACTTATAACGATTGGTTTTTGGAAAGACCCTATGTGCTAATTCCTATGCAGCAATTTGCTGGAAGATTCTTAATGACATTTAAGGATTACCCTCCAAGTCAAACACCAGGCTCATTTAATTTGGAAAAAATCCAAGAGCAAGTAAATAAAATGGGAAACAGTAATTAATAGCTTTAAAAGGGTGGAGAAATCCACCCTTTTTTAACTTTTTATTTATGAAACTACAGCATCTATTTATCCAGGCCTCCCTTTCATTGCTTATTTTGTTCTCAGGCTGCCAATTTTCACAAGAGCAAAAAACTGAAGAGATAAATTCGCCTTCAAAACATTATTTAGAATCTTGGAATGAAGGAATTTCAAAGTCTACCATTCAGGAATTTGTGAAGAAAACAACTACCGTAGGAAGTCCTGACTTTGTTCCAGAAAAAGACAGAATAGCCGTTTTTGATAATGATGGTTGCTTATGGAGTGAAAAACCATTTTACTTCCAATTAGCATATGCCATTGATTTTGTCAAAAAAGAAGCTCCAAATCATCCTGAGTGGGAAAATTCCCCAGCTTTAAAAAGTGCCATGGAAGGAGACATCAATGGCATTTTGGCAAAAGGCGAACATGGAATTATTGAAGTGGTAATGGCCTCCCATACAGGTATGACAGCTGAGGAATTTTCTCAAAATGTAAAAGATTGGTTAGCTACAGCGAAACATCCTGAAACAGGGATGGCTTACAATCAGATGATTTATCAACCTATGGTGGAATTACTTTCTTACCTGAGAGCTAATGGCTATAAAACCTTTATTGTATCGGGAGGAGGAATTGATTTCTTGAGAGTTTGGGCTGAAGAAGCTTATGGCATTCCTCCCTATCAAGTGGTAGGTTCTTCAATAAAAGCAAAATATGAAGAAGTAGATGGTAAAAAAGCAATAGTCAAGACACCTGAATTGAACTTTATTGATGATAAGGAAGGAAAACCTGTGGGTATCCACCAGCATATCGGAATGCGCCCTATTATTGCAGCGGGTAATTCTGACGGAGACTATCAAATGCTAGAGTATACTACACAAGGTAGCGGTCCAAGATTAGGAATATTGATTCACCATACCGATTCAGAAAGAGAATTTGCTTACGATAGTTTGTCCCATATTGGAAACCTGAAAAAGGGCCTAATTGACGGCCCAGGTCTAGGCTGGGTTATCGTTGATATGGCAAAAGATTGGAGTCAGGTTTATCCTAAATAAAATGAGGAAAATACTTTTAGCCATTCTCTTTTTTAATGTTTGGCAAATAGGCTTTAGTCAAGAAATAGAATCAGAAAAGTCCAAAGAAGAAGAAGAGGAATTCAGCCCAATTATAAGGGTAGCGTTGATCACTGGAAACTCACATGTTCCCAATGCCTTTGAGGGTGAAAAGCAAGTTTCAATTATTCCCTATTGGGGATTTGACGTAGACTATTTTGTTCATCCCAGATGGTCATTTGCCATACAAGGAGATCTCAAGTTACAAAGTTTTGAAGTTGAACATGAAGGGGTAGCTTTGGAAAGAAGCTATCCCTTTTCCCTTGCTACTGTGGCTCATTACCATTTCAAAAGACATTGGTCTGTTTATTTTGGACCTGGTTGGGAATTCGAAAAAAATGAAAACCTATTTCTATGGAAATTGGGCTCTGAATACAGTTTTGAACTTACAGAGACTTTCGAAATTGCTTTGAATCTCTCCTACGAAAATAAGCAGGAAATTTATGACTCCTGGAATTTTGGAATAGCATTCAATAAGCTTATTTGGAAAAAAAATAAATAAATGAAGTTTTTTTAGACTTTTATAAAGTTCTAGATAAATTTAGAAGTTATCCGATTTTTAAATTCTAGAACTTAACACGAGTCATGCAGTTTTCTTTTGAAATCAAAGATCTGATTTACCTAGGATCTATTTTTCTTGGATTTATTACCGGGACTGTATTATTAATTTTTGGATTTAAAAAGAAAAAAGCAAACATCCTGATAGGCTTATCCTACCTAACTATATCCTATGCGGTATTCTTAGTCTTTTTGATTAGTTCAGGCTATCATGTTCATTTTCCTCAGCTCTATAGAACCGGAAATATTGCCGGGTTAATCTTTGCTCCCCTATCTTACTTATACATTAGGCAAATCATTGAAGATAGACCTCTCAAACTGGTGGATATCTTACACTTTGTTCCTGCCCTAATATTCATTATTGATTTTTTCCCAATTTTATTTTTGATCCCTGTTGAAGAAAAAATAGCTTTAATCCAGTCAGAAATAGATGATCCTGCGGTATTTGTTTATTTCAATCAAAGCCGTTTCTTTCCGCCCAACTTTTATACCTATGCAAGAACCTTGTTGATTTTGGCCTATTGGGTTGCATCCGTATTTATCCTATTTCGATTTGGGAAAACTTTTGAAAAAAAGAAAAATGCATTCGGTAAAGAGTGGATTGTATGGATGAAAACTTTTTTGATCAGTAATCTTTTGCTATTCGTTCCTTTCCTTCTATTATCCCGTATTGTTGATTCTCAGTTGGGATTTGATCTATTGCATTTTTCTGCGGCTATCGTGATTTTGATCAATTCAATCATGGTATTATTCTTCCCTAAAGTTCTCTATGGATTAGATGAGTTTGATTTCATCCTTTCCCAAGAAAAAGAACTCCAGGAAAATGAAAAGCAAGAATCTCATACCCTCACTCCCGAAAAGATAAAAACTATAGAAAAAAATCTCCATCGGGTAATTGAGGAAGAAAAGGTCTTCCTTCAAAATGGACTTACTATTTCTGAACTGGCCCAAAAGGCCGAGATACCCAATTACCTCTTAACAATTTATCTGAATCAAGTAATCGGGGTTAGTTTCACAGATTACATTAATAAAAAAAGAGTGGATGAATGTTGTAGCAGAATTAAAAATGGAGATCTCCAACATATCACTTTAGAAGGCCTAGGTATTTCATGTGGATTCAACAACCGGAATTCTTTTATTTCTTCATTTAAAAAATATATGGGAATCACACCTTCTGTATTTTCAAAATCTTTAAATGGATAAATCTCAAATTATGCTACTTTTTTAACTGGTTTCCAGACTAAAAATCCCAAGAGAAAAGCTGTTCAGAATCGTTTAAAATAGACAAAATTCAAATCTAAAATCCGGAGAAATCCGATAAATTCGTTGAAAGAGTTATTCTCTGTTACATCAAAAAACACAATTATGAAGAAGCTAATTGCATTAGTGATCCTACTTTCTGTATCAAGGATCGCTCTATCCCAAGAAATAAGGTTGAATACTTATGGGGGTTATATATTCAAGAATACAGTAAACTCTTACTACACCTCCTCTTCTTTTTACGAGGGAACGATACAAGACGGATTTAGATGGGGAGCGGGAATAGAATATTATATCCAAGATAAGGGCGGAATTGAAATTCAGTATTTAAGGCAAAACACCAATGTACCTACCCGCTATGCTGATGGTATTTTTGGGGGAAATATTCAGTTTACTGATTTTGATTTAGGGGTCAATTATGTAATGATCAATGGAACAAGGTATTTTTCAGTAAGTGAAAAAGTGGAACCTTTTGCAGGCGCTGGAATAGGTTTAGGTATTTTTTCAGTAAAGAATCCAGACAATGGAAACAACAATACTGCTACGAAGCTCTCTTGGAATATTAGAGGTGGGGCTAATTTATGGTTAGCTGAAAATGTAGCGTTGCGCGTACAAGCTTCCTTGTTTTCGGCCGTAGAAGCTATTGGGGGAGGATTATACTTTGGAACAGGTGGATCTGGGGCAGGTCTCAGCACCTACTCCACCATGTATCAGTTTGGTTTAGAAGGAGGATTGGTTTTCCGTATCCCACAGAAATAATTTCATTAGGCTATAAAAAACAAGTTCCCGACCAAAGGCCGGGAACTGTTCTCTTTAACCACTAACAACCATAAATAAAAATGATTTTTCTCCGGGTGATTGAGTTGGAGCTTGTAGTCCGTACGGGAATCGAACCCGTGTTTCATCCGTGAAAGGGATGCGTCCTAACCCCTAGACGAACGGACCGGGGTAATTTGGTCAAAAATAGACCCATGAAATGGTAGTCCGTACGGGAATCGAACCCGTGTTTCATCCGTGAAAGGGATGCGTCCTAACCCCTAGACGAACGGACCATTTTTATCGGAAAAGATGCCCTTTCCGAAAGGTTGTGCAAATATAGAAGTCTGGATTAAGAATAACAAAGGAGCCCAAAAAATTTCTTTATTTTCTACTTAAGTGATTGATTCAAAGGAAGAAAAATTTTCACCCCATAAAAGCATAGAATTATTCCTAATTTTGAATCAAAGATCAGCTTAAATGAGCCCAATAAAACCCATTCGAGTAGCCATCAACGGATTTGGAAGAATCGGTAGATATACCGCCAAATTAATCCTATCTCATCCATCTATTGAACTGGTAGCCATCAATGATTTAGCAGACAATGCCTCATTAGTTCATTTGCTAAAGTATGATTCAATCCATGGGAAATTTGAAAAAGACTTGGCGTTAGAAGATGGCAAATTAAAAGTGGGCGAAAAGGAAATTCGGTTATTGACCCAATCAAATCCTGAATTACTCCCATGGGCTGAATTGAATGTTGATATTGTGATTGAATCTACCGGGAGATTTACATCCCGTGAATCAGCCAATAAGCATATTCAGGCTGGGGCTAGGAAGGTTATCATTTCTGCTCCGGCGACAGACCCTTCAATCAAAATGGTTGTTCTTGGAGTAAATGATTCCATTTTAACAGGGGAAGAAAAAATTATCAGCAACGCTTCTTGCACCACCAATTGCCTTGCTCCTATGGTTCAGGTTTTAGAAGATACCTTTGGTGTAGAAAAAGGCTATGCTTCTACTGTCCATTCTTACACTAATGATCAAAACCTACACGATGCACCTCACCGAGACCTGAGGAGAGCTAGAGCAGCTGCCTATTCCATCATTCCGACTACCACGAATGCAGGAAAAGCATTGGATAGAGTTTTGCCTAATCTAGAGGGGAAAATAGAAGCTTCTGCCATGCGTGTACCCGTTCCCGATGGTTCCCTGACCGATTTAATTGTAGAATTAAAGCGAGAGGCCACTGTTGAGGAAATCAATCAGGCATTTGAAAAGGTTTCTTCAAGCAGCTTAAAAGGTATTTTAGAAGTAACTCACGATCCTATTGTGTCAATGGATATCATTGGAAATCCTCATTCTTGCATCATCGACTCAGCATTGACTTCCAGCAAAGGAAAACTAATCAAACTGGTAGGTTGGTATGACAACGAAGCGGGGTACTCTAATAGACTTGTGGATCTAATTGAATATATCTTCAAGATGAGAGAAAAGTAGTTTTTCGATATAATTTCTAAGTCCATTAAATGGAAAATTCGACAAGAGCCATTTAAAATTATTTCAAGAAGATTTTTACTCCTTTTTTAGAGAGCTTTCCCTATTCCAATAACTTTTTCAAGGAGAAATCATGCCCAATGGCTAGCATTTTTAGTATATGAATGCTTCGCCTGATTGTAGCCTCGGGAGAATTTTATTGCAGATTGAATTTGAATAGCAGTAAATACTAGTCCTAGTAAATCACAATAATTAAGATTTTAAATCGCTTTAGTATAAAATTCTTACTACCGAATTTTTGGTTTGATATAATTCAATAATACCCAATCCTTTGATTTTAGAAATAAATAGGTAAAAACTAGAGCCAACTACTTTATTTATCAAATAATTATATCAAAAAATGGTTAATTTATATTTTGGTTATTTTTTAAAGTATTTTTTTCATTTTAAAGATATTTGAGCCTATATTCTGGCTTTAACCAACCTTTTAATCTTTAATCATGCAAAAACCAATATTTATTTTATGCGGATCAAAATCATTTGAAAAAAGTAGAAACAGTATTCTTTTCACACTCGCAATCGTGGGTTTAAGTTTATTTTTCAGCCAGGCAGCTTTTGCTCAAAAGAGCCTATCCGAAATTGCCGAAATGAATGATAAGCAATGGGATAAACTGGTCAAGTCTCATAAAACGGGTTTAAACCACATTTATGCGGTAGAAGGACTTATTGGAGCAGAACTATTCGAAAAAGAAAATATGCCAGACCCCAAGAAAATTGGGGTTTTGACTTTTCAATTATGGGATGAATCAACTTGGAAATCCTCTAGTGCCGGGGGCTGGGTCTATTACGAAAAGAACTTTATCACAGAAGAGGGAAGTAATTTTATTTCGAATGAATTACTAGGTCAGATGCTTCCAGTGGTTGAAAGTAAGTTTTCTCAAGTCGGTATAGAAGTTCAAGAGCCTGATGAATACATTGATAATGAGGAAGAAAGAACATTATACAATGAAGGCCCAATGCAAATTGAGTTGAGTGGAATTTTGAAGGTTTTTAGCGGAGGACTTTTAGATAGATTGCAAGGAAAGAAAGATGGTCAGGGAACCGTCTCAGCAGATGGCTATGAATTCTACCCGATTACCCCATCAATATTATCCAGTGATTATAAAGCCCCTTCTACCCTAGGTCTATTGGCAGAGGATCTTGGGGTGGATGCCCTGCTTGTCATGGCTGTACGAGTAAGTATAGAAAAGGCAGGAAAATTATTGGTCTGTAACGGAATTGAAATGGGACTTTACGGTCCTATAGCAGACGATGAATCCATTGATTATTCTGGAGTCATTGGTGCAAAAACGGTCAATATATATAGAGGGGGAATGATGTATAGTACAGCTTTTTTCGAAGTAGAAGAGATTCCTTTGGGAGATATGGATAAGAATACTGGAGAGATTACCCAGTGGTACACAGAAGGCCTTCCTACGATCACCGAAAGGATGATGGATGATATGATCTATGGTTTGGAAAAGTTCAAAGCCATGGATACATCCAAATAAATTTTTCAAAAGCAGAAGAGTCTCCCTGAAATTTGAAATTGGGGAGACTTTTTTATTTACTGATTATAAAGCTGGGAAGAAAGGAATAATGTTAGCCTGGATTACCCACTATCAAATATTTTAATCGGTTCCAATCATCCAAAGTATCTAGATCAGAAAGCTCAGTAAGTGATTTATAGCTAAGACCTATCGAGGTACATTTTTTAATAGTTTTCTTCAAAACTTCATTTGTACTCCATGGAATTCCATCAAAAATTTCAGGCACTTTATTTTTTACACCAACCAAATAATACCCTCCATCTAAAGCAGGACCTAATACTACATCATTATATTCCAAGTACTCGAAAGCTTGCTTCAAATGCTCACTAGTCAGTTCAGGACAATCCGTCCCTATCAATACCACTTTTTCATAACCTTTGCCTAGAATTCTTTGTAGCGCTTCGTTCATCTTATTTCCTAAGTCTCCGGCATCTTGGATTAGATATTGGAAACCTTCTGCTCCAGGAATAATGTCAGAAGGTAAATAAGAATCAAAAAACAAGAATTTATCAGCTGGATAGGAGTTGCAGGTTTTATAGCATATTTCACAAAGCTTTAGATAAACCTCCAAAGCCTGATCCTCTCCTATATCAGCTGCAAGTCTTGTCTTAACTCTTCCTTTTTCGGGGTTCTTCTGAAAAATGATAATTGCTTCTTTTCTCATTTTACAAAACCTCTGAATCCATTTTGGATCAAGAGAAAATTGAAAATTTAATTGGGAATTAAATCTCTTTGAAACTATTTGCCAAAGCTAGAGCAGTTTGAATTCGATTCTTTAGCTCTGTCCATTCTTTGTTTTTGATCAGGTTCTTATCAAAAAGTTGTGATCCCATTCCTACCAATAACACTCCCTCATCAAACCAAGGCTTCATGGATTCTGCTGTAGGTTCCACTCCACCAGTTGGGATGATTTCAATTGTAGGCAATACGGCATGGATTGAACTCACAAAAGTTGGTGTTAGGACATTAGCAGGATAGACTTTAACCAATTCAGCTCCCAATTCCTGCGCTTCCCAAACTTCTGTAACCGTTCCACATCCCGGAACCCAAGGAACATCATTTGCCATGCACCATTTCCCCAATGCTGGATTCATAACCGGAGCTACAATAAATTCCGCTCCCTGATCTACAAACTCTTCTGCTTGCCAGGGATGATAGATAGTACCAACACCAAGAGACAAGCCGGGCATTTGATCAGCCAACTTTCTTAATTCTGGGAATATTCTGGTGGCCTCTTTTCCACGGTTGACCATTTCAATCACGCGAATCCCGGCCTCATAAGAAACTTCAATCAAACTAAGGCTAGTTTCCAAATCCGGATTATAAAAAATGGGCATCATTCCAGCCGCTCCCATTTTCTGGATGAATTTACTTTCTGGATTTCTCATTTTATCGTTTTATGGCACCACTATTTCCTCTCAAAACTTCTTCTATTTCCTCTATGGAAGCTATTAAAACATCACCGGGAATGCTGTGTTTGTATACGCTACAAGCCAATGCAAAATCCAAGCTTTGCTTTGGGCTTTTATTCATCAAGAGACTATAAATCAAACCTCCAGCAAAAGCATCTCCTGTTCCAACTCGATCTATAATAGGCTGAACGCTAATAGTTTCAGTACTCTGTTCTTGATCTTTAGTGTAAAGATGAGCTGCTAAATCATTATGGGACGCTGAATGAATTTGTCGTTCAGTTCGTACAATCATTTGAAGTTTTGGTAAGGTATCAAAGGTAAAAGATTTAGCCTCATCAATGGTTTTAAAATCTCGATTCAAACACTGATTAAAATCTCGAGTACCTGCTATAATCACTTGAGTCATCCCCATTAAATCAGGCATAATTTCATGAGCTTGCTTGCCATAGTTCCAAAGATTGGAGCGATAGTTTAAATCGCCCGAAACAGGAATGTTTAGAGCATTTGCTGCTTGTAGAATTCTATAAACCAAATCCGCTGCCTCCTGAGAGATTGCAGGACTTATTCCCGACCAATGAACCCAATCGGTATTTTTCAGAACTTCTTTCCAGTCTATTCCTGCTCCATCAAATCTAGAAAAACTACTTCCAGCTCTATCATAAATAATCCTAGATCCTCGGGAAGCAGCTCCATGTTCTAAAAAATACAAGCCCATCCTTCCCCTACTAAATTGAATCAGCGCATCATCGATTCCATTTTTCCGAAGGTGGGCTGCAGCAGCATGCCCTAGATCATTATCAGGAAAGGCAGTAACATGTCGAACTTGAATTCCCCAATTAGCCAAGGCTGCCCCCACATTTGCTTCGGAACCTCCAAATTCCAAATCCAAAGAAGTGGCTTGAGCAAATCGCTGATGATTGGGTGGAGAAAGGCGAAGCATAACTTCACCAAGGGTAAGAACTGATTTCATATCATTTGACAGGAAAATGGAAATTACAGTTTCCCAAGTCCAATTCCAATGCAGCTAAATAAAAATTGGAAAGCTTTGGCAATAAAAAAAGCAGCACTAAGGCTGCTTTTTTATTGAATTAAGGTTGATGACTATTTTAGTTTGATCTCAGCAGTTACTGTTGATTCACCTTCTCCGGTAGATCCGTTATACCAGCCTGATACGGTTCCTGAACCAGTTGCGTCTTTAAAAATCTTTGTTCCACCTAGAATCGTAACATCGGCAGAGAAAGTTCTAATACCATCTGCATCTGGAAAAGATGCTTCATTTTCTCCTGAAACCATAAACAAAGCATGCCCCCTTTCATTAACAATTATTGTGGAAGCATTTTCTGGAATTTCATCTAAATTTAAACCTAACTTCATTAGATCATTCATAAAAATATATTTTGCAGGAGCCCCTTTAGAAGTAGAAAAGTCTATAACCTCTTGATTAATAAAGGAAAAAGATTTTCCAAGTCCTCTTGATTTTCCAAATCCAAAACCTGGTAAATACTTAATATCAGGAAAATTCTTCTCGGGATCTATAACCACCTTGAAATTTTTGTCCAAGGCAAAAATTTGATTTGAAAAAACATCTTGGTATGCCATAAAACCACCTTTCCGAAGGTTCTCTTCACCGGTTTGTCCGATGTCCTCTAGTGCTATTTCTACCTGATCATCTTGAATAACAGGGCTTTCAGCATCAGTCATACAAGAAGTAGCAATCAGGGATCCAGTTAAAAGAATCAAAAGATTCTTTCCTAAGAAGTAATTCTTTTTCATTTTAATTTTTTTTAGGTCGATTGAACATTTTAAGGTGTTAGAATTTACTTTAAAGAATACTGGAATCGAAATTTTGTATTTCATATTCCAATTTTTGAAGTATACACCAATAAAAATGCCAAATTTCTAACCTTCAATTAAAATAAATTTTGCAGAGGACCCGGAACTACGGATTTCCTTTGCTTTTTGATACTCCTTGGAATAGTACCAATTCCTTGCACTTTCTTTATCTGGAAACTCCAACATTACCAATCGATCATGATCCCATTCCCCTTCTAACACTTCTACAGGACTACCTCTTAAAACAAATTTTCCGCCGTGAGCCTTCACGGTATCGGGAGTTAATTTCTTGTACTCATCGTACTTTTCATTATCGAAAATATCGACCTGAACGATTACATATGCTGGCATCTGATTGCTATTTTTTTTATTCAAAACCAATTCCGGAAGCATAGCGAACTTTCGCAAAGGCAATCTTTCGTTTGGCTTCCAATCCATTTAAAGTAATACGGGCATCAAAAACAGAAACTTCCCGGGCATTAACCAAGAAAAGACTGCTTTCACCCATTTCAAATTTCCGCATTTCTGCAGAAAGTAAGCGCTCCAAGTTATTCACATTTTCCCTTACTGTCTGCACCTGCATGTTGTAAGTATTCCAAGAATTGATTTCTGCTTCCAGTTTATTCCGAAGCTCCAATTCCTTTAAATCCCTGGAGTTTTGTTTGAAGTCAATTTTAGCTTTAGCTAATCCTACTGAACCTCTAGCCTTTCGCCAAAGGATAGGTGTGTAGAATGAAACACCAAACTTGTAATTGTTTTCGAAAAATGGAGCTTGTTCAAAACCATCTATAGACTCAACCAAGAAATTGTATTTTAACTTCACAACTGGCAGCATAGATTGACTTTTCAATCTTCTTTCCACATCCAAACTTGCCAATTCAAAATCCGCAATTCGGAGCTGTGGATGATTAGCCACAAGGGTTCTAAGCTCTTCATTATTGATGACAAAATCATCCTGAGAACTCAATGGTTGTGGAATAACCTGCTCCTGCAAAATCATTGGCTCCTCTTCTTCATTCCAAAGAAACGCACTCAGCATTTGTGTTTGAACAAAAAACTGATTCTGCAAACCCTGAAGCCTATATTGCCGACTTAACAGCTGCGTATAAGCTTCTACTGTGTCAATTGCCGCCACATCACCTTGCTCGAAACTTCGCTTTACCGCATCGTACCGAATCCTGGTCAATCGAACAGCCTCTTCAAAAGCCTTCATATTAGAATAGCTCTCAGACCATTTCCAGTAGGTGTCAGCTCCTTTTAGGTAAAGTTCATTCAGTAAAGCCAAGCGCTCAGCTTCCGTTGATTGCTGATAGATTTTTGCCTGCTGAAGTGCGGCACGACGCTCATCCAAAATCAATCCTTGCCCTATATTCACAGCTGCACCAGCAGAAAATAAACCTCCTGAGGGCACAATATTCTCTGGATCTAAGAATTGACCAGTATTTTGCTCAAAGGTCCCCAAAAGCTCGATTCCAGCCATAGTAGGAATTGTTACCCCTGCCTCTCTCCGATCATAATAATCTGTGGATTTGTAAGTCTTTTGGTCCAAATTGCCATAAATCAATGGATCAAAGCCACCTCGAGCGGTGCGAACTTCCATAGCTCCCATTTCAAGCGTGATATCAGCTTGTTTTGAAACAGGGTGAAAGGCTCTCACCCACTCCAGAAAATCCTGAAAGCGTAAGGTATCTTGAACTAGCTCTTGTCCAAAAGCCCAGTGAAAGGAAAAAAACAGAAGAACTAAAAGAATATACTTTCTCATTTTTTCTCTTTCTCTATAGCGTCTTTTTGTTCTTGAGTGTAATAATCTGCAGGGAATCCATTTAACTGACGCCAGATTTCATACCATACAGGAACATCATTAAGTAAGGCAATTCCGTCGGCACCAGATCCAATACGAAGCATTTCAGGCCAAGGCTCCTCCTCAGGATCCTCAACAACCAATACCCGGTATTGATTATTTGGTCCGGCAAATTGATCAATGGCGGTAACCACTCCTCCAAAGGTACCATTGGATATTTGTGGCCATCCTGAGAAAACAATCGCAGGCCAACCGTCGAAGATGAAGCGAACTTTATTGCCAACTTTGATCAAAGGCAAATCCACTGGCTGTACATACATTTCTACTGCTAAATCCGCATTGGAAGGAACAATATTCAAAATGGCATCACCCTCTTTGATCGTCTCGCCAATACCTACCTGGATTGATTTGGCTAAGTATCCATCCTGTGGCGCCAAAATATGTCGGAACCCTGTTCGTGCCTCATAGTTGGAATATTGATTTTCCAACTTTGTGACGGTCGCTTCCGCATCAAATCGGGCAGACATAGCCGTATACATTTCAGATTCTGCTTTGGCTAACTTATCCTTGAATTCATTATCAATCGCATCCAAATCAATTCGAGCCGTAATCAATTCATTCTGACTACTTAAATACTGATTCTCTGCAGCAATTAATTTCGCTTGCACATCCTGAAACTTCAGCCTCCTGGATTCCAAATCAGTTAATGATCGGATTCCTTCCTGATAAAGTGCTTCCCACCGTTCCAACTGCTGCTTTCCGATATCAAAATTGACTTTGGCTTGCTGAAACTTAATACTATCAGACTGAACCTTCAGTTCTGACATTCTTAGCTTATTTTCAGCCTGCTGCAGTTTCAAGATATTATTTCTCTGTAGGGCCTCAATCTGATTTTGAAGTGCCTGAACCTTCTCTTCGTAGGATTTGGCAGATGATGCTTTGGCTTGAACCTGAAGTTGGGTTCTTGGAAGTAGCAAGGAGTCAAAGTATTCATCTTTAATTTCTGAGATTGTCAGGATAGTATCTCCTTTATGCACAAATGCGCCTTCATTGACATACCACTTTTCAATCCTACCAGCAATGATGGAATGAATGGTTTGAGGACGCTGATCTGGTCTCAACGCAGTCACATACCCTTTGCTTCGAATATTCTGTGTCCAAGGCACAAAAAGAATAATGAAGAATACCAACATAATGGAAAGTAGGATTCGTACTCGCTTCTGACTTTCCCGCAATGGCAAGGTCATCACCAAACTTTTGGCTCCACTGAAAGGAATGGATTCCTTAATTTTAATCCTAGATATATTCAGCATCTTATAATTCCTTTTTCAATTTAACATAACCTGAATAACCACCTTGATAAATCAGGTTTCCGTCATCTAATAAAATCACTTCATCCATTTTAGAAATTGCACTTTCATCTTGAGTCACCAAAAGCAAGGTCCAATCCCCATTGATTAGATACTGTACCACCCTTTCTTTTTCATCGGCATACAAATGATCTAGCGCATTTTCCATCACCATAGCTTTCGGTTTTCCTAATAAAGCCCGGCACAAAAGAATACTTTGGATTACTCTCTTTGAAAATCCTTTACCCTCAGGCTGAACTTCCGTATCCAAATCGTGAGGCATTTGATAAACCTGATCTTTCAATCCAGTTAGATCCAGAATTTCCTCCAATTGAGTTTGATCATATTCACGACCCACCGTAATATTTTCCAAAATGGATCCATGAAATACCTGCTGCATTTCTAGAAAATCCCCTACCATGGACCGGTATTTTTCTTTCTGAATCATTTCTAAGGAAAGGTCATTGATCGTCACTTTCCCATTATATTCTTCATATAAACCTGAGAAAAGCATCAACATGGCACTTTTCCCCGAACCACTTCGTCCAGTAACAGCCACCTTTTTACCAGGCTCGATCTTCATACTAACATTTTTCAAAATCGGTGAAAGATTGTCCTTAGGCTGAAAGGTTACATTTTCCATCCCAAATTTTAATCCTGAAGAATAGCTTGTAATTACTTTCTCATTTCCCTCAGCATCTTCCAGCTCCAAATCCATCACCTGTCCGAGTTTCTCGGCAGCAACGAGCGTATCATAGACCGTCTCCAAGGAAAGAATCAACTTTTCAACCGAATTGACTACCAAAATGATAATAACCTCTGCTGCTACAAACTGACCAATACTGATCTGCTCCTCCATCAGAAGCAAACTTCCAGCAATCAGCAAACTTGCTACAATCAAAACCTTAAAGGCAATCATGATTTTGTATTGGAAAATCAATACGCCAAAGTGCTTGGAACGGAAGTCTACATAATGCTGCAATAACTTATCTGCTCGAAGGATAGGTAATCGGGTATTTCCAACCAACTTGAAGGAATTCATCGTACGGGCAATTTCTTCCAGCCAATAAGCAGTTTTATACTTATAAGTTGATTCTTTCAGGGCTGTTTCCATTCCTCTTGGTCCAGAGAAATAGAAAATCAAGCCTAGAATACTTATCAAGACTAACCCAAAGATGATAAAGGTGAAATGGTAGATAGAAAGCAAAAGCAAACCAAAAATCACCTGTAATAAAGCCGTGGAGAAGTCTATCAAAATCTTTGCAAGTCCCTTCTGAAGATTAACCGTATCAAAAAACCGATTGACTACTTCAGGAGCATGACTTCCATGCATTAATTCCGGTTTTACCCTAGGAAGCCTGTAGGCCAAAGAAAGCCCTGCCTTCGCAAAAACCCGCTGCTGCAGTTTTTCCATGATTTGCAATTGGGAGATTTGAAGAAAGCCACCAAAAGCTACACCTGCAGCTACAATAACCACCAAAATCACCCAAGAAGTAGAAATCCTACCTCCGAGAATAAAATTCAAAATAGCCTGAATACCAAGGGGTAAGGTTAGGGTGATTAACCCGTTCAAGACGGCATAGAAATAAATCGAATAAACCTGGCTCTTTTCTTCTTTGAGAAGACGGAACAAACGAGCCATTGGCGTAATTCCAGAATTAGTTGTCATTTTGAATGGTTTTATTAACCAGTTGATAGAAAAACTTAAATCGCTCGGCAGAATTAATTGAATTTTCAGTCATGCCAGGCAAATGCTGAGAATTGAATGATTGCAATAAACTTGACTCCAAAACTGTGTAAACCAAAGTTTTGGGATATTTATAGCTAGGATTCAATTCTGAAATAATTTCCGCTATTCTCGCTCCAAACTTGTACACTTGAGCAAATACGCCAGCTTCATGCTCATGGTCAACTTCTTTGGTCAGGAATCCCTTCAAGGACTCATTAATGACGATTTCCCGTAGCATAATCGGGTTGAGATATTCATTTTTTTGGAAGATTGGACCATCGGATAATAATCGAATAGCCAATTCCAATCTTTGGGCCGGGTCTTGTAGGTTTGCTGTACCAAAGACCAAATTGTGCTCCATCCATCCCCAATACCATGCTGTCAAATAGAGGAGCAATTTGTGTTTGTTTTCAAAATACCGATAAATAGCCGCTTCTGTACTACCTATCTCTTGAGAAAGTTTTTTAAAGGTAAAGTGTTCCAGTCCTAACTCTTTGATTAATCGCGTTCCTTCTTGGACAATGGCGATTCCCAAAGTCGAACTGAAAGGCTCTTTTTGATAGAGGTTTGGGTTCACCTCTACCTTCATTTTGCTTAGAATTGCCTCCATTGATTTTTCGTATTATGAGGCTATAACGGGCAATACTTCGATTAGGTTTAGTAATATTCAATTTTTTGTTAGTAATATTTACTTAAAGCAAACTATTACTTACTAACGTCTCGATATACCCATGCCCACAGGACTAAAAGTGGATGAATGAGTATCAATCGGCCCCATGCAACCCACATTGGTGTGCAAAGACTATCGGGTATGCAAGCACCGATTTGAATAAAATAAACATGACTAGGAATAAAAGCCAGCAACATTAAAAGGATACCATAGACTGCCCACTTTCGGGATTTATTAAAAAACAAGCCATATGAAACTGAAATTTCGACCACTCCTGCCAGGATATTTAAGGCCTTTTTTTGGGGGAAATAATCAGGAATTAAAGGCAGGTAAAAATCGGGATTGAGGAAATGATTCAATCCAGCAACAAAGTAAAAAAGGATCTGAAGATATAGTCCCCAAGTAATTAATCTGTCTTTCAAAATCATAGAGGGTAAATAAACAATTAATAGCTAATCTATAAACTCGTTAATAAGGAATTGTTTAGGCCTGAAAAGAAAAAGAGCTTGCCAATATCGACAAGCTCTCTTTTTATTTTCAGTTCTCTTTATTACAAATTAATATCCTCGGTATTTCAATTTTCCAAGCCCATACAGATAAAGCACTTTTGAATAGCGCAACATCACTGGGACGAGGAGCAAATTGAGCGAAATAATAGTTGTGAGATACATCCAAAGTTCCGGTTTTTCGATCAGAATATTAATTGCTACAAAAACCGTGATGAACAAAGCCACTGAAAAAGCATAGCTGATGTACATGGCCCCGTCATAAAAACTAGGTTCCGGCTGAAAACTCGCTCCACAAACAGAACAGCTCTTATTCACTGCAGTCAACTTACGAAAGCTCACAACAGGAACTGGGAAAATATTCCCCTCCCTACATTTTGGGCACTTCGCCCCCAACATCGCTTGTCCTAATCCTTTTGACATTTTTTTGAAAATTTTTGCAAAGCTAGTATTGCCTATACTTATTTCTGTGACATAAGGCACGATGAGTGTTTCCACAAGAATGAATTACCGAATTTCTTCCAATTCATAATCTTTACCCTTGCCCCATCTCAGCAGTTCTTCCATGGTATAATATTCCAAAGTCTCTAAATCCTTAACCTTGAAATTATCCCCACTTAATCTGGCCATTATTTCTAAATAACGAACCTCCCCCTGATTTATAAAGAGGTACTTCCGGCCAACCCGAAGATTATCAAGTGCTATTGGCATTAGGCTTTGTCAAGAATCACAACCCCTGTTGCTTCAAAGGTGATTTCTTTTTTAGGAGCAACAATCGCGTCAATCTCTTCTTGGCTTTTACCTTGATCCTTGGCATAGTGACGTAGCGTTTCAACATCCGTTTCGGTAAAAACAGCTACGCCTTCCAATACAATTGGAAAGCCTTGAGAATTGGTAGGGACAAAAAATCCATAATCTTTGAAGGTTACCCGGATGCTTTCTCCATCAGGCAATTCCATCGTCAGCCAGCAACCTTTAGAAGTACAAACGTCCTGAATTTCTCCAGTGATTTTTCCTTCATAAGATCCTGAGGCTTCTACTTTTTCTACTAAATCAGCCAAGGTGATTGCTTCAGACCCACTGATTGCAGCACCGTAATTTCCAGGAACAACTTCTGCTACTCCTATCACGGCTTCAGTAGAACTTTCCTCATGATGCATCGCTCCATCATGATGCATTTCGCCCTCATGATGGGATTCCGAAGTTTCAGATTTTTGGCAGGAATAAAAGGTAATCGCAGATGCCGCTAAGGCTAGGCTAAAATATTTTCTCAACATGTTCATTTTATTTTATCCAAAAATAAAGGCAATTCCCGAAGACCTAAAATATTTTAAGTGCGAAATGTCACTATTTGATCACATTGCTTCAGTTAGTTTGAGCCCTGATTGCCATTATTGCTGCGATAAAAATGATTTAAAACATTTATGACAATAAAACTTCTCAAATTTTGACAATCTCTTAATTTTACATCAGATTTTATAAAAACCCCGCACATGCCTCAAACCAAAAAATTTATAATTGATTTTGACAGTACTTTTACCCAAGTAGAAGCTCTTGACATCTTGGGTGAAATATCCCTTGCCAATGACCCTGAATCCCCTCAAAAACTTCAGGCAATCAAGGACATCACCGATCAAGGAATGGAGGGTTCTTTGACTTTTCGGGAAAGCTTAGAAAAACGTCTGGAGATATTGAAAGCCGATCGCAAGCAGATTTCAGGGCTTATCGATGAATTAAAGCGAAAAGTTTCAAAGTCGTTTGAGCGAAACCGTGAATTTCTCCAGGAAAACGCAAATGACATTTTCATTATTTCCAATGGTTTTAAGGATTTTATAATCCCTATCGTAGCGGATTATGGCATCAAAGAACACAATGTTTTTGCCAACGAATTTGTCTATGATGAAGAAGGTAAAATCATAGATTTTAATCGGGAAAATCCACTTTCAAAAAACAATGGGAAGGCCCATACCATCAAAAATTTAAATCTTGAAGGCGATATTTATGTAATTGGTGACGGATATACCGACTACGAAATAAAAGCCTCAGGATTGGCGAATAAGTTTTATGCATTTACAGAAAATGTGCATCGACCCAAAGTCACATCTAAAGCTGACCATATTGCACCCAGTTTTGACGAAATCTTATACATCAACAAGTTGAATACAAAATTTTCATATCCTAAAAGCAGAATCAAAGTTTTACTTCTCGAAAACATCCACCCTATCGCGGTTGAACTTTTGAATGAAGAAGGCTATCAAGTTGAGATTGCAAGTACAGCCCTCAGTGAGGATGAACTTTGTGAGAAAATCAAGAATGTGTCCATTCTCGGGATTCGTTCTAAAACGAATGTGACCAAAAAAGTATTGGAAAATGCGAATCGATTATTGGCAATAGGTGCATTCTGTATTGGGACCAATCAAATCGATTTGGAAACCTGCCAGGAGAAAGGTATTGTCGTATTCAACGCTCCATTCAGTAACACCCGTTCGGTGGTGGAAATGGCCATTGCTGAAATCATTTTCCTTATGCGAAATTTCTACAACAAATCAGTGGCCATGCATGAAGGAAAATGGGACAAATCTGCTAATGGTTCATTTGAGGTTCGTGGCAAAAAATTGGGGATCATTGGATATGGAAATATCGGAGCACAGCTTTCTGTACTGGCGGAAAATATGGGCTTGAACGTCTTCTACTATGACATTGTGGAAAAGCTTGCCTTGGGGAATGCAACCAAACTTGAATCCCTAGAGGAATTGCTGCAAACCTGCGACATTATTTCCTTGCATGTGGATGGCAGAAAGGAAAACAAATGCCTGATCGATGCTGATAAAATAAAAATGATGAAGAAGGGGGCTATTATGGTCAATTTAAGCCGAGGCCATGTGGTGGATATTGTTGCCCTAAAAGAAGCCATCTTAAGTGGCCATTTGGCAGGTTGTGCAGTCGACGTATTTCCAGAAGAACCTAAAAACAATTCAGAGCCATTTGTTTCTGAATTAATCGGATTACCTAATACCATTTTGACTCCACATATTGGAGGAAGTACCCTAGAAGCACAGCAAAATATTGCTCGATTCGTTCCAGGGAAAATCATGGAATACATCAATACCGGAAATACCTTTAATTCCGTCAACTTCCCGAATCTTCAATTGCCGTTCCTTCAAGATGCCCATCGCTTGATTCATATTCACCACAACGAACCAGGTGTATTGGCTAAGATCAACAAAATTTTGGCTGACTATGAAATCAATATTGTGGGTCAATACTTGAAAACGAATGAAAAAATCGGCTATGTAATTACTGATATTGACAAAGCCTATACAGAGGAAGCTATTCGGGCCTTGAAAGCTATTCCGGGGACCATTCGATTCCGAATTTTATATTGATTATTATTTCAGAAAAAAAACCACTTCGATCGAAGTGGTTTTCTTTTTTACGCTTTATCCAACAATCGTCGACAATAATTAATCTGACCAAGATGATAATTGAAATGCCCATACAGGTGCAAAAGAAAATATCCGTAGGTCATGGGCTTTCCAAACTTTTCGACGGGGTAGATTTCATTAAGTAGTCCTTCATCTAGTTGATTTATACTTGCTGAAAGCTGCTTTTTCAATAATTGAATCTCATTCAAAATATCTTCCAAGGGAATATCTTTTGCTGCAAATTCTCTATCCCGATCTCTCACATAATCAAAACCTCCCATCTCATGACAAATAAATGCCCGAAGATTTCCTATCAAATGAATAGCTAAGTTTCCTGCACTATTACTGATTTCTCCCTCTATTTTCCACAGATTGTTTGGGGATCGAAAAGAGCGCAATTCATTTTCTAATCGCACCAAATCCCTCGAAAAAAGTATTTCAATTGATTCCACCATATTCTTCATAAAATTAATACTGACAAAAAAATTGATTTAGCCTTAATCAATCACATTTTTCCGGTTTGAAAACTTACTACTCGATGGTTTTTGAGAAGTTTCCGACTGATTATTTTTCGTTTCATTTCTCTCTTTTTGATGAGAGGATTTAGGATGTGGCTTTCTTTTAAATTTTGATTTGGAGTGATTTTTTTGTTTAAACGAAGGCTTATTCTTTTTTGAAAAACCATTCCTTGAATATTCAGGTCCCTTTTCGAATCCTTCGGGCAAAGGCATCTGATTCACTTCCATTCCAATCAGTTCCTCAATACGCCTAAACTTGTATTGATCTTTTGGATTGACAAAAGTAATAGCCTCACCTTCCATATCAGCTCTCGCCGTACGCCCCACACGATGCACATAATCTTCCGGATCATTGGGTGTATCATAATTTATCACCAACTCAATTCCCACTACATCAATTCCTCGGGAGATGATATCAGTACCCACCAAAATTTTGATGGATTTATTCTTGAAGTCGGACATAATTTTCTCCCGCTCCACCTGTTCCAAATCCGAGTGAAATGCCTCGACATCAAAACCTTTTCGAAGTATTTTGAAAATGGATTTTACTTTCTCTTTGGTAGATGCAAAAATGATCACGGCCTCATATTCCTTTTGGGAAAGAATATGCTTTACCAATGCTTCTTTTTGCTCATCATATACGGAATAAAAAGCTTGCGTAACCCCTGTTGCAGTTTTACCAAGGGCGATGGTTATTTCCTCCGGATTCTGAAGCAGTTTCATACTGAATTGCCTAATTTTTGGCGGCATCGTTGCCGAAAACAAAATAGTTTGTCTGTTTTTCGGCAAATAGTTGACAATCTTCAGAATATCATCTGAAAAGCCCATATCCAACATTCGGTCTGCTTCATCCAAAATCAAATGCTCCAGGGTGCTTAAGTCCATTTTCCCACCAGCTAACAAAGCGATTAATCGGCCAGGAGTTGCTACTACGATTTCAGCACCTAATTCCAAAGCTTTCTTTTGCTGTTCCCAAACAATCCCATCTCCTCCTCCATATATTGGGATTGAACTAATTCCCAAGAAATACGCAAAGCCCTGAATTTGTTGATCAATCTGAATGGCCAATTCCCGAGTTGGAGCCAAAATCAGGGTATTTAAAGTAGTTTTTCCTGATTTAGAAATCTTATTTAAAACTGGAAGAATAAACGCAGCAGTTTTTCCGGTACCGGTTTGTGCACATGCGATCAAATCCCGTTGCTTCAAAATCACGGGAATAGCTTTTTCTTGAATCGGAGTGGGTTGTTCAAAACCCATGGCATCTAAGCCTTCTTGCAAGCTTGATTCAAAATTAAATTCAGAGAAATCCAATTGGAGGGTAATTAAGTGATAAAAAACTGATGTAACTTAATCAAATATAGGGCGAATAAACTGGGAAAGCCAATTTATTAAAATCATTGCTACCATTGGAAAATCACACATTGAATTAACGTCCCCTTTTCCCTATCTTCCCATACTTATAAATGCCAATTTGAATGTTAAAAAGAGTTTCCCTATTTGTAGGTAGCATTGCCTTTTTCTTATTCCTTTTTTCTATTGGAAGCCAAGCTCAAACTTATAAGCTTACTGGGAGGGTAATAGATTCGGAATCAGGTGAATTTATAGATGGGGTAAGTGTTACACTTCGGGGAACTGCTTATGGAACTAACACAGTCGCTGGAGGATATTTTGAGTTTAATAATCTTCCAGATGACCGATATGTACTTTCGCTTACATTAGAAGGGTATAACCGGCTCGAGCAGGTTATTCGGCTTAAAAATGACACGGAATTAGGTAGTATATCAATAATTAGATTTGGGGCATCCGGTAGCGGTCAAGCCCTTCAAAAAACCATTCGATCAGACAATATCGTCCGCTTACTAAATGAACGTCCCAATTTCATTGGAGGTAATATGGTTTACGGAATTCCTCCTGAGCCTAAGAAATTAGAAGGGAATAATTATTTGGATTCGAAATGGAATAGAGCTTCCATCCTACTCTATCGCGATCAGCAAATTTTGGAAGGCTTTCGGGCTAGATATAATATAGTCTCAAACATGTTCGAATTGATGGAGCCTGAAAACAATTTGGTTTCCGTCATGCCTGGCCTTCGAATTCAAAATATTGTCTGGATAGATTCAACCTATCAGGTACCTCGATATTTTGTAAATGGAATGGATTTTCTAGACGAGGGTGTCCCTATTTCTGGCTTTTTTGAAGTCTTGGTTGATGGTGAGCTCCCCTTAATGCGTAGGACAGAGGCTATTCTCAAAGAATCCAATTACAATCAGGCTTTGATGGTCGGCGAACGAAATGATCAGATTATCAAACGAAACACCTACTACTATCTAAAAGGCAAAAACGTGATAGTAATACCGAGAAAACGAAAAAAATTCTTTGAACTATTCGGAGATAAAGCAGAAGAAATGGAAGCTTTTGCGACTGAAAATAGCTTTTCTGTAAAAGACCCAAGTGCTATTTTTCAACTATTCACTCGATACAATTCCCTTTTTCCTGGATTTACTCCTTTGATGGATCAATTACTAGATGGAATCGATAATTAATTCACCCAATATGAAAAAGATAAAATTACTTCTCTTATTAGCCGCTATCCCATTATTGACTTTTGGTCAAAGCTTGCCGGGATTAGCACCTGGTCAAAACTCTACACAGAAACCTGTTCTCCATGGCAAAAATTGGATGGCCATCACCGGTAAACCACTCGCCGCAACCGCAGGGGCTACAATTTTCAACCAAGGAGGAAATGCAATTGATGCCGCCTGTGCCATGTTGGCAGCCACAGCGACCATGTGGGATGTGCTCTCATGGGGAGGCGAAACTCAAGCCTTGATCTACCATCCTGAATTGAAGAAGGTAATAGCCATTAATGCTCTTGGTTATGCGCCAACAGGTGCAACGGTAGATTTTTATAAATCTCAAGGAATGGAATATCCTCCTGCATATGGTCCATTAGCAGCAACAACTCCCGGAACTCCAGGAGGCCTGATGACCATGCTAGCAGAATATGGTACCATGAGTTTAGAAGAAGTATTAGCTCCAGCTATGCAATTAGCGAAAGGCTACCCTATTGAAGCGCAAACAGCCAATTCTATAGAAAACGGCAAAGAGCGAATCAAACAATGGCCATACTCCAAAAAGGTTTTCTTACCTCATTTGGGAGAAGAAAGGGAAGCTCCAGAACCTGGAGAAATTTTCGTCCAAGAGGACCTTTACCAAACACTAAAAAAATTGGTTGACACCGAGAAGGAAGCTTTAGCTAATGGAAAGTCACGAAAAGAAGCAATTTATGCTGCCAACGATCGCTTTTACAAAGGAGATATTGCTAAAGAAATTGTTCGAGGTACTCGTGAGCAGGGAGGTTTATTCACCGAAAGCGATTTAGCCAATTGGAAAGTAAAAATTGAAGAACCGTTGATGGTGAATTACAGGGGTATTGACGTGTATAAACTTCAAGAATGGACTCAAGGACCTGCACTACTTCAATCCTTGAATATCCTAGAAAACTTCGATCTTAAAAAAATGGGATACAACAGTGCCGAATATTTACACACTGTTTATCAAGCCATGAATTTAGCTTTTGCTGACCGGGATTTTTATTATTCTGATCCGGCTTTTGAGCCAAAAAGTCCTATCCAAGGATTGCTATCTAAAGAATATGCAAAGGAAAGAGCTCAGTTGATTAAAGAGCAAAATGACCCAAACATGGGCCCTGGAGATCCCTATCCATTTCAAGGAGGAACGCATCCATTTAAAAATCTATTAGAAAAACAAGGAGGTTCAATTGCTGCCTACACGCATTCCGAACCACTTCAAGGACCAAGCGATCCATATTTTGATGAATTTTTTAGCGGCACTACTTCTATTCAAGCAGCTGATAAAGACGGTTGGGTAGTTTCAGTGACTCCTAGCGGAGGTTGGGTTCCAGCTGTCATCGCCGGAAACACTGGGGTAGGATTGAGTCAGCGAATGCAAAGCTTTGTTTTGGATGAAAAACTGAATCCTTATAACCTTCCGGAACCTGGAAAAAGACCTCGGGTTACATTAACTCCAAGCTTAGCATTAAAAGATGGAAAGCCATTTTTATCCTTTGCTGTACAAGGTGGTGATTCTCAAGACCAAAACTTGCTACAGTTCTTCCTGAATGTGGTAGAATTCGATATGAATGTGCAAGAAGCAGTGGAAGCAGCGAACATGAATTCCTTACAAATGCAGAGTTCTTTCGGAGCACATGAAATCAAGCCTGGTCATATGATTTTGCGGGAAGATACTCCAAATTGGATTCGGGCAGAATTGGTAAAAAAAGGCTATAAAATGGAATTTTGGCCACGCACTTCAGGACCGATCAATGCCATCTGGTTTGATTGGAAACATGGTAGTTTTTGGGGTGGAAGCTCCAACTATGGCGAAGATTATGGTATCGGCTGGTAAGTCAATTCCTTATTTAATTATAAAATATAAAACCACCCTCCTATGAATAAAATCAATTATCGAATCAGTTTGCTCGTAGCCTTAATGGGAGTTTCGATTTCGGTTTCAGCACAGAAAAAACAAAAACCAAATCCACAAAAGGAAGCTGTAATCGCTTCAGTTGATAACAGATTTGAAGAGTTAACCGATGTATCTGACCGAATATGGTCTTTTGAAGAAATCGCTTTTCAAGAAACTCAATCTGCGGCTGCATTATCCGATTACGCTGAATCCTTAGGGTTTAAAGTTACCCGTGGTGTGGCCGGTATCCCCACCGCTTTTGTAGCAGAATACGGTTCAGGAAAACCAATCATCGGAATCTTGGGAGAGTTTGATGCCTTACCAGGACTTTCTCAGAATACAGTACCATACAAAAGCCCTTTGCATGAAGGAGCTCCAGGACATGGTTGTGGTCATAATCTTTTTGGAACAGCTTCTTTGGGTGCTGCTGCTGCTATCAAGGATTTGATTGAAAAAGGTGAAATCCAAGGTACGGTGCGATTTTATGGAACACCTGCCGAGGAAAAGTTCTTCGGGAAACTGTGGATGGTTCGGGAAGGGCTATTTGAAGATGTAGATGTGGTGATGGATTGGCATCCTGCTGCAGAAACAAAAACTGCAGTTCAAAAAGGTTTGGCCTTAGTGGATTTTCAGGTGGAATTCTTTGGTCAAGCTGCCCATGCATCGGCTGACCCATGGAACGGTAGAAGTACAGGAGATGCCTTAGAATTATATACAACAGGCATCAATTACTACCGAGAACATATCAAACCGACAGTTCGAATTCACTATCATATTCAGGATGCTGGAAAAGTCGTGAATGTTGTTCCTGATTATTCCAGAATTTGGGTGCGGGTGAGAGATAGTAGCCGAGAGGGATTAATCCCCGTATGGAAACGAGTAGAAGCTATGGCAGAAGGTGCTGCTATTATGGCTAACGTAGAATATAAAGTTAGCTTGATTTCAGGAGTTCATGAGGTTTTGGTGAATCGTACAGGCTCGGCTGCCCTGCAGAAAAATCTAGAGTCTTTAGGCCCAATTTCTTACACCGAGGAAGAACAGGATTTTGCTAAAAAAATCCAGGAAGCAACCGGTAAACCTCAAATCGGATTGGTTTCCAAAATTGATCCAATGGAAGAAACCGCTGAACACAGCATGGGAGGAAGCACGGATGTAGGTGATGTAAGTTGGGTAGTTCCTACGATCCGATTATCAGCTACCACAGCTCCAAATGGAACTCCTTGGCATTCTTGGGCAGTCGTAGCCTCAAGCGGAATGTCCATCGGGCATAAAGGAATGGCTTATGCTGCCAAGGCATTATCCATGACCATGGTGGACTTATTTCAAAATCCAGAATTAGTTGAAAATGTAAAGGCTGAATTCAAAGAGAAAAAGGGAGACTATGTCTACAAAGGATTTGTTCCGGATGGGCCTCCTCCAATCAACTCAAACCTTCAGGATTAAAAAATGCCCTTCTAAATTTACTGTTATATTGAGCGAAGTCGAATTGTCCTTAAACTTTGAATGACTTCGACTCCGCTCAGTCTGACTAGTAATTATTTTTTACAAGACCCTGAATTAGTTTTTAGTGACCTGAAAAAGTCCATGTTTTATTTCAAAAGCTTCTCAAGAATCTTATAAGTGATTAAGTAGGTAGGTCGAACTCCTTCCATTCCTAATGCACCAGAAGCTAATGTACTACCAGTTTCTAGTGGATTATCAGAGGCATAGTAAGCATACAAGACCTTTACATTGGATCGAATACTTTTTCGAATTTTAGAGGCGGATTGAATAGCTTTTTGGTAATGAGCACCCTCCATTTCTAGACCGATTGCATTCCAGGAGGATTCCATAAAATACTTGAGAATATCCTTGTTTTGAAGTGATGTTCCCAAGACGGTAACCATACTTCCTGCATAAACCCCCAGACCAAAACCTTCAAAATCAGATTTCTTTAATTCGTTATGAAAAGGATAGTTATCCGCAGTTCCTTCAAACACATGGGCATCAGGAATCATCAAATCACCTTTTCCACCATACAAAATCCCCGCTTTCCCCATAATGGAAACCGATATGATATTTAGAGCAACTTCTTTTTTATCCTTTTTATAAGGCTTCAAAAGCTCATCCATGCACTCATAAGCTTGCTCACCAAATGCATAATCCATGACCAAGAATACCGGTCTATGTTCTTTTTCTGCTGGTAGTTCCACACCCGGAATCAAAAAGTCTTTTTCCAGTTTGGCTGTATCGATGATTTGCGCTCCAATGTTGGTTCCTGATTCATCGGGAATATCAACAAAACCATGTTTTAAGGCGTAATCATGAATCTTTTTAGCTGGATTTCCTTTTTCACCCATGGCAATCGAAGAGGCTACCTTTTCAATATCCTCAAAGCTGGTAAGGTTTTGAATTTGCGGAGCATAAATCGTATTCAATACCGAATGTAGATTTGCCGAAATAATGTGAATTGGGCGCTCTAACAGATTCAAATCATCCAGTTTTTGTTTGATTTTTTTAGCCCATCTTTCTCCATAAACGTGATGACCGATCCGCTCTCTTAACGTAGCGGAAAAAGAAATTTCCCGGTCTTTATCTTCTCGGATTTCTTCCATTGCAAGTTTTCCGAGATTATATACAATTGAGTATAAACTGTTAGAATTACTGCTTTTTTCAAATTTTTCGACAGCGCGAACCGTCTCTTCATAGGTCCTGCCAATTAAATGGCTGAGATAAGCAGAAGCAGCCTCTTTGTCAAATTTCTTCCCGGCCTGCTCCTTTTCTACAATTTCCTCCAGCATGCGCCAATTAATGGAAATATTACCCTTTGGATCCGTGCTATTATTATAGATTTTATTGCTTTCGATATACAAAAACGTCAAGTGAGTCAAAATATCGTAGATATCTGACCTACCACGAGTCATTTCCACATACATCACATGCTCATCCAATCGATAGCAGTTTCTTCTTCGCTTAGGCGGCACAATTGCCTCTAAATGAGAGGTTTCATAACCTTCTCGACTGATTAAGCGAACGTATCGGCACTGCTCAATTCCTTTTGGAAGTCGCTCCATTACATATAGCAAGCCATCCAACTCTACCTTTTCAGGGTCATTGATGGTGCCATAAATTTCTGGGCTAAGAATCCGCAAAGCATTCACCAAACTTTCACCTGAAACACCCATAGGCTTATAAGTACCTCTGGTAAAAAGGTGACGCATGGTAATGTAGAGCCTCTCAATAGCTGCTCGGGATTCTTGTGCTCTATTTCGCTGCATAAAGGATATTTTTAAGGGTTATCAAACCTCAAATTCGAGGGATAGAAAATTGGGAGGCGAAATTTTCGCTTTCAAACTATTTTTGCAATAAATCAGAAAAATATTTTTCCAATTTATCCACTTTGGGCTTGATCACAAATTGACAATAAGGCTGAAAACCGTTTTGATTATAATAATTATGATGCATAGACTCAGCTGGATAAAAATTACTAAATGGAGTAATTTCAGTAACAATCGGCTTATTGAAAACCTGTTGTTTATTCATTTCATCTTTGATGTCTTGAGCTATTTCTCCTTGTTCTGGATTATGGAAAAATATAGCCGACCGATATTGCGGCCCGACATCTGCCCCCTGTCGATTTAAGGTAGTTGGGTCGTGTGTCGCCCAAAACACCTTCAAAATCTCTTCTAATTTGATTTTATCTGGCTGAAAGAAAACTTGCACTACTTCGGCATGACCGGTAGTTCCATTACAAACTTCTCTATAAGACGGATTTTCCACAAATCCACCTGCATAACCCGAAATCACTTTAGTCACCCCATCCAATCTTTGAAAAACTGCTTCAGTACACCAAAAACAGCCTGCTCCCAAAGTAATGACAGATTGACCTGATGGAATCTCAACAGGAGTTTGAGGAAGTGAGGGAATATTTTGCATTTTCTTTCAATTTAGGACTTCAAACCAGAATAATTACGCTAAAGTTTCGAAATTCGAATAGGGCCTTTTGGCTCCACATTGGGATCAATAGGTTCATTGTTTTGAGTAATCAGAATTTCTCCATTTCTATACATTTCCAAAGCTTTTGCCCGAACATCCGGAAGAAAATGCCTCCATGATTCAGGATATAGTCTTCTTACTACCTCAGAAGGACAAAATGAACTTTTAGACCTTTGGCGGCAAAATTCCAATATAGCTATGCGAAGTATATCCATTAGGTAGAAATACAAAAATCTTACTGAATTGTTAGTCTTTACAAGCCATCACAAATGCCGGTGGAAGATTCTTTAGGGTAAAAGAAATGGAAACCTTCTTAAAATATTTTTGGAATAGGTTTTTCAATAGATAGGAATAACAAATTTGAATAAAGGCCCCTCCTTCTACCAATGCGGCATTTGCCTGTTTTAAAATTGAATCAACCACATCTTTTGGAATCAATGAAAATGGTAAAGAAGAAAAAATAAAATCAGCTTTTCTTCCTTTGAGATAAGCATTAAGCTCATCTGCAGAGGCATTGATTATGTGGACATTTTCTTGAGGAAACTGCTTCTCCATTGCTTCACAAAATGAAGTATTGATTTCAAAAACCAACAATTCCGCCGAAGAGTCCATTTCATCCACAATCCCTTGGGTAATACTTCCATCTCCACCACCCATTTCCACAATTAATTTTGCTCCTTTTAAATCTGCCTGCGAGACCATTTTTTTCACTAAGGCTTTTGAGCTAAAAGTCAAGGCTCCAGTTGTACTTAAGTTGCTGTAGAGTTCAAGAAGTAGGTTTGGTTTAGTCATTATTCTAAAATTGAATTCTTGAAGATAGTCGATTTTAGGCTATATTTTAGCCTTATTAAGCCAATCCACCCTAATAACCATGGCTCAAAAGGCATCTATTCAATCAACTTTACCAGAAAAAATCAGGATCATTCTTAGAAACTTTTGGGGGATGAGCTTGATTTTCATAGGCTTATCGATCTTACTACGAGGGATTGAATTGGCATTGGTTTTTTCTAATCATGTTTTGCCCTTTAGCCTTCAAGACATATGGGTTTCTATACTCATTCAGGATTTTACCTGGATCATTTATCTCCTTGGTCTTTTATTGATTATTTACTTATCCCTAGTCTTCATTTCTGTAAGATTTGGAAAGTGGCTACTTCAGACTCTTTTTTCTCTATTATTGCTTATTCATCTGACGCTGATTTTCTATTTTTTCAGAACCCTTTTACCACTCGGAAAAGATCTTTTTGCCTATAGTCCTGAAGATTTAATGTTGACTGTACAGGCCTCAGGGCAATTGAATGCTCTAACTATTGGTGGCCTATTAGTCTTTTTAGTAATTCTTTATGGGTTATTTCATTTTGGAACCCGATTCTTAAATTTTTCTCTCAAGTCCTATTTAGCTATCAGCGCTTCGTTTTTGCTTTTATTAATCGTATATACATTTCTTCCTCGAGTACAAAACCTGTATGCTAGCGAAGTGGAGGCCAATATTGCGCTAAACAAATCCCGCTATTTGACAGAGGAATCTTTTGATTATTACATGTATGGAGGAGAGTATTATTTTGACTTTTACCTAAGATCAGGGACTGATGACTTGGTAGTTGAAAAGGAATTTTTGGATGACACCTACCCTTTTGCTCATCGGGCAGAATACCCGGATGTTTTAAGTCCATTTTTTGATTCTTTGACCCAAGCACCAAACTTGGTTTTTATCTTTTTAGAAAGTTTCGGAAAAGCCTATTCAGGGAAAGATGCCTATCTGGGAAGTTTTACTCCATTTTTAGATTCTCTGGAGCAACATAGCTTGGTATGGTTGAATGCTTTATCTTCCACCGGCAGGACTTTCGGTCTTCAACCGGGAGTTTTTGGGGGACTTCCCTTTGGTGAAAAAGGATTTTTGGAGCTATTTCCTGAATATCCCTATCATCAAACCTTACTGAGTATTCTACGCGATAATGGTTATGAAACTCGGTATTTCATTGGAGCAGATAAGAATTTTGACCATGTCGGACCATTTATAGAATATCAGGAACCGGTTCAGTTTATCGATGAAAAAGAGTTTGATTCAAAATATAAAAGAGCTCCTTCAAATAGTGGATTTTCTTGGGGTTATGCGGATAAAGAATTATTTGAAAATAGCTTAGAAAAGCTGCCTTCCTCTTTAGAAAACCCACAAATTTTAATTTTTCAAACCCAAACTTCTCATGATCCATATTTAGTACCTGAGCGAGAATACTATTCTGAAAAATTTGAAAATCATTTGGAGAATTATCTGAATCTATCTGAAAGCCAAAAAGAAGGATATCGCTCCTATCAGGATATTTATATGACCATTTTATATGCTGATGATGCGGTTCGTGATTTCTTTAAGGATTTTAAAAAAAGGCCAGAATTTGAAAACAGCATTTTTATAATCACAGGTGACCACCGACTGCCTGAAATTCCCATGTCTTCACGAATTGACCGATTCCATGTTCCATTAATCATGTATTCCCCTCTCTTATCTAGGCAAGCTTATTTTGAAGGGGTCAGCAGTCACTATGAAATCACTCCTTCCATTCTTTCATTCCTTGAAAAGCAACTAGCAATACAAATCCCGGAAATTGTCACTTGGCAGGGACAAGTGTTAGATACAGCTCGATTTTTTCAGTCAAGAATTGCCATGCCATTGATGAGGAACAAGAATCAATTAATTGATTACATCCACGGGGAAATATTCTTATCGGATGGACAAGTTTTTCATGTATCGGAAGGTTTAAACATTGACCCAATCAATTCTCCGGATGATTTAAATCGAATGATCGGGGAATTTGAAGAGTTTAAAAACAAAAACGGATACATGGTTCAAACCCGGAAACTACTCCCTCCTCCAGTGGAAAATTAATCATTATTGGTTTGATCTCGATAAGCTTGATTTAGGATTTGATTCATCAGTGGCTCATAATAATTCCAGAAAAAACTCTGTCGGTCCCTGAAGTCAGTAACTGAATAATAACCTCTCCATAATGTAGCCAAACCCCAAAATCTAGGGGAACCGAAATTCAAATTCAAGTCTGAAAAATCCCCGGAAAAATAATAAACACGTCCATTTTGGTTAGGCTTAAAAACAACGGCAGGGAAAAATCGGGGTAATCCCATCCCCCTCAATCTTGCTAATCCTTCATCGGTCGGGTTAATGTCATAGTAGGAAATCACTTCATAGTCCCTTTGGATTAAAACCACATCAAACCAATCCGGATAAGGAACAATCTCTGGCAATATGAAATTGCCTTTGTTTTGCCTGGGTGTTCTGATAAATGGAACCTCATTTTGATAATCCGTTCTAGCATCGAAGATTTCGATCTGACCAGTTTCATGGACAAATACTAATCCCGGCCCTGAATATGACCATCCATTCTCATGTTGTGATTTATAATTAGAAATCAACCATTGAGGTAAAGCAGCATTTACCAAAGTGTCCAATTCATCAAAATATCTTGCTACCCAACCAGTCCATTTAATTCCCATTTGATTTTCAAATTGAGAACGAACAGTGGCTGTTGTTGGAGATGCCATCGAATTATATTCTGCGATGATTGTTTTTCCCTGCTGCTGGGCCATCGAAATAACATCCAAATCGGATGGGTCAAGCCCTCCATATATTTTCTGTTTTGAGAGCAGGGAAACACTTTCTGAATCATTCGGCCTGTAAATTCCATAAGTGTCTGCAATTATGAATACTTGGTTTTCAGAAACTAGCCGCGATTTTTCTGCATTATCCATAGCAGAAAAATCTTTTACAAAACCTTCTTTTTCATTTTCTGAAGCAGGAAAATATCCGAAATAGTCTTGATCCAATTGGAAAAATTCTGAACTGTTTGGTTTTACAATTTTCTCATGTTCAAGAATCCAAAACAAGCCAGAATGCTCTGAATAAGAAGTGTTGGGGACAGTTTTATCCAAAAGGACGATTCCAAATTCCTTTTTCTGTTGAACCCACCAAATCCCATAGCTCAGCCCCGGAATTACCAATAGAACAATTACAAAAAGAAGCAATCGACTGAAAAGTATCTTGAGTTCTTCCTGCATGGATTAAAACCTATATTCTGTTCCTATAGAGATATTAAAATTATTCCTAACTCTTTCCGGAGATAACTCATCCCAGCTATACCCTGTAAATCCAAAAAGCATAAATCTTGGGGAAACCAATTGTTGATAGCCAAGGCGAAAACGGTAAGAATTCAACAATTGGGATTGGTCTCGATTTTCTTCATCCGGAGAAACTCCCGTGCTTAGCTGCAAGCTGAAAAAGTCTTCCGCTGTTTTGAAATAATAGCGAGCCTGGAAATTTCCAGAAGTACTGACGCCACTTCCATTACTTCCCGGAATCACATTAAATCTGAAATTCAACCACCAATTACCCGTATACTTTCCAAGCGAGGCAGTAGCAATATGAGTTATTTCCGTGAATCCTAAATAGCGATAACCCCCATCTATTTCCCATGCTTTGGGCAAATTGAAATAAATGGAAGCACCCATTCGAAGCTTGGGAAAGAAACCGGCATTTGAACCGCCAACATTCAAATAGGCATAGGAATTTTCACCTAATGATGGATAAGCATCTAATTCATATTGGGTGCCGAAGGAATCAAAACGTTGACTTTGAGTAACTCTCGCTATCAAGGCTCCTGTTAATTTGGTACGCGTTCGCCCATACACAGACCAAGTATTCCACGGAGAAATCTCATCTCTAAAAGAGTCATAGTCAAAGGTTGCCCCTATGGCAGAATTCCGTCGAAGTCGCTGTAGATTCTGTATGTAGGATAAAATCCCTTCGGTTCTATAGCCTTGGTCAAATAGCTCTTCAACTATCCCATAAGCTTCATCGTAATTTTCTTCAAAATAAAACAAGCGAGATTCTTTGTATTGAAGGCTTTGAGGAAGTTTGTCATCCCAATTTTGCTTCGCTCTTTGAACTATTTCATGGGCTTTTTCATATTCATCCGCCCAAGTCAAATTATCCAAATAAGCAGAATAGGCATCCTCATACTTTGGAGAAGCTATAATTGCTCTTTCTAGGTAAATGGATGCAGAGTCATTTTTTCCTTCCCAAGCATAGCTTCTTCCAACCAAGATCAAAATATCAGCATAGGTTGGATACCTCTCCAATGCCCTGAAAGCAACCTTTCTGCCTTCCTGGTATTTTCCATCAAAAATTAATTCTCTTGCCTCCAATAGCAATTGGTCTGGGTCAAATGAATCCTGCGCTTTGGCAGCGAAAAATAGAATGAACAGAAAGAGTGAAAGAATTGCCTTTTTCATGAAGCAATAGATTGAGAGTCCAAATTTTTCCTTTCTTCAGCAGACTTAAAACCAGTTCGGATCATTTTACCCCAACCCCCTCGACCGATAATAAAGTCTACATGTCCTTTCAATCCCCACCATACAATCTTAGGATGAATTAGGATTGGTTCGAGTAAAATGGTACCAATTAGGCGGTATAAGTCTTTTTTATTTTTGTAATTGTTAAAGGCTAATTGCTCAAAAAGGACGCTGAACGTCGATACCAACATCGAAAGCAGGTATACCATGAGCAACAAGGCAATAAAATAAACCGCTGAAAAGTCACCTAAAACTAATAGCGTAAGCGTGTATAATAAACCAACAAGTTCAAGTACAGGCGCCAATTTTTCGAATACCGTCCAAAAAGGAAATGAGACCATTCCTAAAACGCCATATTTCGATTTAAGCCCAATTTTTTGATGCAACTGCAAGGTTTCAATCGTTCCTCGCATCCAACGATTTCGCTGTCTAGCCAAAACTTCTTCATCTTCAGGAACTTCAGTCCAACAAAGAGGATCAGGCACAAAGCCAACACGGTAAGGAATTCGCTTTTCCTCCATATAACGTCTCATTCTCACCACCAACTCCATGTCCTCACCAACTGTCTTAGGAAAATAGCCCCCTACCGCGAGAACAATATCTTTCTTGAAGAAACCAAAAGCACCTGAGATCAACATCAACCCGTTAATTCTAGACCAGGCCATTCTACCCATCAAGAAAGCACGACAGTATTCCACTACTTGAAAACGTCCTAATAAGGAATCCGGCACTCTGTATTTCGTAACAGTTCCATCTTTGATATCACAGTTATTTGCAATACCAATAGCACCACCTACAGCAATTACTTTTTTATTGGTTTCTTCCATAAATGGACGAACCATCCTCGTAATCGAGTCACTTGACAAAATACAGTCAACATCAATACAAGCTAAAATCTCCATTTGAGAAATATTGATACCTGCATTCAATGCATCTGCCTTCCCACCATTTTCCTTATCGATGACGGTTAGTCTTCTGAAGGATTTATTTTCTGACCGATAGACTCCACGAATGGCTTGAGTTTGGATTTCTGAATAGTAAAAAAAATCCGTTTTCTGTAGTTGAAAGGCTTCAACAAGCTTTTCCAGTGTACCATCTTTAGACCCGTCATTAATGATAATCACCTCAAATTTTCCGTAATGAAGAGATAAAAGACTTTTTACGTTATTGACGATGGTAGCCTCTTCGTTAAATGCCGGTGCTAAAATGGAAACCCCCGGAGCTACTGGACTTGTGATGATATCCTGATAATCAATGAATCGATTTTTTCTCCTGTAATCTCTCATCTCCAAGGCAGCAAAAATCATGATCAATAGATAGACTATAATCACAGAAAAACTGAGAATCATAAAAATGACCCCAAATACCTCAATCAGGAAATAAAAAAGAAAATTATACATGCTGTAAAATGGGGTCGATTAATTCCTTTTTAATGGCTTGATTTTCGGCCTGATAGTTTGTAGTAATATACTCTTCAAAAACTTGTTGATTCAGTCGAAACAAACTGCTTAGGAGGTGTTTTCTAAGTGGTATCTCAGGATTAGAAGACAATAGTTCTATAAGAATCTTTTCTGATTCTTCATTTCCCAAATTTGCTGAAACAGAAATAGCCATGTCTCGGATTTCTGAATTATCACTTTTCAAACAGGAATTGATAAAGTCAATTTCCATATGAGCACCTAAAGCCCCATAAGTATTTAATACTTCAACGATTTCTTCTGGACTCGCTCGCTTGGTTAATTCACGTAAATCCTCCAAAAGGTCTAATCTTCCTAAAATTTTAACCAACTTTACACCAAACTCCCTAACAGATTGATTTTCAGATTGAAATAACAGGCTAATTTTAAGAGCTTTACTGGATTGTACATATTTGATAATCCGGAGGTAATGCATTTGCTGCCATTCAGATAGCGGGTAGGTTTGTTCTTTTAGAAAAGTAAGATCAACATTTTCAGAAAGATTTAATAAGGTCGCACCTGCTTGATTTCTAACCTGGAAATTGGGAGAATTTGTATGTTTCTTGACATCGAGTAGAAATTCAACCAAGTCCATTTCATTTACTTGAACAATCCCTGTCGTTACATCAGACCATTTTTTACTACCCAACAGCCTTTTTGTATCATCGGTCAGCTTCAGTTTTTTGTAAATGTGCTTCAATTTATCCTTGAAATCACCTTTCATTTTTTTGTTCAGGCCAATGATCCGATTGATCAAAACCTGACGGAATAAAGGCTTTTGAAAAGGTGCATTAGGAAAAAAACTTTTCAATTCTTCAGAACCTATCGCCTGAAGTTCAGCCAAATCCTTTTCAAATAATAAAGAGGTAAGTGGATCAACGACCAACTCATCATATACTTTTTGCAATTCTTCCTCTCGGTTTCTTTTTGATTTCAAAATCAAAAGGAATAATACCATACCAACCGAACCGAGCAAAAACAAAAAAATGGTTATCAAAACTGCTGAAAATTTCCAATCAGAACTCAACCAGCTTTTGTAATCTTCTTGAGCTTGATAATGGCTACTTACTGCTTCTAAAATTATATTTTCATTGGATGATGCCATTGCAGAGGCCAATACAAAATCACCCGTTGAATTGAGTGTTTCTAGGTAAGTAATGACACCCTGAAAATCAGAAGGCTCATCATAGATCAAAAACTCCAATTCACTTCCTTGAAAAACCTGCTGAATGGAATCAAGCTTACTCCAATCTGAAAATATTTCCGAATAATAATCAGAACCAACTGATTCAAAATTAACACCTTGTTCAGCAAGGGAATCAATAGACTTAGGAGAATCGGCGAAAAGAAATCGGTACTTTAGAGAATTGATTTCTTGATGTTGAACAAGCTCGGACACCAATTGATCCTCACTTGTAAACAGCGAATCATACGATTGAGCAAAAGCAGAAAAACCACTAATCCAAAAGCAGAAAATATGGAAAAGCTTTCTGCTCATTCTATTTCAAAGCTCGTTTTACTCTAAGTGCTAGCTCATTTGGATTAAAGGGCTTTGGCACAAAGTCAGTTACTCCTAAATGAAATGCCTCTAAAACAACTTCCTCTTCTTCTCCCAAAGAGCTTAATACAATAATCGGTGTGTCAGGAAAATTTCTTTTTGCATGATTGATAATCTCGATGCCGCTTTTAAAAGGCATCATAACATCTGTAATGATAAGGTCAGGGTTGCTTGTATTAATAGCCTCTATTCCCTCATTTCCATCCTTCACTAAAATGGTTTCATAACCATCCTTTTTTAGACGAAACTGTACCAAACTAGATATCAAAAGATCATCCTCAATGATCAGAATTTTCTTCATTTTTTGGGTGAATTGAGGATTAAATATAAATACTTACACCATAAACCAACAAAAATGTACAAATAAAAAACCCGCCTATTTTTCACTTTAAAAAGAGGGACAAAATACTACCTGTAAAAAGCAATAAACTGCCACTAATCAAAAAAAATCGATGAATAAATAATTCAATAAGGAAAGGCTCAAAGCTTTTATTAGCTTAGAAAATTAATTAAACCATCAAATCCTTATGAGAAAAACACTTTGGAAGGCTAGCCTATTTGGGCTATTTATGATGGGTTTATTCAGTGGGACAACTGTGCAGGCACAGAGTGATCCTACAGGAAAAAAATCCATCACGAATACCTATGCCATTACCAATGCTACGGTACATAGTTCTCCCGGTACCGAGGGAAGAAAGGCAAGTATTCTAATAAAAAACGGGGTTATCTTGGGAGTAGGTGACAACCTAAGTATTCCTGCGGAAGCAAAAGTAATCGCTGGTGATTCATTGCATATTTATGCAGGATTTATCGATGCCGCATCTAGGGCAGGAATTACCAAACCTGAAGATCCAGAAAGACCAAGTGATTTTGTGTATTCTAATCCACCTGATGAGATTGCCGGAATTACTCCTTGGAGATCTGCCGTTGATCAGTTTGATATCGAATCATCTCAAGTAAGTGACTTGAGAAAAGCCGGATTTACCATGGCGCATGTTTTACCGGATGGCGGAATGATTCCCGGAAAAGGTGCATTGATTGTTTTGGGGGATAAGGAATCAACCAATATCCTGAAAACCAACACTGCTCTTGCAGCAAACCTAAACGGTGCAAGAGGAATGTATCCTGGAACGACTGTTGGTGTCATGGCTAAATTCAGAGACGTATATCAAAACACCAAATTGACAAAGGAACGAATGGCATTATTTGCTTCAAACAATGGTGTGACCCGTCCTGAAATTAATCCTACTTACACTGCTATGAGTGAGGTAGTAGACAGAGCAATTCCTGTGTTCTTTGAAGTTGAAAATGACTTAGAAGTACGCCGAGCTCTTAGTCTTCAAAAAGAGCTAGGCTTCCAATTGGTTCTTTTTGGATTGGAAGAATACGAAACTGTTATCGATGTCTTGAAAGGCAGCGGTGTGGGTGTATTGTTGAAACTTGAAATCCCTGATGACAAAGCGATTAAAAATCAAAAGGAGGATGTAAGTGATGCAGTGAAAGCTCAATATCAGCGAGTAAAAGAAGCTTATGACAAGACAATCGCTCAAGCTGGAAAATTAGCTGCTGCTGGAGTTCCATTTGCGTTCTCAACCATTGGTGCAAAACCAAATGATGCCATGAAGGCATTGCAGGCTATGATCGAATCAGGGTTAACTGAGAAGGATGCATTGGCAGCTTTGACGACAAATGCAGCCACGATTATTGGCGCAAGTAGAATCGCTGGAACAGTAGAAAATGGCAAGTTGGCAAACTTAGTACTGTCTACGGGACCAATCTTTGACTCAGAAAGCCAAATCAAACATGTAATTGTGGATGGAAAAGTCTTCGATTACGAAATCAAGGCTAAGAAAAAGAACGGCAATGGTGAAAATGCATCTGTAGAAGTAGCTGGAAATTGGGAGTACAAATCAGAAACTCCAGCAGGAAGCTCAGGAGGAACAATCACCATTCAGAAAAATGGAAATGGCTATGAAGGAACGATCACCTATGACGATCCTGCAGGTTCAGGAAAAGCTACCTCTTCCCTATCTGATATAGCGATTTCAGGATCAACTTTGAGTTTTGTATTTGAAGTCAATGCTGGAGGAATGTCTATTTCGGTGGATGTTTCAGGAGATGTTTCAGGTAACACCATGGACGGAAGCATGAATATCTCGCAGTTTGGATCTTTCCCAATTTCTGCAACTCGAAATCCAAACTAAAATTCAAAAAAGTAAGAATATGAAAAAGAGACATATATTTCTAGCCCTGCTGTTGAGTTTGAGTTTGAATTTCTCTTGGGCTCAAACACCAAAAGGTAGTGTTCTCATTAAGAATGGAACAGTCCTGACGGTAACTAACGGCACCTATGAAAACACAGACGTCCTGATTCAGGATGGGATAATCAAAAAGATTGGCCAAAATTTAAGCGCTCCATCCGGAGTGACAACCATCGATGCGACAGGTAAATATGTAATGCCTGGTATAATCGATGCGCACTCTCACGTAGCTCTTGATGTGGTAAACGAAGCTACTTCTCCAATTGTGGCAGAAGTCCGAATGAAAGATGTGGTTAACCCTTTTGAAATCGGAATTTACCGCGCTTTAGCTGGCGGAGTTACCATTTCACATGCAATGCATGGTTCAGCCAATGTAGTGGGAGGACAAAATGCTACGTTAAAACACCGATGGGGAATGGATGATCCAGCAGATATCATCATGCAAGAGGCTCCTCGTACTATCAAATTTGCTTTGGGTGAAAACCCAACTCGTGTGCATGGTAGAGGAAACGGACAACAGCCTCGTTCCCGAATGGGTGTAGAAGCGATTCTAAGAAATGGATTCAACGAAGCTCTCCAATACAAGAAGGCATGGGAAGATTACAATCAGGCCAAATCTCAAAAAGGAAGTACTGCAGTTGCCCCTGTTTACAATGAGCGTTTGCAAACATTAGCCGATATCCTAGATGGCAAAATCATTATCCATTGCCATTCTTACCGAGCAGATGAAATTTACATGCTCATTAATGTAGCCCGGGATTTTGGAATCAAGAAGCTTGTATTCCAGCATACCAATGAAGGCTTCAAAGTGGCTCCTGAAATTGCAGAATACACTATGGGTGCTTCTGTATTCGCTGACTGGTGGGCATACAAATTTGAAGTTTATTATTCCACGGCCTTCAACGCAGCAATTTTGCAGAAAAACGGAGCTATTACTTCCATCAATTCTGACTCTGCTGAGTTGATTCGCCACTTGTACCATGAAGCTGCTAAAACACAGCGATATGGAGGAATGACTGATGATGAAGCTTTGGCTATGATCACCATCAATCCTGCCAAGCAATTGGGAATAGAAGATAAGGTTGGCTCATTGGAAGAAGGAAAACAAGGGGATGTTGTGATTTTTGAAGGACATCCACTTTCATCTTATGCTATCCCACAGATGACTTTCGTAGATGGTATCAAATATTTTGATATTCAAGAAGACGCTGATGATCAGCGTCAGCGAATAAGTCCTACAGAAGCAGTGGAACCAATCTTATTGAGTGAGGAAAATCATCGATGCATGCAGGATACTGAGCATTTGTTTGAAACAGCCAGTGCACTCTTCCAAATGAATCATTAATCCCCAAATAAAGAAGAAATGAAAAGATTCAATAAAACCTTTTTGACCTTCCTAATTGCGCTACTACCATTGATGTCTTGGGCGCAGATTGATGGGGAATTCATTAAACCCCAAGGAGGAAAGTTTCTGTTGCAAAACGCGACGGTTCATACCATTACCAAAGGTGTTTTGACTAATACATCCATCTTAATTGAAGATGGAAAAATTTCCCAAATGGGAAGTAATATTTCAGCATCTGATGCAGAAGTGATTGATTGTAGCGGATTAGTGATTTATCCGGGAATGATCGATAGTGGGACTACCCTTGGATTGGTGGAAGTAAACTCTGTTCCCGAAACAGTGGACTACCAAGAAATCGGAAATGTGACCCCAAATATGCAGGCTCTTACCGCAGTCAATCCAAATACGGAAGCAATTCCTGTAACACGAGTATCAGGTGTGACTACAACCCTTACTGTTCCTCAAGGAGGTTTATTTCCGGGAACAGCAGCTTTGATCAATTTGGTGGGTTATACACCGGATCAAATGTATGCTGGTTTTAAAGCGGTTGTAATGAATTTCCCTAATTCAGCAAGAAGAGGTCGTTGGGACCGACGATCTGATGATGACATCAAAAAGGACAATGAAAAAGCCCTAAAAGAAGCCAATGAGCTATGGGAAAAAGCAAAGTCCTACCATGAATTGATCAGTAAAGGCGCTGAATTGGACTACTACCCTGAAATTGCTCAATTGGCAAAAGTAGTTTCTGGAGAACTTCCTCTGATGATCGAGGTGAATGCCGCTTCTGATATTCAAAACGCAATCAATTGGGTAGCAGATAAGGATGCAAAAGTGATTTTCTCAGGGGTAAAAGAAGGTTGGAGAGTAGCTGACGAGATTGCCAAAGCGAAAATTCCAGTGATCACAGGTCCAGTTCAAGACCTTCCTTCTAGACAATCAGACAGATATGATGCTGCTTATTCCAATGCCGGAAAAATGGCCAAGGCTGGAGTAAAGGTAGCTTTGCGAACTAACGATTCTGAAAATGTAAGAAACTTACCTTTCCATGCTGCCTTTGCTGCTGCCTATGGAATGGGTAAAGAAGAAGCGTGGAAAGCAGTGACGATAAATCCTGCCGAAATATTCGGGCTACAGGATCAATTGGGTTCAGTAGAAACTGGAAAAGTTGCTAACCTAATCGTTGCAACTGAAGATCCTTTCGAGACAAGAGCTCAAATTATGCATGTGTTCATCAATGGTTATCGAATTCCATTGAGCAACCGACATATCCGCTTGTATCAGGAGTTTTTGGATAGAAGTCCTGGTTTAAAAAGCAATTGATTTAAAGTCTAACAAAAAACCACAAGCTCTGAGATAATTGGGCTTGTGGTTTTTTATTTGTATTCCATTCTATTTATTAGGAATAATTTCAATCCCAGCTATATGAAAATTCATTTTAGAATCCTCTTTCTCTCCTTCCTTACTCTCTCAACAATTGGAAATAAAATAATAGCTCAGGATGGCTTTTTTGCTCAAAGCAGAGAAAAAGAAAAATCCATTGAAACAAAATTTTTAGAATCGGTTGATTATGACCGATTCAAAGTCCATCTACAGGAGCTCACAAAAAATCCCCACATAGCTGGCACACCCGAAAATGAATTGGTCCAGCAATACATGAAACAAATTATGGAGGGTGCAGGGATGGAGGTAAAGCTATATCCCTATGACGTTTATTTACCAAATGACCCAGGCAAATCCGAATTGGAAATTATATCACCTGTTCGAATGAAACTCTCCCAGCAAGAGCAAATTCTAGATGAAGATCCTTTTAGCTCAGACAAGAGATTACACCTAGGTTTCAATGCCTACTCAGGTAGTGGAGATGTGACAGCGGAAGTAGTTTATGCTAATTATGGACGCCGAGAAGACTTTCAAAAATTGGCAGAGATGGGAGTAGATCTAAAGGGAAAGGTTGTCATTGCTCGCTACGGAGGAAATTTCAGGGGCTTTAAAGCAAAGTTTGCTGAACAGCATGGGGCAATTGGTTTGATCGTTTACACAGACCCCAAAGATAATGGTTTTACGAAAGGTGAAGTTTACCCAAATGGGCCTTATTACAATGAAACCACCATTCAAAGAGGTTCTATGCTAACCTTAGATTGGACGGGAGATCCATTGACACCTTATGAACCTGCTCTTCCTTTGGATGATCCAAATTCACCGGAAAGACTGGATCCAAAAGATGTAGCTTTTCACACCATTCCAGTCACTCCTATAGGATATGGTGCGGCTCAGGAAATTCTTTCCCGAATGAAAGGACAAGCTGTACCAGAGGATTGGCAAGGTGGGCTGCCATTTGATTACAAAATCGAAGGTGGGCCTGAATTAAAAGTTCGTGTTATGGTCGATCAACCGGTTGATTATATCCGAGCCAATAATGTGATCGGAACTTTCAAAGGTGCAAAATACCCTGATGAATGGATCATTTTAGGATCTCATTTTGACGCCTGGAGCTTTGGAGCTACCGATCCAAACTCCGGTACAGCAATGCTTTTAACTTTGGCTGAAGCTTTAGGAAAATTGGTAAAACAGGGGATTCAGCCTGATCGATCAATCATGATTGGACATTGGGATGCAGAAGAGCAAGGAGTAATTGGATCTACTGAATGGGTTGAACACCTTCGAGATGATCTTCAGGCAAAAGCAGTCGCTTACATGAATTTTGACGGTGGAGTATCCGGCAGAAATTTTGGTGCTTCTGCAGCGCCAACATTGAAAAAACTCATTATCGACGCTTCACAAGAGATCATGTATCCAGACTCGTCAAAAACTGTTTTTGAAGTTTGGGCAGGGAAAAACAAGGAACCAAGAATCGGAAATTTAGGAGGAGGATCGGATCACATCGCCTTTTATATGCATGTGGGTGTTCCTAGCTTAAGCGGTGGTTCGGGAGGAACTACAGCCTACCATTCGAATTATGACAACTTTAACTATTACAGCAAATTCGTTGATCCGAGTTTTAAAATGGGTGGAGCCGTGGCTCAGTTATTTGGATTGGTAACATTAAGAATGGCAAATGCCGAGGTAATTCCATATGACGTGCCACGCTATGCTCAGGATTTAAAAGGCCATTTTGAGCAAGCTGTAAAAAATGTCCAAAGTCTTGATCCAAGTTTTCAAGAATTTGATTTGGTAAATTCTGCCCTAGCAAAATTAGAAAGCAGCTCAAAAGCATTTCAGGAAGCCTTAGAAAATGCGACAGCAAAAGGAAAGCTTTCTAAGAAAAAAATCGCAAAAATTAACAAAGGATTGATTGGCTTAGAAAAAAGTTGGATTGATCCAAAAGGAATGTACTATGGAGATTGGTACAAATCCCTTTATGTATGTAATGACCCATTCTCAGGATATGCTTCCTGGATTTTGCCCGGCATTCAATACGAAGTAGCTATCAATCGAACAGAAAAGCTGGAAGAATGGGATCAGCGATACGCTGCAGCCATATTAGACTTAAGTTCAAAAATTGAAAAGATGAGTAAAATGCTTTAAATAAAAATGCCGGTGATTTTCTCACCGGCATTTTTTAATAGTTCACTTTTGCCAATTGAGCAGCTAGGTACTCTTTCATTTCCTCTCCCCGCTCTACGCGAATTTCTCCAGGAAGGCCTAATATGAATCTTCCTAAACCTGGGAGATGTGGAATCTCTCCTTCGAAATAGTAATGATTTCTATTTTCAACCTTCATGAAAGGTCGTGCATTAGGATGCTCCTCAAGCATTAATTGATAGGCCTTTTTGCTCAATTTTAAACGAACATGGAATCGCTTTTTTCCTGTATATCCAAAGAATGATTCTTCAGGCACTTGATGGTTTTTTTCATATTTCCAATCATCTTTAGAAACTACCACCTCTCCTATCCGCTCAATTTTAAAAACCTTCATGGAATTGCTCTCAGGCTCAAATCCATGAATGAATTCGTAATTTTTTGAAAAAGCGACAGGCTCAATTAGGCGATCACTGACAGAATCACTGTGAAGCGAATAATATTCCTTCAACCAGATTTGCTTTTGATCTTCAATGGCCTTTCCAATTTGATCAATAAAGCGCCCCAAATTCGCCTTAAAAAGCTCATCAGTTCCTTCTCTCAACTCAGACCGTAATTGAAGCTTTTGAAGAATAGAATCCTTCAATAGATTTTTCTTTCCTTTAGATTCTATAATCTCTTTCAACCATTGACTTTCTTCAGCAGAAAAAGTTGCATAATTCAGGGTATCTAAGGAACCAGGAAATTCAGCTAATTTGTATTTGCTGAATTCTTTTTCAACCCGAAAACCTAAAGCTTCCAAAAGTTTAAAATAACGGTAAATCGTCCGTGCATCTGTCTCTAGAAGTTCTGCCAGGCGATGAACCGTTTTGCCCACATTACCACGAAGAAGATTTATCAATTTGAATACACGAAGAATTTTTTGTTGCTCGATTTTTCCGGATTGTGCCATTTTGAAAAAGATTAAGACAAATCAAAGATAGTTTTTTGAATGAAAGCCTTTATACTTTTGTCACATATTGTCAAAATTAATTCAAGAATCAAAAATTCAAACTTCTTGAAATCCTTTATTTTTGTTTGGAATGGAAAATAATATCCAAACAGAACCAATTCATTTTTCAAAAAGACAGGTTATAGTCTTTAGCGCTTCATTTCTTATCCTTTATTGGTTGTTTGGATTTGATGGTATCACATTTAGCGACGACGTTTATTATTTATTAGCCGGGAGGGATTTTTGGAATGGTCTCTTGGAGGTAAATGACTATCACTTTTCCAGCCGCTGGGGGGCGTATATTCCAGCCGGATTGATTACCCATTTTTTCGGAATAAAGCCTCATTTGGCTTCTTTAGTGTCCTTATTGTACTATCTTATCTCCTACTTTTTGCTTGTTTCTTTATTCCGCAAAAATAATGAGCGTCTGATTTTTTCGCTTTGGTTTATTACGCCGATCTATTTTCTCCATTTTATAACAAAGGTTTATCCAGACACTTTGTTGGTATTATGTATTTCAGCAATCTTTTGGAGTGCAGTTAACCGTGCTGGAAAACCAGAAATAAGTGGTTTTTTAATGAGCTTAGCCTTCATTATTGGCATTTTGACCAAGGAAACCATCATCCTTTTGGGCTTATTTCCGATTGTCTTGTTCTTGATGGACCTTCGATTGAAGCAATTCAACTCCAAGTTCTATTTTACTTTATTAATTACCGGAGCCTTCCTTTTGTCTCTATATCTTGGATATTATTGGATCAAATTTGATGATCCATTTTTTAGAATTCAATCCGTGAATGCAGGTCACTATATATCTGAATTTACCTACGCGGATAAAGGTTGGAAAAAGATCCTCGAGCGAATTACCTATTTACCCATTTTAACATTAGTCGAAAGAGCCTATTGGCCTTGGATCGTTTTTTCAGTACCAGCTATTGCGATTGGTCTAAAGACTAGGCAAAAAGGAAATGTAGAATTTGGGTTAGGGATTCTTTGCCTTTTGATAGGCTTTTGGTTCATGAGTTCTACGCTAGAACTCTACAATCCCATCTACTTGAATCCACGTCATCTTATCATCATAATTCCCCCATTAGCTTTTTTGGTAAGTATGGGTTGGACTAGCTGGCGAGGCTCTGTCTCATGGAAAAAAATACTAACTGGGTTGATAATTCTAGGAGCAATCATAAGTCTATTCCAGAAAGACTGGAAAATGAGCTTTTTTCAGATTGGATTTTTAGCTCCCATTTGGATTTCTAATCCCAGATTAAATCTTTCCTTTTTTGCAATTCTGCTTATTTCCCCTACTCTTTATTCAATTTATTATCAAAAGCAATTAAAAACTTACCCAGATTTAGTACATACTTTAAATGTAGAAACACAAGATTCTAAAAACCAGCAGATTATAATAACAAATAATTTCCTAGTATTTAGCAAGGAGGTTCTTCTTCCAGGAAAGAATTCAGCTCAAGATTTACTTATTCCCATTGAAAAAGTGGATAGTTTAAATATTGATTCTCCTAGCCAAATTCGAGTTTTGATTTACAAATATTACTTGCATGCATACCCACAAGAAGGGGAAGATATTGAAAAATTGGAATCTTGGCTCAAGGTTAATTACAGGAAAGTAAATGAAAATCAAGAAGGACAAGTCTGGTTGAGGTTTTTTGAAAAGAAATAAGGGAAAATTACCTCCTTGCCTATCAAAAATACTTCCTATCTAAAATCTCTTTCAGAACAATCGCCTGTTTTACAGAGCTCTTATTTTTCAGTAATTGAGCATAAGGATTTGCTTTTGATTTTGAAGCATATTGATCAAATCGCTCGACCTCAGTCTTGGGAATATCAGGAATACCTTCTGAAGTTTTGACCTTTTTCGGATCTATATTTTCAAATGCCCCTTTGTAATATTGAATCTCGTCGTCATTTTCCTCTAAGGGCTTGTAAACAGTCCGTTCTGCTTTTTGAGATCTGACTGGTTCAAATTGAGGTTTTGGCTTTGGTTTTTCGATTGTTTTTGGAGTAGAAGTTCCCCTTTGAGCATCTCGGATTTCCCGCAATAAGTCTTCAAAAGTGACTCCCTTCTCAGGAGTAGGAATTCCTTCCTTAGGTGGGTTTTCTTGCTCTTCGGCTTTTTTATTCCCTTTGGTAACCTGATAAATAAAATATGCAATGATTGCGAGGATGTAAATTATGTTTCCCAAATCCATGACTCAAGATAGTTTATTTTCTTATTTCCAATGCAAGCTCCCTATTTTTTCTCACCCTCTTAAATTTCAATTGACAACAAGTCTTTCTGTAACCATATTTCCCAAAAAGCGTCTTATCTTCAGTTTCTAACCAAAAATTTACACTATGCTAATTACTACAACCAATTCACTTGAAGGACACAAAATCGTAAGTTATCTGGGCATCGTTTCAGGTGAAACAATTATCGGAGCGAATGTTTTTAAGGATTTTTTCGCCAGTATTACTGATATCGTGGGTGGTAGATCTTCTGCTTATGAACGAGTACTACGAGAAGCAAAGGCAACAGCCATGACAGAAATGGAAATGCAAGCTCGAAGTTTTGGAGCCAATGCTATTGTAGGTATTGATTTGGATTATGAAACCATTCGGGATGGTATGCTAATGGTGACAGCAAGTGGAACTGCGGTAAAAGTAGAAAAGCTATAATGGATAAAATTCAGGCTCCGAATTCGGAGCCTATTTTTTTTTGATATTCCTGAAATACGATTTCTTTAAGACAGATCTGTAACCTCAGGTCTTTAAATAAGCAGGAAGCAAATTCAAGGCTTAAAGGAGGCTTAACAGGTGGATTTTTCATTTTATACTTCCCTTAAATTTTGCTTTTTTCCAAAATCCCTAGATTTTTGGATTAATGACATCACCCCATGAACTGGACTCTGTCCGATTAAATTTCTCTCCTGACGACCTTCTCCTGCTGAACCTAGCTTTGGCATTGATCATGTACGGAGTGGCCTTGGATTTAAGAGTAAAGGACTTTAAGTATTTAGCAAAACACCCAAAGCCGTTTTTTTTAGGGGTATTGTCTCAATTTATTTTTCTTCCTCTTGTCACCTATGCGCTAGTTTTAGTGATGAGTCCTCCTCCCTCTGTTGCCTTGGGTATGTTTTTGGTAGCTGCCTGTCCTGGGGGAAATGTATCTAATTTCTTATCGAATTTGGCAAAAGGAAATACCGCACTTTCCGTGAGCCTGACTGGTTTTTCGACAATGGCCTCCATGGTATTCACACCATTAAACTTTGCATTATGGGCCAGCTTTTATGCTCCGACTCAAGAGCTATTGCGAGAAATAAGCTTAGACTTTTATGAGGTCTTTATTACCGTCGTTTTGATTTTGGGAGTTCCCTTGTTACTTGGAATACTTACTAGGTCATTAGCTCCAACATTTGCTGAAAAAGCAAAAAAAATATTGCAACCACTCAGCATCTTGATTTTTGCAGGTTTTGTTGTAGTCGCTTTCGCCGGAAACTTTGATTTATTTCTACAATACATTGCCCTGATTTTCGGATGGGTTCTGGCACATAATACGGTAGCACTAGGAACCGGACTTCTTACCGGGATTGTAGGAAAACTTCCTCTTCCTGATATTAAAACCTTAAGCATAGAAACTGGAATTCAAAATTCCGGCTTGGGGCTAGTTTTGATTTTTACTTATTTTGATGGCTTAGGTGGAATGGCCATTATCACTGCTCTTTGGGGAATTTGGCACTTAATTTCAGGAATGGGAATCGCAGTATTTTGGAGAAAATTCTGATGAAAAACTTAATCAATGGCATTTTAAGAATTCTGGTAAAGATTGCTCTTCATCTTTTTTACCGAAAAGTCTATGTGTCAGGAAAAGAAAACATCCCAAAGAATGTACCCATTATTCTCGTCGCCAATCATCAAAACGCCCTGATTGATCCTTTGCTTATTGCAACTCATACTAGGTTAAATCCTTGGTTTTTAACGCGCGCTTCAGTTTTTAAAAATTCCATAGTCGCCAAAATCCTTCACTTCATCCGAATGCTTCCGGTTTACAGAGTGAGAGATGGCTTTTCTACGATTACTCAAAACCAAAAGACGTTTGAGGCTACTTTTGATGTGCTAAAAAGAAATGGAACAGTAGTAATTTTTGCAGAAGGCAGCCATAGCCATAACCGAAACGTTCGCCCTTTGAGTAAGGGGTTTACCCGAATGGCTTTTGGTTTGAAAGATAAATATCCAGATCTGGAACCTATAATTTTACCAACTGCCTTAGAATTCAGTGCCCATAAAAATTCCGGTTCTATCGTCAGAATAACTTTTGGAAACCCCATCCCCGTCGATATGCCTCCTGCTCAATCGGGACAATTGACCAAAAAAGTGGAGCGAACATTAAAGTCAATGGTGGTGGAAATTCCAGAGGAAAATTATTCTCAAAACCTTCAAAAATTACTGGATGCGGGAGTGGATGTGACGTCCAAAGAAGCTGTAGATCGCTTTCTTGAAAAAGGAGAAGTAGAAGAAAAGATCGATACACCTTCTGCTCTTCCAAACAAGGTGATGAAGATCTTTCACTTTCCTTTGTATTGGATTTGGCTAGCCATCAAACCAAAGATCGAAGACCATGTTTTTTATTCAACCTTCAAGTTTTTAATCGGCTTTTTCCTAGCTCCAATCTGGTATTTCATTCTTTGGTTATCCGTATTAGAAAGTAGTTGGGGCTCTTGGGCTTTGACCTTTTTCATCATGGGAATCATCAGTCTATTTTGGAATAAAAATCCCCAAGAATAGAAAGTCTTCACCAAATATTATTTGGATAGAATCCTTAACTTTGAGGAAACGAATAGAAACCCAAAATATAGAACTCATGAGTGAAGATTTCCTACCTATCAACGGTACAGACTACATTGAACTTTATGTAGGTAATGCCAAACAATCTGCACTGTTTTATCAATATGCTTTCGGATTTGAATTGATCGCCTATGCAGGCCCAGAAACGGGAGTTCGAGACAGAGCTTCTTATGTTTTGAAACAAGGAAAAATTCGATTGGTTCTTACTTCTCCAATGCAAGCCAACCATCCAATTGCTGAACACATTCAGAAACATGGAGATGGAGTGAAAGTATTGGCGCTTTGGGTAGAAGATGCTGCGAAATCTTGGTATGAAACCACCTCAAGAGGTGCTGAATCTGCAGGAGAACCGACGGTCATTTCTGATAATAATGGAGAAGTGAAAGTTGCCTCTATCAAAACTTATGGAGACACCATTCACACCTTCGTCGAGCGCAAAAACTATCATGGTGTTTTCCTTCCGGGATATGTTCCTCGTACGAGCACCTATCAATCCACTCCTATTGGTCTTAAGTATATTGACCACTGTGTAGGTAATGTGGAACTTGGAGAAATGAATAAGTGGGTTGAATTCTATGAAAATGTCATGGGATTCAAGCTTTTGATCACCTTTGATGATCAGGATATCTCTACTGAATATTCGGCTTTGATGTCCAAGGTGGTTTCAAATGGAAATGGCTACATCAAATTCCCTATCAACGAACCTGCAGAAGGAAAGAAAAAGTCACAAATCGAAGAGTATTTGGACTTTTACAATGGAGCCGGAGTTCAGCACATGGCTATTGCCACTGATGACATCATTCATACTGTGAGTGAACTTCGCCGAAGAGGTGTTGAATTCTTGGAAGTGCCAGGAACATACTACGATGATTTATTTGAGCGTGTTGGTGAAATCGATGAAGATATTCAGCCATTGAAAGATTTGAATATTCTTGTGGATCGTGATGACGAAGGGTATTTGCTTCAAATCTTCACCAAACCACTTCAAGATAGACCGACTTTGTTTATCGAAATCATTCAGCGAAAAGGTGCAACATCTTTCGGAAAAGGTAATTTTAAGGCCCTTTTTGAGGCAATAGAAAGAGAGCAAGCTTTGAGGGGAAACCTTTAAAATAGATTATAGTTTTTCATGGAAAGCTGTCCAATTGGGCAGCTTTTTTTATTTGAATTAAATGGCTTAAGTTGTTTTATTCAAACATAAAATCTCATGAAAAATTTTCTGGCTCAAACCCTCAAGGGAGGAATATTCTTTCTACTTCCCTTAGTGCTCGTAATTATTTTAATCGAAAAGCTTTTTCAAATCCTGAAGCCAATCAGTATTAAAATTGGGGAGGCTTTTCAGATTGAAACCTCTGTATTTGATGCTCCATATTACCTTACAATCTTGTTAATTCTCCTGCTTTGCTTTCTCGGAGGTACATTTTCTAGATTCGGAATAGGAAAAAGAATTGTGTCTTGGGTAGAGCACAATATTTTGACTTTATTCCCTGGCTATCAATTGATTAAAAACACCTATGAGTCTAAGCTAGGATTAGATCAAAGTGAAAATTTTCCTGTGGTATTAGCTCCAATAGATGGCTGGATGTTTGCCTTTCTCATGGAAGAATTGGATGAAAATCATGCCTTGGTTTTTGTACCATCCTCTCCCGATAGTTGGAGTGGAAACATGGTGATTTTTGAAAAATCAAAGCTTAGAAAAACGAGCCTCCAAAAAGCTGATTTGATTAAAATAAACCGCAAACTGGGTATTGAATCACTTCAGGTATTAAAAGGTAAAATTGACCTCAGCTGAAGGTTTTATAAAAACGGTGAATGGAAAGTCTGATAATTAGTTAAAATCAAACCACAAGATCAAGGAAGATTTTTCAGAAAAATCAGGAATCTTTTGAGACTGAAGATTGGGGGATTCTTCAGAAAGATTGGAAGACTGATCCATTACTTTTCTTTCAAATTTCATGGAGGCTAAATCCGAATCTTCCATTACAAGACCAACCGGCTTGGATTCAGGGGTAACTTTTAGCTCAACGGACTCAAACTCGAAAACAACATAATCAATATCATTGCTTTGAATTGGTAATTCAACCTCTGATTCGACTTGAGGATAGGCCAATACTTTTTCGGTTTGCTCTTCACCAATCCACCGCAACCGAGTAAGTTGGGATTTAGCAAATTCAAATGATAATTCGGAAGAATCACTATTTTCCTTTACTAAAGTTTCCATTTTCAACCTTCCCGAACCATAAATAGTCCACACCTGGTGTTTTCCATGATTAGAGGTAAAAATCTGAACGTCTCCATTTTTGAGTCTTTTCCATGCTGCACTTCCAACTTCAGATAGTTTTTCTTGAGAAAAGTAAATTACATCCATTCCAATTTTCACTTTCTCCAAAATCCCACCCGATTTTGAAAAAACATAAAGATGTTCATTTGCTCGGACCTGAATATCTATTGTTGATTCCCGAATAATCACTGAGGAATAAGTTTCCTCAATTGATGTGATAGACTTATTTTCTGAAAATCCAGGTTGGAATGGTAGAAAACAAATCACAATAGAACTGAGGATTCGAAAGAAAAAAGCTAGCATAAACTCAAGGGGATTGAATTCAAATTTACTTAAATATCCCGAAGGAAGGAAAATATGCAAGGAGAATGAAAACATGAGAAATTTTTAAGGGATTCATTTTCCATTTTAGCCTTACATTTTTCACTTTTTATATAAATTAGATATCTAAATAATTTTTGAACCAATGAGCGAAATAGACCCAAAAATCATGGTGCGAGCCCAAGCCTGGCTCGAAGGAAATGTAGATGAAAATACCAAAAAGGCCATCCAAAAACTGATCAATGAAAACCCAACTGAATTAGTGGATTCATTTTATCAAGACTTGGAATTTGGAACTGGCGGCCTGAGAGGCCTCATGGGTGTTGGTACTAACCGAATGAACATCTACACAGTGGGAATGGCCACACAAGGCTTAGCTAACTACTTACATCAATGCTTTCCAAAGCAAGAAATATCTGTAGCAATCACTCACGATAGTCGAAATAATAACTCCTTGTTTGCTAAAACAACGGCAGATGTATTAACAGCAAATGGGATTAAGGTTTACTATTTCCGTGAAATGCGACCTACCCCCATGCTTTCTTTTGCAGTGAGGCATTTTGGGTGCAAAAGTGGCGTGATGATTACCGCGTCTCACAATCCAAAAGAATACAATGGTTATAAAGCCTATTGGGAAGATGGAGCCCAAGTTGTAGCACCTCATGATAAAAACATCATTGCTGAGGTAAAAAAGATTACATCTTTTGATTTGGTTAATTGGAATAAAAATGATGATCTGATCGAATATATCGAAGCTGACTTTGATCAAATCTACTTGGATCAAGTGAAAGGCCTTAGCCTGGAACCCGAAGCAATTCAGGCTCAAAAAGACATGTCCATCGTATTCTCACCAATTCATGGAGCTTCCGGGAAAATGGTTCCTGCAGCTTTACAGACATTTGGCTTCGAAAACATTCATGTAGTCAAAGAACAGGCTGAGCCAGACGGCAACTTCCCAACTGTCATTTATCCAAATCCCGAAGAAGCAGAAGCTTTATCCATGTCCATTGAGTTGGGTAAAAAAGTAAATGCAGATTTGATTTTGGCTTGTGACCCTGATGGGGATCGTTACGCTGCGGTTGTACCAAATGAATCAGGAGAATTTGAATTATTAAATGGAAACCAAACGGGTACGCTTCTCTCCTATTATTTGCTGAGCAAATGGAAAGAAGCTGGAAAATTGGATGGCCACCAATTTATGGTCAATACCATCGTTACCACAGAGCTGATCAATCGAATCGCAGAAGGATTTGATGTGCAATGCTTTAACGTATTAACTGGATTTAAAAACATCGCCGCCATCATTCGGGACTTGGAAGGAAAAGAGAAGTTCATCGGAGGAGGAGAAGAATCTTATGGATATCTCGTGGGAGATTTTGTGCGGGACAAAGATGGTGTCAGTGCTTGTGCGATGGTAGCTGAGGTAGTAGCCTACTACAAAACGCAAGGAAAATCAGTCTTTGATGTATTGGCAGAAATCTATCATCAATTCGGATTCTACAAAGAATCTTTGATTTCCATCACCAAAAAAGGAAAAGATGGAGCCGAGCAAATACAGGCCTTGATGATGGACTTTCGACAGAATCCTCCAAAATCCATGAATGGAATACCAGTAGAAAAAATCGTGGATGTGAAAGAAGGAACTATCTTGAATGTGAAAACTGGAGAAAAAGAAAGCCTGGGCTTGGAGCGTTCGAACGTAATGCAGTTTTATTTAGCTGATGGAAGCAAAATTTCCGCGAGACCTTCTGGTACAGAACCGAAGATCAAATATTATTTCTCCGTTCACGCACCATTAGAAAATGTAGGAGATTATCGAAAAGTAGAAGGCGAATTGATTAAACGCTTGGAAGATTTAAAGCGCTATTTCTCCTAAACTATTGAAATCTGAATAAGAAAAGGCAGCAATTCAAATGCTGCCTTTTTTAATTTGAATGAATTTCAATCAACCTTCTTTACCCAGGTGAATCAAAGCCTCTCCTACATTTATAACAGGGAGATTATTAATCCCAATGACAAAACCATTAGAAGGAGATTTAACCGGGACTTTTACCTGTCCATATGGATCGGATATCCGTGCTAATACCTGTCCCTTTTTCACATAATCGCCCAATTGAATAGAGGAGTTGAAAATTCCTGATGCTCTCGCTCTTATCCAACTAGATTCTTTTAGAATTATACTAGCCCTTTTTTCAGGGGCATTTTCTATCATTCCAAAATGTTGTAGTATCCGCTTAATTCCTGCCACACCCTCCTCTATCGCTTGATCATCTAAGCGCATAGATTCCCCTCCTTCAAAAACCAATACATGCTTTCCTGCAGCTTGAGCGGCTTTTCGAAAAGACTTATCAATTACTTTAGAATTGACGATATAAAAGGTGCCGAATACCTCTGCAAGCTCTCTGGATTTTTTATCCTTAAAATCCACCCGAATTTGAGGTTGATTACTAAGCATTCTTCCGCCTGTATGGAAATCAATCCCATAATCGATCTGCGGAATAATCTCTTCATTTAAAATGTGTGCGATTTGACCGGCTAGAGATCCCTTTTTGCTTCCAGGAAAGCTTCGATTGAGGTCTCGGCCGTCTGGAAATGTTCGGCTATTTGACAAAAAACCATAAATATTGACCAAGGGAATGATAATAACAGTACCCTTTTGGAGATCCAGCCCTGAATCTATCTCCTCCAAAATCCTTCGAGCTGTAACTATACCGTTGATTTCGTCACCATGAACTCCCCCGCAAACTAAGATAACTGGACCATCCTCTTTTGAGGATCGAATAAAAATAGGTAGATCGATGAGGGTGTGACTGGGAAGCTTCGCAATGGGTAATTCAATATTTACTTTCTGGCCAGGCCTGATTTTGGTACCATTAATGTTTATTTCCCGCATAGCTCGATAAGCCTAAAATTTCAATTTCTTCCAAAACTTCTTTCCTTTGCAGTGCAGCAAAGTAGCCTATGAATATACAAGAAAACATTTCTCTAAAGCCCTATAATTCCTTTGGCTTAGACAAGAAAGCTAGATTTTTTACTGCTGTTGAATCCATTGATGATTTGCGTGAAGCTTTGGAATTTGCTAACCGAAAAAAAATTTCGGTTATCATACTTGGAGGTGGAAGCAATATCCTTCTCACAAAAGATCTGGAAGCCTTGGTAATTAAGATAGATCTGAAAGGAATCCATGTTTTAGAAGAGAATGATGAATCGCTTTTGGTCGAAGTCGGTGCAGGGGAAGTTTGGCATGAGTGGGTGCAATACGCTATCAAAAATAACTGGGCTGGATTGGAAAATCTTTCTTTAATCCCTGGTACCGTAGGTGCTTCCCCTATGCAAAATATCGGCGCTTATGGAGTCGAAGTTCAAGACGTCTTCCACAGCCTGAAAGCCTTCAATAGAAATACGCTTTCAGTTGAAATTTTTACTGCAGAACAATGTGAATTTGGATATCGAGAAAGCGTTTTTAAGCACAAACTGAAAGATCAATACGTGATTTGTTCTGTAACTTTCAAACTTTCAAAAGAACCCATTTTTCAAACGGAATACGGTGCAATACGTGAAACTTTGAAAGAAATGAACGTTACTGAAACTACAATCCAAGCAATTTCAGAAGCTGTAGTGAAAATCAGACAATCCAAACTTCCGGACCCAAAAGTGATAGGAAATGCAGGTTCGTTTTTTAAAAATCCTACTGTAGATTTTGAGGTTTATGAAGAGATCAAGAAATCATATCCTTCTGTTCCAGGCTATCCCCAAGAGCAGGGAATAAAAATACCTGCGGGTTGGTTGATCGAACAAGCCGGATGGAAAGGATTCAAAAAAGGACAAATTGGAGTTCATGATAAACAGGCCCTCGTTTTGGTAAACTTTGGTGAAGGGGATGGAAAAGAAATCGCTCAACTAGCTTCTGAAATTCAAAAATCGGTTCAAGAAAAGTTTGGAATCCAACTTACCCCCGAAGTCAACTTTCTCTAAATCAAAGGATCCTGAACATTTACTTCTTTGGAATACCGATCAACAGTTACACCAAATTTTCTTAGAAAATCCACTCCCTCATCACTACCAATCCCCTTGTATTCAGCATAGGAAAATAGGTAGACTACTTTTGAAATTCCCATTGAAAAAATGATACGTGCACATGCAAGACAAGGTGCCAAGGTGACATATAAAGTCGATCCCTCAACAGAAGTATTGTTTTTGACGGCATATAGAATGGCATTTTGTTCAGCGTGGAGAGCGAGTGAACAACTTCCCTTGCTATCTCTTGCGCAACCTGATTCAGGAAACTCCACATCACAATTATGCGTTCCTGCAGGTGGTCCGTTGTAACCAATGGAAATGATACGGGTGTCTTTGGTCAGAACAGCTCCTACATGCTTCTTGATACAATGTGATCGTTTGGCAAGATTTACTGCCAATTCCATAAAAATATCATCAAAATCTGGTCGATTCATGTCGCGAATTTTGTTCAAAAATAGTATTTGCCTTGAAGCATAAGAAAAAGAAAGCCAAAAGCTTCAAAAAATTGTTTTAAAAAGTAAGGCTTTGAGGAAAAAGGTAAAAAAAATTATTTTGAGCTATGAATTGGAAATTATCAACTATTTGGGCTGTAGCCATATTTTCTTTGGCTATACAAGCATGCAGCAGCATTGAGGTATTTAAAGAAAACGCTGAACTCCCGCTTCGGAAGAATTACACAAGCTTCGTAATTGTCAATAAAGAAGTGAACATGAGCGGATTTTCTACCCAATTTTTGGATGCTAAAGTTCAAGATAGAATACAAGAAATATTTGAAGCGGAGGGCCTAGTTTACGATCGCGTCAAGCCGGAATTAGTTATCCGATACACCTCCAATGAAGATCCTAGACAGCGAGAAATCAATACTTTCAATAGTCCTTATCCATTTTGGGGTTATCGTGTATGGGATCCTTGGATGTATAATCCTTACATGTACGATAATCGGTCCCGCACGGATAATTATGAATTAGTTCAGGTGATTGTAGACTTTATAGATTCAGGCGAAGATAAATTCTTAATGACGCTTACAGGGGTTACTGAAGTAAGCAGCCCAAAGAGTAAGGAAAAAAAGGTTTTAAAGGCAACAGATAAAATTTTGGAAAGATTTATCAATGAATCTCAATACGTTCAAAACTAATTTCCCAATAGATTAAAACTCAGAGTTTTCAGAAGGTTTTCATTTTTTTAACCAAATGGTAATTGTTAACCATTTTTCCTAGCTCAGATTATGACATTATCCGAAGAAGCCTGAAAAAGTTACCTATTTTACTTATTTGTTACTTATTCTGAAGGTATTCTTTGTTTTTGCCTTTCTTTTTAACTGTTCAAAGACAAAAAGCAACAGAATTTCATTAATTATTAAAAACTTATTTGGCAAATTATTTGTAGAGACAGGAAAGAGTTGTACTTTTGTATAACAATTATTGTATTTCAGTCTAGGATATTTGCATTTAATGTTGACAATCGTTCTCATAGATGATGACCCAATTAGCACATTTGTGACTGAAAAGCTTATTGCCAAAAACGTAAAGGAACCTTGCAAATTTTTTAAGTATCAAAGTGCAAGGAAGGCATTAAATGAAATCTACGACATTAAGCCCAATTACCTTTTTTTAGACCTTAATATGCCGGAAATGACTGGTTGGGATTTTCTTGATAATTTTGATTCTGCAAAAAACGAAGCTGAAATCTACATTTTAAGTAGTTCTGTTGATGAGCGAGACATTAGTAAGGCTAGCAAATATCAAGTGGTGAAAGATTATCTTTCAAAGCCTCTTATCAAAAAATACATCCAAAGCATTTTTCATTGACCCCATAGGGTCTTTTTTTATTTCAACCATTCTCTTTTTTTTGAGTTATTTGAAAAAAGAGAACATCATGAAACCAGTACATCCAGAACTGATAGCTGCAATAGAACGAACAGCTAAGAAATTGAAAGAAGGTGCTGCCTATCAATGGGGTCATATGGGAGCATGCAATTGTGGGAATTTGGCCCAAGAATTAACTCCCTTTACGAAAGCAGAAATCCACCGCTATGCCATGGAACGTTCCGGAGATTGGAATGATCAAATTCTTGAGTTCTGTCCAAGCAGTGGATATCCTTTAGATTTGATTATCGAGCGTATGCTTGCTTATGGAGTGACTTTGGAAGACCTGAAACATTTAGAAAGGCTTTCCAGTCCTGAAGTATTGTCTAAAATGCCTTTAAACAGGAGAAATTCCCTGTCCCATAACAAAAAAGAAGATGTCATTTATTACCTCGAAACTTGGGGGAAGTTGCTCCGCGAAAAGTGGGAAAACCAGCAACCTGAGTTAAAAATTGATACATTGAAAAAAAATTCAATTTCGGTGCATTGAGCAAATTGAAATTTTAATTTAATTCGCACCGTATCAACCTTTACCAAAAGAGCTATGGAAGATTTCGAAGATGATTTTGATGAAATGGACGATTTCGATGGAGAAGATGATTTCGACACCGATTTCGAAGATGAGTATGATCTAGAAGAGGACTCGGAGTTTATTGACGACAATATTCTAGATTTCGATGAGGACGAGGATCTGGAGGATGATTTTGAGGATGACTTTTAACTAAGGTTCGGAATGATCCAAAAGTTGTGAAAATCAACCTTTGGTTTTATCTTCGGGCGTCGAAAATTATTTAAATTCATACTCATGATCTTGCTTGATATCTTCAGTTCCCCAATTGCGTCTGGCGCACAGCTGTTCCTTTTGATTGTAGTCATTTTGATTGGTTTGGGTGCCGGTCTTTCAGCGATGGATGCGAGAAAAACATTCTCCAAAGGAAAAAAGAATCATTAATTAATATTAAGGAGGCTTGCCTCCTTTTTTTATTCCCCATGAAAACAGCCCAGAATTTTAAAAATCACGCTAGATATTATCCATTTCATCATTTTTTCATTTTTCCTCTAACGCTAATTTATTTTATCTGGACTATTGTTGATCTAGATTTCTCAACAGCAGAAACTATATCAGAAAGCCTTAAATCCTTAATCCTGGCTTTGATTGTTATAAATCTGCCTTTTTTGGCTAGAATCTATGCACTCAAAAATCAAAATAGAATTATCTATGCTGAAATGAGAGCCCGATATGCGGAATTGACGGGGAAGCCATTTAAGGAAATTGAATCAAAACTCTCAGGAAGTCAAATTATAGCCCTTCGATTTGCTTCAGATGAAGAATTAACAACCTTAATCGAAGAAACTATTTCAAAAAATCTGAGTAGCAAAGAGATTAAAATGAAAATAAAGGACTGGCAAGGAGATTACCGACGAGTATAAATTCGAAGCTTATTCTTTATTGTATTTTTGAATTGTTCCTTTGCAGTTTCCTGAAAATCAGGTTTGGAAAAATCCAAATCGGGCAGTTGGATAACTTCTTGAAATCCATATTCATACGCCTCATCTCCTGATGTAATAATTTGAATTGGTTTGGAGAATTTTTTGGCTAATTGAAGTAGTTCAAAACATCCTTTTCCTCCCAAAGATTGACCATCAAATCTTCCCTCACCTGTAAGTATCATATCAGCTTGGGCTACAGCTTTTTCCATCTTTACCTGGTCAAAAAAGAAGGAGGCCCCAAAATTTATCTCCGAAGAAAAAAAAGCACTCAACCCTAAGGCAATTCCACCAGCAGCTCCAAATCCAGCTTGATCCACAAAATTCTTTTGCCCCTTTTTGTATAAAAGCTGTATTACCCTTTCGGAATCTTTTTCAAATTCTTTTATAGCTTCCGAAATCAATCCCTTTTGAGGCCCAAAAACCGGGATAGCCCCATTCTCTCCGAAAAATGGATTATTTACATCACATAAAAATTGAAAGCTTAATTCAGGAATTTTAGGAGATCTTTGAATATGAGCGGAATTACTGAGAAGATGATCGGAAAATGGTAAAATGGCTCTACCTAATTGATCCAAAAATTCAAATCCTAATCCTTGCAGTATCCCAAATCCCAAATCAATACTAGCACTTCCTCCCAACCCTAAAACCACGTTCTTTATCCCATATTTTAGGGAGTCTTTGATCAATAAACCAGTACCGAAAGTAGAAGCTACCCTTGGATTTAATTCATCTAATTTTAAATGAGTAATTCCACTGGCTGAGGAAACATCCAGGTAAATAGTCCTTGAAGAGACATCTAAACCATAAAAAGCAAAAACAGGCCTCCCTAAAGCATCCAATGACCAAGCAGCAATTTTCTCTAGATTCAAGAAATCGGTCAAGAGCTCACAAGTCCCATCTCCCCCATCCCCTATAGGAATAGAATCTATTGAAGCCGAAGGATATTGCTCAAGGATGAATTCAGAAAGAATAGAGGCTGCCTCTGAGGCGCTTAAAGTTCCCTTGAAAGCATTGGGAGCAATTAAGACTTTCATCTTTGTTGTTTGGCTTCCATTCTATGAAAGTAGTCTTTATAAGCTGCTTTAACCCTTGGGGCCAGATAGATTGTAGATATCATCGTCGGGATAGCCATGACAGCATACATTCCATCGACTAAACTTACCACTACTTCCAAGGAAGCTACAGCCCCGGCTACAATCGTAATTAGGTAGAAGTAATTGTAAAAATCAGCTCTTTTTGCTCCAAATAGATAATTAAAGCACTTATGCCCATAATAGGAATAAGTAAACATGGTAGACAAGGCAAAAATTAAGACGGCAGCCATTAATAGATACTTACCAATACCAGGCAAAGCTGATTCAAAAGCATTTAGTGTCAAACGAACACCATCTGCTTCAGTAGATTGCCAAACACCTGTTACCATAATAACCAAAGCTGTCAATGTACAAACCACGATGGTGTCAATAAATGGACCTAGCATGGCAATCAAACCTTCCCGAATAGGTTCACGGTTTTTGGATGCACCATGAACCATAGGTGCCGTACCAATTCCAGCTTCATTGGAAAAAGCCGCTCTTCTAGCTCCGGTAATTATAACAGCACCAACTACCCCACCTGCTGCAGCCTTACCTGTAAATGCATCAGAAATGATTAACCAGATCATTTCAGGAATTTCAGTGAAATTCTTCCCTACAATGATCAAAACGGTAATGAAATACAAAGCCACCATGAAAGGAACCAATTTGGAAGCTACCGCAGCAATACGCTTAATTCCTCCCAAAATCACAAAAGCCACCAAGACCATCATGGTAATCCCAATTATCCATCGGACAGATTCTGTAGATTCAATCCCAACTGGCTCCAACATAACCGCTCGAAATACAGCAGATAATTGATTGGCTTGAAAAATCGCTAACAAACCCAAAACACCAGCTACTGAGAAAATGATGGACAAAAATTTAAATCGTTTGCCCATTCCTTCTTCAATCACATACATAGGACCGCCTTGTACAACTCCAGCAGAATCAGTGCCTCTATACATAATTGCTAAACTACAGCTGTAATACTTGGTAGCCATTCCTACAAAAGCAGACATCCACATCCAAAATATGGCTCCCGGACCTCCCATATTAATTGCAATAGCTACTCCGCTGATATTTCCTAATCCGACAGTTGCCGCAATAGCTGCTGAAAGTGCTTGAAAAGAGGTGATTTGGCCGGGTGCCAAATCATCATCATACTTTCCACGAAGGAGACTGATGGCATGGCCGATTTTTCGAAAAGGAACAAAACCCGAATGAAAAAGTAAGATTAAACCTCCCCCCATCAATAAGATGAGCATAGGAGTTCCCCAAATCCAATTCGCAAAAGATATAATAATATCACCCATAAATTAACTGGAATTTCTTAATGTTAAATTTCTAAAAGAAGCTGCCATAATAGTCCCAATTTCTTCAAAAACCAACTTAAGAGCACTTGAAATAAAAAAACCCGGATCTACAATCCGGGTCTTAAGAAGAAATCTTTTACCAAGTAACCTTTGGTGATCGATAAAATTTGACACCTTGATTATCCCAACTTTTTCCTAATTCTCTTATTCTATTTTGGAAACTGGTCCAATCCCTGGTATTGGCTGGTGACCATGCAACTTCAGCCAAAGCTGCAAGCCTAGGAAAGACAAGATAATCGATGTCCGTTCTGTTTTCTACTGTTTCAGTCCAAAGCGGTGCTTCTACTCCGAAGATATCACTCTTGGTAATTCCTGAAGCATACTTAGCCGGATCCCATAAGTAAGCTGAATCTAATTCAATATAAGCTGCCCAATGCAAACCAATTCTACTTGTAGAATCATATTGCATGTCTAAATAGGCTTTTTTAGCAGGTGACATCAAAATCTTATTCCCCTGTCCAACAGCCAAACCTGCATTCTCTTCGTCAGCCCAGAATTGAGCAATATTGCCAGAAAGTAGCTTTGCTGTAGCTATCTCATCCCAGCCAATACTTGTCTTGCCATACTTCTGAACAATATCCTGAACCTTTTCCACAAAAACGATATAATCGTCTTTTCTTGTCACATGGGATTCATCTCCACCAATGTGGATGTAAGGACCAGGGGTAATAGCTGACAATTCACGAACGACATCATCAATAAACTGATAAGTCAATTCCAAGTCAGTATCAAAAGTACTAAATCCAACTTCGGTCCCAGTGTACAATTCAGCAGGCTCCCGGATGATCATTTTGGATGAAAAATCAATTTCAGAACCATGAACTGGTTTATTTACTGTACTCAAATCACCATCAGGTAAATTAATTCCCGGATTCAATTCTCCATAAGAGGCCAAAGCAGCATTGGTATGTCCTGGCATGTCAATTTCAGGAACAATCGTGATGAATCTTTCGGCGGCATAGTTAACAATCTCTTGATAATCCGCTTGAGTAAAATAGCCACTTTCTCCACCGCCTACTTCCGTACTACCACCTACTTCTGTCAATCTAGGCCATGATTTTATTTCGATCCTCCATCCTTGATCATCGGTCAAATGAAGATGGAAGTAATTCAACTTTAAATGAGCCATTTGATCAATGAAATGCTTGACATCTTCCATTCCAATAAAATGTCTGGCTACATCCAACATAGCACCACGATAGGCATATTCAGGTGAATCAGAAATGGTACCTGTTGGGGCTACCCAAGCAACAGATTTCTTTTCATTGGAGAGAATCTCAGCTGGAAAAGCCTGCAAAAGAGTTTGAACTCCATAGAAGATACCTGCTGGTGAATTTGCTAGAATTTTGACTTGATCTTTTCCAATCTCAAGTTGGTAGGACTCATCTGAAGGATTATTTCCAGTTAGTTCGAAAACCAAGTCTCCTGTCTCTCCAACTTGAATATCGAAACCAGTTGATTGGCTCACTTCAGCTGCAAAATAATTGGCAATTGGCGAAAGAGATGCTTGATCTCCTATCAATTGGATTGCAGAAGAGCTCGTTAATTCGAATGTACCATTTGAAGAAGATACTTCACTAGGGATTGGGATTATACCTCTCTCTTCTAAAGCTGGCCCCGAAGGCTGACAACTATAGATGAAAGAGCTTAAGATAAGGGCGATAATTACATTTAACTTTTTCATAGACAAATAAATAAGGGCTATAAACTTACTCTATTTTTTTTCAAATGTGACCCTCAATAAGAGATTTCTTTAAAAATCATCAAAGAATGAACAGTGCTGAGAAAAATAGAAAAAATAGAACCCGTCCATCATTTAATTTGGTAATTAATACCAAATTCAAAAGATTTATGATAGGTTTTTTAATAGTTTAGAATGCATGAAAATTTGACTTAATTCTGATATGAAAGAAAATTCAAACAAGCCGGAAAATTCAAGAAGAAACTTTATCAAAGGTGCCACTCTAGCCATGACGGGATTTTACATTGTTCCTCGTCATGTATTAGGTGGGCCAGGTTTTATAGCACCTAGTGACAAACTTCGAGTTGCAGGAATTGGCGTAGGAGGAATGGGATACAATGATGTGAGTGGAGTCTTTCGAAGCGGAAAAGCAGATATTGTGGCGCTTTGTGATGTAGATGACACTAGGGCAAAAAGAAGCAGAGAAGAGCATCCAAAAGCTGCATATTACAAGGATTTCCGGGTGATGTTGGAAAAGGAACAAAATAATATTGATGCAGTCACTGTATCAACACCTGACCATATGCATGCAGTCCAAGCCATGATGGCTATGAAAATGGGAAAACATGTTTATGTACAAAAACCACTCTCCCATGATATTTATGAGGCCAGAATGTTAACAGAGGCTGCAGAAAAATATAAGGTGGTTACCCAAATGGGAAACCAAGGTTCATCGGGAGACGGAGTCCGTAAAATGGTGGAATGGTATAATGCTGGACTTATCGGAGAGGCTACCAAGGTTTATTCCTGGACCAATCGTCCGGTTTGGCCTCAAGGTATTCCTTGGCCAACCGAGGCACAAACTCCACCTGCGGATTTAGATTGGGATCTTTGGCTGGGAACGGCTCCCTATCGTGACTATGTTGGAAATCTCGTGCCCTTCAATTGGCGAGGATGGTGGGATTATGGTACTGGAGCCTTAGGTGATATGGCATGTCACATTATGGAGCCACCATTCCGAGTTCTGGGACTTGGTTATCCAAAATCAGCGGAATGTTCTGTGGGTTCTGTCTATGTCGGTGAATTTCAAAGGGGATATTTCCCTGATAGTTGCCCTCCCTCCTCACACATTACTTTAAGATTTGATATGCCGGGTGGGAAGGAATTGGAGTTCCACTGGATGGATGGAGGAATACAACCTACAAGACCGGAAGAACTGGAACCAAATGAAGTAATGGGTGATGGTGGTAATGGTGTGATTATCGAAGGAACGGCAGGAAAAATGATGTGTTCCACTTATGGAATTGATCCAAAACTTTTACCAACTTCCAAAAACCAATACATTCAAGTTCCTGAGACAGAATATCGAGTTCCAGGTGGAGATAGAGGTCATTATAATAACTGGGTAGAAGCTTGTATTGCAGGACATGGTTCTGAAGAATATAAGCGTTTAAGCTCTCCATTTAGTGTAGCTGGTCCATTGACTGAATCTGTTCTCATGGGAAATTTAGCTATCAGAAGTTATGATTATCGTGTTCAAAGGCCAGGTGGAAATGCAAATCAGTTTGATTATCCAGGCCGAGGAATAAAGCTGGTTTGGGATGGGCCGAATATGAAAATCACCAACTTCGAACCCGCAAACCAATTTGTAAAAAGAACCTACCGAGAAGGATATAGCCTTTAAGCAAAAAGCCCGATTGAATCGGGCTTTTTTTAGTTTTCTACCGTAATCTCAACTCTTCTATTTTTACTTCTTCCTGCTTCAGTCGCATTGGAGGCTATGGGTCTTGTACCTCCCCAGCCTGAAATGCGAAGACGCTCAAATGCAACTCCTTTTTCCACCAAATAATCTCTGACAGATGTAGCCCGATCCAAAGACAATGCTTTATTTAGTCCTGGATCACCCGCATTATCAGTGTGCCCACTTATCCGAATGATCACTTCCGGATTTTCATTTAAAAATTTTGCTATTTGATCGAGGAATTCCATGGTAGCACTTCCTTCTAGTTCAGCTGTACCTCGTTTAAAACCAACTTGATCAAGTAATAGACTATTTCCTGCCTCAGCTCTAGTCATCAAAATCACATTGGGTTCACTTTTTCTCAAGGAAGAAATAGATATCGTGATTGGGAAAAATTGTGGAGCTTCAAACCTCAAAAATCCGGCTTTTGGTTGGATTTCAGATAGTCTAATTGAATTTGGATCTAACTCATCTTTGGAATTACTTTCTCCCAAAAAAACCGCGAAACCCTCAACTCGAGTCCTATTTTTTTGATCAATCACTAGCCACCTTAATGGCTCTTCTTCAATTTTCACTTCTTTCTCTTCCAATCGAACTTCTGGAATCCCTACTGCGCTTGAAGGAAAAATCGGTTTGAGCTCAGATACTTTTGTCGAGGATTCACTTTGCTCAGTTTGGCCAATTGCTACAGTAGCAGGAGCCTCGAAATCAGTAGGAATCTCTAGTCGTACAGGGTTTCTAAAAGTGACTAAATCGGCAAAACCATCACTGTTTTGAGTGGTAGTCCAAACTACTTCTTGGTCTGAAATAAAAGCAACAGAGCTTTCAGATCCTGTACTATTTATTTGAACCCATTTCTTTGGGGCACTCCATTGATCAAAAGATTCTGAAAGTTTTTTGGCAATGAAAATATCCTTTCCTTCCGCTCCAACCTGCATATTGGATGAAAAATAAAGAAGATTTGAATCAGGGTCAAAAAATGGACTAATCTCTTGTCCCGGTGTATTAATCACATTCCCAAGATGTTCTGGTTTCGACCATTGAACAGTCCCAATTTTTTTGCTTACATAGATATCTTCATTTCCTCTAGAATCAGCTCTATTTCCAGATAAGAAAATCAAACTCCCACCTTTAGCAACTCTTCCAGAAACCTTCCCTTCGAATTCAGAAAGCCCTTCCATAGATATTTGTCGAAGAAAATTCCAATCACTTCCAAATTTTGAATATTGAAAAATCCCGTTTCTTTCAGACCCTTGATGATAAACTAAAAGAGTCAAAAGGTCTTCTAAACCCAAGGCTATATCATATCCTGAGGTACTTAAATCAGGTCTGTGTATCGCTTCAGACCAATTGCCCTCCGCATCCTTTTTAGTCATCCAAATATCCCCAGGGTCAGTAATACCACCTTGATTTTGAAAGTGATTAGCTCTCGTAAATAAAAGCACCCCATCTCCTATCCAAACAGGATTCTGATCATCCTGAGGACTGTTTGCTCCGGATAAATTTTGAATCTCTTGAGCCTTTACAAAGGTGGAAATAAAAAAAGCAAGCAGAGAAACTCTGCCTGCCTGAAGAATGTACGATTTAATAATTTTCATTTTACTGATCTAATACTATAGCAAACACCAGCGGTGCTACAATGGTGGCATCGGATTCGATGATAAATTTTGGAGTTTCCAAACCTAGTTTACCCCAAGTAATTTTCTCATTAGGAACCGCACCAGAATAAGACCCATACGAAGTGGTCGAATCCGAAATTTGGCAGAAATATCCCCAAAGTGGGACGTTATCTCTTTGCAAATCCTGATGAAGCATTGGGACTACGCAGATCGGGAAGTCTCCTGCAATACCACCACCAATTTGGAAGAATCCAACTTTGCTCTCTTCAGTGGCATTCTTGGTGTACCATTCAGCCAAATACATCATGTATTCAATACCTGAACGAACAGTATGGACATTTTTTACATCCCCTGATATAACATGCCCTGCAAACATATTGCCAAGCGTTGAGTCTTCCCAACCCGGAACGATGATAGGCAGATTCTTTTTTGCAGCTTCTAAAAGCCAGGAGTTTTTGGGATCAATTTGGAAAGAATCGTCCAATTTTCCCGATAAAAGGATTTTGTAAAAAAATTCATGTGGGAAGTAAGCCTCTCCTGCTTGATCTGCTTTTACCCATTCTTCCAAAATCACATTTTCAATTCTTCTCATTGCTTCCATTTCTGGAATACAGGTATCAGTCACCCGATTCATGTGCCGATCCAACAAATCTTGCTCCTCCTCAGGAGATAAATCACGGTAATTCGGAATCCGCTCGTAGTAATCATGAGCTACCAAATTGAACACATCCTCTTCCAAATTCGCACCTGTACAAGTAATGATCTGAACCTTATCCTGGCGAATCATTTCTGCCAAAGAAATACCTAACTCAGCAGTAGACATTGCTCCGGCTAAAGTGATCATCATTTTTCCACCTTCATCCAAATGTTTTTTATACGCATCAGCCGCATCAATCAAAGCTGCTGCATTGAAGTGGCGGTAATGATGTTTCAAAAATTCCGTGATCTTCATGATATGTGTTTTTTAAAATTGAAGCACAAAAATACCTAAAATAAGGCATAAAAAAACCCGGACTAGCCGGGTTTGTTCTCCATTGATTCAGTTTATTTCTCTATAGCAGTTGAAGATGCGTATTCTTGGTTCAAACCAGTCACTACCTCTTCAGTCAAATCCAAAGCATCTTTTCCATACCAAACGGCTCCTCCTCTGGTATAGCTAAGGATAAGATCCAAACCTTGTTCATCGGCGTATTTTTTCAAATATGCTTGAACTTTATCGTAAACTTCGCTGTAAAGGGAAGACTCATCAGTTGCTAATTCCTGCATCAAGTTATCCCGATACGTCATCAAGTTTTGCTCTTTTTTCAAAAGCTCTTCTTGTTTTGCTCGCTGCTGATTTGGAGTCATATTTCCACCTGTTTGCTGGAAATTAGCCACCTCTTGCTCAAACCCACGAGCTCTACTTTGAAGATCACCTTCGAATTTTTTTCCTTTTTCGGTCAACTCCTCTGATTTTACCTTGAAGTATTCATACTTACTGATTACACTATCTGTGTAAACGTAAGCTACTTTCAAATCAGAAAATGAAGCATTTGCTTCTGGTTGTGAAGTTGTCTCAGAAGTTTCAGTAGCTTTTGGCTGACAAGCAAATGCCACCAACAAAATTCCAAAGGATACAAAGATGGGTAATACTTTTTTCACGATTAATTCTTTATAGTTGACAAGGGCGCAAATATAAAGAAAGAATTGATTTTCCAAGAGTCAGAAGCTCTTGCCCACTCTTAAATAATCCTAATCAGAAAAATAACTCCTGTGCCAAACGGTAAACCTGCGCATGGGCTTCGATGATATGACGGATTTGAGGACTATATCCACCTCCCATGCAGCACATTACCGGTATTTTGTTTTTTCGGGCCAAAGATAGGACTAAATGATCCCGCTTTTGAATACCGGCAAGACTCATACCCAATCGTCCTAATTTGTCGGTTTTGAGTACATCTACTCCTGACTGGTAAATAATAAACTCCGGTTCAAACTTTTCAATCAATCTAGGAAGATGGTTTTCCAATAATTTTAAATAAGCATCATCTCCAATACCATCCGGAAGCTCTATATCTAAATCAGATTTTTCTTTTCGATGGGGATAATTCTTTTGACCATGCATGCTAAAGGTGAAAACTTCAGGTCTTCTTTGAAAAATAGCTGCTGTTCCATTTCCCTGATGTACATCCAAATCAACGACCAAAACTTTTTGAACTGAACCGGAAGAAATCAAGTGATCAGCTGCTAAAGCAATATCATTCAATAAGCAAAACCCTTCACCCCGATCAGTAAATGCATGATGAGTACCCCCCGCAATATTCATCGCAATCCCATCTGACAAGGCAAACTGAGCAGCTTGTACCGACCCTCCCATGATGAGAATTTCTCGCTTAACTAAGGCTTCACTCAAAGGAAAACCTGTTGCACGCTCCTCTGATCTGCTCAAAGATAGCCCCTTCAACTTTCCCCAATAAATGGGATCGTGAACCTTTATTATTTCGGTTTCTTCTAAGGCTATTGGTCTGTAAAAATTCGCTGGAGTAACTGTTCCTTCATAGACTAGCTGCTCAGGAAGCAACTCGTATTTTTCCATCGGGAAGCGATGCCCCGGTGGCAATTGGTGTGCATATTCGGGTGACCAGGCAATTTTAAGCATAAAAAAAACGCTTGATTTTTAACAAGCGTTAGACTGAAATGTTACGATTAATTTTTAAACATCCTCTTCTTCCGATTGGAAAGAATACATGGTTTCGTCCAATTGGATTGTATCATCATTAAATTCCAAGATAAATTTTTGGATTAATGCATCATCAATATGATCGACATTTAAAGCTACGTCTACACCAATCCCATAATCATGGTGGGTATCGATATCGACAAATTCTTGCACCTTCACAGATTCCTCTTCCTCTATCTCCATGATCATTTCGGTGATAAACCAACCAATCTCTTCTTCTTCACTAGATAATGGAATCAAATTTCCATTCTCATCTTCTTCATAGCGAATACCATTGAAATTGGGAAATTTCTTAGCAGCTTCATGCTCAGCCAATTCATAAACCTCACTCGCATGATGAAGTCTTAGCGTGTAAAGGGCTGCATCATAGATCACTTCCTTGCCTTCATACATGCCAATAAAATAGAAATTGACATATTCGTCAGAATTTTCAGCTTCCGGAACCAAATAGTATGGCTTTCCAGAAGACTCGAGAGAACTCCGAAGTTTTTCAATCTCTTTTGGGTCAAAGCCTGGGTTTTCCAAAGAATTCATTATTGAAAGTTTTTATATCGGACTAGAAAGTTAACTTTCTCCAACTAATAACAAAGAAAATTGATAGCAAATCGCTGATGAATAAAGATAAATTTGAAAACTTTGACCAAGAAAGCTTCCAATCTATCCTAAAATCAAAAGAAGGAACTCGGCTGGACCGAAAACTGAAAATCACTTCCCAAGAAAAAATTGCAAAAACCATTGCTGCGATGGCCAATACTGAAGGAGGCGAATTATTGGTTGGGATTTCGGATCAAGGCCATCTTATCGGAATAGATCCGGAAGAAGAAATGTTCATGATACGAACAGCAAATGAACGATTTTGCAAGCCATCTGCTGAGCTCGATTTTCGTACAATTCAATTCTTGGATTATGATTCCAATCCACTTGAACCAATGGAGAAGTACTTTTTAATTGTAAAAATTTCGAAATCTCCAGGAATTAACTGCTTCGATAAGAAGGGAAATTCAAAATACTACATCCGAAAAAATGATCGTACAGTTTCAGTTGTCAGTACTTAAACTATTACCAAACAAGGAATTGATGATACTTAAAACAACTGCAAACAAAAGAGCCCACCAAAAACTATCGACCACAAATCCAGGAATAAAATAATCGGCAATCATTACGGTAAGTGCATTGATGACCAACAGGAATAATCCGAGTGTGACGATCGTCAAAGGAAAAGTAAGGATGATCATCAATGGCTTGATGGTGATGTTGATCAGGATTAAAACAGCGGCCAACAAAAAGCCAGTGATCCAAGAATCAATGTGAATACCAGGTAACAAAAATTGGGCAATCAATACGGCGATTCCACCCAAAATAATTTTCACCAAAAAAGAGGATGCTTTGCTTTCAGAGCTCATGATTTTTGTCAGTTTTCACTTCTAATTTATTCAATTCCAACAAATATTCACCACTGCTCAAATTCCATCCCTGCATTTCCAAGATGATCGGCTATATTTGTCAAAAACCAAATTAACTTAATACGAGTGATTATCATTATTTTCTTCTTATTGCACTGGTACTTCTCCTTATTCTGCCAGAGTTTCTTCCTTCACCGATATGCTGCCCACCAAATGTTTGTCATGAATAAGTATTGGGAGCGCTTTTTCTACATTTTCACCTGGATTTGGCAAGGTAGCTCTTACCTTTCTCCAAGAGCTTATGCAATTCTTCACAGGATGCACCATGCTTACAGCGATACGCCAAAAGATCCTCATTCCCCACATCATACTGAAAACTTGTTTACCATGATGTGGAAGACAAAAAACATTTACAATGATTATTTCTCTTTCAGATTAAAACCTGAAGAGCGTTTTTCAAAAGATATCCCAGACTGGAAGAATTTCGACAAGTTTGCCGATAATATGGGAGTGCGAGTAGCTTGGGGGATTTTTTATGTCTTAATCTATGTGCTTTGTATCTCAGTATTCGAACTTACGGGAACGCACTGGTGGATGTATTTCTTACTTCCAATACATTTCTTAATGGGTCCTGTCCATGGTGCTATTGTTAATTGGAGTGGACATAAATATGGTTATGCAAACTTTGATAACAACGATAAATCAAAAAACAGTCTCCTATTGGATGTATTGATGCTTGGTGAGCTTTTCCAAAACAATCATCATAAACTACCAAACAGACCCAACTTTGCTGTAAAATGGTATGAATTTGATCCCACTTATCCTATCGTGAAACTCTTACACGCATCAGGGATTATACGATTAAGAACGGTTTAAACTAAGAAGGAGCTTTTGGCTCTTTTTTTTATTCCCCTGATTATTAAACAATTAGAAAATTCTTCAACTAAATAGTATTATTAATTCCATTATTTTTTTGGAATTAAGAAACTAAACCAATAATTTTCTGAGGATTAAAAACTTAACACAAACACCTATGAAACCATTAACTAGAGCAGAAGAGGAAATCATGCAAATCCTCTGGGATATCGAACGGGGATTTGTTAAAGATATCCTTGTACCTATGCCCGAGCCCAAGCCGGCTTACAATACGGTATCAACTATCGTCCGAATTTTGGAAAGAAAAGGTTTCGTAAGCCATAAGTCCTATGGTAAAAGCCACGAGTATTTTCCAATTGTATCCAAGGACGAGTATCGGACCTTCATCATTAAAAGAATGCTTGAAGGATACTTTGATAGCTCATTTGCTAAGTTGACTAAGTTCTTCAAAGAAGACGAAACACTTAACAACAAGAACTATCAGTAAATTGTAAAACGTAATTTTGGGATAAGCATTTAAAAAGGCTGGCAGAATTTATCTGCCAGCCTTTTTCTTTTATAATAAATCAATAAGACTATTTATCAACATCTTTTAAAAGCTCCTCAACCGCCTTTTCTAATTGCTGATCAATTCCTTGATCAATTTTTCCAGGCATGTTTTTCACCTCAAATTGAGGTCTTGTCTCATTATTTTCTAACCACTCCCCTGCTTTATTTTTAGCAGAAATTGGAACTGCTCCCCATCGAACTCCATTCGGTAGACCTTCCCAACCGGCAAAAGAACAAGTCCCTGGAGTAGGCATCCCCACTGTTTTTCCAATATTCAAATCAGTGTAGCCACAGGCAAAACAATGTCCATCAGAATAATTAGCCTCGTTGAACATCGCTAAAGTCGGTTTTGTCCATCTAGAGGTAGGTTCATAGCCAACTTCCTTAGCAGTCGTAGCATAAGTAAGGAATCGCTCACCGGTAAAGAACATAGCCAAATCTGCTACCAAATCTCCACCGCCATTGAATCGAGTATCGACAATCACACCCTCCGTATCATGGTATTTGCCCATCATTTCTTCATACACATTTCGGTAAGGACCATCACTCATTCCCGGAATATGCACATATCCCAACTTACCCCCACTCAATTTAGCAACCTCTTCTTGATTCTTTTTCACCCAGCGTTTGTACAACAAACTTCCCTCTTCACGCAAGGAAATAGGCTTAACAGTGATTTGCTGCATATTTTGACCCTGTGCATCAGTTACTTCCAAAAGTGTAAATTTGTCTTCTTTTCTATTTAATAGTTTTGCGAAGTCAACAGATTCAGAAACGGCCTCACCATCGATTTTTTGGATGATCATTCCTGGCTGAATATTCAAATCTGACTTATCCAACGGTCCACCGGCAATCACCTCAGTGATTTTAACACCATTTCCTTCATGCTGATAATCCCAGAAAATCCCCAAAGAAGCTGTCTGATCTGGCATAGAAATACTTTTGGAAAACCTAGCTCCTGAATGAGACACATTCAACTCTCCCAACAATTCAGAAAGCATTTCTGCGAATTCATAATTATTTCCAATGTGAGGAAGGTATTTCTGATAATCGACTCTAGCTTTTTCCCAATCCACTCCATGCATGTCAGGAGTATAAAAAATCCCTTTTGTTCGTTGCCAAACATGGTCAAACAGATGAGCCCATTCGGCTTGTCTATCGTAAGTCATTTCACCTTTAATCTTGATAGACTCTCTCTTCATGGATTCTGGATTAATCTTGGAAATGGAACCATTAGTTAACAGGAAAAGACTTTTCTGATCCTTATCCCACATCAAACTTCCAAAATTTGCATCTAGTGAAATCTCCTTCTTAGTCTCCTTTGTTCTCAAATTGGTTGACCATAGATCATATCCTTTTTCAAATCGAGATAAATAAAAAAGCTTTTCACCATCCTTACTCAAAACAGCATCCCCTAGCATGCTGCTATGAATAGTCAAACGTGCTTTTCGGTCTTCGATTCCCTTCCAGTCAAATTTTAAAGGCTCTACTTTCTCTTGCTTGGCGTCTGTCTTGGATTTTTCAGCGTCTTTCTCACCTTCCTGAACCTTTTTCAGTTCTTTCCAAAGTTTGTAATCATCCTCATTCAGATTATACAAATCCCAGGCTTCCTTATCAAAAAACAATGAATAAACGTCCCGCTCACTGCGGCCGGATGTTGCATAACTTCGCAATCCATCCCGATTGGTAAACCAAAGCATTTGCTTCCCATTGTTTACCCAAATTGCGCTGCCATCATCATAGCCACTTTCTGTCAAATTTCGGAAAGGTTCTTTTCCAGTAGCGTCCAAAAGAACCACTTCGCCATTAACCATTGTCGGATTATAAGTAGCTAAAAGCCACTTACTATCAGGACTCCAAGTAAAGTATTGATCGCCATCTCTCATGTGAAACAACTCTTCAGGAGACAGCAACGTAACCTTTTCCTTACTATTCAAATCCATAACAACAATGGATCTTCGATCTTCTACATATGCTAACTTTTTTCCATCAGGGGAAAGCTTTGATAAATAGGCATCCACTTCCAAATCCAACATAGGACTCTCCTTAATCAAAGTAGAAGCAAAGAAGAAGGGTTCTTCAGCCCTCACTTTTTCAGCTTTAAAAATTTGCCAGTGGCCATCCCGTTCACTGGAATAAAGGATATATTTCCCATCCGGAGAAAATTCAACAAATCGCTCTTGCTCGGGTGTTTCAGTAATTCTTTTGGTTAAACTTCCATCTACTGATGTAACAAACACTTCACCTCTTGCTATAAAAGCAATTTCTTTTCCATCTGGAGAAAGGCTCATTTCACTAACGCCACCATTAATAGAAATGAAATTATCTGGATTGGAAATAGACTGAGTCAATAGCTTTACAGATACTTTTTGAGGAGTCTCACCAGCTCGAAGCGTATACAACTCTCCATCATAACTGAAACTCATCAAGCCATCCTCGGAGGCAGTCAAAAATCTAATTGGGAAATTTTCGAATTGAGTCAAAGCCCTGACTTCAGATGGATTTTCCAATGGCATGGCAAATACATTGAAACTTCCATTTTGCTCGCTTAGATAATAAATCTCCGATTCATCCGGAGAAAATACAGGATTACGGTCCTCTCCATAAAAAGTGGATAGCATTTGATGTGTATTTGAGGGAGCATCATACATCCAAATATCCCGAGCGATACCCGATTCATGATGTTTTCTCCATTCATTTTCACCACCTTTTTTATCATGATAAATCATCCGAGAGCCATCCTTGCTGCTTTGGACATATTCTGCAGGTATGGTCCAAATTTGATCAACTCGACCACCTTTCACCGGAACTTGATATAATTCTGGTTGAGATCCGGTTGGGTACTGACGATGAGCAGCTATATCCATTCGCTGCGTACCAAAAATTACCTGAGTTCCATCCGACGAAAAATCATAAGGAACTTCATCATTGGAATGAAAAGTCAATCGCTCGGCAGGACCTCCAGAAGCATCCATGATGAAAATGTCAAAATTTCCATATCGATCCGATGCAAAAGCAATTTTTTGACCGTCATTACTCCAAACAGCCTTGTAATCATGCGCTTCATGAAAAGTCAACTGTTTAGCCTCACCACCTTTACTTGGGACTGTAAACAAATCACCTTTGTAAGTAAACACAATTTGGCTCCCATCCGGAGAAATAGCAGGATATCGGATCCATTGAGGATTATCTTGGCCAAAAACCATTTGGCTCAGCAAAACCGAAAGAACTCCTAAAAGACTGAATTTTTTCATTTTTCGAAATCAATAAGATGTGGGTCCGAAAGTAAGAAAAAACCCAATCCTTAGCCAACAAACTTCTTTGAGCATCAAGAATTCAACTTTAAGGCAGGAATGCATTCTATTTTCTTTCCATCCCTAAGACAAGCATCCTATATTTGCAGGCTAAATACCAAAAGGCAACAATGAATTCATTTATAGAAGAACTACGCTGGAGAGGAATGCTCCAAGACATGACTCCTGAAATTGATGAACACCTAAATAAAGGCATGGCGGCCGCTTATTTGGGATTTGACCCTACAGCGGATTCCTTACATATTGGCCATTTGGTGGGTGTCATGACACTTTTGCATTTTCAGCGGGCTGGACATAAGCCATTCGCATTAGTCGGTGGAGCTACCGGGATGATCGGGGATCCTTCCTTTAAATCTGCGGAAAGAAACCTACTTGACAAAAAGACCCTAGACCATAATGTGAATTGTATCCAAAATCAACTTTCCAAATTTTTGGACTTTTCTTCTGAAACTACCAATAAGGCTGAATTAGTCAACAATTATGATTGGATGTCACAATTCTCTTTTTTGGACTTTATCCGAGATGTCGGTAAGCACATCACGGTTAATTACATGATGGCTAAGGATAGTGTCAAGCGTCGATTGGAAGATGGAAATGGACTATCCTTTACAGAGTTTTCCTATCAATTGATCCAAGGATATGACTTTTACCATCTTTGGAAAAATAAAAATTGTACCGTCCAATTGGGAGGTTCGGATCAGTGGGGAAATATCGTTACCGGTACAGAATTAATCCGTCGAATGGGCGGAGGCTCTGCTTTTGCCTTAACCGTTCCATTGATTACCAAGGCTGATGGAAGTAAATTCGGAAAAACTGAAAGCGGATCAGTATGGCTGGATCCGGAAAAAACTTCCCCATATGCATTTTATCAGTTCTGGTTAAATGTGTCGGATGAGGATGCATCGAAATACATCCGCATCTTTACCATCTTGGATAGGGAGACTATCGAAAATCTAGAAAAGTCGCATCAAGAAGCTCCCCACTTGCGAATTTTGCAGCATGAAATCGCCAAGCAAGTAACCATCATGGTCCATAGTGAGGAGGATTATTTAATGGCTCAAAAAGCTTCTCAGATTCTCTTTGGGAAATCTTCCACAGAAGACCTAGCTACACTAGATGAAAGAACTTTCTTGCAGGTGTTCGAAGGAGTACCTCAGGTAAAAATTACTGAAGCTCAATTCGGGGAAATTTCAACTGTTTTGGATCTCTTTGGAGAGATGACTCAAGGTGTAATATTTTCCTCAAAAGGCGAAGCAAGAAAACTGATCCAAGGGGGTGGGCTAAGTATTAATAAAGAGAAGCAAACTGACCCAAATGGAGCATTTAATTCTCAATTATTACAGGGAAAATATCTTCTTATACAAAAAGGGAAGAAAAACTACTACATCGTCGAAGTGACAAAATAAATCAAATCTAGATTCTAGGCCGAAATCCTTATTTCGGCCTTTTTTTAAAATTGAACAGAGCTTAATTCATTTTTTTGACCAAGGTTTAATATTTTCACAGAGCAAAAGAAATTTCAATTGTTAAGATGCCAAAGGAGAAGAACAAAGAGAAATTAATTCTAGATACTGCTATCTCCCTTTTTACTACAAAAGGTTATCAAGCTACCCGAATGGATGACATTGCGAAGTCTGCGGGGATCAGTAAGGGATTGACCTATTTTTATTATAAGAACAAAGAGGACTTGTTCATGGCTTTGACCAAAAAGGCATTTGACCTTTTTAAAGAAGAATTTCGCGAGGTTTATCTGATGAAAGGAATAAACGGCTTGGAAAAGCTCAATGAGCTTGTAATTCGGGTCGTGGAATTCGCGAAAAAAAATCAGATCTTATACGATTCCATCATTGGCTTTATGGACCTTGTCAAGAAATCCAATGATGAAGAAGCCAGAAAAACTATAGACCCTTTGATTTTGGAAAGTCAGCATTTCCAAAAGCTTTTAGAAATTCATCATGAACCTGCAAAATTTGGTGTGATGATGGTAAGCCAAGGCATCAAAGATGGAAGTATCCGCCCTGAATTACAGCCTGAAATAACCTTCTATACCGTTTGGAGTATGATCATTGGTTTTGAAAAAATGATTGGACCAATTGGCTATGAAGGAAAAGAAGTCAAAATCAATCCTGAAAACTGGCAGCATGGATTTCTGAAATTACTTCAAGACATGCTTAAAGGCACCATCCAAGCAAGTCGACCAGCAACGGTTCAAACGAGTCTATTCTAACAAAAAAAGAAGGCTATCCATGAGGATAGCCTTCTTTTTTGGATCCATGTATGATTAATGAACCTCTCCCATCATTTTTCTTATGATTGGTTTCAATAAGAACAGCACAGCGGCAGAACCAATCACAGTATAGACAATCATCATGTATTGGTCAGGCATTTGAGCTAAAGCCTCTTCAGTTCCACCACTCGCTTCACCTGCAATCAAACCTGCAAATAGGTTACCCAAAGAAACTGATAGGAACCAAATTCCCATCATTTGGCCTCCATATCCCTTTGGTGCCAATTTAGTAACCAAACTCAAACCAACAGGAGAAAGAGCCAATTCGCCAAAGGTGTGTAACATGTAAGTCATGATCAACCAAGTTGGAGCAGCCAACTCACCGGAAGCCGCAATTTTTGCTGCGAAATACATTACTAAAAAGCCTAAACCCAAGAGGAAAAGACCAAAGGTAAATTTCAATGGAGAACTAGGCTCTAGGTTCTTTCTTCCTAGCCAAACCCACATTCCTCCAAAAATTGGAGCAAAAATGATAATGAACATGGAATTAATAGACTGGAAATAACCAGTAGGGATTTCAAATCCTAATACGGTCCGGTCTGTGAATCGCTCAGCAAACAAATTTAATGTAGAACCAGCCTGTTCAAATCCAGACCAGAACATAGCAGAGAAAAGGAATAAAATTGCAATTACTCCTACTTTGTTTCTATCAGACTTATTGAGTCCTCCAAAAAGAATAACATAACCAAGATATCCAAATGCTACCAATGCAATAATGGTCCCAGAAAGACTTGCAATGGCAGCTGCATTAATTGGGACAACTCCGGTAAATAAAATTGCAAGAATTCCTAAAACCACCATTCCAATCCAACTCACGGATTTCTTTAGGCGACTTTGCTGTGATTTTTCAGTTTCATCAACAGGAATTGGTGGTTCACCATATCCATCTAGAGAACTGCCAGTTAACTTATATTGAATCAATCCTAAGACCATTCCAAAACCAGCTAAACCAAAACCCAGATGCCAGTCATATTCTGCAAGAGTACTACAAGCAATCGGAGCAATCAAAGCTCCTAGATTGATTCCCATATAAAAAATGGAAAATCCAGCATCTCGTTTGGTGCTTCCAGCAGGATACAATTGCCCAACAATTGAACTGATATTAGGCTTCAAAAGACCCGTTCCGAAAACAATTAAAATCAATCCCAAAAAGAATGAATTAATGTCCAGTGAACTCAATTCGGTTTTGGATGCATAATCTCCGGCGGAGAATATTCCGGGTAGAGCCATTGTAAAGTGTCCCATGGCAATGATGATACCACCATACCAAACGGATTTTTTCAAACCGAATAATCGATCGGCAAGCCAGCCTCCAGGTAACGCCAATAAGTAAACTCCCATGGTGTAGAGTCCATAGATGGCTCCTGAGGTTTTATCATCAAAACCTAAACCTCCCTCTGCAATAGCAGCTGTCATAAATAGAATTAGGAGAGCTCGCATTCCATAGTAGCTGAAGCGCTCCCACATTTCGGTAAAAAACAAGGTCATTAGACCTTTTGGATGGCCAAAAATGGTAGGCCCTTCAAATTCAGGATTATTTGGTGTTTCCAAGGATCAAGATTTTATGGGTGTATAGATTTTACAATGATAAAGCAATTTGGTACTTACTTCCAAAAAAAGCCTACCAGTTGCTAAGATTATTCAACTATTGAGATGATAATTATCAGGTTAAAATCAGCCTAAAAAATAGAAATTTAAGATAACACCAAATAATTTTCTGATTTTTCTTCGTAATCGATTGAATGAGCAAAAAATGAAGATTTTTTGGTAATTGATAAAAGGTATTTACTTAATTTTGAGCAGACAATTTTCAGTATATAAACCCATTATTTATGCAGGATTTAGCTATGGATTTAAAAACCTCTCCCTTGGATTTCCTTGATCTAACCACGAGCGGCAAAATCCACTACAATCTAACCCCAGCCGAGTTAATTGAGCACTCATTGGCTCGAAAAGAAGGTTCATTGACTTCCACCGGTGCTTTGATGGCTGATACCGGTAAATTCACAGGAAGATCTCCAAAAGACCGGTACATCGTCAAAGATACCAAAACCGAACATACGGTTTGGTGGGGTGATATCAATATCCCCTTTGACGAAGACAAGTTTGATAGCCTACTAGAAAAGATGAAGGCCTACTTGATGGACAAAGAATTGTATGTTCGTGATGCCTTTGCCGGAGCAGATCCTGATTATCGTTTGAACATTCGAGTGATCAATACTTGGGCTTGGCATAACCTCTTTTGCAATAACATGTTCCTAAGACCCACTTCTGAAGAACTGGAAAATTTTGAGCATGATTTCACGATTATATGTGCTCCGGGATTTGAGGCAGATCCTGCAATAGACGGTACTAAAAACCCAAATTTCGCCATTCTAAACCTGAGCAAAAGGATGATTTTGATCGGAGGTACAGGATATGCAGGAGAAATGAAAAAAGGGATTTTTTCTGTACTGAATTACATCTTGCCTGCTGAAAGAAATACTTTGTCCATGCACTGCTCAGCCAATGTAGGTGAGGAAGGTGACACTGCAATTTTCTTTGGTCTTTCAGGAACAGGAAAAACAACACTTTCAGCTGATCCAAAACGGGCTCTAATCGGAGATGATGAACATGGATGGGCAGAAAAGGGCGTATTTAATTTTGAGGGCGGATGTTATGCCAAGGTAATTGATTTAAATCGAGACAAAGAACCGGAAATTTTTGATGCGATCAAGTTTGGAGCAATTGTAGAAAATACACGATTCAAACCGAATAGTCGAGAAGTGGATTTCAAAAATAAGTCTGTCACTGAAAATACACGAACGGCCTACCCTATCCACTTTATTCACAATGCGAAAAACCCTTCCATTGCAGGCATTCCAAAGAATATTTTCTTTCTAACAGCCGATGCTTTTGGGGTCATCCCTCCTATTTCGAGGCTTAATAAAAGTCAGGCAATGTATCATTTCATTTCAGGCTATACTGCAAAGGTTGCTGGTACTGAGATGGGGATTACTGAGCCAAAACTCACCTTTTCTGCTTGCTTTGGAGCTGCATTCCTTCCATTACACCCTACAGCTTATGCGACGCTTTTCGGAGAAAAAATGGAAGAATATCAAACCAATGTTTGGTTGGTGAATACAGGCTGGACCGGTGGACACTATGGTGTTGGCTCTCGAATGAAGCTAGCCCATACCCGAGGAATGATTACAGCAGCTTTGGAAGGAAAGCTTGAGGATGTATCTTATGAAAAGCATCCTGTATTTGGTTTCGAGGTTCCCCAAAGTTGTCCAGGCGTCCCAAGTGATGTTCTAAATCCAAGAAATACCTGGAAAAACCCTGAAGAATATGACAAACAAGCATGGATTCTTGCTGAATCCTTTATCAAAAATTTTGAGCAGTTTGAGGAATTTGCATCTGAAGACATTCTAAAGGGTGCTCCAAAAATTTAACCATATTCAATAACCCATCTATAACCCAAAAAGCTCACTTTTATTCAAGTGGGCTTTTTTTATATCAAATCTTCATTTAAAACAAATATTTCGGATTCTAGGCTTATTTTTGGCAACCTTAACAAACTAAACTCCAACCAATTCCATGAAAACAGCTGAAATCATCACTGAAAAGGGAACCATGAAAGTGGAATTCTACGAAAAAGATGCACCCAACACAGTGAAAAATTTTATTGACTTATCAAAAAAGGGATTCTATGATGGACTTTCTTTTCATCGAGTAATCCCAAATTTTGTGATACAAGGAGGATGTCCTGAAGGAACAGGAAGAGGAGGACCAGGTTACATGATTGATTGCGAGTTGACTGGAGACAATCAATACCATGACCGAGGTGTTCTTTCTATGGCACATGCCGGAAGAAACACAGGAGGTTCTCAGTTTTTCATTTGTCATAATCGAGAAAACACCCGTCACCTAGACCGTAACCATACCTGCTTTGGAAAAGTCTACGAGGGTTTGGATGTGATTGATGATATCAGAGCAGGAGATAAAATCGAAAAAATTATCATTCACGAGGAATAATGAAAAATCCCCAGTTGGGGATTTTTTTTATGTGTTCCTATTTTTCCAGTAATGTTTTTCATGAAGGTCCGATCGCTTAACTATTGACCGATACCATTTCATTCGAAGTATATCTTTTTCATATTCTGATAGGTAAAAATCAGCATGATGATAATTCTCAGCTTTCTTGATCAATTCATAAAGAAAGATGGATGCGGAAACCGAAATGTTGAAGCTTTCTGTAAATCCTAGCATGGGAATATGGACCAAACCATCTGCCTTTTCTTTTACCTCCTCTGAAATCCCCTCATGCTCATTTCCAAATACCAATGCTATTTTTTCTTTGGGCTCCAATTCACCTATAGGAATGGAATCAGGCGATGGACTGGTTCCATAAATCTTGTATCCTTTTTCCCATAGATTTTCAAAGCAAGCATCAACTGAGGAACCGTCCTTTCGATAGTATTTATGCAAATCAACCCATTGAGCAGCTCCTCTAGTGACATAAGGATTGACTTTATATGCATTGGTTTTTTCGATCAAGTGCATATCCTGAATCCCGAAGCAATCACAAGTTCGAATCACCGCACTTGCATTGTGAGGTTTATGGATATTTTCTAAAACAACCGTAATAGAACGCGTCCTTTTCTCCAGAACATCATCAATCAGTTGCTTTTTATGGTCTGTAATGTATTGACCCAAATAGTCCAAAAGCCCCTGATCAAATGCTATTTCCGGTTGTTTTTGACTCATGAATTTATTTAAAACAAGCCCAACTGTTCTTCATCCGAGTCTTTTTTAGGACTTAGATCAATGGTACTCCCAACTTCCAACTCATCTGAGTCATTATTCTTTTGTCCCTCATTTTCTTTCAGTTCTGGTTTTTGAGAAGAAATTAAATTCACCTCCTTCACGGGATGGGAGCTTAATTTATTCCCCATTGCCTTCCAACCCTTCACATCAATCAACATATCGAGGTCGTATTCCTGCTCCTCTTCAGTTTTTCCTTTTAGAACAAGAACCTTGACTTGTGGCTGTTTTTCAGTAGAAATCAATTTGAGATAAGAAGATCGATGATCTGTAATGAAGTTGAACTTCTTGTTCATCGTGGTGGTCTCAATCTGGAAGCGCTTCACATAATAGGTTTTGCTACCTCCATCATAGTAAACAGCTGAAAGGACTTTTTCAGGATCAAATTTTTCGATCAAAAGCACCTCATTAGGCTCGTAACGATTAGTCAATTCAAACCCTGTCAACTCATAATCTCCAGACTTGTAGCAAACCAAAATTTTGTCTTCACCCAAGAAATTACCAATCAATTGTCCACGTTCATCGGTATTCAATCGACCGACAACCGGGTCATAATAAATATCTAAGCCTCCCAAAGTAGACACACCCTCCATCTTCAGCTGAACCTTTCTTACTGGATATTTGGTCAAAATATTTCCTCCAGCACCACGACCTTTGATATCTAATTCGGCAAAATCAAAATCAAAGACTTTCACCCGAGCTTTTGCTCCTTGAGTTAGATAAACTGTCACGATCTCTGCTTCTCCATTTGGATTTGCCGTCAAATACAAAACCTTTGATCCTTTGGTGCCTTTGGTGAGATCATATTCCCGATCCCTGGTAACACCTCCTGGCTGGAAGCGCTTCACCATCGCGCGTCCACTAGCTCCATCCAGGTAAATCAAATTGAAGGTCAGCCGATCATCATTCTTCCGGAAAATCCCCACATGAAGAATGTCCTTGCCCATAAAAAGCTTATCCTGAATCTTGGAAACCATCATTTTTCCATCTTTTCGGATCGCGATGATGTCATCCAAATCAGAACAATCACAGACAAACTCGTCCTTTTTGAGCCCAAAGCCTACAAAACCATCTTTTCGGTTCACATATAGCTTGGCATTGTTCGCTGCAACCACCGTTGCCTGAATGGTATCAAAAGCACGGATTTCAGTTTTTCGCTCACGCCCTTTTCCGTATTTCTCGAGTAGTCTTTGGTAATATTTAATAGAATATTCAGTCAAATGACGGAGATTATAATTAACCTCCTTCAGTTCTTCCTCTAAGCGACGCATCAATTCATCTGCCTTGAAAGAGTCATACTTAGAAATTCGCTTGATCTTGATTTCTGTCAGGCGAACCAGATCATCTTGGGTAATTTCCCGATAAAAATCAGGTTTATAAGGATCCAATCCTTTATCAATAGCCTGAAGAACTTCTTCCCAAGTAGTACATTCCTCAATGTCTCTATAAATCCGATTCTCGATAAAGATTTTTTCCAAAGAAGAGAAAAGCAACTTTTCCATTAACTCTCCTTTGCGGATTTCTAATTCCTGCTTGAGAAGCTTTTTGGTTTGCTTGGTATTATATTCTAGGATGTCATTGACTGAAAGGAATACCGGCTTTTCATTAATAATGACACATGCATTTGGAGAGATGGAAACCTCACAATCAGTAAATGCATAAAGGGCATCAATGGTCACATCAGGAGAAACGCCTGAGGCCAAGTGAACCTGAATTTCAACATCCTTGGCAGTATTATCTACCACCTTTTTGATTTTTATCTTCCCTTTGTCATTGGCTTTCAAAATAGAATCGATAAGAGAATCAGTAGTTGTACCATACGGTATTTCTTTGATTACTAAGGTTTTCGTATCCTCTTCTTCAATTCTTGCACGAACCTTTACTTTGCCTCCTCTAAGACCTCCATTATATTCACTAAAGTCAGCCAACCCCCCGGTAAGGAAATCAGGAAGAATATCCGTTTTGTTTCCTTTTAGTATTTCAATTGATCCCTCAATGAGTTCACAGAAGTTATGTGGAAGGATTTTAGTGGAAAGACCAACGGCAATTCCCTCTACGCCTTGAGCCAACAAAAGTGGGAATTTAACTGGAAGAGTAACCGGTTCTCTTTTTCTACCATCGTAGGAAAGTTGCCATTCTGTAGTTTGTGGATTAAAGACAACTTCTAGTGCGAATTTTGAAAGACGTGCTTCAATATATCGTGCAGCGGCGGCTGAATCACCCGTTCGGATATCACCCCAGTTTCCCTGAGTTTCAATCAATAGATCCTTTTGACCCAAGTTCACAATGGCATCACCAATCGAAGCGTCACCATGCGGGTGATATTGCATGGATTGACCGATGATATTAGCCACTTTATTGAATCTGCCATCATCCATTTCCTTCATGGCGTGCAGAATTCTTCTTTGAACAGGCTTTAGACCATCTTCAATTGCGGGAACTGCTCGCTCCAAAATCACATAAGAAGCATAATCCAAAAACCAGTCTTTATACATTCCGGTTACTGGAACCGAATTGTGTAAGCTGTCGTCAAATTCTTCAGGTTTGTTAGTTTCTTCGCTCATTTAATTCATCCAAATTTTATATAGGTGAACCGTCAATATGACAACACCTACCGAAACCAAATTTCCTATCAGGAAATAATCGTTTGAAATTTTATTTTCATCAGTTTTAATCCGGGTTCCTATTTTCAGTGCGCCGAATAAAACAAGTTCATGGTATACTCCACTTAGCAAACATACATAGAGAAAAACCCGCTCAATAATTCCATTCCACATAGGTCTTTTCGAACCAGAATTTCCCAAATAGTACTTTCTGATTTTTCGAAAAACAACGAAGGCAATTAGCTCAGAAATGACATAAAAGAGTATAAAATCAATTCTCATTTTGGGCTATTAATTTTAAAAGCCTTCTTCGCTTTTCGTAGGAATCAAAGTCCAAAGACTTAAATCTCTTCCAAATCAATGATTTATCTTTTTTCATGGTCTCTGCAACTTCCTTATAATCTTTGCCCTTAAAATATCCGGAAATCACTTCACGGTCTTTCCATTTCCATTCCTGCTGTTTCTCAAGTAGCAACTCCAGAGACAAACCCAATTTTTCTTTGTCCGGAATTTTCCCGGTCAAAACTATTCTTTCTTCCTTCTCTTTTAGTTTGGTCAATGAATTTCTGACTTCAGCAAGCCCCTTCCCTAACATTCCAAAGGCAATTTCTGAGTTTATTGGAGTAGAAATTTCACCTAATCCCAAACTATATCGAATCAAAATCGGATAATTCAATTCCCATTTTTCCTCTTCAATTCTCACAATTATCTGAACGGATGTTTGTAAATCAGCTACAACTCCTTGGAATTCATCCCCAAGAGTGATCGTAAGCGGAGATTTCAATTGATCTTTAAATTCCTGATTGATTTTCCCTATCAACCGTGAGAATTCTTTTTGCAAAGTGATTGAGTCAGACTCGCTACTTCCAACAATATCACCCATCAAAATCCAACTTTCCATTTTCTATACTTTTGCTGAAGAAGCAAGGTATTGCATTATTTATGAAATAAAAACATTATTTCACTTTTTATGCAATAGATCACTTAATTGCAAGAAAAATGAAATTAAGCTGCTTCTTCTTCCCCTGGTTCTTCAGATTTGGGATCATCCAAAGCTAAGTCCTTTTCAACCTTCAGATTTTTGATAATGAAGTTTTGTCGATCAGGAGTGTTTTTTCCCATGTAGAATCCTAACAAGTCAGCAATCTTGGTGTCTTTTCTCAGAATGATTGGCTCAAGGCGAATATCTTCTCCAATAAATTTCCCGAATTCCTCAGGAGAAATTTCACCTAAACCCTTGAATCGGGTAATCTCAGGTTTGTTTCCAAGCTTATGAATCGCTCTTTGACGTTCTTCATCCGAATAACAATAGATCGTCTCTTTTTTATTTCGAACTCGGAAAAGCGGGGTGTCAAGAATAAACAAATGACCATTTTTAACCAAGTCAGGGAAAAACTGCAAGAAATAAGTCATAATCAAAAGCCGGATATGCATCCCATCTACGTCAGCATCGGTCGCAATTACGATCTTTCGATAACGGAGCCCTTCGATACCATCCTCAATATTCAAAGCATGCTGAAGAAGGTTAAATTCTTCATTTTCGTAGACCACCTTTTTGGTCATTCCATAACAATTCAAAGGCTTCCCACGCAATGAAAAAACTGCTTGCGTTTGTACATCACGGGATTTGGTAATGGAACCCGAGGCTGAGTCACCTTCTGTAATGAAAAGCATGGTATTGTTTTTCAGATCCTCATCGGCCTTGGCATCGTCATAATGAACTCGACAATCCCTCAACTTTTTGTTATGAAGGTTCGCCTTTTTAGCCCGCTCATTCGCCAATTTCTTGATACCGGAAATTTCCTTCCGCTCACGTTCGGACTGAAGAATCCTTTTTAAAAGCGCATCTGCAGTTGCTGGGTTTTTATGTAGATAATTATCCAGTTCTGTCTTAACAAAATCATTGACGAAAGTCCGAAGAGTTGGACCCTCAGGGCCTACATTCTGGGAACCAAGTTTTGTCTTTGTCTGAGACTCGAAAACCGGCTCTTGAACTCGAACAGCAATAGCTCCGACCACACTTTGACGAATATCAGAAGCATCAAAATCTTTCTTATAAAACTCTCTAACAGTCTTGACAATAGCCTCTCGGAATGCAGCTAAATGAGTTCCCCCCTGAGTCGTGAATTGCCCATTCACAAAAGAGTAGTACTCTTCACCATACTGATTAGAGTGAGTCAAAGCCATTTCGATATCATTTCCCTTCAAATGGATAATCGGATATCGAATAGTTTCCTCATCTACCTTATTAGAGAGAAGGTCATATAAGCCCTTGTCGGAAAAATACTTCTTTCCGTTATAGTTAATTGTTAAGCCAGCATTGAGGTAGGCATAATTCCAGATTTGATTTTCGAGATATTCTGGAATGAAATGAAAGTTTTTGAAAACTGTAGAATCCGGAGAAAAAATTACTTTGGTGCCATTCCGTTCTGAGGTTTTCTCGATTTTTTTATCCTCGATCAAAACCCCTTTTTCAAACTCGGCAACCTTACTTTCTCCATCACGAAAAGACTGGACTTTGAAATACTCGGAAAGCGCATTCACTGCTTTGGTACCCACGCCATTTAAGCCCACAGATTTTTGGAAGGCACCTGAGTCATATTTTCCTCCAGTATTGATTTTAGAAACACAATCAATCACTTTACCCAAAGGAATGCCTCTTCCGTAATCCCTCACTTCAACCCGGTGTTCGGAAATTTTCACGTCGATGGTACGACCATAACCCATCATGTGCTCATCGATGGAGTTGTCGATCACCTCTTTTACAAGGACATAAATCCCATCATCCTGGGCGCTACCATCTCCTAATTTTCCGATATACATACCTGGCCGAAGGCGAATATGCTCTCGCCAATCCAGGGACTTAATACTGTCTTCTGTGTAGTTTACAGGGTTTGCCATAGCTTTTACTCAGATTGATTTTGGAGTTGCTTGGTTTTTCCAACAAATAGCAAAAAGAGTGCGAGGACCCAAAGTGCGAGTAGGGTTGGAATCAAATAGAAGAAAAAACTAAACTGATCAGCTCCAATTTCCTGCTGATTATTGATGGAATGTGTGTAAAAAACCATCATTCCTAAACTCAAATTTAGAATTCCTCCAAACGAATAAAACCAAGTTAAAATGTAGTCCCGGAAAGGATCACCTTTTGGAAAAATCCGATGCAATTTAACCGAAGCCTTGGTTTCCAACATTTTGGGAGGAAGAAGTGCAATTGCATTAAAAAGCACAAATAACGCAATCATACCATAGAAGAAATTCCCTTTTTCCCAACGAAGCAACTCCTCTCCTTCTGCCTGTGGTCGAAGAGAGACCTGCTCAGGAAGAGCTGAGTAGAAATACAATAAGAAAAAGAGGAAAAACAAGATGCTCAGGAAATAGAAAGCTTTCCCAAATCGATAATACATATGCCTGAATTTAGTTGCGCTAATATACAGGATTTGGCCAAACAGAGTGCGGATAAAAGGGTTTACCCTTCAGACAAAAATTGTCAAAAACATCCAATGCAATGAAAGTCAGGAAGTAATTTAGTCAGCTCAACAGCGGATCTTGATTAGATATTGCTATTTACCTTCGATCTCTCCTTCGAAATGAGAAATTGAACTTGCTGTCTGTGAAATGGACATTACCTTTGCGGAACCTATGAAAAAATCCTTTAAAACAGTTTACGCCTCTATTCTTTTCGCAACTTTAGGCTTTGCTACTTTTTCTTGTAGCCAAAAACTAGATGCTGGTGGTATCAATCTAGAAAATTGGAAAGCAGACCGGGATGGTTGTAATGGTTTGCGCCTTCAGGATTTGGATGAATTAGAGAAGGTCAAAAATAATTTTTTGGGAGCGAGTAATCAGGCCTTGATCAAAACTTTTGGAAGACCCGACCGAGTCGAATTGGTGGATAAAAGTCAAAGTTTCTTTTTCTACTTTTTAGAACCAAGTTCAGATTGTGAAGGAGTAGAAAATGAAAAAGAACCCCTCAAGGTTCTTTTTCGAATGAATGCTATTTCTAAAGTCTCTGAAGTTACGATTACAGACCTGAACCCATAAAACAAAGCGCTGCTGCTCCTAGAACACCAGCATCGTTTTCTAAAGTTGCTTTCTTCAGGGTCAAATCCTTATTGTAATAATTAGTAAGATATTGTCGGATAGTACGCTCTAAGGCCGGCATCATAAATTCCAAGCCAGCCGAAATTCCGCCACCAAAATATACTTCTGTCACATCCAGAATACGAACAGTAGAAACAATCGCTTGTCCCAAGATCTCTCCTACTTCCTCAAAAACCATCAAAGAAACTTCATTTCCTTCTCTGGCGGTTTCTACTAATAAATGAACTCCTAGTGTTGCTCCTTCTAATCTTCCAGATTTATGAGGGAATGCAGCGATCATTCGCTCGAGAATATCCAAGATCCCCTTTCTTCCGATCAAGGTTTCCAGTCTAGCATTTCCTTTGGAAAGCATATGACCCATCTCCATGGCATTTCCGCGGGAACCTTTGAAGACCATACCATCCAACACCAATGCACTTCCAATACCAGTTCCTAAGGTGATAAAAAGGAAATTATCAGAAGGATCATCTTTTCCAAAGTAGAATTCGCCAATAGCTGCCGCAGCAGCATCATTTTCTAGAAAGAACTCCTTATCTGGATAACTCGCTTCTAAACTTTCCTTCAGATTAAAATTATTTAAGCTGGTAATTGCAGGAATTTCAAGCGGTGTAGTACGGTCTTTAGAAATAAGTCCAGGTAGTCCTATACCAACTTTTTCAACTTGAGGATATTTACGGAAATATTTGGCGAGTCCTTCGGTAAAAGCCTGGCCAAAACCCTTTGGATGATCCCGAAAAGGCGTCGTATCTTCCTTCTCAAAATCAAGGATTTCTCCATTTTTATTGACTAATCCAATCTTTAAATGGGTTCCCCCCACATCCACTCCCAAAAAGTGTGTTTCCGTTTGTTCCATAGAGTTATTTATAGGTTTGATTCTCAAAAAAGCCAAAAATTCGGCTTACTTCCTATATTCTTTATCCAACTGGCGGAAAATTTTATGAACCGCCGGGCAGATCAAAGTATTTTTCAGGCTTAAGTTAAGAATCCCTCGCATATTTTTCCGATTGGTATGGGGATATTCTCGACAGGCCTTTGGTCTATCCTCATAAACCAAGCATTTATTGTCTGTTCCTAAAAAAGGACAAGGCGAGTATTTTAGCACAAAATCACCGTCTTCATCCCGTTCTAAATATTCATCAATAAATGCAGCACTCTTTTGTCGAAATACCCTAGCCAGCCTATCAATATCTGTTTGCAAAAAAATTGGACTGGTGGTTTTACAGCAATTAGCACATTCCAGACAGTCTATTTCCTCGAATACTTCTTCATGGAGATTTTCAAATTCTTGATCAAGCTCTTTTGGCTTTAATCGCTTGAGCCTATCCAATAATTTTTTATTGGCGGGGAAATCCGACCGACTTTCCTTTTGAAAATTTTCTAAGTCCATTTTAGAATCAGATTATTATAGGGACCAAACTCATGAACCCTTTTTGGAAAGACTGATACCGTCCTCTAAGATCTGAATTTCTCTTGCTTTGTATAGTTGCCCAATGCATTGCTTAAAATGCTTTTTACTCATTCCAAGCATGGCCTTGATTTCTTCAGGGTCGGATTTATCATGCAGAGGCAAAAATCCTTTCTCTTTCAGAATTTCAAGAATTCGTTCAGCACCTTCTTCATATTTGGCTCGGCCGGTAGGAAGAAGTTGTAAATCAATCTTTCCATCATCCCTACGCTTTTTCACGTACAGGATTTTTTTATCCCCCAATTCAAGAGGTTGAAAAACTTCATTGGCATAGATTAAGCCTTCATACCGATCCTCTAGCAGGACTTTATATCCCAAGTCAGTCTTTTCGAAAATTAAGCCTTCTACCTCATTTCCGGGTTCATAGTCTTTTGGAGCTGGATAGAAAAAATCCCTGTATTTTCCAGAACCAATCAATCTGTTGGTGCGGTAATCCATGCATACTTTTATCAGGTATTTTTGCCCAACCTGCATGGATTTTCCCATTTCTGCTTTTGGCACAAAAAGATCTTTTGGCAATCCCCAATCCAAAAAAGCACCAATTTGTGTCACTTCCTTCACTTCAAGTACTGCCCATTGGTCCAATGTGGCTTTCGGAATGTCTGTAACCGCTACAGGTCTATCCTCACTATCTGTGTAAATAAAAACTGAAATAACGTCTCCTTCACGTTCATTTCCAGTTAGATAACGATTAGGTAACAAAACTTCCTCACCGGACTTAGTAGCTAAATAAGCACCAAAGTCAGTAAACCGGTTGATGGGTAGCAAACTGATTTGACCGAGTTCTTCCATACCTCAAAGGTAAGATATAAATCTTCCATACTCCGAAATTTGAGACAAACAAAGTCGGAGATGCTCATGTTAAAAATTGGAATTACTCCTTTTCAGGGGTAGTTTTGGCAGTCGAAATAGGATAGAAATTTAAACCCAAATAATTCATCTTTAAACGTACTTTCTTTCATGAAAAATATCACAGTAATCGGTTCTGGAACAATGGGAAACGGGATTGCCCATGTTTTTGCACAGCGAGGATATGAAGTTTCGCTTGTAGATCTCAAAGAAGATTATTTGCAAAAAGCTTTGGTTACGATCAGCAAAAATATGGATCGCCAAGTATCCAAAGGGCTTATTTCTGAAATTGAAAAAGAAGCTTCCCTATCCAGAATAAAAACTTTTACCGATTTGAATGCAGGAGTTCAGTCCGCTGATTTGGTAGTAGAAGCAGCCACTGAAAACATGGCCATCAAATTGGATCTTTTCCGTCAATTAGATGAGTTGACTCCTTCTTCAGCAATTCTTGCCACAAATACCTCCTCCATTTCAATAACCAAAATTGCGGCAGCTACAAATCGCCCTGGACAAGTGATCGGCATGCACTTCATGAATCCAGTTCCGGTAATGAAATTGGTAGAAGTAATACGAGGATATGCAACTTCCGATGAAGTGACCAAGACCATTATGGACCTTTCCAAGGATTTGGGTAAAGTTCCGGTAGAAGTAAATGATTACCCTGGATTTGTCGCCAATCGAATCTTGATGCCGATGATCAATGAAGCGATTTACAGCTTATATGAAGGAGTTGCAGGAGTGGAAGAAATAGACACTGTGATGAAGCTAGGAATGGCTCATCCTATGGGACCACTTCAATTGGCAGATTTTATCGGTTTGGATGTTTGTCTTTCCATTTTAAGAGTTCTTCATGATGGATTTGGAAATCCTAAATATGCTCCATGCCCACTATTGATCAATATGGTCGAAGCAGGCTTCAAAGGGGTAAAAACCGGAGAAGGATTCTACAAATACACTCCAGGAAGTAAAGATTTGGTTGTTTCACCAAGATTCGTCAAAAAATAATTAACCAATAAATATGCATTTAGCAGTATCCGGAAATATCGGGAGTGGGAAGACTACGCTTACTGAAAAGCTTGCCAAACATTATGGTTGGAAAGCTGAGTTTGAAGCTGTAGACAATAATCCTTATCTCCCGGATTTTTATGAAGATATGAAGCGATGGGCTTTTCACCTTCAGGTCTATTTCCTCAATTCACGATACAACCAAATCCGAAAAATTCAGGAAAGTCAAGAGAATACCATTCAGGACCGAACGATCTATGAAGACGCCTACATTTTCGCGGCAAACCTGTATAAAAGCAAACTGTTGACCGAGCGGGATTATTGGAATTACAGAAGTTTATTCGACTCCATGATTCAGCATGTGAAGGCTCCGGACTTATTGATTTACCTAAAGGCAGACATCCCCAAATTAGTAGGCCAGATCGAGAAACGAGGAAGAACTTATGAAACCGCCATGCGGATCGACTACCTCAAAAACCTGAACCAACACTATGAGGATTGGATAGCAGGCTATAAAGAAGGAAAACTCCTCATTATAGATGTGAATGACTTAGACTTTGTGGAAAGACCTGAGGATTTTTCTTTTATCGTAGAAAAAATTGAGCGGGAAATGTTTGGTCTGTTTGCCTAAAAACTTCCTAATCATTTAAACCCCAAAGCAATATCCCCTTCAAAAATGAAGGGGATTTTTTTAATCAGGGAATTGACTCAATCGTTGAAAGGAGACAGTAATTCCTTTATTTGTGTCCGATATTCCTTCCATTTGGAGATTATCTTCTCCTTGAAATGAAATTTTCCAACTTTCCACAGGTTTATTTGAATTGTGGCTTAGGAAAGTCATTTCGGGCCGATGTCCATGGCTATGCCAATAACCTGTTTGTCGACCCTCTTCAGGAGACATTTGGTTATAAATCCGATCCCAACGTATAAAAAGGAAACTGTTTTCAGAGAAATTACTCTTTTTGTTTTCTGAGTCTACTCCATCTGTAATTTCTTTGAGCTCCCATAATCCAATCATAAGATCCCAGTGGGCTGTTGGTCTCTCTTGAACTTTTGTTAATGAAACAACCACTTCCTCTCCCTCTTCAACTCTAGTCCAGGTCATTTTATCTACTCCATCAAAAGAAACTTTAAATGATCCAAAAGAGTCAGCAGGTCCATACCGATTTTCAGGTAAAAATTCATTGGTAGAAGAATCAAAACTCCAAATTCCTTCAGAATGTCGCATCCAACCATTTCCTGAATAAAAAGTCCCATCTTCTTTTATTTCAGACCACCTAGCAACTGGTGTCATCTCCATACTACCTACATTCACCTTTTGAATTTCCCATAATCCTATTAGTTCTTGACTAAAGGAAAAGGTAGCATTCCAAAAGAGTATAACCATTAAAATAGCCAAATTTCGGATTTGATTTATCATTTCTTCGCTATTAATAATTGAACAATTCGTTTGCTTAACTCCATTTCATTAGCTCGATTTCCTGAGTTTGTTGTCATTGAAAAAATGAGCTTTCCTTCATCTATAATGATGAGCATGGAGCGATACCCTTCTGTACTTCCTCCATGAATCAAATACGGTAAATCAATACCCAAATCCCCCATTTGAAAATGATCTCCTGGTTGATAAACTACCCAACCATATCCATAGGACATTTCATCAGTAATTGATTCAAGATGATTTGTAGTCATTTTCTTTTGAAGCAATGGTTCAAGCAATTCTAGTTTTGAAATGACTTGGCCCCATTTAAACAAATCACCTGCAGTCGAAAAAATCCTTCTCCCAAGAGTTAAGTCAATAAAACTATTTCGGTACCATTCTTTTGCTCCATTTTTATAATTATAAGCCTCTGCCAAACGTGGAAATACCTCTTCATTGTTAGTCGTTGAGAATGTTTGATCAAGTCCGTACGGGATAGAAATTTTTTCTTTAAGAATTTCTTCAAACGGCTTTTCATAAATTTTTTCTAGGATAATGGCCAAAAGGTGATATCCGAAATTGCTATAATAAAATCCCTCACCAGGATTGAAACGCGGGGGAAGTTGGCTAATGAAATCTGTGTAGGAATCTGGATCAAAGTGAAGTCGCTTAAACCTAGAAAATTCATTTTTCTTCAAGGGCTCTGGTACCCCATCATAATCAGGAATCCCAGATGTATGGCTAAGCATTTGGTGAATCGTGATGGAAGAATTGAATCTTCCAGAATAACTGACATCATCCAATAAATCCACCAGCTTTGAATCTAGCTCGAGTCTTTTTTCCTCAACGGCTTTCAAAATTAAAGCGGCAATAAAGGATTTGTTGACTGAGGCAATATCAAAGCGAGTATCAGAAGCAACTGGAATATTCCAAACACGATTTGCAATTCCAGCATGTTTTTGAAAGAGCATCCCATCTTTATTCCCAATGACAATACTCCCACTGAAATTCCCTTTTTCATATTCCTCATTGATCAATTTTTCAATTTCGGAATAGGAGTCTGTTCGAAGAGCTAGGGAATCTTTTTCAAAAGAAATAAAGCTACTTAAGACCCAAACAAACAGAATGATTGTGTTCATCATAATTGATTCATTTTCCCAAATCAAAAAAGATTTATCTGGATTATGGTCCAAAAAAATAGGCTTTGGGACGAAAATCTAAAATGCGGGACGAACTTTAGTTCTTTGAAACTAAACTGAAAAATTTTCTAAAAATGAATCCGAAATAGGAATGACTTGATTTTGAATATGTATTTCAGACTTACCCTTGTTTTTAAAGATTTTGTCTATCTGAAGTGGATTCACCAAATAACTTCGATGGCATCTTTGAATGTATGGAGAGTTCTGGTAGCTGTCCTCAATTACTTTAAGGCGATTTCGAATTAAGTGCGTTTTGACATCACCTTTATCCAGAAAAAATATTTCGAGATAGTTTTTGTCCGACCGGATAAACAAAAAGAATTCGGGTTTTATCTGAACTGCATCTTTCCCGTTTTCTGATTCGAAGGCTAAAATTTCAGGACCTGGTAATCGAATATTAAACCTGTCATTTATCAAAAATTGAAAAAGAGCCAAAGGAATAACCATCATCGATAAATACTCCAAAATCAATAACAAATAGGCATTTAAAGTCCACTCTTGCCAATTCCAGAAGTAATTGAACAAAAGAAAAATAGCTGTCCCTCCAATAAGAATTTCAACCAAAATCCAAGCGATTTTTTGAAGAAGGGTGCTCGGATGAACCTTTTTGGAAACACCAAATTCAAGTACGAAAAAAACGAGTGTATTTAGCAAACCGAATAAAACAGCTCTGGTTAAAAAATCATGCCCCGAGCACGAAGTTCCTTGATTAATCCCGAATGCTTCAAAGACATAAAGCACATAAAATAGGATTAGTCCTAGCAAAACCACATAGAGGATTCTTATTGTTTGCAAGGAAATTTTCATTGAATTTTTCTCATTAGCCAATTGAAAATCATTTCCCGCTGTTCCTCTTTGGGATTGATTAGAATTTGATCTAATCGTTTTAAAGAACCACCTGTCATCAGTGTCTCGAAAGGACAAAGGCGAATTAATTTGTACCCATGAATTCTAGTCAAGAAGTCTATTTGGCTATCATTATAAGCTTGCAGCTTCCATCCCGATGCACCATTTCCTGAAAAATCTCCTGGCTCATTGGAATTTCCAAAAAGTCGGTTTGCAATCGGAGGCCCATTCCAAATCCTCATTTGTAAACCTGCCTTTATCGCTTCCTTTTCATAGGTCCTGCAAAGCCTTTTATAGGCATCGACGAAGGAAAAATTATTTTCTGAATATAAATCAGAACGTAGAGTTGTTAGTCTATAACGGTTAAAATGGACTTCGGTATCCCACAAAATCAAGTGGCGATTAATCTTAAAGTCCAATTTGATTTTTTCAAAAAGTGGAATTGAACCTTCTCCCCCTAAATCGGAAAATATCTCAGCGAGCCAGCTTTTACCTTTTTCATCCAAATAATGAGGCATAATTGGAAGATCAACTTCCGATTCATATTCTGCACCTCCATCTTTGAGAATCAATTCAAGCTGGCGGGTCATCAAATGCATCATGGATCAGACGTTTTCTCGAATGATTTCCCAAGTATGATCGGCTAGTAGCCTTACTTCTGCAACAAAGTGGGCCCAATCTTTTTTTCTACCCCATTCCTCTGGAGCTATCAAACTCAAGAAATCTGTTCCATCGGATTTCTGATATAAAAAATAGATGTGATTGATCAAGGGTTCGAATCCTATCGCAGCTTGATAAATCCGTTCGGAAACTTCCACGCGGGCTTTTATTTTCTCTGCCTGTTCGGCCAAAAGTTTCATCTGCTGGTAAATTTGAGCCATTTGCATATCAGTTTGAGAATGCATGGCTGCCACAGCTCGTCCAGTTATTTTCCCTTTATCTTCAGGCTTGATAATGGCACTTCCGGAATGATGGGCATAAGGCAAAGTTCCAGGATTTTCAGAAACCTTGTCTTTCATTCGCTCCAAATCAAGCTCTTCAATATTAATTTTCTTAACGTTCATGCTACTCTTGTCCCGTAGATATCCTCTCCTTCAAATTCCCTTTTGATCCTGGAAAGGTTGTTTTTTGAGAAATATCATAACCTATCCACAACATGATAGCCATGAAAATGAAGAAAAGGATAAGAAATATTTTTTTTCCTCTGCTCATAAAGGTCACGATGCTTAAATAGAAAACAAAATTAAACCCAAATACCTAAAAGAAGATTCCCGAGCTCAATTCTTTCTTTATAGAAATAATGCTATTTGAAAAATGTTTATAATTTTAGGAAAACTCTTTAAGAGTAATTAGATAGTTTCAGTTTTTTCGCCAAATACATGTATCAATTCATCAGCGAATCTTCCATTTACCAATATTTTGGAGAAGATGATCCGGATATGATTCGGGAAATGATCCAAATTATTCTCGATACCAATATTCATGATTTGGAGGAATTGCCTCATTTTTATCAAGAAAAGGACTTTTTGACCATTAAAAAAAGATGTCATAAGGCGAAACCTTCAATGAGCTATATTGGAGCTGTAAAAACCAGAAAGCTTCTGGAAGAAATCGAGGAAAATCTAGAAACCTCTCAATACCTTAATGAACAACTTCAATCTCATTTGATCGGAATCAAACGGGAATTGGGAGACTTTCTGGAAACAGTAAGTAAATAAAAGACCATACTTCATGCGAAAACTTTCATTGATTGGACTAATTCTTTTAGTCCAAGGAGTTCTGTATGCTCAAAGCACTTTGAGTGTTGAATACATCATGCGGGACCCGAAATGGATGGGGTATTTTCCTTCGGATATCCGTTGGAGCGATGATAGCCAAACCATTTATTTTGATTATAACCCGGAAGGAAATCCTGATGATTCCCTCTATCAAATCCAATTAGACCAGCTAAAGGAATTCCAAAAGGTAGATTGGAGAGAAGAACGATCCCTGCGCCGAAATCAAGCAGCTTACAATAAAGACAAAAGTAAAAGGCTTTATGTAATGCCAAATGATCGGATTTTTCTGGAAAGTCTTCCAAATGGAGAGCAAAAAGAAATTTTAAACTGGCATGCAAGGGTAAGCAATCCAACCTTTATGGCTGATGAAAACTTGATCTATTTTGTCAGTGAACAAAATATTTACACCTATAATCTCCAAACTGAAGCAGTAAAGCGGGTTACCAATATCTCAACAGGAAATAAGCCCGGAAGGCAAGAACGAAGGGAATCAAACTTAGATTCTTCCAGACCCTTTTTGGAAGAGGAAAATCTAAAGCTTTTGGAAGTTGTTCGTCAGCGGGAGGAAAAACGAAAGTCAAGCCAAGCGTATCGGGAAGCTACCCAGCTTGAACCTGAAGAAGAATTTACTTTTTACACTGAGGGGAAAAACCCTTCCAACCTCCAGCTTTCCCCAAATGGAAGATTTGCAAGTTTCACTTTTTACAAAACAGCAAATAACAAAAACACCAAGGTCCCGAATTATGTAGATGCCTCTGGCTACACCGAAGATTTAAATGCCCGGCCAAAAGTCGGAACAAATCCAACTACCTCCGAAATAGGAATTTACAATTTGGAAAAGGATACCGTCTATTTCATTAATACTTCTACCCTTCCTGGATTGACGGATCTTCCTGATTATGTAAAGGATTACCCAGATAAGGAATGGCCCCAAAAAGAACGAGACTTGGCGCTATTCGGTCCGGTTTTTTCACCGGATGGTACAAAGGCAATCATTCGGGCTCGTTCCTTAGACAATAAAGATCGATGGATTGCCCTTGTCGATTTGGAAAGTGGCGAATTGACCACCTTGGACAGACAACGAGATGAAGCTTGGATTGCTGGCCCAGGAATCGGTTGGACCTTTTCTGGAGGAACGCTAGGGTGGCTTCCGGACAATAAGCACATTTATTTTCAATCTGAAGAAACCGGCTATTCTCACCTTTATTTATTCGATGTAGAAAAGAAAATAAAGAAAGCATTAACCAAAGGAGAATTTGAGGTTTTTGACCCTTTCCTATCAAAAGATGGCTCCCATTGGTATTTGACTACGTCTGAAGTTGATCCGGGTGAACGGCATTTTTATCGCATGCCTGTTTACGGAGGAAAGGTTGAGAAACTTACCCAAATGGCAGGAAATAATCAGGTCACATTATCTCCTGATGAGAAGTATTTAGCAATTCTCCACTCTTATAGCAATTCACCGGAAGAGCTTTATTTGCAAGAAAACAGAGTCGGTGCTGCCCCTATTAAATTGACTGATGGTCAAAGCGAGGAGTTTAAATCTTATAATTGGAAAGATCCTGAAATCATTCGGTTTACAGCTCAGGATGGAGCAAAAGTTCCTGCCAGGATTTACGAACCAGAGCCTTCCAAGAAAAATGGAGCTGCTGTAATCTTTGTACATGGAGCTGGTTACCTCCAAAACGTGCATAAATGGTGGAGCAGTTACTTTAGAGAATACATGTTCCATAATCTATTGGCTGATTTGGGATATACTGTTTTGGATATCGATTACCGTGCTTCAGCTGGATATGGTCGAGATTGGCGAACAGGAATTTACCGTCATATGGGTGGAAAGGACTTGTCTGATCAAGTTGACGGAGCCAAACATCTCGTAAAAGAATATGAAATTGATGCAGACAGAATTGGAATCTACGGAGGTAGCTATGGAGGTTTTATTACCTTGATGGCTTTGTTTACAGAGCCAGAAGTGTTTAAATCAGGTGCAGCCCTTCGTTCGGTGACAGATTGGGCACATTACAATCATGGCTACACATCCAACATATTAAATACCCCTGAGGAAGATCCAATTGCATACAGAAGATCCTCCCCTATTTACTTTGCTGAAGGCCTGAAAGGAAATTTATTAATGGCACATGGAATGCTGGATGTTAATGTGCATTTTCAGGACGTAGTTCGGCTTTCTCAACGATTAATTGAATTGGAAAAAGATAACTGGGAAATGGCTATATATCCAGTGGAAGATCACGGATTTGTTGAGCCAAGTTCCTGGACAGATGAATATAAGCGTATCCTTAAACTCTTCAACAGCACTTTATTGAATGAATAGAACAGCCTACATCCGCTTTGCTGCTCTTCTTTTGAGCATCCCCTTTCTGGTATTTTCCTGTAAAACTCCCACAATAGATAAAGAACCAAAAAGAGGTTTAGTCGCAGAAAATGCCATGGTTGTTTCAGCTCGTGGTGAAGCATCAAGAATAGGTGTGGAAATCATGCAAAAAGGTGGAAATGCCTTTGATGCAATGATGGCAACGGAAATGGCTCTTGCTGTCACTTTTCCTTTCGCTGGAAATTTGGGAGGCGGAGGCTTTGCTGTTTATCGCATGGCAAATGGAGATATAGGATCTATAGACTACCGAGAAAAAGCTCCGGGAGCTGCTCATCGAGACATGTACCTTGATGAGAATGGAGATGTAATTCCGGGATTAAGTACAAAAGGAGCCTTGGCTTCAGGAGTTCCAGGAACCATTGCGGGAATCTTCGAAGCTCAATCCAAATTCGGAAAACTCGATCCCAAGGAAATATTACAACCGGTCATTGATTTGGCAAGAAATGGATTTGTCGTCAGTACGCAACAAGCAAGCCGCCTTCAGGGGATTCGAGAGGTAGTTCGAGAAGTAAATGGAGAAGACACTTTCTTTGGTAAGGAATGGAACGCTGGTGATACCATAAAAAATATTGCCTTAGCAGAGACGCTAGAGCGAATCGCAAACAATGGCCGCGATGAGTTCTACAAAGGTGAAACAGCCAAGGTTCTGGTAGACCACATGCAGAAAATGGGGGGAATTATTACCCTAGAAGACCTCGCTGCTTATGAAGCTGTTTGGAGGGATCCTGTTGTCTTTGACTACAAGGAGTTACGGATTATTTCTATGGCACCCCCAAGTTCAGGTGGAGTGACTATCGGACAAATTTTAAAAATGGTTGAGCCTTTTGATCTTAGAAGCATGGGCCATAATTCGGCGGATTATGTTCAAGTTCTGACAGAAGCAATGAGAAGAGCTTATGCTGATAGAAATTATTATTTAGGCGATCCAGACTTTGTGGAGATTCCTATTGCAGAGCTTTTGGATGATGAATATTTAAGAAATCGGATGGAAAGTTTTGATCCGGATAAGGCTACTCTTTCCTCTGACATAGCGGAAGGATCGGTTCTTTTTGCAGAAAGCATGGAAACAACCCACTACTCCATCATGGATACAGAGGGAAATGCGCTCGCTGTGACTACTACCTTGAATGGTGCATATGGATCTAAAGTTTACTTGGATGAATTGGGCTTTTTCATGAATAATGAAATGGACGATTTCAGTAGTAAAGCTGGAGTTCCAAATATGTTTGGTCTGATAGGTGCAGAGGCTAATAGCATTGCACCTGGTAAGCGAATGCTTAGCTCTATGACCCCAACTCTTGTAGAGCGAAATGGAAAACTTTGGATGATAGTAGGAACTCCAGGAGGTTCTACCATTATCACTGCAGTAGCTCAAACAATTCTTAATGCCTATGAATTTGATATGACCATGCAGGAGGCCGTAGAGGCTCCACGCTTTCATCATCAATGGCTTCCGGATCAAATTCTATTTGAGGAAAATTCCCTTGACAGCACCTTATTGAAAATTTTAACTGCCAAGAACTACCTGATCAATGAAGGTCGAACTCCAATTATCGGTTCCGTCGATGCCATCATGGTTTTGCCAGACGGAAAGCTAGAGGGAGGAGCTGATCCTAGAAGGGAAAATGAAGCAGCTGGATTTTAAGATTCTAAGGCCTTGAATTAACTCAAGGCTTTTTTTTTGATCCAACAGCTCATAAAATTGAGCTCATTTCTGAAGTCAAAACATTTGTAAATCAGGCAATTATTTTTAAAATTAAGTAGGATTTTTATTTCAGTCCATTCATAAGCGACTGGAAATCGAATCATTTTTAACCCTTAAAATTTCTTTCATCATGGTTACCCACTACGTTATTACCAACCGAGAAGTCACTTCCAGAAAAAGTAAAAACTACATTCCAGTCAACGAAACGGAGTTCATGCGAAAAGATGGCGATGAAGAAGCTAGGCATAATCTCCGATATGGAACAGTCAGTTTTGATCCCAAAAAGGCCAAAAAGCTGAAGGATTTTAACATACAAATCATACCTGAAGTAGACGAAACACTCCTAGCAAGTTATGCGGATGACAAAGACGTGAATAAGGCGAAATTTCCTTCAACTCACATTTTCAATGAACTGTATGAATCTGGAATAAAAGCCAGTAAAAAATCACCTGGAGGAGATCATATTAAAATCTCTGAGGATATTATGGTATTTGTACATGGCTTCAAATCTGACTTGGAAACTGCCATGCAAACGCTCTGTGAACTGCATAAAAAATATGTGGAACCAGAAAACTCTACCATTAAGCACTTGGTACTATTTACCTGGCCTGCCAAGAAGAAATTACTCAAATACCGCTCTGATGCTTATGATGCCATGCAGTCCGGATTCGCTTTGGCAAGGTCAATGGCCTCACTTCGAGAGTTTTTCAAAAAGAAATTTGTCGAGGAGCGAAAGCCACTTTGTGATCAAAAAATCCACCTGATGTGCCATAGTATGGGAAATAGAGTTCTCGAAAATATGGTAAAAGGGGTGCAAGATATTGGACTAGATATCAATTCGATTTTTGGAGAAATCTTGTTGGTGGGCGCTGATATTGATTATTACGCCTTGGAGCGCCCAAATCCTCTTTACAGACTGATTGACTTTGGAGAGCGGGTGCATGTTTATTATCACAATAAGGATCAAGCATTAGGTATCTCCGAATTAACCAAAAATGCCTTCAACCGATTGGGAAGATGGGGTGCTAAAAACTCAGTGAATCTAGCAGATGATATCTATCAATGTGATGTGACTGAAATAGACGATGATAAGGGCATTCTACATGATACGGTCCACCATTGGTACTACACCAATTCTCCTTCTGTAGTAGATGACATCATTGAGGTCATGAAAGGTGGAAATTCAATTTTTAGCATGTAAAAAATGGGAAAGCGGAAATTTTCGGACCTGCATTGTCATAAACATATGCGTGCCCATTTCCACATGCAGGAAAAAGAAAAAAAGTTTAGAAGAAAAGAGGAATTCAGTCCTTGGACGGTGATTGCATCCAACCATCGGAATCATCAATTGGGAAAAATGGGTGCCAGCTACAGTCAAATTGATTTGGTGAAATGCTGGAATTCCAATCTACGCCTCACTTTTAACTCCTTGTATCCCTTAGAAAGACAATTTGTAAAGGGTATTGATCCGAAAATTGGAAAAGACAAATGGTTCCGTTTTTTGACCTCAGCTATTCTAGGATCGAAAGGACTTCGAAGAGATTTGTTGCAAACAGCTTACATGCGAATCCCTGATAAAGTGGTGGATTATTTCCAGTCGGATGATTACGACTATTGGGAATCTTTACAAAGAGAGCGGGATTTTGTCCTGATGGATTCAGGAAAAAGAATTCGAAAAAATGAAATCCATGTTCCTAAGGCCTTTCTTCGAGAAGAACGACTAGCGCGAAAATTTGCAAGTCAACATCCCCGCTCCTATCAAGCAAAAGATGCCTGTTACCGAGTACCCAATAATAAGGCAGAGTTGAATCAGTCTTTAGATGACGATAACGAAATCACCATGATATTGACGATTGAAGGTGCTCATGCGTTGGGAACTGATAAAGCTGAATCTATTCAGGAAATCTCTAATCGAGTTAAGGCAATCAAGAATGATTGGCTGGTACCCGTCTTCTTTATCACCTTTGCTCACCACTTTGATAATCATCTTTGTGGGCACGCTCATTCCATTCCCGGAATGGGAAAAATCCTCATGGACCAATCCAAGCGCATGAATGCAGGATTCAATAATGACGGAAGAAGGATTCTAAAAGAATTACTCAGCCTCAGTCAAGATTTGGTTAAGGATGATTCATTGGGTTACCGAATTTTGATCGATGTAAAACACATGAGTGCACGCTCCCGAAAGGAGTTTTATAACCTTGTTAAAAAATGTCTTGAAAAAGGAGATCAAATTCCGGTGATCGCTTCACATTGTGGTTATTCTGGTATTTCTACACTTGACCAGCACATCGAATGGGAGAAAAAAGAGAAAGATGATTACACAGATCCTAGTGGAAAATTCAATGCCTGGAACATCAATATGTGTGATGAGGACATCGAAATGATTGTCAAATCAAAAGGTATGTTTGGCCTTTCCTTCGATCAAAGGATTCTAGGGATTACCAAGGAAGACCTTGAAAAAAATCCACAACGAAACGGAATTCAGCTTATCTGGGAAAATATTGAAGCGGTCATCCAAAGTGCCTATGAGAACCCTAATCTATCGGTCTCTGAAAAACCCCAAATATGGAAATCAATCACCATAGGGACAGATTTTGAAGGACTTATTGATCCCGTAGATCCTTTCCCTACAGCATTAGAATTTGATGCTTTTAGTAAGCAATTGGTTAATGAAATTGATACTGCAAGATTGAAAGGAGGAAAACCTCATCTGGCGCACTTCAAATCGAAGGAGGATATTGAAAAAGCAGTGGATGATTTTTGCTTCAACAATGCCTCAAGTTTTGTAAAAGAGAATTATCCGAAATAATTGGAATGTGAAATATCAGGTTTATTCCTCTCCAAATATCTCCTTGACAACCCAGCCCTTTCCCCACTCTTCTTTTTCTTTTTCGGTCCAAAGCTCTGGGAAGAAAATCACTTTCTGAAAACGCGGAGGAAGATATTTCTGCCAGTTGGTTCCACCGGTAGCTGCAATATCCACTGGATCTCTTTGAAGGTAGCGCACTGCTGATTTATAGTGCGCCAATGGCCAAAAAACATTAGCCTTAAGGTCAAATTGCTTCATCAATTCAGTCATCTCCTTAGATGGATTTTCCAGCTCCATATAGCGTTGCCAGATATTTTTCCGTCTATATCCCTCAATCAATTCCTTCAATTTTTTACCATACTTCAAATTGAAGTTTTTCAAGGTTAATGTTTTTTGACCGGTTGCCAATTCAATAGCTCCGCGCTGCCAATATAAATGATCAAAAATGTCATCTGCAGGTGAATGATAGTCAAAGCCCTCTCGATCAGCTAAGGTTACTAAATGAAAAGCATCTGTCGCCATCAACTCAATTTCGCGATATTGAGCACTTTGAAATCCTGAAGAAGGCAACAAAGACATGCGAAACTTTAAAAACTGCTCCCGCTCCATTCCTTTCCACATCATAGCAAAGGAACTGATTAAATGATCAAAGTACATTAAAATCCGGTCAAGACGGGTCTTAAAAAACTCCTCTGTAAGCGGATTCTCGTCAGAGATCTGCTCCATCTCAGAAATAATCAATTTGAAATAGAGTTCGGTAATCTGATGATATATGATGAAAATCTTCTCGTCCTTGAAGCTAGTCTTTGGCTGTTGAAGGGACAATAACACATCCAAATTGATGTACTCCCAATAGGTCAAATAATCTGCATAAAGAAGTCCTTCCAGGTAAGAAAGCATGTCCTGACCGGATGCCTTAAACTTCTCTTCAAGCTGTTTGATTTTTTCTAGAATCCGGGGATCAAATTGGGGATTTTCCATCACTAAATTTTATCAAAAATGATAGTTTTTTACCCCCCGATCTATTTATTTCGAAAGGCATTGGGTTTACTTCCCGACAAAAATCACTGATTCAATTCAATAAACCAAAAAACACATGCAGGCTATAGAAATCCAAAAATCCCAAAAGCAAGATACTTTCGAAGGAGTAGACTTTTTGGATATTGATGATCTGCTTACCGAGGAACATCAATTGATCCGGAGCTCCATTCGGGATTTTGTCAAGAAGGAAATATCACCATATATAGAATCATGGGCACAAAATGCCTACTTCCCTGAATCCATTGTTAAGAAATTTGGAGAAGTGGGTGCATTTGGCCCTCAAATCCCTGAAGAATACGGAGGAGGAGGATTGGATTATATTTCCTATGGCCTGATCATGCAAGAAATTGAGCGAGGAGATTCAGGAATGCGATCAACTGCATCTGTACAAGGTTCCTTGGTTATGTATCCCATTTACAAATTTGGTTCGGAGGAGCAACGCAAAAAGTATCTTCCCAAACTAGCTTCTGGTGAAATGCTCGGTTGCTTTGGATTAACGGAACCTGACCATGGTTCAAATCCTTCAGGTATGGTAACAAATTTCAAAGATATGGGAGATCATTACCTGCTGAATGGAGCCAAAATGTGGATCTCTAATGCTCCAAAAGCTGATATTGCTGTGGTTTGGGCGAAAAATGAGGAAGGGAGAATTCATGGTCTGATTGTAGAACGTGGAATGGAAGGCTTTTCTACGCCTGAAACTCATAATAAATGGTCTTTGAGAGCTTCATGCACAGGCGAGTTGGTTTTCGACAATGTGAAAGTTCCCAAGGAAAATCTACTTCCTGGAAAATCAGGCTTGGGACCTCCACTAATGTGTTTGGATTCTGCACGCTATGGAATTGCTTGGGGAGTGATTGGCGCAGCGATGGATTGCTATGAATCAGCCCGTAAATATGCAGCTGAGCGGATTCAGTTTGACAAGCCCATTGCAAGTTTTCAGTTAGTTCAAAAGAAGCTTTCTGAGATGCTAACAGAAATCACCAAAGCTCAATTACTTGCCTGGAAAGTAGGAAAGATGATGAATGAAGGAAAAGCCAAGACGGTTCATATTTCTATGGCAAAGCGAAATAATGTGGAAATGGCCTTGAATATAGCTCGTGAAGCCCGGCAAATTCATGGAGGAATGGGAATCACCGGAGAATATCCGATTATGCGTCACATGATGAATCTGGAATCAGTAATCACTTATGAAGGCACCCACGATATTCACTTGCTGATTCTTGGTAATGAAATTACGGGAATACCAGCTTTTAAATAATGAATAGAAATTCAAAGCAAAAAAAGGTTCATGTTGCTAAACATGAACCTTTTTTATTGAGGAAAATTCAATAACTAAAATCAATGAATCTTAATTAGCTTTCCTTGATAAAGGGTTTGATTCTCAGCAGGAAGTTGTATCCAATAAAGGCCCACAGAGAGCAAACGAATATCAAGTTCTACTTTTCCAATTTCCCAATTAAGAACATAGACTTGGGATGATACATTTTTTCCATCAGGACCATAAATAGTCATTTTATTTGCCTCTAATGAAATATCATCTGGAAATTCCAACTTTACAGTTTCTCTTGCTGGATTCGGGTAAATTCGAATAGCTTTCACCTCAAAGACTGGTCTGCTTCCCAATCCCGCAATTGTCATAGTTACGGGTTCTATTAATGCCTGACAGCCCGCCAAACTTGTTAGCAATACGGAATATTCTCCCATCAAGTGTACCTGTAATGAAGACTCGGTGGCATTAGGAATTAATTCCCCATTTCTAAACCACTGATACTCGAATACTCCTGCAGGAGCAATCAAAATATCCCCATTAACTTCAATTTTTCCTTTTGGAAGTTGATTTACCTTGACCTCAACAACATCAGATTCTGAAACGCATCCTCCCTCATATCGGATTACGGCTTGATAAATTCCACTTTCAGATAAAGGCAAACTTGAAGCATTTTGATTCTCGATGACGCTTCCATTCCTCAGCCACCTAACCACTTCAAAATTTCCTGAAGCTTGTACGGAAAGAAAAGATTCTTCCCCTTCACAAAATTCTAAATTCCCAGAAAGCGTGACAGGAGTTTCTTCGAACCTATTGATGGAAACTTGGGTCTGAACCTCGGTAACATTACCAGATGGATCGACTGCCCTAAGAATTACAGGAATTTCCTTTCCGATATCCTCACAGGAAAATTCATCTTTACTTAAAGTTATTTCCGAAATGGAACAGTTTTCCTTTAAGCTTAGAATCAAATCATCTTTTGAAATTGATTTACTTCCAATGCTGACATCCAGATCTATTTCAATATTCTGAGCTTCTAAAATTGGAGCCATCTTATCTTCAAGCAGTACAGCAACTTCAAAAGACCATTCTCCACCATCTTGATTTGTTATAGATAATTGAACCTTATTTTCTCCCAAATCCTCACAGCTGAACTGGCTTTTAGATAATTCCAAATTCAATCCGGTAGTATCAAATGGCCAGCTTTCAAATAGCGATTCGTAATCCAAAACTGCGATTCCTTCAGAATTCAGTTCAAGTTGTATAGCTTCCTTCACAGTTGGGAAAGGGAGATTTTCCAATTCCACAGAAACAGATTGTGAAGTAACCCAACATCCATTTTCCAAGGCTAAAACAGCAGAATAAATACCCGGAGAGTCTACAAAGATTGAATTTCCTTTTTCACCCGGAATCAGTTCAGATCCTTTTCTCCATTCTATCACCTGGAAATTTAACTCCTCCCCTAATCTCAATTCCACGGTTCGCCCTTCATAAAGAGGTCCCTGAGCAGTCAGTGAAACCTTTTGGGATTCGGTAAAAATCAATAGAGCAAACGTAGGGTAAATCGAGGTATTTCCAGAAGCATCGGTCACTATTACATCCAAATCAATGGGGTAGTTTACCCGTTCGGAATCGATATCTGCACAGGTCACAACTGTTTTGCTCAAGCTAACTTGAATACCTTCTGAATCACAATTATCGGTAGGAGCTGAAACGATAAAATCTTCTACCTTCAAACTGAGCTCACCTTTACTCAAATCAAAGTCGTATTCAGCTGATTTCCATTCCAATACAGGTGAGGTTTTATCTATTACTTGAAGAAGTATTTCCAATTCTTTTTTAGATCCATCCGATTTGGACAAGGTGACAAGAACTGTGTTCTCTCCAAGATCCTGACAAGAGAATTGGCTTTGACTTAGGCTAACCTCTATGTCCTCGGCAATTGGCCATTCCGTGAAAATTTGATCATTAGTCAGCTCTGCTAGACCATTTTGGTCCAAGCCTAAGGTTAGAGAGGCTTTGACCTCCGGAAAACTATCCGCTACCTCAGTGACTTCAATTGTTTCAGATAGGACTATACAGCCTGTACTGAGTAACAATTTTGCATAGTAAACTCCAGGCTGATCGATCGTTAGGGTTTTGGCAGTTTCTCCCTCAATCGGAATGGAAGATTGAAAGAACCAACCAACCACCTCATAATCCAATTCATCTCCAATTACCAGATCTATGGTCTGTCCAGAGACAAGCACTCCTGAGGGCTCAAGACTTACCTTGGTTGATTCAACGCTATTGAATATTTGAACTTTTAACTCCCTGATAAATTGATTGCCTGATGCATCTTCAGCGATCAATCGAACCGGGAATTCTCCAAAAAACAATTCTGGGTCTTCAAAGCTGCTGCAAGTAATTTCAGGTCCCTCTACTCGTATCCCACGCAGTTCACAATTGTCCAAGAAATCCACCGGATCAAAATCAGCAATTGAATAGTCTGCCCTTCCAATGGTCGGATCAAACACAACAATTGCATTTGCAGCATCAAAATAGGGTGCGATGGTATCCAATACGATCAAGCGAGTGGTATCCTTGAATACCTCCCCATCAAATTGACGGGTGGAAGTGACGATCAATTCCTGTTCACCAATAGCATCACAATTGAGTTGAATGCCTGTAGAGTACTCAAACGAAAAATCTTCATCGGGTTGCTCTTTTAGTACAGCCTCAGGTGATAGAAAGGCTCTTCCTCCTTCATCGAGGAAGAGTTGCACTGTGTCCTTCAATACAGGCTCAAAGGCTTCAGATTTGAGCAATACCTTCAGATAGATTTCATCGTTATAAACCCTTCGTTCTACATTCTGCAGATTATAATTCTGATCTAAAACAGGGAAAATGTAAACAGGACTGAAATCAATCTTTGCATATTCTTTTCCGTTTTCAGCAATGCGATTCACATTCACTTCCAAATGCCCATAGTGCTTCCCACCATCCGTCAACACCGGATTGCTAAGGCTTTGATCCCATTGCTCTGCACTGTTCTGGTCAGCTGTCCATTTTTTATAAGGATTGTAATTGAGCAATTCCAGTGGGTTTTTAAGGTAATTGCGTTTTTCGCCTCGCATTCCATCTCCAGCGACTCCCACATCATAATACATCACGCCTTTGCCATCTTGGTCTTCATCGACAAAAGAGCGTTCAAATAATTCATCATGACCGGCAAAAACCGCAATCACACCATATTCTTCAAATTTGGGATGAAGTACACGCATCGGAATCCCACCTTGACCAGTAGCCAATTCATGATTTATAGGCACTCCATGCTCTCCTGAGCTAAAAGGGATATGATGAAATTGAACAAAAATCAACTGTCCTGATTCTTTAGCCTCCTTCAAGTTTGCCACTAACCATTCATATTGCGGAGTTCCTGGTCCAAAACCACTCAAATCATTTCCACCTGCAGCTTGATAATCTGAAAGGGTATAATTTTCCTGTGTATCTGTACCTAAAACAGTTAATTCCTGATTCTTAATTTTTTGTTCAGCGGGAAAATCTGATCTTTTTTGATCTGGGGTACCATTCGAAGAGTCCAAGGTCAAAATGGTAATAGGACCATAATCAACTCGGTAATAGCTTTGTCTATGTTTTTGAAGAGGATCTTCGGTGGGTGTTTCAAAGTATGCATGGAATCTGGACCTTCCTAATTTAGGCAGGAACTCACCCCGTTCATTATAACCATAACCCCCATTTTTTGGGCCGTAATTTTCCCAATTACCCAAAGCAGGAATGATCGGATACTTTGATAGACCTTGGTCATACTCTCCCGCATTGTGCCTCCAAAACTCATCCCAGGCAGGCTGATATCCAGAACCTTGCACCAAATCGCCCGGCATCAATAAAAAGTCAGGAAGCCTTGAATTGACTGTTTTCAAATTGTATTCATACCCTTCCTTTTCGGTTAGAATATAATTCGAAATTTCAAAGCCTTGGTCGAGCGTGACTCCAAATTTTTCTTTCCAAGGTTGGAAAAAAGCAGTCGGTCTTGAATTAATACTAGCAGGATACCATGCTCTTCTGTTTACCCGGCCTAGAGGTTCTGTCTCACTATCAGAAAGCGCAATGAAACGAATTGAGGACCAATTATTTTTATCAGGCGCTGTGGTAAATCCACTATTGAAAGCTTCATTACCAAGTTTTACTTGGTAAAAGTAGGCAGCGTCCCTATCTAAGTTGCTTAAAACGATTTTGAACTTATAGGTTTGATCCGGATAAAGCCAACTGCCTTGATTCAATCCGTTTATATTTTCTGATTTTTCAATTTGAGTGTAATAAATTTCAGGTACTTCTTCCCCAATTAGTGTCTCTGTTAAAACCGGATTTTGATTTTTATCCAAAAGTATAAACTCTGCTAAGGAAGTACCTGTTGACCAGAAGGTTATCTGATAATCGCCTGCTCCATAAACTTGCAGATAGGGCTTCACCCTAAATTCAGAATCTGAATTTGGTTGGAATGCCAATAGCCCATAAAGCAACAACAAAAGAAAGGAAAAATACAATCGTTTCATGGGCAGCATAAATAGCTAGTTATCAATAAAATAACAATTGCTAAAAATGCAAAATTATTTAATACGAGATTTAAGTATTACTGACTGAATTGAATTAAGTGGGTCATTGGAAAAAATATAGATATTTCGCTGATCTATCCCCTTTCTACCCTTTGGATCAAATACCACTTTTAAATCCATACTTTCTCCGGGAGCTAACTCGAGTTTGGGTAGTGTTAATTCCATACAGTCACAATTTCCCTGAACTTTTTTGATCTCCAAAAGCTCTCTTCCACGATTTGTAAATGTGAAAAAGACTTCCTGAATATCATCAGTAGATATTTCCTTCAGATCAATTTCTGTTGGAGAAATCCGTAAAGTGGGAACCAATCCCAATTGATCCTTGGAAAGATTTGGATAAAACTCAAAAATATTGGCAATAACATCCGCATTGACGACAAGGGAGTCAGGCCAAATCAATTGGATTGGATCTTCAAAAAAACCCAAATCATTCTTTTCTGCTCCTGAATAAGTGATTTCAAGTAACCCTCGGTTTTTGCTTTCAATCGAATCCTGAAGCTGATGAACCTGAATATGTGCTGGTCCAAAGTATTTCAAGCTATCTTTTAATAATGTGGAATCTGAAAAATTATAAATCTCCACAGTTCTAATTGAGGGCTCATTGGTAAAAACATCACCCATATTGATTTTCTCCATTCTAAAACCAATTTGACCACGAACAAATGGATAATCAACCTCAGGATTGGTTGGGTAAGGAATAGATTTACCTTCAATAAAAAGCGTATCCTGCATTCCGGCTAAATTTCCTTTCACTACCACCATTCTAGAAAAATCCCCAACGGCTGAAGATGGATCAAAACTCACTTGCAATTGACCTGTTTCGCCCGCTGAAATGGTGTCTTTGGAATAATCAGCAGTAGTACATCCACAGTCAGTCCAAACTCGCTCTATCCAAACCCCTGAGTCTAAAGAATGGGTGAATTCGAAAATTGCAAGCTGCTCACCTTGTTCTTCTAAAATTGTTCCCAAATCTACCTTATTCACCGTCCAAACTAGTCTGGATGGAATAGTATCCTGAGCTACAGCAGGTTGAATAAAGATTAGAAGATTGGCTAGAAAAATGAATAAAACCGTAAATCGAATCATGAGGGCAAATAACGTATAAATCCAAACGATTTATAGGCTCTTTTACGTATTTTGCGCCAAAATTTAACAAATGGCAAGAGTACTGACAGGAATTCAAAGTAGCGGAAGGCCGCATTTAGGAAATATCTTAGGAGCGATTAAGCCTGCTATCGAATTGGCAAAACAAAATGCTGAAGAATCCTTCATTTTTATCGCTGACTTTCATTCTCTGACTACCACTAAGGACGGAGAATTGCGAAAGCAAAATACTCTTGCCGTGGCTGCAGCTTGGTTGGCCTTTGGATTAGACATTGAAAAAACGGTTTTCTATCGACAATCACGCAGACCAGAAGTAGCAGAGTTGACTTGGTACCTAAACTGCTTCACTCCATTCCCTATGTTGGCCAATGCCCATAGTTTCAAAGACAAAGCAGATCGATTAGCAGATGTAAATGCCGGCCTTTTCACCTACCCAGTCTTGATGGCAGCCGATATTCTGCTCTACTCCGCTGATTTAGTACCCGTAGGAAAGGATCAAATGCAGCATCTCGAAATGACCCGGGATATTGCTTCTGCTTTCAACCGAATCATGGAAGAGGATATTTTCACTATTCCCGAAGCAAGAATTGCTGAAGAGGTAAAAACCATTCCGGGGACTGATGGGCAAAAAATGAGTAAATCCTATCAGAACACTATTGATATTTTTCTTCCTGAAAAACAATTGAAGAAAAACGTCAACCAAATCGTAACTGATAGTACACCTTTAGAAGAGCCTAAGGATCCTGATACCTGCAATGTTTTCAAAATTTACAGTCTGCTGGCTTCTGTGGATCAGATTACAGAAATGAGACAAAAGTATTTGGGTGGTAATTATGGCTACGGACATGCTAAGAAGGAACTTCTGGAATTAATTCTAGAAAAATTTGCGAAAGAACGGGAGTTATTTGACTTCTACATGAGCAACCCGAAAGAAATAGAAGCGAAACTTGCTGCTGGAGAAGAAAAAGCGAAAATCGAAGGAGAAAAAATTCTCTCAAAAGTCCGTCAGAAACTAGGATTTGCTTAAAAAATAAACCCCGTTTGATTATCTCAAACGGGGATTTTTTTATCTACTTCGCCAAAGATCTTTTAAAGGTCGACCATTTATCAGCATTACAAAACGAGCCGGATTTGGTATCATCACGATCCGTACATCTTGCCGATCAAACTGATCTGATTCAATCGGAACCCCTTCCTGCCCAACTACCTCGTAGCTCACAACTCCTTTGGCATCCGCTTGGAGAGGTTTGTATTTATTTGCAATGTAGGCAGTCGGAAGTAAGATATCTGTATCAGACTTCAATAAGTCATATATTTTTTCGAGCTCTTTTTCTAAAACCGCTTCATATTCTTCATTGAAATCATCCTCCAAATCATGAAGTTCTTCCTCAAGATCATCGTAATTTTCATCACTATAATCCATTGCCGCAAGTTGGATCCGCTTTTCTACAATATCAGTTAATTCTTGGTCCAGCTTTTCCCAATTCATTCGTATTCGTTTTGGTTTTGGTTTTGAAAATTAATTTAAGCCACAAAGATCGGTAATAAGCCTCGCAAAGCATGGCATTTTCAAAGAAATTAACCCATTAATAGAATCTTACCATTTCTTCCAGGCTTTTCATATTCCATAATGGCCTCCCGGAAAGATTCTAATGGAAATTTCCCGGCAATATCAACTTGGGAATCTTCACTCATCAGGAAATGAAAAACTTTACCAAAAGCCTCTATACGTTCTTTATGGTCCAATTTCTCTGTCCAAGTACTCAACCAAAAACCTTCAATTTTTAAGTTTTTGAAAATAAGCAAACCACTATTTATAGACAGATTTTCAAGGCTTAAAGCTCCAAATACCATCATTTTTCCATTTGCTCGAAGACAGGATAAAGCTTGTGATCCTAGTTTTCCCGAAACTGCATCAAATATCACGTGGACACCTCCGCTAGTTTGGTCTGGAATAATCCTATGGATTTTGTCTTTTTCAGTATTCACCACAAGATCAGCTCCTAGATTTTTTAATATTTCTATTTGATCATCATGTCGAACAGTCGCTGCCACTTTGATCCCCTTTTCTTTGGCTAATTGGACGGCAAATTTTCCAAAAGCTGAAGCTCCAGCTGTAATCAGTAACCATTGCCCCTCTTCCAGCCCAGATTCTTCCAACATTCCATAAGCTGTCAATGGATTAACAAATGCTTGGCAAGCAATTTCATCGGGCATATTTTGAGGAATGGGAATAACCCCTCCTACAGGCACAACCATGTATTCTCTCCAAGTACCAAGTCCTGTAAACATGACCCGCATTCCTTTTGAAAAACGTCCAGCCTCATCGCCTTTTTCTATTACTCCGGCTGCTTCAAAACCAGCACTGCTTGGAAGCCTTGGGGTGATTCCATACAACCCTTGTATAAACATGATGTCTGAAGGGTTAATATTCCGGGCAGTCACCCGAATTAGCACTTCATTTTCCTTTGGGGTTGGAACTTCAGATTCTCGAAGTTCAAGTACTTCTAAAGGCTTTCCAAGCTTTTCAAAAATGATCTCTTTCATAGGATAATTTCATGAGTTTATTTTCAATAAAACTAGGGATATATTCTAGCTCTGGCCTTACCAAAGGGCAATTTTTTTATATCTTGAAAAGAAAACACCAAACACTGATTTATGGATTTATCTAAAATTTTTTCTCTGGATGGAAAGGTTGCTCTAATCACTGGGGCAAGTAAAGGAATTGGCCTAAGCATAGCAGAAATATTTGCTGCCGCAGGTGCTAAAGTCGTAATCAGTAGCCGAAAACAGGAAGTATTGGACGAAATGGCCAATCAACTCAAGTCCAAAGGTTATGAAGCTACCGGTATTGCTTGTAATGTGGGAAACATGGAAGAACTTCCCGGATTGGTTGATCAAACGGTCGAAAAATATGGACAAATTGATATTTTGGTGAATAATGCCGCCTCCAATCCGGTTTTTGGGCCTGTTCATGAAACTAGCTTGGAAGCTTTTGACAAGATCATGGACGTCAATGTCAAAGCCCCATTTGAACTGACGCGTCTTTGTTTTCCACACCTTCGAAAATCATCCAATGCCTCCGTTATCAATATCAGTTCTATCGGAGGAATTTCACCGGAAAGAGGCTTAGGAATTTATTCTGTCAGTAAAGCAGCTTTAATTTCTTTGACAAAAGTCTATGCAAAAGAATGGGGCGGCGCAGGAATTCGAGTAAATGCAATTTGCCCGGGATTGATCCAAACCAAGTTTTCAGAAGCGCTGTGGAGCAATGAAAAAATCATGAATATGATTCTTCAAAACTTATCTATTAAACGAGCGGGAACTTCTGAGGAAATCGGAGCAATGGCTCTCTTTTTGGCATCCGAAGCATCAAGCTATACAACAGGGGCAGTCTTTACTGCTGATGGAGGATTTACTATTTGATATTCATGAGTACAAACGAAAATTTATCCAAAGAGCAATTGGAAGAATTGCTCCAAACCTATCGGAAATTCGTTGAAAAAGAACTCTTTCCGATTGATTTGAAGGTTATAAAGGGTCCCTTTCGATCATTTCTTCCTCAGCTTCATGAACTTCGAAAAAAAGCAAAAGACCTTGGACTATTCGCTCCACACCTTCCCAAAGATGCGGGAGGTTTAGGCCTAAGCTTAGTGGATTTCGCCAAAGTCTCAGAAATTCTCGGTCAAAGTCCTATTGGTCATTTTATTTTCAATTGCCAAGCCCCGGACATAGGAAATATGGAGCTATTAGAGCTTTTTGGCTCCGATTGGCAAAAGGAAAAATTTCTCAAACCTCTTCAGGAAGGGAAAATCAGAAGTTGCTTTGCTATGACAGAACCCGAAAATGCAGGAAGCAACCCGGTCATCCTTAGTACAACTGCCGAGCGAGAAGGAGATTATTATGTTATCAATGGTCACAAATGGTTTACAACAGCAGCAGATGGAGCCACTTTTACAATTGTCATGGCTGTAACCAACCCCGAGGAAGAATCTCCCTATAAAAAAGCAAGTATGATCCTAGTTCCCTTAGATAATTCTGGGTTTTCTTTGATCAGAAATATCCCAATCATGGGTGAAGAAGGAGAAGACTATATTTCTCATGGTGAGGTTAGATTTGAAAATTGTAAAGTTCCTGTGGATCATCTTATTGGATCTGAAGGACAGGGTTTTGCTTTAGCTCAGGAGCGGCTAGGTCCCGGAAGGATTCACCATTGTATGAGATGGATAGGAATTTGTGAGCGGGTATTTAGCTTAATGTGCCAACGAGCCTTAACTAGAGAATTGTACCCGGGGAAACCATTAGCCGAAAAACAAACTATTCAAAATTGGATTGCAGAAAGCCGTGCCGAAATCAACGCAAGTAGGTTAATGGTTTTGGACGTAGCTTCCCGAATGCAAGTTCATGGATCCAAAGCAGTCAAAGAGGAGATATCCATGATCAAGTTTTTTGTAGCGGATGTCCTAATGAAAGTAATAGATAGAGCTATTCAAATTCACGGAGCTTTAGGGGTTACGGATGACACGCTTCTATCTTTCTGGTATAGACATGAAAGAGGTGCAAGAATCTATGATGGTCCGGATGAAGTTCATAAGGCTTCTTTAGCTAAATCCATCCTCAAAAATTTCCCAAAAGCATGAAGGAAATGAATTTCGATGCACTAAAGGAATTTTTGGGTGAACAGTTCGATTGCGCTTCCTCAGAAATAGAAATCAGCCCCTTATCAGGCGGGTTTTCAAATTTGACCTATCTATTGAAAACTCCAAGTGGAAAATTCGCTCTAAGAAGACCTCCTTTTGGATATAAAATAAGCACCGCCCACGATATGGGAAGAGAAAGTAAGGTGCTGGAAGCTTTGCAAAAAGCACATTATTCCAAAGGCCCCAAACCCATCCTGTTTCATGAAGATGAGAAGGTATTAGGGGCACCATTTTTCATTATGGAATTTGTAGAAGGAAAAGTACTTCGCAATAAGCTTCCCACTTCAGGACCAATTCCCACTGAAGATACATTCCGCAAATTGTCTCAGAATACGATTGACAGCCTTCTCGAACTTCATAAGCTGGAATTGGAAGATTCCGGACTTATTCAATTGGGGAAGCCGGAAGGATATGTACAAAGACAAGTTTTTGGCTGGACAGATCGATACAAGCATTCCCAAACTGAACCAATTTCTGAAATGGATAAAACAGCCGAATGGCTAATTAATAATATTCCTCAGACAGAAAATAAAGGTTTTATTCATAATGATTTCAAGTATGATAATCTGGTTTTAAATCCAGATAATCTATTTGAAATCAAAGCTGTTTTGGATTGGGAAATGGCTACTGTGGGGGATCCATTAATGGATTTGGGAACAAGCCTAGCCTATTGGGCACAAGTAGAGGATTCAGATATTTTGAAAATGTTCAACCTAACCCATCTTCCCGGAAATTTCACTCGGAATGAAGTAATCGAATATTATTCAAAGCATTCAAATCTTAAGCTAAATAACATCTTGTTTTATTACGTCTTTGGTCTATTCAAGGTGGCTGTTATCGCCCAGCAAATTTATAAACGCTTTAAGTTGGGACAAGCCAATGACCCCCGATTCGCCTCTTTAATTGAAGTAGTAAAGGTAGCAGCGAAGAAAGCTGAAAAAAGTATCCTAACTGAAAAAATATAAGTATGACCATTCAAAAAATCTGCATTCTTGGTGCTGGAACACTGGGTTCAAGAGTTGCCATACAAAGTGCCATTTCCGGGTATGAAGTCTCTGTCTATGATATTCATGAGGAAGCACTGGATTTTGGATTTAAGACAATGAAAAAAATCCTTGCTCAGTTAGAAAAGGGACAACTTTTGAAAGAACCTCAAGAGAAAATTCTTTCCCGAATATATTTTACAACTGCCCCAGAAAAAGCTATTCAGGACGCTGATTTTGTAAATGAAAGTGTAACCGAGGATGTAGAAATAAAAAAGAAGGTTTGGAAACAATTTGGAGAAATCGCACCCCAGAAAACCATTTTTACCACCAACACTTCTTATTTGCTTCCTTCCATGTTTGCCGAGGAATCAGGTCGACCTGAAAAATTCTGTGCCTTTCATTTCCATGATGTTTTCTATTCGAGAATAGTCGATACCATGCCTCACCCCGGTACCGAACCCGAATTAATTCCACTTTTGGAAGAATTGGGTAGAAAACTCAATCAAGTTCCCATTTTAGTCAAAAAGGAGAATCCAGGTTACATTTTCAACACCATGCTTTTGGCTCTAATTGGGGCAGCAGGAAAGCTCTTGACTGGTGAAGTTGGAAGCGTAGAAGATATTGACCGCTCATGGATGGTCAATTTCCATATGCCTATGGGACCTTTTGGAATCTTGGATTCAATCGGATTGGATACAGCTTGGCATGTCACTAAAAACAGGAAAGATTCCGCATCACAAGCGTTTGCAGCTTTATTGAAAACCTATATTGATGCGGGGAAATTGGGAGAAAAAACCGGTGAAGGCTTTTATAAATACCCTCATCCAGCTTACAAAGCACCAAACTTTATCAAATAAACTGGAACTTCAGATATTTGATTTTCTCGCCTTTTTCGGTAAAAATCTTTTCATACCGGGTCTTAATTCCAAAGTGATCATCTTTCCATTCACTTTGATAAAAATCGTGAGTAAAGCCAATCAACTTTATATCCTCTCGTGATTTCAATAATTCAAGAGTGTATTCAAAAAGACCAGTATTATCTGTTTTAAAATGGACAACTCCGCCTTCTTTGATCAAAGGTTTGTACATATCTAAAAATCGGGGAGATGTTAGCCGACGCTTTTCATCACCATCTCGCGGAAAAGGGTCGGGAAATGTAATCCAAAGTTCATCTATTTCACCAACAGCAAAGAACTTATCCAATTGTTGAATTTGAGTTCGAAGAAAAGCTACATTTTCGAGTCCTTCTGCAGTAGCTGTGGAACTACCCTTCCAGATTCTACTTCCTTTGATGTCAACTCCAATGAAATTTTGTGAGGGAAAAACACGAGCCAGACCTACTGTAAACTCTCCCCTTCCACAAGCTAACTCGACCACAAGTGGATTCTCATTATTGAACTGACGCTCTTTCCAGTTTCCTTGGATTTCTTCAAAAATTGGTTTTCCGGCCTGAATTACATTGGGGTTTTCCTCATTCGCCTTAAAGCGAACCAGCTTCTTTCTGCTCATTTAAAGTTCCTCGATTTCTGCGACCACAAAAGTACTGCCTCCGATAAAAATCAAATCATTTGGCGCCGCATTTTTTCGAGCATATTGAATAGCTTCTGGAATATTGGAGATAATTTCTCCTTGAAGATCAAATTCTTTGGCTTTTTCAGCCAATTGCTCAGCAGGCAAGGCTCGAGGAATTTTGGCTTCACAAAAAATATACTTGGCATTTTTAGGCAATAGCGCAAGGATTTTAGAAACATCCTTATCATTCACCATCCCTATTACCATCCAGAGCCTATCATAATCATATTTTGACAATTGGCTCAAAATAGCACGAATTCCGGGTTCATTATGACCAGTATCAGAAATAATCATTGGAGAAGAGCTCAAAATCTGCCAACGTCCTTTCAAACCAGTAAGCTCCGAAATATTAGAAAGCCCAACTTCAATAGCTTCTTTAGAGATCTTCCAGTCCATTTGCTGAAGCTGAGAAACTGATTCAAGAATTCCGGGAATATTCCAGACCTGATAATCGCCCAACAAACCAAATCTCAATTGAGTAACCTCCCCATCATGATGAATTTCATAAAGTGCTTTAGAGGATGAATTTTGAGTTTCCTTTTCTTGAATTCGCTTTATCCTCCATTTTTTATCTGCAAATACTAAGGGAGCATGCTTTTCAGTAGCTTTTTCAATAAAAACCTCCCTACATTCCTCCTGAGTTTGGCTAATGATTAAGGGAGTATTTTCTTTAATGATTCCAGCTTTTTCCGCGGCGATTTTTGGAAGAGTGTCTCCCAAATATTGCATATGATCCCATCCAATATTGGTAATCAAACATAACTCTGGATTGATCACATTGGTACTATCCAATCGACCTCCCATTCCTACTTCAATGATTGCGATATCGACCTTTTCTTTGGCGAAAAACCAAAAGGCCATCGCAACGGTCATTTCAAAAAAACTAGGCTTTAGCTCTTCTAAAAAGTCTTGGTTTTCAGCCACAAAAAGGACCACATCATCTTCCGGAATTTCAACCCCGTTGATTCTAATTCGCTCAGTAAAAGACTTTAAATGAGGCGAAGTATAAAGACCTGTTTTGTATCCAGCTTGATGTAAAACAGCAGCAAGGGCATGCGAAGAACTTCCCTTTCCATTGGTCCCTGCAATATGAACAGATTTAAATTCTTTCTGAGGATTTCCTAAATGCTCACATAAAGCCAAAGTGTTTGAAAGATCTTTTTTAAATGCTGAGGCTCCCACTCGTTGAAACATGGGAAGAGCATTAAATAAAAAATCCAGCGTCTCCTGATAGGTCATTTTTTAATCTACCTTAATAATAAAGGTGATCTTTCCTGTTGAAAAATCTGCAACAGGACCACCTTGACGTTTAAAGGAAACCTGATTGACAACCTGCCTATAATAAGCCAAAACCTCATTGGATACATTGTACTCTAAAGGAACAGCTTGTACTACCCGTCCAGAATCATCAACAGTGATTTTAAATACTATTCTGCCATTTCGGGAGGAAACGCGATCATTGATATTTGGTCTAGCAGCAAAATCCCATCCAGCCAAATCCAAACTATAACCAGAACCTGAATTTGTCCCTTGGCCTGTTCCTTGACCCATAATAGCTCTTCCGTCAACCGTTCCTTTAGGATCTCCGGCATCTCCTTTTTGATTAGAGTCTCCTTGAGCACCACCTGCTGCAGGCTGATTGCTTTTCCCTTTTGTCCCTCCTGCCCCCATTAAGGCCCGTTCATTGATTTTGGGCTGTTCCGGAGCCTTTTGGACAGTTTCTTCAGCTTTTGATTCAGCTGGTGTAGTCACCGTTTTAGAAGGTTCAATTGGTTTAGGGTCAGGCTTTTTATTAACCTCACTCGCCTTCTCTTCACCTTTGATTGGCGAAGGATTTTTAGAAACTGCCTGGTTTGTTGCAGGTTGAGGATTGGATTTGGGTTTAGCTTGAGTGGTTTGAGGTGCAGGAGTTGGAGTTGCCTCCGGAGTAACTTTGGTTGCTACTTCTCCAGGTGCTGCTGATTCTACAACAGAAGATGGAGATTCAGAAGGCGGGTTTGGGCTATTGATCTCACCGGAACCAGCTTGATCAAAACCAAGATTCAATTCCAAACCAAAAGTGGGCAGAGGCGGAATGGGCTGTTTCCAAACTACAATAAAGTAGATCGCAATCAGCAATAAGATATTCAGCAAGAAGGTAATCAAACCTGCTCGCTTCTTATTTTGACTCTCTACTTTATCCGCATTCCAAAATTCCATACTAGAAAGGTTTTGTCGCGATGGAAACATTCGCCTCCAAACCCGCAGCAATGCCGCCGATTTCCACTAAGTATTCTACAGGAACTTCTTTATCGATATGAAGTACCACCTGACCCTTTTTATCTTTCAATAAAGTGGTCAATTCAGATTTGATTTGATCTCTGCTAACGACTTTATCATTTACTGCGTATAGAAGATCTTTCGTTACAGACACTGTTACTTCCTGCATAGCGATGTCGGAAGTCTCGCTGGAAGGCAAATTAACTGGCAAGCCTGAGGGAGTGATAAATGAGGAAGTAAGCATAAAGAAAATCAACAACAGAAAGATGATGTCTGTCATTGAGGACATGCTAAATGCTGATTCGACTTTATGTTTTGACTGAAGTGCCATGATTATTTCTCTTGAAGCAATTCAATAAACTCAATGGAAGCGTATTCCATACGGTGCACTAATTTGGATACTTGAGTAACCAAATAATTGTATCCTAAATAGGCCAAAATACCTACTACCAATCCTGTAGCTGTGGTAATCATCGCCTCATAGATTCCTTCAGAAAGAAGTTTCGGGGAAACCATTCCCTCCTCTTGAGCAATGGCAATAAACGCCTGAATCATCCCTGCTACTGTTCCCAAGAAACCGATCATTGGAGCTGCACCGGAGACAGTTGCCAGCAAGCTTAGATTCTTCTCGAGCTTATAGATCTCGATTTTACCAACATTCTCAATGGATACTTCAATATTTTTCAAAGGAGAACCAATTCGTTCTATTCCTTTAGCAATCATATTGGCAATCGGAGTCTTTTCATCAGCGCAAAGCATCTTGGCCTTTTCTACCTGACCGCTAGAAACCAATACCTTAACCTGATCCAATAAATGAGCCGGCGTTTTGGAAGCTTTCTTAAGCGTCATTAGCCGTTCCACAAAAATATAAATTGCCAAAATGAAGAGCAGATACAAGGGAATCATCATGTAGCCCCCTTTGATCAAGAGATCAAGAAGACCGATTTCTTGGCCCATATCATTCATACTCAGACTATCCGCCATAGAAAGCGAGTCTGTAGAGAGAGTTTGTAGTAAAATCATATTAATATTTCAAAATCCACAATGCTTCGGAATAATCGTCTTTGATTTCCGAAAGAGCTTGATTTGCTTGGGAGAAGGAATAATATCTTCCAATTGCCAAACGATAATTTGGGGAATCTTCGTATGGCGTGATCAAATAAAGCTCTGAAGCACGATCCCAGTATTCTTCAGATTTTGCAACTGCCAGCCGTTCGGAAGGGAGACTTCCAACAACAATGAAATAGCGGGATCGATCTTCTCTTGATTCTATTCGGATCAAAGATCTTTCTACACTACGCTCAATTGTTGTACCAGTTTCGGCTGCTGGAGGATTTGGATTTTGAGCTCGAGGAGTTTCTTCTTCAGTTTGTTGATTTTCAGATACTTGCTGAGGAATTTCTTCTTGAATATTTTCTGGTTCTTGAACTACTTCTTGTTCCACTTGAGCAATTGGCTCTTGCTCCATATTGATTTGTTCAGTGGTTACTGGGGCAGAATCTTTTTCTTTCATGAGTTGCCAAACAACGGCAGAAACCAAAAGCAATCCTATGAACAAGACATAGATAACCCAACTCGGAGTTTTTTTCTTGGGGATGACTCGATCTTCTGCCTTTTGAACCACCTCTTTTTTGTTCTCATAACTTTGAACTGATTGCTCTGGCTTTACTGTAACTTCTTCTTTTGGAGAAATTTCACTTGGTTCAACTGGCTTAACCGGGATTTGAGAGCGGATTTTCTTTCGTAGTTCAGCTGCTTCCATAGGTTTTTCCTGAGCTGAATCAGCATCAACTTTAACCGCTTTTTGCGGAAGTTTTTGTTGCTCTTTCAGGGTTTTGACTTCTACAAAGGGAAGTCCAAAATCCTTAGGATCATTCCAGGTTTTACTTACTTTTTTCTCCACAGCGAATTTTGAAAAATAGCCTGATACGAAACTAATCGATTTGAAGGGAAAGCCAAACCGAAATTAAAATTTAAGCCATGCTCCACCTAACAATTGAACTCCTCTTACCGGGTAATTTTGCCAACGGATATTTTTCCCATTCAACAAATTATTTCCTTCAGCAAAAACTCCTATTCGTTCTGTAATCTGATACTCGGCCTTCAGATGTAAATCAGCTATGGATTTTAAATTTCTAGAACTATAAAAGCCGGGTTCTTCGGTCATTTGAGGAGCTTTTATTCCTCCCATCAAATTGATATTCATTTGAATGAGCAAACTTTCAAAGGGAGTTAGCTGATTATTAATTCCCACTTGCCAGGTTGGTCGATGCCAAGCCTCGGACAAGGTATTCAAATCGTATTGGTACAAATCTAGGCGAGTGGATAATCGATATAGGGATTGAATTTGAACACCCAACTCCGCATTGATATTGAATACGCTGACCTTATCATCATAGACCAATTGAAATCTAGAGGTATCAGCAGGCGAATTGATGAAAAAGTGCATCTGATTGAAGCGACTAACATCTATACCAGCTTTATAATGGACTTTATTTTGGACTCGCCCTTCTATCCCCCCTGCTATTTTGTAATTGTTAATCGTGTTTAAAAGCTGAGATGAAGGTCCTAAAAATGGATTCTCCATTACAAAACTATAATAGGTATTTCGCTGAACATCACCGGAAAACTCTCCAAAAAACCCAAACTCATCTGCAAACTGATAGGAAGCCTTTAATACAGGGAAAATCCTAAAATCGCTGGATTTCCCAGGTAAAGAATCGTTTTCAGACACAATATTCAAACCTGCTGTAAACCGAAAAGCATCTAATTCATATCCAACTTCCGGCCTTATTGCAAAATAGGTTCTTGTTTCATCATAACCTTCATCCTCCGGAGTTGTGTGAAAATAAGACACTTCCACAGATCCTTTCCAATCTTCTAAAGGTCTAAAAATTCCTTTTCCAGAAATCCCTATCTCATTTTCCTGAGCTAAATAGCTATCCTTGAAGTTTCTAAAGTGAATTTTCCCCTCGTATGAAACCGGACCCACTTTTTCAAGGTCCTTAATACCTGCAGAAACCTGAACAGTGCTAAAAACATTGCCTTGAATTCCGCCAAAATCCAAATTCGGATTACTGAAAATAGAGGTATCGATTCCATAAAATGAATACGAATCCTGTTTCCAATTCAAACCTCCAAAAACCTCAGCTTGATCTAGAAAATAACTGAAAGCTCCTCCCAGTTGAGTATGGGATTCTTTCGACTGCTCGTCTAATACAGGTCCTTTTCCAAAACTTTGATGCTTGAGACCAATGCTGTAATTCCAGTCGTAAACTTCAGTAGCCATAAACCGGGCTTCCAATAATGGACTGGCAAAATTTCCATACCCAAGCTTCAAATAACCCGGAAACAAATCCTTGTAATCTCTTCTATAAACCTTTTGAGCGGGCTCCACATCCAATACAACAGGTGGGAGATCCAATTCATAAAATTTGACACTATAATTAAAATCGGATAGCCCCTTGGGCTGAGGCAAGACTGGAAGTTTTTCGTATATCCGTGGCTGAGTGGGCAGCGTCAGAACTCGATCTTTTCGAATCACAAACTCCTGATCTTGAACTTCTCCACGAGACTGAATTTGTCCCAAGAGATCATTCGAGATCCAAGAAAAAGCAAAAGCTAGGACTAAATATATTTTACGCATGGATTAATTCAGTTTTTGAAGTTTCTCTTGTGCTATTCTTTTAACCTCCTCATTGGTGGCATTTTCCACGATGGATTCCAGCGTTGCTTTTGCTTGAAAATCCTCTCCCAGTTTCAGATAGTTATCAGCGATGAGCAAAAACATCTGTCCGTACCAATAATCGAAATCAGCAAAAGGTCCAGACATCTCGAAAATACTTTCATTCGATTGTTCGACTTGACCTTTTTCTTGATAGTTCTTTGCAAGCAGATAAAGCCCTTCTGCACCCTCAAGCGTCTTGTATTCATCCACCAAAACAGATAGTGTCACTTCCGCTACTTGATCTTGCTTCAAAGCCAATTGTGCTTTTGCCTTTCCCAAGAGGGCTTTTGGCGTAGATTCCGGTAAAATACCATCCAAGGATTCTAATTTTTCTGCTGTAGAAATTACCTCCCGGTAGCGCTTAGTCTGATTATAAGCTTCCAATAATCCCATCAAAGCCTCTGCTTCCTCCACCTTGCTTCGAGCATTAGAAGTAGCTAATTCCAAGTATGGAATTGCAGCCGCATAGTCTTTCTGATTCAACCTGATCTCCCCTATCTTTTGCATTGCGCGAAGTCGCTGCGGAGATGCAGGTTCTTTTTCCAATTCTAAAAACGCAGCTAAAGCATTTTCCTGATTACCTGATTGGAAATAGGAATCACCCATGTAATAAAGAGCATCATTGCGCTGAGCTGTTTGAGGGTAGCTCCTCAAATAATTTTCAAAAGCTCTTGCGGCCTGTGCAAAATTCCGTTCGAAATACAAACTCTTTGCTGACTCAAACTCCAGAGATTGAACCGATCCCCCATCTGGATTTGCTTGCTTGTATCTATCCAAATAAGCTGAGAACTCTCCTGCTCTTCCTTGAAGCGCTAAAGCTTCCTGAAGTCCTTTTAAGGCTGTTTCGGAATTGGAAGAATTTGGATGTTCATCTAAAATGGTAGAATAATCCCGAATGGTCTCATTGTAGTTTTGAAGTGAAAAATTAGCCACAGCTCTTCCTTCCAAAGCAAATGGCACAAAAGGACTATTTGGTCTTCGGGAAATCAAATCCGAAAAAGCAAAGGTCGCATCATTATATCGAAGCTCTTCCATCAAAATCTGTCCACGCTGAAACAAGGCATCTTCCAGATAAAGGGAATTTGGATAATTGGCAATCAGTTGGTCCAAATTGCGAAGAGCAGCACTATTATTTGTTTGGAAATTTTGAACAACACCCAATCGATAAAAAGCATAATCAATTCCTGAATTCCTTTCAGAAATAGCTTGCTGGAAAGTAGATTCTGCCTCAGAAAAGCGTTTTTGAACGTAATAGCAATCCCCTAAACGAAGTAAAGCATCGTCATAGTTTTCTTTGTTTTCTCTACTTCGCAGTCTATCGGTGTAGGTTTTAAACTGAAATTCCGCCTCTCGATATTGCTTGGAATTAAAATAAGCATATCCCAAACCATACAAACTTTTGTTTAAGTAAGCACTGGAGGTAGTTCTTCCAAGATCCAGTGCTTTTTTGTAGGAAGAAATCGCCTGATCTAATTGACCATCAGCAGAATAAATCTCCCCTTTCCAAAAATGGGCTTCCAAAACTAAATCGCGATTAACTGGAAATGCTAAGGATTTATCCAAATAGGCAATTGCTCCAGGATAGCGCTTATCTCGAAAATAGACCATGGCTTGATAGTAAGCCACTCGCTGATAAGCTTCCCGAATTCTTGGGGACTTATTTTGAATACGATCCATTTGCTCTATAGCCCGCAAATAATCACTAGTATTAATTAATGCTTCGGAAAGCAAGGTCTCTGCTTCGCCACGGTAGGCTCCGTTTGGATATTCATTTAAGTATTGGTCCAAGCCAGAAATTCCCTCTTGAAAACTCCCTTTTTGAAGATTGGATTTAGCATAATTGAATATGGCTTCCTCTTTTATCTGCTGATTATAATCAGAATTTGCTGCTGATTTAAAGGAAGTACTGGCAAATTGAAAGTTATCCAACTTGAGATAGGCATGCCCTAAATAATAGGAAGAGGCTTGCCCCATTTCATTTTGCGCCGAAGCTGAAACCTTCAAATAATCCGTTGCACGCTGATAATTTTCAATTTCAAACTGCGCAACTCCACCTTTGTAAACTTGCTCTGAGCTTAACTCCCCTTTTCTGGAATTAACAAATGCATCATAATTTTCGGCAGCCTTCGCAAATTCCCTTTGCTCGAAGTAAGCTTCTGCAAGGTATAAGTGAATCATTTCCTTTCGCTCCAAATTCGCATTGGAAGCAAGTTTTGATTCTGCATAGCTAATCAAATCCTGATAGCGGCCTTCTTGGTAATATAGAGACGCCAATAGATAAGGAACCTTAGGAGCATAAAATGCCGATTGACCCGCTTTTTCCAAATCAGAAATAGCCTTTGATGTATTTCCCGATTGCATAGCGATGTAACCACTGTAATAGTAGGCATCATAACTAATCGGCTGTCCTAAAGTCTTTGCCTGATCAAAATATATCGCTGCCGAATCCAGGTTTTTCAATTGGAAATAAGCATATCCCTGCTTGAAAAGTACATCAGCCTGGCTTTCAGGATCCAAATTTGCAGCATTAACTAAACTATATCCGTCAACCGCTTCTTTATAATTCCTCTTATAAAAGAAATGGTCTCCCAAATAAAGTCCTGCAGAATTTACAGAAGGGTGATTTCGATAATCAAGTATGTAAGACTTCATCAAGCCCACTCCATCCGGACTTTCCAATTCCAAGGCAGATTGCGCTGCTTGAAGCCTTCCAAACCGAACTTGATCATCATAAAAATTCCTGGAATCTAATTGCTGGTTTTCCAGAAGAGTGACTGAAAAAAGCTGGTTTTGAAAAAAAGAAGACTGTTCATCCAAAACACGCTGAGAACTGGTCTGGTATAGAGTAGACTGGGCGGATGCCTGCCAACTCAAACCTAGACTAGCCAATAGCACTAGGTAGTATCGCATAGTTGGTAATTGAGGTTCAGTGTAAAATCTTATACACGAGATCCCGGAGGATTTCAGCATCGCTCATACTTCCGGATTCTACTCCTTTGTAACGAAGATCTGCCTCCCGAATGTGTTTAAACACCTCAATTATCTTGCCCAAATTATAATTTCTTGAAACAGCCAGGTATTCCCTAGCAATGAAAGGATTCATTTTTAAAATACTTGCAACCTGATCATTGGTTTGTGCTTTGTTCTCATGAATCAAGGCCAGCTGACGGAAATAAAAATAGATTAGTGAAAAAAGCGGAATCACTGGGTGATTCTTGGGGTTTTGGGAAAAGTATTGAATAATCTGATTGGCTTTGTAAGCGTTTTTAAATCCAATCGCCTTAAGCAGTTCAAAATTATTGTAGTCTTTATTAATCCCCACATATTTGGAAATGTGATCGACTGTAATCTGAGTAGGTTCCTTAAAATTAATTAGCATCTTCCCGATTTCATTGGTCATCACTTCCAGGTTATTTCCAATGGAATCAGCCAGCAATGCTGCTGCTTTTGGATCGATTTGGTGGCCAGTACCCTTTATATAGAGCTCCACCCACTCATTCATTTTATAGTCCGGCACCTTCTCAGAGCGGACATAGACCGCATATTTGTTCAACGCTTTCCCTAGACTGGTCTTGCCGTCGATTTTTTTGTATTTGTAGGCAAAAACCAAAATGGTACTAGGTAATGGATTCTCTATGTATTTAATCAAAAGCTCGGGAATCCCTTCATTTCCCCAATCGGGCAAACTTTGCGCTTCTTTTACCACTACCAACTGTCGCTCAGCCATCATGGGAAATTTTCTAGCATTGTTCAAAACAACACCCATATTGGCATCTTTGCCATAAATCACCAATTGGTTAAATCCACGCTCATGCTCCGGAATAGCCGTTTCTTCAATGATTTTGGTAATCAAATCAATGTAATAGGGCTCTTCACCATCCAAAAAATAAACCGGTGAAAACTTTCCGGCTTTCAAATCTTTGACGACGTCATTTGGATTTTTAGGCATAGATCAGTGATTTGGGACTTAAAGATAAGAGTACTCATGAAAAGCCTCCAAAAGCAATTTGATTATTTGAAAAACTATTCATGCCTTAACTTTGTATTTATTCCAAAAGCAAGACATGAACTTTCAAGTAGGCATAGAATATTACAAAGCAGGAAAATTCGATGAAGCACTTACCGTATTTAATCAGCTCATCGAGGAGGATCAAACCCAGACTTCGTACTTTTTATACAGAGGTCGGATTTTATCCAGAATGGGTAAAACTGAAAATGCACTCGAAGATTTTGATCAGATCGTAGCCCTTGAACCTTACAATACCGATTTTATTGCAGACCGGGCAGTAGTCTTACACTTGCTAAACCGAAATGAAGAGGCTTTGGCTGAATTTGATCGGGCAGCCAACTTGGATCCAAACAATCCTTATCGATACAGTAGCCGGGCTTTTTTCAAAGACCGAATCGGAGATTTGAAAGGGGCAATTGAGGATTATGAAAAGGCAATCGAATTGGATCCTGAAGATGCTGTCGCCTATAACAACAAAGGATTGGTTGAAGAAAAATTAGGCTACAAAAAGAAATCAAAAGATAGCTTTTCGAAAGCTGATGAATTAGTAGGATATAAAGCCCCTGAAAGCAAGCAGACCACTTCTCCAAAAGAAGAAAGCCCAGCTCCCTTACCAAAAATTCAAAAGGAAGAAAAAGCCACTTTGACTTTTAGCTATTTTGTAAAAACCTTGAAAGATGTTTTTGTGGACGAAAAGACTCGAAAGGATTTTCTTCAGTTCCTCAAAAAACCTTTTAAAAAGCCTAAAAATTCTTGATCACCCAAAGAGGTTTCGTGATGAAATAGGACATCTTTTTAGAGACGCTCTTGGTAAATATCTTATTGAAAAAATCTCGTTGACGACTTAAGGTGATTAGCATATCACCTTTTGCTGATTGCAAATAGTTTTCAAGCCCCAAAGCCAAATCATCCCGGAAAGTTTTCAAAACAAAATTCACTCGATCATACTTGATGAACGGCTTTAGTTCCTCAATCATGACCTGATGAAGCGGTTTCTCTAGTTTATTTTTGCCTTCTGAAGCATGAACAATGTCTATTTCAGCATCAAAGAACTTCGCGAATTCTACAATTTTTTGAATGGCGACTTTATCTTCTTCTCGGTAATCGGTCCCAAATACCAACTTCCTAGGTTGCTTGTAAAATACCTTTCGGGGGACAACCAACACATCCACCTTTGACTTTTCTACAATTCTACTAGTTCGGCTTCCGATGATATTTTTCCGCAATTCATTCATCCCTTCAGTCCCCATTACTAATAACTGGGCCTTGGTTTCTTCACTGGCTTTTATCAACTCTTTTACAATATCCCCTTCACAAATCAACACATGACATTCTTTCAAGCCTTTTGGAATGGATTCATTTCTTACAGTTTGCTGCAAATTGGAAAGCTTTTCTTTCAAAAATGCCAATTGATAATCCGCTTCATTACTCAGGGGGTTCAGTTTAAAGTAATCTTCCCTATTCGCCACATGAATCAAAATCAAAGTGGAACCATAACGCTCCCCTATTCTAGCGGCATACTCAATGGCGTTCAGAGAGCATTCTGAAAAATCAGTGGGACAAAGTATAACGTTTGGTGAGTCCATTTTAATAACCTCTTTTCCGATTGACGAGATTTAATAGGGGTTCGTTACATTCCATGCGACGAATATTCTCTATAACCTGAGGAGCAGCTGCAGCTGGATTAGTCACACTGGCAATATGAGGAGTCATGGATATTGCCGGGTTATCCCAAAATGGATGATTTTCAGGCAAAGGCTCTTCTCGATAGACATCCAAAAGTGCCCCAGATAAAAATCCTTTTCCTATTGCAACTGGCAAATCCTCTTCTACTAAATGTCTACCCCTAGCCACATTAATCAAATAGGTGCCCGGGTTGCATTTTTCGAACAGTTCCAGATTCAGAATATTTTCAGTATCCGGTGTCAAAGGAAGCAGACAAACCAAGACATTGATTTTTGAAAGAAACTCCTGAAGATGCTCCTTTGAATAATAAGGATAAGGGAAATCTGTCTTTTCGGAATATCCAAAACCAACTACAGGAAATCCCATGAAATCGAGTTTTTCCAACACATCATAACCTAAAGCTCCTGTACCCATCACTCCGATAGTCACCGGAATTTCAGGATTAGACATATCCCAAACCTTTCGCTTTTTATCGGCCTCATAGCGTTGGATTTGACGGTGGAAATTTAAGACACCCATTACCACATAATTAGTCATGGACCATGTAAGTCGGTCATCTACGATCCGCACAATAGGAAGATTTCCAGGAATATTTGGATCACTTAAAATATGATCTACTCCTGCTCCCATTGAGCTGACTAATTTTAAATTGGGATATTCTGATAAAATTCCTTCTGGATGTTGCCAAAGTAAGGCATACTTCACTTCAAGCGGATTTTTGACGTCAGGAAAAATCTCAATTTCCAGATTAGGATTTGATTTTTTGAGAGCCTGAATCCAAGGTTCAGGATTTCTTCCGGGACTAATGATAACCAAACTCATATTTACAAATTTCAGAAAAGCAACTTGGGAAAAACGGCTATGGAAAACAGGATATTTCCACTAATCAAAAAAAGAATCAATAACCTTTTAAATTTGGCAAAAATTAATCGTAAAAAAACTAATCCATATCACATGAATAAGCTAAAATTTATCATTTTGATTTCCTTGATAGGCTGGGCAGGTTTGTCTTTTGGGCAGCAACTTCAAATGCCTCAGGCATCACCTTCGGCAAAAATTTCTCAAAAAATCGGCTTAACTGACGTAACAGTTGAATATTCCCGTCCAAGTACGAGAGGGCGAAAGATTTTTGGAGAATTGGTTCCTTATGGTCAGGTTTGGAGAACCGGTGCCAATGCAGCAACAACCTTGGAGTTTTCTACTGAAGTAATGTTGGAAGGGAATAAGATACCTGCCGGAAAATATGCCATCTACACTATTCCTGGAAAATCTACCTGGACCATCGTCATTTCAAAAAACACCCAACTTTGGGGAGCAATTGGTTATACAGCAGATGACGATTTGTTGAGATTCCAAGTTGAACCAAAGAAACTGAGTCGAAAGTATGAGACCTTTGAAATCAGCTTCAACAACATGACGGATGACGGAGCTGACCTTTCAATGAAATGGGAAAATACCCGAGTGGATTTTCGAATTTCCATGGATGTGGATCCTGTGGTAATGGCACAAATCAAGGAAATGGTAATAGACACAAATACCCAAGATCCAAGTTTATTGTATGCAGCTGCCAATTACTACTTCACTTCTCAGAAGGATTTGAATCAGGCCTATGAGTGGATAAAAGTATCCACAGACTCAGATGCAAAATATTGGACAATGCATTTGCGAGCAAAAATTGAAGCGGCCCTCGGCAAAAATACTGAAGCGATTGCCTCTGCTCAGCAATCCATGAAAATGGCAGAAGAAGCAAAAAACCCTGATTACATCAGTTTAAATGAGCGATTGATCAAGTCATTAAAATAAGCTAAAAAGCCTTCCTCGATCGGGGAAGGCTTCTTTTTTACTTTTTGAAAACTTGGATTATGGTTGCGAAAAGCATCACGGATAGACATCCAATTGCATTGTACCAAAGAAAACCGATATCCCACGTGAATCCCCAGAGTCCTACTCCATTTTTAAAGTGAATGATCAAGATTAATACCTGAGATAACAATGCAGCTAAAAACACGGCGGATCCCCTTATCCATTTCATGAAAAAGCCTACCATGAAAATGCCTAGGATAGTTCCGTAAAAAAGCGAACCTAAAAGGTTGACTGCTTGAATCAAATTTTCAAAAAGGGAAGCATAAATCGCAAATAAGATTGCCGCACCTCCCCAAAAAGCTGTAAACAACTTTGATGACAAAACATAATGCTGATCCTGTTCTTGAGAACGAATGGATCGCTTATACAAATCGATCGTGGTGGTCGAGCCAAGGGAATTAAGTTCAGAAGCACTAGAAGACATAGCTGCGGAAAAAATTACCGCAAAGAGAAGTCCCACAATCCCTACAGGTAAATGATCCATCACGAAACGCATGAAAACATAATCGGTATCTCGTGTTTCAGCTACAGGGTCATTTCTTACAATCAGTTCTTTTACCTCATCTCGAATATTTTCTTGCTCTTGCTTCAGTTCAAAAAGTCCCGCCTTCAATTCTGTTTGCTTGGTCTCATCACCTGCTTCAATCGCTTGAATCAATTCTTGATAAGCCGCTTTACTTTTTTCAAAATTCTGTCCAAAACCATTCTGTAATTCCTCAAACTCAGGAGCATAATTACTTTCTTGAAGTTTTTCGATTTGAACTGTATTAAAAACTACCGGAGGCTGATAGAATTGGTAAAAAACAAAGACCATAACTCCGATGAACAGAATGATAAACTGCATAGGGACTTTCAAAAATCCATTCATGATCAATCCCATTCTACTTTGACTCAAGGTCTGTCCAGAGAGATAGCGCTGCACTTGACTTTGGTCGGATCCAAAATAGGATAAAAACAAAAATACGGCTGCAGTCATCCCTGACCAGACATTGTATCGATCAGAGGGGTCGAATTCAAAATCGACCAAATTCAACTTTTCCATTTTCCCTGCAATGTGAAGAGCATCTCCAAAGGATACAGGGAGTAATTGAATGACAATTATTCCTGCCAGAATCATCCCTCCCATCATCACAGCCATCTGTTGTTTTTGAGTAATAGATACAGCTGCTGTACCACCAGAAACTGTATATAGCACCACCACTGCACCAATAAATACCACAGTCCAAGTTAGGTTCCACCCCAAGAGCGTAGAAAGAATAATAGCAGGGGCATAAATTGTAATTCCTGCTGCCAATCCTCTTTGAATTATAAACAATAAAGCAGCTAAGGTTCTGGTTTTTAGATCAAAACGACTTTCCAAATATTCGTAGGCCGTATAAACTTTCAGCCGATAATAAATCGGTATAAAAGCCACAGAAATAATGATCATCGCTAAGGGCAAACCGAAATAGAATTGAATAAATCCCATTCCGCTTTCGTAGGCTTGACCAGGCGTACTTAAAAAAGTGATAGCGGAAGCTTGGGTAGCCATGATAGAAAGACCTATCGTCCACCAATTCATGGAATTTCTTCCCCTTAAATAGGAATCTAGATTTTTCTGACCTCTTGTTTTATAAATTCCATAGGCAGCAATTGCCCCTAATGTTCCAAATAAAACAATCCAATCCAGCGTACTCATGAATAGCTAGTCATCAATAGGTAAAATAACAATATTAAAATGCCTAAGCTAATCATCAAAGCCCAGTATAAGCGATTCCAATTCATGGGTTTTTCTTCCATCCTATTTTTAATTATTGCTCCAAGAGATTGATGAATAACTTCACCGCACCAGGTACACCTGCGGGTAACTCTCTAAAGAAGGATAAGCCCGTATAGATGAATTTCCCTTCTCCATATTTTGCATAAATCAAAGAACCATTGCTAGGGTCTTCTCCAGGATCATTCATGATTAGAGGAGTTTCATAAGCAGCATCAAGTTGTCCAGCAAAATACAATCCTCTTTCCTGAACCCATCCTTCAAAATCAGAAGCATTGATTTGGTTTGGTGTGGAAAGAACGGGGTGAGCAAAATTCGCTGTTACTGGAGCATTTTCAACAGAAACACGGTCTCTAGTAATTGAAAAAGGATATGGTCCCAATTGATTGGTAAGCAATCGTCCGGTAGTATTATACTGGACTATTAAATTACCTCCTGCACGAACATAACCCATCAAGGCTTGTTGATTCGAAGCTAATTCCTCATTGGTATTGTATGCACGAATTCCTACGACAATAGCTTGAAATTGAGACAAATAATTCAAATCATAATCTCCATTTCCAATAACCGTGACAGGATATCCCAAGGATTCCAAAATCTGAGGAATTTCATCACCTGCTCCTGGGATATATCCGATTGGTTTTTTGGAAATTTTCCAATCTGCCTGAATCCACTCAATGGTAGCTGGAGTAAAATAGGTCAAATGGGGAATGTGCTTGTAATTAATCCGATTGGTAATCAAATCGAATTCACCTGAATTGGTTTTATAAATTGCTTTGATTTTCCGCTTCCCATTTTCTTCGGACATAAACTCCACCTCATACCGACGGCGCTTTTGGCCAGGAATGTCTTCGGATTCTAAAATTCTGAATTCGGTTTCGTTTAAGTCTTCAAAATAAAGAACCCCATCTTCTATTTTATCCCTAAAGTTTATCCAAACAGTGATACGTGGTTTTGTATCTCCTACTCCAAAAATAACTTGCTTGGATAACTCCAAATCAACCGAAGGAACAACAGCTACCGGTTCTTTTACTTCTCCGTCAACAGGGTCATTGAATTTGTAATTCAAAGGGAACTGGATATCCATGATTTCCCCTTCAACTTCCAATTTCAAATCGGCATATAAACTTGGACCATTGAAAGGTTTTCCGATTAGTTGTTGATCTGAAATGGTGTACATGGGTTGATCAACATCACCATTTAACCAATAAGGTTGAGAAAATGGGAAATCCTTTGAAAGTTGAACTTCAATGTCTTTACGGAAGGGATTGTTATGTTGAGAAAAGCCAGGTGCCTCTAATTGATCTTTGGAAAGAACTTGAATGCTGGCTATAGTCAATTCAGAACTCGTAGGATTATTTACGATAATTTCACCTTGCAATACAGCTCCGGGAAAAATAGATTCTTGATTGGAATTAAATTCAATTTCAACTCCCATTACTTCCAAAATCAAAGAATTCATTTGTTCCTTTTTCTCCTTTACCCAAGCTAATTCTTCTGGAAGCTGGTCGATTTTTGCCTTAATTGTTAACAAATCCGACAGATTGGAACTTGGAGATTTAAAGTCAAAATTCTGGATTAGTCCATCGATTAATTCTCTTGCCTCTTTTCCTGTTTCAAAGGATTCCCAGCGATCCACTACCCCATCAAAGGGAGAATCGCTAAAAGATTCCCCTTGAATAAACTGAATATGATCCACCGCATTTCCAATTCCAGCAGTTGAGCCAAAACCTTGAGACTTATGCATGGTTCGGCTATCTGCAGCAATTTGGCTATAAGTTTCCCCTAGCAAAGGGTTGAAATTTCCGGTAGGGAATTCAAAATAAATTTCACCTTCCTCTTCCTGAAATTCTCCCCGGAAATTATAAGCATTCCAGAAAATTCGTTTTGGACTCCAAGGTTCTACATATTGAAGTTGATCTGTAAATGCTGTTGGATCACCTGCCAAAGAGAATGCTTCCTCCGCCAAAATAGCAGAGGTGGTATGATGGCCGTGTGTCACTCCTGGAATCGTATTAAATCGGGTAATTATAATATCGGGTCTAAACTTCCGAACTACCCAAACCACATCGGACAAAATAGTCTCCCTATCCCAATTTTGAAGAGTCTCATTTGGATTTTTACTATAACCAAAGTCCTTAGCCCTGGTAAAAAATTGTCGTCCTCCATCTGTTTCTCTGGCTTTCAGAAGTTCCTGTGTACGAATTTGCCCCAAACCAATTCCTAATTCAGGACCTATTAGGTTTTGTCCACCATCACCACGGGTCAAACTCAAGTAAGCAACTTGTGCCTTCGTCTCATTCGCCAAATAGGCAATCAAACGGGTGTTTTCATCATCTGGGTGAGCTGCCACGTACAAAACCCGTTTCGTCTCCCTCAACTTGAGAAGTTCATGATAAATGGAAGATGAGGGAATAGATTGGGAAATTAATGGAGAATAGACCCCGAAGACTAGGGCTATTACCAATGGAAAGAAAATATGGGATTTCTTCATGAAAAACGCGATTCAATCAGAAAGCAAGCTACCATTAGCCATGGGTAAATAAAAATAATTTTTGACTAGTGGAAGCTATCGAATTTCTTACTCCTGATGCTTATTTAAAGCTATATCCGACTGTAAACTCAAAGAAATCAGCTTTGAGTTTATGCGCTTTAATTTGAATTCCGGTGAATAATTGGTCGGTCAAGCTGTAACGGAGCCCCACCCTCTCATAAAACCAAGTGAACTCTTGATTTTCCTCATTTCTATGTAGATAGACACCGAAACCCACTGGTATATACAATTTCTCGGTAAGCTTCCATTCCCAAGAACCTACTGCTGCAATACTGGTTTGATCCCAAAAAGTAACCTCATCTTGACCAGAACGGTCTTTAAGACCAGGAGCAAAAAAAACATCTAACCCAACTCCATATCGGTATTTATAGGACTTTTCCCATAGGTAAGTCAAATTCACTCCTCCTCTAAAATAGGAAGGCTCCCCTACTTCATAGTTTTTGGACCCGAAATAAAAAGCCGTACTCCAATATCCTGAACGCAGGAGCTCTGGCCTTTCCCAAAGTTCAGGAATAGGCTCTTCTCTCTTATCAAAATTATACCGGACTCCAATTGATACGGGAATAAGGTTTATTCCAGCATTGGGCTTTTTGGTGGATCCATTGGAAAAATGCTTCAACCCAATCATTGAAAAAAGTTGGGTTTGCTCCGTAATTGCATAATTTAACTTTAAACCCAAATGGATATAACTATTGAGCTCTGAGCCAATGTATCGGTTTAAAGGGTTATCTAAAGAATCATAAGGGTTAAGATTAAAACCCAAACCCAAGTGTCCAAAATAGGATAAGTTAAGTTTCCGGCTAGTTGAAAATTCTTTAAACGGAATATCGAAAAACCAATAAACTCCCTGGGGTCTACCAATTTCAGATTGATAAGGCAAGGTGGTGGAAAGGCCTACCCCAAAAACAGGGTATCTGTATAATTGGCCATAAAAAGAATTAGTATTTTTTCTCCATCCTAATCGGATATCAATCGCATGATAGGAAACCAAATCCTTGATCGCATCAGCCCAAGGTTGACCATTACTAATTAAAGGACCAGATTCAAAGGATGCTTCCAAAACTTTTTTGTACTGCTTTTGGCACCATGCTTTCCCTAAGCTGGCAAAAAGTAAAAAAAACACGATATAAATCTTCACAACCTTTTTCATGACATCAAACGCCAAATGGTTGATACCTAAAATAAAAACCAGCTTATTTTCTGGATTTAAAGCATATAATCCAAAAAATTTAAGTTAAATGTTCATTCATTCAGCATGAATCAAAAAATGATCCAAAGCTTTAAAACAAAAAAAGCTGCCTAATGGCAGCTTTCTCAAATATTAAATTTTACTTATCTATCCATCCAGTTAGGACCAAGTAATTCAATAAGCTTCTTGTTATATTTTTCTGCTTCAGCATCATTTTTTAGACGAGTGTGGATTTGGTAAAGAATTTCCATGATTCCAGTATCGTCAGGTCTGATCTCTAGGGATTTTTCAAAGTATTTTACAGCGTCAGCATAATATCCATTAGCTTCCTCTCCCATTGACTGAGATCTTTTTTCCCATTCTTCATCAGATAGAGAATTTAGCTCTGCAAGTACCTCTCTTGCTTTTTCAATTAAAAGAGCAGCTGTGTAATAATTTCCTTCATAGAAGTTTGGATCGATTTCAACAGATTTCTTGTAGTCTGCCAAAGCACCTTCCACATCACCTGATTGCTCCTTCAAATAACCGGATCTCAAAAGGATTGAAGTATTGTTAGGATCGTTTTTCAATGCTTCTTGGATTTGGGCCATTGCCTCATCCATCTTGTTCAATTGAAGCAACAATTGGATTTCGTACTCTGCCAAAACCTTGTCAGTAGGATATTCCTCTTTTCCACGAGTTACGATTTCATAAGCTCCTTCTGGATTTTGTTGTTCAGTAGAAAGAATCTGAACCAAGAAGTAGTAAGCATTCAATTTGTTATAACCTGGCACATCCAATAAGGTCATAAAGTGCTTCTTAGCATCTTCAAATCTTCCTAAGTCGTTAGCAAGGAAACCTGCATTGTAGTGGATAGTAGTATCCTTTGGATCTACCATACCAGCTAAATTGAAAAACTCATAAGCCATCTCATAATCGTCCATGTTGTACTGAGCGATTGCCTTGTCAAATGACACGTTCTTCAATTTGTTGATAGAGTTTGGACGTAAGTTGTCTGGAGCACCTGGGATATCCTCTTCCCAAATATCTTTTCCTACACCATTTTCTTTATCTTCTCCTCCCATTTTGAAAGCTTCCATGAATGTATCGAAAGAGGAGTTTCCGTTTTCGAGTGTCTCCATGGTGTTGGAAGAATCAGAGGCAAACATCCCCAAGTAAATCTGGGCTTTCAAAAGGGTAGTTTCTGGATCAGAACCAGTTTCAGGATCCTGCAAAGCAGCTTCGATTTCACTAAGGGCAGTAGCATAATCTCCACTTTTTAAATTTTTCTCAGCAGATCTTACTACTTTTTTTTGTCCAAAGGCCAAGGTCGTAGCACCAACCAAGACCATTGATAGAATTAGCTTTTTCATTATTAGCGTTTATCTTTTTTAAGGTTGATTATTCTTGGTTTTCAGAGGAATCATTGGTTTCCTCTTCATTATTTTCCGCAATTTGAGAAGAATCTGAATTTTCATCATCCTCTTCTTTGGAGATTTTTTCAACTGAAGAGATTTCATCACCTTCTGAAATCTTAATCAATCTTACTCCTTGGGTTGCTCTTCCCATAATTCGAAGATCATCTACCGAAATCCGGATTGTAATTCCAGACTTATTGATAATCATTAAATCGTCAGTATCCACCACTTCTTTGATGGCTACTAGAGCACCTGTTTTTTCCGTAGTATTCATGGCTTTTACACCTTTTCCACCACGATTGGTAATTCTATACTCTTCAAGGTTAGAACGTTTTCCATATCCCTTTTCAGAAACTACCAACAAGGTCGCATTCTCCTCAGAGGCACATACCATGCCAACGACATAGTCATTAACATCATTTAAGGTGATCGCTTTTACCCCTGTAGCCGTTCTTCCCATAGGTCTAACAGCGGACTCATGGAAGTGAATAGCACGACCTGATTTTGCGGCGATAACTATATGTTGATCACCATTGGTCATATCCACATTCACCAATTGATCATCTTCGCGAATATTCAGGGCAATAATACCATTTGTTCTTGGTCGGCTATATTGCTCCAAAGTGGTCTTTTTGATCACACCCTTTTTGGTCACCATCACCAAGAAGTGATTGTTGATGTAATCTTGATCATTCAGGTCATTAACTTGAATAATCGCTCTGATTTTGTCATCTGAAGCAATATTGATCAAGTTTTGGATTGGCCTACCTTTCGAAGTCTTGCTTCCTTCAGGAATGGCATAAGTTTTCAACCAGAACAATTTACCCTGATCAGTAAATATCAAGAGGTAATTATGCGTAGAAGCGGTAAATAAATATTCTGTAAAATCGTCCTCTTTGGTACTTACACCTCTAGAACCAACGCCTCCACGTCCTTGCGTTCTATATTCAGTTAATGCGGTTCGCTTCACATATCCTTGGTGGGAAACTGTGATGATCACTTCTTCATTTGGAATCATGTCCTCATAGCTGAAGTCCTCTGCGTTATGCTCAATTTCGGTACGACGGTCATCACCATATCGCTCTTTCATTTCAAGAAGCTCGGTTTTGATGATATCCATTCGTTTGTCCTCATTGGCCAGAATATCCTTCAACTCCTCAATCAAAGCCATGATTTCCTTGTATTCCTGAACGATTTTATCTCGTTCCATTCCGGTCAATCGCTGCAGTCTCATATCCAAGATGGCTCTCGCTTGAATTTCACTTAATTCAAATCGCTCCATCAAACCATTCCTTGCAGTTTCAGGATCGGCAGAATTTCGAATCAATGCAATCACCTCATCCAAATTATCCAAGGCGATTAGATAACCCTGTAAGATATGAGCTCTCTTTTCAGCTTCTTTTAGCTCATACTGTGTTCTTCTGACAACTACCTCATGTCGGTGGTTGACATAATGCATGATCAAATCCTTCAGATTAAGAGTCTGTGGACGACCTTTTACAAGCGCAACATTATTTACTGAGAATGAGGTTTGTAATTGGGTTTGTTTATACAAATTGTTTAAGACTACATTTGAAATTGCATCTTTTTTCAATTCATATACAATGCGCATTCCTGATCGATCAGACTCATCCCGGATTGCGGATATTCCTTCTATTTTCTTTTCATTGATTAAGGCAGCAGTCTTTTCAACCATACTTGCCTTATTCACCATGTATGGGATTTCGGTAATGACAATCATTTCCCTATTCCCATTATCCTTGGTTTCAATGTTTGCCTTACCTCTTACGACGATTCGACCACGACCCGTCTCAAAGGCTGCCTTCACCCCATTGTATCCGTAGATAATTCCTCCTGTAGGAAAATCCGGTGCAATAATATGCTCCATCAGCTCAGATACGGTGATATCTCGGTTATCAATAAAAGCTACAATCCCATCTATCACCTCACTTAAATTATGAGGCGCCATGTTAGTAGCCATACCCACCGCAATACCAGAAGCACCATTCAACAATAGAGCAGGAACTTTCGCAGGTAATACGACTGGCTCTTTTAGGGAGTCATCAAAGTTGAATTGGAAATCAACAGTGTCTTTATTGATATCGACCAAAAGCTCCTCAGCAATTCGCTTGAGTCTAGCCTCAGTGTATCGCATGGCTGCCGGATTATCTCCGTCAATGGAACCGAAGTTACCTTGACCATCCACCAATTGGTACCTCAAGGACCATGGCTGAGCCATTCGGACCATGGTATCATAGACAGCCGAATCACCGTGTGGGTGATATTTACCTAATACCTCACCGACAATTCTCGCTGATTTTTTATAAGGTTTATTATGCAAAACACCCAATTCTTGCATCCCGTAAAGAATTCTACGGTGAACGGGCTTCAGTCCGTCTCGGACGTCTGGAAGGGCTCTTGAAACAATAACCGACATCGAATAATCGATGTAGGCTCCACGCATTTCCTCCTCAATATTGATAGGAATAATATTCTCGTTTTCTCCTTGGGCCATATATAGCTATTTCACAGGGTAGATTTAGGCCGCAAGATAGTAAAAAGGCCCTGCTTTTGAAAAGGGAAATGCAAAGTCTAAAGGCTAAATCTGAATCAATACCATTGACCTATCTTTCGATCCTGGAGTTTAAAAATTGAACTACCACGATATTCAATTCCATTGTGCATATGCTTCATCACTACCCCACAACCTTGGATTTTACATCGTTTTGTTCCAGGAATTCGAATGGCTAGCCCGATTTGCATAGCATATAAGCGCTGGTCAAGCTCCTGAAATTCAGAAAAATCTGAAGATGAATACGTAAATGATCTTAAGTCAACACCCCCTTTTAGAAATAACTTGGTGTATTCTGAAAAATCCCGTTCAAGTCGCAATCCCAAGCCAAAATAAGGATCTGCAACAGCTAATCTTGGCGTATAATTTCCATTTTGTGTAAGGGTCGGATCTACAAATTTTTTGATGGATAAATTTCCATATTCAGCTTCCAAAACTAGTCTCCAGGGATAAATTTGACGCACCCGCTGTCGAAGCTCAGACTGCATATATAAGTTTGCTGAAGCATATCGTCTATAGCGCCACTGAAGATATTTGGCTCTTCTATTTGCATCCCATAGTACAATCCCCAAAGTCCCATAGAATTTACTTGCTTGGTAAGATGCTCCTTCAAAAGGAAATTCAAAATTCCCTCCACGCATGGGACTGATATTCCCCGATTCTATCCCATATCCTCCACCAATTGTAAATAGATTAAAGAGATTGATTCGAACTCCTGCATTCAGCACTGGAAAAACCCAATCCCCTCCTTTCATTTGAAGTGGGTTTTCCTCGGAAATATCTAATGGTTCATCGAAATTTTGGTATTGAAAAAGCGGATATAAGTCTGGATTTTCAGAAAAAAAACTTGTTCGGAATTCCTGATAGCCTCCCCCGGTTGATATTTCCAATGCAAATTGCTCTAAAACATTTCGATAAACATTACCAATGGAAGATTCACTTTTTGGATTTTTTGCCTTCCGAGAAATTCCAAAAATATCTTCTTCCTGAGCGAAAGAAAAAGAAAGTACCATTATCGAAAGTCCTGTAAGGAAAAGTTTTTTGAAGGCCATAACTTGATTAACGGAATGAAACTTTAATTAGTGTTGAAATATAAAAAAAGCCTCCCTTAGGAGGCTTTTATATGCGGGTATTTTTTAACAAATTATTTTCCGTCTTCAGAAGAACCATCTTCTTCTCCTTCTGAAGTTTGCTGCTTCAACTCTTCAATCAAGCTATCTAACTTTTCTTTTACGGAAGGATCCTCTTTTAATGCTCCTAACACTTTGTTATAAACAGAAACACTGATCACATCGCTATCGGTAATCAACCCTGTTTTATAATCTACAACACTTTGCTGAAGTGAACCTTGGAAATCCAAAATAGCCTGATAAGCGGCTTTTTCTTCATCAGTGATGTTGGCTTCAGTCATTTTAGCCTCATCGCCCCACGCTGCCTTAATCTCATTGTATCGAGCTCCTCCATCAATCACCTCATTTTTCAAAATCATATTCCGAAGCTCTTCGGTTTTCTGATCTACAAATTGAGAAGTCATCACTTCTACAGTTGCATATTGAGTTAATTCTTCATCGGTGACAGGTCCTTCAGTTGCTTCTTGAGCATAAGAAATCATCCCAAAGAAGGATAGAAATAAGGCGGAGAGCAATAGTTTTTTCATCATGATTAGTTTATTTGGTTCGTTACAAGATTGCAAAAAATAGAACCTTGGCTAAAAAATCAAGTAATTCCGCCTTATTTTGGATATTTTATGACGAGCGGTAGAAAGCTGAAAATCAGATAGCTTTTAATTCAGCAATTGTTTGGATTGGATCCACCGAATTGAAAACAAAGCTTCCAGCTACTAAAATATCCGCACCTACTTCCTTCAATCGTGGGGCATTTTCAAGGTTCACCCCTCCATCTACTTCAATCAAAGTTTTGGCTCCTTTAGCAAGGATCAGTTCTTTTAATCGAGTGATTTTTGAATAGGTGTTCTCTATAAACTTTTGCCCTCCAAATCCCGGATTCACAGACATTAGGCAGACTACATCCAATGATTCAATTGAGTCTTCTAACAAAGTCACTGAGGTATGCGGATTTAGGGTTACGCCTGCTTTCGCCCCCAAGGATTTGATAGACTGAATACTTCGATTTAAGTGCGAGCAAGCCTCTATATGAACTGAAATCACAGATGCCCCTGCATTTCTGAATGCCTCTAAATACAAATCAGGATTGGTTATCATCAAGTGAACATCCAAGGGCTTTTGCGCATGACGATATATCGCCTCGGTAACCGGGATTCCAAAGGAAATATTGGGAACAAATATTCCATCCATAATATCCACATGGATATAGTCGGCCTGAGATTTATTCAATAATTCTACTTCAGATTGAAGGTTTGCAAAATCCGCAGCTAATATTGATGGAGCAACTTGAATAGGCATATTTTTAATCTTGAATTGAAAGGTAATTTAGGCTTTGATTAATAGCGAATTAATTTTTGTCGCTTTATATCGGATCCATCCTCCATTTGTATGATAAAGAAACCAGATGGAAGCCCCTCTATATTAACCTCAAATGGATCCTTATTTGAATTCCTCTTTAGTTGAAGATTCGAAATGGATTTTCCACTCATATCGAAAATGGTAAAACTTGCCTCCAAGTTTTTGCCAAAATGGATTTTTAAAGAATTCCCTGATATCGGATTCGGGTAAACTTTCCATACGAGTTCTTCCCCCTGCTCTTCTATTGAAAGAATTTCACCATAAAGTGCTTTATAAAAATCGGGGATACCATAACCTATCAAATTATCCGGATTATCATAATTGCTTGCACTCCGAAGAAGATTGTCTATTAATTCCGATCGAGTCCAATCAGGCCTGGCCTGCCACAATCCAGCCGCTAAAGCAACAATTTGCGGAGCGGCAAAAGAGGTTCCACTACCAGGCCCAATGCTTCCATTATTTCGAATAAGTGAAACTCCATTCCCAAAAGCCGCCAAATCTGGTTTAATTCTTCCATCGCTAGTTGGTCCTCTTGAGCTGAAATTAGAAACTGCTAAATCTTGATTTACGGATCCAATTGCCAAAACTTCAGGAGAATCAGAGGGAGCTACTAAACTCGGTTCACTTGGTCCATAATTACCTACACTATTAACTACTAGGATCCCTTTCTGAGAAGCGAAATTCGCAGCACGGGTTATAACAGTTGTTTTTCCATCCAAATCTTCAAAAGTGTAATTCATGGAAGGATCATCAAAATCAAAATACCCCAAGGAACTATTGATAATATCCACCCCAATAGAGTCTGCATATTCCGCTGCTCTAAGCCAATTATATTCTTCAATCTTGTACTCTGTCAACAATTCCTCGGTCATAGCCAAGAAATATTCGGCATTGGGAGCCCCAGAAATATAGGCTTCCGCTTCCATGGCCCCTATTAGGGAAAGTACATTAGTACCATGTTGATAATCTGTAAAAACATTCTCATTCCAAGGTCTGACAAAATCCTTCTGATCGATGATTTGACCATTATTGATCAGGTGAGAAAAAGCATTGATGGTATTCACAGCCGGAAAACCAACATCAAAAACAGCAATTCGAATTCCTTCCCCCTTAAAGCCTTCTTCATGCATTTTATCAATTCCTAGTAGGGAATTTTGAAAATCAGATGGTAATTCTTCAGCAACCAATGTCCTGGCATTTGCTTTTTCCAATGGAAGGAATTTCTGAATCTTTGATTCAGATTCTGGAGTTCTAAGCCGCTCATTAGGTTGGGGATTATATCCTTTTCCCACCAACTCAACTCTATCCACAAAAGGCAGTTGCTCAATATTTTGGACAGCTTCCAAATCAGCAACAACCAATGAGGCATTCAACCATTTGGTTTGATATAAGATAGCGGTTGCATATTCTTTTACTTGTTCGACATAACCTTCTGAAACCGGCAAATCCGTGCTATCCGGTGAAACATTTTCTTTTACTCTTCGCTGAAGAGCTCTTTCCGTTAAGAATTCAGAAGGCCTTTCTAGGCTAAAACTTGATTGGGGCTTGTATTTAAAAAAAACTGCATAGCGATCCTGTGCTTGAGCAATTTGCCCTAAAAAAGAAAAAGAAATGAAGGCAAGAACCAAATATTTATACATCCCCAAACTCAATCAATTTCATATATGTCACCCTACCCGAGTCTATCAACTGATCGCCCAAGCAGTCGTTTCTCGAACAATAAGTTAACACTTCATAGTAGCGTTCTGTTAATCCGACATTTTCTTCGAAAACATCATATCGAATATCCCTAAAGGTAATCAAATCATCAGCATCTTCCTGAATCACCCGAACTGTTGAATTTCCAGAACTAGAAGGGTTTTCAATTTTTAATTCAAATTCATCTAGGGAGGCATCCCGATATTTATTTCCATTCCAAATCACCCCTTCTTTGATTGGATAAACCAAAACAATCAGAGGCTGATTCTGAAGATTCATGATTAAGTTATTTTCCCTAATCACTAAGGTATATTCTACCTCAAGCTCCCAAATTTCATTATTCTCCGACTTATCTCTTCTAACAATAAAAACTTGCTCCCCAGCATCATTTACATAAACTGTTCGGATTTGGTCCCGATAAAAAAATGAATCATCCTCAAAATCATTTTCCCCAAAATAAATCCGCTCTTCCACTTCATAGGTCCAATAATTCCCAATCAGAAGCGGAAAAAAATCAAATGAATTAGTAGGAATAGGGTTTTCTATTTCCCGATCACATGAAAAGAGAAATAGGAAGGGAAAAAATAAAAAGAGTACTTGTTTTTTCATAAATCCTAGAAGCCTAAAATTAAGCTTTTTTTACCAAAAACAGCACTAAGAGAATTTCAGAACTATACGACATACTGGTAAAACAAGCACGAATGAGTAACTTCGCCCAAAATTCAATGGAATGGCTTTAAGTACTTTTGTAAAGATAAGTGGTGTCACAAATCTCAGTGATGCCCGCTACAGTTCTGGGATGTATGTGGATGTAATCGGGTTTTGCCTGGATGAAGCCTCTGAAAAGTTTGTTCCCCCTACTTTATTTTCAGAAATCACAGGTTGGGTTTCTGGATGTGATTTTTGTGCTGAATTTAAAGATGATGACTCACATGTTGTTTCTCAAAAACTAAGTAAATACCAGAACATCAGCTGGATTCAGCATAATCACCTTGATGTTTTATTAGAGTTTGCAGATCAGGGATACCAATTGATTTTTGAAGCACCTCTTCAAGAAATCAGACATATTGAGGATGAAGTGGCTGAAAAAATCAAAACCAAAGGAATTCATTTATTACTGACAACTGATTCCGCAACTTTGGATGGAGATCAGCTGAAATCTGTAGCACTGATAGCTAAAAAGGCTAAAGTCATTTTAGCTGGTGGAATTTCCCCTTTTAATGTAAAAAGCCTGATCAATGACTTGAATCTATTCGGAATTGCCCTTGAAGGCGGTGAAGAAATCAAGCCTGGATTAAAGGATTATGATGAATTAGCTGAGATTCTTGAAGAACTTGAAATCGAAGACTAATTTCTATTTCAACTCATCTCCTATTCCCAAAGATCGCTTAATTCATAAGGACTTTGCCCTTGAGTGAAAAAAGTACCATCCACAAAACGATGAGAAATACCAATGTCTCGTAATTCCATCATATCGTGATCGTCAAGTTTTAAATCAGCAGCTTTAAGATTCGCTATGATTCGGTCTTGATTGACTGATTTAGGGATTACCACGATATCGCGTGCCACCGACCAAGCAATCAAAACTTGACCTTCTGAAACCCCATGTTTTCTGGCGATTTCTCGAACGACAGGGTTTGTCAAAAGTTTGGGGTCATTTTGATGTTTTTCTGCACGAGAATCTGGAGAACCAAGCGGACTATATGCAGTCAACAAGATGTGATGCTGCCTGCAGTATTCTACCAGTTTTTCTTGTGGCAGGAAGGGATGCATCTCAATTTGGTTCATTTCAGGCACCTCCTCGTTCATCTTAATCAGTTCCAGTAGTTTGGTGCTATTAAAGTTAGATACTCCAATATGACGAGCTTTTCCAAGAGATTTTTGCTCCTGCATAGCTGACCAAGTTTGTGTCAAAGGGACATCCTCATACGTATAAAATTCTTCTCGATGGGTAGCAAAGCTGACCCCATGCTTGAATGAAATCGGCCAATGAATCAAATAAAGGTTTAAATAATCAACTCCCAAATCTTCCAAAGTCTTGTCCAAAGCAGGTCCTACATCCTCAAAACGATGAGAATCATTCCATAGCTTGGAAGTCAAAAACACATCCGATCGCTGTACGATGCCGGCTCGAATGGCTTCAGCTAATCCTTCCCCCACTTCTTTTTCATTCCCATAGATAGCCGCACAGTCAATATGTCGGTATCCGGCTTCCAAAGCCCAATAAACGGCCTGTTTAACTTCCCCAGGTTTACTTTTCCAAGTTCCCAAACCCAAAATGGGCATTTTATCTCCGTTCCTAAAAATCACATTTTTCATCATATTCCTCCAATCGAAGTATTTTCTTTGAAATAAACGATTACAAATCAAAAGGTCAATCAAAACCATGAATTTGGAATCAATCAAGACCCTAATTAACTCTATTTTTGACCCGAAAAGGTTTTCCAATATTCATCGGCTTCAGATACCTCTAATATCCCATCAAAGACAATCAGCCGATATTGAAGTTGGTAAGTTTTTTCTGGCAAAATTTCCCAAGGATGAAACCGGGTCGGGGTAAAATTCAAAAAGACATTTTCAACCCCTTCATTAGAATCTTCCGGCCAAACACGTAGCGGTTCGGGATGCTCAAAGTTCTTAGGATGGCTTAATATCAACAATCCACTTGAGCCTTGGGGCGAATTAGATTTTCCATATACCAAAACCCATCGAGCCCTTGTTCCATCTGAATTTTCCCTCTGATTTCCTTCAGAAGTGAGGATTTTGCTGTTTTTCGGTCCCCATTCCTTTCTCGCCCGAAATGCAATGCCTCCTCCATAGCGGTAAGCTTCGAATAAAATTGGCGAATCCAATTGATTGGTAAATTCTGAAGTGTAATCTACTTGATATCGGTCCGATTGAAGAGCTTCCACTCGAATTCGAAGATTTTCCACCATGGCGATTTTTGGAGATGATTTTCCGGTAAAATCAATGTGATTTTGTCGAACTGTGATTTCTGCTCCAAAAGAGTCGACTTTTGTGTCAAGTACCTGATCAAATTCCACGAGTCCTTTTACATCACCTAGGTTCCAAAAATCAACTTCCCTTCCTTCAATCTTCGTTTTTGTCCAAGGGCCCCATATCCCATAATGATGATAATGATCCGCAGGTTGAATTCTAGTCAATATTTCTCCGCTAGTGGTCGCCAAGGGATGAATAAACCCAGATTTTGAAAATAAAGTATCAATTCCTAAAGGAATGGGTGCTTTGCTTTTTTGGTAGACCAATACTTGAACATCATTCATCAAAAAGTTAAAACTTGAATCATTTTCTACCAATTGGATCAATTGAGAGTACACAAGATTGGGAAGTGTCCAAAAAATGATCCCTAGGATAAATACTTTGAATCGCATGGTTTTTTATTGAAATTGGAAGATTGTTGATCCACTGAAAAGCTACTAAACTTTGAGAACATTCAGAATTAAAAGCCTTCTTTACTTGACGATTTCCCTCGTCTTTTTGATCCTATCCGGAGCCCAGAATTCCTTTTCGCAGGACCTTCCTGAAATCCAATATGACGAAAAATGGAATCAAAAAATACAGCAGATCGCACCCAGCCAAACAAGATTCCCTTATTCGGCCAAGAAAAAGATTTTGGTCTTTTCTCTGCACACAGGGTTTGAGCATTGGGTGATTCCCCATACGGAAGAAATGATCAAAATTTTAGGTGAAAAGTCCGGTGCATTTGAAGTAACTGGAAGTAAGGATATCGAACTATTCGAATTGGAAAATCTAAAAGAATTTGATGCAATTGTCTTGAATAATACCTGTTCCAAGCCAGATCATCGAAATTTATTTTGGGATCAATTGAGTTTCGAATCCGATGAGGATTCCGTCATCTTGATGAAAAAGGCACTTCAACTAGAAAAAAACCTGATTGATTATGTGAAATCCGGAGGAGGGTTAATGGTTTTGCACGGCGGAATTACAACCCAGAATAAATCTCAAGCATTCAGTGATTTGGTCGGTGGAAGTTTTGATTACCACCCACCGCAGCAATCTATTAACGTTCAGGTAGAGGATTCAACTCACCCCTTGACTCAAGCCTTTTCTTCTGGGAGTTTCGTCCATGTGGATGAACCCTATTTTTACATGAATGCCTACGAAAAGATGGATTTCCGACCACTTTTATATTTCAATAATCAAGAAATCAAAAACCAACGCAAAGGAAAGGAAATGAGTAGCGGCAAAACTTACGCTGCCTGGATACGATCAGAGGGAAAGGGGAAGGTCTTTTATGCTGCACCTTCCCACAACGCCCAAAGCTTTGAAAACCCAGAATTGCTACAATTTTTCCTAGACGGACTTCAATATATAGTTGGAGATGTGGCTTGTGATGATTCTCCTATTCAGGAAAATTAAATTAATGAGTTGGCATAAAGGAATGAATAACCGCCTCTGCGGCTATTCTACCTGAGGTCATTGCTGCATTGATTGATCCATTCAACAAGTAATCACCTGCCAAATAAACCTGATCTGAAATCTTACACTCCGTAAAAGGAATAGTGTATTTTAAATCATCAACATGAGGTAATGCATAGTTGATATGGTAACTTTTAATGAATTTGAAGAAATCAGATTTAATCCCTGAAATTTGGCTCAATTCTTTTTGAACTTGCCGAATTAGCTCTTTTTCGTCCAAATCAGATTCCAACACCGTTACGGATAACAACGCCTTTCCATCTTTGCTGTATTCAGGAGAAACATCATCCATAAAGACAATATTATTTACCAGATGCTCACCCGGTAATAACCCAATCATAGGACGAGCCAAAAAGGATTTTTGAAGGGAAAAATAAAGGTTTATCACCGATTGAGGAGGGGCAAACTGTCCTTGAAGCTGCTTCATCACTTTATCCGGTTGAACAGCTATAATGATTCGATCGGCCTCTAATTGTTCCCCATTTTTAAGTAAAACGGTTGATCCCTGAACCTCTTCAACTGGATGATTGAAATAAATCTGAGTGGAACTAAGCTGCTCCCGAATCATTGCCGGAATCTCCCCCATTCCCTTTTCAGGCACAGCAGCATGTCCAATTGCAAACATTTTAAAAATAAACTCAAACATTCGGGAGGAAGTATTCAAGTGCTTTTCTAAAAAAATGCCCCTGAAAAACGGTTTGAAGAAATTCTCGATGATTTGATCAGAAAAACCATAATCCTTCAAATACTGATGGGTGGGAATACTCTTAGAACTGAAAATTTCATCTAAACTTTTTTGTTTCAGATCTTGAGTCAGTGTAAACATCTTTACCTTATCCATAAAGGTCCCCACTTTAGAAAATGCCATACTGACAACCTTCAAAGGATTCCTCAATGGATCAGAAATGATATAGGATTCGTTTTCATCAAAAATGACTGCTCCCGGATCAAATTTTTTGAGATGAAGTGCCTGAAAATCCAAATACTTTTTTACTTCTGGATAAGCAGTATTTAAAACCTGAAATCCGTGATCCAGTAAAAAACCATCTACTTCATCTGTCTTCATTCTACCACCTATGCGGTCAGATGCCTCTAAAATTATGGGCTGAAATCCGGATTTTTCTAATTCTAAAGCAGCTATCAAGCCGGACAATCCGGCACCGATAATGTAAATTTTTTCTTCTTTCATAGTCTACTGGGTAAAATTGCAGAAAACAATTTTCTTTAGAAAGTGCTAATTTCTATTCATCAATAACTGATGATTAGGCAAAGAGTTTGATCCAAATTGATCAAATACACCAATGGTCTCAGCCAATTCAAAGCTTTTTCTTAAAATCACAAAAAAATCCAAAATGAAGAATTTATTCCTGCTGGCTATCATCCTAACATTTGGAGCATTTCAAATAAGTGCCCAAACCTACTTTCCTGAAAAGGGAAATTGGGAGAAAAAATCTCCAGAAGAACTCAACCTTAACCCAGAAAAAATTCAGGAAGCCATTGAATTCGCTATTTCTCACGAAAGCGATGCTAATCCAAATTTGAAAATCGCACATTACGAAAGTGCCTTTGGAAGAGAGCCTTTTGGCTATCCAATTGGTCCTATGAAAACACGAGGACCTGCCACCGGTGTGATCATTTACAAAGGCTATGTGGTTGGTCAATGGGGCGACCCAAATCGAGTGGATTTGACCTTTTCAGTAGCGAAAAGTTTCTTATCGACTACAGCAGGGCTTGCCGTAGAAGAAGGACTGATTCGAAGTGAGCACGATCTGGTTTACCCCTACATGGCTCCAATTTACCCATACAGACCAGAGCGTCTTGGTATGAATAAAGCCGATCATTTTGAAGAGGAGGATGTTTTTGAGCTTTTTGACACAGAACATAACCGAAAAATAACCTGGGATCATCTCTTAAGACAAACTTCTGATTGGGAAGGAAACCTTTGGGGAAAACCTGATTGGGCAGATCGTCCAGCCGAAGGAGTCGCACAAAAGCGGGCCAGGCCGCAAAATGAACCTGGAAGCAAGTATGAATACAATGATACTCGAGTAAATGTCTTAGCACTCGCACTTTTGAATATTTGGCGAAAGCCACTTCCAATCGTCCTAAAAGAAAAAATTATGGACCCAATCGGAGCAAGTGATACCTGGAGATGGACAGGCTATGAAAACTCCTTTATAGTTATGGATGGGCAAATCGTTCAATCTGTCAGCGGAGGTTCCCACTGGGGAGGCGGAATGATGCTTTCAGCTTGGGACCAAGCCCGATTCGGGTATTTGACCCTTCGAAACGGAAACTGGGGAGGAAAGCAATTGATATCCGAGGAATGGATCAAAAAGTCAAAAATTCCTACTCCTGCCAATCCCGGGTATGGATTTATGAATTATTTCTTGAATCAAGATAAACAACAAGTGCCTGCCGCTCCTGAAACTGCCTTTTTGCATATTGGGGCAGGAACTAACATGATTTATGTTGATCCTGAAAATGATTTAGTAATTGTTGCAAGATGGATTCCAAATGGAGACAAAGCTGAATTGGTCCGATTAGTTTTAGAAAGTATCCAATAATTGCGCTTCAAATGATTGCTCCTACTCCAAATCCGCCTTATTACGCAGTGATTTTCACAAATTATTTAACTGAAAATCAAGATGGATACCATGAAATGGCTGAACGCATGGTGGAATTGGCAAAGGAGCAATCGGGCTATTTGGGGCATGAAAGTGTGCGGGACCAAATGGGTATTACAATCAGTTATTGGAGAGACTTAGAATCTATCAAAAAATGGAAAGAAGAAGCTGAACATCAACTAGCCCAACAACTGGGAAGAGAACAATGGTATCAATCCTTCAAAACGAGAATCTGTCTTGTGGAAAAGGATTATGGGTTCGAGCGTTAGTGCATTTTAAAAAGCATAGCCAAAACTGATTCCTATAGACAATGGCCAAAAGAATTCACTCGTGAATACAGGAGTCAAAGAGGCCCTAAATAGAAATCCACCATCTACAGGTTCCCGACGATAGCCAAAAACCATTGTTCCCACGAAACCATCACCCACGGTTCGGGAATCTCCGACAGTAAAATTATTGTTTTTATCAGCTCCTCTGAGGTAGGTTCCTCCCATTCCTACTTCGAAATATTTCCCTTCTTTACCAAGCAAGTAATTTAACCCCAAGGGCAAAGTTGTCAGAGAACTACCATCTATAGCGAAATAAGAAACGCCTGCTTTAAAACCCAATCCATCAAATCGATTCGAAAATCGCTGATCATAGTTGAAAGAGTACGTGATCCCGTTTCCAAATAATTCCACATAGACTCCTCTACCTTTTTCTCTTTCGGAGGATTGAGCTTGAGCGAAGAATTGAAGTCCTAGAAAAACCAGGATTGCCAAAATGTATTTTTTCATAAACTCACCTTAAAAAGCATATCCCAATCCCACACCGGCATATAAAGGCCAAAAACCGTTGTTATTGAAGATAGGGTTTAAACTGATTTTCCACATAAATCCCCCATCAACTGGTATTCTACGGTACCCGAAATTCATCGTGCCCATCAAACTTGGAGAACCGTCTACATCGAGAATAAAATTGTAATCATTGCCTCCATAATTCGTACATACATACTGCCCTGAATTTTGATCAAAGTAACCATCTAGGCAATAGTAATCATCACTTTGATTATCAAAAGCGAAAAAAGTCAAGCCAAAACCCATCTCGAAATAATGAGGCCCCTTTCCATAAAGACGATTTGCCATCACAGGCAAAGAGAAAAAGGATTCACCTCCTGAAAAAGCATATCCACTGGCTCCAACACGAAGCCCCCAGGAATCCATTTTTTCCTTGTTGAATCGGAAATCGTAATTGAAGCTGTAAGGAAGTCCCGGACCTCCCAATTCCACAAAAATAGATTGATAGGGTAAGCGAGAATTTTCCTGTGCTTTGAGGGATCCTGCAAAGATCAAAATCGCAAGAATTAGAAGAGTTTTTTTCATAGTGATTAAAAATCGTATCGTAATCTGGCTTGGTAACGTATTCGGAGAAAGAAAGGATACTAAATCAAATGGAATTTCTAATAAATGTTAAAGAAAGGTCATTTTCTGAAAGCTCGTAATATTTCCATTATTTTAGTAATAAGTGAATGAAAATGATTCAGAAAAAAACCATATCACTTTTTTCCATTTTAATAGGCTATATGATTCTAATGATCGGTCAGTCTTGCGTTCAGGAGCAACTTCCAGATTTGTATAGCCGTTGCCCCGATCCACGGAATGCGGCGGCTACCGATATAAATGTTAAATATCTGCCTTTTAAAAATGACCGTTTTTCTACTTCATCGGATATTGTCCCCAAACAGGATTTTGAATTGGTCATAGATCTGGAATTTGATTTACTTACCGAAAATCTGAATAAAGGATCAGGATTTGGCTCCGCTTATGCTCTTTCCTGTATTCCACTCTACAATTTTCAAAACATCTCTAACATTGCCATTACCTTAACTAAACCGCTTGGCAACATTCAGGCAGGTTCAGACATATCCTATCTATTTGAAAATAGGGAAGATATTCCGCTATCAGAAATTCGGGATTTCAGGAAGTTTGAAAAAACATTTGGGTTGAAATTTACCGGTGATATAGAAAATAATTCTCAATTGCATACGAGAACCTACTTATTTTTGAGAGATGGAAGACAGATAATTTTTGATTCTACCTCTCCAATAATTTCAACGAACTAAATCATGATCCGAAAACTCTTTCTGGTTCTATTCTCCCTCGCAATGGTCATAGCCATTGTCTACATGCTTGGTCCCAAAGTAGAAAAGCAGGAGTTGATCGTCCATTATCCCGAAGTTCCGACTCGGGTCAATGAATTGATGGATTATATAAAGACTCGTGAGGATACCGTGATCGGTCTCAAGGAAGGGAATGAAGCCTATATCCAATGGGCAGATGAAAGTAATCCAAGAAAGACCCCCTATTCCATTGTATATATTCATGGATTTGGGGCAAGCCCAATGGAAGGAGATCCTGTTCATCGGTTTTTGGCGGAACATTTTGGCGCAAATCTCTACGTCACACGCCTTCCCGAACATGGAATTCGTCGGGAAAACGGAATGGAATATCTTTCAGCGCAAGCCTTAGTAGACGCGGCAGGTGAAGCATATCAAATCGGGAAAAGTTTAGGCGATGAAGTTATCGTAGTAGGGACATCTATGGGAGGAGCTCTGACTTTGATTTTGGCATCGCAACAGCCCGATATAAAAGCTGTAGTCCTATATTCTCCGGCAATCCGAGATAATGGTGGACGATTGGAAGGTTTATTCAGTCCTTGGCAGCAATGGATTATGGAAAAAACAATGATGAAAAACAAAGTTATTCATCAGAATCGTGAGGGTGAAAAAGCCGCCTATTGGTCTGAAGATTACCATATGAACGCCTATGAAAGTTTGGCTGTACTGCTTTACAGTATGATGGATAAAAAGACCTTTGAAAAAATTAAACAACCACTTTTTCTAGGCTATTATTATAAGAGTGATGAGGAGCAAGACCCGGTAGTTTCCGTACCGAAAATGCTGGAAATGTATCAACAACTAGGAACTCCTAAAGAATTGAAAAGAGAAAAAGCTTTCCCAAAATCAGGTGACCATGTGATTGGAAGTTCCATCACTTCTGATGATTGGGAGGGAGTACTTTTTGAAACGATCGACTTTTTAGAAAATGTAGTAGGCATCCCACCAAGCCCAAAATTTCAGCAGGAAATTGATGAACTAATTGAAGCTAATTCCATGATGGATAAATAATTAAAAAAGCCCGCCAAATTTAATTCAGCGGGCTTTTTCTTTTTATTTCAAAATCAAATAAACCGATTCAATAAATTTTCATAGTATTCCTGCTTACCACTGATTTGGGCAGGCTCGCCTACCTCAGCTGCATAGTTTCGGAGGTCTTCTAAAGTCAATTTCCCTTCTTCAAAATCCTTTCCTTTACCAGCATCAAAACTCGCATAGCGTTGTTTTCTTCGCTCGAGGTAATCAGATTTTTCTAAGATGTCGTTGGCTATCAGCATTCCTCTTGCGAAGGCATCCATACTTCCGATATGGGCCAAAAACAAATCATCAGGATCTGTCGAGTTTCTTCTGATTTTCGCGTCAAAATTCACTCCCCCACCTTTCAATCCTCCGGAAGTCAATAAAACCAACATAGCTTCGGTCAATTCCTGAAGATTCATGGCAAATTGATCGGTATCCCAACCATTTTGATAATCACCTCGGTTAGCATCAATACTTCCCAAAAGACCTGCATCCGCCGCTACCTGCAATTCATGTTGGAAGGTATGACCTGCTAGGGTCGCATGGTTGACTTCGATGTTTAATTTGAAGTCTTTGTCCAAACCATAATGTCTCAAGAAACCGATAACTGTCGCTGAGTCATAATCATATTGATGTTTTGTAGGCTCCATCGGCTTAGGCTCAATGAAGAATGTACCTTTAAATCCATTTTTTCGAGCATAGTCTCGAGCCATTGAAAGAAACTTGGCCAAATGCTCTACTTCTCGATTCATGTCTGTATTGAGTAGAGACATATATCCTTCTCTTCCTCCCCAAAAGACATAATTTTCACCACCTAACTTGATGGTAGCATCTAATGCATTTTTAACCTGAGCACCCGCCCAAGCAACCACATCGAAATTCGGATTTGTGGATGCTCCATTCATGTATCTTGGATTGCTGAAGACATTGGCAGTTCCCCAAAGCAATTTCACCCCGGTTTCCTTTTGCTTTTGAAGTGCATAATCGGTGATGATTTCCATTCGCTTTTCGTATTCAGCTAATGAGTCTCCTTCATCAATCAAATCCACATCGTGAAAGCAATAATAGGGAGCGCCAATCTTTGTAATGAATTCAAAAGCGGCATCCATTTTATCCTTTGCCCGCTGAATCGGATCAGGATTTACATCCCAGGGATGTCTGATCGTTCCGGGACCAAATGGATCAGCCCCAGTGCCACAGAAGGAATGCCAGTAAGCAATGGCAAATTTGAAGTGTTCCTTCATCGTTTTTCCACCAATCACACGATTTGCATCGTAATACCGAAATGCTAGTGTATTGTCACTCTGAGGGCCTTCATACCCGATTTTTCCAATTTCCGGAAAATACAATTTTGACATGTTGGTTATTTTTAGGTTTGAGTTTATTAAACAATTATATATGCATTTTTTGAACTTCTTCTAGGCAATTTTTCCAACGGGAAAATAATTCCTCATAGGGTTCAAAGAAATTTTCGTTGGGTTCGTAGGTCTCCAAAAGCTGTAGTCCTTCAAATGCTTCGGCCTCATTTGTGAATATTCCTGCACCAATTCCGGCTCCTCTTGCTGCACCTTGTGCTCCATCTGTGTCGTATAATTTCAACTCCACACGATTCATATGGATGAAGGTTTTTCTAAAAATCGGACTTAAAAACATATTGGCCCGACCTGCCTTAACCGTCTGTAGATCCAAACCCATATCTTTCATGATTTGGAAACCATAGGTCAATGCAGCTACAATTCCTTCCTGTGCTGCCCGGATCATATGTCCTTTATCATGTTTCAACAAATCCAAGCCAATCATATGCGCTCCAACTTGCTTGTTTTGCAGGATTCTTTCTGCTCCATTTCCAAAAGGAATGAAAAGCAGGCCATCCGCTCCTATCCCTGCCGAAGCTGCAAAATTGTTCATTTCATCATATTCAATTTTGCCAGCACCCATCAATCGCTTAATCCAGCTATTCAAAATCCCTGTTCCGTTAACACAAAGCAACACCCCATAAGAAGGCGTATTTTTTTGATGATTGACGTGGACGAAGGTATTTACTCTTGAAAGCGGATCAAACAAAGGAGTATCACAGACTCCATAGACCGTACCGGAAGTACCTGCAGTAGTAGCAAGTTCGCCTGGTTTTAGTACCTTTAGCGAAAATGCATTATTCGGTTGATCACCTGCGCGATAAGAAACCGGAACTCCTTCTTCTATCCCCGTAAGCTTGGACGCTTGGGAAGTAACTTTTCCTTGAAGTGAAAAAGAAGGAACAACATCAGGAATCCATTCTTTCAAGATTTGGTAATCTTCCAAGAGTTTTTCACTGATCCCGTTTTTTTGGAAGTCCCAAAAAATCCCTTCAGATAAGCCTGTTTCCGAAGTCAAAATTTCTCCTGTCAATTTCATCGCAATGTAATCTCCAGGAAGCATGATTTTATGGATTCTGGAAACAAGATCAGGTTCGTTTTCTATGATCCAGCGCAATTTGGAAGCTGTAAAATTCCCTGGGGAATTCAACAGATTATTCAAGCAATATTCCTCCCCTAATCGCTCGAAAGCTTTTTCTCCAATTTCCACCGCACGACTATCACACCAGATAATGGAAGAGCGAAGAACTTGCTGATTTTCGTCCACTAGGACCAAACCATGCATTTGATAGGCAATTCCGATACCCTTCAATTCCCCTTTTTTTACCTGTGCTTTGTCGAGTACGTATTTGGAAGCTTGCTGAACATATTTCCACCACATTTCGGGATCTTGTTCAGCCCAACCTGATTTAGGGGAAGAAATCGGCATTTCTTCACTAGGAAATGCTTTTGCTACTAAAGCTGTTCCTGAATCAGCATCCAGCAAAGAGGCTTTGACTGAGGAACTCCCTATATCTAATCCTAGCAATAATTTCCTCATGACTTACCAGAATATAATATACAATGCTGCTATAATTCCAGAAATCAGGAAGGCTCCGACTTTAAATCCAGTACTAGTTCGGAATAGGTCTCTGTTGATATCGATGCTGTTTGGATGATCCTTTCCTTTTCCTTCTATCAAACTGATGCTGATCATCAATGCCGCCAAAATCAAAAACACTATTCCCATTCTATCAATGAATGGAAGACCTGGGAAACCAAACTTTAGAACCACCGAAAGCGGAATACTCAAAGCTGCACCGACCAAGGCAGCATTGGAAGTTGTTTTTTTCCAGAAAACACCAAAGAAGAAAATAGCAAATACTCCAGGGCTAATAAAACCTGTATATTCCTGAATGAATTGGAAAGCTTGATCAAGCTGACCCAAAGCAGGAGCCACCAAGGAGGCGATTACAAAGGCTACCACTGCTGTAATTCTACCAACTCTTACCTGTTGCGTTTCTGTAGAGTTCTTCCCAAAATACTTGCTGTAAATATCCATGGTGAAGATAGTCGAAGTACTATTTGCCATGGATGCCAAAGAGGAAACAATCGCGGCTGTCAAAGCAGCAAAAGCCAAACCTTTCAACCCTACAGGAAGCAATTGAAGTAACGTCGGATATGCTCGATCAGATTTTACCAAGCCAGTCATTGGATCCTGCATAGATGACAAGAAACTTGAATCCATTCCTTTATTCACAATGACCAACGCCGCAATACCTGGAATAACTACGATCAAAGGCATCAAAATCTTCAAGAAACCTGCGAAAATCATCCCCTTTTGAGCCTCATCCAAGCTCTTTGCAGCCAATGCTCGCTGGGTGATATATTGGTTGAATCCCCAATAACTGAGGTTTACAATCCACATTCCTCCTACTAGAACACTTAATCCAGGGAGATCCAGGTAAGCGTCATATTCACCACCTTTTCCATCAGGAATCATCATTTCACCTTTGGAAAGAATCATGGAAAAGTGATTGGGAACTTCTTGTCTAAGCAGGCTAATCCCTTCCCAAACATCTCCTTCTCCTACCATCTGAAGTGCGATGTAGGTCGTAGCTAGTCCTCCCGCGATTAAGAAGAAAACTTGTACCACATCTGTCCAGGCTACAGCTTTTAGTCCTCCATAAATGGAATAAATCATCGCGAATAAAGCCAAACCGATGATTCCATAAGAAAGCGGAATATCTAGAATCGTATTCAAGCTCAAAGCCCCTAAATAAAGAACTGAGGTCAGGTTTACGAAGACATAAAGCAAAAGCCAGAAAACCGCCATGGTTGTTCTTACTCTTGTATCGTAGCGATCCAGCAAGAAACCAGGCATCGTGTAAATGCCTTTTTTGATATAAACAGGCAGGAAGAAAATTGCGACTACTAATAAAGTAGCTGCAGCCATCCACTCATACGTGGAAATTGCCAAACCCAGCGCGAAACCGGAACCTGACATTCCGATAAATTGCTCGGCTGAAATATTGGAGGCGATCAAAGAAGCACCTACTGCCCACCAGGGAAGGGCTTTAGACGCCAAAAAGTAATCTGATGAGTTCTTTACGTGGCCTTTCTTTTCACGGGATACAAATATCCCCATGCCAACGATCAATAAGCAGTATCCTATGAATACTACCAGGTCTAAGGGTTCTAAGAGCATAGATTTTAGGGTTATTGGGCTTAGTAATAAGTTTATAGGTTAAAGACTAATAGCTAAATAAGCCACTAAATATAAAACTTTCAGATAAAGGTCAGCAACCACTACTGTCAATTTTATATGTAAAATATACTTGGCCTTATCAATGGTCAAAAAACTTCCCCATTCCCAAAAAATTAGATTTCACCAAAACCGACTACTAATACACTTTTATTGAATAGCGAGGTTTTATTGAATTAGCATGTTCAAAATCGCGCATAAAAACGTTCGATTATGAACAGAATTTAAATTTGAATTATTTAAACCGTATTTAAATTTGACTATTGGTCCAAAATAATTCTGTAAAATCCTCAAATATTTTCATTTTTGACCTGAATTTTAAATCAGAGGATTCTTAGCATAGTAATTGGTCAATTGGTGCAATGGCAGGAAAAAGCAGTGTTTTTGACATGATTGGTCCCGTAATGATAGGACCCTCTTCCTCGCATACGGCGGGAGTAGTTCGAATTGCCCGGGCTGCCATCCGAGTTTTAGGTGGAATTCCTGATGAAGCGAGTATCGTTTTCTACAATTCTTTCGCTAGAACTTATGAGGGGCATGGGAGTGACAGGGCAATTATCGGTGGTCTTTTGGATTTTAAAACCGATGATGAGCGAATCCGAGAAGCATTGGATTTTGCTAAAGAAAAAGGACTTGTCTATCATTTCAAGTCAATAGGAAATTCCTCTGTTCACCATCCAAATACTATAAAACTAAATCTTCGAAGGGGAGATAGAAAGGTTGAAGTCGTCGGTGAAAGTTTGGGAGGAGGATTAATCAATATTGCTGAAGTGGATGGATTTGTTGCCAACTTTTCGGCGCAACTTCATACATTGATTATTAAGGCACAGGATGTTTCCGGCGCAATTGCTTTCATTTCGTCTGTAATTGCTCAGGAAAAAACCAATATTGCTACTATGTCTGTTTCTCGAAAAGGAAAAAACGACTTAGCTTGCCATGTCATTGAGATGGACTCCGGCATAAGGCCTATTACCATCGATTATTTGAAATCATTACCTTGGATTAAAGAATTAATTTACATACCAGATATAGATCTATAAGCTACCACAATGAAAAAGCTTTTTGTAAGCTTCGCTTTGATCTGCGGATTGTTTTTTGAGACTAAAGCACAGGAAATTACAGGTCCTATTGACCTGGAAACTGCTGTGGAAATTGCACTCGAAAACAATTTGACACTCAAACGAAGTCAACTCAACCAAATTGGCAACGAAGCAAATTTGTTGCAACGTAAAGGAAGTCGCTTCCCTACCCTATCTACAGGCGCCAGTAGTGGTTACCGTTGGGGTCGTTCCATTAACCCAGTAACCAACCTCTTTGAAACTGAGCGAATCGGAAACATCAACCTTTCGATGAACTCCAACATGACCATTTTTGGTGCTGGCAGAATCAATAATTCAGTTAATCAGGCAAAGTCTGATTTGGAAGCTGGCCAATATAACATAGAAGCCACCGAGAACACGATTACCTTGAATATTATCAATTTATTCATCAACGTCGTTTTTAATCGGGAGCAAGTGAAAATTGCTGAGAACCAGCTAAAAACTACTCAAGAGCAACTGGAAAGAACTACCAAACTGGTAGAAGCTGGCTCTTTGCCATACTCCGACCAATTGGACTTAGAGGCACAAAATGCCACCAATGAATCAGAAGTAATCAATGCTCAAAATGCTTTACGAATAGCTAAGCTCAATTTGGCTCAAGCTATGCAAATTCCATTTACTGAGGATTTTGATGTGGTAGAACCTGCTCTTGAATTCAATGAAACGCTGATGGCCACCGAAAACCCAACCATGATTTATAATACGGCGGTGGAAATCATGCCAGAGATTTTGGCGGCACAGAAAAACATTGAAAGTGCTGAATATGGAGTAAAATCGGCTAAAGGAGCATTTTATCCTTCTTTAGGAATTGGAGCAAATATTTTCTCTAACTATGTAGATAGAGCTGCTCCAGGACAAGAACCGGATCCTTTCAGAACTCAAATCGAAAACAACCTTTCTCAATCGGTCAACCTTTCTTTGAATATTCCGATCTTTACGCAGTTCAACAATAAATCGAATTTGCAGCGGGCTAGAGTTCAACGTCAATTGGCAGAGGTAGCAGAACTTGAAGCGAAAAACCAATTGCGTCAGGACATTGAAACAGCTTACAACCAAGCTTTAGCAGCTGAGCGTTCTTATCAAGCTTCTTTAACTCGAGTGGAAAGCTTGGAAGAATCCCTTCGAATTGCTCAGCAGCGATTTGATCTTGGAGCAATCAATTCTGTGGACTTTCAAGTAGCACAGGTGAATTATTTCAATGCTCAGTCTGATCTTTTGAATGCAAAATACACCTACATTTTCAGAGTTAAAGTCCTTGATTTCTATTTAGGAAACCCCATCAACCTTAACTAAACCATGACAACGAAAAAATCAAATAAATCTCTTTATTACCTCCTGGGAGTTGTTGGATTAATCATCCTATTCGCAATTATTGGAAAATCTGCAGGTTGGATTGGCGGTGAAAAAGTTACCCAAGTTCAAACAGCAAAAGTTTCCAAAAACAAAATCATTGAAAAGGTTTCAGCGTCCGGAGAAATTCAACCTGAAATTGAGGTGAATCTTAGTCCTGACGTAGCTGGTGAAATCATCGAATTGAATGTACAGGAAGGTGATTCTGTAGAGGTTGGAAAGCTTCTAGTGAAAATTAGACCTGACAACTTTATTTCTGCTTTGGATCGTGCACGCGCAAACTTAAATCAGCAAGAAGCTAACCTTGCACAGGCTAGAGCAAGTCTTCAAAGAGCAGAAGCTCAATTCACGCAAAGCGAATTGAATTACAAGCGGCAGAAAGTTCTTTACGAGCAAAAAGCAATTTCTGATGCTGATTTTGAGCAGGCTGAAGCTTCCTATATTTCTGCACAAAAAGATTTAGAAGCTGCCAAGCAAAATGTAGTAGCAGCTGAGTTTATTGTCAAAAGTTCTCAGGCTACTGTAAATGAAGCTGCTGAAAATCTTCGCCTGACCAATGTTTACTCTCCTGTTTCTGGTATTGTATCCAACCTATTGGTAGAAAAAGGGGAACGTGTGGTAGGAACTCAGCAAATGGCTGGTACTGAGATGTTGACCATCGCTGACTTATCCTTAATGGAAGTGCGGGTTGACGTAAATGAAAATGACATCGTTCGTCTTAGCAAAGGAGATACTACGATTATTGATGTGGATGCCTACTCCTACTCTGGCAAGAAGTTTAAAGGCGTTGTAACAAGCATTGCGAATACCGCAAACACAAAAGCTTCTGCAGATGCAGTAACGGAATTTAAAGTGAAAATCAGAATCCTAAATTCATCTTACGAGGACTTAGTGAAAGAAGGAAATAGATATCCTTTCCGACCTGGAATGACTGCTTCTGTAGAAATCATTACTACTGAAAAATCAGATGTGCTTTCTATTCCGCTTTCTTCAGTAACTACTCGAGAAAATGAAGTAGACACCCTAGAAGGAGGAACAACTACTCAATTGAAAGAGCTTGTATTCTTGGTAGAAAATGGAAGCGCGGTCATGCGACAAATCAAAACAGGCATTTCAGATTATCAGAATATCGAAGTATTAGAAGGATTGAAAGAAGGAGATGAAGTAATTTCAGGTCCTTATTTCATCGTCAGCAAAGAGCTAAAAGACGGAGATAAAATCGAAGTTACAAAAGCTCCTGAAGGTGGACCTTCAAACTAATTTAAAGAAGCCTTTTTCAAGCCCTGAAGTGAAATTCAGGGCTTTTTTTTATTCTAATCATTAATTCACAAAGTGAACTATTTATCAATACATTCAATTTTTAACCTATACTTAAGCTTTGTTTTCCGAACAAATTCCTATGGAATCTTCAACAGCAACTAAAGGCACTCACACTCAGACTTTTCCAGTAACAGGCATGACCTGTGCTGCCTGTGCCTCTAGTGTGGAAACTATTTTATCCTTCACAGACGGAGTCAAATCTGCATCCGTGAATTTTGCCAACAATACCGTCCAAGTAGAATATGAGGAAGGGATTACTCCTCAAGCATTAAATGACGCCCTTCAAGACGTAGGATATGGATTGATTATTTCTGATAAGAGTATTCAGGAAAGTGTCGAAGAAGAGCAGGAAAGACATTATCAGGAAGTAAAAAAGCAGACCATTGGAGCTGCTATTTTAACTATTCCTGTTTTTGTGTTGGGAATGTTCTTTATGGATTGGACACCTGGAAGATGGATAAGTTTGGTTTTGACTATTCCAGTTCTATTCTATTTTGGAAAGCACTTTTTTATCAATGCCTGGAAACAAGCAAAAAACAGAAAAGCCAATATGGATACCTTAGTGGCTTTATCAACAGGAATTGCCTTTTTATTCAGTGCATTCAATACGATTTTCCCTCAATTCCTAATCCAACAAGGGATGGAGCCGCATGTTTATTTTGAAGCGGCTACTGTTATTATCACCTTTATATCATTTGGAAAATTACTGGAGGAAAAAGCTAAATCAAGCACATCCTCCTCTCTTAAAAAATTGATAGGACTTAAACCCAAAACCTTAACGAGAATCGGGGATGAAAAAAATGAAGAAATCCCGATAGAAGAGGTTCAATTAGGAGACAGAATTTTGGTAAAGCCCGGTGAAAAAATCCCAGTTGATGGGAAAGTAATAAGTGGTTCCTCTTTTGTGGATGAAAGCATGATTTCAGGCGAACCTATCCCCGTTCAAAAGGAGACTGGGGAAAAATTATTTGCCGGCACTATCAATCAACAAGGAAGCCTTCAGATGCAGGCTACTGCAGTGGGAGCTTCCACGATTTTAGCTCAAATCATCCAACGAGTACAAGAGGCTCAAGGCAGTAAGGCTCCTGTCCAAAAATTGGTCGATAAGATTGCGGGAATTTTTGTCCCAACTGTTATTCTTATATCAATTTCCACTTTTGCGATTTGGATGATGGTAGGATCCGAAAATGGACTTACCCATGCCCTACTTGCCTCTATTGCGGTGTTAGTGATTGCTTGTCCATGTGCTCTAGGCTTGGCAACGCCTACAGCTGTGATGGTAGGAATGGGAAAAGGCGCTGAAAACAATATTTTGATCCGTGATGCTGAAAGCTTAGAACTAGCCCAAAAAATAGACACCATCATTCTCGACAAAACTGGGACGATTACCGAAGGAAAACCAAGAGTTGAGGATGTCCTTTGGAATCAGGATTTGAATAAAGTTGAAATTCAAAGGTTTTCTAGAATTCTGCTGGGAATTGAATCTAAATCCGAACACCCACTTGCAAAGGCAATAAGTTTGGACTTGGAGAAGCAAGATTTACAACCACTGTCACCTACCGGTTTTGAAAGTTTTTCCGGTAAGGGTGTGGTAGCAAGTATTGATCAGGATTCTTTTTTTGTGGGAAATCAAAAGCTTCTTGAGGAAAATTCGGTGGAAATACCCAAGCCATTTCAGCCATTTGCCCGAGAAAAAGCTAAAGATGGAAAAACACTCGTCTACTTCGCAAAAAAAGGGCAGGCACTAGCACTTTTTACAATTTCGGATCAAATCAAAACCGGTTCGAAGGAAGCTATTCAGTCTCTACAGAATTCGGGAATTGAAGTTCACATGTTAACTGGAGATCAGGAAATAGCAGCCCAATACATAGCCAAAGAAGCCGGGATCAAACATATTAAAGCTGGAGTTTTACCATCAGAAAAAGGTGATTACGTAAAAGAATTGCAAAAGCAGGATAGAATTGTTGCCATGGTTGGAGATGGCATCAACGATTCGGAGGCTTTGGCTTTGGCTGATGTTAGTATTGCCATGGGACACGGATCTGATATTGCCATGGATGTTGCTAAAATTACCCTTATCACATCCGACCTTCGCAAAATTCCTCAGGCCATAAACCTGTCCAAATTGACCGTGCGGGGAATCAAACAAAACCTTTTCTGGGCTTTTATTTATAATGTAATCGGCATCCCGATAGCGGCTGGTATTCTTTATCCTATTAATGGATTTTTATTAGATCCGATGATTGCAGGTGCTGCTATGGCTTTTAGTTCGGTATCGGTAGTAAGCAATAGTCTTCTACTTAAGAGGAAAAGAATCTAAGGTAGATTCTGAAATAGATCCTAAATCCTGTTAAAATTCAGTAATTTTTGTAGCTTTTTACTGCTTAGAGCAGTCTAATCCTTGACTTAATTTTCTATTAAATGCTTATAAACATGAAAAATTCCATCCTCACCTTATTTTTGGTTTTTGCTATTTCTGCCCTAGCACTAGGACAAGAAAACAGTGCCATACCGCTTATTGAAGTTCAAGGGAATGCATCCAGAAAAATCGCTCCGGATCAAGCCTCATTCAATATCTATCTTCAGGAAAAAGCTATGAATGTGGCTACGGCCACGAGCGTATTGAATACAAAAACAGAGAATCTTGCTGCTGCCTTGAAAAAAGCTAAAATCAAAGATTACAAGCTCATTGCGGATAATTTTTCTGTAAACATCAACCGCATTCAGAGGGGTAATACTTGGATTGACAGTGGCTATGTCGCACGTCAAAATCTACAAATTGTTACCACTAGCCAAACTGAAGAACTTCAAAAAATAGTGGAAGCTATTCAAGCAGCTGGAGATATGAGTTTTAATCTTCAATTTGATGTTTCAAAAGAACAACAAAAAGCCCTTGAAAGAACCTTGATAACCGAAGCGCTTTTAGACGCTCAAAATCAAGCTCAATTGATAGCAGAAACACTGGGTCTACGCTCAATTCAAGTGCATCATGTTTCTTTCGAAGGAGCTTATATGCCTGTAGCAAAGTTCAGAGTCAATGCAGAAAGCGCTGATGCCCCTTTAATTGCTCCAGATGGTCAAGAAATCAACAAGCGAGTTTTTGTCAAGTACACTTACTAAAATTAATACAGGTACTGGGATTTAATAACCCAGTACCTTTAGCATGCTTTCTTCTGTTTGATCTTCCGCAAATAATTGGTGAGTAACTTTTCCATTTTCATCCCGATTGATCAACACGTGCTTTGGAGCAGGAATCAAACAATGCTGGATTCCTCCGTATCCTCCCAATGATTCTTGGTATGCCCCGGTATGGAAGAAACCTATGTATTGAGGTTTTCCTTCCTTAATTTTTGGAAGATAAATATTGAATTGGTGGGCTTCTGAGTTATAATAATCCATACTGTCACAAGTAAGGCCACCTAGTGAAATATTGTGGTATTCCTCGTCCCAATTATTGACTGCAAGCATTATGTATTTCTGATTGAGTCCCCAGCTATCTGGAAGTTGGGTAATGAAGGAACCATCAATCATATACCAAAGCTCCTTGTCGTTTTGAAGCTTTTGATCCAGAATTGAATAGAGAACTGCTCCGCTCTCTCCTACCGTATAGCTACCAAATTCTGTGAAAATGTTTGGCTCTTTCGTGTTGTTTTTGGCACACATCCACTTGATGTTTTTCACGATTTGATCTGCCATATACTGGTAGTCGTAATCGAAAAACACATTGGTTTTTATAGGCCAACCGCCACCAATATCCATGGTATCCAAGGTTGGGGCGATCTTTTTCAAATCCACATATTTCTGAATGAAACGAGTTAATTCTGACCAATAGTAAGCCGTATCTCGAATGCCTGAATTGATAAAAAAGTGCAACATTTTCAGACTCACCAAAGGATGATCTTTTATTTTTTCTTCATAGAGCTTGATAATGTCCGCATAGCGAACGCCTAGCCTTGAAGTATAAAAACCGAATTTTGGCTCCTCGTCTGCTGCAATCCGAATCCCAACTTGGAAAGGGACTTTGACATGCTCTAAGTAATAATCGATTTCGCTCAGATTATCTAGGATAGGAATACAATTTTTGAATCCATCATTTAGCAAATCGGTAATGTATTGCAGGTATTTTTCCCGCTTGAAGCCATTACAAACGATGTAAGTGTCTTTGGTGATTTTTCCTTTTTCAAAAAGCGTACGAACCAAAGGAATATCAAATGTAGATGAGGTTTCGATATGAATATCATTCTTCAAAGCCTCATCTAGCACAAAACTAAAATGAGAAGACTTGGTACAATAGCAATAAGTATATTTCCCCTGATAATCATGGGTTTTCATTGCATTATGAAAATACGACTTGGCATTCTGGATATTCTCAGAAATTTTAGGAAGGTAAGTCAGCTTAAGCGGAGTACCATAGGTTTTAATGATCTCCATCAAATTGACCCCATTGAAAAAAAGCTCATTGTTCTCAACATGAAACTCTTTAGTAGGAAAGTCAAAAGTTTGTTGGATCAGATCGATGTATCTATTCATGGGGCAATTGCTTTTGGGTTATAAGGTCGCAAAATTTGAACAATAAGATGGATTTTCAAACCATTAGATTGGAATATCTGTCCAGAAATCACATCTGCTCTCCAATTTAAAAATCATTTACCGGAATTACGGGGAAGAATAGTTTTTAAGATATTATTCAGACTGGATTCCTAGCCCATTTTGAGTACTTTTGCAAGCTGAATGTAAACCCTACCTATCTAATTCATGAGAAATATCAAGCTCGTAGAAGTAAGATCCGAAATCGCAGCAGGAACCCGTGGAGCAAGCCTGGGAATTGATGCATTGAAAATCGCTTCGCTTGACAAGAAATCTGACTTTTTCACCAAGTTTGATCCAATCAACGTTCCAGATGCCAATAATTACCTCTGGAAAGGAAATAAGTTTCCACACGCCAAATACATCGATGGAGTATACCAGGTTTTGAAAAACGTATACAGCACCATAGAATCCCTTCGATTGGAAAAAGTCTTTCCGATTGTTTTGGCGGGTGATCACAGCACTGCAGCAGGCACTATCATGGGGATAAAGGCTGCTGATCCTGAAAAGCGATTAGGAGTTATTTGGATTGATGCTCATGCAGATCTCCATACTCCCTATACCACTCCTTCTGGCAATATGCATGGCATGCCTTTGGCAATGACCGCCCAACTTGACAACAAAGATTGTCAGGTCAATGAACCCACTGAAGAAACCATCCATTTCTGGGAAAGAATCAAAAAAATCGGGGGAGACTTTCCTAAAATTGATCCTCAAGACATCGTGTTTATTTCCGTAAGAGATACGGAAAAACCAGAAGATTATTTGATCGATAAATACGGAATCCGAAATTTTAAAACGGAGGAGGTTCGGAAATTAGGAATCCAAAAAGTGGCGGAAGAAACTCTCGAAATTTTAAAAGATTGTGATCAAATCTATATCTCCTTTGACGTTGATAGTTTGGATTCATCCATTTCAGTAGGAACAGGAACTCCAGTCCCAAATGGTTTGACTGTAGAAGAGGCGATCACTTTAAATGCTGAATTAATTAAGGATAAGCGGGTTTGTTGCTGGGAAATTGTAGAGGTAAACCCAACATTGGATACTGAAAACACCATGGCAGAAAATGCCTTTGAAATCCTAGAAATAACCACCAATTCCTTGGTTGAACACTTTTAATTCACCCACCTTTGTGTTAGAAAATTAAAACCATGACCATACAAGAAAATATCCTTAAAGGAATCCAAGATGCTTTTCAAGCTCTTTTCGATCATTCGGTGGAATTGGAGCAGCTCTCCTTGGCTCCCACTAGAAAGGAATTTGAAGGTACTTACACCTTTGTTGTGTTTCCTTATTTGAAGGTTTCCAAAACTTCCCCAGAAATTACTGCAAAGCAAATTGGAGACTATTTAGTAGCCAATGTAGATCAAGTAGCTGATTTCAATGTGGTGAAAGGGTTTTTGAATTTGGTCCTTAACCAACGTTCTTGGTTGGATATTTTCAGTAAAATCTACCAAAAGCCTCATTGGGGACAATTACCTTCCAATGGACAAAAGGTCATGGTGGAATATTCCTCCCCTAATACCAATAAGCCGCTTCACCTGGGACACCTTCGAAATAACTTCTTGGGCTATTCAGTTGCAGAAATCCTAAAAGCCAATGGTTATGAGGTTATCAAAGCCAATTTGGTAAATGATCGGGGAATCCATATTTGTAAGTCCATGGTGGCTTATCTTCATTTTGGAAATGGAGAAACTCCTGAATCGTCAGGATTCAAAGGAGATCATTTAGCAGGGAAGTACTATGTCATTTTTGACAAGGAATACAAAAAGCAAATTGAACAACTGAAGAATGAGGGACAGAGTGAGGAGGAGGCTAAAAAGAATGCCCCAATTCTTATAGAAGCTCAAGATATGCTACGAAAGTGGGAAGCTGGAGATGAAGAGGTTGTTGGGCTTTGGAAGCAAATGAATGAGTGGGTGTATGCAGGTTTTGATGAAACCTATCGAAAAATGGGGGTTGATTTCGATAAATTTTACTACGAATCAGACACCTACCTACTTGGAAAAGATATCGTTGAAGAAGGACTAAAAAAAGGTGTTTTCTTCAAAAAGGAAAATGGATCCGTTTGGGTGGATTTGACGGCTGAAGGACTGGATGAAAAACTGGTTCTTCGGGGAGATGGAACTTCCGTTTACATCACTCAAGATATGGGAACAGCCGATTTGAAATACAAGGATTTCCATATAGACAAATCAGTGTATGTAGTTGGAAATGAGCAGGACTATCACTTTGATGTCCTTTTCAAAATAATGCAAAAGCTAGGAAGACCATATGGACCAGGCTTGTACCACCTCTCCTATGGTATGGTCGATCTTCCAACCGGAAAAATGAAATCCAGAGAAGGTACAGTAGTAGATGCCGACGACTTGATTCAGGAAATGGTGGAAACAGCCGAAAGACACACCAAAGAATTGGGGAAAATTGAAGGCTTTTCAGAAGAACAAGCTGCTGAATTATATGAGATTTTAGGACTTGGAGCCTTGAAATATTTCCTTCTTAAGGTAGATCCTAAGAAACGAATGCTATTCAATCCTCAGGAATCCATCGAATTCCAGGGATTCACAGGGCCATTTGTTCAATACTCTCATGCAAGAATTGCATCAATCCTACGAAAGGCAGATCAAATTGGAGTAGAATACAAAAACCTGGATTTCTCCAGCATCAAAAACGTAGAGGATTCCGAAAGCAGTCTAATTTTCTTACTGAATGATTTTGAGAAAAAGATTAAGCTTGCTGGCGAAGAATATTCACCTTCTGTGATTGCACAATATTTGTTTGATTTGGCTAAAGAATACAACCGATTCTATGCAGATCTTCCTATTTTCAGCGAAGAGAATCCAAATGTAATGGCTTTCAGAGTTGCACTTTCTGAGCTGACCGCTCAAACAATCAAAAAAGGGATGAGTTTGCTAGGTATACAAGTACCCGAAAGAATGTAATATGAAGAAATTATCCATTATCCTATTAAGCGTTTTACTTGCTGCATGTGGCAAGACACTTGAGAGACCTGAACATATTCAGGCAAGTATGATTCCTGTAAGCACAAAAACTATGGAAAGCGAATTCTACAATTTCAAAATGAAGGATTTGGACGGAAACGAAGTTGACTTCAACCAGTTCAAAGGAAAAAAAGTATTGGTAGTGAATGTAGCTTCTAAATGTGGTTACACGCCTCAATATGCGGCTCTTCAAGAATTACACGAGAATTATGGCGACAAAATTCAAATCCTCGCTTTCCCGGCTAACAATTTCGGTGGCCAGGAACCAGGTTCTAATGAGGAAATCAAGGAATTTTGCTCTGCTAATTATGGAGTTACCTTCCCTGTTTTCGAAAAAATATCTGTGAAAGGTTTCGATAAGCATCCGCTTTATAGATGGTTGTCAGATGAGAAACTAAATGGATGGAATAGTCAGGAACCGACATGGAATTTCTGCAAATACTACATCAATGAAAATGGAGAATTGATGAAGTTTTTCCCATCTGCTGTAGCTCCTTTGGACGAAGAAATCTTGGCACTAGTTGAAGCCTAAGTTTAGTTTTAAGTGAAAAAAACCATCGCTACTAAAAAAGAGGCCTGGCTGCATGCAGTCAGGCTTCGTACTTTACCACTAGCGCTCGCTAGCATTTTTGCAGGATCAATTGTTGCTGCTTATCAGGGTATCTTTCGGTGGGAAATCTTTATCCTTGCTTCCTTGACTACAATTTTTCTTCAGGTTCTTTCCAACCTATCCAATGATTATGGAGATAGCGTTCACGGAGCTGACTCTAAAGATCGATCTGGTCCTGTGAGAGCTGTACAATCAGGGGTAATCTCACTAACAGAAATGAAAAAGGCCATGTATCTATTCGGAATGCTTTCCTTCATTTCTGGAATAAGTTTGGTCTATATTGCCTTGAATGATTGGCTTCTTTTTACGATTTTCTTGGTTCTTGGGCTTTTAGCTATTTGGGCTGCTATTTCCTATACATCCGGCTCAAATCCATATGGTTACGTAGGCTTAGGAGATATTTCTGTATTTATATTTTTTGGAATTTTGGGTGTTGTTGGCACCTACTTTTTACATGGATTGCAATTTGATTGGGATGTTCTACTGATTGGAAGCTCATTGGGTTGCTTCAGTACAGCCGTTTTGAATATCAACAATATACGGGACATAGAATCAGACGAAAAAGCAGGAAAACGATCTATTCCTGTCCGAATCGGAAGAAAAGCTGCCGTACGATACAATTGGTCTTTGATTTTAGGAGGCAATCTATTTTTGATTGGATATGCTGTCCTGATTCAATCTCCCAAACCACTTTTTGCCTTTATCGCATTGCCATTAATGATTCTTATTGGTCTTGGCGTTCAAAAAGCAAAAGATGCACATTCCACGGATCCTTTCCTTAAAAAAATGGCCTTAAGCACCTTGCTTTGGGTTATTCTATTTGGATTCGGGCTCTTACTTTTTTGAAACCTGATTAAAGTCCTTTTTTCCTTTAATTTTTATGTTAATTTGGCATAATACATTAACAAACCATGCCATGACCAAAGTACTTGTACCTTATGATTTTTCGGAAGAGGCGCAAAATGCCCTTGATTTCACTACTGCTTTAGCCAGCAGATTGGACAATGTTCAGATTGAAGTTCTACATGTTTTGGAAGTCCCAAGCAATACTGGCTTTGGAACGATGGGCGGAGGGGAAATGATGCCTGAAATTGAAAATCAGATATTTTTCGTGGAACTAGCTAATCGCCGAAAGAAGCAAATGGAGGAATTAGCTGAATCGCATCGGGGAAAAAATTATTCTCTAAAAACCAAGATAGAGCTGGGCAATGCATTTAAAGGCATTACTAAGTCCATTCTGAATGAAAATCCCGATTTGGTTGTAATGGGTTCCAAAGGCTCATCTGGACTTGAAGAAGTTTTGATTGGGTCAAATACCGAAAAAATAGTAAGAACAGCCAAATGTCCGGTCGTAACCATCAAATCGGCAGTAAATCCTAAGGATCTTAAAAAGATTGTTTTCGCGAGTGATTTCCGTCAAAATTCAGCTGAAATAGCAGCTCGATTAAAAAGGCTTCAGCATATTTTCGATGCAGAGGTTTATTTGGTGATCGTGAATACTCCTAGCAATTTTGAAGAGACTCGAGAGTCTTTAGCACGTATCAAGCGCTTTGTGAAAGAATTTGACATGAAGAATGTCAAAGCAGAAATATATAATTCAACTTCCGAGGAAGCAGGCATCATTCAATTTGCGGAGGATGTTGATGCAGATTTGATAGCCATGGCTACCAATGGCCGAACAGGCTTCCTTCATCTGATTACAGGAAGTATAGCCGAAGACGTTGTCAATCACGCCAAGAGGCCGGTATGGACACTACGAGTAGAATAATCACTATTCATCATCTAGAAGGCCTGCAAATTCGCAGGCTTTTTTAATTTTACAGCATGTCAAGAAAAAACAACGATTGGAAAAAAAGAGATGGCGTGGTCTACTCCACTTCCTCTGATTTTGAATATAATTACGATTCTGAAGAAAATGCTGTGACGCTTCCTCCTGCTCAACAGAACTTGAAAGTTATGCTGGACAAAAAGGCTCGAGGAGGAAAACAGGTAACTTTGGTCAGCGGCTTTGTAGGCTCAGAAGATGACCTGAAAGACCTTGGAAAACTCTTAAAATCCAAATGCGGCGTGGGTGGGTCCGCAAAAGATGGAGAGATTTTGATCCAAGGTGATCATCGAGACAAAGTCCTTGATATCTTATTGAAGGAAGGATACAAAGCAAAAAAATCAGGTGGATAAATGAAGGCTTATTGGTGGTTTCAAACGCAACTCTATCCAATGTTGCCCTACCTAATTTACCAAGCAAAAACAGTCAGAAAAAACAATCCACTTCCTCCTGCCAAAAGCAATCACCTAATCCTCGGCGAATCAAGCAAAAGAATACTTATCCTTGGAGAATCCACCGCTGCTGGAGTGGGTGCATCACAACCTGAAACTACTTTAGCAGGAAATATTTTTCACCTTTTTCAAGAAAAATATCAGGTAATTAATCTCGGTAAAAATGGCCTTCGAGCTAAAGAGTTGATCCCTACTTTCAAAGAAGATTTGGGTACCAATCCCAGCAAACTTGAAGGTATATTTTTATTCATAGGAGCAAATGACTGCTTTCGTCTCACTAAGCCCACTGATTACAAATCAGATTTAGAAAACATCATTTCTTGGCTTTACAAAAGCTATTCACCGGAATGGTTTTACTTATCCGATATTCCACCGGTACATATTTTTCCTTCCTTCACTCCCCAATTAAAATATTTTCTTCTAGGTCAGCGAAAATTCCTATCCAAAGAAATGGAGAATATTGCATCACAATATTCCAACATGATTTATGAAGAAATTCAATTCGATTTAAGTCCTGAATTTTTCGCAATTGACGGTATCCATCCATCGGATTATGGCTATCAGGCAATTTCCAATTTTGCCTTTGATGGAATAAAGCGATGGGCTAAAAAATCCAACCTAGATATTTTTTAAATTTCCCTATCAAAACCTACTCGGAAATGAAATACGCCTTTCGGATAATCATCCTGATTCAGTTTCTTTTTGTTGCTTGCTCCCAATCATCAGACAGTCCAAATCTCGTTTTCAATGAAGCCGCCAAATCCCGTGTTGACAGCACTTTAACGGCACTAGTGGAAGCTGGCAAAGTGGCCGGCATATCGGCTTTGATTTATGAAAAGGGAGAAGAAAGGTATTTTCAGGCTGTTGGCTATGCTGACAAAGAGCAGCAAAAACCCATGAGTCGCGAAACCATGGTCCAAATCTATTCCATGACCAAACCTATTACGGGAACTGCACTCATGAAACTTTATGAGAAAGGAATGTTTGAACTCGATGATCCGCTTGAAAAGTATCTCCCTGAATTTTCTAACATGAAAGTGTATCAAGGCGTGGATGAAAATGGAGAAATGATCCTGACTGAAGCGGATAGATCGATTAGCGTTCGAGATATCACACGACATACTGCAGGCTTTCCCAATCGAGATAATATTCCTGGCTTAAGTGAAGTCATGAAGGAAAAAGATGCTCGGAATTATAACAACACATTGGCGAGCATGGCAGAAAAAATTGGAAGCACTCCCCTTTGGTTTCAGCCTGGAACTCAATGGGAATATGGTTTATGTGTGGATGTACAAGCCTATTTGGTGGAAAAGCTTTCTGGAATGCCTTATGGGGAATTCGTAAATAAGGAAATATTAGAGCCGTTAGGGATGAATGAGACCATGTATTATGTTCCGGAAGAATATAGAGATCGAATGGCAGCAGTATACGAGCGGCAAGCCGATGGAACTTTAGCACGCCAAATTGACTCAATCGCTTATCGTTTTAGCTATAATCATTGGCCACTAACTCCAGGAGGTTTTGGATTGAGTAGTACAATCGATGATTACCTGAAATTCACCAAAATGCTTTTGAATGAGGGCAAGCATGGAGATCAAACAATCCTTCAACCTTCAACAGTGGAGTTAATGCGAACAAATCACCTTCCTGATTCCATCAAAGAGCGGTCTTGGTTACCCAATCGAGGTCAGGTTGGTTTTGGGATTGATTTTGCAGTACGAGTAGCACCTCCGCAGGATGCAGAAGAAAATCAGGGAAGCGTTGGTGAATTCTTCTGGGATGGAGCTTTAAGTACTCTTTTCTTTATTGATCCGGAGAATGAATTAATTGCTATCATGTTTGTCCAACTTACTCCCTACGATGGAATTGGACTTCACAAAGCATTTAGAGATGCCGTCTATGGCCCTTGGAAACCTTCAATAAATTAAATTTTAAAACCTTCTACAGGATTTGCATGTTTCTTAGCTGTGTTTAACTTTGTCGCAACGAATGAATCCTCAGGCTAAAAATATCGCCATTTTTTGCTCACATCACCATCAGGTGCATGTGCACCATTTTCATCATTCCTCTTGAGGAGGAATAAGAACACACCCAAGCCGGTGACGTCGCAATCTAGGATTGGACTTTTCACCAAAAATCATTCATCTAGTTTATTTCTTAGCGTAATTTAGACCCATGGAAAAAATTATCCGTATCGCTGTCCAAAAAAGCGGACGTTTATCCGATGATTCCTTGAAATTGATCAAGGAATGCGGAATCAAGTTTTATAATGGAACAGGAAAGCTAAAATCCACTGCCACTAATTTTCCGATTGAATTTTTGTTTCTCAGAGACGATGATATTCCCGGATATGTGGCCGACGGTGTGGCTGATTTAGGAATTGTCGGAGAAAACGAGTTGGTCGAAAAGGACAAAAAAGTGCAAACCCTTAAAAAACTCGGCTTTTCAAAATGCAGACTTTCCTTAGCAATCCCAAAAGGACAAACCTATTCTGGTCTATCCTATTTTGAGGGAAAAAATATTGCAACTTCCTATCCCAAGATTTTGGGAGATTACCTTACCGAAAAAGGAATTAATGCAGAAATCCATGAAATCAGCGGTTCTGTAGAAATCGCGCCAAGCATAGGATTGGCAGAGGGAATCTGTGACATAGTCAGCTCAGGCTCTACCTTGATGATGAACGGGCTCAAAGAGGTGGAAGAAATCTTCACTTCGGAAGCAGTCCTCATCGCAAATGAAAACTTAGCGAGTTGGAAGCAGGAAATTGTAGAAAAGCTCTTGTTTCGAATGAATGCTGTCCAAAAGGGAAAAAGCAATAAATACGTTCTTCTTAATGCCCCAAATCATGCTTTGGATAAAATTATCAGCTTGATTCCTGGAATGCGAAGCCCTACCATTTTGCCTTTGGCTCAGGAAGGTTGGTCATCTGTTCATTCGGTACTGAATGAGGACCAATTTTGGGAAAACATTGAAGAATTAAGAGCTGCAGGTGCAGAAGGCATCTTAGTTGTTCCTATCGAAAAAATGGTGATTTAAAATAAACAAAGTCCAACGTAAAGATTTGTCGGATGAAAATTCTCATCAACCCAGATGTTTCTACTTGGAAAGAGGAATTGGCAAGGCCAGTTTTTAAAACCAAAAAAATCAACCGAATCGTCAAACCTATTCTTCGGAAAGTCAGAAGAAATGGCGATAAAGCATTGATCAAATACGCCTATGAATTTGATCATGTTGAATTAGAAGATTTACAAGTAGATCAAACTGAGATCAAAGAAGCCGCAGCCGCTCTTCCTACCGATTTGAAGGAAGCGATTTTGGTGGCAAAGAAAAATATCGAGCGATTCCATGCTGCTCAGGCTCAGCCAGAATTGGTAGAAGAGCTCATGCCAGGAGTGGTTTGTAAAAGAAAAAGTGTACCCATTCAACGTGTTGGACTTTATATTCCCGGTGGTACAGCTCCCCTATTTAGCACAGTCCTAATGCTTGGAATACCTGCTAAATTGGCTGGATGCAAAGAAATTGTGCTTTGTACACCACCAAATGAAGAGGGCAAAATTCATCCGGCCATTTTATTTACTGCGGACCTGATTGGGATTCATAAAATCATCAAATCCGGAGGGGCTCAGGCAATTGCAGCCATGACTTTTGGGACAGAAACAGTACCTCAAGTAGATAAGATTTTCGGACCAGGAAATCAATTTGTCACTGCAGCTAAGCAGCTCGCAACAAATTTTGGAGTTGCTATTGATATGCCGGCTGGACCCTCAGAGGTTTTGGTTTATGCAGATGATACGGCCGTGCCTGCATTTGTGGCAGCAGATTTACTATCTCAAGCCGAACATGGGGTCGATTCCCAAGTTGTTTTGGTGACACATAGCCAAAAATTTGCCAAGAAGGTTTTGAAGGAAATCGAAGAGCAAGTAGAACAACTACCACGGAAAGATATTGCAAAGAAATCCTTGGAAAACTCAGTAGCGATAGTTTTAAACGATTTAAAAACAGCGCTGGAATTAATCAATTTCTATGCGCCTGAACACTTAATAATTAGTGTGGAACAGGAAGAGGAAGCTGTTCAGGGAATAGTTAATGCTGGTTCAATTTTCATTGGAAAGTACACTCCGGAATCGGTGGGTGATTATGCTTCAGGCACCAATCATACACTTCCTACTTATGGCTATGCCAGAAATTATAGTGGGGTTTCCTTGGATAGTTTTGTCAAGAAAATCACCTACCAAAAATTAAGCCCGGAAGGTTTGAAAAACCTAGGACCGACTGTAGAAGTGATGGCTCGGGAAGAATTGCTGGAAGCGCATAAAAATGCTGTAACTGTTCGACTTAACTATTTGAAAAAGAATTCCTAATGGCATTTGACTTAAATTCTTTACTGAGGCCACATATTGCTTCTTTGAAGCCCTACACCTCTGCTAGGGATGAGTATACCGGAAAGGAAGGAATATTCTTGGATGCCAATGAGAACCCTTTAGGATCAGCCACAGATGAAGACTTCAATCGCTATCCAGATCCGTATCAATGGGAAATCAAAAAGCGGCTATCAAAAATCAAGAACGTACGCCCGGAGCAGATATTTCTAGGAAACGGGTCCGATGAGGCGATTGACCTTTTATTCCGGGCGTTTTGTAATCCCGGAAAGGATAATGTAATTCTCCTACCCCCCACCTATGGGATGTACGAAGTCAGCGCATCAATCAATGATGTAGCTACCAAGAAGGTTTCATTGACAGAAGATTTTCAGCTTGACCCTGAAAAGGTACTTCAGCAGGTTGACGAACATACCAAAATCATATTCATCTGCTCTCCCAATAATCCAAGTGGTAATAAAATCGATCGGGATTCGATTTATCAAATCCTTGATCAATTCAATGCCTTGGTGGTCATTGATGAAGCTTACATTGATTTTAATGATGAGCCAAGCTTTACCCAGGATTTGGATATATATCCCAATCTTTTGGTAATGCAGACTCTTTCCAAAGCTTGGGGATTAGCCTCGCTTCGCTTAGGGATGGCTTTTGCTTCCGAAGAATTGATTCGAATTCTAAACCGAATCAAACCTCCCTATAATATTTCAGGTTTGACGCAGGAATTCGTGCTCAAAGCACTTCAGAATGAGAAGAAAGTAAAATCCATGATTCAGACTATTCTTCAGGAAAAGGAAAGGCTAGAAAATGAATTGGAAAAGCTTGACTTTGTACAAAAAGTATATCCTTCACATGCCAATTTCTTTTTGGTTAAAGTTCCTCAGGCTACCGAATTCTACAATCAATTAATCAATCACAAGATCATTGTTCGAAACCGTTCCAAAGTTCAGCTTTGTGAGGATTGCTTAAGAATTACCATTGGGACAAAAGATGAAAACGAAGCCTTGATTGAGGCTATGAATAAAGTTTCGAAAGAAATCGCGGTTCAGAAATAAAATTTAAAACGGATGTTGTTGAAAAAGAAAGTCTTATTTATTGACCGGGATGGCACTATTATCAAAGAGCCACCAACTGACCATCAGGTAGATAGCCTGGAAAAGCTGGAATTCATTCCTAAGGCAATATCCAACCTTCGCAAAATTGCAGAAGAGACAGACTATCATCTAGTTATGGTGACCAATCAGGATGGTTTGGGGACGGATTCTTTTCCTGAACAGGATTTTTGGCCGGCTCAATTCAAAATGCTGAAAACCCTGGAGCAGGAAAACATCATCTTCAAAGCTATCCATGTAGATCGTTCTTTTGAGCATGAAAATGCTCCTACACGCAAACCCCGAACAGGAATGCTTGAAGAGTATTTTTCTGAAGAATACGATTTGGTCAATTCCTTTGTAATCGGAGACCGGGTAACCGATCTTCAGCTAGCGAAAAATTTGGGATCTCAAGCCATATTTATAGGGGAACCGCACGAAGATGCAGCACTTTCCACCTACGATTGGGATGAGATTTACCAATTTCTCAAAATGCCTCCTCGAAAGGCTTCTGTGACCCGAACCACATCTGAAACGGATATTCGAATTCACCTAAACCTGGACGGAAGCGGAAAATGCAAAATCAATACAGGCCTGAGCTTCTTTGACCATATGCTTGAGCAGCTTGGAAAACATGGGGCTACCGATTTGGAAATCGAGGTAAAAGGTGATCTACACATCGATGAGCATCATACCATAGAAGATACTGCTTTAGCACTTGGAGAGGCTTATTTGAAGGCTTTAGGAGACAAAAAAGGAATTTATCGATATGGCTTCTTATTGCCAATGGACGATGCACTGGCTCAAGTAGCGATTGATTTTGGAGGAAGGCCTTGGTTGGTGTGGGATGCAGAATTTAAACGCGAAAAAATCGGAGATATGCCTACAGAGATGTTCTTTCATTTCTTCAAATCATTCTCTGATACCGCAAAATGCAACCTGAATATCAAAGTCGAAGGAGATAACGAACACCATAAAATCGAGGCTATTTTCAAAGGCTTGGCAAGAGCAGTTAAAATGGCTGTCAAAAGAGATCCACAGACTATAGATCAGCTTCCGAGTACGAAAGGAATGCTTTGATAAGCTTTTGGGTTTGAAAAATTGTTAAATCACTTTTTTTCAAACCCATTTTTTTGTTTCTTTCGTTATGCTACGAAAACTTAATATATCAGTTTTTATTCTTCATCTTCTAATTTTTAGCTCTTGCCGATCAGAGCTTTATGAAGCAGAGCAATTATTTTCAGAAAAGGAGTATGAAGAAGCGATTAGCTCCTTGGATACCTATCTCTTCTTCCATGTAACTGACATCAAGGCATTTCACTTGCGCGCACGTTCCTATGAAGAACTAGGCAAAATTCAGAAAGCATTAGAAGATTATGAACGTATTATTTCTCTAAATCCAGAATATGCGCAGGCTCATGCCGGCATCGGGAAAATCCTATTTAATCAAAAGCAATACAAAGAAGCCGAACTTCGCTTATTGCGGGCAGCAAAATATGATCCAGCGGATTTCGATATTCTGTATCTTTTGGGAAGAGCCTTACTTCAAAATAAAAATTACACCCTAGCAGAGGAGTTTTTCCAAAAAGCAAAGGAATTGAATGATCAGCATGCACGACTTCATTTTTATCTAGGAATGGCAAGGGCCTATCGAGGAGATGTTTTAGGCTGTGCCGCTTCTTTCAATCAATACGTCAAACTAGAGCCAGATAACTTGGTTGGCCGATACAATCGAGGATTTGCCTTGATGAAAGTAGGTTATTTGGAATGGGCTTTGGAAGATTTTGAAGCCGTTTTGAAGAAATATCCTGACCATTTGGAAGCTTTGGCGAAAAAAGGAATTTGCTTGGCCCAACTGGGAAATACGGAAGGCTGCCAATATATAAAAGAAGCAGCCTCTCAAGGTTCTGATTACGCCCTAAATCATTTAGATCTTTGTTCTTAAGAAAGTCTCTGTTCGATCGCAGCTTTATAATTTGGAATAGCTTGATCAGTTAATCCCAAAAACAAGTATGGCTCAATCAGCTCTAATTCCATTAGATAAAATTCTCCATTGATTTCTACACCATCTACCCTTGCATAAAGGGATTCAGGTGCGAATTGATCTACAAAACTTTGAGCTATTTGAAGCATTTTGGCGGATGGCTGAATCACTTGAATGGTTCCTCCAAAATAATGCTGTACCCGGAAATCCTCCTTTTTTGGAGTCTTTAAAACTGCATGAGAAAAGTTTCCATTAAAGAAAATCAAAGAATACTCCCCTACCTCGGCAACTTCCTTAACAAATGGCTGTACCAAAAAAGCCTCTTCTTTTAAAAGCTCCTCTAATTTACTCGCATATTCGGGCCAATTTTCAACTGAAACCTTAAAAGTGTTTTTTGCTCCACCACTTACCAGCGGTTTAATTACAGCCAAACCGGATTTCATTTGTTTTTGAATCTGGGAAAAGTCCGGCTTCGTACCTTTTTCCAAAACCAATCCTGAAATAACCGGAAAACCTTTTTCCGCCATTTCGATCAAATACCGCTTATTGCTATTCCAACGGATAGTTTTTAGATCATTAAGCACAGGAATTTTAAGAGAATCGATTCTGTCTAGCCATTCCAGAAATTCTGGATAATAATCGAAATAATCCCAAACTGACTTGACTAAAAGTTCATCGTAGTCACTCCATTGAATCTTGGGATCAGACCAAGGTAAAATTTCATTTTCAAAGCCCAAATCCTTCAAAATTCCAGATAGAATTTGATCCTCATCAATGGTATTAGCATCGTATGCACCTGTAGAAATGTAGCTAACTATTCCAATCTTCTTTTTCATATTCCTATTTTGCCCCAAAAATAGCCTTTAACCAATTTTTGTATAGACCATTCTTCAAAAACCAAGTCGAAGGATTACTTTTGAGCACTGTAAAAAATATGGAACACCGAAAGCTCGTCATTATCCCAACCTACAATGAAAAAGAAAACATTGTGGATATGATTCAGGCGGTCATGGAGCTACCTGGGGATTTTGAACTCTTGGTGATTGATGATGCCTCACCTGATGGCACAGCAAAATTGGTAAAAGAGCAGCAGGTAAATTTTGCTGATCGACTTCATCTAATCCAACGTTCGGGGAAATTAGGCTTGGGAACCGCCTATATCACAGGTTTCAAGTGGGCCTTGAACCATGGTTATGACTATATTTTTGAGATGGATGCCGATTTTTCCCATGATCCAAAAGATCTCGTGCGACTTTATGAGGCCTGTGCTATTGAAGGTTTTGACATGGCTATTGGTAGCCGTTACATCACAGGAGTAAATGTAGTCAACTGGCCTATGGGAAGGGTATTGATGTCCTATTTTGCTTCGGTCTATGTTCGATTTATCACCGGCTTACCAATCAATGATGCTACGGCGGGCTTTAAATGCTACCATCGTTCTGTTTTAGCTGGAATCCAACTCGATGAGATCAAGTTTATTGGCTATGCATTTCAAATAGAAATGAAATTCACAGCTTGGAAGTTGGGTTTCAAAATCAAAGAGGTACCCATCATTTTTACAGATCGTACCAAAGGCACATCCAAAATGAGTAAAGGAATTTTTAAGGAAGCTATTTTCGGAGTGATTTGGATGAAAGTAAAAAGTATTTTTTCACCCTATAAGCTCAATCAAAGCGTATAGATTGAATAGGGTTTACCCTTGATATCACGATTACAGGAATCCATAAAACCAAAGCGGTCAAAAGGGTAATTCCAATATTGATGGCTATGAAAATCGGCCAATTCCATTCGATAGGCACATAGCTCATATAATAACTTTGAGCGTCGAGAGGAATTATTCGAAACATATCTTGAATCAGTCCAAAACCCAATCCAATAGCATTTCCTATCAAAAGACCTCTTCCCAAGATTCGCATTCCATTCCAGAAAAATATACGTCGGATTTGAAAGTCTTGAGTTCCCAGAGCCTTTAACAAACCTATCATTTGGGTGCGCTCCATGATCAAAATAAACAATATAGCCCCCATGTTAAAAATAGCAACAAAACCAATTAAACTGATAAACACATATACATTGGTATCCAGCAACTTAAGCCAATCAAATATTTCCAAATATTTGTCTTCTGAATTAATCAGCTTTAGGTCTAAATCCAGAATTTCTTCAATAGATCGACTCAATTCTTGGCTCGGTTTATCATTGATAAAAATCTCCAATCCCCCTACTTCATCATCTTGCCAGCCATTAAGATTTCGGATTGTTTGAAGCTCGCCAAGAATGATTTTTTGATCAAAGTTTTCCAGCAAGGTTTCATAGATCCCAACTACTTCCACTCGCCGATAACGAGGAGGATTTTGGACAAAATACAGGATAATTCTATCCCCAACTTCCAAAAGAAGCCGATTGGCTAGATAGCGGCTAATTACCACTTCGTTAGAAGTACCGGTTTCAGGAAAGTTGATAAAGCGGCCTTCCACCAAGTATTGTTGAAAATTGAGCGTATCAAAGTCAGTGGATAACCCTTTCATCAGGACGCCTTCTACTTCCTCTTCTCCTTTGATTAATGCTGCTTTATGAGCAAAAGACTGTACTTTTTCAATTTGTGGAATGGAGGAATAATTCTGATAAAAATCAGCTTTCAAGGAAAAAGGATTTTCCTCAAAAGAATTACTCATGGTAAAGCGCTGAACCTGATAATGTCCCGTGAAATCGTATACTTTTTCGGAAACGGTTTTTTGAAAACCTCCCAAAACCATGAAGGCAATTATAGAAACTGCTATTCCTATTGCCAAGCTACCGACAGCAATCTGATGGATGATGGCTGAAAATCCACCAACCCGGCTAAAACTGATTCTTTTGGCAATGAAATAGGAAAGGTTCAAAGGAGTGATTTAATTTGTCCTAATGCATCGCAAAATAGCATGAACCTTATGAAAAAATTAATCTCAACTTGTTTTTTGTCTCTTCTTCTATTTTTGACTATAGGTCAATTAAATTTCGCTTGGTCCCAGGTTCTCACAGGTTCCGAACGTTCGGACTTATATCTCCCCCTTTTAAAAGGTAAAAAAGTTGGGATTGTAGCTAATCAGACCTCTATCATGCCACAAAGCAACAATAAACATGTGGTTGACTTTTTATTGGAAAATGGAGTGGCCTTGAAAAAAGTCTTTGTGCCAGAACATGGCTTTCGTGGTACCGCAGATGCAGGAGAAAAAGTGGATAATTCCATCGATCAAAAGACAGGTTTGAACATAGTGTCTCTCTATGGAAATAACAAAAAACCTTCTGCAAGTCAAATTCAGGATTTAGATGTCTTGATTTTTGATTTGCAGGATGTGGGAGTTCGCTTTTTTACATATATCTCTACGATGCATTATGTAATGGAAGCTGCGGCAGAAAATGGAAAGCAGGTGATTATTTTCGATCGGCCTAACCCACTAGGAGATTATGTGGATGGTCCTATTCGTAAAGAAGGGTTCGAAAGCTTTGTTGGAATGCATCCCATCCCCATAGTGCATGGCCTGACTGTGGGAGAATTGGCAAAAATGATCAATGGAGAAAAATGGCTAAAAGGTGGATTACAAGTAGAACTTGAGATTATACCTGTTAAAAATTGGGTACATGACCAGGAATATCACTTACCAATCAAACCTTCACCAAATCTTCCCAACGACTTAGCCATTCGGCTTTATCCAAGTACTTGTTTTTTCGAAGGAACTGTGGTTTCCTTGGGAAGAGGAACTCTTTTCCCTTTTCAGGTTTATGGATATCCGGACCCAAAATTCGGAGACTTTACCTTTACTCCCATTAGCATCGATGGAATGTCGAAAAATCCACCACATCAAGATAAATTATGTTATGGGCAAGATTTGAGAACTCAATCCCTGGATCATCAATTCACATTAAGGTTCCTATTGCAAGCCTTTAATGACTCCGAAATGGGTGAGAAATTCTTCAATAATTATTTCAACACCCTAAGCGGAACAGATGAATTGAAGAAACAGATCTTGGAAGGAAAAAGTGAACAAGAGATCCGAGAAACCTGGAAAAAGGAGTTGGAAGAATATAAAATATTAAGAAACAACTATCTGATTTATAATTAATTAAAAATTCTTTCCTAAACCAATTATTAAAATAATTACAAAACAAATTTTATGAAGAATTCAGCTCAGTCCAAAGATTTGAGAATTGTTTACATGGGTACTCCTGAGTTTGCCGTGCCGGCATTGGAGCGCTTGGTAGAGGCGGGTTGGAACATAGTTGGCGTCATTACTGCTCCCGACAAACCCAGAGGAAGAGGTCAAAAGCTCATCCCTTCACCTGTCAAGGAAGCTGCCTTAAAATATGGTTTGAATGTGTTACAGCCTACCAATTTGAAAAGCCCAGAATTCTTGGAAGAGCTTCGAAAGCTAAATGTCGATCTTCAAATCGTAGTGGCTTTTAGGATGCTTCCTGAAGTGGTTTGGAACATGCCACCTTTGGGAACATTCAATCTTCATGCATCCCTCCTTCCCGATTATCGTGGAGCTGCTCCGATCAACTGGGCCATCATCAATGGCGAGACAGAAACTGGGGTGACCACATTTTTCCTAAAACATGAAATCGATACAGGATCAATCATTTTCCAGGAGAAGGTTCCAATTTTGCCTGAAGAGGATTTGGGAGATGTCTATACCAAACTGATGAACCTAGGGGCTGATTTAGTTTTAAGAACTGTAGAAGCTATTGCAAAAGATGAGGTAAAACCAATCCCACAAGATGAAAGCAAGGCCCTACATCATGCACCAAAAATTTTCAAAGAAACCTGTCAAATTGATTGGTCAAGGAGTGCCATCGAAATAAATAATCTGATTCGTGGACTTTCTCCCTATCCAGCGGCTTGGACACTGATAGAAGAAAAAAATTGCAAAATCTTTAAGGCAAAACCGCAAGCGGATGACTTGTCAGGAAAAAAGCCTGGAGAATGGTTAAGCGATGGAAAAAATTACCTGAAATTTCAATGTGGAGACGGGCATTTAGAAGTGCTAGAAATCCAACTGGAAGGTAAAAAGCGGATGAATATCAAGGATTTCCTTCGAGGAAACACCCTTTAAAATTCTATATTCTTTTTCCTTTTGAGTATTATTTTTCCAAACTTTATAAGAACCAAAAATTTTTAAATCATGAGAAACCTAAAAATTATTTTCAGCTTATTCTTTTTGATTTCGATTGGATTTTCTGCCAATTCCCAAGTCCTCAAAAAACTCAAAAAAGCAGTCGAAGAAAGTGTCAGCAAATCCACAAACGAAAAATCAGAGGAAGAAACTAACAAAATGTTAGAGGGTATGATGGGAGCTTTGGGTGAACCTGCAGATGTAGAAGAATCTTATGCTTTTTCAGGTTTTATGATCCTAGAGATTACTTCCACAAATAGCCGAGGAAAGTCTGAAGATCCGGTAAGGATGAAATCCTTTTTGTCGGAAAACCCTGATTTTTCTGGAATAGAAATTCAAGATCCTGATCAGGAAGAAATGAAAACTGTTTTGATCATGGACCTTAAAAATCAAGCTACTGTTTTGCTGATGGATGATGGCGAGAGAAAATCATCCATGGCAATTGGATCTGATTTTGACAAAATTCAAGAGCAAGTGGATTTGAATTCGACTGAAGAATCCGCTCCTGATCAAATTAAAATCACCAAGACTGGAAACACCAAAGAAATCTTGGGTTTTCACTGTGAAGAATATGAGGTTGAACAACCTGAGGGAAAAGGAACCTATTGGGTATCACAGGAGGCAATTAAAGGCTTTTCACTTTTTTCGCCAGGATCTAGCCCCATGGTATCCAATAAGACCATGGATAGGTATCAAGAAATATTTTCTTCTATGCCAAAAGGAAGTATCCTTGAAATGCACTACCTGGATAAAGATGGATCAAGTGCTGATATGAAAACCATTGATCTCCAAACCTCATCTCCTAGCCTATTCAATTTGCAGGAATATCCAAATGTCTTTCAAGGAAAATAGGATCAGAAATTATTCAAATAGAAAGGGGACTTCAGGTCCCCTTTTCCTTTTTTAAGCAAATTATCTCCGGTATCTTCAAGCCTTATTTTATCAATTATGGAAATTCTAATCATTGCAGCCAAGGCAAAAAACAATGTTATTGGTAAAAATAACGAGTTGGTTTGGCGACTACCTGAAGATTTCAAGCGATTCAAAGCCCTGACTACCGGCCATTACCTTTTGATGGGAAGAAAAACCTTTGAATCCTTAGGAAAACCTCTTCCAAATCGAATTCACTTAGTCATTTCCAGAGATAAAAATTATCAGGTTCCTGAAGGGCATTTTGTTTTCCAAAATATAGAAGATGCATTCACTTTTTGTAACAAATTGGAGGTCGATAAGCTTTTTGTAATTGGTGGGGGTGAAATCTATAAGCAAACACTTCCTTTAGCCGATAAACTGATTCTCACCGAAGTTGAAGCAAGTCCTGATGGTGATACCTATTTCCCTGAATTTGATCCAACTAATTGGAAAGAAGTCTTTAGGGAATACCATCCTGCGGATAGTAAGCATCAATATGCCTTCTCTTTTGTGGATTATGAAAAAGTTACAGAAGTATGAATGAACCCGTAATTTGGATTACCGGAGCCTCTTCAGGAATTGGTGAGGCTTGCGCCAAAAAGTTTTGTCAAGAAGGCTATCAAGTCATTATCTCCTCCAGGAAGGAAGCAGAACTTGAGCGAGTTAAAAACACCTGCATTCATCCTGATAGGGTAAAAATTCTTCCTTTAGATCTAGCTGATCAATCAGATTTTGAACATACCGTCAAGCAAGCCGTCTCCCTATTTGGTAAGGTTGACATTCTATTACACAACGGTGGGATCAGCCAGCGGTCACTTATAAAGGAAACCGATTTAGAAGTGGATCGGAAATTAATGGAAGTCAACTTCTTTGGAACTGTCGCTTTGACCAAAGCCATTCTGCCCTATTTCATGGAAAGAAAATCTGGTCATTTTGCAGTTGTGACAAGTTTAGTAGGAAAATTTGCCTCTCCTTACCGATCTGCTTATGCTGCTTCAAAGCATGCCCTACATGGCTTTTTTGATACGTTAAGAGCAGAACATTATCAGGATAATATTGCAGTTACCTTGATTTGCCCCGGCTTTATCCGCACGCAGGTTTCGGTAAACGCCCTTACCGGAGACGGTTCTTCTTTAGGAAAAATGGATGATGCACAAGCCAAGGGAATGAGCCCTGAAAGCTGTGCAAATGCAATTTTCAAAGCAATCCAAAAGCAGAAGGAAGAGGTTTTGGTTGGAGGCAAAGAAATCTATGCGGTTTACCTCAAGCGCTTTTTCCCACACATTTTTTCAAAAATCCTTAGAAAAGCCAAAGTCAGATAATATGAAACTGGTAAAAGCTGAAATCATTGCCATTGGCGATGAGCTCCTTTATGGACAAATCATGGATACCAATAGCCATTGGATTTCCAAGGAATTGGACTTAGTTGGGGTGAAAGTTGTTCGGAAAACAACTGTCGGAGACAATCGAAAAGATATTTTGGATGCTTTTTCAGAGGCAGAAAAAAAAGCTGACCTTGTGCTAATCACCGGAGGGCTCGGTCCCACTCAAGATGATTTAACCAAACCTCTTTTGGCGGAGTATTTTGAGTGCCCTATTCAGGAAGTTCCCGAAGCAGTAGCTGCTATCACGGAATTTTTTAAAAGGCGAGGTCGTGAAATGACCCCATTAAACATACTTCAGGGGCATTTGCCTTCATGCTGTGAATATGTACCCAATGAAGTTGGGACTGCCCCGGGAATGTGGTTCGAACGAAACGGAACCTATTGGATGTCAATGCCCGGAGTTCCTCATGAGATGAAAAAACTCATGAAAGACTTTGTCTTGCCTAAACTTCCCCAAATTTTTGAATTGCCAGTTATTCATCACAAAGTCATCAAGACTGCAGGTATTGGGGAAAGCTGGTTAGCCGACCTTATCAAAGACTGGGAAAATGCACTCCCTGAACATATCAAACTAGCCTATCTTCCCTCTTTGGGTCATGTTAAATTACGACTAACAGGATTTGGTACAAATCTGGAGCAAATTCAAGCTGAGATTGAAAATCAGATCGAATTGGTCTTTCCTACCATTCAAAAATATGTTTATGGCTATAATGAAGAGAGCCTTGAAACTGCGATAGGCAAACTTTTGAAGGAAAAGGGGAAAACCTTAGCTTTGGCTGAAAGCTGCTCGGGAGGCTATATCACTCATTTGATTACCACTGTACCGGGAAGTAGTGAATATTTGCAAGGGGCTGTAGTGCCATATCACAATCAATTCAAAGAGAAAATCCTTGGAGTAAAAAAGGAAACTTTGGAAACAGTTGGTGCTGTGAGCGAAGAAACGGTGGAGCAAATGAGTCAAGGAGTACGAAAGCTATTTGGAGCAGATTTTGGATTGGCAAGTAGCGGGATAGCCGGACCTGATGGAGGAACTCCCGAAAAACCGGTTGGAACAGTATGGATTGCCTGCGCAGGAGAAGGGTTTACGGAGACTAAAAAACTCCAATTGACCCAAGACCGAATGTTAAATATTCAATTGACAGGGGTTGCTGTTTTAAACTTGTTAAGAATTTGCATTCAGAAATACGACAAATAAAATTTTATGTGATCGGTTTTGATGGATCATATATAAAATTTAATTTTAAAACTTGAATATATACCCAATTAAATATTAAAAAAGAATGGCTAGTGTAGAAATGCTCATGCCCAAGATGGGTGAAAGTATCATAGAGGGAACTATCCTTACTTGGTTAAAGAGTGAGGGTGATGTGATAGAGCAGGATGAGTCGGTATTGGAAGTAGCTACTGATAAAGTAGATACAGAAGTTCCAGCGACTCATGGAGGGGTCTTGAAAAAAATATTAGTAAAAGAAGGCGATGTGGTTGCTGTAGGAGCTCCTATCGCAATCATTGAGACAACCGGAGAAGTTGCCGAAACTCCTTCCCCAGCTGTTGAGAAAGAAGAAAGCAAGGAAGAACTTGTAGCTGCAGCTCCTGCAAATACCGATACTATTCTACAACAACCGGAACCAATTAGCTCTTCCACAGGTGAAGATGGGAGATTTTATTCACCTCTAGTTAGAAGCATTGCTAAAGAGGAAGGTATTTCAGCTGCCGAACTAGCCAAAATCCCTGGTACAGGAAAAGATGGAAGGGTAACGAAGCAGGATATGCTTTCCTACCTTAAAAACAGAACGTCCGGGAATCTACAAACTACACCAGCATCACCATCCATTGCAGAACCTAAGGTTCATGTAAGTGTTTCTGCAAGTGATGAAATCATTGAGATGGATAGAATGCGCAAAATGATCGCCCAGCGAATGGTGGATTCCAAGCGTATTTCTCCTCATGTGACTTCTTTCGTGGAAGCTGATATGACCAATATTGTTCTTTGGAGAGAAAAGAACAAGAACGCCTACAAAGAAAAGTATGGCGAACCAATCACCTATACTCCATTCTTCATCGAGGCGGTAGCCAAAGCTATTCGTGATTTTCCAATGATCAACATCTCTGTAGATGGAGACAGAATCATTAAGAAAAAGGATATTAACGTCGGAATGGCTGTAGCCCTTCCAAGTGGCAATTTGATTGTTCCTATTATCAAGAATGCTGATCAGTTGAACCTCGTTGGAATATCCAAGAAGGTAAATGACCTCGCTAATCGAGCTAGAAGCAATAAATTGAATGCCGATGACCTAGCTGGTGGAACGTATACAGTTTCTAATGTAGGTTCATTTGGTAACGTAATGGGAACGCCAATTATTCCTCAGCCTCAAGTTGCTATTATGGCAGTAGGTGCCATTGTTAAAAAACCTGCCGTTGTCGAAACTCCAACAGGAGATGTAATCGCTATCCGTCATAAAATGTTCCTTTCCCACTCCTATGACCACCGCGTAGTTGATGGTTCTTTAGGAGGAATGTTTGTCAGAAGAGTAGCCGATTACTTGGAGGCATTTGATATGAATTCAACCTTTTAAAAAATTAGCCCCGACTAAATCGGGGCTTTTTTTATTTTATTTTTTGAAAATGGTGTTCAAGTCTTTCAGCTAAAACTCCCAAACGAATCGGCTTCGTTAAGTAATCATCCATTCCTGATTCAATCGCAGCCAATTTATCATCATCAAAGACGTTTGCAGATAAACCGATGATAATTGGCTGCTTTGTAAGGTCCATTTTTCGGATTATTCGAGTAGCTTCTAGTCCATTCATGACAGGCATTTGAACATCCATTAGTAGGATATCGAAATTCCCCGTATTTACTTTTTCTAAAGATTCAGCTCCATTTCGCGCTACCTCATAGGTAAAACCCAACTGATCCAACATCATCCCCATCAACTGTAAATTCAGATCATTATCCTCAATCAAAAGGACTTTAAAAGGATATTTTCCGGATGTTTTTCGGATATCAGCCCAACTATGGTCTTTAGATGGAACCTGTTCTTCTAAAGCAGAAACCTTCTTTACTAAAACAGAAAACTCAAACTTGGAACCTTTACCCAATTCACTGCTTACTTCAAACTCCCCTCCCATCAGTTCTGTGAGTTTTTTGGCTATGGCCAATCCCAGTCCAGTTCCTTGATGACTTCTTGTATTGGAGCTGTCGATTTGATAAAAAGGATCGCTAAGATGCTGTAAATGGTCCTCAGATATTCCTATCCCTGTATCTTCTACACTACACTCCAAAAATCCCGTTTCTTCGCTTATTGGTAAGAAATTGACCTCAACTTTTACAGTACCTCCATCCGGGGTAAACTTTACTGCGTTTCCAACCAGATTCAGAAAGACCTGATTGATCTTGAATTTATCCGCCTCGATTAATAAAGGATCTACAAATCCTCTATGAAATGAAAACTGAATATTCTTTTTAGAAGCTAAGCCTAAGAATATTTTACACTGGTTTTCCAATTCTTCAAAAGGATCAAATTTCTCAGGTAGGATTTCTACTTTTCCAGCCTCGATTTTTGAATAGTCGAGAATATCTTTAATGATTCCTAAAAGCGTATTCCCGCTATTTTTGATAATATCTACATACTGTTTTTGAATCTTGTCTAGCTTGGTCTGCTCTAAAAGGTCAATGATTCCTAGCAAGCCATTCATGGGAGTTCGAATTTCATGACTCATATTCGCTAAAAATTCAGACTTCGCTCTATTGGCCTTATCTGCTACAGCGATGGCTTCCATCAAACCCTTTTCCCAGATTTTTTGACCGGTAATGTCTCGAGAAATGGACATCATCTGATTTTCATCTAATGGGAAATAACGGTTTTCAAAAAATCGATCAGTTCCAGAATTCCTAAAAGCAGCCTCCACCGAATGAATCTTTCTGGATTTCAAAGCATCTTCAAAGGCACTCTGCACGTCCTCTCTTTGCTCCTTAGAGAAAATTTCGGCAAAGTTTTTACCCACTGCCTTCTGCAAATCCGGAAAATCTTTAGCCTCCACAGGTAGGTGTACATCCAGGATAGTTCCTTTATTGTTATAAATGAAAATGATATCCGGAATACTTCTAATCAAGTTTCTCAGGCGGTTTTCACTCTCTTGAAGTTTAACCTGGGATTGATATTGTTCAGTGATATCGGTACAAATCCCCATTCCTCCCAAAAAATTCCCTTCAGAATCGTAAACAAATTTTTCAAAAATCCGGACCCTAAGCTTCTTACTATCCTTTCGGATAAAATCATATTCGAGGTCCATTACATCGAGCTTTTGGGTAATTTTTTCCAAAACAATACCCCGAATACGATTAGCCTCCTCATGCGTAGAATTACTTTGAAAGGCATCAATAAATTCCTTCTGATTGTACCCAAGAACGGCTTCCACCTCCTCACTCACGCGGATAATTTCACCACGTTGATTATGGAAATAGACAAAGCCACGAAGCTCCTGAAGCAGTAGAATTTGCTGTTCAAACAAATCCCGAATTTCTTTTATGTTCCTCTCCTGAGTTCGTTGAAACTCTAGGCTATTTTTCAGAGAAACCACAAAAAAACCAATGGTACCCACCAAAAGGATCATGAAGCCCAAGAAAAGAAAAAAGTATGTCCTGTATATGCCAGAAGAAAGGCTTTCGATCGGGATTACAAAAACAAAAGCACCAGTCTTATTCGATATATTAAAACGAAACGGATATTGAGAAACTACTCCAGAAAAATCCTCTCCATCTATACTCCAATTAATATCATACATCCCCTTTAACCCTAAAGCTAGATCTTCTCTGACTTGCTTAAGAGCCTCATCAGAAAGCTGGATTTGACTTCTGTTTAAAGGAGTGACATTCCCTTCAAAGTAGAGAAATTTTGCTCCGGTTGGGTTTAGGTAATAATTCTCTGAAAAGTCAGTCACATACTCCAAAAAATCCAGGGAGTATAAAATCCGAAACCCTTTTCTTCCTATGACTAGCGTCGAGTATTTTTTGGAGCTCGACTCCGGAAATCCTGTATCCACAGCTTTTCTGAAAAAGTCATTCCGTTCGTTGAAAGTAAAAGTCAAAACCGAATCCTGCATATCTACCCATGCAGAATCAATCAAACTTGGAAAGGCATTAAAAAGCCTTCGGGCAGCAGAAGTAAACTCCTCGTCATAATCATCCAACTCATGACCAGGATCTTCTAAATAACCAATCAAAGCCCTTGATTCTTCTTCAAAGCGTCTGATTTCCATCTCCAAGCCACGAGCTGCCAATTCCGACTGCTTACTTAAAAACTCCCTTCTGGAATCAATTTGGGTATTATAGATCGCATTGAAAAAGGAAAGACCTAAAACCAAAATCAAAAATACCAGAAGGGTGCCAATCAAAAAATTGACCCAAAACTCACCAAATAATGGAAGTTTAATTTTCATTTGATTCGTGGGTTTATTTTTATCATAAACCAATCAATCCCATCAAAACGCTGACATACAGCATTTTGCAAATAAGACTCTGACTCAAAAGGAAATAAATCCTGTGACTCAATCAAAAAGCGACTCGCCATTTTTCGAACCTCTCTACTTTTACTGTTGAATAGATTATAATCTGTAATTCGAAAATAATCGGCATTGATTGTCTCTCGATAAACATGGTTTTTGAGGGGAGGCATACTAAGAGACTCAATAGCCGAAGACGTTCCCGCCACGATATCTCCCTTTCTGTTTACAATCAAAAAACTTCCCTCATAATTATCGAAGAAGTTTTGGATAATCTCATCCACAGTTACATCTATCCCAATCACTGCAAAAAGCTTGTCTCCATCATAGACGGGATGAACTAGGGAAAGAATCCAACCTTTACCTGCAGGATCTACATAAGGCTCTTGAATCCAAACCGGACCTTTCTCGGGATTATGCTCCTCATCCGCTTCATAATAAAAGTTGAACTCAGTAACATCAATATTTGGATCAACCATGTTGATCACATCGTAGGATGGATATACTCTAGAGACTTGATTGGAAGTATTAAAATATACCTGAGCGATATTAACGTATCTTGAATACAGGTTAGAAAATACACTATCCATGGAATTGGTCAGCTTGATTTCTTCTAAACCAGCTTCATAATTTTTGGTAGAATTTAAAAGAATGACTGTACTTCGAGCAGTATCCCCCAAAGTAGGAATCGACGAGAAAACACCATCCATCAGGTAGGGGTCCGCCAAATTTTGGGCAAGGACAGTTTCTTTATTTTTCAATAAAGAATCCATGTAATCAGCAAGAATTACGATTTCCTGGGTTAAAATATCTGCTTGTTCCTCTAGCACAGAAACCATTTCTCCAAGCAGCAATTTATCCGATCGGTAGCCTTCCTGTATCGAATCACTACATGCAATCAGAATAAAAAATAAGGAAAAGAGACTTCGAACTTTATTCATTTCCTGACGATTTCAGGAAAATTAAAGATTTTCGAGCTGCTTACGCAATGATTTTCCCATTTCTTCAAATCGATTCTTAACAGAATCAAAAAATTCCCCCTGGAAAAAGACCTCCAAGTCCTCCTCGGAAAACACATCCAATTCGTTCACTTTGAAGGTCTGTTCCATAGGCCCCAATTCAAATTTGATCAGATATTTATTGTTCCAGGAAAAAATACTTATTCGGATATCCTCCTGAACCAATTCTTTTACAACTCTCATAGAACTCGCTTTACGGAAGAGCTGTAGGAAATTCTGGATTTTAGCGAAGATGCAACAGAACAGTATTTATCAACTGAAAGTGCAACAACTTTTTCAAACTCTTCTTCTTTAGCATCCGGAGAAACCAAAACAAAATGAAGATGAATATCGGTGTAAAAAGAAGGAACGCCTTCATTCCGCTCACCCGTGATTTCTACATAAAAATCTACCACCTCTTTCCGCTTCTTTTTCATCATCAATACAGCATCTACAGAAGCACAACCTCCCAGTGAACTCAACAATAAATCCATTGGAGATTGGGCTTTTTTCTCAGGCGCATCATACATATCGATCTGCACCTTATTTCCTTGCTGATTTTCAGCTTCATATTCAAAATCCGCCTTCATTCGGACGGTAACATGTCTAGTATGTGCCATGAATTCTATTGAATGGGTTACATATTTCTTCTATACTGACCGCCCACTTGGTAAAGGGCTTGAGTAATTTGTCCCAAAGAACAATATTTTGTCGCCTCCATCAAACGCTCGAAAACATTTTGATTTGAAACTGCCGCTTTTTTCAAAGCCTGAAGTTGCTCCTCTGCCTTTCCGGCATAATGCTTATGAAGGTTTTGAAGCGTTTGAATTTGATTTTCTTTTTCCTCTTTTGTCGCTCGAATCACTTCTCCAGGAACGATGGTAGGAGAACCTTCAGAAGAAAGGAAGGTGTTTACTCCAATAATTGGGTATTCGCCAGTATGCTTCAACATTTCATAATGCATACTTTCTTCCTGAATTTTTCCACGCTGATACATCGTTTCCATCGCTCCCAAAACTCCTCCTCGCTCTGTAATGCGGTCAAACTCCATATAAACAGCTTCCTCAACCAAATCGGTCAATTCTTCAATAATAAAGGAGCCTTGTAATGGATTTTCATTTTTGGCTAATCCCAATTCCTTATTGATGATCAACTGAATGGCCATTGCTCTACGAACGGAAGCTTCTGTTGGGGTGGTAATCGCCTCGTCATAAGCGTTTGTATGTAAGGAATTACAGTTGTCATAAATCGCATACAAAGCCTGAAGCGTTGTTCGAATATCGTTAAAATCAATCTCCTGAGCATGAAGAGATCTACCCGAAGTCTGAATGTGATACTTCAGCATTTGTGAGCGCTCATTGGCCCCGTACTTCAACTTCATAGCTTTCGCCCAAATTCTTCTAGCCACCCGGCCAATCACCGCATATTCCGGATCAATGCCATTGGAGAAGAAAAAAGATAAGTTTGGAGCAAAATCATTCACATTCATCCCACGGGAAACATAATATTCCACATAGGTGAACCCATTGGAAAGCGTCAATGCCAATTGGGTGATTGGATTGGCACCTGCCTCTGCAATATGGTATCCTGAAATAGAAACAGAATAGAAGTTTCGGATTTTATGATCGATGAAATACTGCTGAACATCCCCCATCAATCGAAGCGAAAATTCAGTTGAGAAAATACAGGTGTTTTGAGCCTGATCTTCTTTCAAAATATCCGCCTGAACGGTTCCTCTCACTTTCGAAATAGTATCTGACTTGATTTGCTCGTAAACATCTGCTGGAAGTACTTGATCTCCGCTCACTCCCAAAAGCATTAATCCTAATCCATCATTTCCATCAGGAATTGGCGCATTGTATCGAGGCCTTGCTATTCCTTTCTCTTTATAAAAGGATTCGATTTTTTGGTTAACCTCTTCTTCTAAGCCATTGGCTTTGATATATAATTCGCACTGCTGATCGATGGCTGCATTCATAAAAAAAGCAGTCATTGTAGCTGCAGGACCATTGATAGTCATGGAAACCGAAGTCATCGGATCTACTAGATTGAAGCCAGAGTACAATTTTTTAGCATCATCCAAGCAGCAGACATTCACGCCAGAATTTCCGATTTTGCCATAGATATCTGGTCTATAGTCTGGATCTTCCCCATATAAAGTCACCGAGTCAAATGCCGTGGAAAGCCGTTTTGCAGGCATGTCTTTGGACACATAATGGAAGCGTTTATTGGTACGCTCAGGTCCGCCTTCCCCTGCAAACATTCGGGTAGGGTCCTCTCCTTCTCTTTTGAAAGGGAATACACCTGTAGTGTAAGGGAATTTACCTGGAACATTTTCTCGTAATCCCCACTTCAAAAGTTCACCCCAAGCCTCATACTTTGGCAAAGCCACTTTAGGAATTCGAGTATCAGCTAAGGAACTGTGGTAGGTCTTTACCTTTATTTCTTTATCTCGAACTTTGAATACATAGAAATCCTCAGAATATCGAGCTGCCTCCTCAGGCCATTCTTCCAACCACTTCTTGTTTTTAGGATCAAGATTAAGTTCAACTTGGCTATAAACCTCCTGAAGTTCTTTCAGCAAGCGATCTTTATCATCCAATTTAGTGGTAGCAATCGCTTCCATGGATTTTTTGATGGAATAAAGTTGCTGAGCAATTTCTTTTTGCTCCTCTACCCATTTATCGTAATTACGATTGTTCTCTGTGATTTCGCTAAGGTAACGAGTTCTTGCAGGAGGAATGATGTAAATCTTCTCAGAATTACCACCGGTCAATTCAAAACCGCTATTAAAATCACCAAATTTTTCCCCAATTCGCTCAATTAAAGCCCGATAAAGTTGATTCATTCCGGGATCATTAAACTGAGAGGCAATGGTGCCAAATACCGGGATTTCTTCGTCTGAAGCATCCCAAAGATTATGGTTTCGCTTGTATTGCTTTTTGACATCACGAATCGCATCCAAGGCACCCCGCTTATCAAACTTGTTTAGTGCAATCACATCCGCAAAATCCAACATATCAATTTTCTCCAATTGAGATGCCGCTCCATACTCAGGAGTCATTACGTAAAGCGAAAGGTCTGAATGCTCGATAATCTCCGTGTCAGACTGACCAATACCGGAAGTTTCCAAAATCACCAAATCAAAGCCTGCTGCCTTAACTGTGTCCACAGCATCCTGAACGTATTTTGAAAGCGCCAAATTAGATTGTCTTGTAGCCAATGAGCGCATGAAGACTTGCGGATGATTGATGGAATTCATTCGGATTCGATCGCCTAGCAAGGCTCCACCAGTTTTTCTTTTTGAAGGATCGACAGAAATAATGGCTAGGGTTTTATCCTCAAAATCCATCAAAAACCGACGAACCAATTCATCCACCAAAGATGATTTCCCAGCGCCACCAGTTCCAGTAATTCCCAAAACAGGCGTATTGCTTTCTTGACTTTTTTGACGAACTCTTTCTAGTAGTTGAGAAGATTCTTCTGGGTAATTTTCAAAAGCTGAAACGATTCGAGCTAACTTTCCTTTATCTGTGGTATCAAATTCAATATTTGCAGAAACATCCTTCCCAACAGGAAAATCACATTTTTGAACCAAATCATTGATCATTCCCTGCAAGCCCATAGCACGGCCGTCATCAGGAGAATAGATTCGGCTAATTCCATATTCATGCAATTCCTTAATCTCCTCAGGGAGAATCGTTCCTCCTCCACCTCCAAAAATCTTGATATGTCCGGCTCCTTTTTCATGAAGGAGATCATACATGTATTTGAAAAACTCCATGTGACCGCCCTGGTAGGAAGTAATCGCAATGGCCTGAACATCTTCCTGGATAGCACAATCCACAATTTCTTGAACGGAACGGTTATGCCCTAAGTGAATTACTTCGCATCCTGTGGATTGAATAATTCGACGCATGATATTAATTGCAGCATCATGTCCATCAAAAAGGGAAGCTGCCGTAACGATCCGAATGTGATTTTGCGGTTTGTAAACCGTAGTTGCTTGAGTCATGGATTTGGGTTTATACTTCTCTTAACTTCCTAAGCCTAAAAAAGGATTGATTCAGGCCTATTTTTAATGTTTGCGAATATAGGAAAATAATAAAGTCAGAAGGATAATTTTTCCACCGAAATCAAAATATTATTTTGATTTTTCCTTGAAAAATTATTTTTTAAACAGATAAAACATCTCAAATCATAAAATTGAAAAATATTCCATCTGCCGAATAAAATTCCTAAATCATGAATATTCATGAAATAAATACTTCCTATTAGAAAAATATTACATATTCCTTTCAAGAGTTTTGAAAATTTCCCGTTCTCTGTAGTTTCGTAAAAGATTGCCCTAAACAATATGTCCAATAACCGATACGCATTTTTTATTTCTATCACAGCTGCCTTGGGTGGCTTTTTATTTGGTTTTGACACGGCTGTCATCTCAGGAGCTGAGCGTGCCATTCAGGATGTTTGGCAATTAGATGATTGGACACATGGATTGGCTATTGCTTCGGCATTGTATGGAACAGTCATAGGCGCCTTGTTTGGAGGCATCCCTGCTGATCGATTTGGTAGAAAAAAGTCACTGCTTTGGATCGGACTGTTTTACTTCATTTCAGCCTTAGGTTCAGCAATCGCTTGGGATGTGGGCAGTTTTACAGCATTCCGTTTTTTAGGAGGTTTGGGTGTAGGAGCCTCTTCTGTTGTTGCACCTATGTACATTTCGGAAATAGCTCCCGCTAAAAACCGAGGACTCTTGGTAGCTCTCTATCAATTCAACATCGTATTTGGAATTGTCATCGCCTACATTTCAAATTTCTTAATTGGGACAGCTGAATTGCCAGAAGACTGGAGATGGATGCTTGGCGTGGAAGCAATTCCTGCCTTGATCTACAGCGTGATGATTTTTAGAATTCCGGAAAGTCCTCGTTGGCTAATTTCCAAATTCAACAATCAAAAAGAAGCCCGAGCCATCTTAACCCGAACAGACCCGGAAGGCGTAGAGGAAGCTATTCGCCTAGCAATCGAGGAAGAAAATCAAGTCAAATCCAATGGAAGCTTTGGCATCCTTTTCAGTAAAAAATACCTTTCCAGCACGTTTTTAGCTATTTTGATTGCCTTCTTTAATCAAGTTTCTGGAATCAATGCAATCATCTATTTTGCTCCACGGGTATTTGAAATGGCTGGAATTTCGACCGAATCAGCTTTGATTTCAACCATTGGAATCGGGGTAATAAACTTAATAGGGACCTTCCTAGGATTATATTTGATTGATCGGGTAGGAAGAAAAATCCTGATGTATATTGGCTCATTCGGCTACATCATTTCACTGAGCTTGATGGCTTATAATTTTTTGGGTCCTGGTATTCCCACATTTTGGTTACCCATTTTCGTCTTCGGTTTTATCCTTTCTCACGCAATAGGGCAAGGCTCTGTGATTTGGGTATTTATTTCTGAAATGTTCCCGAATGAGTTTCGGGCTTACGGACAATCTTTAGGTTCCTTTACCCATTGGATTATGGCAGCCTTGATTGCCAATGTATTTCCCTTTTTCGCCAACTCCTTCGGGCCAGGATATATATTTTCCTTCTTTGCGGTTATGATGTTCATTCAACTGCTTTGGGTAAGATTCAAAATGCCAGAAACAAAAGGAAGATCTCTGGAAGAAATTCAAAAAGACTTACATCAACACTATGTCCAATAAAGTACTTGTATTCGGTGAAATGCTATGGGACTGTCTTCCTCAGGGAGATGTACCGGGTGGCGCAAGCATGAATGTGGCCTTGCATTTGCATATCATGGGTTTTGAAAGCCGCTTGATTTCAGCTGTGGGAAATGATGATTTGGGAAAAAAGCTGCTGAAATATATCAAAAGCTACGGGGCTTCCGATGAACTAATTCAAGTCAATATTCATGAAACCTCCCGTGTCTTAGTTGACAACAGAGATATCGAAAATGTAAAATATAATATCATTTCTCCTGTAGCTTGGGATTTTATTGAGAACAACCCCTTGCTCACAGAATCGGTAAAATCATGTGATGCTTTTGTTTTTGGTACCCTTGGAGTTCGAAATCACCAAAGTCTGCAAACCCTATTAGACTTGTTGCATCACGCAGAACTCCGGATATTTGACGCCAATTTACGTCCTCCCTATTATGACTTTGAAGTCATTGAAACCTTATTAGGCTTTACTGAAATTCTCAAAATAAATGAGGACGAGCTTGTGGCATTTGGCGATTACTTTAACATTGAAGCCAAGCCTGAACCTCTTTGCGAATTTTTGGATAAGCATTTCCCTGTTGAAACAATTTGTATCACCCTAGGGTCAAGGGGTGCTCTATTGTATCAAGATGGAAAATTCTATTCTCATCCCGGATATTCCGTGAAAGTAGTGGACACAATTGGAGCTGGTGATGCCTTCCTCAGTGGATTTGTAAAAAGCTACCTGGAGAAAAAAAATCCAGCAGAAACACTTGATTTTGCCTGCAAGGTGGGTGCATTTGTAGCTTCTCAACAGGGAGGTTCTCCTAAGTATAAACTCTCAGATTTAGATCATTTAGAAAAGAAATAAGAAATCCCCGAATTTCTCGAGATTAGACCATTTATCCCTTTTTGCAACTTTGTTTCATTTTTTCTGGTTTAAAGATGGAAAGCCCATTATTTTTGGACCGTGAAACAATTATTGGCCATATCTTTCCTATTAATCCTTTCTATAGGCCTTTATTTTAAGGCGAATGGACAGGATTGTCGCCTTATAATTCGGGGTAAGGTGATTCATTTGGAAAACAACGAGTCCATCCCAGGTGCATACGTTTGGATAGAAGAAATCAATAATGGAACAATCACGGATGATTCAGGAAATTTTCAATTCAGAAATCTCTGCCCAGGAGAATACACCATAAAGATTCAATTTTTAGGGCATCAAGAAATAATTGAAAAAATAATCTTAGGTAGCAATTCCTTCAACAAGACATTCAGATTACAGGAAGAAGCGACGGATTTAGGAGGAGTAGAAGTTCATGGCCACCGTGATGCAGTCCAAACGACCACAGCAATTTCAGCCTTATATGGGGAAAGACTTTTGGAAGCGAGGGGAGAAAACCTAGGTGAAAGTTTAAAACGAATAGCTGGTGTCACCACTTTCTCTACTGGAAACAGCATTGCTAAACCGGTAATTCATGGCTTGCACTCCAACCGAATAATGATTCTAAATAATGGAATCAGACTAGAAGGACAGCAATGGGGAGCTGAGCATGCTCCTGAAATTGATCCTTTCCTGGCCAATGAAATCACAGTAATCAAAGGGGCTGAAACAGTTCGATTTGGACCTGAGGCTATGGGAGGAGTGATTTTAGTGAATCCTGGTGAAATCCCAACCGGTAAAAATCATCAAACTGATCTCTACTTGGTTGGAGGAACCAATGGAAGAACAGGTAACCTTTCCATTTCACATGCAAGCGGGTTTGAAAAGATTGCAGGTTTAGGTTATCGCGTTCAGGGTTCAGTAAAAAGAGGAGGAAATGTCCGATCACCAGAATATTTCCAAGGCAATACCGGAATGAGCGAGATGAACTTTTCAGGTGCTTTGAATTATACCAGTTCCAAAATCGGTACAGAGCTCTATTACAGTTTTTTCAATACCGAACTTGGAATCTTACGAGATGCTCATACGGGAAATTTATCTGATTTGGAGGAAATTATTGAAAATGGACGTCCATTTACCAATGCTGATTTCACCTACGAAATCAACAATCCGAAACAGATCGTTTCTCACCATCTAGCGAAATTAAAAGCCCACTACCATTTGAATGACAGGTGGAAAGCAAATCTTCAATATGGATTCCAACTTAATCAGCGACAGGAATACGATCGACGTAGAGGTGATTTGAATAGTAGGGCAAGTTTGGATTTGGAGCTTTTTACTAATACGCTTGATCTCTTTGTGGACCACACGCATGAAAATGCACTGAGTGGTACCTGGGGAATTAATGTGATTCAACAAGCCAATTCCAATGTTCCTGGAACGGGAGTTACGCCTTTAATTCCCAATTATGACATGCTCAACTTTGGGCTTTATCTGATGGAGAAATATTCCAAAGGTCCGTTGGAACTGGAAGGCGGACTTCGCTATGATTATCGTACGGTAAATACAGCCCGTTATATAGGGAATGAGTTGGAAGAGGCTGATCTGAGCTATAATAATGTGACCGCCTTTTTGGGCGCCTATTATCAAATCAGTCCAACAGTATCCTTCAGATCAAATCTCGGTTCGGCATGGAGACCACCCAATGTAAATGAGCTCTTTTCGCAAGGTTTGCATCATGGAGCAGCGGCCGTTGAAATCGGGGATGCGGATCTTCAATCCGAAAAATCCCTGAAGTGGGTGAACTCACTGGAATTCGAAGGAAAAAAAACAAGCGGAGAGATTACCGTATATGCTAATCAAATCCAGGATTATATCTATTTAAATCCGACAGGAGAGACATTCGTGAGTTTGAGAGGAACTTTCAATGTCTATGAATATTTACAGGCAAATGCCTTTTTCTGGGGATTTGATTTTTCAGGTAGCTATGAAATAAATGATGCTTTTCAGGCATACGCTAAGGGATCAATCATCCGGGCAAGAAATACTGAAACTGATGAATTTTTTCCTTTTATCCCTTCAGATCGAATGGATTGGGGAATTATGTACCGAATAGGAACTGAGTCAATAAATCACAACTTCACCCTGTCCAATATTTTGGTGGCCCAACAAAAACGAGAGCCTTCCTTTGACTTGGCTCCTGCCCCACCTGCTTATGCCTTGTTCAATTTAGCATATCGCTATCAGGTCCCTTTTCAGGGTAATCGCTTAAATCTTGGGCTCCAAGTACAAAACCTATTCAATACAGAATACAAAGAATACATGAATAGATTCCGCTACTTCACAGCGGATATGGGAAGAAATATTTTACTTAAAATCAATTACCAATTTTAATTATTTACTGCTTACTAATTATGAAAAACCTACGAAAACTACCTATCTATTTGCTTGCAGCAGGATTGTTTGCTTTTGCATCATGTGAGAGTGATGATCCAATTCAGGAAAATGAAGGAGAAGTAATCACGGATGTAACACTTCTGTTCACCGAGCTTGACAATGCTGGAAACCCCGCTGGACTTACCTTCTCTTTTGATGCTTCAGATCCTGAAGGAATTGAAGTGGGCGGAGCCCCCACAGTAGAAACTGTAGCCCTAGAGGCTGGAAAAACCTACCGCATGCAGATTGAAGTACGGAATAGTATTGAGAATGAAGATATTACTGAAGAAATCCTAGAAGAAGCAGATGAGCATCAGTTTTTCTTCCTAGGTTCTGCCTTCTCTGGTTCTTCCGCTCCTTTGACTTATGTGTATGATGATGAATCAGGTGAGTTAATCGGTGTAAGAGGAATTGTAACCGTAGCAGCTAATCCTTCTTTCAATAATGCTCAAATGCGAGTGGTACTTCGTCATGATTTGGATAAAAATTATCCAGGTGCAGACAGCCCTAATTTTGAAAACTTTGTTCAAGCTGGAGGAGAAACTGACTTAGACATCACTTTCCCATTGGTGTTGAATTAATTCCTTTCAATCTTATAAAAAATGCCAGCCTTTATCGGGCTGGCATTTTTTGTTTTAAGACGAGTTAAAATAGTCGATTCTCTCCTATTGATTCTTGATAAGCCGCTTAGTAATAACCTCAAATCCAATTTGAACCTGAACTTGATACATACCCGGACTTAAGCCTTTCAAATCCAATTTTTGAACGAAGGATTTTTCTCTGAGGCTACTTTCCTCAAGAACCAGCTTTCCAGTAGCATCAAATACTCGAATTGTCACTTGATCACCATAAGCTAGATCAACTTTCAGGTTGGTTTCTTCATAAGCCGGGTTTGGATAAAGAATCACCTCATTTGCTCCAAACTCCCTTCTCAAGGTAATCTCCCTATTGATTGCCTGACCTGCTCGATCTAAGCTGCTCACTTTCAGAACATACTCCTGAACTTTTTCCTGGGAACCTTTCCAAATTACCCGGTCGCCATCCAATTCAAAACTTGGATGAGGTTCCATGGAGTAAAGATGGATGGAATCAACTGGATCTACGGTTGATAGGATTCCAATTACATCTCCTTCGGAAGAAGCTTTGGAAATAAAGTCCTCGCTAATCGTAATATCCAGCGCCTTTGGTTTATCAAGAACCAAGACATTCATAACTACCCGATCTGTTAGGAATCTGGATGAATAGATGGTCGATTTAATCTGACCTTCTATCGGTTGCAGACCAGGAGTAAGAGGATCATACATTGCCTGATCCCAGTCTACTTCCATTTCTAGCAATTCCTCACCAGTGTCAATGGACCAAGTATAGGTCTTCAGCTCTTCAAAAGGCGTATTCCAATCAACAGTCACCAAAGAATTAGAATCAATGGATTTGTTTTTGCCTTTTGCAGGCATGTGAATTACGATATTACCTCCTGAAATTTCGGTGGAAGCATCGGCAAAATCAGAGCTTCCTAACTGATTGTCATAAACCGTATTTCCACTGATAGTTTCCCAAATCTTTATTCTAAACTTATCTGATTCAGTTGATTCTTTGAGAGCGCCATCGATGGCAGACACCATAAATGAGTAGCCTTCTACACCATTTATTTTACCAGTTCCCTTATAAATTCCTTTTGCCCCAGCAATTACCAAAGACATATCTTCATGGGAAGAACTGTTAAAGTTCAAGTCTCCATTTTTAAACTGGAACTCTGTATTTCCATCCACTCGATTACTTCCTTTTCTGTATTTGGCTACAAATCCAAAATTGGCTCGTCCTTCTAAATCAGTATCATTTAGATACGCACCCTTTGGAGACCAAATCCAACCACCTCCAGTAATAAATCCTCCATTAGGATCAAATATTACTGCAAGGTCTGTTAAAGCTGTCCACTCATTACCACATACATCTACAAGAACCAATTGGATCTGATATACACCTGTCTGTGAATAGGTATATTCTGCTGCAAAATCCTCAAATGGAGCCGTTAGAATAGTTTCATCACCATTATCCCACACCCATTTTGCTTCTACAATTTCACCAGAAATAGACGCATTCACTTGAACAGGATTGTTGATTTGAATAGGATCAAGTGGACCTGAAATGCTTGTTACAGGTGAGACATCAAGACAAGGATTATCAGAGCAAGACTCTGGTGCTCCCGGATTTTTATTAGGATCCTGATCATCACAATCCAAATTATTATCAGCATAGCCTATTGGAGCTAAGCAGAAATATTCAGGTTGTGCATTTTCACTTCCATAACCATCTCCATCCGCGTCGATATAGAAGGCACTTTGTACACCTTCATCGATCGCTCCATCACAGTTGTTGTCCTTACCGTCGCATAACTCTGGGGCACCTGGATAAATCGTTTTGTCAGAGTCATAACAATCTGAATTATCCGCCACATAGCCTTCAGGTGCATCACATGCAAATACCGGTTCGCCATTTACATCTCCAAAACCATCTCCGTCCGAATCAATATAGAAGGCTGTTTGTACATCCTCATCAATCGTTCCATCACAATCATTGTCTTTACCATCACAAAGCTCAGGAGCACCCGGATAAACCGTGTCGTCAGAGTCATCACAATCTGAATTATCAGTCACGAAGCCCTCTGGAGCTATACAAGCAAATACTGCCTCAGAATTCGCATCTCCGAAGCCATCTCCGTCCGAATCCATGTAGAAAGCAGTTTGGACACCTTCGTCGATCGTTCCATCACAATTGTTATCCTTGCCATCACAAACCTCAGGAGCACCAGGATAAACCGTATCGTCTAAGTCATCGCAATCTGAATTATCAGTCACGTAGCCTTCTGGAGCTGCACAAGCAAATACTGCCTCAGCATTCACATCTCCAAAGCCATCTCCGTCACCATCGATATAGAAAGCAGTTCGGACACCTTCGTCGATCGTTCCATCACAGTTGTTATCCTTGCCATCACAAACCTCAGGAGCACCAGGATATACCGTATCGTCAAAGTCATCGCAATCCGAATTATCAGTCACGTAGCCCTCCGGAGCAGCACATGCAAATACTGCCTCAGCATTTACATCTCCATAGCCATCTCCGTCCGCATCGATATAGAAGGCAGTTTGTACACCTTCGTCGATCGCTCCATCACAATTGTTGTCCTTACCATCACAAACTTCAGGAGCACCAGGATATACCGTGTCGTCAGAGTCATCACAATCACCTTGATTTGGAGTAAATCCATCATTATCTGAATCTAAATCTCCAGGATCTATAGCGTTAATACTAATTGTGACAATAGCAGTGGCTGAACCCTGATTTCCGTTTTCATCAGTTATGGTCAAAGTGACGATATTCTCTCCTTCATCTGCAAGAGTGAAATCAGTTTGACTTAATTGATAACTCAAGATTCCACAATTATCAGTAGAGCCATCATCCACATCTAATGGACTCAGAATTAGGGTTTGATCCGAATCAATTGCAAATACTCGATTACGGGTCAAAACCACTGGAGTTTCATCGTCGGTAACAGTTACATCGAAGCTGCAAGTAGCTTGATTACCTGCTGCATCGGTGGCAGTATAAGTTACTCTTGTGGTACCAATTGGGAAAACTGAACCAGGTTCAAAGTTGCTTGTTAAGTTTACAACTCCACTATTATCTGTTGCAAATGGTTGACTCCAAGAAACTGTAGCTTCGCAGATTCCGGGATCATTTGAAACAGAAATACTTGTAGGACAACCATCAATTATTGGATCAATATTGTCTTCACTTTCCGCAATACTTACTGTAAAACTGCATTCTGCAGAATTTCCAGAAACATCAGTAACCCGATATGTAACAATAGTTTCTCCCAATGGGAACTCCGTTCCACTTGCAAAGCCTTCAATTAACTCAACCGAAGAAATACCACAATTATCTGTGGCAACTGGTGAATCATATGTAATAATCTTACCAGTAACTCCAAATTCAACTGTAGTACTTATATCGGAAGGACATGTAATCACCGGAGCCTGGGTATCAGTTACCGAAATGGTTTGTGTTACCTCTGTGGCTGGGTTTCCATTGATATCGGTTACGCTCCATGTAATCGTGGTTACACCCACAGGATATGGATCGGTCAGAGCCTGATCGTCACTTCGGACTCCTATTGGTTCTCCTACCGAACAGTTGTCAGTAGCATTGGCCGTAACTTCTACTGTAGCTTCGCACAAGCCTGCTTCAGCATCGATGTTCTGGTCGCCGTTGGTGGTAATCACCGGAGCCTGGGTATCAGTTACCGTAATGGTCTGAGTTACCTCAGCTGCCGAATTGCCATTCACATCGGCTACGTTCCACAAAATGGTGGTCACACCCACAGGATACGGATCGGAAATAGCTAGGCCGTCACTTCGGACTCCTGTTGGTTCTCCTACCGAACAGTTATCAGTAGCGTTGGCGGTTACTTCTACTGTAGCTTCGCACAAGCCTGCTTCAGCATCGAGGTTCTGATCCCCGTTGGTGGTAATCACCGGAGCCTGGGTATCAGTTACCGTCACCGTGAAGCTCGCAGTTTCGGTATTGCCGTGGATGTCCGTAGCCGTGTAGGTTACCGTGGTCGTTCCAACAGGGAAGGTTGATCCGTTCGCCTGGTCAGCAGCAAAGCTTTCTATTCCGCAGTTGTCTGCTACTTGCGGCTCTGCCCAGCTCACCACTGCTTCGCAAACGCCTGGATCGGTGTTCACCGTGATGTTGGCCGGAACATTCGTGATGACAGGAAGCTCATTATCCGTAACAGTCACCGTAAAGCTCGCCGTCTCGGAATTGCCGTGGATATCGGTTGCCGTATAGTTCACCAA
>NZ_SPSB01000002.1 GCF_004571135.1 Algoriphagus kandeliae
TTACATCCGTTCCAGTTAATGGATCAATTACTGTGACATTGGTTAAAGTGACGTTACCGTCATTTGTAACCACAATCTCGTAATCGATAACCTCATCGGCATTATTCAATATACCATCGCCTGCATCGTCTACAGCAACCGCTGTCTTGGTGATGCTTAATACAGGGTCATATACAAGATCAACCGCTTCACTGTCTTCTACCGGACCTGCCTGATCGGAATCCGCTGTAGCCGTGTTGTCAATGTCTCCATCGCCACCGCCACGGGTATCCAAGTCTTCCTGCGTGATCGCATAGGAAATGCTTTCCGTATGGCTCGCTCCAGGAGCAAGGTCTCCAATATTTACATCAGTACCCGTCAACGGATCCACAATCATAACATTAGTCAATGTCACATTGCCGTCGTTGGTCACCTCAATCTCGTAGTCAATAATATCTCCAGCCTCGTTCAATACTCCGTCTCCGGCCGCATCAACGCCAACCGCTGTCTTGGTGATGCTCAATACAGGATTCTGTGTCAACGGCACCTCCTCACTCGCTGTCTCTTCCCCGGTCTGGTCAGAATCCGCTGTAGCCGTGTTGTCAATGTCACCATCTCCACCGCCATTGGTATCCAAATCGTTTTGCGTAATCGCATAGGATGTGCTTTCCGTATGGCTAGCTCCAGGTGCAAGGTCTCCAATATTTACATCAGTACCTGTCAACGGATCCACAATCGTAACATTAGTCAACGTCACATTGCCGTCGTTGGTCACCTCAATCTCGTAGTCAATAAGATCTCCAGCCTCATTTAATACACCGTCTCCGGCTTCATCAATGCCAACCGCTGTCTTGGTGATGCTCAATACAGGAGTCTGTGTCAATGGCACCTCCTCACTCGCTGCCTCTTCCCCGGTCTGATCAGAATCAGCAGTGGCCGTGTTATAAATGAAGCCTGCCGGATCTCCGTTACCGTTATTGTCCAGATCATCCTGCGTGATTGCATAGCTTACGTTCACCGTCTCGCTGGCATTAGGAGCAAGGCTCACAATCGTGGTTAGAAGTCCTCCCGTAAGCGGATCGTTTACCGTCACGTTGGTCAATGTCACATTGCCGTCGTTGGTCACCTCAATCTCGTAGTCAATAAGATCTCCAGCCGCGTTCAACACACCATCGCCGGCTTCATCAACACCTACTGCTGTCTTGGTGATGTTCATTTGAGGAGCATATACAAGATCAACCGACTCACTGTCCTCTACCGGGCCTGCCTGATCGGAATCCGCTGTAGCCGTGTTGTCAATGTCGCCATCGCCGCCGCCACGGGTATTCAAGTCTTCCTGCGTGATCGCATAGGAAGTACTTTCCGTATGAGTCGCTCCAGGAGCAAGGTCCCCGATATTTTTATTGGTTCCCGTCAAAGGATCCACAATCGTCACATTGGTCAAGGTCACGTTGCCCGTGTTGGTCACCACAATCTCATACTCAATAAGATCTCCAGCTTCATCCAACAAACCATTTCCGGCCTCATCTACACCTACCACCTGCTTGTCGATGGAAAGAGATGGATTTTGTTGAATAGGCGTGCTTGCATTTGCAGTGACAGGACCAGGAACTTGATCAGAACTGAAATTAACTACATTAACTAGATTATCACCCAAGTTCATATCAGACTGGGAAACGGTATAGCTGAATAGGTAAGTCCAAGTTTCTCCGGGATTCAAAATACCATCTCCATTATCCCCTGAATCAAGAGTTAAGATTACTCCAACAGCATCACCTGGGGCGAAATCCCTTCCCACCACATTAGTGAGATTCAAATTTCCAGTGTTTTCTATTGTAATAGTGTAATCAATGGTTTGACTTGCTGCAGTCACAGGATTTGGACCGCCAGTTTGGTTCTTTGTTGCAACCATTCTGGCAACTTGTGTAAAGTTTTCAGTGTGAGAATCAGAATCATTTACTTCAACTCCTCCTCCTGTAGCAGTTACTGTCGCTGTATTGGTAAAAAAACCAGCCTCGATGTCGGCTTGGGTCAAAGTGTAAACTCCTGTATAGGATGTTGAGTTGATTTCACCTGGAGCCAAATCAAAGGATGTACCTGTCAAAACCGCATCCTGATCGTCTAAATCTACTCCAGTCAATGGGACATCTCCATCATTTGTAATAACGAAACTATAATTAATTCGGTCACCTGCGCTATTCAACCCATCTCCATTTGTATCTTCAAGTACACCTATTTTGACTAAGTTAATAGAAGGCACCTCTGCTGTAAGTGTTACCGGCACAAGCTTGATACAATTAAACTCATCTATTATTTGAGCTATGTACAATCCTGCCCCGAGACCTGTTCTTGTGTATGTTGTGATACTTGGGTCATCTTCCCAAGAAATAGTCTTATCTCCCGTGCCACCTTGTACATTAGAAATGGTGATAGATCCATTATTTAATACACCAGTAGGGTTGGTAAAAGCAACATCATAAGTAATCTCCCCAGGCTTGTTGAACGTAGTTTCAAAAAAGTTAGAAATATTCGCCGCATCAGTTACTTCCAATCTAGCAGTATAAGGTCCAGTTCCTGTAAAGGACACGGTTGGATTTTCTTCTGAAGATGATGAAGGCGTTGCATTTGGACTGAAGGTCCATGAATAAGTATATGGAGTAGTTCCTCCATTGGTATTGTTGAAAAAGGATGCTGTTGTAACATCATCAACCGTACAAGCTGCATAGGTGAACTGAACAGCTAAAGGCGCACTCACAACGGTATCCCCACCAAATTGACATTGTGCAGAAGGGTAATCATTACACTCATAATCTAATGAAAGATCTTGGGTGGCTGAGGTAGTCCATGCCAATAAGGGATTTAAAAATTGAACCTCCACCCCACAAGTCCACTGAAAAGGAATTCCTATGGTAATTACTTGTGGTTCTGCCTTCGCAGCAGGAATTTCACCGAAATAATAATTGAGGAAGATTGAATCTGCTTCTCCTGTTTGAGGATTAGTAAAGACTACATCCGCGAATAATCGACCATTATTGGTCGATGATCCAGAATTCGTTTCATAGAGGAATGATACATAAGCAGTTTGCGTAACCCCTGCCGTACATGTTGCAAATTGATCCGCCAACCGATTCCCATATTCATCACTCAAAAACACCTCCAGGATGTCATAATTTCCAGATGAACATGGGATGTTACAGGTTCTCAAGTCTAATAATTCAGGCTGATTCCCTAATTCTAGTACACTGATTTGCCCCTGAACGGTGGAAATGGAAAAGAAGGCTAAAAAAAACAAAAGCCATACGGCCTTCTGCTTTCTAAATATTTCCCGAAGAACCAAAAAAAATGTTCGCCCATTTGTGAGAGGCTTTTGCTGATAATTGGATGAACTCTCCATATCGTTAAGATTTAAATTTCTCTTTGGTAATTGTGTCGCTATACTCTCCTGATTTATGGTGATATGGATCTCGATTTAGGCTATTCAGATCACCCCCTTATGCTTACTATCTTGTTCGTTTTAGTCAAAAACCATGGTTTTTGCAAAACCAAGACATTTTTATGCAGTAAATGTACACTTTTTTGCAGTTTATCCAAACTTTTTGAAGCTTTATTTTTATATGAAATGCATTTTTTTATTTATGAAAGTATTTTTTATTGGTATTTTTTGCGGTTTTGTTTAATGTTTGAGAAATCTGGTTAAGCAGGTATGAATTACCTGTTATACCTGTTTTTGTAGAGGAGGATATTGGCCCAATTCAAAAAAATTCACTGAGGCTTTTCGGCTACTTTTTCTATCTTTCTTTTTGATAGAAAAATCAAAGCATGGAAATCTCAGAATTCACCGAAATCCAACTTAGCCTAGCCTTATTACAAAAGACTGCTGTCGCGTGGAGAAGCTCCACTGCATCAGAAAGGATAGATCGATTGAAAAAACTCAGAACCTGGATCAAAACCCATCAAAACGATATCCGGGAAGCACTTTGGGATGATTTTCGAAAATCTGAAGTAGAAACTGACCTGTCGGAAATCTTTCCTGTTACTTCCGAAATCAATCACACAATCAAGCATCTAAAATCCTGGATGACGCCTCTTTCCCTTTCGACTCCGATGCCGATGTTGGGAACAAAGGCCAAGATTTTGTACGAACCAAAGGGTGTCTCGCTGATTATTGCTCCTTGGAATTATCCCTTCAATTTGGCTATTGGGCCGTTGGTTTCGGCCATTGCAGCAGGTTGCCCGACAATAATTAAGCCTTCTGAACTGACTCCTGCCACCTCCTCATTGATTGCCAGAATGATTTCCGAGATTTTCTCGGAAGGAGAAGTACAGGTTTACCAAGGTGATGCTGAAGTAGCTCAAGCTCTGCTTTCACTTCCCTTCGACCATATTTTCTTTACCGGAAGTCCGCAAATTGGAAAAGTTGTCATGGAGTATGCTGCAAAACATCTCACATCGGTTACACTTGAATTGGGTGGAAAATCTCCCTGCATCATCACCGAATCGGCAGATATTAAGGACGCCGCGCAAAAAATCATCTATGGAAAATTGGTGAACTGCGGGCAAACCTGTGTTGCGCCAGATTATATTTTAGTCCATCAAGACAGAAAAGAATTGCTTTTAGCTGAACTTCAAGTAGCAATTCAAGAAATGTACGATCCCCAATTCAAAGGATTGGAACATTCAAATGATATGGCTCGAATCGTCAATGAAAGACATTTTTCGCGCCTAAAAACCTACTTAGATGATGCTGTAGAAAAGGGCGCAAAAATCGAATTTGGTGGAAAGACAATTCCACATCATCGATTTATTGAGCCTACGCTTCTCAGTGAAGTCAATGAGGATATGCTCGTTGCACAGGAAGAGATTTTTGGTCCCTTATTACCAATTTTAACTTATAAAACCCTTCAGGAAGCCGTTCAGTACATCAATAAAAAGCCCAAGCCATTAGCTCTTTACATCTTTGACAAAAGTAAAAGCTATGAATCGGTGCTTCAGCAAACAAGTTCGGGAAATGCTGTCATCAACGATTGTGTCCTTCACTTTTTGCACAATGAGATGCCTTTTGGCGGCGTGAATAACAGTGGTATTGGAAAAGCCCATGGACATTTTGGATTTTTAGCTTTCAGTAATGAAAAAGGAATCTTAAAACAACGAATAGGCCCTAATAACACCACTCTACTCAGACCACCTTATGGGATGAAGACCAAACAAATTATCAAGTCACTAATTAAATGGTTTTAATATGCAAAAAGTCGATTTTTCAACCTTATTTAAGCATTTAGCTGCTTCTACATTTTTCCTGGGGATTTTATTCTTATCAAGCTGTGGTTCTACAGATGATCCAATTCCAGATGGTCCCTTGCCCGCGCTTGAGTTATTTGATAGTTCATATGGTCAGGATGCACGACAGGTGATGGATATTTTTTTGCCCGCTGGAAGAACTTTGGAAAACACTCCGGTAATGATCTATATCCATGGTGGAGCCTGGATTGATGGTAGCAAGGATGAGTTTTTACAATTTAAAACTGCCTTTGAACAGGCTCTGCCTGACTTTGCCTTTGTAGCAATCAATTATCGTTTGTTTGATTTTATAACCAACGCCAATCGATTCCCTACTCAAGAGAATGATGTTATTGCAGCTATTCAGCATGTCTTGGAAAATCGGGTGAACTGGAACATAAGTGATGAACTTTATCTAGCCGGTGCAAGTGCAGGTGGGCATTTGGCTTTGTTACATGCTTATAAACATCAAGAAGTAGGAAATATTCAGGCGGTCTTGGCCTTGTTTCCTCCAACCGATCTGACTACGCTTTACGATTTTAATTTCCTTACTCAATCTGGATTGACGGCGCTATTGAATGGAAATCCTCAAAGCAATCCAGATGCTTATTTCCAATCCAGCCCTGTCAATTTTATCAATCCCAATTCTCCCCCAACTGCCTTTTTCCATGGAACAGTCGATACCGTTGTCCCGATTTCTCAAAGTGATTTGCTAGCTTCTAAACTGGAAGAAGCAGGCGTGCCTTACGAATATCAAATCATTGAAGGACAAGGACATGGGTTTACGCCTGCCACCTATGCGACTATTATTTCTCAAATCTCCGCTTTCATAGATACTCTTAATTGAAAAAAGAAAACCCCGCCGTGACGACAGGGTTACCGGATCTTTAGACTTTTTGAAGTCCCGTAGACTTGGCTTTCGATTTGATTGCCTTTACTACTTTTTCGGAAGGTAGGAGTCGGATTTGGTCCAGTTGCTCTATAGTGCTCAGCATTTCTAAGTATTCTTGCATCAGATGCTCATCATCGTGCAAGGCCTGCATTAAGAGTTCTTGTTCTACCTCCGGCATTTCCTGATAGATATATCTAATCAGGTCATTTGGGGTAAATGGTTTTATCATAGGCAAAATTTAGTTGTTTCATTTTTTTCCGCAGATGAATCAGCGCATACCTCATTCTACCAAGAGCCGTATTGATACTGACTCCGGTTTGATCGGCAATTTCTTGAAAGCTCATGTCCATATAGTGTCTCATGATCAATACCTGCTTTTGCGCCTCTGGTAATTCATCAATTAATCTTCTTATCAAGGCCACTTCTTCCTCTTTCACCTGATCATCCTCTACATTTCCTTCGGAAAATCGAAGAGAATTGAAAATATTGGAGCCATCTTCCATTATGATAACTGGATAGCGCCTGGATTTTCTGAAATGATCCACTGCCAGATTATGCGCGATTCGCATAATCCAAGGCTGGAACTTCCCTTCTTCATTGTATTTATCCGAATGAAGGGTATTGATCACCTTCACGAACACATCCTGAAGAAGATCTTCGGCAAGTTCCTGATCCTTCACGATCAGTAATATGGTAGTATAAACTTTGGTTTTGTATCGATCTACTAATAGATCAAATGCGGCTTCATTGCCATTTCTGTACTGAGCAATGAGCTCAGCATCTCTTGGTCCTATTCGCTTATTCATTGTTTATAGTTTATCAACAACGTAAAAGTCTAAGCCATAGTATAGGGGTTATCGAGATTTCAGATTTTTTTTAAAATTGGATACTAAAAGTAAACCTTTCGCCTATTCCTCACAAACCAGAACAGGGATTTTTTGAAAGTTTAAAATTCAACCAAATAATCATTGGTAAATTCAAAAATCCTTACTCTAGTATATGGGAAAAGGGAAAACCCTTTGTTCAATTAAAGTGCCAAAAAGAAAAATCGAAAGGCTTTTTCTGAGGGAATTCTTCTTTTTGGTTAAGGTCTTTCCCTAGCCATTCCTTAACTTCGAACATTGAAATTAAATATGCATTATGGAACTGAGCGGAAAAGTAATTCAGAAGTTGCAAGAGGTAAGCGGAAACTCAAAATCAGGAAATAACTGGAGAAAGCAGGAGTTCATTATTGAAACGCCGGGTAATTATCCGAAAAAAGTCTGCGTTGCCCTTTGGGGAGATAAAATCGACCAATTCCCTATTTCTGTAGGAGAGGAAGTCAAGTTAAGTATCGATGTGGAAAGCCGTGAATACAATGGTCGATGGTACACAGACATTAAAGCTTATCGAGTAGACAAAGCTTCGGACAGCAACTCAACTCCAACTTTTGAAAATGGTCCTTTGGATGTGGACACCTTCCACGCGGACGAAGAAGATCAATTACCTTTTTAATAGAATATTAATTCCTATGTGGGATGATTTTGATGATGAAGATCCGGACTTTGATGGGGATGAAGATTTTGATTTTCAAAAACAACAGGACCGGATCTATCAACACCCTTTAATGAAAAAAGCCAAGGAAATCGTTGGTTTAACACGTGCCTTGGTAGGAAGCCTAGATGAAGCCCGAAAAGAACTCTATGGTAGCATCATGATGGAAGATGCCATGGTGATGAGTGCCAAGTTTGCAGGAGCTGAATCCATTCCAGACTACGTAATAAAAATGGAAAAGGCTGTCCTAATGAAAATCCATGCAAAAAGTCTCAATTCCATGACCTATCAATTAGCCATGGAGGAAACACATGCAGAGGAGCATTTAGAACTCCTTCGAACTGCCATTGAAGAATATAGAACGCTATTTATTGAATGGATTAAAGGCTTTGATCCCAGTCAAAAATTTGATGATGGCTGGGGAATCTTTACGGATTGATTTGATTGGAGCCAAAACGGAATCCCATATAGGCTCCTCCTATCATAAGAATAAGGGTAATCAATGCCATTAATAGAAGTACGTGCAAAGGCACTTCCCATAATTCCCCTCCAACCTTAAACCGGATAACTCGTTTCCAATCCATTTATAAAATCCCTTTGTGGAAGGAAAATTATTTTTTCAGAATTGCCTTCCAGCCTTTTTCTTCAATTTCTTCAGCGGATTTTTCCACCTTTTCTTGAAGGCCTTTTTTGTAGGCGTCGACATTTTTCCCTACTTCTGCATCAAAGGCACCCACCATAGAGGCAGCTAAAATCCCGGCATTTTTTCCTCCATTCAACGCAACAGTGGCGACCGGAATTCCTCCCGGCATTTGCAAAATAGAAAGTATGCTATCCCAACCATCAATAGAATTCGAACTCTTCACAGGAACTCCGATTACCGGCAAACTAGTCATGGAAGCGACCATTCCCGGAAGGTGAGCGGCGCCACCAGCACCTGCTATAATTACTTTCAGGCCCCGTTCACGAGCTGAACGAGCGTATTCAACCATTCTATCTGGAGTTCGATGAGCTGACACCACGGTCAATTCATATTGGACACCAAGTTCTTCAAGCATTTGCGCGGCTTCAGCCATTACCGGAAGGTCTGACTGACTGCCCATGATAATTCCTACCTGTGGGTTCATGCTTTGATTTTGATTAAGTTCTTAATGTAATGGGCTCTTTTTTTCAAATTGTCCACGTCTTCATCGAGCACAGTGACATGGCCCATTTTTCGGAAAGGCTTGGTGAGCTTCTTCCCATATAAATGTATGTAAACGCCTTTTTCTGAAACTGCCTCTTCCATCCCCTCCACATAAGCTTCTCCTTGAAAACCTTCCTCTCCTAGCAAATTGATCATAGCTGCTGGACATCGAAGACCTGTATCCCCAAGTGGCCAATTCATCACAGAGCGAAGGTGTTGCTCAAATTGACTGGTATAATTGGCTTCAATCGTATGATGTCCACTGTTATGAGGACGTGGAGCAATTTCATTTACCAAAACCTCACCATCCTTGGTGACAAACATCTCGACTGCCAAAATCCCTACCATATCCAGCTTCAAAATAACCTCTCGAGCAATTTCCTGTGCTTTTTTCTCGATCTCGGGAGAAATACTCGCCGGAGCGAAAAGAAACTCCACCAAATTTGCCGTAGGATGAAAAGCACACTCCACGGCTGGATAGGCAACCAAATCACCTTTGGAATTCCGAGCAACTGTCACAGCGATTTCTTTGTCGAAATCGATCAGTTTCTCCAACAAGCCGGGGGCATCAAAAGCTTTTTCCAAATCAGACTCATTTCGAAGAATCTGAACACCTCGTCCATCGTATCCTTCCCGACCGAGCTTATTCACTGCTGGTAGAAAATCAAAATTTTCCTTTACTTCCGCTTTATCAGCTGTCAAGACAAATTCAGCAGTTGGGATTCCATGATCATCGTAAAACTGCTTCTGTTCCCGTTTATCTTGTATCAACCGGATGATTTCAGGTTGCGGAAAAACACGCTTTCCTTCCTTCTGAAGCTGCTCCAATGCTTCCGTATTGACATTCTCGATCTCAATAGTAATCACATCGCAATCCTTCCCAAATTGATAGACAGTGTCAAATTCCCGGAGTGATCCAGTGACAAATTTCTGTGCTAAATCCTTACATGGTGCATTGGGATCCGGATCCAAAATGTGAATATCCTGATTGTAATTGATGGCGGACTGAATCAGCATCCGACCTAATTGCCCTCCACCGAGGACTCCGAGAATTTGATTTTTTTGGCTCATGATCTTTTCGTCCCCAAAAATACACCTTTCAGTCCGAAGGAAAAATTAGGATTTTTCTCCAAAACGGATTCCCATCAATTCCATGAGTTTGTGGGCATTAAAACTCGGACAAGGGCCGGGCTTGATGAGGTAATCAAAATCAATTGTGTTTTCATGTATTTGGGAATGAAAACTGAAATTCCGCAGGTAGGAAATCTTGCTTTCCAATCGGCTTAACTCAATATCATGGGTACTAATAATTCCCAAGAATTCCCTTACAGCCAATTGACGAATCAATGCTTCACTTCCAGCAATCCGGTCTTCGGTATTGGTGCCTTTTAGTATTTCATCCAAAAGAAAAAACAACCGCTCACCATTTTCCAAGCAGTCAATCATTCCCTTAATCCTGCTCAATTCGGCATAAAAAGAACTAATACTTTGGCCTAGATTATCGGAATTTCGCATACTGGTATAGAGTTTAAAAACCCCAACCCGAAGGAACTTTGCAAAAGGAGATAATCCCAAATTGAGCAAGACTAAATTTATCCCAAGCGTGCGCATGAAAGTGGTTTTACCGCTCATATTGGCCCCTGTAAGTAGAACGAGCTTTCCGGATTGATCCATGGAAAAATCATTGGACACAGCAATTTTTGGTAGAAGCAATGGATGGAAAATCCCTTTGACTTCCAATTCCATCTGATCCGAAACTTCCCAACTCCCTGATTGCCCTTCTTCTCGCTCAAAAATTGCCAAAGAGATCAATACCTCCCAGGAAGCCAATTCCTCAGGTAAGCCAGCTATTTCCTTTCCCCAACTATTTTTCCATTTTGCCCAGCGGTGATAAATCAACAAGTCCGTCCAAAAAAACAAATTCAAAGGAATGTAAAGCAGGTTCATCCGATTTTGAATCCAAAGTGAAAGACGGTCCAATTCTTCTAGAAGTTTTGAAGTGCTTGGACCTTCAGGAAGCATCAATTTATTCTTATGATTTTGAAGGATGGTATGTTCAAATTTCTCCTGCTCTAGAAGAAGTAGCCAATGACGATAGGTTTTTAAAACTGTTTGCGAAGGAATTCGATCACCTGCCTCTTTCAATTCCTTGAAAACCATACCTAAAAATGGAAGCCCTAGTAGAATCCAAACTCCCAGAAATACTGAAGGAATTTGTCCCAAATAGGCTAAAGTAGCTCCAATCAATCCTCCGATTAAACCAATCCATCCAAGCGCTGTAGGAAAAGACCTGAATTGAACAGGCTGACTCATCCAAGTACTCCAATCCGCCTTTTGTTCTTTTTCATTAAAAAACGCCTTTCCTATCGCCTCAAAAGCCCGCAAAAGATCTTCTTTTTCGGCTAATTCACGAATTGCTCCATGAAGCCTATATCCATTTTCAACATTTAATTGGGCCTTGAGCCGAGATGCGAGAAGCTGTCTTGCAGAACTAGAATGTGTATGATTTACTAGTTGAAAAAGGGAATGCTCTCCAAAAAGATCCAAGTCATTACAAAATGGATGGTCTTTATCAAGAAATTCTGATCCGGAATCCAAGTCCCTCAAATATCGACTTGACCGCTGTTCCCTTTCCTGTTCAATCTTTGAGAGTGAGCGAAATATTTGAATTTGATCCTTTAGAAAATGATGCTGTTGTATAGCCCAAACAAAAGTCCAAAGGGCCAATGAAGCAGGGAAAATCCAATAAAAAGCATCCGAAAAGAAAAGAACAACAAAAGCGCCCAGACCAACAAATAGAACTAATCTAAAAAGAGAAAAGACTCCTATTCTCCTTTGAATATCCTGTTCCTTTTGCTGAATACCTTCCGGATGAAAATCAATAATCCTATTCATATTCAAATATGGGGAAAGCTTCCCGAAAATTTTATTGAGCTTTGAACGTTATCAATCCTACTACGTTCCAAGAATCATGGGCAAAAAGAAATCTTCCAAACCAAAGGTATCCCAAGAAACTGATTGGGATTACTCTGATTTTTCAGAAAACATGGGAATTTTTCCAGCGGATGTCCCTTTCGGCAGGAATATTGGATGTGGAGGGAAGAGGCATAAAAAAGAAAATCAAACCTCAGAAAACCAGAAAAATAAAAACTAACTTCACTAAATAAATTTTAGAAATCATGAAATCTACCTCATCTATTTTTCGAATCTTTTTATTTCTAGCTACCCTGTCTTTTTTAGGATCATGTGACAAAGATTCTGATACACCTATCACGGAGCCAGATTTGTCTGCGATCGAAGAAAGCCTAGAAGTCATGCAAATCACCGAGGACATGGATTATTTCACCTTGACAATCCTGCAGTCTATAGGAATCAACGGGCGCCTCATGGATGATCCTTTCGAAAAAATCTGTGCTGGGGTCTCTGTGGATGTAAACAGTGATCAAAAAACAATCACTATTGATTTTGGTGATGGCTGTACATCTCCTTCAGGCATAGTCCGAAAAGGAAAAATTACTATCACTTACACCCAAAACTTCCTGCTCCCTGGGGCCACTGTAACTACCAATTTTATTGGATATGAAGTGAATGGCTTAAAAATCACCGGCGTGCGCACTTTGGTTAACCAAGCAATTGACCTAATAAACAATCAAGTGACACTCAAAGTAACCATGGAAAATGGTCAGGTTACTTGGCCGGACAATACCTTCGTTACCTTTAATACTGATCAAATAAGAGTAGTGAAATTAGGAGCAACAGGCTATGAAATTTCAATTACTGGAACGGCAAATGGTCAAAGCAGAGAGGGAGCCCCTTATTCTTCAAATGTAACTTCGGCTTTGGTGGTGAAGCAAGATTGTGTGGAATCTGGGGTTTTAATACCTACTTCAGGCGTCATGGATTTCACATATGAAGGGTTTCAGCTAGCTATTGACTATGGACAAGGCAATTGTGATAAGACGATTCTTATAAGCTATCCGGGCGGAACCAAAGAAATCACGGTAGATTAAGGTTTCCCCAATTAAAGAATAAAGGGCTATCTTCGAGGATAGCCCTTTTTGATTTTTATGGAAAAGAAAATTACTGGAGGTTTTGAGCATATACGCTTTCCTTACCATCCTATTCCTGAAGAAGAAGTAATCAAGCGGTCTGAAGAGTTTTACCAAAACATGGATCAGCGGCGAACAATTCGTGAATTTGATACTAAACCTGTTCCTCTTTCCGTAATGGAAAATATAATCCGAACGGCAGGAACTGCTCCTTCTGGAGCACACAAACAACCCTGGACCTTTTGCTTGATTTCAGATCCCCAAATCAAAAAACAGATTCGGGAAGCTGCCGAAGAAGAAGAACGAATCAGCTATTCTTCCAGAATGTCAGAAACCTGGAAAAATGACCTTAAACCAATCGGAACGGATTGGGAAAAACCTTTTTTAGAAGACGCTCCCTATCTCATCGTCGTTTTCAAGCAATCCTACGGCATGGAAAATGGAGAAAAAATCCAACATTATTATGTCAATGAATCCGTAGGAATTGCCTGTGGTTTTTTAATCGCTGCAATTCATCAGGCAGGATTAGTCACCGTCACCCATACACCAAGTCCCATGAATTTTCTCAGTGAGATTCTTCAAAGGCCAAAGCATGAAAAACCCTATTTACTACTTCCAGTGGGCTATCCGAAAGAAGAAACCTATGTCCCAAACCTAAAAAGGAAAACCCTAGAGGATATTTTGATTCGGTTTTAAACTCAAATAACAGACAGGCAAGAAAACAAAAGGCCAACCGAGTATTTCGGTTGGCCTTTATTCAATTTATTAAGGAATACTTTTTGAATAATTTATTGTCTAGCCCCTGACATCATGATTTTTTCTATGGCTTTGTTGATATCCAAGGAGGCAGCAGCTTGACGTGGAGGGAAATCCTGGAATGTCATGAGATGTTCATTCAATATGCCTATAGCAGGCTGCATTACCCATGACTTTTCCATAATTAGATGGAAACCCGTAATATCATCATATTTTTCAAAGGGATCCTTTCTCAAATTGAATAATTGAGGCATTGTATGAAAAACCATATCATCAAAGTATCGCTCTTTGGTGGCAAAATGCATTTTCCAAGGACCCACACGAAGGGCGGTTAGATTGGATTCATAATAGTAGAAAAAGTGATTTCTAGCGGATTTATCCGTTTTCCCTGTCCAATAATCGAGGTTATTATACCCATCGATATGCACTTTATAAGTCATATCTCCGATCTTCTTCCCCTCCTTTAGCTCATCTATGATATTTGGATTCCCAACTGCAGCTATCAAGGTAGGTAAAACATCTTCATGGGAAGAAATTCCATTTCTAACTAATCCAGCTGGAATTTTACCCGGCCATCTAACCAAAAAAGGTGATCTCAGTCCACCTTCGTAGGTAGTCATTTTTTCTCCTCTAAACATAGTCACGCCTGCATGAGGAAAGGTACTTTGTTCCGGTCCATTATCCGTAGTGTAAATCACGATGGTATTGTCAGAAATACCCAACTCATCCATGTAATCCAAAATTTGGCCGACATGTCCATCATGTTCCATTAATCCTGACCCAAATAGGTCCATATCTGTGCTAATATTCGTAGCTAGATTTCTTGACTCTTCTTTTAAATGCGTGTAAACGTGCATTCGGCTTGTGGCATGCCAGATAAAAAATGGTTTATCCGCATCTTTTGCTCTCTTCATGAAATCCTTGGTCTTCGCAACCAATTCCTCATCAAAAGTCTTCATCCGCTCCGAGGTCAAAGGACCAATATCTTTAACTTTTTGTTTTCCGATTACTCCAAATCTTGGATCTTCCGTATTATCGAAAGTCTCACTGGCAAAAGATTCTATGATCCCACGGGGACCATATTTTTCAGCGAACTCCTTTGTTTTTGGATAATCTGCTTGTTCGGGTTCTTCAGAGACATTTAGGTGATATAAATTCCCGAAAAATTCATCAAATCCATGAACAGTCGGAAGATGTTCGTTTCGATCTCCTAAATGGTTCTTTCCATATTGAGCTGTCATATAGCCCATTGGTTTCAAAAGCTCTGCAATGGTAGGATCTTCAGGTTTTAATCCAAGCGGATTCCCAGGTTGACCAACCGTAGTAAGCCCTGTTCTCACCGGCACCTGACCGGTAATAAAAGCCGCTCTACCAGCTGTACAACTTGGTTGTGAATAATGGTCTGTGAAGATCACCCCTTCTTTGGCAATTCGGTCAATATTCGGAGTGGGATACTGCATCCCTAAAGAATAGGCGCTTATAGAATTAGGAGCTACATCATCTACCATAATCACCAAGATATTTGGTTTTTCTTGGGCAAGGGCAATTTGAAAAAGCCCTGCAAAAAGAAGTATTATGAGTTTTTTCATAAATCAAAATGGATTAAGAAGGAAAATTGAATTTAATTAAATACCTAACTTCAGGAATCTTCATAAGTTAAAAATATCTGATTTTTATCACTAATTCACTATTCCATTAATTTGGAACTAACTTGAAAAAAATTGACACAATGAAATTAAGAATCGTCCTATTCCTTTTCTATTTGCTGATTTCAGGGTGTAAAAACACCCCTCAGTTACCGGAATTTTGGTTGACCGATCCAAAATCAGATATCCTCTTTCAACAAACTGAGCAAGCTATATCAAGTAGCGAAGCCAACCTGAGAATTCAGATCGATCCCAACCAATCCTTCCAAACCATGGATGGATTTGGTTTTACCTTATCCCAAGGCTCGGCACAGCACCTTCTTGCTATGTCTGAAGAGTCACGGCAAACCTTACTTCAAGAACTGTTCGGTTCGGGAGAAAATGATGTACGAATTTCTTATTTGAGGCTTTCAGTAGCTGCTTCTGATTTGAATGAATTCCCTTTTTCTTACGATGATTTAAAGGATTCAACCGCTATTGATCCGGATTTGGAACATTTCAGTTTGAGCTATGATACCTTGGATGTGATACCGGTATTACAGGAAATTTTAAAAATAAATCCTGAGATCAAACTCATGGCCTCACCTTGGTCTCCTCCAGCCTGGATGAAGGACAATAAGGATACTCGAGGCGGATCTTTATTAGAAAAATTTGAACCTGCCTACGCTCAATATTTAGTTCGATACATCCAAGAAATGTCTGAGCATGGCATCAGAATCGATGCTTTGACCATTCAAAATGAACCTTTTCATCCTGGAAATAACCCTTCTTTACTTATGCTTCCGGAACAGCAGGCACGATTCATCGGAAGGTATTTAGGCCCTGCATTTCAGGATGCTGGTATTGATACCAAAATCGTGGTTTATGATCACAATGCCGATCGACCTGATTATCCCATTACGGTCATGCAGGATTCTTTAGCCAATCCATTTATTGATGGTTCGGCTTTTCATTTATATGGAGGGACGATTGATGCCCTTTCAGAACTGCATGAAGCTTTCCCAGACAAAAACCTCTATTTCACCGAGCAATGGGTGGGAGCTCCCGGAAATATGGAGGGAGATATTCCATGGCATGTCAAGAACTTATTGATTGGCGCACCGCGAAATTGGGCGAAGACTGTTTTGGAATGGAACCTAAGCTCAAACCCAAGTTTGACCCCGCATACCGATCGGGGAGGTTGTGATCGATGCTTGGGGGCAATTACTATCGATGGGGATGAAGTCACTCGAAATCCAGCCTACTATGTAATTGCTCATGGAAGTAAGTTTGTCGATCCCGGATCAAAACGTATTTCCTCGACAGAATTAGTAGAAATACCAAACGTAGCCTATTTAACTCCAGAAGGAAAAATTGTCTTGATCGCTCATAATGACACCGATTCCCCAATTGATTTTCTAATCGAATCTGGCGGGTTGACTTTCTCGGCATCTTTAAATTCCAAAGCTACGGGAACTTGGATTTGGGAATAAAAAAAGGACCTCGAAAGGTCCTTTTTTGCTAAATACGAATTGTTAAGCTTTGGCCTGGTGAACGACCCGTTGAGGAAATGGGATTTCGATTCCTTGCTCGGCAAAAGCTACATTAATTGCTTCCATAGAATCAAAGTAAACCGGCCACAAATTAGGAGCTTCTGTCCATGCTCGAATAACCAAATCCAGTGAGCTGTCTCCAAAATTATTCAAAAAGACTACCGGCTCAGGTTCCTGCAAAACTCGCTCATCATTTTTGAAAATATTCAAAATGGTTTCTCGAGCCTGCTTGATATTGGTACCATAAGCTACTCCCACAGTCAAATCCACTCGTCTGGTTGGTTGAGTACTCATATTAACCACATCAGAATTTGCCAAGCCACCATTTGGAATGATGATTTCTTTATTATCAAAAGTAGTCATGCGGGTGTAAATGATCCCAATCTCTCTAACTGTACCCGTATGGCCTTGAGCAATAATTACATCATCAACTTTAAAAGGCTTAAATAGAAGAATCAAGACTCCTCCTGCAAAATTTGAGAGCGATCCCTGCAAAGCCAAACCGATTGCTAAACCTGCAGCACCCAAAACAGCCACAAAGGAAGTTAGCGGCACACCCAAGATCGTGGCAATTCCTATAATCAAGGACACGTAAAGCAATGCCTTGATTACTCCGATTAAGAAATTATTGAGTGAAGGGTTTGATTCCCGTTTTTCGAGTAGGACTGAAAAAGATTTTACCAATTTTCTAACTATCCATCGACCAATAAAGTAGAAGATGGCAGCATAAGCCAGTTTTGGCAAGATGGTATACGCTAGATCTAAACCTTTTTGAATTAATTCTTCAGCTAGTTCAGGTGAAATTTCCATGATAATTAAACTTGTTTTGTTGAAAACTTAAAATTAAACATAAATCAAAAGCTGCCAGCGAAATGCCCAAAACCACCTCAAAGAGTAATTTTTAATTCCGGCTTTTTCTAGAATTCGCTGCCAATCTTTCTTTGAAAAACTCCGCAAAACAGAAAGAGGCGCATCGTTCCTGACCATCTTTGATTTGCTAAATATTTTGGTCAAAGTTTGAATGCTGTAATAAGCGAAGGGGTGCCGATGCAAATCGTTTATGACAATACCCAAGCTTACTTTTTCCTTGAATACCCGAAGTAATTCCACCAATTCCTCATCAGTAAAATGATGGGTAAACAAAGTACAGGTAGCGATGTCCGCTCTATCCTTTTTGAATTCCTCGTCGAATACATTCTGAACAGACAAAACTATAGATGGTTTATCGCTTAACCTAGTTTTTGCCAGTTGAATCGTGTTTGGATTAGCATCAACCCCCTCTAATTCTATGGAGATTTGATTCATTTCGGCCCAGTCTGTGATGACTCGAAGCATATCTCCTCCACCACAGCCAATGTCCACAATTTTATAGCTTTCTTGACCTTTTTCTTTGATCAGCTCTTGAATCCCCTTTGTAGTCACATGATTTCCTCCTAGCCATCGATTGATGGTTTTCAATTCTCGAAGTGTCTGATTCAGTTCTTCACCAGAGCATTCCAAATCATCCATCAACTCTTTTTGAGTACTTCTTTGGCTAAAAGAAATCATGTCTTTTGTAGCATTAATGTCTCCAAAGTAAGGCCCGGGCCAAAGCCCATCGCCAAAATTTCTCCTGAAATAGAATCATCCTTCATCATTGCCTGGAGCACAAATAGAATAGTGGCAGATGACATATTTCCAAAATTTCGAAGCACCTCCATAGCCTGTCGATTACAATCTTCAGAGAAACCAAAGGCCTCTTGTACTTTTTGGAGGATTTGTTTCCCTCCTGGATGAATGGCAAAGTTGGAAATTTGAGAGAGCTTGAATTTGCTTTCAAAAGCGTCTTTAAACTTTCCAATCCCATCTTGAAGCAATTGGGGAACATACTTACTTAGCGCCATTTCAAATCCAAAATCTCCAATAGACCAAGCCATATCCGGGGCTCCTTCGGAAATTAAATGGCTTGTGTAATCCTGAATAGCAAAGCCTTCAGACCGATTGGATAACAAAGCTGCCGCTGCACCGTCCCCGAAGAGGGAATTCGCCAAAAGATTGTCTTCATTATACACCTTTTGAAAATGAAGGGTACATAATTCAACTGAAACCAGCAATACTTGAGCTTTTGGCTCTGCCCGGAGAATTTTATCCGCTAATTTAATCCCCGAAAAGGCCGCATAACATCCCATAAAATGAATGCAATACCGCTCTACCTGAGGATTTATACCCAGTTTATTCATCAAAGTCAATTCAACTCCAGGAGCGAGCATTCCCGTACAAGAAACTAGAATCAAATGGGTTAATTCAGATGGAGAAATGGGACCTTTGGCTAGACATTCTCTGACCGCTCTTTCCGCCAAATCAGGAGCTTCTTTTGCAAAAACTTCCATTCGTTCTTTCGTGCCTGGAAATGGCTCCAAATCATCTGTTTTTGGAAAAAAGGAATAATCCTCAATTTGCTCTTTATCAAAATCCCTCAAAACGCTGTAGCGAGTATCAATTCCTGATTTACGATACAAAAAGTCAAGCTTTCTCCCTTCATACTCATCCAACCCATGAGCCTTTCTCATAAATCGAGCAATTTCCTGTTGGTAAATAGGAGTTCCGGGATTGGCCAGACCGATCTGATTCAAAAATGTCATGCAAGTAAGTTAGCGGAATATCTTTACATTAGAAGTACGACAAGTTAAACCTAAAAGCCTGTTAAAGGTTATCGATCCATGATTACCCGTTCAAGTATTCTTCATCTCCGAATTCCCTTTTCGCTGTTCCTTTTACCAGTCTTTCTTTTCGCCTTGGGATTAACACCTAACCTGAACGAAAGCAGGCTTTTACTGGTCTTTTTAGCTTTGCACCTTTTCCTGTATCCATCATCCAATGGTTACAATAGCTATTATGATCGAGATACCGATAGCATTGGCGGACTGAAGCGACCACCTCAAGTAACCAAAGATTTACTGAGCTTATCTTTAGGCTTTTTTGGCATTGCACTCCTTTTGGCTTGGCAAATCAATATCGCATTTACAAGTATGGTATTGATATATGGCTTGGTGAGTATGGCTTACTCTCACCCGAGCACTCGACTCAAGCGACTTCCTTGGATAGGATGGTTAATTGCTGGATTATTTCAAGGTTATTTCACCTTTGCAATGGCTTATGCAGGGTTGAGCGATTTTGGATGGGATATTTTCCTAAAACCTCACGTCCTTATTCCAGGAATGCTGACTTCCTTGATGCTTTGGGGTAATTATCCTCTAACTCAAGTTTATCAACACGAAGAAGATGCTCGCCGTGGCGATATGACCTTAAGCAGAAAGCTAGGGATCATCGGGACCTTTTCATTCTCTGCCTTATTCTTCACCTTAGCCGGGGCAGGTTTTACTTGGTTTTTTCTGGATAAGGGTCTGGATCGTTTTCTCTGGGTTTTCCTTTCTGCCATGGCACCCATAGTCTTGTATTTCCTAGTCTGGTTTGCTTTTGTAAGGCGTCAACCTGAACGCTACGCTAATTATTCTTGGGCCATGGGAATGAATTGGATTTCAGCCATTGCGCTGAATGCCTTCTTTATTTACTTCTTTTTGGAATATACCCAAATTCTCCAAGTCTTTGGATTTCTTTAAAAGGGCTTTCCGTGGGTATTTCGAATGATTTGCTGCGAAATCCAGGAGGAATTTGCCAATAGCATTCTTGCAAAAGCCGAACTGGTGTCCGCACCAAAAAGCTTTTGAATCCATCTTCCAAAAATCAATCGATTCTTAAAGTGAAGATTCCATTGCTTGCCATACTGACTTTCGATTTGGTTTCTTCCCGTATAATTTTCAAAAATATCAGCCAGCAAAAATGCCCCACGTATAGCCATAGCCATCCCATTTCCATTTAAGGGAGTGATCAAGCCCGCCGCATCTCCCACCATCAATAGGTGATTTTCCACAGGAGATTTCTTTTCAAAACTGATTTCATTAATCACCTCCGGCTTCTCAAAAAGGAATTCAGCCTCTTTAAAAATCTCCTTGAGCTTGGGGTTTTTCCACAGCAGCTTTTGTTCCATTTCAGGAATAGACCCAAATTCACGTAAATCTTCCCTTCGACCCAAGTAACATAAATTGAATTTTCCGCCTTCTACGGCATTCATGCCACAGTATCCTCTTGGGAAATTGTGTAAAGCCACCACATCGTCAGGTCTATCGATCTGAATGTGGTATTTAACTCCAATAAACGGCGAGCGTTTTTGAGTAAAGGATCGATTTAAAAATGAATCCACGCGGGACCGCTTGCCAAAAGCTCCAATCACATAATCGGATTCCAGAACTTTCCCGCCTTCCAAGTTTACTCGAAAGCGATTTAGATCTTTCAAAAAATTAACCTCAAGAACTTGGGAACCTGTCTGAATCTCTGCTCCCGCTTCTTGCGCACGAATGGCTAAATAATGATCCAATAAATGCCTGCTGATACCTATTCCTCCTAAGTCCAAAGGCGTTTGAACTGATTTCCCCTGTATGTCTGAAAATTCAAACTGATTGATTTGGGGGAATTCATAATCGGGGGGCAAAAGTTTTTCACGATTCAGGAAATCAACTACTTCATTGGACAAATACTCCCCACAGACCCGATGAAAAGGGTAGGTCTTCTTTTCGATCAAATGAATAAAATGACCGTTTTTAGCTAGCAAATAAGCAGAAACTAATCCTGCCAAGCCTCCGCCGATGACGATAATATCTTTCCTTTTTCCCAAGCTTTTGCCTTTAATTCTATCATTTAACCGCCTATCAAAAATTAAGTTCAGAGAAAGGCAGAAGCGCTTCTTAACGAGTTATTTTTAGCAAAAATAAAATGCTTACTATGAAAAACACAGTACCCAATTTTCTGAGGAGATTTACGCTTCTTCTAGGAATCTTAGGTGTCATGTTCTATTCTGAGGACTCCTTTGCTCAGAGAAAAAAGAAAAAAGACGCCAAGGATGCCCCTGCCGCACCTGCACCACGGCCACAAAATAATGGTGCTAACAAAAAAGGACCGAAACCATACAAAGATGTCATCACCAAAGATGCCAAGAGTATGGATGGTCTTTTCAAAGTTCACCAAATCGATGACAAATACTTCTACGAAATCCAAGATTCTCTTCTAGGAAGAGACATGTTGATGGTGACAACCATCGCTAAAACAGCTGAGGGAATCGGCTACGGAGGTGAACGAACCAACACCATGATGCTTCGATGGGAAAGAGAAGGAGATATGATTCTCTTAAAGGTTGTATCTGTAAACAACTATGCTGCAGATTCCCTTCCTATTGCTCAGGCGGTGAAAAACTCCAATTTGGAGCCAATTCTTCAAAAATTTGAAGTGAAATCAAATGCTACCGATTCCACCGGGGTGGTTATCGAAGCTACCGATTTGTTTGCCAAGGATGTGCAAGCTTTGGGTTTGCCAAGAAACAGAAGAACTCAATATAGAGTACAGCGATTGGATTCTGATCGCTCTTATATCAAGCACATTCATACCTACCCTATCAATGTCGAGGCTCGCTATGTGATGACCTATGCAGCTCAAAGCCCGCCTTCTAACAGCGCAACTGGGTTGATTACTTTGGAAATGAACTCTTCCATGGTATTGCTTCCAAAGGAGCCGATGATGCAGCGTTTGGCAGATCAGCGTGTGGGTTGGTTTAGCCGATCTTATGTAGACTACGGAGCTGACGCTCAAAAAGCACAATCCCGTCGATTCCTTGACCGATGGAGACTTGAAGTCAAGCCGGAGGACATGGAGAAATTCAAGCGAGGAGAATTGGTAGAGCCAGTTAAGCCTATTGTTTACTACATCGATCCTGCTACGCCTAAAAAATGGGTGCCATATCTTAAGCAAGGGGTTGAGGACTGGCAAAGGGCTTTCGAAGCTGCAGGTTTTAAAAATGCGATCATCGCTAAGGAAGCTCCAACAGCTGAAGAAGACCCAACTTGGAGCCCTGAAGATGCGAGATACTCAGTTATCCGTTATTTCGCTTCTGATATTCAAAATGCCTACGGCCCTCACGTGTCTGATCCAAGATCCGGTGAAATCATCGAATCTGATATCGGATGGTATCACAACGTGATGAATCTTTTGAGAAACTGGTATTTCATCCAAACTGCCGCTGTGAACCCTCAGGCTCGTAGTGTACAGTTTGATGATGAGGTAATGGGAAGATTGATTCGATTTGTATCTGCTCACGAAGTTGGACATACCCTAGGTCTTCCACACAACTTTGCTTCATCTAATGCATATCCAGTAGAAAAGCTCCGTGACCCTGAGTTTACCAAAGCTATGGGAACAGCTCCATCCATCATGGACTATGCTCGATTCAACTACGTAGCACAGCCAGAAGATGAAGGTGTTAACCTATTGCCTGATGTAGGTCCATATGACAAATATGCTATCATGTGGGGTTATAGACCGATTCCTGAAGCCAGCTCACCAGAAGAAGAGCAGCCTATCTTGGATCAATGGATCATGGAAAAACAAGGTGACCCTGTTTATCGATATGGTCGTCAGGGTAACCGTTATGACCCTACCACTCAAAGTGAAGATTTGGGTGACAACTCCATGCTCGCTTCTGAGTACGGTATCAAAAACTTGAAGCGCATCATGCCTAACTTGATGGAATGGACCAAGGAAGAAGACAAGCCATTCAAAGACTTCAGTGATTTGGAAGAAATGTATGGTCAGGTAATTGGTCAGTTTAACAGATATATGGGACATGTTCGTACCCATATCGGTGGTGTAATGGAAGTTTACAGAGCTTCTGGTCAGGATGTGCCTGTCTACACGCACAACTCTAAGGAAATGCAGAAATCTGCAGTAGCTTTCCTTAACGAGCATTTGTTTAAAACTCCATCTTGGTTGATGAACGAAGAAATCATCGCTCGAACTGGTGATTTTGGAGCATTGGAAAGAATCCGAAGTCTACAAGAGGGAACATTGAACAATATCCTAGAATGGGGTCGCTTGGGTAGAGTGATTGAAAACGAAGCGATCAATGGTGATGAAGCTTACAAAATCACCGAACTATTTGAAGACCTTCGTAAAGGAATCTGGACCGAACTTAGCCGTGGTGCTACGATTGATGTTCATAGAAGATCCTTGCAAAGAGCTCACATCGAGCGTTTGGAATTGTTGTTAACTGAGGATGAACCTGAAGTTTCTGCACAGTTCAGAAGATTCGTTGGACCTCAGATCGACGCTTCTCAGTCAGATATTCGACCTATGGCTCGTGGCGAATTGAAAACACTTCAAAGACAAATCCGAGCAGCAATCCCAAGAACTTCAGACCGCATGTCCAAAATGCACCTTGAAGATTTGGATGCTCGAATTGATATGATCTTGGATGCTGAATAAAATCCCAAGATAAACCTACAAAAAGGGCATCCGAATGGGTGCCCTTTTTTCATCTTCTGTCAAATTTGTATTTTGCGCTATTCAAATTATGATCACTCCCCGCTCCATATTAAAAAGCCATAAGCTCCGAATCACGGATTGTCGCTTGGACATTATTCAGGAGTTTTTGGACCGGCAAGTAGCTTTGGCACATAGTGATTTGGAGGAAAAACTTCAAAATCAATTTGATCGAGTCACCATCTACCGAACTTTAAATACTTTTTTGGAGCAGGACATTATTCACAAGGTTTTGGATGATAGTGGTGCAACCAAATATGCCCTTTGTTCATTCGAAGATGATCATGACCATGACCACGAACACGTGCATTTTAAGTGTGAAGTTTGTGGAGAAACCACCTGTTTGGATGAAGTGCATTTACCCGCTATCAAGCTTCCTCAAGGCTATAAAAAAAGGGATATGAGCCTTTTGGTGTTGGGCACCTGTCCTAAGTGTAGTTAATAATCTACAGGTTCAGGTTTGGTTTTTTTAGGGGAATCTCCCGGCCAAATCACTCCCGGAGGCAAATCAATTTGAGGAGGATTTTTATCTTCAATTCCACCATCTCCATCATCTCTACCATCTTTTCCTTTTTTCAGGGAGTTTTTGGTCATCATTGCCACAAAATAAATGATGATGACATAAGCAAAGCCAGCAAGAAAAAGATTGATCATCAAGCTACTCATCCCCTAATAATTTGTCTTAAGATAGTCGAAACCAAAATCTAAATCAACGTCCTGCCGGATTTGTTTGTCTTATTGAAGGGAAGAAGGTCTAAAGCTGACTTGCTTTATCCCCCGGATACTTGGATATTTGCGCACTGAAAATTAAAAGTGATGATTATCAAGACTAAAAAATACCAACTTCCAACCGGAACATATATTAAAATGGGACTCGTCAACGTGTTGAAGGAACAGTGGTGGGTAATCCCAATTGCCTTGGCGATTTGCTGTGGATATTTTTGGATCCCTTCCCTCTGGTGGATTTTCGGTGGCTTGTTGGGATATGGATTGTATGTACTCTTTTGGGCAATTCAATTTACCGGGGTAACCCAAATGGAACAAAATAAAGTCATCTTCGAGAAATTGGCTTATGAAATCGACTCCCGTCAAATTTTGATGAAGATAAATACCAAGCAAGGGATGCCAGTACAATGGAACATGATCAAAAAGGCTGAAATGGGAAAAGACGCTTTCATCCTATACATTTCAAAAGCCCAATTTATTCATCTTCCTTTCAAGATTTTTAATTCGGATAATGAGCGAAAGTTTTTAGAAACAATTTTGAAAAGAAAAGAATTGATCTAATCAAAAAAGCCTGTCTACATAATGTAGACAGGCTTTTTAATTAGAATTTTTTGTTTTTACATCGTTGGCAAAATCACCTTGTCAATCACGTGTACGACACCATTATCTGCTTCGATATCAGCAGCCGTTACAGTCGCATCATTGATCATTGCTTTTCCGTCTTTCAATGTTACAGTGATCTCTCCACCTTGAACGGTTTTCGCTTTTTGACCATTTTTTAGATCAGATGACATAACTTTACCAGGAACCACGTGGTAAGTCAGGATAGAAACCAGTTTATCTTTATTTTCTGGCTTCAATAAACTTTCCAAAGTTCCAGCAGGCAAAGCAGCAAAAGCATCATTGGTAGGTGCAAAAACAGTAAATGGTCCATCCCCTTTCAAAACATCTACTAAGTCACCTGCTTTGACAGCAGCAACAAGCGTAGAAAGGAAATCAGTACTTACCGCCAAGTCCACAATGTCAGCTTCTACTTCGTGTACTGAATTGGTTTTTGGTGCAAAGGCAGAGGCAACAAAGAAAAGTGCCATGCTCAGAATTAAAACAGTTTTTTTCATGATAGTTAATTTTGGTTTACTTCATGACAACAGACTGTTTGTCAGATTGTTTGTCATTTAGTTGTATATACATAAATAATTTTGAGCAGCGGTTTTCTTGCTTGATAAACCTAAAGATTATGCAAATCAAAATCATTGCAATTGGAAAAACAGACCATCCGGCCATTCTCCAACTACAGGAAATCTATACTGATCGGCTGAGTCATTATATTAGAGTGGAATGGGAAATTATCCCCGATTTAAAAAACACCAAATCCCTTAATCAGGTCCAACAAAAATCCAAAGAGGGAGAGTTGATACTAAAAAAAATTAGTACCCCAGATTTTGTATTGCTACTAGATGAGAAGGGAAAAAGCTACACTTCGATTGAATTTGCTGATTTCTTACAAGGCAAAATGAATAGTGGAATCAAGCAACTCGTCTTGGTAATCGGAGGCCCCTATGGTTTTTCCGAAGAAGTATATCTTCGAGCCAATTCAAAGATCTCTCTCTCCAAAATGACTTTTTCGCACCAAATGATCCGTCCTTTTTTAGCTGAGCAACTATACCGAGCAATGACCATTCTACGCGGTGAACCCTATCATCATGAGTAAATAATTATCCCAATGTTAACAAGCATAACATTGGATTTATAATTTCTAAACCCCTAAAACCCCCTCAAAAACAGGGAAATAGAGCTATTTTCCTGAAAATCAATGTTTTTTTTGAATTCTAGAGCCCAATTACTTGCATCCAATGTTACCAAATTGTTAACTTTAAATTAACATTCTTAACATTAGGATAGAATTAAATGCAAAAGTGGGTTTTATTATTTGGTTTGATCAGCCTGTTATCACTTTCTGTGATAGCGCAGGAAGGGTCTATCCAAACTGAAAAACTTCCTTTTGAATCTCCGACCGAACAAGAATTTTGGAAGAAGGGTATTTCTGAAAATGACCAACTTTCTCTTTTAATGGCTGTCAGACCATCCGGTGAAGAACCTCTTGCAAAGTGGGAAGAGTTCTTGGCCAAATTGGATCAAAAATTCGAAAAGAAAGGAAAATCCTTGGCCTTTCTTCGCTATGCATTCCAAACTTCCCATCAGAAACTTTTCAAAAAATACGAGCAACACGCTACTTTCAATCAAATGCTAAGTGAAGGAAAGTTTGATTGTGTGAGTGGAACTGCTGTGTTGGGACTACTATTGAATCGGTATGGATTTGACCATGAAATTATAGAGACCGATTACCATGTTTTCAGCATCGTCAAGCTAGAAGAGAAACCAATCATCTTGGAAAGCACATTGAAAGTAGGAGGCATGATTACCCGCCCATCGGAAGTCAAAAATTACCTCAATGCTTACAAACCAGAAGAAAGTGCTACCTACCTTTCTCTCAATCAGCGCATTGGTTCTTTGGATATTGATTACAGTGACAAGACTATTTTTAGGTCCATTAATCTTCGGGAATTAGCAGGTCTCCAATATTACAATGATGCCATTTTTCATTTCAACAGACAGGCTTATCGAATTTCGGAGCAGCAGTTGGTAAAAGCCTATCAGCTTTATCCATCAGAGCGAATCGATGGCTTACGGGAATTGACTATAGACCAAGCCTACAAAACTTTGGGTATTGACTTGAGGAAATAAAAAAGGCACCAATATTAATTAGTGCCGATAAGACTGGATTTAATCACCCCCATAATTTTCCAGCCTGCTTGCCCTTGATTTAGAAAAATTTCCTTTACAACAAGAACACCAAGATAAAGAGTAATAGGGCTACTAGCCGAATAATGGTTAAAATACGATCCATAGTCATGGTGAACGAACCGCCAAGGTAATTTACCATCCCAAAATGGTCCATACGGCAAATGCCCTATTTTCTAACAGTGCTTAGTGGTGATGGCCTCCTGGACCATGCGCATGCCCATGTTCCAGTTCCTCAGGATCAGCATCTCGCACTCCTTCTATTTTACCTTCAAAATGTAAATCATATCCCGCAAGAGGGGGATTGAAATCCATGTGTACGCCTAAGTAATCAACCTTGATAATCTCCCCGCGCATTTGATTCCCCTGATCATCTTGCATGGGAATGACATTTCCAACTTTTAAAAGGTCGCGGTTTTTCTTTCCTTCTTCTTTGAAGTTTGACTTTGGAATGATCACTCTCTTTTCCTCAAAATAATCTCCATACCCATTTTCAAAGTCAATGAAAACCGAAAAAGAATCTCCGGCTTCCTTGCCAACAAGGGCTTCTTCCAATTTGGGAAGAATATGTTGATGCCCCATCAAAAAGGCGAAAGGTTGGTCCGAAGCTACCTCTTCATAAAATTCCATCCCGGTTTCTCCGTCATCTACCATCAATCGATAGCTGATGGTGACTACTTTATCTTTTTCTGCTTTCATATTGATTATCTGAACAAATAAGTCAAGCCGATCTGAGCAACGAAATTTTTCCGGTCATAGCCTGGAACAAAATATTGATCCGGTTGATTTTCCAAAAACCACTTGTAATTCAGCGTATTTACATATTGGAATCGACCATTGACCAATAGATTACCAACTCGCCAGTCAGCTACTAAAGAAGGAACTAAATCCACATATTTGTTCCGGAAATCTTTGGAAGCTTCATAGCGGTAGTAATAAAAATCATTGTTGTAAACGATTCGCTCCATTTGGAATCCAATGCGGTTCATTCCTCTTACCCAAGCGAATTCTACAAAGAGCTGATTACTTGCTGGACCATTCCCTACTCCCAAAACCTGCCCTTGATGCGTGTATCCATGTCGCACATGATCATGAATATACCAAGTTCGGAGCTGACGGATTTCTTCTCGGATAGTCTGCCCAGTTTGGGTCATTTCAGAACTGATCTGAAAATAATTCCCTGGTTTCCCCATGGCCATCAAATGAGAAAAACCAAAGGTAAAAGCTCTTCCTTTCTCTGGAGTGATTAGGAAATCATTGAATCGCCGGCTATTCCCCCTTGTTCCGTATTCTCCATAGAATTCAAAATGCCCCTCAGGGCTCAACCATCTGAAAAAGCCAGAAGAAAATTGCTGTCGTTTATCACGGATAGGATCATGAACATTCTCAGGACCTTTTCGACCATTGAAAATGGGTAAAATATCTCCCATCACTTTGACTTCATCCCTGTAGAGGTGGTTCGTGGCTCCATATCCCAAAAATAGCCCAGGAACCCATTTAGGCTGATATGTCAAAACTATACCGGATAAATAGCGATCTCCATTTTCCCGCTTCGGAATATAGACGGGGTTTTCCTGAATAGAATAATCTGAATGAGGAGGAAGAAACTCGGTTGATTTTAGAAAACCACTAATGATTTGGCCTTCAAAGGATCCGATTTTGCTTTGGACTGGCTTTCTAGTATTGACCGTGAAATGAAAGAATCCCGGCGCATTATTTCCCAAAAGCAAGGAGTTTCTTCTTCCGGGACCCCACCACAGATTTTCTGTTGAGAATCCGATGGAAAATTCCTCCACATTGAACCTTAAACTGGACTGCCCTAGGTAAAATCGGTTAAATGCTTTGTCTCCAAAACGCTCGGGGGAGTCGATACGATTTAGGTATTCATAATAAAATAAAACCGTGGCCTGATGTTCAATCGGAAAACCAATGTAGTCCTTGTTTTGAGCAACAAGAATTTCGGGCTGAAGTTGTAGAGTCCATTTTCCGAACTCGGCATATCCACCTAGGGATAATATTTGTTGCAATCCTCTGTTTGGAATAAAAGCCCCATCATTCACTCCAAAGGCGTAGGTAGAATTGTATTGGGCTCGATAGATTGCCGGCATCAAAAGAAACTTTCCTTTTCCTTCCGGACCAAAATTTCGATGAAAGCGGGATTGATCAAAATCTACGACCGAACTATCCAAATCGAAACCATGCTTGACACCAAAAGCTTCTGTGGGATATATCGGTCGCACCATCCAACTGGAACTTGAATCTACTCTTCCTAATAATTGGGCTCTACGCAGGTAATCATCCAAAACCGGCGTGCCTAGAGGAATGGTTTGAAGTAAAGCCTCTTCTGAAAAACCGAAAAGAAGCAAAAACAACAAGAAAAGTATTCGTCTTTGTAGCATGTTCTTTATCAGTTTACAACCAAAGCTTCGACTGTTACCCGAGCTAATGACCAAGATTCGTCACAGACTGGGTCTGGATTTTCTTCTTGTCTAAGTTCGCTGTTCCAGAATATTTTCACCTCATTATTCGTGTGGGGAATAATCTCCTCAATTCTATAGCGGGTAGTGTAATTGGAAAAAGCGCCAAATAGGCACAAGCCAGGTAAATTGGTCTGAATGGCCCCGCTTTTCGGTATATTTTGTCTAAAAAAACTATTGGGAAAAGATTGGTACAAACAGAAAAGGGACTCACAAGGTGAATTGGAGAATGTAGTCCGAAAGATCTCCGTATTGTCCAATCCAAAAAACCAATAATCGGGACCCGAAATCCCATCATCAGGATTTCCATCCCAGCTGTCATGGACCAAAATTTCAGTGGTCACCTTCAGCATATTATGGGTAGGAAGATTTTCAAGTCGAACGGAGACTTCATCATTATGATAAAATCCTGCTACAGTATCCCTTTGAAAAATAAAGAGCTTGCCATTTTCGAATCCGGCCAGATCCAATGTGGAAAAGTTATTATCATACACCACTTCCGAACGTTCCAAGGTATCCGTACAGGCAGTCATTACGACGAATATTCCTAATACAAAAACCCGGGAAGTTCTTCTCCAAAAAGCTGAAATCATGAATAAGAATCAAATCTATGAATGACAAAGAAACAAAAAAGCAGCCAAAATTAGGGAAGGAATTCAGCGCAAATTATCGGGTAGCCTCTACTTAATTTTTTACTTTTGAGGCAAAATTTGATCTGACATATGCCCACTTTTACAATTGTAGCCGGTGCTCGACCTAATTTTATGAAAATCGCACCAATCATACATCAGCTCCAAAAGCAAAAAGAGAAGAATCCCGCTATCAATTTTAGGCTTATCCATACCGGACAGCATTATGATAAGAAAATGTCCGGGGACTTTTTTGATCAGTTGAATATCCCAGAACCAGATGCCAATTTGGGCGGAGGGGGCGGAACCCAAGCGGAACAAACTGCTGCTATCATGGTGGCTTTTGAAAAGGAATTGATGGAAAATCCAAGCGACTTAGTATTGGTGGTGGGAGATGTTACCAGCACCTTGGCTTGCTCTATTGCTGCCAAAAAGCTCTGTGTGGATGTTGCTCATGTGGAAGGTGGAATTCGCTCTGGAGACTTGACCATGCCGGAAGAAATCAATCGGATGGTGACCGACTCCATCACTGATCATTTTTTTACAACTTCAGAGATCGCAAATCAAAACCTACGGAAGAGTGGATTTCCAGAAGAAAAAATTCATTTCGTAGGAAACACCATGATCGATACCCTTTTGGCACAAATGCCAAGATTTGAAAAGCCAGAGGGAGAAATCTTTTCCGATTTGCAAGCGGGAGAATATTTTGTAATGACCATGCACCGCCCTGCTAATGTGGATCAGGAGCAAAAGCTTAAAGCCATGATTGATGCAATCTTGGAAGGAACGGCAGGCTTACCAATCATTTTCCCTGTTCATCCTAGAACGGCAAAAAATCTCCAAGCCATTGGGATCGCTGCTCCAAATCTTTTCATGTGTGAACCGCTCGGATACTTACAGTTTAATTACTTGGTCAAAAACGCAAAAGGAGTTATTACTGATTCGGGAGGAATTACGGAGGAAGCATCTGTAATGAATGTTCCTTGTATTACGCTCCGGGACAATACAGAAAGACCGGAAACCATCACCCTAGGAACAAACGAATTGGTAGGCACAGACCCAAGCAAACTCAAGCCCTATCTAGAAAAGATCATGGCTGGTCAGTGGAAAAAATATCAGGGAATTCCATTGTGGGATGGAAAAACTGCTGAACGAATCGTAGACATTCTAATCAAGGAATACGCGTAATGAATAAACCTGATCGTATCGCTTATTTGGTAGACAAACTCGGGATGCTGCCCCATCCGGAGGGAGGATTTTATGCAGAAACCTTTCGACACGAAATCAATATTCAAACGGATTCAGGTGAGCGGAACTTAAGTACGGTAATTTACTTTTTGCTGACTTCAGAAAATGTATCCAAATTTCACCGAATTAAGAGCGATGAACATTGGTTTTGGCATGAGGGAAGTCCGCTTAATGTTCACCTGTTGAACGCCCGAGGTCATCAAATTTTGCGACTTGGGCCTGTGGATAATCAGGATTGCCAACCTCAGCAACTCGTGCCAGCAAAAACCATTTTTGGAAGTTCAGTAGAAGAATCGGACTCTTATGCTTTGGTTTCTTGTGTGGTGGCTCCTGGATTTGACTTTCGCGATTTTGAGCTTTTCTCAGAAGATGAACTTCTGCAGGAATTTCCGAATGAGTCAGAGATTATCCGAAGACTAACATAGTCAGTTACTCTCCCTCTTCGGAAAATTCACAACATTCCTCAGCTGTCTCGAGCTCGATTGTCAGATGTTCAAAATGATATTTTTTTAAGCAGGCTTTAACCTGATTTTTCACCTCAATCAATTCATCCAAGCCTTCTATTTCCTTCAGCTTAATATGAGCGCTAAACACATGATGTTCTCCATCAAGGGACCAAATATGCATGTGATGAATGGATTGAATTTGCTTAAAGGACAGTAACTCCTCCTCTATTTTCTCGCGATCCACATCCTCAGGATGACCTTGCAAAAAGACCATTAGGGTTTCCCGTAATCTCAACACCACATTGGAAAGGATAAACATGCCGAAGCCTAAGGATAATGCCGGGTCGAGATAAGGGATGTCCCAGAAATTCAAAATCACTGAGGCTACCAAAATGGCAAACCACCCCAAAACATCCTCCAACAAGTGCCAGGAAACTACCCGTTCATTTAAGGATTTGCCATGGCTCATTTTCCATGCAGCAAAACCGTTCACCCCAACCCCGATAATCGCAAAAAGCAACATCCCCTGAGGATTGACCGCTTCCGGTTCGATAATTCTACCGATTGCTTCAATGATCACGTAGATCGACCCTACAATCAGGATTAGACTATTGAACAATGCCCCTAATAGAGAAAAGCGTCTATAGCCAAAACTGAATGTACGCGTGGGTTTTTTCTTGGATTTAGCATCCAAATACCAAGCTGTCCCTAAGGAAATACTATCCCCCAAATCATGGATGGCATCGGAAACAATTGCCACAGAATTCACATAAAATCCCCCAATCAACTCAAAAATGGTAAAGCCCAAGTTCAGAAAAAATGCAGTCTTGAGGTTTTTACCCGATGAATGGTGATGATGTGAATGGTCTGCCATAAATCAAAAATGCTAAACAATCCCTTCTTTTATGAATTTGGACAATTCTAGGGAAACAAACCAATGATGTGCTGAAAAACAAAAAGTTAAACCATAAATAAAAAAGCCGACCCAATTTCTTGAGTCGGCTTACTTTATACCTATGAGCAATCAATTAAAAAGAATAAGAAAAGCTGAAGGAAATTCGAGTTCCAGGGGCCAAGTTGGTGAACAACTGATCCTGAGCACCGAATGATCTAAATACCTGCTGTCTCTTATCATTCAGGATATTGGAAACACCCAAGCTAGTTTGAACTCTTTCGTCAGCTCCAAAAGACTTATTCAAGTTGAAATTCAAACTATGGAAAGGTACTGTGTAAGTATCCGTACGGTTTCCAAAACCTACATAGTTCAAAGTAGAACCTTGTACGTTGTAGAATAAACCTGCTTCAATTCCGCTATTGAAATCCAAGAAGCTCAATCCAGTATTAATAATGAATGGTGCCTGACCTGCCATGTCTCGAGTATCTTTAACATTTTCCCCTTCACGAGCAGTTAAAGATCTTGAACGGAATTCTGATTCAGACATCTTGATTTGAGACTCAGTCACAGTCACGTTGGTATTCCAGCTAAACTTCTCCAAAGCTGGAGAAATGAAAGAAAGCTCTTTTCTGAACTCAAACTCCAAACCTGCAACAGTACCATTTCCTACGTTTCGTGGCTGGAATGCTCCCGGGTCAGAAAGGAACTGAACCATTTCAATTGGCTTATCGAAGGTCTTGTAGAAAGCACTTACGGATAGCATCTGTCCTCTTTCCTGGAAGGCTTCCCATCTCAAGTCAAAGTTGTTGATTCGTGTAGGTGTTAGGTTACCATCCCACAATACTTCCGAACCTCCATTAGTTGTTTCAGGGTAAAGACCTCCTACGAAAGTTCGACCAGTAATTGGGTCCAAAATTTCAGCATAAGACAATTCCTTAAAGGAAGGTCTTGCAATAGTTCTGGACGCTGAGAATCTCAAGTTTTGATTTTGCTTCAGGTTGTAAATCAAATTTACAGATGGGAAGAAATCAAAATCATCTAACATCTCCACCAAATCGAATACGATGGTTCCGGTTTGGTTAGTACCAGTATAAAACTGATTGTATTTCTCTACACGAAGTCCCATGATTGCCTTCAATCGATCTGATGGACTAGCTTCCAAAGAACCATATCCTGCTACGTTGGTAAGGATAGACTGGTATTCATTTGGATTGATTGGAATAAAATCCGCGTTGTATCGAACACCATTTCTATTCTCAGCTGAGAACAAGTTTTCAGAATCTAGAATTGCATTAGGATCTCCTGTAAACTGAGTGTTTCCTGTTGCAAACTGGAAGCTCTGAATATTAAAGTCTCGGTACTTGATGACATAATTTCCACCAAATTTCAATTTGGAATCACGCTGGAATAGGTTTAGCTGACGAGTTACATCTAGTTTACCATTGAGGTTATATTCTTCCAAAGATCTCCAAATACGAGTTGGAAGACCCACTTCTGTAGAAATGGTATTATTTGGTAGTCTGAATCGAGTGAATCGGATATCTGGATCTTGGATAGTAGAAACTGTTGGAGCGAGTTTCCAATTGATTTCCCAATCTCTTCCATTCAAATAGTGAGTTCCATTTAAAAGAACGCTAGTCAAACTTCTTTGAGAATACTCCAAGTTGTATTGCTTTGCCTCAAAATTTGCACCTAGGTTCGTATTAACGAAGTCAAACTCACCTGCCTTTGATTCACCATTTTGAAGGTGCATCAAATTCAATTTATACTTCGAATTGTCAGTCTTCATGGCAATTCCTGCCAATCCACCTACCAACACATTGTTGACTCCATAATCACCTTTTTGTCTCTCCAAAGCTTCCAACTCAAGTTGAGAAGATTCACGAGGCTTTGCATACAAATTGAACTCAGCATCTTGGTAGAACTCAGTTTCATTCTTATAAGTCAAAGCAAGGTTATATCCCCATGTTACTTTAGGTCTCACCAGTTGATTTCCTAGAGAAAAGCTAAGCCCCAAATCCATTGGTGAGCTAGTTCTGTAACCTCCCAAAGTTTTGTTGAAGTCATTTAGTATTTGCTGATACTCTAATCCTTTCGCAGAGTTAGGATTTCCTACTACATCCCCATACTGAGGAATATCTGTTCTTCCACCAGTTGGGATAGCTCTAGTTCCATCATCAAAACCTAACCAGTCGGTTTTTCCTCCATCATACTTTAGGTAATTGCTATTGAAATGCATGGATGGATTATATCCACCAGAAATTCCAATTCTAGCAACTTTTTCTTCAGGAAAATCTTTGGTCTCGATATCAACCACACCTCCAGTAAAGTCAGCAGGAAGTTCAGCTGTGAAAGACTTAGATACAATGATGTTATCAATTACGTTGGTTGGGAAGATATCCATCTGAATGGTGTTTCGATCCGGATCCAAACCTGGCACGTCTACTCCATTCAATACGGTTTTTGTGTATCGGTCTCCCAAACCTCGAACGTAAACATATTTACCTCCTTCAATAGAAACACCCGTAACACGCTTTACTGCAGATGCAGCATCTCCATCACCGATTTTTCGGAATGTACTGGCTGAAATACCATCCATTAAGTTGGCAGCATTTCTTTTTACAGACATCAAAGCAGATTCGGTAGTTCGGATAGCAGAAGCAGCAATCGTAACCGTTTCCAATTCTGAAGCTTCTTCAGCCATCAAAATATCGTCCAATACAGTCACTTCACCAGCAGTTACTGATACTGCAGTTAATTCTACCGTAGTGTAAGACAAATAAGAAATCTGAAGGGTGTAGGTCCCAGGAGCTACTTGAACTTCAAATTTTCCATCGAAATCAGAGATGGCTCCGGTACCGGTTTCCCGAACCAAAACAGAAACCCCAAAAAGAGGCTCTCCTGTTGCTTCCTCATAAATGGTACCTCGAATAGTCCCATTTTGAGCAAATACATATCCTACCAAAAACTGGGTCAGGATAATGACAATTAGGGTGAAAATGCTTTTAGTAAGCGATTTTGAATTGTACTTTTTCATACAGCAATTAGTAATGAGAAATGTGACGGAGACCTTGCAAGCTCCGTCACATTCTTTTTTCTTATTGAATTGTTAGAATACCTGCTTCACTTGCCCAAGACCAACCTTGGAAAGCATCCAAGTCAGCTCCAACAGTATTTGAACCCAGGTCCACAGAAGTAGCAAAAGCATCTGTTCCACCTTTGAATACTTGGCTTAAGGTCACTCCCTGAGCTAGGGTTACTTGAAGATTTGAGAAGGTCAATACACCATCAGCAAAATTTGCGATAGTCTTATCTCCTGAAAGAGAAAGATCTCCTCTTCCGTTTGTATCATCAGGGTTAGAGAAATTGTAGAAATAAATGTTCTCAAAGCTTCCTCTTGCGCCGTCACGGAAATCACCGAATTCAGCAACGTCATTTCCTTTGACAGTTCCGTTCTTTAGAGTATGAGCAGCATTGTAAGAACCTTCCGGTCCATCAATTTCCAAAGCGTGATCTGTCTCTCCACCAGTGATTACTACGAAATTGTCTAGCGTTCCAGCCCAAGCTTGGTCAGTATCCAAAGCATCGTCTCCAGCATTCCAAACGATGGCGTTTTTCACGGAAACTGTTCCACCGAACCACTCGATACCATCATCTTGATTTCCGATGATTTCTACATTTTCGATTACTGTTCCGGATCCCACTCCACCAAGAGTCAATCCGTTGATCTCGTTTCCTTCACCGATGTTTGCACCACCGTGACGGATAGACACATATCTTAATACCCCAGAGTTGTCCGCATCATTGTCTCCACCGTAAAGACCATTCGTGTCTGATGGTGGAATACCTTCGATTTGAACTTCTGAAATATCTCCAGCAAAAGATCCTCTAGCATTACCCAAAATCAAAAGACCTCCCCACAAGCCAGATAAATCTGGATCAAGGTTAGGAGAAATAATTTGTCCTGGTTCAATTTCGTCTGCGATTGTGGTGAAGATGATTGGACTGCTTGCAGTTCCCAATGCATTAATTTTTGCTCCACGAGCTATGATCAAAGCCGAAGCATTTGATCCAGTTCCTACTTCTCCTTTTACAACAACACCTTCTTGAATAGTCAAGGTGTTACCAGCTGTCACAGAAATTCTTCCTGAAAGAACATAAGTCTTTCCGGTTTCCCATGTAGTACTGGAGGTGATGTTTGAATCAACTACCAATACATTTCCAGAACCATCATTTCCTGGATCAATGATAGGCTTCTCATTTCCTTCAATACAGGAATAAAAAATGAAGAGTGACCCAAGTAAGAGGTTGGTTAATAGGGTTGTTTTTTTCATGATTATCGTCGTTTTCTTGTTTTTTTCAGTTTCGACGATACAAAAGTGCCTCAATTTGAGATCACAAGAGAATTTTTTGAATTATGCTTTTTTTAAAAATGAATACAGAATTTAATATTGGATTAACAGGAAAAGCATAAAAAAAGGCTTTCCTCTCAGAAAGCCTCTATTTCGGGGTTTTTGTGTTATTTCAATGTTACCGACTTATTAATCGGCACCTTTTCGAGCAGAATCTTTACCAGGTCTCGCGTATTGATTCCATCTGCTTCCGCTTCATAATTTAGGATTATTCGGTGATTAAGCACATCCTCAGCTACTTCCTTAATATCCTCCGGAAGCACATAATCTCTTCCGTCAAAATAAGCTACGGCCTTGGAAGCAAGGTTCAAATTGATACTAGCTCGAGGGGAAACTCCAAACTGAATATACTTCGCCTCATTCTTCAAACCATATTGCTCAGGGAAGCGCGTTGCGAAAACTAGCTCAATGATGTATTGCTCCAATGGTTCCGCAATTTTGATCCCATTGATCTCATTTCGAATATCAAAGATATCCTGCTTGGAAAGCACGGCATTCACCTCAGAAGTAAATGACATATTAGCCATCCGGCGCATAACTTCCATTTCATCGGATTTGCTCGGATAGTCGATATGAACTTTCATCATAAATCGATCGACCTGTGCCTCAGGCAATGGATAGGTTCCTTCCTGATCTACTGGGTTTTGCGTCGCCAATACTAAGAAAGGTCGGTCCAATTGAAAGGTAGTCTCTCCAATAGTCACTTGCTTTTCCTGCATGGCTTCCAAAAGCGCCGATTGTACTTTTGCAGGAGATCTGTTGACCTCATCTGCCAAAATCAAATTAGCGAAGATAGGTCCCTTTTTTACTTCAAAATCCCCCGTCTGCTGATTGTAAATCATGGTCCCAATCAGATCGGAAGGTAATAGGTCCGGGGTAAACTGAATCCGATTGAAATCCAAATGCAATACCTTCGCCAAGGTATTTACAGTCAAGGTCTTGGCCAGTCCCGGCACCCCTTCCAACAAAATATGACCGTTGGTAAAGAGTCCAATCAATAGTCTATTCACCATTTTATCCTGTCCGACAACTACTTTGCGAACTTCCTCTATGACAGCTTGGATTTTATCCTGATACATTTGCCTAGCTATTTTCTTTGAAACGTATAAAAATAGAACAATTTGTCCCAAGCGCAATCTTAATTCTTTGGAGCGGTAATCTCAGCGGGGTAAAGGGATTTTTAGGAATTTTTAAGAGGGAATACCTCGCGCAAAGACGCTACGACGCAAAGGTTTTTTTGGGATTGAAAGGATAATCCTTCCTAGGTTTTTAAAGAATTTTCTGTTTTCTAAAACTAGGATAAGACCAATCCCTTGGAGGGTTTTATCAAGACTTTTCCTGCTTTTCTAAAATCAGGATAAAAAATCCCTTTGTCTCTTCCTTCTTTGCGGGAGAAAAAATCGTCGGGTGACTTCTTAGTAGCGAACTTGTCTACTTTTTATTTCCTCCGAAATCCACTCAATCCCAAAGCCCGATAAATCTCCTCTTTTTCAATTTCCCGGACTTCACCCACCTGAAAGCCTTCGATGGTCAATTTCTCCACCGACCAGCGAACCAAACGCAAGGTAGGAAAACCCACTGCGGCTGTCACCGCTGGGTCGTGGCGAGCTTTAATCCCCCATCTGAGCGTAGATTATACTCAGTATCTCTGAAGTTCAGTTTGGGCTGGGGCGAATTTGCAATTCGACCCTAATTTCTAACCAATTTGCAATTGGTTTTTCCCTACCCTTTCCCGAGCTCCCCATGGCTTATTTAAATCTGGAACTGAGCGGATTTTACCCCACCCTGCACCTAATTGAACTTCAAAGGTAAAAAGAAGAAACTTTGCCGAGAGGAGGGAGGATTCGGCTACGAAACCCAACTCGTCAAATTCAAAAACGGCAAGGAAATCCGCTGTATCGTCAACTCCAAAACCGAAAACGACCTGATCGTAAAACTGGTCGGCAGCAGCGAGCAAACCCTCTACAAACTTGCCGACATCGCCTCAATCACCCAACTCTCCGAATCCCTGATGCTCACCTTCCCGCTGACCGAACAGGAATTGGTGGATTTGGTGAGTTATTTGGAGGGGTTGAGTTAAAAGATTTAAAAAAATTGGTAGATGAAAAGGAAATAAGATCAATGAAAAACCCAATTAAAAATTGGCAAGGATATTAGGATAGGACAAGGCGTAAAGAAATCATTCGGAGAATGATTTTAGCCTTGTGCAGGCTTGTAAGGTGGGCAAATTTCTACCCAGTCCAAACCATAATTTGACTACGACCAGCAGAGCAATTTTTTTCAATAAGACCTGCTTCTTCTAACTCTTTCTTTAGACCAAAATAGGCTCGTAATTTACCTTCGATTACTAAATCAGTAAGTTTAATATCATTTTCCTTAATTGGTGGAGTGGGACTTGAAAAGTCTGAATCCTTAATAACAAATTGATCATCTATACTAAGATCTTCGGATATCCAAGTTATGCTTCTGGATTTGGCCTTGTCCGTACCTCCAATATGCAGGTGGATTTCGTCCTTATTTTGATTTTTTACCCTTGAAAAAATTATTGTGGTATTCCCTTCTTCCACGTCTACTAAAATTTTTTTGTCAACATTTTTTAATTCAAACCCTATCATGTCTTATTTGTTATGGTTAAGTGCACAATTATCGAAATCCCAGTATCCTTGTGTATTACAATATTGGAGGCAAGTAGAACAAGGAAGATTTTTATATGCAAAATCATCAACACATTGCTCAAATAATAGGCGGCAGTGTTCCTTTATTCCAACATCTTTTTGTTATTCTGCTTCTTAGAAAGCAGGATAAGAGAAACTGCTAGATCAATCCTTTGCTCTTAAGCTTTTTCTCCAAATATTTAAACTGCTTAAATTTCATAGCCAAAATTTCTTCCTCGCTCATTTTTGCCAATACTTCTGCGTAGGGGAGCGGTTTCTCTTTGACTCTGTAAGGACTGATGCTATCAGTTTCTTTTACTTTGATGATAAACTCATCCCCAATCTTGATATTTTTATTCAACCATTCTACGGATTCATCTGACTCAAGATTTAGACCTGTTATACTCACGTTTAGTTCACTTTCAATTCCTTCCTCATCCTTTGTGAAAATAATACTCAAGGAAACCTTGTGGAAGCCAGCAATAATGTAGCTTTCGTTGTCAATAAATTCAAAGCCTAATTTGGTGTTACTCATAGTAGATCAGCGGTTTCTAATTCTTTCTTAAGAGAAAGGAAGGTTTCGATTTCTTTCTTTATCTGGTCTTCGGAATCCTTTTCAGTTTTGCTCTCCACAGGATTTGAAACTTCTTTCACTTCGATAACCGTTATTCGAAACTCATCTTCAGTTTCCAATTTCCATGAACCCCAATTTATACGCTGTTCTGAGTAATTGTTTGAGCCTCGAATATCTAAACTAATCTCTTCCCGATCAGAACTTTTCAACAGGCCAAAAATTAATAAAATCTTATCTGCACCTACCTCAAGGTCCAAACCGCAACCTACTATTTTAAATCCCAACATGATCTTATCAATTTTTAATTAACTCTATTTCTACAATGGGCACCTATCATTTGGCCATATTCCTTGAGCCCTGCAATTTTCAAGACAAAAAGAACAATCCAACTGTGGGTAATACTTCCTTTGTGCATCACATTCTACGAACTTCTGAATACAAATTTCCAAAGACCTTGATTCATCCCGCTCCCGAGTCATCACCTCATACATACTATAGAGCCAAGATTAAAGGCAATAGTCCCAATGATCACCTGACCGATGGGAGACCTTTTGACTGTTGTAGTCAGCGTAAAAGTCATCGCTGTCACCACTCCCCCATCAAAATCCGGATTGCCAAAAAAATTGGCGATAAAACCCTGCTCCTCCATGACCACTACCTCCGGCATCAGCCAAGCATCTACCTGAGCGTCATAAGTATAGATCGTACCGTCTGTACTCACAGCCTGCATTCCATCGTAGGGATTGTTTAGGTCATCCTGAGGGTTCAAAGGCCTCAGCCAGTAGGCAATATCCTCAGGATCCAACATTCCGGGGCTGCCCAGATCATCAGACCCCGTTGAGCCCCCAGCCGAACTCCCACCGCCAGATCCGCCGGAGCCTGGAGGAAGATCCCCTCCCGGATTGCTTTCCCAGGTTTCTACCTCTGCATACCTTACCTCTGAAATAATACAGTCTCCATTTACACAAGCTGTTGTAAATCCAGTGACAACAATTTCGGTAGTACACCCACTTATCCTACTGTTGGTATTTTCTGTTTGAATGGCTACCCCGTGAAGATACTGGGATTCACTGAAAACTTCCCCGTCCAGTCTAAGTAATTGAATCGTCCCTGAAAAATTCCCAAAGCCTTGTCTTCGTTCCTTCGTCTCCATCCATTCTTTTTCCGGGAGGTACTTGATCAAGTAAGAATTAGTCTCACTGCTTTTCTTAACTACAATCAAATTGGTAAATGCCTCTACATCCTCGATGATCAATGGAATAGTATAAGTGACCTCACCCTTTACTAAGTCCTCATGACGAAAAGCTTTACTCGGATTGGCCTTATCGAAATATTGATTATCGCCTTCAGCTATTCGGAAACCAAAGGATGAGGGGTTTGACTCTTCCCGAAAGGTTTTTAAAAATTTATCCTTTTGAATGGATGTAAAGGTTCTTTTAACATGGTTCTGTTGTAGTTTTGTCTGAGCATTATTTAGGGAGGTATCCTCCACACAAGAAGAAAATATGAAGGCAATCAATAGTAAAAATAAGGTGTTGCGAAATAACCGCTTCGAATAAGAAGCAAGTTTCAACTCCCTGAGTATCGGGTCAAAAATGAAACCTAAAGATTTGGAATGTGTGTGTGTGTGTTCAAAGGAAAAAGAGTCTTTAATACAACCATTTTTTAAATCATCACTACTAACCTAGTAAGAAAATTAAATTTTTTAAAGACTTTTTTAAAAAATGTGATTTAAGTTTTAGTTTTTGTTATTTAATTATGTTTCAACTCCCCTATCAATACAATCAGTCTAGCTCTAAAGGCAACCAAATGACAGGGGTGACGACTGAAAACCGAACAACTTAAAAAACCTTCGCATCTTCCCCCTTTTCTAAAAGAAAAAATCCTGGCACCGCTGCGTCGTAGTAAGCATAAATCAAAACTTAGCTCCTACGAAAACCAGTCAAGCCTAGGGCTTTGTATATTTCTTCCTTACCCATTTCCCGGACTTCACCCACCTGAAAGCCCTCAATCGTCAACTTCTCTACTGACCAGCGAACTAATCTCAAGGTAGGAAAGCCTACTGCTGCAGTCATCTTGCGTACTTGTCGGTTTTTTCCCTCGATCAAGGTCAAGGCTATCCAAGTATCGGGCACGTTTTTACGATAGCGAATAGGAGGATTTCGCTCGGGCAATTCAGGAATCTCTTGAGGAATTTTTGCGATAGCAGGCTTGGTTCGATAGGTTCTCCCATCCACATTAATTTCCACACCTTTCTCCAGCTGACGCAAAGCTTCTTGATCGGGGATTCCCTCCACCTGAGCAAGGTATGTTCGCTGATGGGCAAATCGTGGATTCAGCAGTTGGTGATTGAGCTGCTTGTCATCGGTGATAATAAGCAGTCCCTCGCTGTCCTTATCGAGACGACCGACTGGATAGACTGTTTTGGGGAAATGAAAAAGAGAGGCCAGTGTCTGCCCCTCTCCGCTAAATTGGCTCAAAACCCCAAAGGGCTTGTAAATAATGAAATATCGCGCCAAGGTGATGGATTAACTACCGCAACCGATACAATCAATACTGGAATCCATGGGCTTGACACCCTTCAGTTTCATCTCGAGATTGTGGATCTGATCCCGAATTTCCATGTCGGCAAACATATCACCGGTAAGTTGACTTTTCAATTCGGCAATCTGTGCTTCGAGTTCTTTCAGTTGTAATTCGCTCATAAAAGTTGTGGTTAAAGGTTGATTGATGGGTTAAAATAGCAAGAATGAAACGTAAGTTCCCGATTGCTAGTAAAAAAACTGGGGCAAAAATGATTCCAATTGAAAATCAGGCAGAAAAAATTTGACACCTTGATTATTTCTTCCGCAAAACTTAGAAGAGGTAAAGTCTGAGCGTCACTGCGAGCGTAGTTTACGGAGCGCGGCAGTCTCAAAGTTTTTCAAAAGGATACGGGGCTTGGCAATTTCTCTCCCGCAAAGTTTAGAAGAAGCAAAGGATTCTAGAGATCAAAACCACAAGCAATAATATGCTATGTCCTCACGGGACTGAAAAGAGTATTTTGAATGGGTTGATGGTAGCCAACACATCCTGAATATTAGCAGTGATGAATCGCTGTGGACTAATTTGGAATAAGTGTTCATAAACCCCTTCCCTATTTGGCGAAAAAAAGACAAAAACCAAAGGCTAAAATGCGATCAATCTCTTTAAATCTTCGGTAGCTCAAGTTATTATGGATTTTAAAAATCAAATGATTTGCAAAGTAATTCGGGAAACCCCACATTAACAGCATGAACCCACTCATCCAACTTCGACACAGCCTTCATCAACATCCAGAAATCGCAGGAGAAGAGCGTCAAACCGCCCAGCGAATTCTGGATTTTTTCAAGCCTTTAAAGCCAGATGAGACAATAGAAGAATTGGGTGGAACAGGCCTAGCTTTCATTTTCAAAGGAAAAAAACCCGGTAAACGCCTGCTTTTCCGATGTGAACTGGACGCCTTACCCATACAGGAAAAAGGCAATCCTAGCTACCAAAGCACTGTCTCTGGAAAGGCTCACCTCTGCGGTCACGATGGACACATGGCTATTATCTGTGGCTTGGGAGAAAAACTATCCCAAAACCGTCCCGAATCCGGGGAAGTGGTCTTGCTTTTCCAACCGGCCGAAGAGACCGGCGAGGGAGCCAAACGCGTCTTGGAAGATCCAACCTTTGATAAAATCCGACCGGATTTTGCTTTTGCACTGCACAACTTACCGGGCTTTCCACTTCATCAGGTCATATTCCGAAAAGGAACCTTTGCTGCAGGAAGCACAGGAATGACAATTCATTTCTCGGGAAAAACCTCCCACGCTGCTCATCCTGAAGACGGGCACAATCCCGCAGAAGCCATTTCAAAATTAATTTTAGCATTGCCTGAAATCCGGAACTCTTTCCCCGGTTTTACTTTGGCAACCGTGATTCATGTCGAGCTTGGAAGTTTGGCTTTTGGAACAAGTGCTGGAAAAGGAAGTCTGAGTCTTACCTTGCGGGCATTTGATCAAGGAAACCTAGAACTACTGATTCAAAAAGTAGAGGAAAAGGCCCAAGAGCTTGCTGCGGAAGATCAGCTTGAATTAGAAATCGAATTTCTGGAAAGTTTTGCTGTGTCCAAAAATGACCCTCATGCCGCAAACCTGGCAGAACTAGCTTTTGAGGATTTAGGTTTAGACGTAATTGAAAATGCCGAACCTTTTCGCTGGTCAGAGGATTTTGGACTATTTAGTCAAAGCTGTCCCTCTTACCTATTTGGTTTAGGTGCCGGGGAAAACTGCCCCCAACTTCATGAACCGACCTATGATTTCCCGGATGAATTGATTGAGACGGGGGTGAGGGTTTTTGAAAGGATAATTCAAAAAGAAACCCTCCAAGGAGATTGAATTCCTTGAAGGGTTTCAATAGACATCTTATGCCGTTGCGAGTTGCCTGTCCGCCTTAGGCGGATCCCACTCACAAATAAAATTACTTCTTCTTACTCTGAGCTCGCTTCATCGGGTTGTCACCGAAAGAAGCTCCTCGAGCTCCACCTCTTCCTTTGAAAAGCTCAAAACGAGATGGCTGATATTGTCTAGGCCAGTAATTGCTGCTTTCGTCGATATCGGCAGTTTCCCGATACGGATCAAGCACAAACTGAACCACCTCTTTTTTCTTAGCAAATACCTTGGTGACTTCGGTTTCATTCAGTTTCCAGATTTCAGCTGGAATCCGTTCTATTTCCGAAGTGCCATCGGCATATTGGAATTCGATAATCAACGGCATCACCAAACCACCCACATTTTCGAAGGTAAGCTCGTAGAAGTTCATGTCTGAATTCAACAACTCCTTCTCTTTCGGAGAAAGGCTCGCCATAAATCGCTTGTATTCCTCCTCATCCTCAGGCATAATTTCAAATCGATCGTAGCTATTGTAGAAATCACGAGTTGCTGGATTTGCTTCTACCACGGTCTGAGGAACATCATTTCGGTTAAATTCCTTCGTGATGTAGCTTTCTTCACGCTCGAATTCAGCCTTTTCAGCAGCCTTCTTCTCGGCAGGAGTCCGATTATCCAATTTGAACCATTTCACATCCTGAATCGCAATATCCACAGGCTCAGTACCGAAGAACCATCCTCTCCAGAACCAATCCAAATCAACTGCAGAGGCATCTTCCAAGGTTCTGAACAAATCTTCAGGAGTTGGATGCTTAAACATCCATCGTCTTGCATACTCTTTGAAAGCAAAGTCAAAAAGTTCTCTACCCATGACAGTTTCCCGAAGGATATTCAATGCAGTAGCGGGCTTTGCATAGGCATTTGGACCAAACTGAATAATATTTTCCGAGTTGGTCATGATTGGCTCCAAAAGATGCTTCTCGCTTCTCATGTAAGGCACAATCTTATGAGCAGGACCTCGGCGGGAAGGATAATTTCTATCCCATTCCTGCTCAGCCATAAACTGCATAAAGGTATTCAAGCCTTCATCCATCCAAGTCCACTGACGCTCGTCAGAATTGACAATCATGGGAAAGAAGTTGTGTCCCACTTCATGGATAATCACCGAAATCATCCCGTATTTAACTGCTTCAGAGTAGGTTCCATCCTTATCCGGACGACCATAATTGAAGCAAATCATCGGGTATTCCATCCCATTGCTTGCCTCCACAGAGATAGCGGTTGGATATGGGTAATCGAACGTATGGGCAGAATAGGATTTGATGGTATGCGCTACCACTCTTGTTGAATACTGCTCCCAAAGTGGATTAGCTTCTTTGGCGTAGTAAGACATAGCCATCACATCTTTTCCACCTTGCTTGACAGCCATGGCATCCCAGATGAATTTTCGAGAAGAGGTCCAGGCAAAATCACGGACATTCTCCGCTTTGAAAATCCAGGTTTTCTTTTGATTAGATTTTCCTTTTTCCAATTTCTCAGCTTCCGCTTGGGTACGGATAATTACCGGATTGTCATATGACTGCTTAGCTCTATTCCATCTTTCTAACTCAGTAGAAGAAAGTACTTCCTCTGGATTTTGAAGTACACCGGTAGCTCCCACCATATGGTCAGCCGGCACGGTGATTCGTACTTCATAGTTTCCAAATGTTAAAGCAAATTCTCCTCTTCCGAAGAACTGTTTGTTTTGCCAGCCTTCGAAATCCGAATAGACTGCCATTCTAGGGAACCACTCTGCCATGGTGTAGAGGTAGTTTCCATCTTCAGGAAAATATTCATATCCTGGTCGACCGGAGATATAACTCATGCGATCAGTGATATTGAAAGACCAGTCCACAGAGAAACTGAAGCTTTCTCCAGCCTTCAAAGGCTGAGGAAGGTCAATTCGCATCATAGTTTTGTTAACAGCAACCGGTAGTGGATTTCCGTCCGTGTCCTTTACATTCAAGACCTTGTATCCGAATTCCTCATTTTCCCATAGAATTCCCTCTAATGTTCTCAAAGTCATTCGGGAGTTGATGGAGCTTTCAGCTACTTTAGGTGCATCAGATTCAGGACCTCGCTGATTTTCCTCCAGCTGCACCCAGAGATAGGTCAAGACATCAGGTGAATTGTTGATATAGGTGACTGTCTCCGAGCCTTTGATGGATTGATTGTCATCATTCAGTTCCACGTCAATCACATAGTTGGCTTGCTGCTGCCAGTACATATGTCCAGGAGCACCGGAAGCGGTACGATAGACATTAGGTGAGCGGAGCATGGTACCTAGCTGTTCAAAGCGCTCGGCATGGTTTTGCTCTGATCTACGAGCCTGAGCCCAAGTTTCCACTGAAACAAGTACCAAGACTACAAGAGCTAATCCTATTTTTCTCATAATCATTTATTTATTACCAAAATTTCGTTCCTAACATAAGCGTCAATGCAATTCCAAATACACTGGAGGCAATGACTAAGGTCCAATCCCTTCTATTTACTCCGGCTATCCCTACCAAAATTCCTGTAACAGTCAAGAAAATGGCTACGACAATCAACTGGCCAACTTCCAATCCAATATTAAATGCCAATAAAGGTTTCCATATAATCGCTTCTTTTCCCAATAATTCTCTGAGATAATTAGAGAATCCAAGTCCATGGATTAATCCAAAGAACAAAGCAAGCACATAATTCAACTGGATATTTTTACCAGTAGAAGGCTTTGGTTTAAGAATGGTTAAAAAAGCGGTGATAGCTATAGTAACCGGGATCAAAAACTCGATAATATCCGTTCTAACCTGTATGACTTTAAATGTAGCCAAAGCAAGGGTCAGCGAATGTCCAATGGTAAAAGCAGTCACTAAAATCACAATCTTGCGCCAGTCACGGGGAATGTACAGGGCACATAAAGCCAAGACAAAAAGAATGTGATCGTAACCCTGAATATCTAGAATATGCTGAATCCCAATACGGAAATAAAGCTCAAATGAATTCATATCTGAATAAATACCTCAATTGAAGTAAATTGCGGCAATAATACAGGTTTATTCCCACAAATAGTACCCATAATCTTCCAAATGCTACAGTTTTACACATCGATACTGACAATAGGATGGATGGTTTTAAGCCACCCATTTTTCATTTCCTTGACTGAAATAAGACAAAACCCCAACTCCAAAAGATTGGAGATAGCTACCAAAATCTTTTGGGATGATCTGGAGGTTGGCTTAGGCAGTTTTCATGATGTAAAAATCGATTTTCTCAATCCGGAAAATCCCGAAAAACTTGAAAAACAAATCGATGCCTACTTCCATCAAAAAATTCAATTTTGGGTGGAAGGGAAAGAAGTGAATTGGAGTCTTCTTGGATATGAAATTGAAGAAGATGCAGCTTGGTTTTACTTGGAATCTGAACCCGTCCAATTTTCCGGAATGTTTAAGGTAAAAAACTCACTCCTTATTGAAGATTTTTCCACCCAACAAAATATTGTTCATATCTACGAGGGAAACAGTAGAAGCCCAAGAAGTATGCTTTTAACCAAGGGAAATGAATCAAATGAAATGCGATTGAAATAAAGAAAGCCCGATGAAATTCATCGGGCTTTCAATTTGAATCAATCTAAACCTTATGAAGGGTTTTGAACCATATTTTCGTTTGCGTTCAATTCAGAGATAGGAATTTTGAACTGCCAGTTGTTGGTACCTGCAGGCTCATCAAACTTAGAGTTGATAACCGTAGCAACATGGTTTGCACCATTTCTGTCCAAAGGCAAGTTCAAACGCTTCAAATCGTAGAATCTGAAACCTTCACCCCAAAGCTCGATTCGACGCTGAATCATGATCTCTTCGATCAAAGCCTCGCCTGTATTGGAAGTCAAAGTGTATTCAGGGTCACGCTGAGAAGCAAACTCAAACAATACTTGAGCAGCTTGAGAATCATTACCAGATCTAGCCAAAGCTTCTGCTTCCACTAAATACATCTCAGCAGCTCTCATGTAAGGTACATCACCTACAGAAGAAGCATTACCTTGAGCAACAAACTTACGGTTCATGTAGTCACGCTTCGCAAAAGAGCTCAAAGTCACCTCATCGATGAATGGATCTCTCAAAGCGGGATCAGATGCATTTGGATCCCAAAGACCTTTTCTGTAATCCGTATCAGAGATCATATCGTACAATTTGCTGCTAATTGCTTTCGGATTACCCCGAATATTCGTTGAACTGAAGTTCAAGGATACATAAGCAAAGTAAGAAGCAAAGAATGTCTGCTGATCGTCAATTTGACGGCTTCCCCAGATCCACTCTTGATTGTCAACATTATTGAAACCTTCATAAAGCTGAGTTTCAGACATCAAATCATATCCTTCTCTAGCCAATTTAGCTTGAGCAGCTGCTACTGAATAGTTACCTTGAGTCAAAGCAACACGAGCTTTAATACCTCTAGCAACATTGATGTTGATGTGAGACTTCGCATTTCTGCTTTCGTCCAACAAAGCAATCGCAGCATCCAAATCCGCATTGATTTGAGTATAAACCTCTTCTACAGTGTTTCTAGCACCACCTTCAGTGATTGGTTCCAATACGATTGGTACACCCAATTGGCTATTGCCTCCGCCAGCATTGTAACGCTGAGCGAACAATTGAACCAAGTTGAAGTGAGCCCAAGCACGATAAGCCAAAGCCTGACCTTTGATCTCATCTTTTTCAGTCTGAGGTCCTTCTGCATTGTCGATATTGGCAATGATCATGTTAGCATTACCAATGATCTTGTAGTAGAATCTCCATACAAAACGTACGTCACCACTGTTTTCATTGATGTGGTTTAACCATCTGGAGATAGATACAAACCATCCATTAGCGATACCTGTCATAACGTAGTCATCGCCTAATGCTTCTCTCATAATCATCACACCACCTTCACCCGGCTGACCTTGAGAGTCATAGCGGATAAACATGGATCTGTGAATACCATTCAATGCAGTCATTGCATTTTGCGTAGTTGTAAAGACCGCATTCTCTGATACCGCATCCGTAGGAAGGGTATCCAAATAGTCCTCAGCGCAACCAAAACTTAGGATTGCTCCGAGCAAGAATATTTTACTTAATAATTTCTTCATGGTTTTGGTAGATTACAGTTGGACATTAACACCTAGCGTGAAAGTTCTTGCCGGCGTAAAGGTGTTGGAAGTCGTACCGCTGAACGTACCAGAAACGTACATTCCACTTCTTGAAGACAACCATCCTAGGTTTTCACCTGCCAAATAAACCGTAGCACCTCTCATTTTCCATCTCTCCAATAGGGTTCGAGGGAAGGTATAAGAAAGGTTTACAGACCTCAAGTTCAAATAGGAAGCATCCGTCAACCATCTGTCAGAAGCAACGTTAGTCTGTGCAGCACCAGTTACGTCCATTTTAGGAACTTCAGTGATGTCGCCAGGCTGCTGCCATCTATTCAAGATATCCACGTGGGCAGCTCCACCATCAGGATCAGCAGCCATTAAGCCTGCATAGATTCCATCATAAATATCACCACCAACTGCAAAGCTGACCAACACGTTCAAAGAGAATCCTTTGTAAGACAAGGTATTGGACAAACCTCCGAAGAAGTCAGGGATTGCATTTCCAGCAAAGTGGAAACGTGCATTTTGGAAGCTAGTAGTCAAGGTGTCCTGACCAACGATTCGGGTAGTTGCATCATCCTCATCATATTCTGCAGCACGGTACAATCCTTCACCAGTTTCTGGATCCACACCATACCAGTCTCTCAACCAGAAGTCATAGATGGAACGACCAACCACATATTTCTTAGTACCTACGATTTGCTCATCGAAAGGCAATTCTTTGAACTCGTTTTTGAAGGTAGACACGTTCAAGTTGGCATTCCATCGGAAGTCGCCTGAACGAACCAAATCACCACCAATGTTGAATTCAATACCAGTATTTGCCATAGTACCGATGTTTTGGAATCGGCTGTTAAGACCTGTAGTCAAAGACAAAGGAACTTCAAATAGCAAGTTGCTAGACTCTCTGTTGAAGTATTCGATTGTACCGGAGAATCTGTTTCCGAATGCAAAATCCAAACCTAAGTCATAGGTATTGTTGGATTCCCACTGCAAGTCCAAAGCAGAAAGGGAAGCTTGCAAAATACCAGGCTCAGAAGCGTTGTTAAAGCCTAGGTCATACAATGCTTGCCAAGGATAGAATCCACCGACGTTGTTGTTACCAACTTCACCATAAGAAGCTCTCAATTTCAACAATTGGAAGAAGTTAGAATTGAAGAAGTCTTCCTGATCAATAGACCAAGCAGCACCTACTGAGAAGAAAGTACCCCATCTTACATCTTGAAAGAATCTAGAAGATCCATCTGTTCTCCAAGAAGCAGAGAAAGAGTATTTATCATCATACACATAGTTCACTCGAGAAAGGTAAGACTCGATACGATCTCTGTCTAGACGACCTGTTGCAGAGTTGATGGTTACGAAGTTGTCAGGCTCGATATTTCCAGCCAAGATTTGATCCTGCTTGGAGATGAACTGACGATTTACTTGGTAATCATAATTCTCATGACCTGCCAATACTTCTACAAAGTGCTTCTCATTGAAGGTATTAGAGTAAGTCAACAACTGGTTGAAAGTCAAAGAGTTGATTCTAATGTTTTCTCTTCGAGTTCGACCTGCTGGCGCACCATCACCTACGATAGTATTGTCATATCCAATATTCAATAGAGATGTGATATCTGTAGCGATATTGGTTCTGAAAGTGAAGTTCTTCAAGAATTTAGCCTCTACATAAGCACGGGAAGAAATCACGTCTCTGTCGAATCGATCAATGTTCAACAATGTCTCTTGTACTACGTGACGGCCAGGATAAGCACCTGCACCTCTTCTTGGAAGACCTAGTTCTTCCAAATCACCCAAGTCAAAGATTTTGTTTCCGAACTCATCCAAGATAAATCCACCTGTTTGCATATTCTGAGCATAAACAGGGTAGATAGGTCCCATAGAACGAGCGGTAAAGAATGGGTTCACAAAGGAGTTACTTCCACCATCTCTTGCATTGTTTCCTTCACTCATGGTTGCAGAAAGGTTGATACCTGTCTTTAACCAGTCAGTAGCCTGCGTATTCACATTCAATCGACCTGTGAATCTTTCGATGTCAGACTGAATGATAAAACCTTTCTCATTCAAATAGTTGAAAGAGGTATAGAAGTCCGTCTTACCAGCTCCACCTGAGTAGGTCAAGTTGTATTCTTTACGGTCACCCATACGCTGCAATTCATCAAACCAGTCAAGACCTTGGAAATTGTTTACTGCATTTGGATTCAAAGTACCATCCAATCCTACGATTTGATCATTAGGAACATTGTACACATTGTATCCAAGGATGTCGATCAAATTGTTTGAAGCAAAAGCTGCAGCATCAGCAGGACTAGCACCGTTTCCAAGTTGAGAGTTTTTCAAAGATTCCCAAACCAATGGATAATACTGATCAGCATTCACACGGTCGTATTCTGGAAGTGCACGACCAGAAACACCCTGCTGCAATCTCAAATTGAAAGTAGGCTTGTTTTTGTTACCAGTCTTAGTAGTAATCATTACTACACCGTTGGCAGCACGAGAACCGTAAAGAGCCGCAGAAGAGGCATCTTTCAAGATCGTCATGTCTTCAATATCCTCTGGGTTCAAGTTGGAAAGGTCTCCGTCATAAGGAACACCATCTACTACATAAAGAGGAGCAGAAGATGAGTTAACAGAACCGATACCACGGATACGTACAGCAGGAGTAGAACCTGGCTGACCGGATGCAGAAGTAGTGATAACACCAGGGGCTTGACCCTCGATAGCATTCACTACGTTGTTGATAGGACGATTAGCGATTTGATCACCTTTCAATGCTACAGCAGAACCGGTAAAGTTTCCTTTATCTACTGTACCACCATAAGCAGTGATGATCACTTCTTCCAAGTTTTGGGAATCTTCCTGCATCACCACATTGATTTCGCTGCGGTTGCCGATCAATTCCTCTACACTTCTGTAACCGATATAGCTGAAGACCAACGTGGTAGCACCTTCAGGTACTAGCAAGGAGTATCTTCCATCTAAATCCGTCACGACCCCGATGGTCGTTCCCTTTACAAGGACATTCACACCGATCAAACCATCTGGTTCCTCGGGTGCTGTCACTCTACCTGTGATGGTTCTGTTTTGCGCCATGACAGAGATTCCTGTCAAAAAGAGCAATACAAAACCTAGTAAAATTTTCTTCATAGGTTTAGTTTTAAATAGATGATTTATTTTTCGTCAGGATAAATCACGAGCTAAAATCGAAAAAGAGCAAATTTTGCCACTAGACGTCATTTTGCTAAAAATTGAAATAAAATTTCATGATTTTTAAAAAAGCAAAATTATCAATCGTTAACTAAGTGCCCAAACACTGTCCGAACACTGTCCACCTCATTCTTTTTGCCTTTTTGAATATTTTTTCAATATAAAATTTCGAAAAGGGTCAATTATTATAATTTTTATTTCTATTCTTGGAAAAATTCAATTAATAGAATTATGATTCTTTAGATTTAGAAAAAAAATATTATACTGAATTTTACCGAAAAATAGATTTATTCGAAATAAAATTCTTATCCTGTCCGATATTGAAAAAATGATATGCAAAATTTATTAGTTCCTTTAATGATTTTATCAAAATTTAATTTTTTTTAGAATTTTTAATAAAAGGATAAAAATTGATTTAATAGGCTCACTTTTTTAGCAAAATCTCAATTTTTGGCTCCCAAATCCCATTTTGGTGCTTTAGCAGAAAGAAGCTTTTGACCACAAAATTTGCTGCCAAATCCTGCTTTCTAACAAAATCAAAAACAGCTTGGAATTGATGCTTTTTGATATCCCGAAAGGCTACCGTCATATGCGGATGAAAGCTCAAATCACTCAGCTCATCCTTAAGGTTAAGGTTTCGCTTACAAAATATCCGTAAGGCTTTTTGCATCTGGAATAAATCATCCCCTGCAAGGATATCCAAAAAAATCACACGTCCTCGAAATTGATCTGTCCCCTTTACTTGAAGTGAAAAAGGGGAATAGTCTTTGGCAAAAGAATTTATTAAACCGACCATCCGCTCTTCTTTCAGCTCATTATATAAATAAGGCATCCGAAGAGTGATATGCGGGGGAGATTTTAAGGCGTACTTAATACCAAACTCTTCCCGGATTTTTAACTTCAATTCATGAACCTGCTGAAGGAAATCCGAAGGAGGTAAGATCGCTAGAAAATATTTTTGCAATTGAGTCATCTGATCAATTATCCAATTAGCCCCACTTTAGGGCAAAATCGTAAAAACTGTTTAATAAACTCAATCATTATTTTAAATTAAGACTCTCAAACGACATTGCGCTATGAAATTTTTCCAAAAAATTATGATTGGTTTGGATTTGACTGAGATGGATGACATCCTGATCGAAAAAACCAAAGTATTCTTGAAGTTTTTAGGAGTTGAGAAGTGCTATTTTGTCCACGTTTCCCAAAACTTGGCTATCCCGGATGAAGTTCTTCGCCAATATCCAGACTTGTTAGCACCTGGGGATGAATCCATCGAAGCCCTCATCGAGGATAAAGTTCAACAACACAACTTCCCTAAAAATATCGAAATCGAAATTTTTGCTGAAGAGGGAGACCATCCTCTGGAAACCTTTCTTCGATGGGCTAGAATCAAGAATGTTGATTTGATTGTGATGGGACGAAAGGAAACCTTGGCAGGGAATGGAGTTCTTGCAAACGGAGTGGCCAAAAAAGCTCCTTGTTCAGTTATGTTGCTCCAAGAAAGAAGGCCGCCAGGACTTCCAAAACGCATCATGGTTCCTACGGATTTCTCCAATCACAATCATTTGATTTATGACTTTGGAGAAAGAATAGCCGATGAATTGGGGGCAGAACTTATTCCAGTTCACATGTATCATGTTCCGGCAGGCTATTCCAAAACAGGTAAATCATTTGAGGAATTTGCTGAAATCATGAAGAATAATGCAGAACATGATTTTGAGAAATTTGTATCACATCACAATCATCCTGAACTCAAGTGTGATTTTGTGTTAAATGACGGGGAGAATCCGGGAGATCTCATTATGAATGAAGCTCACAAGCTGGATGTAGATATGCTGATAATGGGTTCTAGAGGCCGGTCCAAATCAGCAGCCGTTCTACTTGGAAGTACGGCAGAAAAAATGATCGAAGCCAACAATTCCCTTCCAATGATCATTTTCAAGAAAAAGGGAGAAACTTTAGGCTTTTTTGAGGCCTTGCTTCGAATTTAATCGACACGCTCTAAGAAGAAACAAACCTGATCACCTTTGCCCTCCTGATTGTATTGGAGGGCTTTTTTATTGAATCCGTCTAGTTCCTTTTTGGAAAAATGATCTGCTAAGTTCTGCCCAGCCAATTTGAATCCTTTCTCATAAAGCCTAGATCCCCAAAACTGGAAGCCTGTTGAATCGAAAAACACCTCCTTCAACCGAAACCCACTTTTGGAAACCAAGGATTGAAATCCCTTTAAACTTGGAATAATCAAATGACGAGGGGCATCTAGCTGAACCCAATTTTCTCCAAATTCCCTCCAAGCCTCACAATTTGCCAACGGTGTACGGATTAATAATCTACCTCCTGGATTAAGCGAATTATAGCACCGCTTCAATTCTTCTTCCGGATTTTCCAGGTGTTCAAAGGAATGATGCATCATGATTACATCAAACTTCTGATCAACCTCTTCCAGTTTGCTCTTAACGAGTTTAAATCCCGGGGCTATTTGTGAAGACTCTGATAAAAAAGGATCTATTCCAGTCAAATTTCTAAATCCTCCCGCATGCAATTCATAGAGCAACTGCCCATTCCCACAACCCACATCAGCAATGGCGTCCTCAAACTTCCTGTGAATTCGCTTTAGCCAATAGCCATAAGAGGGACTTTTCCAGGAAATTCCCAAATCTAAAAACATACGCATGCGAAGCTTTTTAAGAAAAAGCCTCAAGGAACCCGACTTAACAAGGGGAATAAAAGAATAATACCCTTCTGAGGGATAATAGGGGCTTAGGTCTTTTGGAACTTCTTTTATTTGTAAAGATTGACAGGATAGGCACTCTTGGTAAACAAAAGATTCACCTAAGCCGAGCATTTTTTCCTGAGCAATAAATTCCCGAAGATCTTCCCCTCCACAAAATTTACAGGATGCCATGGATTAATAGGCATTTTCACGGTTAAAGAGCAATTCATGAATTGTCTTAACCATAATTCCCATATCCAATAAAAATGACCAATTATTGATGTAAAAAGAATCCAGGCGAACCCGGGATCGGATTTGATGAGGGTTTTCAATTTCTCCTCGAAAACCTCTGACTTGAGCCAAACCAGTAATTCCTGGGCGGATTTTATGTCGGGAATTATACCGGTCTATTTGCTTCTTGAAGGTTTGGTTCATTGGGATGGTATGCGGACGTGGGCCCACGATGGACATATCCCCTAACAACACATTGATAAATTGAGGCATTTCATCCAAAGAGGTAGTCCGTAGAAATGATCCTATGCGCGTCACACGCGGGTCACCTTTGACTGCCTGAACGGTATCTGCGTAGTCATTCGGCGTCATCGATCTAAACTTCAAACAGTTAAAGACGCGATTGTTGACACCGTTTCTTTTTTGAATAAAGAAAATAGGACCTCTGGATTCAATCTTGATTAGCAATCCCACCAAAGGGATCAACCAAGAAAGAATGAATACAATAACCAAGCTGGCAAAAACCACATCAAAAGCCCGTTTGGCAAAACTATTAAAGGCATTATCAAGCGGGATTTCATTGACATTGATGACGAAGAAATCACCATAACGGGAGAAGGAAAGATTTTTCTCCAACTGCAAGGATCCTCCAGGAATCATCTTGACTTTGATGTAATTCTCATCCGCAAAATCAATCACTTTGCGTACAAGTCCTGGCTCAAGCTGCTCATGGATGTAAATCAGATCCAAATCTAAATTCGGCGCTTGCTCAAAAAAATCATGGATATCTCCACGGGTCTGCTTGCAATCAGAGAGGTTATCGAAATAGCCAAGGAAGTTGATTCCAAAATCCTTTCGAATCCGAAATACATCAGCAAGTTTTGGACTAGTCCCTCCCTTACCAACGATCACCGCATTTCGGTAATTGTTTCCTTTGGAACGGTAAGACCGAAGAAGCATATGCACGCCAACTCGATAGCTTCCCATCAAAACCAACATTCCCAAGCCCAAAGCCAAGACTGGAATTACCTGAAGATTGGGGGTATTGAAAGGGATCCACAAGACTGCAGTGGCTCCTACAAACCAAAAAACGGTCCCCAACAGATGTCTGAGGGTTTGGCTGTATTCGTCAGTACGGCCGATTTTGTAGTCTTTTCGAAGAAGCACTATGAATAGCCACAGGATGGAAAGCGGAAAAAACGCCTCCAATCCGACTCCGGCAAAAATTCCAAATTCTTGGAGTAGCAGGTTGCAAATCAACAAAGCAACCCATGAAGCAAGAATATCACTGACTGTAAAAAGCCAAGGAAAATATTTATCAAATCTGCGCTTCATAAAAATCGGATCAAACAATTCGTTCTGAACAAAAATCAGGCTAAGCTATTCATTCAAAGGCTTATCTCGATTTCAAATCCAAAATTAAGAAAAGAATCGTCAAGCATGCTTACTTTTGACACTAAATTCTGAATCACTGGTATTTTTGGCAATGACGAGTTTTCTCTCAAAGATTTTCGCTTCTTCCGATAACCCCGACTCTTTGGGCGCAAGTTTTCGTAAAAAAAGACTGGCCTATTTTGAGTCTCTATTTTTCAAGATTTTTGATCCCGAGCAAGCTATCCGGATTCTCGATGTGGGTGGTACCGCATATTTCTGGGAATCAAGCAAATTGATAGAATATCCTACCATTGAGATTACTTTGCTGAATCTTCACTTAGAAAAAAGCGAGCTACCAAACATAAAAGGAGAAAAAGGAGACGCTACTGCTATGCCCGAATTTGGTGAAGGTGAATTCGATCTGGTATTTTCCAATTCGGTGATAGAGCACCTTTATACTTGGGAAAATCAACAAAAAATGGCTCAGGAAATCCAGCGGGTAGGAAAAAAATATTATGTCCAAACTCCCAATCGCTATTTTCCGATTGAAGCGCATTATGCACTTCCCTTTGCGCAGTATTGGCCAAAAAACTTACTTTTTCAAACTTTGACCAAAACTCCTTTTAGCCGATTCCAAAAGTGGGATTCCCAAGATGCCCGTCAATACATCGAAGAAATCAGACTATTGGACGAAAAGGAAATGAAGCAGTTATTTCCAGGTGGGAAGGTCTATCGAGAAAAATTGGGAGGGATGACGAAATCCATCACCCTCCACAATCTGGATTAATTTGCAAAAGCTTCCTTTTGAGTTAAAATCTCCTGATTGATTCCGTCCCAAAGGATTTTTCTTGCCTCTAATGCTTCTCTTGCAGCTACGATTGCCTCCTCTAGATGAGTCTCGGATTCCAATAGCATTCCCACCATTCTCCAAGCCAAAGGACCATGCTCTTCCTCATCCAAATGAATATGACGGTCAAAATAATAAGCCAAGGTCTTGAGTTCCTCAGGTTGATCTTTTACCAATTCATCTACGAGCTTTCTGAATAAATCAGGGATCAAATCTTCTCTTCCCAAAGTAAAGGATGAGGCGATTTCATGAGGCTCACCGAAAAGCGCAGTCTGGTAATTTACCCGAAGAAATTTTCGTACAAAATCGGGGAGATTGCATTGATTCATAGACTCCTCCAAGCTGTACCCAGAGGAAAGCAATTTGGTCAATCGATTAATAGGCTCCAAAGAAGCACCTGCTTCTTGCATCGCTCGAAGGTATAATTCAAAATGACTGCAAAAGCCACCCAGACCATCTTCATCACTTTCTTCTGCTAAGACGATATCATTAATCAACCTGGCCACCATCGGGTCGGATGCCGGCAACCATGGTAAAGACATGCCTGTCAATCGATGCTGAAGAGCTTTTAGAAGACTCATAAAATCCCAAACAGCAAAAACGTGATATTCCATAAAAACCCGAAAATCCTCCAGGCTTTGAAGATTATGATAAAGCGGGTGATTCAATAATTCCTCTCTCTCCTTCTTTACAGAAGTGATTAAGCTATCTAATAAATGATCCATTTTTCAGTAATTTTTTACAGGAACAGGAGATTCAACCACTTTGTTGGAAATTATTTATTGAAAAAAAATAATGGTTGATTTTAATTAATGATCGGCAAATTGGAGGCGAACCAAATTTGAATAGAATCCATCTTCTTTTTCTGCCAGTTCATAATGGCTTCCCTCCTCCACAATTTTTCCTTCGCTGAGAACGTAAATCCGATCTACTTTGCGAATCGTAGCCAATCGGTGCGCAATAATAATGGTAGTTCTTCCCTTCATCAGCTCATCCAAAGCTTCTTGAACCAAAGCTTCTGATTCCGCATCCAGGGAGGAAGTGGCCTCATCAAGAACGAGTAAACTTGGATCTTTTAGAATCGCTCGAGCTATGGCTACACGCTGACGTTGTCCTCCGGAAAGCTTCACGCCACGCTCCCCAACCAAGGTGTCCAAGCCTTCCGGGAATTGGGAAATAAACTGCCAAGCATTCGCTTTTTGGGCAGCTAAAATGATTTCTTCCTCAGAAGCATTTGGCTTTGCATAGGCAATATTTTCACGGATACTTCCTCCAAATAACAAGACCTCTTGAGGAACTATGCCTATATGCTTTCGCAATTCCTCCAAATCCCAATCGGTGAGAGACAAACCATTTACAAGGATTTCACCCTTTTCAATATCATAGAATCGGAGAAGCAATTGAATAATCGTGGATTTTCCGGCACCCGAATGTCCCACTAGCGCCACTTTTTCCCCAGGTTTGATTTGTAAGGAAAGGGACTTAAGCACTTCCACTTCAGGTCGAGTTGGATAATGAAAACTCACCCCAGAGAAAACAATGGCTCCTAAACCGTCTGATACAGTACTACCACTAGATTTTTCCTCTTTTTCATCCAAAATCTCCAAAACTCGCTCAGAGCTTCCGATGGCTTTTTGAATTTGACTGTAAATATCCCCCAAACCTGCTATGGAGCCTCCGATAAACGTGGTATAAAGAACAAAGGAAACCAATTCTCCTACGCTCATCTCTCCCGATGATACTAAGCTGGCGCCATACCACATGACCGCTACGATTCCACCGAAAAGAGCGAAAATGATAAAGGAAATAAATGCTCCGCGGAATTTTGCTGTTCGAAGGGCTACCTTCACCACATTTCCCAATCCACTTGAATAGCGAGAGGATTCATATTTTTCTCCCACAAAAGACTTTACAGTAGTAATGGACTGCAACGTCTCTTCTACAATGACGTTGGCATGAGCTAATTCATCTTGAGTTTTCTTGCTCAGCTGACGAATAAAGCGACCAAAAACCATGGCTAACAGAACCAAGACCGGAAAAGTCCCCAGCATAAATAGGGTCAACTTCGGAGTCGTAAAAACCAAAAAGCCAATTCCAGCTAGAAGTGTGACCACCTGACGGAACAACTCCGCCAACGTTACTGAAAAAGCATCCTGCAACAAGCTCACATCCGAAGTAATTCTTGAAATAAGCTCACCAGTCCGACGCTTATCAAAAAACGCCATGGGCAAATGCAACATGCGGTCATAAAGAGCCATTCGGATGTCTCGCATGGATCGCTCAGAAACTTGAGCAAAAAGCCAAACCCGGAAAAATGAAAAAATACTTTGAACTGCCAGAATCCCAATTAAAATCAGAGCAATTCCATTAATGTCATTGACAATCCATTCCGAACCTTGAGCAGTATCGATTAATTTTCCAGCAACGTAAGGGAAAGTCAAAAGGGTAAGTGAGGAAAAAAGCAAAAAGACCAAACCCAAGAAGAAGTACCCCTTGTAGGGAAGCATAAAACGGAATATCCCGCTTAGCTTTTGGAAGTTCTTTTTATTCAACTTTCGTTTTTCGTGCTCTTCCAGTGCTCCTCCGCGTTTCTTTGCCATTCTTTAGGTTTAATCTAGCGGCAAAAATAGCCTTTTAAATTTAAAATTGGGATTACTCGGTACAAGAGGATTACTACAAAATCAACCTTCCTCTAACTTTGAGGCTAAATGCTCACCCAAAGCACTGGCATGTTTAAACCCATGTCCTGAACAGGCAGAAACCAACAATACCTGATTCATCTCCGGATGTGATTTCACTACAAATTTGGCATCCTCTGTTACTGTGTAAAAACAAACCTCGCTCCGTTCTATTTCCGGAAGCAAACCATGGAATTTTCCATTAATTTTTGCCGATAAAAATCGTTGTTGCTCCTCCTTACTAATCGTCCGATCGAGAAAACTCGGATGAGGAATTTCATCAAACTGCTCTGTAGCAACCTTGATTGTTTCTCCATCTAAGCTTGGAAAGCCATATAAAAAATCGGTAGGCTCCTGTCCATATCCCCACATAAATACCGACTTGATAGATTCCATCGGGCCTCCCTTTTCAAGTTTTACCCAATGCAGAACTTGACGGCATATTTTAAATTTTGGCTTTTCATTTTCATCTAAAAAATCCTTGACCCAGCCTCCTGCTGAAATCAGGACTTTTTTTGCTCGAATGCTTTCTTCTCGAAGTTGGATTTCTACCCAGCCTTCTCGCTGTCGAATAGCTTGTACAGGCTGATGAACCCGAATCTTAGCTCCATTTTTTGCAGCTAAATCCAATTGCGATCGGATAATTTTTTCTGGAAAAACATATCCTGCGCTAGGCTCGAAATAGGCTCTTGCTTTCGACCCGGTTTCAAAGGCTGGAAACCTTTTGGTTAGGTCTCCTTGGCGAAGTATTTCGTGGGGAATGGACTCTGAATCCGCATAAGTACAAGTCTTATCGAAAAAGCTCGAGCCCCCGTATTTGACCCAAGGCTGCTCACCTGATTCGATTAAAATTCCGCCGACTTGACGAAAAAGGTCTTCTTGGGTAAGCTGCTCTAATTCCCTCCAAATTTGCTGCGAACGTTTGGCAAATTGCACATATTCTTGCCCTTCTCCTACGGCCAAGCGAGTGATGCGAGTCTCACCATGAGAAGAACCCATGGAATGGGGCGGATCAAATCGATCTATTCCAAGGACATTCGATCCATTTTTTGACAAAAAATAAAGTGCTGCAGAACCTACAGCACCAAGTCCAATTACTGCATAATCTACTTCGATCATGACTTTATTTGATTCTTAAGACTTGCCCATTTGAGCATCGATCAACTCTCGCTTCAGCTTTCTCTCCCGCTCTAAAGTATTCTTTCGATGCTGCTCAAACTCTTCCTGCAAATCCATCAAGTCTTTTTCAGCTCGCTTGATTTTGGTGAAGCTTCGGAAATATTTGAAGGAGAAAAATGCAAGCGCTACAGCTAGAGCTGCCACCAAAATCCACATGAACGTGGAGTAAACAGCCTTATGAATTCCCATTCCTAAGAAGGAAAAATTGTCTTTGGCTTCTATTGCTTCTTGCTTTTCGGCCTCTGTCTGATTCAATAAAGCCTGAATGGATTGTATGGAGTCTTGACGTGCCTGGACCTCACCCTTCATTTCCAGAACCTCCCCTCGCATGGTTCGAATGGAGTCCATCACATTAGATTTGAGTTGATCCAAGTAGCTTCTGCGAACTACCTTGTATTCCTGATAATTATTCGAAATACTATATAGATAATCAAATTGGGAATCGATGGTACCAGACTGAAGCGATCCCTGCTGTTCGTTGGCAGACTGTGCGAAAAGGGTACCTGTCAACAATAAAAAGCAGACTAGCAGACTACCTTTAAGACTTCTCATTTTTAAGTTAGTTTTTGGGGTTGGACTGCAGCATTCAATAAATATGCCTAAGGGCAAATTTAACCCGATTTTTTAAGGATTTTATTCAAAGCTTTTTCCAATCTCCCTCGAAGGCCTGATTTGACAATACTGCCCGTTTCATTAATTCTTTGCATTCTTTGACCATAAATCTGAATCGAAACATTGCATAATCTGATAATAAATCCAGAACTGAACCTGAATATTTATTTTTTTAGTAGACCTTTTTGAAACTCGCATTCAAAAACTTTAACTTTCGTCATCATAAATTGATTACTCACAAGTATCCAACTATGAAAGTCACTCTTTCGACAATTTTAACAGCCTCATTTTTTATTTCTCTGCCCTTTTTAGGGATTTGTCAATCCCAAAATGACTATGATTTGGGGATAGAAGCCTTTGATCGGGAAGACTGGGAGACCGCATACCTACATTTCGAAAGTTGGACTCAACAAAACCCAGCAGATCCCATGGGCTATTGGTATTTAGGACAAGTATTTGAACAATTTGATGGAATAGAGAGTCCCCAATTAGCCTTGGAAAATTATCAAAAAGCTATTTCTCTAAATCCAGAAATGGCTCCTGTTTATTTCAGCAGAGGAAGGCTATTTCTCAGTTTGGGTCGATATGAGGCAGCAGAAAAAGACTTTTTAACATACCGCTATTTACCCAAAGGGGAAACTACCCAGGTTATTTACCGCCGATCTTCAACAGATCAAGGCTTTTCTTCGATCACAACAGCCCAAACGGAAAATCCATCAGACGTTTTATACTATTTAGGATTGGTTAAGCTAAGCCAAAAAGACCCAGAAACGGCTCTTTCCTATTTGGACTCCGCCATCACTTTCAATTCCAATGAAGCAGATTTTTTTTCTGAAAAGGGAAATGCACTGATGGATTTGGGAAGAAATGAAGAGGCTAAACTTTCCCTTAAAAAGGCACTCGAACTGAAGCCTAATCACTATTTGGCAAAGCAAAGACTTCTTATTTTGGAAAATGGAGGAGATCGGGCCCAATTAGAAAACTTAACTCAGGCAATTTCTCAAGATCCCGAAAATCCTCAAGCTTGGAAGCTTAGGGGGTTTTATAAGTTTTCACAAGAAGATTGGCAAGGAGCTTTAGATGATTTTTCAGCAGCAATTGAAATTCATCCTGAGGATAGCGAAAACTGGTTTTACCGAGCTAAGACCCACGCCAAACTCAAAAACTGGGAACAGGCAGAGCGGGATTTTTCAGAGGTTCTATTCATTCTTGAAAACGATTATGAGACGCTTTTAGGGCGAGGCCAGTCAAGATACTACCAAAATAAGGTAGAGGCCGCACTTGCCGATTTCATTCAATTGATCGCCCTGGACCCTGAAGACCCAAGTGCCTACTACCATCGGGGAATTACGCTGCATAGACTGGAGCGATCTGTTGAGGCCTGTAACGATATTCAAAAAGCGCAGGAATTGGGAATGATGGGAATTGAATCAGTAGCTGAAAAAATTTGCGGTTCAGACTAAAGTTCGCGAGTCGTCTCCACCCGAGAAGCTATCCAAGCCGGACGCCAAGAAGCGACTAAAGTAATGAGGATGACTGCTACATTTATCCAGGCAAAATCTGTCCAAATCATTCGAACAGGATAAGATTCTACCACTGCAGAAGCAATCCCTAGGGAAACCAAACCATAACTTTCCTGAAGCCAAACCACCAAAAAGCCTAAGATCAAACCAACCAAGGCCCCACTAACGGCAATCATTCCGCCTTGTTTTAAAAATATGGCTCGAATCAAAGCATCCTTTGCTCCCATCGCTTTCAAAATGGCAATGTCCTTTTTCTTTTCGATTGCCAGCATGCTAAGTGAAAAGAAAATATTGAAGGAGGCAATGGCCAAGATAAAGCTCAGCGTCAGAAAAACGAAAAGCTTTTCCAACTTGACAGTTCGAAGCAAATCTGCATGTTGCTCATCGGTATTCTTGACTGAAAAATCAGGTCCTAAGTGATCTTTTAGATTTCTTTGAACTTCCTGAACGCTATATCCATCTGCAACTTTGATTTCCAAGGAAGTTCTTCTAGACCCATAATTCAATAAATCCTTGGTGAAGTTTAAAGGAGCAATGACATATTCATCATCAAATTGTCGCTCTACAGAGAAGAAAGCCACAGGCTCAAGCGAAGCCGAAGAATACAACTGATTAGGGTTTAGAGTCGCTGCACTTCGAGGAGCTCTAGGATAGTAAACTTTGAGGGGCACATTGATATCCTTAAGGTTAACCGAAAGGAAAAATCCAACCCCTCGACCCATAATGGCTCCGGGCCTCAAGTCAGTCCCCAAGGTGGTATCTCCCCAAAAATATCCTTGGGAAAACCGCTCCTGCTCCAAAAAATTATCAGAAACGCCTTTGATCGTAGCTACAAGCTGATTGCCATTGTAATCAAACAAGGCATGGTCTTCAATGACTTCGGTCAATACCGCTACTCCCTCTACTTCACGAATATCATTTAGCCAATCCGGTGAAGCTTCAAAGCTTTTCCCAAGCACAGCCTCCACTTTCAATTCAGCATCGAAGCTGGCAAATAATCCCCGGATCAAATCCTCCAAACCATTAAATACCGACATGACAATGACCAAAGCCATCGTCCCGACTGCCACTCCAATCATGGAAATAGTTGACAGTACAGTAATGAAATTTCGCTTCTTCTTACTGCGAAAATACCGGGCTGCTATGAAATAGCTTAAGTTCAACAGTGGAGGTTTTAATAATCTTCTTCTTCATCCTCTTCTTCCGGAGCCGGAGGAATGTCCAAATCCGAAATTATTTGATCCATATGCTGGGCATAAGCCGCAGATTCATCGGGGAAAAATGCCAATTCGGGAATAATCCTTACAGACTTGCCGATTCGTCTAGCCAAATGATGCCTAATTTCTTTTTTATGCTCTTGAATTAATTCGTAGATCGAATTAGTATCTGCCAGCAAAAAACTCAGGTAAACCTTTGCTACACTCAGGTCGGGGCTTACAAAAACCCTTGTAACCGTAACCATAGCTTTTCCAACGAGGGGTTTTGCTTCCTTTTGGAAAATTTCTCCAAGCTCCTTCTGCAGGAGTTTTGCATGTTTTTGTTGTCTTTTACTTTCCATTTGAAGTATTTATGGTACAAATTTAGCGAAATACTTGGGCAAGCTTTAATTTCGGCCTCAAGCCTAAACTGATCCACTCAACTTGTTTCAATTTTTCAAAGTAAACGATCCTTTTCGAATCATTGGTGTAGCCTTTTTCCTACTCCTTTGGACCGTATTGTATTTGTTCTTTTCGAATGACATCCTGACCAAAACCCAATTGAGTTGGATGGTCTTGGGAGAACGGCTTTCCGATGGTTTTTTGCTTTACCAAGAAATCCTCGATGATACTGCTCCCCTTTCTGCAGGGATTTTCATGTGGATAAACAGATTTTTTGGACGGAATCTACTTGTATATGAAATACTGGGTAGACTTCTCATCATCTTTCAGGTAATCCTTTGGAACCGTACGATGATTCGGTATCGAGTGTTTGCAGAAAACACCTATTTACCCGCTATTATCTTGCTTTCACTATTTCATATGAGCTTTGATATGCTCAGCCTTAGCCCAGCTTTGTTAGGTAGTACCTTTTTGATATTGGCACTTTCCCAGCTTTTTTCACAAACGGTTTTACAGAAAGAAAGCAGCGAATCAACCTTACTAATCGGGATTTATGGTGGTTTGGCCACCGGTTTTCATACAATCTATATATTGTTTCTACCCTTTTTGATTGTGGTTGGAATCGCTATCAGTGGCTTTTCTTTCCGACAATTGATGCTATCTCTTACCGGATACTTCCTACCTATCTTACTGATCTCGGTCTATTATTTCTGGATGGATGGCCTGGAAAGTTACATCGAAATTTGGCCTTTATTTTTAAAATCAAAACCATACCTATACCAACCTCTAGAATGGATTGGGCTCCTTTTAGCTTTCCCTCTTCTTTTGGCCTTCTTGGGTTACTTTATAGGTTCGTTGGCCTCATCAGCCACCATCAACCAACAAAAACAGCGGCAAATCATGATCTTCTGGTTGCTTTTTGCAGGAAGCTCGCTGTTCTTTTCAAAACGCCAAGCAAGCTATCAATTAGTCATTTTACTTCCTGTTTTGAGCTATCTGATCACCAGATTCTTTTTGGTGATCCAGAAAAAAATCATCATTCAGATAAGCTTTTTTGCACTGGTTGTTTTACTCCCTGTTATCACCTGGCAGTTTTTTGGAAATAATGATAGCGTACAGGAAAATTACAGAGTCAAAGCTTATAAAGCCTCCCTTCCGGCAGACAAATCCATCCTGATTTTGGGAGATGAAATCGGGGCTTATTTGAACCATCGTCTTGGTGGTCCATTTTTGAATTATCACCTAAGCAAGGTTTATCTAGATCAAGATAAAGACCTGACTCAGCGCGCTCATTTATTTGAATTGATCCATTCTCAACAGCCTCAACTTGTCTTAGATCCGAATGGAGACTTTGGCAAATTACTCGAGCAATACCCTGAGCTAAAGCGAAATTATCGGCGAATTTCTACTGGAGTTTTTGAGTGGGAATAAGGATTAGACTTTTATTTTTTTATATTTAAGATATTTGTTTTCAACCTGTTAACTACTTTCAGCAGGTAGTAAAGACACTTCCTTCAAGAAGAATATCATTTTCAACTAGCTCTACTCCCATGGCAAAAAGAAGAACCCTTCCTGTCAAAAACGTCACATTTAGTATCATTTCTGAGGGGACTCAGCTATCCTCAACCATAAAAGTCGTACAACTTTCCATCGATCAGGGTATAGATAAGTTGCCATCAGCTCATATTACACTTTTAGAAGACTATAGTTCCGGGAAGCTTGAGTTGAGCAACGGGGAATTGTTGATTCCTGGGAAGATACTTGAAATTCTGATCGGATATAATTCGGAGGAAACCAAAATCTTCGAGGGCTTTATTACCAAGCACGGCATAGAAATGCAAAAAGACCGCGTTCAACTTAGTTTAGAATTAAAAGATCCTGCAATTCAAATGGCAGTCAAACGAGAGAACAGGACATTTTTAGATTTTTCTGATGCAGAAATTGCCGAATCTTTAATTCAAAAATATCCCAAACTTAGCTTTGATATTGATCCTTCCGGCCCAACACAAGAACAAATGGTGCAGTACTATTGCAGTGATTGGGATTTTATCATTTCCCGCTCAAAAGCAAATGGAAAGTTCGTTTTTGTTGAAAATGGGCATGTCAACATTTTTAATTCTGAATTCGACCAAACTCCCATTTTGGAATTATCTGTCGGTAAAAACATCATACGATTTGAGGCTGAAATAAATGCCGAAACTCAATTTGAGGGAAGCTCTTCAACCTCTTGGGATTTTTCAAAGCAAAGTCTTCTTGAGAAAAATGCTCAAGATCCCGGAATTGATTTCCCCGGAAATATCAGTTCCTCCGAGCTTGCTTCAAGTTTGGGAATGATTCAACACCAATTGCATCATGGAGGTAAAAGAAAGGAAGAAGAGATCCAAAAATGGGCAGATAGTGATCTTATGCGAAATCGACTTTCTAAAATAATTGGTACTGTAAAAATCCAAGGGACAGAAAAAGTCAAGCCCGGAGACCTTGTTTCTCTTAAAGGTTTTGGTGATCGCTTCGGTGGATTATCCTTTGTTTCTTCTGTCCGACATGAAGTCACCGAAAATAAATGGTTTACCATTTTGGGATTAGGATTACCCTTAGCCCCAGAACCCATTGAATCATCAAATGCATTGATTCCTGGTATAAGAGGCTTGCATTTTGGAAAAGTCTCCACCATTGAAAATGATCCGGAAGGAGAATATAGAGTAAAAGTATTAATTCCAATTATTGAAAATGAGTCTGATGGAATATGGGCTAGAATGGCAATGCCTGATGCCGGTCCATCAAGAGGTTTTTATTTTTATCCAGAAATTGGAGATGAAGTCATTGTAGGATTTGTCAATGAAGATCCTCGTGATGCGGTTGTATTGGGTAAACTATATAGTAGCGCACGACCTGCACCCTTGGAATCCTCCGATGATAATCACCAAAAGGGAATTTTCACCCGCTCGGGTATGAAGATGATCTTTCATGATGAGCAAGTTTCGCTCAAAATCGAAACTCCAAGAGGAAATATTCTTCAAATCAGCGAAGAAGAATCAGGGATTTTTCTACGAGATGAAAATGGAAATCAATTCCAAATGTCCGAAAATGGGGTGGAAATTTATTCACCAACTAAATTGACGTTAAAGTCCGAAGGCGATATTGAAATAGAAGGAACAAATATCGAGATCAAAGCTTCTGCCTCAATCAATGCAGAAGGAAGCGCTTCAGCAGCCTTACGATCTTCGGGCGTCACAGAAGTAAAAGGATCCATAGTCCAAATCAATTGACTTATGCCAGCAGCAGCAAGAATTTCTGATCAGACAAATCATGGTGGAACAATTGTAGGACCTGGAAATCCTACTGTATTAATCGGGGGATTTCCTGCAGCTACTCTTGGCGATACCCATCATTGTGCCCTTCCAGAATCCGAAAATCATCCGTCTATCAGTGCTTGTTATTCAGGTAGTAATACCGTTTTTATCGGTGGAAAACCAGCTCTACGGTCTGGAGACCCAATTGAATGCGGGGCTATCATTACCGGGGGTTTGCCTACAGTATTGATTGGTTGATATTTAGAATAGTTGGAAATAAAAAACCCGCCTCGAATAATCTCGCGGCGGGTTTTTGTTTATTTATTTTCGAAGCTTATGCTACTTTCTTCGCATCTTTTTCCTTATCCATTTCACGCTTCATCAAATCCACTACGATAGGAGTAGCGATGTAGATGGATGAATAGGTACCTACAAGGATACCGATGAACAAAGCAAAAGAGAATCCTCTCAACACTTCTCCACCGAATACAAGAAGTACAATGACCACGATCAAAGTGGTAAAAGATGTAATCAAAGTTCTTCCTAAGGTCAAATTGATTGCCTCATTGAAGATGCTTACCAATTTTCCAGTTCCTCGAAGCTCAATATTCTCTCTGATTCGGTCAAATACAATCACAGTATCGTTAATTGAGTAACCAATTACGGTCAAGACCGCAGCGATGAATACCTGATCGATTTCAAAAGTAGCTCCAAAAGCTGAAGCGATGGCAAATGCTGCAATCACGAACAAGGTATCGTGAATCAAGGCAATAATAGACGCCAAGGAGAACTGCCACTTGCGGAAACGTACCAAGATGTACAAGAAGATAGCAATCAAGGCTACAATCATGGCCTCAGCAGAAGAAGTCTTGATATCATCCGCCACTGTTGCACCTACTTTAGAAGAACCTGTAATTGCAAATTCTCCAGCCTGAAGATTCTCAGCATCTTCGGTAAAGGTAAATCCGGTAACGGTTGCGATCCCTTCTTTTACTTTCTGCTCAACTTCCAAGTTGGAAGCATCATCATCTTCATTGATCAAATAAGAGGTAGTGACTTTCAGTACATTGTTGGAACCGTAAGTTTTCACCTCAACTGATCCTTCAAATTCCCCATCCAATCCAACTTTCAATTCGGAAGGAACAACAGCCTCGTCGAAAGCAACGATGTAGGAACGACCACCTGTAAAGTCTACACCAAACTTCAATCCATTTACAGCAGCAATTCCCAAACCGATGATAATGATTCCAGAAGAAATCAAGTAAGCGGTCTTTCTCTTGCTCAAGAAATCAAAGCTGATATTGGAAAGTGCATTTTTAGCAAATGGTGAAGCAAAACTGATAGAGCTATTGTCGCCTTTCTTACTCATCCAAGACACGATTACTCGAGTGATAAATACTGCAGAGAAGAAAGAAGAAGCGATACCGATCATCAATACGATGGCAAAACCTTTTACAGGACCTTGGCCCAAAGCATACAAAATTGCTCCTGTCAAGAAGGTTGTCACGTTGGAGTCCAAAATGGCAGAGAAAGCCTTATTGTAACCAGCATTGATAGAAGCGATCAACCCAACTCCATTTCGAAGTTCTTCTTTGATTCGCTCAAAAATCAATACGTTGGCGTCAATGGACATACCAATAGTCAATACGATACCGGCGATACCAGGTAAGGTCAATGCTGTACCCAACTGAGCCAAAATTCCCAAGATGAAGAAGATGTTGAACACCAAGGCTGCGATTGCAACCAATCCACCCTTAGCATAGTAGGCCACCATGAAGAGCACTACCAATACCAAACCGGCAACCATGGAAATAATACCCTGACTTTGAGCTTCCTTACCCAAAGTAGGACCAATGATGCTTTCCTCTACGATTTGAGTAGGTGCTGGAAGTGAACCTGACTTCAAAATATTCGCCAAGTCTTGTGCTTCCTGAAGAGTGAATGTTCCAGAAATTTCAGACTGACCGGTTGGGATTTCTCCATTCACAACTGGTGCAGTGTATACATAATCATCAAGAACTACTGCAATGCGTCGACCCACATTAGCAGCTGTGATGCTTCTCCATTTTCTAGCACCTTCAGCATTCATTTGCATGGAAACTGCCGGTCTGGAAGTTTGATCCAATACTTGTCTAGCATCGGTCACCACATCTCCTTCCAAAGGAGCCTGATCAGAACCTCGAGGAGTTTTGATCGCATACAATTCTAGAATTTCAAGATCGGTTCCTTCTGGAGTTACTGGCTTAACTCCCCACAATAATTTGATGTCTCTTGGAAGAAGTGACTTATAATTCGGGTTATTCAAAATTCGGTTGATTACCACAGTATCCCGAACTTGGTAAGCAAGACCATAATTTGCTTGGATTAAGCTGTAAAGCGGAGAGATATCATTGGACTGATTCAATGGATCGATTTGCTCCAATTGCTTCTCAAGAGCCATGCGCAAGGAATCTTCCTCGGACATGTTTTCCATTGATACAGAATCCTGCTCGCTTTCAGTGTTACCTTGATTGTCTGCTACCCAAGCTGCATTAATCGCATCGATAGCACCACCGATTTCATTTACTTCAGCTACTTCCCAGAATTGAAGCTTAGCTACACCTTGCAAGAGTTTTCTTACACGCTCTTGGTTATCCACGCCTGGAAGTTCCACCTGAATTCTTCCTGTTCCCTGGATACGCTGAATATTAGGCTGAGACGTTCCAAAGCGGTCAATACGAGTTCGAAGGATGTTGAAAGATCGCTCGATCGCATTTTCTACCTCGGTATCTATAATATCCAAGATTTCGGCATCAGAGGATTCCAAAGAAATTCTACCTCTGTTGGCTGCAGTAGCGAAAATGCTGCTCAGGTTTCTACCTGGGTTATTTTGCTGCCAAGCTGCATAGAATAAGTTGACATATTTATCTGTAGAAGTTTTTGCTGCAAGACGAGCATCTTCTACGGATTTGTTGAAAGCCTCATCCTTTGGATTTCCTGCCAAACCTTTGACAATTTCCACTGGAGAAACTTCCAAGGTAACGTGCATACCACCCTGAAGGTCAAGACCAAGACCTAGTTCGGTTTCTTTGATTTCCTGATAGGTGAAATCTGCCCCCAAGAAGTTGTAAACAGGCTCTCTCCAAATTGAATCGAGATACGCTCTTCTTTTTACAAAATCTACGTTACCTGAGGCATCTGTGGCATATTCAGTAGCTGTCTGCTGAATGCCGTTTGAAACAAATGTGAATGACAGATAATACAGACACAAGGCTGTAATCACCACTGTCAAAAACACAATGACTCCTTTGTTTTGCATTGAATTATTGAATTTGAAATTGATTTTTAGAAATAAGAGATTGTAGCAGGACAAATTTTTGCCTGCGATAGATTGGTATTAGAAAAATGTAGGACTAGGGCCCTTGGGTTGAAATAATCCGCTCGAAAAGTATCTGAACCAGTTGATTATCCTGGGGAACGGAAACAGTGGAAACCACAAAAGTACGTGGCTCGAAACTGATAATGTCATAAATAAAGTAAAGCGCTGTTTGGGTAATCTGTACGGCAAATGGTACTACAGCATCTACCGCCATACTAAGAACCGTAAAATCGCCAGAATCAGAACTTTGATGATTCTCAACTTTTACGGGTTCTTGCTCAGCTACATACTCCACAGAGGCCACAAAAAAGCACAACAACATGGCCAAGACTAGGGTAAGTCTTCGCTGCCAAAGTTTGTTTGTATTGCTTTTTTGTCTCATGGAGGGCAAATATAGAAATAATTTCTATGCAAAAACCAACTAATCAAGGCCTTTGAGAGGATTTGGCTCGAAGGTAAGTTCGGATGACTTCTAAGCCCATATCAAAATTATCATTATTCGGAATGATCAAATCCGCATCATTCTTAAAAGGCTTGATGTATTTTTCATAGGTAGGCATTACATGCATCTCGTAGCGATACAAGACATCATCGAGGTCATAGCCGCGCTCTACTTTGTCCCGAATGATTCGTCTCTTCAGTTTGATATGATCCTTGGCATCGATGAAAACCTTCAAATCCAAAAGATCAGACAATTCGGGATAGTACAACACAAAAATCCCTTCAACCACAATAACCGGCGCAGGTTCAAAGGCTAACATTTTGGGCTTTTTCGCAGCATTGTTGAAGGTATATTCTTCTCGATAAACCGTTTCTCCCTTTTGAATTTTGCGGATATCTTCAGCATAAGCCTCGAAATCTATACTTTGAGGAGTATCGAAATTGTGGACGCCTTGAGCATCGATGGGCTGAAGATGCCGAGGTTTGTAGTAATTGTCTTGGGAGATCAAGCAAACCTCACCAGGCTCAAAACTTCCAAGAAGTCTTTCCAAGAAAAGTGTTTTGCCAGATGCTGATCCTCCGGTGATCCCAACGATGAATGGCCTTCCCATGAGTTTGAATTTGCTCACAAGTTTAGGAATTTTTCTGCTTTAAAAAGTCTACTAACTGAGCTACAGCCTTTCCACGATGGGAAATCTTGTTTTTTTCCTCTAAACTCAATTCAGCAAATGTTTCACTTTTTCCTTCTGGTACAAAAACGGGATCATATCCAAAGCCTTGCGATCCTCTCCGCTGTTCAATTATTTCCCCTTTTGCCACCCCCTCAAAGGAATATTCTTCCCCTTCTAAAATAAGGGCAATCACTGTTCGAAACTGAGCTTTTCGATTGGGCTTACCCTCCATATTCTTCAAAAGCAAATCTACATTTCGCTCATCGGATCTCGGTTCACCCGCATACCGACCCGAATAAACTCCTGGAGCACCTTGAAGCGCGTCCACTTCCAGTCCAGTATCATCTGCGAAGCAATCCACCCCATAATGATCTTTCACATACCTGGCTTTTTGAAAAGCATTGTGATCGAGCGTATCTCCGGTTTCGGGTAATTCTTCCTGACAGCCAATTTCACGAAGCGAAACAATTTCAACCTTTCCTTCTAAGGCCGCCTTCACCTCTTCGATTTTCTTGGGATTATTGGTAGCGAAGCAAATTTTCATCCCCAAAATTAGAAAAATCCAAGGGAAAAAATCTGCCCATATTTCAAGTTGGGCATTGCCAATCCTGATCAATCGGCTATCTTGAGAATTCATTTTTTATACCGAATCATGAAAAAGATTACCATTTATTGCGGATCAAGAAAAGGAAACTCACCAGCTTTTGAAGTAGGGGCAAAGGCATTGGCTCAGGAAATGATTCGAAGAGACTTATCCTTGGTTTATGGAGCAGGAAGAGTCGGACTGATGGGGGTGATCGCCGATGAGATGTTAGCTGCCGGGCAGGAAGTTTTGGGTGTCATCCCTCAAAAGCTCGTGGATCGGGAAGTGGCGCATAACGGATGCACGGAATTAATCATTGTGGAGACAATGCGGGACCGAAAATGGCTCATGGCAGAACGCGGAGATGGATTTATTGCTATGCCGGGAGGAATTGGGACTTTGGAGGAACTCTTTGAAATTATGACCTTAAACCAGCTGCACTATATCCAAAAGCCTTTGGGCCTGTATAATGTGAATGGATATTTCGATAAGCTGATCGACTTTCTCAAACATGCAAAGGATCAAGGCTTCTTATATCCAGAGCAGGAAGAATTGGTAATTATTTCTGATGACCCCGCCGAACTTTTGGATAAAATGGCAGCCTATCAAGCCAGAAGACCAGCAGATTGGTGATTGGCAAAATCTTAAAATAATATTTGGCAAAACCACTGCAAGTGGCCCAGAGATTTCACTGATAAGTGGATTTTTTCTATTTTTGCTTCAATTCTTTTTATCATGATCCAAAAGCTTTTCCCTTTAGACAAAAACTACATCCTCCGTCAGGCACAATTCGCCATGGAGGAAGAGCTTTTGGAACAGATGGTTTATGAGCTCAAGCGCTCCTATACCTATTTGTACAATCCACTGCAATTGATGGATTCCACTTATGCAGCTATTTTGGATAATTTCGAATTTCCTATGGATAGGATTCGTCTGATTTACCGTCAACTATGTGGAATTTACCGCTATTTGAACGGGGATAATCAGTTGGAATTGCTTTTTGACGGGAAGTCCCACTTTGATAAATTCAAAGAAGACTGGGAAAGAACTTTCATCCAATACATTCGGGAATTGGGCCAATTTGAGCCTTATGTCAAAACCATGCTCAGGATGACCATTCTTTACGATACTGAATCTCGTGCAGAATGGGCTGAAAATCATTGCAAAGCTTTTATCAATCAGCATTTCGGAATTCGGGTGATTAAGCGCCACGGAGAATTGAAGCTAAAGGCAAGCTAATCCAATTATAAGATCGAAGCCTCCACTATTTTTAAATGCATGAGGTTTTCTCCCTTTGAAAAAATTACTGAACTTGAGCGGGCATGAAAGTCCTGCTTGACCTCCAATATTTAAACGTCGCCACTTCAGGGATCAAAACCTACATGATGGAACTGGCAAAAGCTGCTCGAAGGTATAACCATCCCGACGTCCATTGGATATTTACGCATGAGCCCGAAAAACAAGCAGCAGACAACAACTATAAATTTCCTCAATCCAAAATTCAGCGACTGAATTACCATTTGGATTATCTACGGTGGAAAGAATTCCAACTTCCCGATTTGGTAAAAAAACATAAACCCGACGTACTCATCTGTCCGGATTTTGTTTCTCCTGCGGCTTCGCTGAATTGTCGGCGGCTCACTGTTTTCCATGATGCCTTTTTTTGGCAAATGCCCCAAAATTACCCAAGGTGGTGGCGAAAGTACTTTCTTAACCTCATTGCTAAAGGACTTAAAGAGAACACAGAAATCATCACCACTACTTACTATTCCAAAAAATCACTGATTCAATATTTGGGAAATGATTGGCCGATTGCTGTCATCTATCAAGCGCCTAAAATGCTGCATGACCCGAGTGAGCCGGCTATTCTTAAAAATCACCAATTGGAGAAAGATGGCTATTTTCTTCATATTGGAACTTTTGATCGTCGAAAAAATCTTCCCTTGCTCGTCAAAGCCTTTGCAGGATTTTTAACCCAAACTGGATCTGATAAAAAGTTGGTTTTGGCCGGAGGTCCCGGCCAAAGCAAGCAAATGGATGATTTTCCTATTGTAAAAAAATTGGTGGAAGAACTTCAATTGGAAAATCAGGTAATTCTTCCTGGATATGTCAGCGATGGGGCTGTAAAAGCCTTATATTCTCAGGCATTTGCTTATGTGTTTTCTTCGGAAAATGAGGGTTTTGGAATTCCAATTGTTGAATCCATGGGTTTTGGTGTACCGGTGATTCACTCCGACCAAGAAGCCCTGCTGGAGGTGGCCGATGGAGCAGGAATGCCTTTCCAAACCGGGAGTTTGGAAGACTTGACTAAAAAAATGATACTTTTGAGTCAAGAAAATGGTCTCCGAACTCAATTAATTGAAAAAGGTAAAAAGAGAGCTGAGGACTTTTCGGCAAAAAAATTCATCGAAGCTTTTCATCAGGTCATTCTGAATCCCGGTAAGTAAACCATGCGGCAAATCTCCTGTCCGGTCTGTCAATCTGCTCCCCAATCAACTCCAAAATCCTTTTCAATAATTCCTTGCTCCAATTGTGGAGTTGGATGGACTTGGATTCCAGATGAAATCGATGAAGCATCACTCTACCGGGATGAGGTCTACCAAATCGTTGACAACAGACAATCCATTTTTGAAAAGATCATTTTCCGTGAGGCTAGAAAAATCCTAATCGGTGCAAGAAAAATGAATCCTGCCGCAAAGCGATTATTGGATTTTGGTTCAGGAAAAGGCCAGTTTCTATCTGTGGCCAAAAAACTAGATTGGGATGGTATTGGGATAGAAACGGAAAAAGCCAGAGCGGATTTTGCCCTGGAAAAATACGGCGTAAAAGTCCTGAATCAATTCTATGAAAGAGGGCTTATTGGCGAGAATAAATATGACCTGATTACCCTGAATCATGTACTTGAGCACTTGCCAAAACCAATAAACATGCTGAATGAATTGCTTCAAGAAAATTTGGCTGAAAAGGGAATTTTATACCTTGAAGTGCCACGGTCAGATTCTTGGCAGGCACGCATAGCTGGCAAAAACTGGATGCATTGGGATATTCCCAAGCACCTGACGCATTGGACTGAAGAGGGACTGAAAAAGGAACTAGCAAAACTGGGATTTGTAGCTGTAGGTTCAAGAAGTTTTTCCATCCATTTGGGGGTTTTGGGCATGCTTCAAGCCTTGCTTTCCCGTTTAGGTTTTAGGGAAAATCTCATTCTTCGACTCAAGCGAAAGAAATCACTTGGTTTATTGTTTATGCTAGCTTTGGCTCTGCCTTTGGCTTGGGTGATTGAGTTTATTTCCACTTTTTTTGGAAAATCAGGAATTTTAGGCCTCTATTTTAAACGGCATGTCTGATTCCCGAAATATCCTTTTTCTTCAAAGTTCATCCGAACTATATGGCTCAGGAAAGATTTTTCTGCAAGTCTTGCGGGTGTATCAGGAGGAAGGGTTTCAGCCGGTCGTTGTACTCACAAATGCAGGTCCCATTCAACGTCTTTTAGAAAAAGAAGGAATCCCCGTTTACGTTCAAAATCTTGGCATTCTAAGAAGAAAATATCTCAGTCCTTGGGGACTTTTCAATAGGGCTCAAAAAAATCTTCAGGCTTTTAATTTTCTTACAAAACTTCATCAAACCTATCAATTCGAATTTGTCTACTCCAATACGCTTGCTGTGGTGATTGGAGCATATTGGGCAAATAAGAAGAAAATTCCCCATACCTGGCATATCCATGAAATTCTATTGGGCCCCAAACCCCTTGTTTGGTGGCTGTCCAAAATGCTAGACTCCACTACGCCACATCCCATTGCAGTTTCAAAATCAGTAGGAAATCACTGGCAATCCAAACTAAAAAAAGCCAAGTTGAATGTCATTTATAACGGGATTCCCTATGCTCCCTTTTTAAATGCAAAGCCTGCTCTCCGAGAGGAATTAGGATTATCTCCCGATCAAATTTTGATTGGGATGGTAGGACGGATCAATCCTGGAAAAGGTCAAGGATTTTTCTTAGAAATGGCTCAAGAGTTGATTTCCAAGTATCCGCAACTTCATTTTGTCTTAGTAGGAGACCCTTTTCCAGGCTATGAACCTATCCTTGACGAACTCCTTCAAAAAATTCAAAATGAAGGAATAGGCCAGCAAGTTTCATACTTGGGATTTCGGGATGACATTCCTGAAATCATGGCCTCATTGGATATTTTTGTTCTTCCTTCAACTTTGCCTGACTCTTTCCCAACCGTTATTTTGGAGGCTATGGCTGCCGGAAAACCAATAGTGGCCACACAAAGCGGTGGAGCGATTGAAATGGTTGAGGAAGGAAAAACAGGATTCCTCATTCCTATTGGAGATGTGAATCAGGGAGTAGTGGTTCTTAGCCAATTGATTGAAGGGAAAGATTTACGTGAAAAATTGGGTAAAGAAGGGCAGAACAGGGTATTGAAAGAATTTAGTTTGGAAGCTTTCAAAAAAAATATCAAAAACCACCTATGGCAACAACTGAAAAGAAATTGAAAGTTGCCATCATGGGAGCCAAAGGCTATCCCTATGTCTATGGTGGCTATGATACGATGATCAAGGAATTGGGAGAGCGCCTTGTTGTTAAAGGAGTACATGTTCGGGTTTACAATCACCGGGCTTTATTTCCAAAAAAACCTCGTTGGGTGAATGGAATTGAATGCATTTATACACCTGCCATAGAGTCCAAGAGCCTAACGCAACTGACGCATACTTTCTTTTCCATGATCCACGCTTGCTTCTCTGATGTGGATGTAATTTTTGTGGTCAATTCAGGGAATGGACCATTCGGGCTATTAGCTCGTCTTTTTGGCAAACCCACTGCCATAAACGTGGATGGATTGGAATGGCTTCGACCAAAATGGAAAGGACTTGGGTCCAAGTATTTTTACTGGGCATCCAAATTGGCAACCAAGTTTTACGATCAAATCATCAACGACTCGGATGAGATGCGGCGCGTTTATTTGGAGCTTTTTAAAAAGGATTCTGTTGTCATCGCATACGGCGCCAATCCAAAAGAATCTGTTTCCTCAGAACCCATTGCCAAATGGCAACTTGAAAGCCGGAGTTATTATTTGATTGTGGGTAGGCTAGTGCCTGATAACAATGCGGATCTGATCATCGAAGGATTTTTGAAATCCGATTCCAATCGGAAATTGGTTGTTGTTGGAGATGTACCCTATCAAGATGTCTGGGCCAATCGATTAAAAGAAATTCAGGATCCAAGATTGCTATTCACAGGCTATGTAACCGATCCTTTGGAACTGGCTGCTTTGTATTCACATTGTTACGCTTACTTTCATGGACATGAGTATGGCGGCACTAATCCGGCTATGCTCAAAGCCTTGGGTTATGGCTGTGCGATTTTGGCACTCAACACTCCATTCAACAAGGAGATGCTTCAAAATGGAAAGCATGGCTGGTTTTTTGAAAAAAATGAAGATTCTGTGAAGGAATTGGTGGAAAGAGCCGAGAAGAATCCTCAGGAACTGGAAAATTTACGAAAGACCGCACGATCCGGACTTACTCAAAAATACAATTGGGATTCTGTCACTGAGCAGTATTTGGAAGTTTTCAAACGTCTAGGCAGAAAATAGATTTCTTGAAAATCAGATTCTAAAATCCGGAATGTCTTTTTCTTACGTAATGACTTTGAACAATTTTCCCCAAAAAAATCTGGGAGGATACACATTCAAAAAGTAATGGCTTGGGCAATTCCCCAAATAAGGAAATGCCAGATCCTAAAAGAATTGGAATGGTGGTAATGGTCATTTCATCAATCAAATCTTCTCGCAGAAAACTCTGAATCGTCTTTCCGCCATCAATGTATAATCGGTGATAGCCCTGCTCATGAATCTCGTCAAGCACTTTTTGTAGAGGACCACTGACCAAGATGGCTTTGTCATGAAAAGGTTCCGGAATTTGTTTCAAGGTATTGCTCAAAACGAAGACAGGTTTTTCATAAGGCCAATCAATATCAAATCCGCAGACTGTCTCGAAGGTATTTCTACCCATCAGCAAGGCATCCACTTGAGCCATAAATGCTCTGTACCCCATATCAATTTGATCTGTATTTGGAATGGAATCCAACCAATCAATCCCTCCTTCTTTATCTGCGATAAAACCGTCCAAACTTGCTCCTATGTAGACTTTGTTTCTGTTTTCCATGAATTTTATAGGTGAAGCTTTCTTGCCAAGAGCTCAGGATTTCTTTCGTTTTTGACTTGATTTTGCCAAAGGATTAAACTCCAAAGCAAGCTGTATCCAATTTTCTAGACCTTCATCTAAATCAAAGCCCATAGGTGTTATAAATAAATAGCCTTTCATGGGACGACCGGTAAAATCCATGGGAAGGCATTCTTCTTTATGAATGTGTTTCTCGTAGGCAGTTTCACCTACTCTTGTCATCAGGAGACTATTTTTAGATTTTTTGTCCACATGAATTCCGCAAAGCATTTTGCCATCGACTGAAAACATTAATCCTCCCATCATCGGCTTATCTTGAAAAGCAACTTTTTTCTCATTCAAAACTCTTCGAATTCTATCTGCTAAATATTGATCGTAGGCCATCTTGAATTAATTAAATGAAAGGAGAAAGTCTCATAAAAGATAAGAAGATTCATTTTGGAATCCATCCACAAGAGAAAAAGCCTCTATTGCCTAACTTCTTTTTGCAGAATTGACTTTTGAACGAATAAGAAAAAAGGCATCTATCAAGCCCAACACCAATAAAACATAGCCTAGGTAATTTTTGAAACTTCCCACATCCTCTGCTTTGATAAAAACTGTGTTCATCAACCCGATCACAATAAACAGAATAGTCCGAATGACATTCCAACCGATTTTTTGTTTTGATTCCATGATAGCCTTAAAGGTTTATTTGAAAATTAAATACAGAAAGAAGGCCAGCCCAAGTATTAAAACTATCCCAAAAATCAGAAGATACATTTTCCGGTCTGTCTGGTAATTTCGAATGTATGATTCATTCACTGCTAGTTCCCCTGCATCATTCAAGCATTCTTCCAATTGATTGATTTTGAATTGATTGAACTTCTTCTGTGAAAAAAAACTGATCCCAAAACTCAAAAGAACCCCAACCCCAAAAACCAGATAATCATCCCAATCGAAAGCTGGAACTTCGCCATACTTATTTATCAAATAGAAATAGGAGCCAACTAAGAACACCATGGTGCTAGTAGATGCGCTCACATACATAGTTTTCAAATATTCCCGGTGATAAAATTCAATCACTGTCTTCAAGCTCTCGACAATCTGAAACCCTGATTCTACCATGGAAAGCTTCTTCAGAGCTCGAAACTGAATGAACATTCCTCCGATCAGAATGACTTGAAACAAAAGAAGGGTCATAGGAATCCCCGATTTTATTTGTGTAAGGAGAAGGAAAAAAACGGCCAAGACTAGCAGTGATTTTAAGATGATATCAAGAATCAAAGCCGACCTAAATTGCGTCTTTATATTTTTGGAAGAAGACCTGACAAATTGGGTAATTTCTTGCTCAGACAGCTTCTTCTCCTGTAAATAAGAATCCTTTTTCCAGGCTTCTCTATACTTTTCTAAATCTATGGGTTCCATTTTATTGAAGCTTTTGAATCAAGTCAGCCAGTTTGGTTTTGATACGAACTAGCTTTACACTCACATTTTTCACACTGATACCGATAGTCTCTGCAATTTCTTCATAGGATTTTTCATCCAGCCAAAGCAGGATAATAGCCTTCTCAATTTTGTTTAGTTGAGAAATAGCGCGATAGAGAATTTTGACATCCTCAGAAGCATCCATTGTGGCCTCCACATCATCCAAAAGAGAAGGGATTTCGGTATTTACCGTGAGTAGTTTTGGCCTTTTCGTTTGAGTAATGGCTGTATTTAATGCTACTCGGTACATCCAAGTAGAGAAGGCAGCATTTCCACGGAAATTGGGATAGGACTTCCATAATTGAAGAACCATTTCTTGATATAAGTCCTTTCGATCTGCCGCATCCTTCGCATAGACAAAGCATACTTTATGAAGTATGCCTTGATGCTTTTCGATTTTTGCAATGAATTCCTTTTCTATGTCTTTTGCTGACTGCATGAGGGATTCGGCTAGTTGCCGTCTGACTTACAGGAATAAGATTGCAAAAAACACGATGATACCCAAAAGCAGGAGTCCGGTGAACAGCTTGGTTCTCTGTAAACTCAGATGGTTTTCCTCCTTTTGAAATTTTTGCTCTATCAAAATCCCGAAGGTAGTACCGATGGGAAGTGATGAGGAAATCGCAATCACAAAGTTCTCGGTGAAAATGAATAAGCTTATTCCCAAGACAAAGGTGATCAAGGCCCCGATGAGGTAACCTGCCCCTTTGAATAATTGAGTCTGATGATTTTCTGTAGTTTTCATGGGATTTTCTTTTAGGTGAATCTTTACTCCGTTAGTCTAGAGAAGCACCAAAAAACTACAGTCGGGGAGAAAAATTTTTTTACCAACTCAAAAATCGAGGCTTAAAAACCCATTAGATAATTAATCGAACCCCTCCTAATTCTTCGATCTTGTATGGAAACTTATCCCCAGGAGAACCAATGAACATAAAGTTGATCGGGATATTCCATTTTTCGGAAAAACTATTGATCAATTCAGGAGAGAAATTCCCCTCTTCAACCAAAAATTCGATTTTAATTTCAGGGTATTCCTTATCCAAAAACTCAATTTCTTCCTTCAATTTTTCCGGAACTTTCACTTGGTCATTTTTTACAATCACAATTTTGAGCTTCCTCGTATGCTCATTTTTCTTGATGTAAAGCATGACCTTATTCAACGTTGCGATATCATCGCCTTTAGTGAAAAAGACAAACTCTTGGGAATTGATTTTATTGATATTTCGGAGAATTCTTCGATCCAAACGCTTGAAATAGCGCTGAACAGGGTTAAAAATCGCATCGATGACTTTGAGCAGGACTTTCAACAATACTGTCCTATTCAGCATCACAATGATGAATAAGATGGAGGGGATAAAGTAGTACAGAAATACGGATAAGTTACTTGGTAGGCCTTCTTTCGGAGGCATGATGATATTTCCAATAAGCGCAATGATGACCGCACTTATTGCAATCAATACTGCAAACCAAGATGCTCGCTCCGGTCTGGGAAGTTTATTTCTCCTGATTTTGAGCAGGATATTTCCTATCCCAAAAAGAGCCATCACGGACAGAAAGGAAATGGTATAAACCCCTGCCAGAAGCTTCACATTTCCTTCCGTGATCAATAAGACCGAAGCACTGAGCAAGAAAAACATGATGATTATTCGGAATGAACTTCCTCTTTTGTTTTTCTTCAGGAAAAACGGAGGCATAATCCTATCCAAAGTCATCCGCTCTATCAAGCCTGTCACTCCCACAAAACTGGTCAATACCGCACCACTGAGCACTAGAAAAGCATCTAAAGCAACCATGATCGCAAGACCTTCTCCTCCTACCTGCTTACCCATTTCTATCAAAAGGGTATTTTGATATTCATCACTTTGCAAGACCGGAATGGTAAACAAAGCCAAAGCAAATACGGCCATCAGGGGATTAATGACACTGACAATGGCCCACATATTCCGAAGGGTTTTGGGAAAGACTCCTTTCTCTTGCTCCTCGACAAAATTTGCCGAGCTTTCAAAACCAGATACCCCCAACATAGAAGCGGCAAAACCTAAAAAGATGGCTGTGTAAATAGATCCACCGGAAAGCGGCATCTGCCAATTGTCAAATAAAGTCCCAAATCCATTCTGGAAAAGAAAATACAGAATAAACCCACTCAAAATCGTCAAAGAACCTAAATGAAAAATGAAAATCCCTATTGCTACTTTGGCTGATTCTGAAATCCCTCCTATTGTCAACAAGGCGAAAATGCCCAACAGGACCAAGGTCATTGGAATGATAGGCATTGCAGGAATCAAATGATGTAAATAGTGAATGGCTTCATTGGCAGAAATTACCGCCGTTGCCATGTAGGACAAAATTGTCAGAGTTGCAGCGAAGGAAGCCGTGGACTTGCTCGTGGTATTGAGAAGGGCATTATAAGCTCCACCATTCAAGGGCAAGGCGCCCACAACTTCTCCGTAGATTTTTCTAAAAAGAAATAATACCACAGAAACAATCAGGAGCGTAACCCAAGCATATTGTCCCGCAAATGCAATTGCAAGCGCAGAAACATACAATACAGAGGAGCTGATATCGTTTCCGCAAATTGCTGTCGCGGATAACTGATTGAGTTTATGCTGGACTTTATTCATTTGCAGAAACGGGCCCGCCATTGTATAAGCGTGAACCGTCTTTACCAAAGTTAAACTAATTGAGCACTTAGTTCTTATAAATCCTCAAAAACTGCTCTTTTGGAAAGCTAAGGTTTAATTACTCAATAATCGAAGAGGCAACTTCTCGATGAATTTTCCAAGCCCCACTCTTTTTATCTTTTTTGAGAATTACCAAAAAAGTATCGAATAACTCCACAGATTCTCCTTTAGAATTGGTGTAGTAAACCGAGCTAGTTCCATAATCATAAGCCACTGAATCGCTGACTATCACGGTCTCTTCGGGACGCATTCGAATACTATCATAGCTGAACATGCCTAATTTCTGTTCCCGTTCTTTCTTATACTCCAACCACTCTACACTACCCGGGGAAACTCCTATGAAATCATCGGTTGAATACTGAGCAAGATCTCCATACCTTTTCTCCTTGATGGCTAATTGAAAAGCAGCTCTAGTTTCCTCTATTGCACCCAATTCAGCTTGAACATCAATCATAGGAACTGGAGAAGTTTCGATTTCTGAATGCTCAGTTTTCTGAGCACAGGAAAAAGAAAAGAGGATCAAAACGAAATATGCAAAGTGTTTCATGGCACACTGGTTATAGTTTAAACAGATTTCAGATTAAGTAAAATAAAAAATTTGCAGGAGTTTTGGAAGGTAAAACTCTGATTTTCTTGCAATTAAAATTGAAAAACGCTAATCAAAAAATCAACTGGTACATTTCTTCCAGTTTACTTACCTGTAAAACCTGAATCTTATATTTTTTCAAATCCAGGCCTTTGACAGCATATTTGGATACCACGATTTTAGCAAAACCTAACTTTTCGGCTTCGGAAATTCTGTTTTCAATTCGGGAAACCGCACGAACTTCACCTCCCAAACCTACTTCCCCAGCAAAACATATCTTTTCTGAAACAGGAGTATCTTCATAACTGGAAATCAAACTGGCGCAAACAGCCAAGTCAAGCCCCGGATCATCTACTCGCATTCCTCCAGCCACATTCAAAAACACATCCTGATTTCCCAAGCGCATGCCTCCACGCTTTTCCAAAACTGCCAGCAACATATTCAGGCGCTTTGCATCATGTCCCGTACTGCTTCGCTGAGGAGTACCATAAGTGGCCGGACTGACAAGCGATTGTATCTCGATTAATAAAGGACGATTTCCTTCCATCATGGCTCCAATCGCCACTCCATTCAATACTTCCTCCCGTTGGGTAAGAAGAATTTCAGAAGGATTTGCTACCATTCTGAGCCCATCTACCCGCATTTCATAAATTCCCAATTCATGAGTGGATCCAAAACGGTTTTTGGAAGTTCGTAAAATCCGATAGGTCAAATGTCGATCTCCTTCAAATTGCAAAACAGTATCCACCATGTGCTCCAATACCTTCGGACCGGCAATTGTCCCGTCCTTGGTGACATGCCCAATCAAAAAAACAGGCGTTCCCGTTTCCTTGGCGAATTTCATCAGTTCTGCCGTACATTCTCTTACCTGAGAAACAGACCCTGCGGCCGATTCCACATACTGACTATTAAGCGTCTGAATCGAATCAATTACCAAAAAATCGGGCTTAAGTAATTCTACCTGCTGAAATATTTGTTGGGTATTGGTTTCGGAGAGAACAAAACAATCGGGATTTTGAGCGGCCATTCGATCCGCACGCATTTTTATTTGGGCTTCCGATTCCTCTCCCGATACATAAAGAACTGTTTTCCCTTTCAGAGTCAGTGCTATCTGAAGCATTAGGGTAGACTTCCCTATTCCCGGTTCACCACCAATGAGCACCAATGAACCAGGTACAATCCCTCCACCTAGAACTCGATCCAGTTCAGCATCGCCGGTAACCCAACGTGGCTGTTCTTCATAATTGACCTCTGTGATTTTTTGAGGAGTAGCGGCTTTTTTATTTCCGGTACTTTGCTTCCAGGTTCCTTTTCCTCCTTCCTCTTTTTGAATTACCTCTTCCACATAGGTATTCCACTGCCCACAAGCGGGACATTTCCCTTGCCATTTAGGACTTTGGGCTCCACAATTCTGGCAGAAAAAAGCGGTTTTAATTTTTGCCATTCTTAATGCGCTTCTAACCAATCATTTCCAACACCCACTTCGACTTCGATTGGCACATCCAATTTAATGGCTGATGCCATCAGCTCAGGGATATGTTTGCGAAGAATATCCACTTCATGCTTATGGGCATCAAACACCAGTTCATCATGGACTTGAAGGATCATCTTAGACTTCAGTTTTTCCTTTTTCATCCAATCATGCACATGAATCATAGCAACTTTAATCAAATCAGCTGCTGAGCCTTGGATTGGGGCATTGATTGCATTTCGCTCCGCAAATCCACGCATCGTTTGGTTTCTACTATTAATATCCCGTAGATATCGACGGCGCCCAAGAATAGTCTCCACATACTCGTCTTTCCGAGCTTTTTCGATGACTCCATCCATGTAAGCTTTGACAGCCGGAAACTCCTTGAAATAAGCATCGATTATATCTTTGGCTTCCCCTCTTGGAATGGAAAGTCGCTGTGAAAGTCCAAAAGCAGAAATCCCATAGATAATCCCAAAATTGGCTGTCTTAGCCTTTCTTCGCATATCTGCAGTCACCTTATCTAGGGGAACTTGGAAGATTTTGGCTGCCGTAGTGGAGTGAATATCCCGTCCATTTTTGAAGGCTTCTATCATGGATTCATCCTTGGAAAAAGCCGCCATAATCCGCAATTCTATCTGAGAATAATCCGCTGCAAAGAGGACATGCTTTTCATCCCGAGGGACAAAAGCTTTACGAATTTCCTTTCCTCGATCCGTACGAATAGGGATGTTCTGCAAGTTGGGATTGATGGAAGACAATCGACCTGTAGCAGCCACAAACTGATTGTAGGTAGTATGGATCCGTCCTGTCTTCGGGTTAATCATGGTCGGTAGTGCATCTACATAGGTAGACTTCAACTTAACCATCTGCCGATAATCCAAAATAGCCTGAGCAATTTCATGCTCATTGGCCAGTTTGCTCAAGATCTCTTCTCCTGTTGCATATTGACCGGTTTTAGTCTTTTTCGCCTTAGGATCTAATTTGAGCTTTTCAAAAAGCACATCTCCCAACTGCTTTGGAGAGGCCAAATTGAATCGAACTCCAGCCAATTCATAAACCCGCTTCTCGATCTCTTTGCTTTCTTCATCTAAAGATTTGGATAGTTCGGCCAAACTATGAGTATCTATTCGCACCCCTTCAAACTCCATATCAGTGAGGACAGGAATAAGTGGGTTTTCTACCTCATAGAATAGTTTTTCAAGCTCATTCTGCTTGAGGATTGGATCGAATTTTTCCTTCAGCCTCAAGGTAATATCTGCATCTTCAGAGGCATATGCGGTCACGGTATCCTCGTCCACATCCCGCATATTTCTCTGACCCTTGCCCTTTTTGCCGATCAATTCCGTGATGGAAACCGGCTTATAATTCAGGTATTGCTCCGCCAAATAATCCATGGAATGCTTTCCTTCCGGCTCAATCAAATAATGGGCAAGCATGGTGTCATAGAGTTTCCCCCGAACTTCAATTCCATAATTTCGAAGGACCAACAAATCGTATTTGATATTCTGGCCAATCTTGAGGATTTTCTCATTTTCAAAAAATGGCTTTAGGATATCGAGGATTTTATGGGTTTCCTTCTGATCCGCAGGACAGGGAATGTAATATGCTTCTCCGCTCAAATAGGAAAAAGATAGCCCAACCAATTCCGCCTCCATGGCATTCAAAGAAGTTGTCTCAGTATCAAAGCATACTGATTTTTGAAGCATCAGATATTCGACCAAGTTTTCGATCGCATCCTTTCCCTTCACTTTGTGATAATGGTGAAAACGACTATCGATAGTTTCCAAAACTACCGGGGAAGAAGGATTGACACTTTCCTCCTCAAATTCCAGCTCAGGCGCTGCTTTGCTATCTCCAAAAAGTCCCAATTGCTCGTTTTGTTGGATGACGGCTTTTTTGCCCTCTTCCTTAAATACCCGGTTGGCTAGGGTTCGGAACTCCAACTCATTGAAAATGGCTCGCAATTTTTCCTCATCAAATCCATCATAACGAAGTTCCTCTTCCACAAAATCCACGGGAACATCGGTTTTGATAGTAGCCAATTCCTTGGAAAGTAGCCCTTGCTCAGCGAAGTTTTCTACATTTTCCTTCTGCTTTCCTTTGAGCTGATCTGTGTTTTTTACTAGCTCCTCTACACTTCCAAATTCCTTCAGCAATTTGGTCGCTGTTTTGGCTCCGATCCCTGGGATTCCCGGAATATTATCTACTGTATCCCCCATCAATCCGAGAATATCCCGGACCTGATCCACATGCTCTATGTCCCATTTTGCACAAACTTCCTTGGGCCCCATCACTTCCACACCATTGCCCATAAATGCTGGCTTATACAAGAAAATATGGTCATCTACCAACTGCCCATAATCCTTATCCGGAGTCATCATATAGACGGTAAAGGATTCTTTTTCAGCTTTTTTTGCGATCGTCCCAATGATATCATCAGCCTCGAAACCATCCATTTCCAGTAATGGAATATTGAATGCTTTCACAATTTCTTTAACCCATGGCGTACCCACTGTGATATCCTCGGGTTGCTCCTGTCGGTTGGCTTTGTAGGGCTCATATTGTTCATGCCGAAATGTAGGAGCCGAGGTATCAAAAGCTACTGCAATATGGGATGGCTTTTCCTTGTTCAAAACTTCCAACAGCGTGTTAGTAAATCCCAACATTACGCCGGTATTCAATCCTTTGGAATTGATGCGTGGATTTTTGCTAAATGCAAAATGCGCCCGATAAATCAAGGCCATGGCATCGAGCAGGAAAAGTTTATGAGGTTGTTTTTGAGTCATGGTTTTTTTGCATCAAAATGAGTCGATGAAGTTACAAAAAATCCCCTGCCCATCGGCCAAATAAGACAGTGATTAGCAGATTTCGATCAAAAACAAAGGAATAAGGATTCCTATTATTCTTCCTGTTTTCTCAGGTATTCCTTGACTTGCAAGCCTCGAAGAAAAATCAAAATCAATGGAATCAACCAAAGTAATTCATTGACTATCAAATGAAACCCTGTCCGCTTGTTCCAGCCGATTTCAGGAAGAAAACCCAACGAAAACCAAATCGCCAAGATGACTTTTCCAGTTATCCCTGCTAAAATCATATAAACCCAACTTACAGGATAAAAAGCTGATACAAAAAGCACCAAGCCAACGACTATCCCTAAATTTCCATACCACTCTGCAGGAACATCGAAAGATTGACCTGGGCTAATGGCTAACCAAGCGACCAATTCCGGCCCAAACCATTTGAAAAAAGCTGACCATGCCACGGTATACATTCCCGCTAACAAAAGAAGCCCCCGAAAATGCATGGGGAAAATTGGAAATTGGGCTTTTTGATCCATGAACGGTTTGAATTTTTACAGCTAAATAAACACCTTCGAACGATGCTTGTTTGTGCAGTATAGTAAAACTATCCTATGGAACGAAAAAATAAAAGACATTCTGCCTTGTTTGTGGCTTTGGGGATGATTTCTACCCTGACCTTGGGCTTTACCTTTGGAAAACTAGCTGGGGAAATCAACCCTCAGACTATTGACAGCGCTGCTGGAATTATCGGACTGAGCTTTTCTCCTGCAGAAAAAGACAGTATGATTTCCCGCCTTGAAACTCAGTTGTCAAACCTTGAATCTTCTCGAGAGTACAAGTTGGACAATTCCATTGCTCCGGCTTTGGTATTCAATCCGCTCCCGATCGGTTACCAGCCTGAAACCCGTCAAATGCCAGTGGACTTTGGATTGGCTGAATCAGTTACCCTTCCGACTAGCGATGTGGATATTGCTTACACCCCTGTTCATGAATTGGCAGTCCTGATCCGAAATGGTCAATTGAGCAGTGAGCGGCTGACCCAGATTTATTTGGATCGAATCAAAACCTATTCCGACACCCTGCAATGTTTGATCACCTTGATGGAAGAAGATGCGCTTGCAAAAGCTCGACTCATGGATGCCGAGTTGGCTTCAGGACGCTATCGAGGGCCTTTGCATGGAATTCCCTATGGGATCAAGGACCTGTTGGCGGTAAAAGGAACAAAAACGACCTGGGGAGCTGCTCCCTACAAGGATCAAGAAATTGATGAAACAGCTCAGATTGTAGAAAAATTGGATGAAGCAGGAGCTGTTTTGGTTGGCAAATTTACCCTCGGAGCTTTAGCTATGGGTGACGTATGGTACGGAGGAGTAACCAAAAATCCTTGGAATTTGGAGCAGGGATCGAGTGGATCATCGGCTGGGTCTGCCTCTGCAGTCAGTGCAGGTTTGGTACCTTTTGCAATAGGAACTGAAACCTTGGGTTCTATCGTCTCTCCAAGTACCCGAAACGGCGTAACGGGACTTCGACCTACTTATGGTCGTGTCAGCAAACATGGCGCGATGGCTTTGAGCTGGTCTATGGACAAAATCGGTCCTATCTCCCGTTCTGCTTTGGATAATGCTATTGTGCTATCCATCTTAAATGGAAAGGATGAAAAAGATCCAAGTACAATCGAAGCTGCTTTCAATTATTCCGCAGAAAAGGATCCCAAAAGTCTTAAAATCGGCTATTTCAAGTCCTTTTTTGAAGGAAATAGAAGCTCAGAAAATGATCGAAAAGTTTTGGAATTCTTAGAAAATGAAGGATTTGAATTGCACCCCGTAGAGCTTCAAACTTCCGTTTCTGCTGGTCCCATGACTATGATGCTGATGGTAGAGGGTGCCGCAGCGTTTGACGAACTTACCCGCTTAGGATGGGATGATGAATTGGTCGCTCAAAATCGAAATGCCTGGCCAAATCTTTTCCGTGCTGCACGCTTTATCCCTGCCGTAGAATATGTGAATTTAGCTCGTCAGCGAAGTGTTTTGATCCAGGAAATGCATGACTTAATGAAGGATTACGATGTCATCGTGACCCCGAGCTATGGTGGACAGCAATTACAAATCACCAACCTCACCGGACATCCTGCTCTTTGCCTACCAAATGGATTTAATGGAGGCGGAAGCCCAACTTCCATCACCTTACTTGGAAATCTCTTTGAGGAAGATAAATTGGTTATGTTAGGAGACTATATCCAGAAAAATACAGATTGGCAGGCCAAGCGACCTCCGCTTTTCAACAAATAAAAAAACGCCGGTCAGATTTTGACCGGCGTTTTTCTTTATTTCAGAAAACTAATCAAGGTGAAACCGCCCCTTTGATCCGCATATTATTAGCACTCAAAAACCAGATCTTCTGTGTGGTTTCAATGGAATAATGATCGATTTTTTGAGATCGCTGATTCAAATAAACTTCTCCCAGAACATAGGAAGTATAAAACATACTTTCCTTCGCGATCTTGAAGGTCAACCAGATAGGTCTGTCATCTATGATCCTTACGCGGATTTCCTGCACCGAATTTTTTGAGCCAGGTTTCAGGCGATGAATCAAAATATCGCCTTGCAGCTCGGTGGTATAGGAGCTCACCAAAGAAGGCTTATTGATATCTGCCCGAAAAAAAGCATCTAATTCCTCTCGCCATTCTTCTTGGGAGAGTGTGACTTCCACACTTTCTTCCTTCCCATTGATGCGGGTGGATTTGATGACCTTTTCCCCATTCATTTTGCCAATCTCTGAATCGATAAACCCGCTGACATCATAATAGGGCAAAGGATCTAATTTCCCGGGCTTGGCAATACCGGGTGCATTTTCGCAGGAAGAAAATAGAAACAAAAAGGCTCCGAAAAGAAGTAATAGGTTGATTTTCATCAGCTTATCAGAATATTTCCGGTCATTTCTTTAGGAATCTCCACACCCATCAATTTCAGAATTGTAGGTGCCAAATCCCCTAGTTTTCCATTTTTTAGTGTGAATCGGTCGTGCTTGTCAACCATGATAAAGGGTACCAAATTCGTCGTGTGAGCCGTATTTGGTGTGCCGTCCTCGTTGATCATGACATCTGAATTACCATGATCTGCAATGACGATTATAGTGTAGTCATTATCAAGTGCAGTCTCAATGACACTTTTTGCACATTCATCCACTGCCTCACAGGCCTTCACCGCTGCTTCAAAGTCTCCGGTATGGCCTACCATGTCCGCGTTAGCAAAATTGAGGCAAATGAAATTCGCTGACTTTTTCTTGAGTTCGGGATTGATTTTGGAAGCGATCTCATAGGCACTCATTTCAGGCTTGAGATCGTAGGTAGCTACCTTGGGGGAAGGACAAAGAATTCGGCTTTCACCTTCAAATTCCTTTTCGCGACCTCCGGAAAAGAAAAAGGTCACGTGTGGATATTTTTCAGTTTCGGCAATTCGGATTTGTTTTTTGTGGGCTTTCGCTAAAACTTCTCCAAGTGTATTACTCAAGTTGTCTTTTTCAAACAAGACTTTCACCCCTTTGAAGGTGTCATCATAATTGGTGAAAGTAATGTAATCCAAATCCAACTTCTTCATATTGAAATCCTCAAAATCTCGCTGGGTGAGAACCTGTGTGATTTCCCGACCTCGGTCTGTTCGGAAGTTGAAGCAAACCACCATGTCTCCATTTTCAATGGTAGCCAAAGGTTTATTGTCGGCACCCACGTGAATAATCGGTCGGATAAACTCGTCCGTCACATTGTTTTCGTACGACTTCTTAATCGCTGCCTGAATATTTTTGGACTTTTCGCCCTCTCCATGCACCAAGGCATCATAGGCCAACTTTACCCGCTCCCAACGATTGTCGCGGTCCATCGCATAATAGCGACCTACCACAGAGGCAATTTGACCAGTTGATTTAGCCATGTGCTCTTCCAACTCTGCCAAAAATCCGGCTCCACTTTTGGGATCAGTATCACGTCCATCAGTAAATGCATGCACAAAAACATTCTCTACTCCATGGAAATGAGCCGCATCACAAAGGCCCTTTAAATGATTGATATGAGCATGAACACCTCCATCGGAAACCAAGCCGATAAAGTGTGCTTTTTTCTTGTTTGATTTTACTTTTTCAAATGCTTCAGCAAGAATAGGATGCTGATTTAGTTCTCCATTTTCAACTGCCTGATTGATTTTTACGAGGTCTTGATAGACTACTCTACCCGCCCCAATATTCATGTGACCAACCTCTGAATTTCCCATTTGGCCTTCCGGCAGACCCACTGCGAGACCCGAAGCCTCCAAAGTAGCATGTGGGTATTTTTCGTAGAGGCTATCTACAAAAGGTGTTTTGGCTTTGTCAATGGCAGACACGGCCGGATTGGTTGCAATTCCCCAGCCATCCAAAATCATTAAAAGTACATTCTTTTCCATGTCGCAAATATATTACTTTTCTAACCATTGACGGGGACAAGCCACTTCTTTACTTGAGATTCACTTTTTTTCATAGAGGACAAAAATTCAGGGTTGTACAGCTTTTTTTGGCTTAGTATTTGTCTATTCGAGGGCCGATGACTGGATTTAAACTATTTCTTTTCTTTCTCACTTTTTTGGTTTCTCCTGTAGAAGCAACCAAGAACGTTGATTCTATCGATCCGGTAATCCTGGCAATCGATTCGGGATCGAGCAGTGAATTGGCTCGCTATTTCGGAAATAGCATTTCCCTCAACATCAATGGACAGCAAGGAGATTTCTCAAAAAACCAGGCCGAATTAGTGTTGCGAGACTTTTTCAAAAAGAACCCTCCGGTTAGTTTTCAGGTCGTTTTTAGAAGTGAAAACAATCCTAGTTTGAGCTCATACATAGGAGAATATCAGAGCGGTCAGACCAGTTACAAGGTTTTTATCAAAATCAATCAGCAAAACTCACAAATTGAGGTTTACAGCTTAGGCTTTGTCAAGGCCTAAGGGATTTTTGAAAAAAAGGAACCGTAAACCTTCCAAGATGCCTATTTTTGTGGCATGAAACCATCCTATTTGACTGATTCAGCCCTTGATGCCTTTATCCAAGCAGCCTTTGCTGAGGACATCGGCCCGGGAGATTATTCTTCCCTATCGGCATTCTCACCGGATACGCAAGGGCAGGCTCGACTTTTAATCAAAGGTGATGGAATTCTAGCCGGGGTGGAATTGGCGGAGCGAATTTTTAAAAGCTTCGATCCTCGTTTGGAAGTCACTTTGTTCAAAAAGGATGGGGATTCGGTAAAATTCGGAGACATTGGATTAGAGGTAAAAGGACCTGCAGCTTCCATTCTTTCCTCAGAACGTTTAGTCTTGAACTGCATGCAGCGTATGAGTGGAATTGCCACTAAAACTCACCGACTAACCCAAAAAATCCTTCACACCAAGGCTCGCTTGATGGATACCCGGAAGACTACTCCTAATTTCCGATTGATGGAAAAATGGGCCGTACTTATCGGAGGGGGTGTCAACCATCGATTTGCACTTTATGACATGATCATGCTGAAGGATAACCACGTAGATTTTGCAGGAGGCATCAAAAATGCCATCCGAAATACCCAACGATACCTTCAGGAAAACCAGCTTGATTTAAAAATTGAAGTGGAAACCCGAAACCTAGATGAGGTCGCAGAAGTATTGGAAGTAGGAGGTGTTGATTATATCATGCTCGACAACATGGACTATGAGACCATGCGAAAAGCTGTCGAACTGATCGATGGAAAAATGAGCATTGAAGCATCAGGAGGAATTACAGAAGACACCCTAGCAGCCGTGGCCGAATGCGGAGTAGATTATATCTCCATGGGAGCTTTAACCCATTCTGTAAGCAGTATGGATATTAGCTTAAAGGCATTCTAAAGCCATTTTTTCCTCAAAAAATAAATAATCATAGCAAGGGCCATTAAACCCATCAACCCAAGGGTCCCGAAATATCCGTATTCCCAATTGAGCTCTGGCATGTGCCGAAAATTCATTCCGTAAACACCTGCCACAAAGGTCATGGGAATGAAAATGGTGGAAATTACAGTCAATACTTTCATCACATTATTCATGCGATTGGAAAGGCTATTCATGTAGAGGTCCAAAACCCCGGAAGACATGTCCCGAAATACTTCCATGGTTTCGATTACTTGAATGGTATTTTCATACAAGTCACGGATAAATGGCCGGACCTCAGGGGAAATTTTATGCTCCGCATATTTATCAAAGGATCCAATCACCTCCCGAAGCGGGTATACCGACCTTCGCAAATCCATCATTTCTCTTCGCTGAAGATAAAGGGAATTTAGGGTCTCACTATCGGGCTCAAGCATGGCCTGAGATTCCAAATTCTCGATACGCTCCCCTATATTTTCCATCACCACAAAGTAATTATCCACTACCGCATCAAATAAGGCATACAGCAAGTAATCGGTCCCTCGCTTTCGAATCGCTCTTTGAGGATCCATCAAGCGATCCCTAACAAACTGAAAAACATCCCCACTCTTTTCCTGAAAGGTGATTAGTACATTATTTTTCAAAATAAAACTCACCTGTTCATCCACCACAGGAGACTCGGGGCTAGCGCATTGAATCATTTTTAAAGTGGTAAAAATATACTCCTCAAAGACCTCCATTTTAGGCCGCTGATTCACATTGAGGATATCCTCCAGTGTCAACTTATGGATTCCAAACAAATGTCCAATCTGTTCCAATAATTCGACATCATGCAGGCCGATGACATCAATCCAAACCCCCTTCTTTTGAAGCTTTAAATGCTCCTCTATCTGCGAGAGTTTTACCTTTTCCTCATAAAAATCCACCTCGTCATAAGTGATCAGATTGATATACACCTCTTCTTGCTTTTGGTCTCCCGTGAAAACCAATGCTGCAGGAGGTAAACCCACTTTGTGAGCAGGTTTCTTTTTCTTCTTTGATTTAAAAATCTTTTGAAACTGCTTCAGACTCGAATTACGGGGCATGAGCTTAGGATTTGTTTGACTTAATAAATTCGATATTTCTTTTCAGTCCGGCAAATTTGGTACGCTTGACGGCTGATTTTTTAAATACTTTGCGGAAGGTTTCCTCTGTCATCTCAATCCAGTCCTGATTGGTAAACCCTTCTAGGTCTGGATGAGGCAAAAAAGCAGGTTCATGATGGGGTTTTGAAAAACGATTCCATGGGCAAACATCCTGACAGATATCGCAGCCAAAAGCCCAGTTTTCTAGTTGACCCTTGAATTCATTTGGAATAGCTTCCTTCAATTCGATGGTCAAATAGGAAATGCATCGAGATCCATCTACCACTCCAGGCTGCACAATGGCATCCGTCGGACATGCATCGATGCAGGCGGTACAAGTGCCACAGTAGTCTTTCGCCAAAGGGGTGTCAGGAGTCGCTTCCAGATCGATAATCAACTCCGCCAAAAAGAAAAAACTTCCCATCTTTCGGTTGAGCAAGAGGCTGTTTTTCCCAATCCAACCCAAACCGGCCTTTTGGGCCCATTGCCGCTCCATAACGGGTGCAGAATCCACAAAAACCCGCCCGTCGATTTCACCTATCTGCTCTCGGAGCATTTCCAAAAATGTCTTCAGCTTTTCCTTGATCACCAAATGGTAATCCTCTCCATAGGCATATTTGGCAAGTTTGATGGATTCGGAATTTTCCGGGAGTTTTTTTTCAGGATAATAATTGTAAATCAGGGAAACCACTGTTTTAGCCCCAGGAACGAGTTTAGTTGGATCCAGTCGCTTATCAAAGTGATTAGCCAAATAGGACATCTGTCCCTGATAGTTTCGATTCAGCCACTCTTCTAATCGGGGAGCCTCTTCTTCTAAAAATTCTGCTTTGGCAATCCCACAAAAATCAAAGCCCAGCTGGCGGGCAATTTTTTTAAGTATAGCATTATGCTGATCGGCTGAACTCATCAAGCCGAAATTAAGATTTTATTCAGTTCTCCGCATATCCGGCCTGTCTTGATACCACTGTTCTTCGAAAGTTTCCTCAATTTTAATTGGAGCAATCAAGACTGTCCACACCATCCAAAGTACCAAGAAAGGCCCGGCAATAAACAACAACCAAATCAAGGGCAAAGCCACATTCAGCTGAATCAAAGTCACAAAGATGATCAAAGCACCTGTGACAAAGCCGACTGCAAATTCATAGTTTCTCATTTTTAGAATAAATTGTCCTTTCAGATAAACTCATCAAGGCTCCCACTTGTTAAACCCAATATGAAAGGATTTCGGTTCACTCATTACGTACCTCCTCAGGATCCGGAGAAAAACACCTTCGAGAATTTGCTGAATATTTTCCTGCAACTCGTGACCATGACGGGTGGGGATGTGGCAGAGGCTTTGAATTGGTTGAGCAATCTTGATAAGCGCTATAATCTCACCAACCCAAATTATGGAATTGGGGACTTCATCGAAGACCTCAAATCCAAAGGTTATCTAACTGAAGAAAATCAAAAAGGTGAGTTCAAAATCACCGGAAAAGCGGAGCAAACCATTCGAAAATCTGCTTTGGAAGAAATCTTTGGCAAGCTCAAGCGGGGAAAATCAGGGCAGCACAAAACAACCCATTCAGGTCCTGGCGATGAAAGAGGAAGTGATCGCAGGGCTTATGAATTCGGTGACAATTTAGATCAAATTGCTCTGACTGATTCCCTGAGAAATGCCCAAGCTAATCACGGTCTTTCGGGAGACTATTTATTTACCGAAAATGATCTGGAGGTAGTCGAGCAAGAATATCGCTCCCAAACTTCCACGGTGTTGATGATCGATATTTCCCACTCCATGATTTTATATGGAGAGGATCGTATCACCCCTGCCAAAAAAGTAGCCATGGCTTTGGCTGAATTGATCAAAACCCGCTATCCAAAAGACACGCTTGATGTGATTGTTTTTGGAAATGATGCCTGGCAGATCGAAATCAAAGATTTACCCTATCTCCAAGTAGGCCCCTATCACACCAATACTGTGGCAGGATTGGAATTGGCTATGGATTTATTGAGACGAAGAAAAAACCCCAACAAGCAGATCTTTATGATCACGGATGGGAAACCCACCTGCTTGAAAGTGGGAATCAAATATTACAAAAACGCATTTGGCATTGACAGCAAAATTTTGAATGAAACACTCAAACTGGCCGCCCAATGTCGAAAGCTGAAAATCCCTGTGACCACATTCATGATTGCTTCGGACCCTTATTTGAAAGAGTTCGTGAAGGAATTTACCAAAGTGAATAGTGGAAATGCCTACTATAGCAGCTTGAAAGGTTTGGGAGATTTGATTTTTGAAGATTACAGACGAAATAGAACTAAACGCTTTTAATACCTTATGGACTACCAAAACCTAAGCGGAAAAGAACTTACCCAAATCAAAACACTTGGTCAGCTGAAAGCGGCCGGCTATCAACCCAAATCTATCAAAGAGGAGCTCCGGGATAATTTGATTCAAAAAATCAGACAAAAGGAAAATGTCTTTGCTGGAATCTGGGGTTATGAAGATACCGTCATCCCGGATATTGAGCGAGCTATTTTATCACGCCACAATATCAATTTGCTCGGACTTCGCGGACAAGCCAAAACCCGAATTGCCCGAATGATGACCCAATTGCTGGATGAATATGTGCCGGTGGTTTATGGATCTGAATTGAATGATGACCCGCTAAACCCATTGTCCACTTTCGCCAAAAACCTGATTGAAGAAAAAGGGGATCATACCCCTATTATTTGGTGGCATAGAAATGATCGCTATACAGAAAAACTGGCTACTCCCGACGTATCCGTAGCTGACCTAATCGGAGACGTGGACCCAATCAAAGCGGCTACATTAAAACTTAGCTACAATGACGAGCGTGTTATTCATTATGGTTTGGTACCTCGCTCTCACCGATCCATCTTCGTGATAAACGAATTGCCAGATTTACAGGCTAGAATTCAGGTAGCTCTATTCAATATTTTGCAGGAAGGGGACATTCAGATTCGAGGTTTCAAGCTGCGGTTGCCTTTGGATATTCAATTTGTCTTTACCGCCAACCCGGAAGATTACACCAACCGGGGTAGCATCGTGACTCCTCTGAAAGACAGAATCGAAAGTCAGATCATCACGCACTATCCAAAAAGCATTGAAATCGGGAAAAAAATCACTGCACAGGAAGCCAATTTGGAAGGTAAGCCTGTAGATAAAATTCATGTACCGGAATTGATGCGGGATTTGATCGAGCAAATCGCCATCGAAGCTCGTGGTTCCGAATATGTAGATGAAAAAAGTGGGGTTTCTGCCCGATTGACTATTTCGGCTTATGAAAATCTGATTTCTGCAGCAGAACGCAGGCTCTACCTCAATGGGGAGGAAAATACCGTTGTTCGAATTGCTGATTTAATTGGGGTGATTCCTGCTATCACAGGAAAAGTGGAGCTCGTCTACGAGGGTGAGCAAGAAGGAGCTGGATTAGTCGCGTATAACTTGATTGGAAAAGCAATCCGAAGTCAATTTGTCAATTATTTCCCTTCCCCAGAACAAAAGAAGAAATCCAAGGAAGGGAATCCATATGTGATTCCATTGGCTTGGTTTGGAGAAGGAAATGAACTGGATATTCTAGCCTCCCAATCTGACAAAGAATACAAAAAAGCCCTTCATGAAGTCCCTGGATTGGAAGCAGTGGTCACTGGTATGGTCAAAAATCTTCCAGAAAAAGAGAAGGAATTCTTTATGGAATTTGCCTTACATGGCCTTGCAGAATACTCCCAACTCAGCAAGAAACTCCTCGACACAGGCTTGCAGTTTAGAGATCTGTTCAGCTCTATGTTCAATATGGGAATGAGTGAAGAGGAAGATTTTGACGAGGACGATTTATAGTAGAAAGGATCAAAAACTTCCATTATTGCCAAATTGAGTGTCTTCAAACACAATTTCCTATTGACAAGAAAAGAGGCCTTCGCCTCTTTTTTTGTATTTTGATAAAAAATTCGAGTAAATGAATACTACTGAAAAAAAACTTGATTTGATTGCTTGGCTGGCCTTAATAGAAGATCAAGAAGTATTAAATAAAATCGATCAAATCCGAATTGAAACCCAAGCACTAGAAAAAGAGAAATACCTCAAGCCTATTTCCGAAGAAGAATTGATCAATTCACTAAAAGAAGCAGAGTCTGATTATCAAAAAGGGAAGATAATTTCTCAAGAAGAGCTTGTAAAAAAGATTAAACAAGGCAAAATTTTATGAGAATTTTTTGGTCGGATAGATCATTAAAAGACTTAGAAGAGATTTTTCAATTTTATGCTGAATTTGCAGGAATTGAGATAGGCCAAAGAATTGTCATTAGGATAGTAAACAAAGTTGGTATTTTATCCTCAAATCCTGAATTGGGCCAGATTCAGCATTTTGAATCCAGTCTAAATTTTCCATATAGGTATTTAATCGAAGGAAATCACAAAATAATTTACAGATTGGATCTTGAAAAAAATCAAATTTTGATCGCAAGGGTTTTTGATACAAGAAGAGATCGTAGCATGTTAAATCTATGATATTACCTAAGTACTTGAATCCTTTTCTTACGGTCAATTTCAATACGATTTGAGCCTTCGCCTCTTTTTTGCTTTCAAACTTTTCCTCTATACCTTTGTTCCTAGATCATAAGGGGTGCCCTAATATCACGGGCTGAGATCATACCCATATTACCTGATCCGGGTAGTGCCGGCGAAGGGAAATGAGCAAGCAGAGTAAACATTCGAAAAATCAGAATTGGTACCGACTGGCTTTTTTGATGGTTGCTTTTGCAAAACGGGTAAACAAGTACGGATGACTTCCCCTAAGTCTTCCCATGTTTAACTCAATCTCCCGAAAGGGTTTATTACACATGAAAAATTTATGGCTATGTCTGGCTTTTTGCCTGACTACACTTGTTGCACACGCACAACTACAAGTGAGGGGAAAGGTATTGGATCAATCAACCAATTCCCCATTAATCGGTGCATCTATCTGGGCGGAGGGAACCGGAAGAGGAACTGTCACCGACATGGATGGAAAATTTGTCCTTTCTAAACTTCCAGAAGGAACCTGGACTATTCGGGTCTCCTATTTGGGTTATGAATCCATCACTCAAGAAATAACAATTCCAACCTCAGAAGAATTGATTTTCAGGCTCCAAAGCAAGGAATTCGTTTCGGAGGAGTTTATCGTTTCGGCTACTCGTGCCTCGGAAACGACACCCACTACCTTCAAAACAATTGACAAGGCAGAATTGGCGAAACGAAATCTCGGACAGGATATTCCTATCCTCTTGAATTTCACTCCCTCCGTAGTTTCTCATTCTGATGCTGGAGCTGGAATTGGTTATACGGGAATCAGAATCCGAGGAACAGACCAAACTCGAATCAACGTCACTATCAATGGAATTCCCCTGAATGATGCAGAATCCCACGGAGTTTTCTGGGTGAATATGCCGGATTTTGCTAGCTCAGTGGACAATGTCCAAATCCAGCGAGGCGTCGGCACTTCCACCAATGGTGCCGCTACATTTGGAGCAAGCTTGAATTTCCAAACGGATACCCGACAAGAGGAAGCCTATGCCCAAGTCGATAATGGTTTTGGAAGCTTCAATACCTGGAGGCATACCGTCAAAGCAGGAACAGGACTATTGAATGGACGATTTGCGGTAGATGCACGCCTTTCTAAAATCACCACCGACGGCTATGTAGATCGGGCATTTTCGGATTTGGGCTCCTATTTCCTTTCTGGTGGATATTATGGAGAAAATCACATGGTGAAAGTGAATGTCTTCTCGGGAAAAGAGCAGACCTACCAATCTTGGTGGGGATTGCCAGAGTCTTTGCTTGAAACAGACCGAACCAACAATTACTACACTTACGAAAACGAGACAGACAATTACCAGCAGGATCATTACCAATTGATCTATACTGGAAAAATTGGCACTAATTGGAAAACCAATTTGGCGCTTCATTACACCTATGGTAGAGGCTACTATGAGCAATATCGAGAGGATGATGATTTTGCAGATTACAATTTGCCTGAGGTAGAAATCGGTGGAGAAGTAATCAGCAGTACCGATATCATTCGAAGAAGATGGCTGGATAATGATTTCTTTGGTTTTGTGGGCTCAGTAAATTACATCTCTGATAATGGACAATGGGATGTTATCCTAGGAGGTGGAGCCAATCGCTACGACGGAGATCACTTCGGTGAAATCATCTGGGCTCGAATTGCCGGCAACACCGATATCCGCGATCGCTACTATGATAACAATGCCATCAAAGACGATCGGAATATCTACGCCAAAGCCACCTACGAACTGAAGCCCGGACTGAATCTTTTTGGGGATCTACAACTTCGCGGAATCAATTACACTTTCTTCGGAGTGAATGATGACCTTCGAATCGTAGACGGAGAGGAAAATTATACCTTCTTCAATCCAAAATTCGGATTCTCTTATGAAAAAGGTAACCGAACCTGGTATGCTAGCTATGCCATTGCCAATCGGGAACCTGTTCGTTCAGATTTTACGGATAATCCGATCACCGAAGTTCCAAGACCAGAACGCCTCAACAACATCGAAGCGGGAGTGAGATCACGTGCTGGAAACTTCACCTACAATGCAAACTTCTACTACATGGACTATAAGGATCAGCTAATTCTAACTGGTCAAATCAATGATGTAGGGGCATATATCCGGGAAAATGTAGCCTCATCCTATCGTGCAGGAATCGAATTGGATGGAGCTTATCAAGTATCTTCGGCTTGGACTTTTGGTGGAAATATCGCATTCAGCCGAAATAAAATCGCCGAGTTTACCGAGTACATAGATGATTACAGTGTGGAAGAATTCCGCCAAGAATCCATCACCTATTCCGACACGGACATTGCCTTTTCTCCCAATGTGGTTGGTTCGGCTATCATCGAATTTAAACCCACCAAAAACCTATCTCTAAACTGGTTGAGTAAATATGTGGGGAGACAATTCTTAGACAATACTTCCAATGAAAACCGTGCTTTGGATGCCTTTTTCACCAATGACCTTCGCATCAGCTACTCAGCACAGCCAAAATTCTTCAAAAGCTTGGAGGTCAATTTGCTGATCAACAACATCTTCAATGAACTCTATGAGCCCAATGGCTATACTTTCAGCTATTTCATTCCGGGAGACACAGGAAGGGAATTGATTACAGAAAATTACTATTATCCTCAAGCAGGGACCAATTTCCTCTTGGGAGTTAGTATGAGGTTTTAAAAATATTACTCCCGAGTCAGGTAAATTGACTCGGGAGTTTTTATTATCTACTTTCTTCTTCTCAGTCTTTTTCGTCTTCTCCATCTTGTTTTTATATTGATGGAGTTATTCCGTTTTACCCTAGCTTACCTTTTTGTGAAAAAGTCCTCCGAAGAAAATTTCCCGAGTTTCTCCATAGAGCGATACCGAATAATGGTAGAGGAAGCTCTGGATATTATTTATGAAACTGATATACAAGGTAATTTTAAGTTTGTAAATGGAGTCGCCTCTGAAATTTTGGGATATTCTCGTAGTGAATTGCTGAATATGCATTACCTGCAATTGATTCCTGATGAAAATAAACAAGCCGTCCAGCAATTTTATCGAAATCAGGTTGACAGCAAAGAGAGTAATACTTACCTAGAATTTCCCATCATTACCAAAGAAGGTAAAAAAGAATGGGTAGGTCAGAGAACCCGAATGTTTTTTAATAATGGTGAGTTAACGGGAACTATGTCCATCACCAGAATCAAAACTGAGCGCTATAACTATATTAAAGCACTAAAGCAATCTGAAGAAAAATATCGAGGAATTCTGGAAAGGCTACAGTTTGGTTTGCTAGAAGTGGATTTGGATGAGCGTATCCAATATGTCAATGATGCCATGTGCCAAATGACCGGCTTTTCAAAAGAAGAAATGCTTGGCAATGTTGCCTCGGATTTATTGGCCTCAAAGGAAACCAAAGCTGTATTGGATAAACATCATCAACTTCGGGAGAAAAATCAAGGAAGTGCCTACGATGCGAGAATCAATCGAAAAAACGGTGAGCCTTTTTATGCAATCATTTCAGGGGCCCCCTTATATAACCTTCAGGGGAAACGAACAGGATCGGTTGGAGTTCATGTAGATGTCACGCAAAGAAGGAAAGACGAATTAGAACTCCGGCGAATTCAAGCTGAGCTCGATAAGTATACCTACGCACTGGAAGAGCTCAACCGAATCACCTCCGATTTTTCACTTGGACCTAAAGAGCAGCTAAATCAAAGCTTTCAATTTATTTCTGAATACTTTGGACTTCCATTTGGATTCATTGCTGAATTCAAAGAAGATAATTCGACTACATTTATTGAGGTTCTAAGTTCAGAGATTTTAAATCAGCTGAATAAAACCTTTCCTTTAGAACAGACTATTTCTGGTTCAGCTTTTTTACAGGAAAAACTAATTGCCATAAATGACACATCTGGCACTGCCTATGAAAAGCTTCCTTCCGTACAAATGCTTGGCCTAAAAGCATGTATCGCCATGCCTGTTTATATGGATGGTGTAAAATTTGGATCTATTTTTTTAGGCTCCTCCGATCAAACAAAAGATTTTACACAATATGACCTTGAATTATTCCGACTTTTTACCCGATATATCAGCTATGTACTGACGGCTCAAAAAAACCAAGATATACTCAAAAACCAAACCGAGTCCCTTGTACAAACCAATGAGCAACTGCAAGAAAGACAACGATTTCTTTCTGCTATCAACCGGTTTGTTACCAAAATCCTTGATGAGGAAGATTTATTTTCCCTTGCATGGGAAATTGTAGAAAATGTAATCAGCGAATTCGATTTTATTGATTGTGTCATTTACGTAGTTGATGAAGAAAAGCAGTGTCTTGTTCAGCTTGCAGCAAAAGGCCCTAAGGACAAAGGAAATCGCAAGATTAAAAACCCTATTGAAATTCCCTTTGGCAAAGGAATAGTTGGAGCAGTTGCCCAAAACGGCAAGGCAGAGATAATAAAGGATACCACCCTTGACTCAAGATATTTCCAGGATGTGGGCGGATTTCGCTCAGAGATCACTGTTCCAATTTTTTTCGAAAACAAAGTCATTGGAATCATAGATTCAGAGCATACAGATCCAAACTTCTTCACCCAAACGCATCTCGAAACGCTCACGATAATAGCCAACCTTACTGCATCTAAGCTAAAAAACGCACAATTAAGGCTTCAAAAAGAAAAGTCTGAACGAGAGCTAAAAGACCGGGAAGCCTTATTGAGAACCGTCATTCAAAATGCTTTGGATGCGGTGGTTACTGTAAACAAGGAAGGGCTTGTGACTGGATGGAACCCACAGGCAGAATCCATTTTTGGATGGAAGGCTAAAGAGGTGATGGGTAGACTAATGACTGAAAATATCATACCAATCAATTATCGGGAAGCGCATACCAATGGAATGAAAAACTACCTCAAAACGGGTCATGGCCCTGTTTTAAATCAGCGCTTTGAAATCACTGCCATGCATAAATCCGGAAGAGAATTCCCCATTGAGATAGCGATCATTCCGTTGAAAGTAAGTAGAGAAGAAACATTTACAGCATTTATCAGAGACATTACCCTTCAAAAGAGTGCACGGGAGGATTTAGAGAAAAATCTCCAAAAAGAACGAGACTTAAGTGAACTCAAATCCCGGTTTGTCTCCATGACTTCCCATGAATTCCGCACTCCACTTACCACTATTAAGCAAAATGTTGATCTGATCGAATTCACAATAGAAAAGAAAAGTCCGGAAATCAGGCCGGAATTCGATAAGTATTTTGAACGAATTACGAGTGAAATCGGGAGAGTATCTTCTTTGATGAATGATATGTTGCTCTTGGGAAAAATCGAAGCTGGAAAAGTGAATGTTACTATTCGATCAGTAAACCTCTTGACTCTAGCCAAGGATATTATTTCAAAACTTTCAGTAGGAAGAGAGGACCAACGTACCATTCAGCTTGAAATCAAGGGACTCGAACGGGAAATCTATGCAGACCTTAGCTTAATGGATCATATTTTAACCAATCTGCTTACCAATTCTTTAAAATATTCAGAAGGAAAGCCGAATCCAGTTTTAACCTTGAATTTTGAGAATTTATCAGAGCTGAAGATAAGTGTTCGGGATTTTGGAATCGGGATACCTGAAAAGGATCAAAAAAGTTTGTTTTCCTCCTTTTATAGAGCAACTAATGTAAAGAATATTCAAGGTTCCGGTCTAGGCTTATCCATTGTAAAGGAATTTGTCACCATGCACCAAGGAACCATCGAACTAGAAAGTGAAGTCAATAAAGGTTCGGAGTTTATCATCAAAATTCCCACCTTAAAGCCATAATTTGAATTTTTATGAAAATCTTAATTGTAGAAGACGATCCGATGATCGCACAGAGTGTTGAGGATATTATCAAAATGCTGGATCATGAGGTAGTAGGAGTAGCTGAAAGCGGAGATGCAGCCATTGCTATTTGCAATGAAAAAGATCCCGAACTGGCGCTACTTGACATTCAAATTGCTGGAGATATCGACGGGGTAGCACTGGCTGAGATTATCCGGGATCAATTTGATATTCCCTTTATTTTTACCACCGCATTTGCCGATAAATCCACCATCGAAAGAGCAAAAGAAATGGGTCCCTTCGGATATCTAGTCAAGCCCTATGGAATCAAAGAAGTCAATGCGGCTATTGAAATCGCCAAATCAGCTTTCGATCGACTGAAGAAAGCAGAGAAAGCCAATCAGAACATTTCAAAAATCATCGACAACAGTCTCTTTTTGAAAGTGGACAATAAACTGATCAAGGTAAAGATCGAAGACATTCTATACGTTGAAGCGAAAGGAGATTACGCCCTCTTTAAAACCAAGGCGAAGGGGTATATCGTCCATGCCACTATCAAGAAAATCGAAGAGAAACTAAGCGACTATAACTTCCAAAAGGTCCATCGCTCCTTCATCGTTAACTTAGCCAAGATCATCGATATCGAAGAATCCAACCTTTTGATCGAAGACAAGGTGATCCCTATTTCACGAGCAAACAAGGAAGCACTAATCAATAGGCTAAACTTACTTTAATTGGGGGGTAAGGCCAGTAGCTCGCTTGGCTTTTTCCCAAGTGACGGACTGCTTTCCTTTAGCAAATCGAAACCAGCCTTTGATCACACAGACATGCATGAAAACAAAGTAAAAGGGCAAATGCAACCATTTGTTCTTCGTTTTATGCTCTTGCATGATATACCCGATCCAAGCTAAACTATAAAACACTAGCTGAGCGATCAGTGAAAATGCGTAAAATCCACCCTGATTCCACAAAAACAAATTACTGAAGAGAGCCAAAATTAAAGCTGTAGGCATTAAAGTCCAGCGTATCACGCGATGGGAAAAATACTGAAAACTCAATCCGGGATGATTCCAAACTTTCCAAAGTTCAGGCAATCGTTGGATAGCTTGAATTCCACCTGCAGAAATTCTCACTTTCCGTTTTTCCTCCTCTGAGATGGACTCAGACCCATATTCCATTGCTTTGGCATCGGACTGGTAATCTACTCGGTATCCATGTGATGCCAAGCGTAGCGTCATTACAAAATCCTCGATAATGGTATCCTCTTCCATCTTTTGGTAAAGGTGCGTCCGCAATGCGACCAATTCCCCAGCCGACCCCACCAAACTATTCCATTTGGCATCCATTTTTTTCAGGTAGGATTCGTATCTCCAATAGGCTCCTTCACCGGAAGAACTAGCTCCATCTGCTGCTTTGGATTGGACTATCTTCTCTCCGGAAACTGCTGCCACGAGATTGGACTGAAACGGCTCTACTAATAACCGAATTGCTTCTGCATTGAGCATCACATTCGCATCCGAGAAAACTGTAATCTGGGAATCGATAAAAGGCATAATTCGGTTGATAGCAGCGATTTTACCTTTTCGTGCAGGAGAATGTGAATAATTGACTTGGGGGTGATACTGTTCCAAAAGCGCTACGGAATCATCCGAACTTCCATCTGTGACGAATAGAATATTCAACTTGTCTTTCGGATAGTCCAAATTCAAGCAATTTTCCACTTTTTGGCTTAAAATATCCTCTTCATTGTAGGCAGCAACCACAAGCGTCACAGTTGGCAAATCCTCGGTAGAAAGCTTTGCATATTTGGTCCCTCTGCCTTTCAGTTTGGCAAGCAAAGAAATGATAACTCCATAGCCGATAAAGGTATAGAAGACGATTCCTATTGATATCCAGAAAAGTAGTTCCATGTTTTTTTATTTTGAAATTACGTCATTCGGATCTGTTGAAATCATTCATTCGATTACTAGCTGCATAGCTTCGATCAATGACAGAAATCAACGAGGAATGGAAAAGGAAACAGGATCAGTATAGCCTGTTTTTTGATAAAAGAGCGCATCTAAAACTCCCTTGCGAAATGCTTTGGCGTGGGCTCTGGAAAGAGAAAATATGTTTTTAGGAAAGCTGACCAAGAGAAAGAAAAGAAGGAATGCAGGATAAAACCCGGCATTTCTCCGCATAAAATAAATCCGGTTTCGAGTTTGATAGTATACCTTCAAGGGGCTGTTTTTCCCAGTGCTGATAGACTCCTTATGAAGAATGGAAACTTGCTGAGAAACCAGAATTTTCAATCCCAAATCCCTCAATCGCTGCGACCAATCCAATTCCTCATAGTAGAGAAAATAGTCTTCAGGCATGTCTCCCATCTGAGCAATGGTGTCCCTTGAAATCATCACAGCTGCCCCATGAAAATAGTGGCTTTGCTTCCAGGATTGATTTGTTAGGAATTGATCCAGTTTATTTCTGCCCGTCAAAGGATGGATAGGTGTAAATCCTGCAAATTGAATTTTCTCGGGATTTTCTGCATAGCGGATAATAGGACAGACTGCCCCTGTGCCAGGAAAACTGAATCCTTCAAGCAAGGTTTCAATGACTCCTTCTCCCAATTCTGTATCGTTATTAAGGAAAAAGAAGAATTCACCTGAGGCATATTTCATCCCAAGGTTATTTGCTCCGGCAAATCCTAAGTTTTGAGAAGAATTGATTACTTGGACATTAGGGAGAAATTCCCTGTAGAATAAAGAATTATCCCCAGATTGCTCATTGTCCACTATTATAACCTCTAGGTTGGAGTAGCCACAGGCCTGAATACTTCGAAGAAGATCCGCAGTTACTTCTTTTTGGTGATAATTGACCGTGATGATACTTACTTTTGGAGCTTCCATCATTCAGGCTTTTTACCAATGACTTGAATGGCATTCCCCCAGGTATTTTGATGGAAAACCCTATCTAATTTGACCAAACCTTTGGCGAAAGGAAGGCTAAGTAATTGCCCTAAAAATCCTGCCTTTTTTCCTAGGTATGCCAACTCCCATCCCATCCTAGACAGCCATCCGTCAGAATAGGAAGCATGAACCACTTCAAATCCTTCTTTTTCAAATCGGTTTTTTAACCCCTGAAGTTCATAGACTTGTCCTATATGCTCTTCTTCCAACCAATCTTGATGCTCCTCAAACCAAGACTCTGGAAATATGGTTTTTTGATCCCTATTGGGGATTTTCACCAAAAAATACCCTCCAGGCTTCAGTCTATCATAGACTTCTTGAAAAGGCATCTGATCTTCTCCAATATGCTCAAATACATCAATAGAGAAAGCAAAGTCCAATTCAGGTAAATACACATTTTTAAGGTGATCTGCATAGGTCCTAATATTGGAAGTTAGGCTTTTTCGAATCGCCTGACGTAGAATGTAGATTCGCTCCGGATCAATATCCAAAGCATGAATCTGACCGGAAGGCAGGGCTTTGGAAAGTGAAAAGGCATATTCCCCGTATCCCGTTCCCAAATCAAGGATTTGAGCATTTTTAGGCATTGGAACTTGATCTACCAGTTTTTTGAATACCGTAAAGCGGGCATAGTTGCCGAGATTCGTATACCCAAAGATTTTGAAAAAAGCCTTGGAGAGTTTAGGAAACTTCACCATTCGCTCCGAGGTATAAATTTGTGCTTCACCGAAAGTTAAATTCATGACTTTTCTTGTTTAAGTGATTAATAATTGACTGGGATAGCAATTTGACCCGCTGCCCAAATCCCAAGATTGGGAGGTAATTTTTTAATCGAATTTGACCGATCGCAATGGTCAGTACTACACTACTCCCAGTGGCAACAACCGCCCCCAACAATCCCCAAAGCGGGATTAATGTGGCATTCAAAACCACATTGATTACAAGGCTTAAGGCAAGCATTTGAAAGTTGACATCTGGCTTTCCAGCTGCATCCAAAGACATCCCAAACACCCTACCCCAAGGTTTGGCAAAGGAGGAGATCACCAGAATCGTTACTAACGAAACTGCTTCACTATAGCTGGCCGAACTGATCCAAGTGATGCAAGTTTCAGTAAACAGTAACACCATTAAACCTCCTGGAAGTAACAGTACAAATAAGAGCAGAATCGAGCGGGAATATTCCAAATTCAGATGAATGGATTGATTGCTTCGACTAGCTGTAGCGATTCGAGGATAAATCCAAGGGCTTATCGCAGTAAGTGGCAATTCTACATACTGCAATACTTTACCAGCTACCAGAAAAAGTGCAACTTCTTCTGATCCCAGAAAATAGGCAATCATCAGCAAATCAGCCTTTTGGAAAAGCAAGGATAAGGCATTGGTTCCTGCTACATGCTTTCCAAATTGAAGCAAACTACCCACCCAGAACCTGTTAGGAAGCTGAATACGAATCCAATTTTTCTCCCAAAAACTCCAGGCCAAAACCAAAACAGCTGCTCCACTTTGGAGAAGAATTAAAGAAACCAAATTGACATTATTAGACAACATCAGCCCCCCCATGCCTAAGGAGGAAACGAGTAAATAAGTCGCCGTGACACTGAAATAAGTTTTGCTTTTATTTTTTGCGAAAAGCAGGTTAAAAAAGGTCTGCAAAGAACCTAGGCCCAATAAACTAAGAATAGAATAAGGCATCAGGATTTCTAGGGTGGGCATTTCAAAAAATGTAGCCAAAGGTCCGGAAAGCAATAAAAGAAAGGGATAAATCAGTACTATAAAGGCAAAATGAATAAGTATCCCAGAACCTACTATCGTTCCCTCCTCTTTGGGCTCTTGAAGCAAAAACCTAGTCAGCCCATTGTGGATAAAACCCTGACGAATACCATCGATCAGCGCAATCAGCATTTGATACATTCCCCAAGCAGCAAAGGATTCAGCGTTGAGGTTCTTTGCGGCAAGCATAAAAAAAAGCATGTTGCTCAGAAGGAAAAACACCTGTCCTCCCATTGCACCTGCTAATTGTTTGATAAGGGAAGCCCTCATGTTATCCTGCTATTTTATAGTAACAGTCCTCCGTTTGGGAAGCTATTTTTTCCCAAGTGTAATTTTCAAGGACATTTTCCCGACCAAATTCACCCATCTTTCTGGCTAGAAGGGGGTTGTTTTTTAGAAAAGCCATGGCAGAAACAAAGCTCTCGGGACTCTTTGGGTCGCAGAGGAATCCATTTTTGCCTTGAGAAATACTCTCTCGAATAGCAGATAAATCCGATGCGACTACCGGAATTCCAGCCAAATTAGCCTCCAACAAAACGATGCCTTGGGATTCATAAACGGAGGGAAGTAACAAACCTCGATAATAAGGCAACAAGTACTTGATCACGTCATTGTCACGCTCTCCAAACATTCGGACTTGGGCTTGTAGCTCAAGGCTCTGGATTTTGGATTGAATTTCCTTTTCCTGAGGACCGGACCCGATGATATCCAAATAAATTTTTTCCTCACTCTTTGCGATTTCCTCAAGAATAGGCATCAAGCCTTTCACAGGGTGCAATCTTCCTACAAATACAAAACGATCGACCGTTTGATCTGAGGAAGTCAAAACTGTTTCTAGACCATTTATCCCATTTGGAATTACTTCAATAAGGGGATTCCCAGAAACACCTGAAATTTTATTTTTCAAATCTTCACTTACAGCGATGGACAAAGCGGCAGTATTTACCATCTTTCGCTCCCAGTGCTGCACCACATTGGCATGGGTCCAAGCATTGAAGTTTTTGCCGGATTGGGCTTCCAAAGAAGTAAGTCCATGAAGGGTCTGGACAAGTTTATTTTTTATCTCCTCAATCTGATAAAGCAGGTAACCACTTCTCCCTTGTGCATGGATGATTTCGTACCTGGAATGGTTTTTCTTCACCCAGTTTTTTGCGGCAAAATTGAAGGCCCATTCTTCTGCTAAGTAAGATATCAGTGGAAGATACCTCCCTGGAAAAAATGGGATTTCCCTAATTTCGATTTCGTCTTTGATTTCCTTTTGGGAAGACTTCAGAAATGCACCACCCGTCAAAATCGTTACATGGTGACCTTTTTCATGAAGGGCCCTTGCCAAGTCCCAAGTATGAGTTTGGATCCCTCCTTTGAACTTCCAAGGAAGCGACTTTATGATGAGTAAGATGGATAGCGACTTTTTCATAGCTCTATTTTTATCAAATGTAGACCCCTTGAATGAGGAAAATTTGAGCTTTCGATGAATGTGTTGATCTCTTCGATCAATGAGAAGTCTATTTCGATGACTTTTGCTTCTTCTTTTTCTTCTTGGGGCTAATAGACTGAAGCTCACGCTTTCCTTGTTGAATTCCCCAAATCAAAAAGAGCATAGCTACCGGTAATACCAGCGGCCAAGGCATTCCTTGAACGATCATGATTCAGTAGATTGGTGAGCGGTGTGAAGAAACTGCGTCTTGGATTTTTTCATCCAAGTTAGGGCCTTGAAAGCCGCTAAGAACAATCCGGGTAGTGAAAGTAGGATGGTTTTCCAATGCCGAGTCCAAAGAGAACTTGGGAGAACCAGCAAGTACGAAACAGTCAAGGCTAGGAAAGCAAAAAGAAATATTCCGGTAAGGAATTGACTCCCTATTAAACCAGAAAGCATTATTCCTACAGCAATTCCTACTGGTGCCAAGGCTCTAGGCGGCAAGGCAAGTTGGATGCTCTTATGGAAATAATCGACATTTCCTGAAAAAAGCCCCAATACTGCTGGTCGAATAGACTTTTTGAAGAATGTGTATTGACTTTCAAGCCATCTTCCTCTTTGCTTGGCAAAAGCGGAATGAGTTCTTACTTTTTCATCCCAAACCTGAATCTCTGGAGCATAGTGGATATACTCGCCTCGCGAAGTTAGCCATAGCTCCATCTCCTTGTCAAAACCCCCTACAGCTTGGAGTTGAGGCATCACTTCCTGTGCTAATTCAAAATCAAGAACCATGGCTGAACCAGTCAATTTGCTCGATAGGCCCAATTTGTTGGCTCCTTTGCAAAGCAGCTCCTGATTGGCTTTTTCAGACAATGCATCCAATAGCTCGATCGGCCTGCCTGTGTTAGTCGCTAATCGTTCTCCCTGAATCACTCGAAAGCCCCGCGAAGCATTCTTTTCAGCTTCAAGGACGAAATTTGAGTCCATGATATTATCTGCATCCAAAATAACCAGCAAATCAAACCCTCGATTCGATAGGGAGGAAGCTAGAGCTGCATTCAGCGCTTTTACTTTGGTGCTTTTTTCAAAAGCTACCGGAATAACCTCAGCACCCATTTCTTCAAGTTGGACAATTGTTTCTTTCTTTAACTGATCTGCGATGACCGCCAAAGTCCAGTGTGGATGGTCTTGGAGTACCTTGAGATTTTGTGAAACAGAATAAAGAATTACAGCATCTTCTCGATAGGCAGGAACTAGAACCCATGATTTTTTTTGATCAACTACCGCTTGCAGATGGTTTCGATAAGTCTTCGACGCCAATGCCAAGATCAGTTGATAGAGGGAAGCCATACCAAAATAGATGGCAGGAATTAGAAGGATGAGTATTAACCAGTTCATAATTATTTTTTTTCTTCAGGCCAATGTGGAATAAGAAATAGGAAAGGAATTGCCAGATTCATGATCATGCCTGTAGGCATCTGGCCAAAAACCTGATTGCCGTAGCTGGAGAAAATCACCCCAACAATCGAGGCATATAAGGCCATGGCGTAGGACTTCTTTTTGGGAGAGGTCAGTCCCATACAGACTGCTCCACCCTTGCCTATGACATATCCCAGGAAACTTATATGGATAAGCAGACCGAAAAATCCTGTTTCAGCCCATATTTTGACAAACCAGGAATCGGTAGCAGTATTGGCCATTAGGGAATCCGGATTGAATCGAGCTCCCCAAAAACCCGCAGTCCCAACCCCTCCACCGAAGGGCTTGTCGGCTAGGTATTTTCCAAAGGTGATCTGATTTTCAAGTCTAACTTCCAAAGACCGATTATTGGGGTCAAGTGCTGTTCGCATTCTCCGTACTTGCTCTACTCCTTGAAAAAGAAAGGTGTATTTGAGTATGACAAATACCAGTATCATGGCAGAAAAGCCGACACCTAAAACTTTGAAATTTTTGGTCGTAATGAGGTAGGCTATTCCTCCAAAAAGTGGCACTGCCAAAGCCCCTCTCGTACCGGAAATAGCGAATCCCAGGAAGAACACTATGGCAAGAATTCCAAACAGAATTCTTTTGAAAGTAGGCAGGGGGCTTACTGCCAAAATTCCCGTCAATAGGGCCATCATGGCTTGAGAAGCACCAAATTGCCCTGCGTCACTGTAAAATGAAAAGACCCGAAGTACTCCGTGAAGGACATGCTCCTCGTGATGATTTTCATCCCAAAGCCATCGGTATTCAGCGGCATCTACTCCTAGGAGTTGTTGCTTAAATCCCCAAGCTGTCCCAGCCAAAGAGAGGATAATCAGAATATTCAGAAAAGTATAAAAGTGCTTCTCTTCCCTGAGAAAAAGATAGATCATGGGAACTGACAACATTTGATAAAACCCAATCCCGCGCATGGCATAAAACCAGGCTACTAGACCATTCCCATGAGGGTTTAAAATTTCAAAAATTAAATAACCCATCCAGACCAAAGAAAAAATGGTAATATCATTTTTGGTCCTTTTCCAATCGATCTTTATAGATGAGTTGATCAAGGAAAAAAGTAAAGAAAGGAAAAGGAAAATATCGATAGTCAAACCCCATGGTGCAACTATGTAGCGGCTCAACCCGGATATCAAAAAACCCATGATTAGACTAAGCCAAATGCCGGCTTTCGGGTCAATCCACAAGTAGGACAATAGTCCGATTACAAAGGGCAATCCCAATAAAAGAAACCCTGCCATCAGCCCTACCTTCACAATCATTACTGCCGCCAATAAGCCAAATCCTACCAAGAATAAAATCCCCAGTCCGCTTTCTAACTTGATAGCGCCTGTTTTGATTCTATTTGTCTGTGAATAGCTCATTGCCTTAATTTTGGTCAAAGCTACCCATCCCACAGTCGGTAATTTCTTATTAACGATTAGTGACTGAATGTCTTCGACCAATGGCAGAAAAATGCCGATTAATGAAAAAGCCTCCCGATTAGGAGGCTAAGGCTTGCAAAAACTCTTGGGATCTTGCTTCCCAACTATTCTTCGAAGCGAAGTCAATGCGTTTGTTAATTTTTAGGCGATTGTCGGCCCGTTTTTCCCGATGGATGCCTTTGATAAAACCTTCCTCATCTTTGGCAATCCGGACAATTCCCTTGAAATCACTCAGATTTGCAAAATCGGTAGTGACTACTGGCTTTCCTAAAGCCAAATACTCATTGATCTTAAGCGGATAAATGGATTGGGTGAAGGGTGTCTTGAGAAAAGGAATTAAACAGACACTCCAATCGCGAACAAAATCCTTGATCTGATCTTGTGGGCAACTCCCTAAGAAAATCACATTTTGGGGTAGGCTAGATTGGATTTTTACCGGCCCAAGTATTTCCACCAAATAATCCGGATACTCAAGCGCCACTTTTTCAAGAAGATCCAAATCTATTCGCTGATCAAATGCTCCAACATATCCCAGTTTCTTTTTGGCTTTATGAATTGGATCAGACGTAAACAAACTTAGATTAACCCCATTTTTTACACAGGAAACATGCGAGTGAAGTGGATCAAACTTTTTCTTTAATCCCTCCGAACTGACAATAACCTTATCTACCGTTGCTATGAATTTTTCCTCATAAACTTTTCCCCATTTTCCAGCCCAAGGAGTGGATGACATTTCATCATAGGCGTAGTAAGAAACAGGAAGCCCTTTCCATAATTTTCTGGTGTACCACCCAAATATCGGATTAAAAGCATTGACTACTTGGGTTTCTGAAGGATTTACTGTTTTCAAAATTTGCTTAATCGTACTTTTTATAAGCCTAGCATTGGCTTTCATTAGCGAGTCAAAAAGACTAGGCTGATTGATCCACTGGGTAGGAATCATAGGGGCTGAATTATATACCTCGATAGGTCCAAACTCGGTTTCTATTTTCCTAGCCTCGCTCTTGAGCAAATTCTGCCTCGGCGTATGTGGGTTCGAAAAATAATCCTTCCAGGTGTATGGATAATCCAGAAATATCACTCGATGCGTAGCCGCCATACGGGTAATCAGCTCTAGGGTAGACTTGACATAGGGCGTGTCCCAAGCCGGGAAACTATGAACAATGATCGTTTGCATAGGAATTAACTTAACAGGGATTTAACTTTGGCCCGTATCCAAGATCTTCGTCGAGGCACTTCACCAGTAATTTCTTCCATGATATCTGTGCGAACTCGATTCAAAAACAAGAGTGGTTTTTTGCCAATAAACTTTTTGAACACTTTTAGCGCATGCTGATCTGCCTCCGTCCACTTGCGATCTGCCCTCGCAATAAGAAGGAAGATCTCTCCTTCTTGTATTTCCAGATGAAAGGGGTGATGAAGCAAGGAAGGGATTTCTTTCAATTCGAATTGATCTTTGCATTGAGGGAAATAGGTCGCCAAATGCCTTTCCAAAGCTGAAATCAGACTACTTTTCCCTTCTCCAGGCTGTATACTTGAAAAAGTCACTCGTACCTTATCCCGATCCTGAGCCTGTATTCGGAGCTCTTGCACAAATAAATTGAGCGCTTGCTTAGAAAGCTGATCAAAATCCACCGGATGCTTCTCAAGATTTTTGGGGTATTGAGGAAGAATTCCCACCAATTTCAAGCCGGTCTGACTAGAGGCATTTTTTGGCGTTTTTAGGCTTCCATCTAAAATTTCCATAGTCACCACAAGTCCAGCTGGCAATACCAATCCCACCAGAAAAGACAGAATAACCATCATAGCCGCTTTGGATTTTTCAGGCTGAGCGGGGTAGTATGGAAAGTCAATTACCTTCAGATTGGTAGACATCATCATGTTATATTTGTGAAGTCTAGCCTGATTGTAGGAATGTAAATTTTCCAAATATTCGCGCTCTGCTACGTCAATTTCACTTTCCAGTCTTCGGAGAGTTGATCCAAGAGGAGCAAATCGATCATAAATCTGATCATATTCTTTCATCCTGTTATCAATCACCTGAATCTGAGCAGTAGCCTCTTCATAAGTAATGAGCGAATTAAGCCACTGAGTCAGAATATTGGTAGTGGGAACTCCGTCTGTGGTGTGATTATAGTCCACCACCCCGGCCGTATTGCTCATCATTTCGGCCTTCAGGGAATTGATCTTTTGCTCGAGTTCTTCTTTAAGCACAACCGTTTGAAAATCCTCCTGCCCTCCATCTAGGAGAGAAAGCTCCATTAATGCAAAGTTGTAATCGGCAATTTGACCCTGGCTTTTGGAGATCTCATTTTGTAGCCTCGCCAGCGTTTGTTTATCCGAAATTTCACTTTCCATCCGATTCAGTGAAGACTGGGCTGCCGCCTGAATTTGAAGTTGCTCTTGATATTTTTTATCCAATTCCTCCCTGTTTCCGGCGATGAAACGGGTTTGCTCATAGTAGTTGATGATTTGATTTTTCACCCGGAAGCTCAGCAATTCATCTTCTGCATTTTTTAAGCGGTCCAAGGTCTTTTGAGTAGCTTCCTCAAAAAACTGAATTACCGTATCAGATTGTCCTTCTTTGATATTCTTTTGCTTATTTATAAAAATCTCCGTCAACAGTTCCAGCGTCCGCTTACTCAAGAAAGGATCGATGGAAGTGTATTCCATTCGGATCATATCCGAGCTTCCTTCTCGGAAAACCTTGATTGTTTCCAATTGCTCTACGCCTATCAAAGGATTTTTGGAATAAGTAAGTTTATAGACCTCATTATCCTTGTCATTATCCCGAATAGCTTTGATAGATTCAAATAGCTCCTCAACTGTCCTTCCCTTGATCCCTGATTTGTCCACGCTTTCCAGCAAGGCTTCAAGCTCAGAATCATTATCTTCCAAAAGAGTCGCTTCATTGTTTTTTGCCTGAAAAACCAATTCTGCGAAAAGCCTGGCAGATAGTTCTCGATTTGTCTCGAGCGAGGTGGCCAAATTGATCAGGTTATCAATTTCATTATTAGTATAGGCATAGTCGATCCGATTACCCTTACTGCTCTCAATGTTATATCCAGAAATCAGACCGGTATTGAGTAGAGTATGACTCTTATACTCCTTTTTGTTTTGTAAAGAAAAGTATGCTACCGTGACAGCTAAGAATAAAGCAGATCCTAAAAGATATGGTGCGAAGCGGACTAAAAGCCGCACAAGTTGTACAAAGGTCATGATTATTTCAAAATAGGTGCTCCAACAATTTGCTCTAAAGTCTGCAAGTAAAACCAGGCGTCTCTTTTGGTCTTTTCCAGTTCGATTTTGGCGGTATTTAGAATATCCAATGCCATTCTGTACTCCGCCATAGTCGCTGTACCATTTTTGAAATGCTGTTCAGTAATCAACACCGCCGACTCGTCTGCCTCCACTTTTTTAGCTTGCAAGCGGATCGTTCCAATACTTTTCAATAATTCATTGTACCGTTTGATTACCTCCTGTTCAATGGTCTGTTCCAAATCCAATTTTTGATACTCGATCTCCTCAATAGCCAATTCTTGGATTTTGATCAGGTTTTTTCGAGTGGTTATTTCTGAAAGGGGTAATCTCAAAGAAGCTCCCACAAAATAGGTGGAGGAGGTATTGGTACGGAAGACCGTGCTGATATCCTGAGGCGTGCTGAGTCGATCCGCTACTACTACATTTCCATAATTGTATCCTCCAGTCAGCGCAATGTGCTGGGTCCAACCTTTCTTAGCGATCTTGATCTCTTCCTGTCGTTGCTCCTGCCCTTTGGAAAGGCGTGAAATCAAGGGGGCATTCGATATTGCTGTTTCGATCAAAACCCCTAAAGGAAGGAGTTTTTCTTCTGTCAAAGAGGTGTTAACTTCTTGGCCAAAAACCCAATAAGGCAAAAGGAAAATTAAAATCAGACTCCATTTTTTCATCATTCTGTGATTTGAGCTTACTCAGAGATTGCAGCAGAAGCTTCAGCAAAATGAGCTTTTGGTTTTGCTTTGGCCTTCACCATGAAAGGCTGTTCAATCCATCTGTAAGCGATTACACCACAAAGAAAAATCAAAGGGAGGGCGATTATCAGACTTATCGATAACTGACCGATATAGTCAGACCAATGACCGAATTTGCCGATGAACAGGTAAAAGCCTTCAAGTAAGGGTAGATGTGTCAGGTATAGACTGTAACACATTCCCCCGATGATTACTACCCAGGTGTAGGATAGAAACTTGGGAAGTATTCTTCCATAAAAAGCCGAAAAGAAAACACCTAACAGACCTAATTCAAATACAATGGATTTCCAAAGCTCTTCGGTCCAGGTATATGCAAGGATCAAAACCAATCCCGGAAAAAATAAATCCCAAACAATTGATTTGGTTTTAATTACAGGTCGAGTATAGAAGTCAGCAGCTAGCATTCCTACAAGGAAATGGGGGAGCTGTCCCAGCAAGGTTGCTTTATACGGCATCAAGTGCCAACCCATTCCATGTTGGAAAAGCAGAAAAGAAAAAATCAGATATGCAAGTCCCCACCTTCGGGCAAAGGTGTTTCTGATACTGAAATAGAACTTAGCTAAGAATGGGGCAATAAGGTAATACTGTATTTCTACTTCCAAGGACCAGGCCACCGGGTTTATGATAGAGTATTCCCCATAAATAAATTGATGGGTATAGGTAATACTCGCTAAGAAATGTCCCAATAACTCTTTTCCCGGATAATCCCCTTTCACCAACAAAATGATGGCAAAAATGCTCATCCATAAGAGGTAAGGAGGCTCGATACGGATCAATCGCCTCTTGATATAGCCCCCGTAAGATTCTTGTTTTCGATTTTGCGCAAAAGGAAGGCTAAGGATGAATCCACTAATAGCAAAAAATAAAAATACCCCGATCGTCCCTCTGGAAATAAGGAAAGAAAGCATTTCCTCTATAGCAGACAACGGCCCTACGTCTCCGTATTTGAAAAGTCTTTCATTGGCATGCTGAAGAATAACCGGCACTATGGCCAAAAACCTTAATCCATCCAGCACGGGAAGGAATTTTCCGGAATGGGGCTTCCGAATGAGTTTATTGCTAAGTGATGAAAAGAACATGGCTTAAACGTTTTCGTGTTGGAATGCTGCAAGAGGTGTTTTGAGCAAAATTTTCAGATCCAACCAGAAATTGTGCTTCTGCGCATACTCTATATCCAACTGGCAGCGGGAATCTTTACCTATGGTATTCTTTCCTCGCTCAGTCACCTGCCAGAGTCCTGTTAGACCAGCAGGCCCTAAAAATCGTCCTATTGCCTCATCAGAAGTGAGCTGTTCGGCTTCATATAAAGGAAGCGGTCGATTCCCCACTAACGACATATCCCCTTTTAGAATATTGAATAGCTGCGGCAATTCATCAATACTACTATTTCGGATAATCCGTCCGATTCTGGTGATTCGAGGGTCATTTTTTAGCTTCACAAAAGCCCCCTGAGAAGACTGATTTTTGGTAGATTCATAGACCATCTCCGGAATTAACCCTTCCGAACCTACGCGTAGGTTTTCTTTTCCTGCATGGAGAATTCTCTCTCGATCAAATGGAATGATGTCCTGGGAATTTTCCTCATTTTGCTGGTAGGCATTGAGATGTTTGAGCTGATCCAATAATTGATCAGCATCAGTCCGCATGGATCTAAATTTGTAAAATTTAAAAATCCGGTAATTCATCCCTACCCGATAGGAATAATAAAAGACTGGTCCTTTTGACTCCAATTTGATAAGAATAGCAACCAGCAAGAATAGCGGGCTCAGCAATATCAAAAGTAGGGAGGACACTATGATGTCAAATACTCTTTTAGCTAAAGGAATTTGTACTGTTGTTTTCATGTGATTATCGTAAAATTTTTAGGCTCGGATTGCTCGAGAATTCTTTTCCTTACAGGACTTGAACTTTCGAATTCTTGAATGATTTACTGATTATTTAATGGGTTAAAATTACTTCACTCCTTTCTCGAAAACCGCCTAATACGGTGAATGGAGGCCCTTTTCCGACGAATGGTGAATTTTATTCGATAAAAAAATTCTCATGGACTTCCCCTTTTTTATTTGCAAAAAAAAAAGAATCAGCATTCTCTTCCCTTTCAAGAAGATCTGCTGATTCTTTCAAAAAGCTAGGTTTAGCTTGATCTATTTTAAATAGAGCTTTTCGATATTTCTATATCCAGATTGACCTCTATACCAGTCCATATAACTATATCCATTACTTTTTGCCCAAGTGTCAAACATCAAATGCGCACTTCGAACATCCTGTTTTTCCTTTGGGTAATCAAATGATTCCGGGAGATGAATTGCCCAGGGAAGAGCAGTTTTTGACTTATAGAAAGAATTGGCTAATCCAGGATTACTGGCGTCATCAGACTGGCCAAAATAACCAACATCTGCTAAATCAGTAGGACTATACCCTGGAAGATGAATTTCCCTTCCCCTAATTTGATTTACAATTAGAAAAGGATTATAAGGCGCATTTCCTAGCTCACTAAGTGTTTTTGGGCTCGTAAAGGATATTTCCAAGGTTAATTCCTTTTGGCTAACCTGAATATCCGTGTCTTTGGTATTGATAAATCCTGTGTGATTCATCAAAAAGTGCACATTATCCGCAACCACAATGACTGCCTTCGCTTGACTTGCCTCAGTTCCATTTGCATTTCTCTTGATGAAGTTGTCATTTACTAATATCCCAGAAACCGACGAAACTGCGCTAGAGGGAATATTTAATTGGAACCCAAATCCATTTCTAAATCCAGCTCCCGCTGCTCTAAATTTAAATTTTGGTTCTAGAGAAGTTACTTGATTGGAGCTATTCATGACTTGCTTGATTTGATAATCTACCACCAGATCATTAAAGTCATAATCGCCCATTTCAGGCCAATTGTCCTCAAATGCAAAGCTCCCAAATGAGGTAGAAGAGGGATAATAGTTATCATAAGCCTTAGAAGGGTCGTCAGGATATTCATCCAAAATATCATTGATACCATCTCCGTCCCGGTCCAAGGTCCCCGGTTTATCCACCAAACTTACATCTTGATTACTGATGGCCCTTACAGGATTACTCGATACAAAAAGAATTGCATCATTAAAATCCTGATCACATCCGCTATTGTCTCTTCGAACGTCCTCAAAACCAAGCAAAAACACCTTGTTTTCCTCATCCCAAAGCAACACATTGTGTTGTTTTAGGGCTGGAGAAGATTCAGGATTCAGATTTTTGTCTGCAAATACAGGATAGTAGTAATTGCTCACTTGACTCCCATTCCAACCATTTGCAAATAATACCAATCCAATAGTAACACCTGCAGGAAACCTTCCGATATTTATCTTGTCTCCTGAGCGCAAAGCACCTCCACTTCCTACCATCGAGAGGTTTGGAAATAAAACTGTCACTTTCTCAATTTGGTCTATTGAGGTTGGAGGTTGATTGGTAGGATAGGTGTAAAATCCTATGGAATTTCTCCATCCTGCTCCCTCATGGACAAAAGTGATCCAAACGTCTGCCTCTTGGGTTACATCCAATGTAGTCTTTTTCCCTTCTGCCAGGTAGGTAGGATGATAGGTCGGTACAGGCTGGCTTTCTGGGAGTGAAGCATTGATGTAGTTCAAAAGTGTGGAAGAAATATAATCCCGCTGTGGCTCCAAATTAGCGGGGAGGCCTGAGGAATTATAAGATGCCGCATAAGCGAGAGGTAAAGCTACAGCCATTCGGGCATTGAGCCCTTCATCCACAAAGGCCTTGGGGTCTAGTTCATACGAAATTACTTCTGCAGGATTGCAAGCACCTTTGTAATTCAACGTTACGTTTCCCGCCTTTATCGGAACCAAAATACGATTGGGAATTCCAATGAAATGAGCTTCTATAATGACTTGATTCAGATAGCTAGGCAGCTTTTGCTTTGCCTTAAAATTCCCTAAACCATCAGTAAGCCCCTTCAGTAAAACGCTTCCAGATTCAGGGTTTATCAATTCAATTTTAATCCCTGCAAAAGGAAGATCTTGAGCATCTGAGAAATGGATGTCAATAAGGTTTTCACTTGTAGTATTGAAATCAAAAGTCCCGTATTCATTGACTCCTTCCTCAGCAGGAATAGGCTCAAAATCAGGCACCCGTACACAGGAAGCCAAGCCAACAAAAAGAAGTAATAATGACCGCTTCATTGGATTAGGCTACTGAGGAAAGAGTGCTCCCGAATGAGAATTGAGGCAAATGAGACTGAACACGAAGCTGAAGTTCAATCGGATTGAATGGTTTACTGATACAATCTTTGGCTCCACTCTGTAGGGCTTGGATTCGCTCCTGACTCTTGTCTTGGTCTGTCAAAACAATCATAGGGGTAGTTCGAATTGAACTATGAACGCCTAATTCTTGGATTTTTCTGGATGAAGAAAAATCGGCCAGAATAAGGTCAGGGGTATTTTCAGCAAGCCAGGTACTCGCCGCCTCCGGTGAGTCTACTGCATATACTTCGTAGTTTTTGCTGAGAAAGTTTATGAGGAAAAGCCGCATAAACTGATGCTTTTCGATAATTAGTACGGTTTTCATGACATCTTTTGGTTAAATGTTTCCCAAAAGTATCTTCAGCCATACTCTCAAAATCCTGAAAAAGGTAAGTATCTAAAATGTCTCGATAAGTGGACCTAATTCTTCGATGAATGGAATTAAAAAAATCACTTTTCAGAAGACTCACTTTCATCCCATACCACAACTTGATCCTCCAAATAATGAGGATAGATCTTTTGGTGGATCTTTTTCACCTCTTCGGTCAGCCGCTTACGAAATTCTTCCACATGTTCACCCGTTCCCGCTGCCATGAATACAGGTTCAATTCCAGTCTTTTTCTTATATGCTTCTGCCAACGCCTCGAAATCTTTGAAGTCAGCCTCTTCCCGCTCCATCTCAGACATCTCCATGATTTCAGCTTCTGAAGGCATAGTTTGTACCAGATCAATTTTATTAAAGACCAGCAAGACTGGCTTGTCTCCCGCATTAATTTCCCGAAGGGTCTGATTGACTACTGCAATATGATCTTCGAAACTTGGGTGAGAGATATCCACTACGTGCACTAGTAAATCTGCTTCCCGAATCTCGTCCAAGGTGGATTTGAAAGATTCGATCAAGTGAGTCGGTAATTTCCGGATAAACCCAACCGTATCTGAAAGAAGAAAAGGAATATGGTCCAAGACCACTTTTCGAACCGTGGCATCAACAGTCGCAAAAAGTTTATTCTCAGCCAGAATATCTGTTTTGGTAATCAAATTCATGAGGGTACTTTTCCCCACATTGGTATACCCCACCAAAGCTACCCGAACGATTCCTTTCCGGCCTTTTCGCTGGGTGACTCCTTGCTTTTCGATTTGCTTTAACTTGCCCTTGAGCAGGGAAATCTTATTTCGAATGTCCCGCTTATCGGTTTCAATTTCCTTTTCACCGGCACCACCCCGGGTGGACGTCCCCCCTCGCTGACGCTCCAAGTGAGTCCACATCCGAGTCAATCGAGGAAGCAGGTATTGATAGCGGGCTAATTCTACTTGGGTTTTAGCCTGGGCGGTTTGAGCTCTTTTCAGGAAAATATCCAAAATCAATAAGGAGCGATCATAGACTTTCACCTTCAACTCATTTTCGAGATTTTTCATCTGCGAAGGACTCAAGTCATCATCAAAAATGACCATATCCACTCCAAAGTGAGTAATATATGCTGCGACTTCCTCCAATTTTCCCTTTCCAATGAAAGTTCGGATATCAGGCTTTTCCATCCGCTGGGTAAACCGATAAACGGCTTTTACTCCAAGCGTCTCTGTCAAAAATGCCAACTCTTCCAAATGCTCTTCCACTTCCTGATCTGATTGATTTTGTCGAATCAAAGAGACCAAGACCGCCTTCTCTTGTTTGGGAGCCGTATCAATTAATTTTTTGAGTTTTCTAGAATATTTACTCATTCTTGTGTTTTCTATAGGTAAATAAGCAGATCTTAGGTCCTTTGGTTCACCTTCTTGGGCCGAGGAACTCACTAGGAAATCAGACTTTTGTGTGCAAAGGTCGTGATAATTCCATGAATTTGATTAGGATACTCTAGTTGGGAATATTTATTTTGACCGATCAATCCATTCATTATGCCAGAATTTCGAAAAAGTAAGCTTCAAGGTGTCATAGAAATTTATCCAAAAGTCTTTCGGGATGAAAGGGGTTATTTCTTCGAATCCTTTCGGCAGGACTGGTTTCAGGAGTTAGGTGTAGATGTTAATTGGAAACAGGACAATCAATCCTATTCCGTAAAGGGAACCATTCGTGGTTTACATTTTCAGCGACCTCCCTATGCTCAGGCCAAATTGGTTCGGGTCATTCAGGGAAAAGTCTTGGATGTAGTGGTGGATCTCCGCAAAGGTTCGGATACCTATGGCCAATCCCATTCTGTAGTTCTTGATGCAGACCAACACAACCTACTTTACGTGCCGGCTGGCTTTGCGCATGGATTCTCGGTATTGGAAGATGCCATTTTTTTATATAAGTGTTCTGAATACTATCACTTCCCAAGTGAAGGGGGGATCAGCTGGAATGATCCTGATCTTCGGATCGATTGGATGGTAGAAGACCCGATTATTTCCGAAAAAGACGAAAAATGGCCAACTTTAGCCACATTCACATCTGAAAGCGAAGGAGGATTCTAAGTCGTGGGACTACTCGATATTTTCAAGCGAAAACCTGTAGAAGTTGAGGACCTGGACCTGAATTGGTTGAAGGCAGATATGCATTCCCACCTAATCCCTGGGATAGACGATGGATCCAAGACCATGGAGGAGTCGATTGGGCTGATTCGGGAGATGGCGGAACTGGGACTTAAAAAACTGGTTACCACTCCTCATGTCATGTCCGAATACTACCGGAATACTCCCGAGATCATTCAAATGGGACTTGAAGACCTTCGAAAGGTTGTTGAAAAAGAGGGTATATCCATTGAAATTGAAGCTGCTGCCGAATATTACCTGGATGAAATTTTCCTCGAAAAGGTAAAATCGGGAGAACCCCTGCTAACATTTGGAGATAAATATATCCTGGTAGAAACCGGCTTTATCAATAAGCCTCAAATGTTGTTAGAGTCATTTTTTCAATTGGAAATGGCTGGATTTAAACCGGTTTTTGCTCATCCGGAACGTTATCAATATTTATTAGCTGACAAAAACCTTCAGCAGGAAATTCTCGACCGAGGAATTCTACTTCAGGTAAACATGCTTTCCCTAACTGGGTTTTATTCACGGCCGGTAAAGGATTTTGCCGAGTATCTTATCGATACGGGAAATGTCCGGTTTTTGGGTTCGGACTGCCACAATGCCCGCTACTTGGAAATGCTCAAATCCCTTTCTGCTACAAAATATTATCCTAAAATCAAGGATATGGATTGGTTGAATACCACACTTTGATCATTTTTCATGAATATTCTGATTACCGGAATCACAGGTCTTTTTGGAAGTTACCTAGCTGCAGAGTTTGCTTCGCTAGGGAAAATCATTGGTCTCCGAAGAGCCAATTCCTCCACTAGGCTTTTGGACCAAAAGAATCTTGAGATTACTTGGAGGGAAGCAGATTTAGGCGATCCAAGCCAACTTGAATCTGCCATGGAGGATGTGGATTTGGTTATTCATTCAGCGGGCATGGTTTCATTTTTCCCCTCCGATTCAGATCAACTCTACCAAACCAATGTTATTGGTACAAGGAATTTGGTAAATGCCATGCTGGATAAAGGCGTGAAAAAACTGATTCACATTTCCTCGGTAGCCGCTATCGGAAGATCAACTGAGCTCACGACGATCAATGAAAAATTCAAATGGACAGAATCTCCACTTAATACAGATTATGCGCGATCCAAATATGAAGGTGAATTAGAAGTCTGGCGGGGAGAGCAAGAAGGATTGGAGGTTTTGGTGATCAACCCATCGGTAATTTTAGGAAAAATCGCCGATGATCGAAGCAGTACCTCGATTTACAGTTATGTATTGGAGGAAAAATCCTACTACCCAAAAGGAGATATCAACTACATCGATGCTCGGGATGCGGCAAAAATTACCCGTCTTTTGTTTGAAAAAGAAGCTTGGGGAGAGCGCTTTATCCTAAATGCTGGGAGCATTTCCTACCAGGAATTTTTCAAGCAAATGGCTCAATCATTTGGTAAAAAAGCTCCTCAAAAACCTGTAACTCCTTTACTGCTGAATCTTGCAGTTTGGTATGCAGGATTCAGCCGATGGATAGGAGCATCCAAGATTCCATTGAATAGCAGTACAGCACGGATTTCACAATTATCTGTGAATTTTGACAATACCAAAGTCAAAAAAGCCCTTGGGTATGAGTTCCGCCCCCTCTTAGAAACATTTAACTGGGCTAAATAAACTTAATTTCCTTTTTGGCCGTTATCCATCACTGCCCTGAATAAGCCTTGATTTTTGACCAAAAAAATTCACATTTCAGTGTATTGAGTGACCAATTATTTTGGTAACTTATAAAAACCTTATGCGATACGAATGACCGGAGATCACGATCACGATTGGGAAAACGACAGAAAACTTGTCGAACGCTTCGAAAAATCCCTAAAATCAAACCTGGACTTATATTTTGACGAGGAAGAACTGGAAGACATCATCCGGTTTTATTTTGACCAACAGCGATTCATGAAAGCACTCAAAGCTTCCGAATTTGCACTGGAAAAATTCCCTTTCTCGATGGAAATCAAACTGCTCAAAGCCCAAAGTCTCATCTTTATGGATGAGGTTGAGGAAGGGCTTTCGCTCTTGGAAAACATCAACAATATTTCGCCAAATAATGAAGAGGTTGTTCTTGCTTTGGCGAATGCCCATATTATTGCCGGAAATCCTCAGGAAGGAATCGATTTATTGGAGCGATTTCTACCTCTAGCCGAAGACAAAGCAGAGGTCTTTTATTCCTTAGGAAATCTCTACCGCGCCAAAGGCGACAACAAAAAAGCAAGCGATTATTTCAAAGAAGCTGTCAAAATCCGAATCAACCACGAGGATGCACTTTTCCAATTGGCTATGATCACGGAAGAGGAAGGCTCTTTTGATGAAATCCTCCACTTTTATCAGGAATTTATCGATCAGGATCCTTATTCCGCAGGAGCTTGGTACAATCTGGGGGTCGTTTACAATCGACTTGGAAGATTTGAGGAAGCCATCAAAGCCTATGATTATGCGCTTCTGATTGATGATTCTTTTGCCTCAGCTTATTTCAATCTCGGAAATGCCCTGATGAATACCGGACAATACGAACAGGCGCGGGAAGCTTATCAAAACACCATCAACTGCGAGGGTGCAAATGCCGAAAACTGCTGCTATTTGGGAGCTGCTTATGAAAAACTTGGGCAGATTGATGAGGCTTTCAAGTATTTTAAGAAGTCCGCCAAACTGGATGAAGAATACGATGATGCTTGGTTTGGCTTGGGGATGTGTATGCTGAAAAAGGAAAAGTTTTTTGAAGCAATTCATTATTTCAAAAAAGCCCTCAACCTTAATAAAGAAAACCCAAATTACTGGGTGGGCCTTGCCGATGCGGAGTTTAACCTAGGGAATCTTCAGGCAAGTTCTGAAGCCTACGAAGAAGCCATCAATCTCGAACCAGGGATTATGGAAACCTATGTCAACCTTTCTTTGATTTATTTTGACCAAAATAGATTTGAAGAAGCTATCGATGTTATACGAGAGGGAATCGAGGAACTTCCGGAATCAGCTGAATTGTATTATCGCCTGGTCGTTTATCTGATTAAAATGGGTAAATACAAGGAAGCGTTTTCATATTTGGAAAATGCTTTAACTTTGGACTTTGACCGGCATACGATTTTGTATGAACTCATGCCTGAACTCAAGCAACAAAAGGCTATCTACAAACTCATTGCCCAGTATAAAGAAGACAACCCTAGCTAATCATTTTAAACTTTCAATCAATGAATTATGTGCTAAAGAATCTTCCGGTACGGACTGAAAAGCCACGTGTATCGGGATTTACTATGGCCATGGACAAAGGTCTTAGCCTGCGAGCAGTTGAAGATTTTATGAGTTGCTGCTCAGATTATGTAGATATCGTCAAGTTAGGTTGGGCTACCTCCTACGTGACCAAAAATCTGAAAGAGAAAATCCAGATATATCGCGATGCAGGAGTTCCTGTTTATTTTGGAGGAACCCTCTTTGAAGCTTTCATCGTTCGGGATCAATTTGATGACTACCGAAGAGTCTTGGACAAATATAACCTCGAGCATTGTGAGGTTTCCGATGGATCGATTTCACTAAATCACGATAAAAAGTGTGAATACATTTCTACACTTTCCAAGCAAGTGACGGTACTTTCCGAGGTAGGTTCTAAGGATGCCGCGAAAATCATCCCTCCTTACAAATGGATTGAGCAAATGCAAACCGAATTGGATGCAGGTGCTTGGAAGGTAATCGGTGAAGCCCGCGAAGGAGGAAATGTGGGTTTATTTCGGGATTCCGGGGAGGTCAGACAGGGATTGGTTGAAGAGATTCTAACTCAGATTCCTGAAGAAAAAATCATCTGGGAAGCACCGATCAAATCCCAGCAGGTTTGGTTTATCAAACTCCTAGGTGCTAATGTCAATTTGGGTAATATCAGCCCCTCTGAAGTAATTCCTTTGGAAACAATCCGTCTTGGATTGAGAGGCGATACATTTGATCATTTCCTAGGCGAAATCAAACTTTAATCATTCTCTAAAAAGAATGGGCTGGCCGATCACATCGGTCAGCCTTTATTTTTCTATGCGAACTGTTAAAAAATATTTGCTTACCTATTTAAAAGGAATGGCCATGGGGGCGGCAGATATCGTTCCCGGAGTCTCAGGTGGTTCCATTGCCCTAATTACAGGGATTTATCAGCGATTGCTGAACAGTATCAATTCTTTCAACAAAGCAAACCTCTCTCATCTACTCAAAGGAGAACTGAAAAAGTTCTATAAATCCGTCAATGGGACCTTTCTGCTCAGCTTGTTATTGGGAATTCTCACTTCGATTTTCACGCTTTCCAAGCTTATCACCTACTTGATGGATGAGCACCCCATTCCCCTTTGGTCCTTTTTCTGCGGATTGATTTTGGTAAGTGCTTTTATCATTTTGAAGGAAATCAAACGATGGCACTTGGGAGTGATTCTTTCCCTCTTAATCGGGACTTTTCTGGCTTGGTGGGTGACCGAACTCCCTCCTACAAGTTCCCCAGATGCAATCTGGTTTACCTTTGTCGCGGGGGCTATAGCTATCTGCGCCATGATTCTTCCGGGAATCAGCGGAAGTTTTATTCTGCTGATTTTAGGAAAATATGAAAACATTCTAGCTGCTGTTTCTGAACGGGACTTTTTAACCCTTGCTGTTTTTGCTATGGGTTGCTTGGTAGGGATTTTATCATTCAGCCGTCTAATTTCCTGGTTGCTTCGAAAGTTTTACTCCACTACCATAGGCTTGCTTTCCGGCTTTATGCTTGGTTCGATCAACAAACTTTGGCCTTGGAAAATGGTAACTCAATACCGGATTTCTTCCTCAGGAGAGGAAAAACCATTCTTGACCGAAAACCTTTGGCCAGCAGAATACTTAGATCGAGTGGGACAAGAACCGAATTTGGGCTTGGCTATTGCAGGGTTTCTTGGAGGAATCATTTTGGTGTTAGGAATTGATTACTTGGCAGCAATCTGGAAGAAATCATGAGAAAGTTTGGATTGATCGGCTACCCGCTGGGGCATTCTTTTTCCAAAAAGTATTTCACGGAAAAATTTGAAAAGGAGCAGATCCTGGATTGTAGATTCGATATGTATGAGATCGAGCAGGCCGATCAACTCCCTGAAATTTTAAAAAGCAACCCCGAATTGGAGGGACTTTCGGTAACAATTCCCCACAAGCAAGCAGTCATTCCTTTGTTAGATGAATTAGATCCTGCCTGTGAAGCGATCGGAGCAGTCAATTGCATCCAAATCAAAGAAGGAAGACTGAAAGGTTATAACACGGACTATATCGGCTTCAAGGAATCATTAGAAGAATGGCTGGAAGAAAAACCTTCAGGGGCCTTGATTTTAGGCACAGGGGGAGCATCAAAAGCTGTAAAGAAGGCCCTTGAAGATTTAGAAATACGCTTTCAATTCGTTTCCAGATCAGCTTCTTCAAATTCCATATCTTATGAAGATTTGAAGAAACAGCCTGGTCTTTTAGAGCAAAGTCCCCTCATTATTAACTGCACTCCATTGGGTACCTTTCCTAAAACGGATGCCATGCCGGACATTCCTGTTGACAAGCTATGCTCTAAAAACCTCGTCTATGATTTGGTGTATAATCCAAGCATCACCAAACTCATGCAAGCTTGTTTGGATCGGGGAGGAAAAGCCAAAAATGGGTTGGAAATGCTGGAAAGACAGGCGGAAGCTGCCTGGAAAATCTGGAACTCCAAGTAAAAAATCAATCAATTATTTTTCGAGGGATATCCCGTGGAAGGCGAGTTAGTAATTCGTAATTGACCTGTTGGGTCGATTCGGAGAAACTGGCAACTGTTATCTCCTGCCTTCCTTGCCTCCCGATCATTACAACTTCATCTCCAACTTGGACCTGTTTTAGGCTAGTAATATCCACAGCGATGGCATTCATGGTAACTGTGCCCACTACTTGGCAATATTTCCCACCAATCAAAACTTGGCCAGAATTGCTTAATAGCCGACTATAGCCATGACCATAACCCACCGGTACAATCGCCAACATCATATCCTTTAAGGCCATGAAGCTATTTCCATAACCCACAAATTCTCCCATTTCCACTTTTTTCAAACTCATTACCTGACTTTTCCAAGTAATCAGCCGCTTCAGAGGGTTTTTGTTGTTTTTGGGAAGATCTTTTAGCTTGGCAAAGTACGTCTCCTTAGTTGGCCAAAAGCCATAACCCGCAATGCCAATCCGAACCATGTCCATGATGGTTTCGGGAAAAATCAACGTAGCTGCAGAACAGGCAGTATGATAGCGATTGAAAAAAAGGTTATTCTCTGAGAGGTAGTTTTTGAAGTCATAATAAACAGAAATCTGATTCTTTACCCGAACATAATTGCTCACACTTTCAGCTCCTGCATAATGCGTGCAAAGTCCTTCCAAAACCACCTGATCTTTACCCTTTTGCAAGACCTCCACCAACCTTTCCCTATCTTCCCACTCAAACCCTGTCCGATGAAATCCAGTCTCCAGCTCCACATGTATTTTAGCAGGAATTTCGATCCTGCTGGAAACTTCAATAGCCTTTTGTAATCGCTGAAAATCAAAAACATAAAAACTAATGTCAGCACGGATTAAATCTTCCAATTCCTCCTCATAGAGCATTCCCATAATCATGATTTCAGAATTTTTGATAGAATGCTTTTTCACCATCCAAGCCTCATCCGAACTAAAGGTGCTAAAATGCCGAATACCTGATTTTTCAGCTATTTGGACCATTTGAGCGATTCCATGGCCGTAGGCATTTCCTTTGACCACCGCAGAAATAGTAGGCTTTGGACCGATTTCAGAACGGATGTATCGGATATTTTGGCGATAGGCTTTGGCGCTGATTTCAAGTCGGGAAGTTGGGACAGGTGCAGGAAAATTTTGCATGTCAAAAAGTAAGGGCATATAGAGGGAAATCACAAACCTTTTCTACTTTTAATCAAATGAATGCTATGAAGTCTGAAGAAAACATAACACGCTGTCCCTGGTGCTTATCTTTTGAGAAGTATGTGCGATACCATGATGAAGAATGGGGAGTGCCCGTTTATGACGACAGAGTACATTTTGAATTTTTGGTTTTGGAAAGTGCTCAAGCAGGTTTGAGTTGGGCGACCATTCTCAAAAAGCGGGAGGGCTATCGAAAGGCTTTTGCTGATTTTGCCTACCAAATCGTGGCCGATTTTCCAGAAAGCTATGTGCAGGAATTATTACAAGAACCTGGAATTATCCGCAATGCCTTAAAAATCCGTGCAGCCATTAATAATGCTAAGCGATTCATGGAAGTTCAGGAAGAATTCGGTTCCTTTTCCAACTATATCTGGTCCTTTGTAGGAGGAAAGCCTATCCAAAACCAAATCCAAAGTATGAAAGAAGCTCCTGCCACTAGTACAGAATCCGATCGCTTAGCCAAAGACTTAAAAAAGCGAGGCTTCAAATTTTTGGGAAGCACTACCATTTACGCCCACATGCAGGCTACAGGCCTGGTGAATGATCACCTCGTCGGATGTCACCGATATGAAGCAGTCAAGAAATTAGGCGAAAGCAAAAAAGACTAGCCAAACGATAAATAGCAAGGGAAGTAATATCGGCAAGGAGAATCGGATGATGTATCCAAAGAAGGAAGGCATTCGGATTCCGCTTTGCTCCGCGATGGATTTTACCATGAAGTTTGGACCATTTCCGATATAGGTCATCGCTCCAAAGAATACAGAGGCAATCGCGATTGCCATTAATTCAAAAGCAGAATCATGGAATCCATCAGCAGCAAACTGTCTGACTTGCTCAATATTGTTGATAGAGGCTCCCTTGGATGCCATAGCCGCAGCTAGGAAGTTTAGGTAGGTAGGAGCATTATCCAAAAAGCCGGATAAGGTACCCGTTCCCCAATAAAGGGTATTGTGAGTAATTAAGGCAGCACCTTCAGGAGACTTGGCGAAATTTCCAACCAACTCCAAAGCAGGCATCATCGTGCCGAAGATCCCAATGAAGATAAAGGCAACCTCCCGAATGGGTTCGAAGTTGAATTCGTTTCCTTTGATCGCACGCTGATCTGCAAACTTGTAGGAAAGAAATGCTACCGATAGCATGATAATTTCCCGAATGAAGGAAAATTTCTGCCCATCATACTCTATTGCCGGAACCCATTCGATCACGTTTGGATCAAGGAATACAGAACAGATGACAATAAATAACCAACCAAAGTTTTTAGAGCCGATCAAGGAGAACTTGTTGGTATAAGTTGCTGTCTCCAATTCAGAATCATCGGCAGATCTGCCAAACTTACGATCGATAACATAAAAGACTGCAGCAAGTACCAACAATGCAAATACCCAAGCTGGCCAGTTATGTGTCAAAGTCCAGAAGAATGGAATTCCTTTCAGGAAACCTAGGAACAATGGTGGATCTCCGATAGGAGTCAAAGAACCGCCTACGTTACTCACCATGAAAATGAAGAAAATGATATGGTAAGCCTGAATATTTCCTTTATTCAATCGGATAAAAGGACGAATCAACAACATGGAAGCTCCTGTCGTACCGATCAAATTGGAAATCAAAGCACCTATTAATAGCAAACTTACATTAGCAAGTGGAGTTGCTTTCTTGTCGATTTCGATCAGAATCCCCCCTGAAGCAATATAAAGGGAAGCCAAAAGAGCAATAAACTGCACATATTCCGCCAAGGCATGAACAGGTCCGTGCACATTATCCAAGACAAAGAGGTAATATAAAACAACTAGCAAGGCAAATGCTACTGCAATCTTGGGATAGTTATGATGCCAAAAATGCTCATAGAATAAGGGTCCTGTGGCAATCATCAGCAATAAAGCCACAAATGGAATCACCAACCATCCAGGAGGAGAATGATGCGCTTCTCCTTCTCCGTGCTCTCCTGCTACAGTTTCTCCATGAGAAGAATCTTGGGAATGGTTTGCTTCATCAGATTCCTGATGATCTTGGTCAGCAAGCATTTCCATGGCAATAGGCTCCTTTGCATAGCTTTCTACGGCCATGAATCCTTGAAAAAATAATATTCCGAAAAGTAGGGTGACTACTGGTATAAAATTCTTCATTTTTTGCTTCTAGGTGTGCTGCGTTCGATTTTGGATAAAATTAAGCAAAATATTTATTGACTAATCTATCCTCCTGAGCTTCGCTAAGCTACTGATTTTGCCGGAATTCGCCCAATTCAGAATGGAGAAAGCTCGGCGGAATTAACCAAAAATTAATGCCAACCGAGCTTTCTGAAAGCATACTTTTACACGAGTTGAGCCAAAGCTATTTTAAAGGAGCTTTCAACTAGTTTGGTTTTTTCTGGATTTTCCTGATACGTCTTTCGAAGAGCATTCCCAATCGTCTGACTGACATCCGAGAAAATCGCCTCATCGGTCACTTCCGCCTGCTCACTCATTAAGTAGGCAAAAACCCTTGCCATACCACAATTTGCTATAAAGTCAGGGATAACCGCAACTTGCCCATCTGTCCAAGCAGCAATCGGTCCGAAGAAAATCTCAGGGTCGGCAAAAGGAACATTCGCCCCACAAGAAATCACCTCCAAGCCTGCTTTGATCATTCGGTCAGATTGATCCTTGGTGATCAATCGGGAAGCAGCAGCCGGAATGAAAATTTCACTCTCCAAATCCCAGATCTTTTCATTGATTTCTTCGAAAGACATCAAATTATCCGCTACTAATTGATTTCCCTTTCGGTTCACGAATAACTCTCTGACTTCATCCAGGGTATAGCCTTCAGGATTTATTAAGCCTCCATTTTTATCAATGATCCCGACGATTTTTACGCCTTCCACTGCCAAAAAGCAAGCTGCTGCTGAACCTACATTGCCCCATCCTTGGATGACAGCACGCTTTCCTTTGATATTTCCACCCCAAATTTCATAATAATGCCGAACAGCCTCTGCTACACCATAACCGGTGATCATATCGGCAACCGTGTACTTTTTCGGACCATTAGGCGTGTATTTTGGATCCTCCAGAACTTTGGAAACCCCCTGTCGAAGCTGACCGATTTTTCGGATTTTTTCAGGTTCAGTGGCATGAAAATGCCCATTCACAATTCCTTCCTGGGGATGCCAAATCCCGTAAGATTCCGTAATGGGAATTACCTCATGGATTTCGTCTACGTTTAGGTCTCCACCTGTTCCGTAATAGTTTTTCAATAAAGGAGTTACGGCCTTGTACCAACGTTTCAGAACTTCCTCTTTTCTCGGGTCGTTGGGGTCGAAATTAATTCCTGATTTAGCGCCACCGATGGCAGGACCTGAAACCGTAAATTTCACCTCCATGGTTTTGGCCAAGGATTCCACTTCTCGCTTGTCTAGCCCTTTTCGCATCCGGGTTCCTCCACCTGCAGCCCCTCCACGCAGGGAGTTGATTACTACCCAGCCCTCAGCTTCAGATTCTGAGTCGGACCATTCAAAAATGATTTCAGGCTTTTTATTTTCAAACCTTTTCAGTAGCTCTTGCATGTTTTTTTGGGTTTATATCTGTGGCGCAAAAATAGAAAATTATCCAGCCTGACCCAGAAAAAATCCATGAGGGGAATTCACACCCTTCCAAATTCAAAATCAGCCATAAATCACTCCGGAACAGGAATCTTTATCGGCACCAGTAACATCGGAAAGCACATTGTCTATTCCTAAAATCCGCAGATAACCCAAAAAAGCAAAAATCAAGGCCTCCTTAAATTCTATTATAGTGGAAGAAACCTCAGCCTTCTCCCAATTAGATTCAAGGTAAAAGTCTAACCTAGAAATAAAGAATTCATGATAAGCTCCCCCGCCAGTAATTAAAACCCGAGGACACGTATTGGTCGAATGGCGATGAATAACTTGACTGATTTGAATGGCATAATGCTCAACGAGGGTTGCCAAAATATCTTTTTCATCCAGATCCGAATTTTCCAGCAATGGAAAAAAATCATTTTCCATGTCTTCTCTTCCCAAAGATTTGGCTCCAACTCGTTTGTAATAAGATAAATTATTGAGTTGGTTTAGTAAATCATTATTCACTTTTCCTTCGGAGGCCCACTTCCCCCCATCATCATAGGGAGCTCCGAGCTTTTGTGCAAAAGGATTGAGCAATAGGTTGAAAGGACAAGTATCAAAGGCCAAGCGCTTTCCATTTTCTTCCATGGAAATATTAGCTATCCCCCCCAGATTCAGACAAAAATCCATATCTGCAAAAAGTAATCGATCCCCTATCGGTACCAAGGGAGCTCCCTGACCTCCAAGTTGAACATCCAACATGCGGAAATCATTGACCACCTTGAATCCACTCTGCTTATGCAAAGCCCAACCATTCCCGATTTGGAGGCTGTATCCTTTTGAAGGTTGGTGAAAAACGGTATGTCCATGGGAACATACTGCCAATGGTCTCAGACTTTTTTGCTCACAAAAATCCCGCACCTGCTTTCCCATCCAAGCCCCGAAATCCACATCCAATTGGGTCAATTGCTCGGATGAAAGTAGATGGGAGTTTTGAAGTAATACACCAAGCTCTTTGGGAAAAGGCACGGTCAAAGCATGGAGAATTTTAAATGACCATTGGTCTCCTTTTTCAAATCGGCAATAAGCGATATCCAATCCATCACCGGAAGTACCGGACATCAAACCGATTAATTCCGCAGAATTCTCCATGGGTTAATGTTTGTTAAGTTAAATGAGGATTAAAGATAATTTTAGAAAAGATAAAAAGTAGGCTTTTTTGAATTGGTTATTTTGCAGGCCTTTTGTCACATGAAAAACTTAATCATCGACATCGGTAATACCCGCATCAAATCTGCTCTTTTCGAAGAGGATGAATTGATTTGGGAAAAATCCTTTCAGGAACTCGCTGAAGGAAAGTCCCTATGGGAAGAAATAGCCTTTGATGCTTGCCTGATTTCTTCCGTTCGATGGACGAGAGAAGAACTACAGCAAGGGCTGACCTTTTCCTTCCATTTTTTGGAATGGAATACTCCGCTTCCCATTATCAATGGCTATGGTACTCCACAAACCCTTGGTTTGGATAGAATCGCGGCGGCTGTTGGAGCTTGGAATTTGGCGGGTGGAAAAGCAGTGTTGGCGATTGATTTGGGCAGCTGCATGACTTTCGAATTGGTCGATCCGGAAGCTGTTTATAGAGGTGGAGCCATTAGCCCGGGGATGCGGATGCGAGCGAGAGCCATGCATGAATTTACCGCGAGACTTCCCTTGGTGTCGGTGGAGGAGAAACCGGGTTCACCCATAGGAACAAGTACCTTAGAAGGAATGAAAGCAGGGATTTGGTATGGAATGGCTCATGAAATAGAGGGTCATATTGCCGGACTAAAGCAGAAATTCCCGGATTTACAGGTATTTATTTGTGGGGGTGATGCCCAATCTTTTGAATCATTGGCAAAAGACCACATATTTGTAGTCCCAAATTTGGTCCTACGAGGATTGAATTGCATTCTAAACCACAATGTTAAACAGATTTAAATGGCATTTGCTGGGTGTTTGCTGCACCCTTTTCTTGTTTAGAGAGGTACAGGCTCAGTCCAGTGCATCTACCTATTCCGCTTTGGGAATCGGGGAATTCAACTACTCCGGATTGACCCATAATCAAGGAACAGGAGGTTTGGGAATCAGTTTTGGAACCGGATGGAATCCAAATGTGGTGAACCCAGCCCTACAGACAAGAAATACAATTTTTAATTTCCAAGCTGCACTCAATTACAAACGCATCAACGCAAACAACGGAACCGAAACCTCTAATGTAGACGGGGGAGGACTTTCTTACATTGCGATGTCTTTGCCGTTCAAGCCTACCAAGTTTACGATGGGTATGGGTTTGAATCAGCTTACCTCCGTTAATTATGATTTAGAAATCACAAGTCGGGTGGCAGGCACACAGCTCAACAGCTTCAATACCATCACCGGAGACGGGGGAATTTCTGAAGCCTATATTAGTGGAGGCTTTTTGCTAGCAAAAAATCTAAGCATCGGAGTTCATGGATCCTACCTTTTCGGATCGACCATCCGGACCAATCAACTGGCGATTTATGACTCCCTAGGTACTCAAGTCGGCAACTCTTCCGAATTTTATGAAAGATTAACAATCAGTGATGTTGGTCTAAAATTAGGTGCCCACTACTATTTCCGCCTAAACGAAAAGACCAACCTTCATCTCGGTGCCATTTATCAGACTTTAGGGGATGTCCGTGGAAAAGCTTTTGCCAAACTGGCTTCATTTGGGGAAGCTAGCGACCCAGATACGCCGGGTGACCTACTCGCCAATGACGAGAAGGGAAGTGTTTATATACCAAATCGTTACGGATTTGGGATAAGTTATGAAAGATTGAATAAATTTGTGATTGGCTTGGAAGGTCAGTATCAAGACTTTACCGGATTCCGATCCTTCTTGGGTGATCCTTTGAATCTTAGTGAAGCGATAAAAGTAGGCCTTGGGTTTGAAATTGTGCCGGATTATCTGTCAGTTGACAACCTAGCCAAACGATCCACTTACCGGGTAGGGGTGGAGTTTCAGCAAACTCCCTACTATCTGAACCAGACTTCAATCAATGACCTTGGCATTAACTTTGGAACCTCATTTCGTGTTAATCAATTATCCTTGCTCAACCTGGCATTCAAAGTGGGACGCCGAGGTACCTTGGAGCAAGGACTGGTCAGAGAGACTTATGTGAATTTCTCACTTGGGTTCTCACTGAATGATAACACTTGGTTCTACAAGCGTGTATTTGAATAAGTACTATTAAACCGAATAAAACCAACAGAAACCATGAAAATTAAATCAACCCTTCTGGGGCTTTCAGCCTTACTCCTGGCAGGCATGGTGCAGGCCCAGGATGGATGGAACTGGCCCGCAGATTCTGAGCAAGAAGCTAAAGCGCGTGAACTCAATGCCGCTTACACAGACTACATGAAGTCTGAGCAGTTTGTAGAAGCGACTAAGCCTCTCAACTGGCTATTAGTAAATGTCCCTGAGCTCAACGAGTCCATCTATATCAATGGGGTGACGGTATACAAAGGGGCTGCTGATGCTGCTGCTGACGAAGCCCAAAAGCGCGTCTACCAAGATTCCGTGATGTTGATTTATGACAAGCGGGACGAAATCTATGACAACGCGTCCAAGTGGATAGAAAATAAGGCCTATTTCGGCTATGGATTTTACAAAGGAACCAAGGAAAAATTGGGCGATGTAGTTGCGGACTTCGAAAGAGCAATCGAATTGAACGGTGAGCTGTCTTTGGTTGACCTTTATTCTGCTTATTTCGATGCAGTATATCGACACAATGCTTACAACAAAGCCTATCAGCCAGAAGAGGTCTTAGCTATCTATGATAAAATCCAGGATCATCTAGATAAAGCTGCTGCTGAAGGAAAGGACGTTTCCAGACCAAAGAGCACTACTGAGACTATTTTGGTGGCTATGAAGTTGATCGATTGTGACTTCATCGAAAATACCATGGGTCCAAAATTGGCCGCTGATCCTACCAATGAAACATTGGCAAATCAGATTTTCAAGTATTCTGTTCAATACAAGTGTTTCTCTTCTAATGCATTCTTGGCTGCTTTGGAGCTAATCGACTCCAAAAATCCAACCTACTCTACTTCTCAAGTACGAGCTATGCGTTACATCCAAGAGCAGGACTATGAAAAAGCACAGCCAGTTTTGGAAAAGGCTTTGACCTTAGCCGAAAATGATGCTCAGAAAGCTGAAATTCACATGGAATTGGCGAAGGTTCATGCAAACCTTGGAAGAAAATCATCCGCTAGAAATGAAGCTAAAGAGGCTGCGGCACTTAGCGAAGAATTCGTAAAAGACGCTTACACCTTGATTGCTGGTCTTTACATGAACTCCTTCAACGATTGTAGAGGTGGACAGTCTCGTGCAAAAGACTATTCAATCTATATTGCAGCTTATAATGCTTATCAGCGTGCTGGTGATTCTCAAGGAATGGCTTCAGCTAGATCTCGATTCCCTTCCAAAGAGGAACTCTTTACTGAAGGATTGCAAGCTGGTCAGACTATGAACACTGGATGCTGGATTGGAGAAACAGTAACCCTCGCTACCAGAGATTAATATCACCCAACCATATTTAAAGGCAGTCTTCGGGCTGCCTTTTTTTGTTGGAACTCATCTAGGCTTTTCCCGTATCTTTGTGCTGTGAATAGAATAATTGTTTTTGTATTACTTCTTTTTAGCTGGGCTACTACTTCCTGCAGGGAGGATGTGGATGCTAAAGCACTACAGGTCTATGAGGGCCCCGTTAACATAGCTTCCAATATCCATGTAGTTCAATCCGACTCTGCTATAATCCGATCCGAAATCAGAGCTCCCAAGCAATATGAGTATCTGGAAGGAGACATGGAGTTTCCTGAAGGTGTGGAAATCCAATTCTATGAAAAAGACGGAACCCTAAGTACAACTTTACGAGCGGATAAGGGCTATTTTAACAAAAAGGATAATCTTTATCGAGGTGTTGGAGATGTGCAAGTAATCAATATGCTGGAGGACCAAAGTTTACAGGCTGAAGAGTTGTATTGGGACCCAACAAAAAAGATTATTTATACGGAAACATTCGTAACGGTACGAGATAAGCAAACCCTTTTCAACGGAACAGGAATGGTAGCCGATGAAAGCTTTACTAATTACACGCTAAAAAATGTCCGGGATAGCCGCACGCTTCTTCCCGGTGAAGGCTTATGAAACTTGCAGACGTTTTAATTCTTTCCCTTGCTTTGGCTTTGATAATCATAGGCATCCACCAAACGCTAACGGTTGGTATTGGCTTCTCTTATACCATTTTTATGTTTGCGGTAGCCTTGCTATTTTGGTTTCAATATCGAAAAACTAAGCGGGCAGAAGAGAATGAAAATTCAGCTCCAAAAAGCAAAAAGAATAAGCGATAGGCTATGGAAACAAGCTACTTGATTTACGTTATCATTACCCTGCTGTTTTCGGCCCTATTCTCAGGAATAGAAATCGCCTACATTTCTGCCAACAAACTCCAAATTGAACTTCAGAGTAAGCAAGGTGCTTTAAGCGGAAAAATCCTGAGCAGCTTCGTGCAACGCCCCGGTCAATTCATTGGGACCACCCTAATGGGAAACACCATTTCCTTGGTGCTTTACGGTACTTTTATGGCCTTTCTCTTGGAAGAACCCCTTGCAAATTGGCTTCCGGAAGGTTTTAATCAAGAAGGGGTAGTCCTCATTTTACAAACCCTCATCTCCACTTTGATTGTCTTAGTGACTGCTGAATTTTTGCCAAAAAGTGTCTTCATGCTTAACCCCAACAGGATGCTTCACTTTTTTGCAGTTCCTTTTCTGATGATTTACTACGTGATGTATCCGGTGGTTTGGGCAGTAGTAGGTCTTTCCCGATTTTTCATCACCAAAGTTTTACGTCTCGAATACAGTGAAGACAAACCGGTTTTTACCGTAACGGACTTAAACAGCTTTATCCAAAACCATCTTTACCAAGACCGCTCAGAAGGTAATGCGGAGATTGACACCAAGATTTTTGACAATGCGGTAGAATTCAAAACTATTCGCGTAAGGGAATGTATGATTCCTCGAACTGATATTGTTGCTGTTGAAGTAGAGGACACGGTCGAAGAACTGAAAGAGGTTTTTGCTGAAAGTGGCCATTCCAAAATCATTGTTTATCGAGAAACCATTGATGATGTAATCGGCTATTGCCATCAGCTGGAGCTTTTCAAAAAACCTAAGACCATTGAAGAAATCCTCACTCCCATCATTATTGTGCCTGAATCAGCATTGGCGAATGAATTATTAATCCAATTTATTCAAGAGCGAAAAAGCTTGGCTTTGGTAGTAGATGAATTTGGCGGAACCAGCGGAATTGTGTCTATGGAAGATATTATTGAGGAAATTTTCGGGGAAATCGAGGATGAGTACGATAGCGATGATTTGATCGAACAAAAAATCTCCGATCAGGAATATTTGCTGAGTGCCCGACATGAAATTGATTATTTGAATGATAAATATGAGTGGAATCTTCCTGTTGGAGACTATGAAACCCTCTCGGGGTTGATTTTATCCTACACCGAAAATCTTCCAAAAAAAGGGGAGTCCGTGACAATAGGCCCCTTTACTTTTACAATCGTCTCCAAACAAGAGCATCGCATCGACTCTCTACGCCTGAAAATCAACCCATCTACAACTTTTTAGATAAGGCTTTGATTCAGAATATATTTTGAAAATCGTTCGCAATGCTATTATTTTGCGTCTCTTCTAAAAAAGTGTACTAAATCTAATGGCGTTAATTAAAGAAATAAGACAGCGGACAGGTCTCGCAATCGGTGTAATTGCCGGCGGGTTGATTCTATTCCTTTTGGGTGGGGATTTGCTAAGTCCTAACTCCACTTTATTGGGATCAAACAACCCTGTAGTGGGTGAAATTGCTGGTGAAGAAATCACCTACCAAGAGTATGTTGATAAGGTGGAAGAATTCCGCATTGCTTATCAGCAGCGAACTGGAAGAGCTCCTTCTGAAGTGGAAATGTTTACCGTTCGGGAGCAGGCTTGGCAGGCCATGATCGTTGAAAAAGTATTCGACGAAGAATACGAAAAGCTGGGAATGACCATCTCTCCAGAGGAATTGGTGGATATGGTACAGGGTAAAAACATCGTCCCTGAACTCAGACAGCAATTGATCAACCCACAAACCGGTCTGTTTGACAAAACCCAGTTGATTGCATTTCTTCAGTCATTGGAGACCGCTGACCCAGCTCAGCAGGCTTTCTGGGCTCAACAGGAACAACTTTTCGCAGAGTCTCGCCTTCGAATCAAGTATGACAACTTACTGTCTACTTCTGAGTATGCTACTTCTGCAGAAGGCAAAATGGAATACAAAGCAGCAAATACCATTGCTGAAGCCTCTATCCTTTTCGTGCCTTACTATGCTATTCCAGACACTGCTATTTCAGTTAGTGAATCTGAGATGGAAGCATATCTAAGAGATAATAAGGAGAAATTCCAAACCGGAAATACTGCAAACATTGAATATGTAAACTTCTCTATTCTTCCTAGCAGTGCTGACTCTGCTGCTGTGATTGAGGAAATCACTCAATTGACAGAAGAATTGAAAAATGCCGACAATGACTCTGTTTTTGTAAACAGAAACTCTGACTTACGTCCTGCATTTTACACTTTCCGCCCTGGAGATGAGTTTCCGGAGGATTTGACTCGAAATGTATCTGAATTTGTGGAAGGCGAAACTTATGGTCCTTTCGTCACTGCGAATTCTACTTATATCAGCTTCAAAGTTTCTGACAAATACGAAGGAACTCCTCGCATGAGAGCTTCTCACATTTTGTTTAGCACAGAAGGTTTGGCCGATGCTGCTAAGGCCGATGTAAAAGCGCAGGCAGAAGAAGTTCTTCAGGACTTAAAAAACGGTGGTGATTTCGCTACTGCTGCTCGTAATTACGGTCAGGATGGAACTTCACAAACTGGTGGTGATTTGGGATGGTTTGCTAAAGAAGAATTTGTGGACGAATTCGCAGAAGCTACCTATGCACGAAGAACAACTGGTTTGTTGCCAAATTTGGTAGAAACCGAATATGGATACCACATCATTGAAGTAACTGACCTTCCTAAAACCGAGTACACCAAAATCGCAGTACTTCAGAAAGAATTGATCGCTTCTGATGCTACTAGAAATGAAGCATTCAGAAATGCTGATTCTTTCGCTGCTGAGTCCGGTAACAGAAATGAGTTCACTGAAAATGCTGTAGACCAAAATTACCGAGTACTTCAAGCAAACAATGTAGATGCTACATCCAGAAACCTAAACAATCTTCAAAATGCCCGCGAAATTATCCGATGGGCTTTTGCTGAGGCTACTGAAGGTGAAGTTTCTCCAGTATTCGAATTAGAAAACGCTTACATCGTAGCGACTTTGGTGAGTAAGAAAGAAGAAGAAGAGACTACCTTGGCAGATGTAAGAGATCAAGTGGAAGGTCAAGTTCGAAATGACAAGAAGGCTGCCTTGATTATGGAAGCACTTGCTGGAAAGAGCACTTTGGAGGAGATGAAAGCTGTCTATGGTGATGATGCTTCCCTGAACGAAATTCCTGACTTGAAATTGAGCTCTTCAGTAATTCCTGGAATCGGATTTGCGCCTAAGGCTGTGGGAGCGATTTTTGGACTTTCTGAAGGAGGAATTACCAAGCCTATTCAAGAAGACATTGGAATCATTGTTGGTAAATTGAATACGCTAACTCCAGCGGCAGATATTGCTGATTACACCATTTATCAGGCACAGCTGGCTCAAAGCGGTGCGCAACGGGTTTCTTATCAAGTCATGATGGCGCTGGAAGATCTCGCAGATGTCAAGGACTACCGATACAAATACTTCTAAACAACCAAATTGGAACCCATGTCACTCGGCATGGGTTTCTTTTTAGAATTAAAATTCGAAAGGTAGAAAATGTTACAGAAGCCCTTTAGCAAAGAGACTTTCAAAGAAAAGCTCGAGGCACATGGAGAATTTCCCATGCTTTATATGTTTAAATTCATTGTCCCGAATGGACGGGAAAATGAAATAGGTGCGATCTTCCCAAAAAATGAGATGAGCCTAAAAGCAAGCTCTGGAGGAAAATACGTGAGCACCACGATTCAAGTGATGGTACACAGTGCCGATGAAATCATCAATTACTATGAAAAAGCCTCTTCCATAGAGGGAGTAATTTCACTTTAAAATTTCTAGCTGATGTGGAAAGAAGAAAATAATCGACTCAAAAAAACCTTTACCTTCAAGGATTTCCAAGAGGCATTTGCCTTCATGACTCGAGTGGCCTTTTTGGCAGAAGCTCAGCAGCATCATCCTAATTGGAGTAATGTGTATAATACAGTTGAGATCGAACTGACTACACATGATGCGGGAAATACGGTAACTGAAAAAGATCATCAACTAGCAAAAGCTATCGATGCTATCCTAGCATGAGCGAATCACTTCCCATCAGTTTGTATCTGGTTCCAACACCGATTGGAAATCTCAAGGACATCACCCTTCGGGCCCTAGAGATCCTCCAATCGGTGGATGTGATCTTAGCCGAAGATACACGAACCACGGGAATGCTGCTCAAGCATCTTGAAATTTCCAATTCCCTTCAATCCTACCATATTTTCAACGAACACAAAGCTGTGGAAAAGTTGGTAGAGCGAATGAGGAGAGGAGAAGTTTTTGCTCTGGTTTCAGATGCTGGGACGCCAGCAATCTCAGACCCCGGATTCCTACTGGTGAGAGAAGTAATAGCGGCTGGATTAGCGGTTCAAAGTCTTCCTGGCCCTACTGCTTTTGTGCCAGCATTGGTCAATTCAGGTTTACCTAACGACCGATTCGTCTTTGAAGGATTTCTTCCACATAAAAAAGGCCGTAAAACCCGGATTGATTCCTTGGTGGATGAACCTAGGACGATGGTTTTTTATGAATCTCCTCATCGCTTAATCAAGACCTTAGAGCAGCTTGCGGAAGCTTTTGGTGCGGACAGACAAGCCTGTGTTTCTCGTGAATTGACAAAAATCCACGAGGAAAATGTCCGAGGAACCTTAGAAGAGTTGATCGCTTATTATGAGACAAATCCATTGAAAGGGGAAATAGTACTCACTGTTGCCGGCAAACCTGAAAGGAAGGAATCAAGAGAAGAAAAACAGGAAAAACGATCTAAAAAATATCGGGATTGAGACCCCACATCTTTTTCCACCCTTACTTTTAAAACCGAATTACCCATGCTCAGTCAAGAAAAACTCCAGCTACTGTTAGAGCAAACCCAAGAAATAGCCAAGTCTGTTGGTGCCTTTATCCGAAAAGAGCGACAACATTTCGATGTGCAAAAAGTCGAGCACAAAGGATTCAATGACTTGGTTTCCTATGTGGACAAAGAGGCTGAGCGAAGAATCGTCGAGCAGCTAAGTGAGCTATTTCCAGAGGCAGGTTTTATAACCGAAGAGGGAACAAACTCGACAAGAGCTGAGGTATACAATTGGGTCATTGATCCGCTGGATGGCACTACCAATTTTATTCATGGTTTGCCGATATTCTCCGTAAGTATCGCCTTGATGGAGCGGGATGAAGTTATTCTAGGTGTGGTTTACGAAATCAACCTCCACGAATGCTTCTATGCAGTCAAAGGAGGAGGAGCTTTTTGCAATGAAACTCCAATCCATGTTAGTAAAGCGCCGAACCTAGCAGCTTCCCTGATAGCTACAGGCTTTCCTTACTATAATTTTGAACAGATAGATAAATACCTAGCTGCATTGAAATCCCTGATGCAAAGCACACATGGACTTCGTCGCTTTGGTTCTGCAGCGGTTGATTTAGCTTATGTAGCTATGGGTAGAATCGAAGGATTTTTTGAATACAACTTAAACTCTTATGATGTGGCAGCAGGTTCCTTGATTGTCCAAGAAGCAGGAGGGAAGGTCACGGATTTTTCAGGAGGCTCAGATTACATTTTTGGAAGACAGATTGTCGCCACCAATTCCATCATTCATCAAGAATTCCTAGAGGAACTTAATAGGATTTGGTCAGCCTAGGAAAAAATACCAGCACCCCAAGGTGACTAGTGAAACCACCATCCCCAAACCAGAAAGCAAAGCCGCTAATCGCGGCGCCAAATTATAATTGATTGCCACGATCGAGCCCGTAATCATCGGTGCCATGGCAGACTCCAAAACGGTCACTTTGAAAGTCAACCCCTCTGCATCCATGAAATTTCGGTAGAGGATATAGATTAATGCCGGAGCCAGAAGCAATCGGTATCCAAGTCCCGCCCAAAAATAAAGAGACTTCAAATCAGCTCGCTCCACCCGAAAACGTAAACCAATAGCCAAAAGGGCCATCGGAGCCATGGACTTCCCAATTAAAGTTAGGAATGGAAGCAGGAATTCAGGCGTTTTCAGCCCCACAAGACTCATAATCAGGGTTCCAATCAAAAATCCAAAGGGCGGGAACTTCAATATTTTCCAAGGGATTTGCCGGTAATCTCCGGACTGGTGACTATAGATCGAACCAATGATAATAGCCATAGATGAAACCAATAGAAATGAACCCCCTTGATCCATCAATAAGGCAATGGGTAATCCCTCAATTCCATAAAGTGCTTCTACAACCGGGAAACCCAAAAATGAGGTATTGGCCAAACCGGCTACAATTGATAGACAACCTGTAACCTGAGGGCTCCAGCCCAAGATTCTCCCCAAAATCCCAAAAATCAACCAAGAAAGGAAAAAGGTCAACCAGGCGGCCGATACCGGAATCAGTAACTCCCAACTAGGTTCAATGCTAGGAATATACAAAAGAGCGATGGCAGGAAGCACTAAATTAAACAGGTAACTATTCACCCATTTTATTGCTTTTTCAACAGGAAATCCGGGTCTACGCTGGCCAATTAGCCCAAGTACCAAAAACAAAAAAGCAAGGAAAGCCCCGATCATAAGGGAAAGATAAAAACTCAGGTTTTATTAACATAAAAATAATTTGGCATCATTGTAGCAGGCTGATAATCAGGATACTTTTACCGAAAGGAAAATGGCTTATGAAAAAACTAATACCTATCCTTATCGACAATAAATACTGGATACAATTATCCCAGCTACAAAGCGAGCAGGCCAAAAAGCTGAAGTCTTGGCTCCCATCCGGTTCATTAAAGAACCTCACCTATCAAGGAATACTTTTGAAGGATTGTCTACAATTCGAAACTTATGAATACTGGTTTCGGAATCAAGGTTTGAGAAACCAACGACAAGAACATTTGGATTTCTAATCCAAACCGAAGTTTTTCCGCTTTTCTGAAAAGTATTTTTCAAGATCCGGGTAAAAGGAACTACTCGCCTCAGGGATTCCATCCAACACCAATTCCATTCTTCCGTCCCAGGAATCTTGATTGACCTGCATTCCTTCGATCAAATAGATCAAATCCTCCAGAGTCATGGGCTCATCAACTTTGGATGGGTAAAGCATATAGTCATTTCCATAAAAATCGACTGCCTCGAGTTGAATCATCCGATCAATTTCATGGGCATAAATACTGATCTGCTCTCCCCATTGACTTTCGGGATAGTGTAAGCGTACCAAAAGAGCCGAATTGGTATCTTCAGAGAAGTAAGTAGCAGGTCGAAATTTAAAATCTATCATTTCCCGAAATTAGGAAAATTCACCTTTTTCATTCCTCAAATTTCAATTCCTTTCTACATTGGATAATAGGTACTTTCGGGCTATTTTTGGACTTCATTTAGCATAGGCCTTTTCTGTTTTTTGGTACAGCTAGGCTTTCAAACCCCTTGAATATGAAAAGAGATACGGTTGTATTTGACCTCATCAACAAAGAAGAAGACAGACAAAAGCGAGGCATTGAATTGATTGCTTCTGAAAATTTCACCAGCAAGCAAGTCATGGAAGCTGCAGGAAGTGTATTAACGAATAAATATGCGGAAGGACTTCCTAAGAAGCGTTACTATGGAGGTTGTGAAGTAGTAGATGAGATCGAGCAAATCGCAATTGACCGGGCAAAAGAACTCTTCGGTGCATCTTGGGCTAATGTGCAGCCTCATTCAGGGGCTCAGGCAAATGCTGCTGTGATGCTTGCCTGTCTAAATCCCGGTGATGCTATTCTTGGGTTTGATCTAGCACATGGAGGACACTTGACGCATGGTTCTCCAGTGAATTTCTCTGGTAAGCTTTATGATGCACATTTTTATGGTGTTGAAGAAGAAACCGGAGTCATCAACTATGACAAGGTTGAAGAAAAAGCCCTGACAGTAAAGCCCAAAATGATTATCTGCGGAGCTTCAGCTTATTCAAGGGATTGGGATTATGAACGACTTCGGGATATTGCTGATCAAGTGGATGCTATTTTGCTAGCCGATATTTCCCATCCATCAGGATTGATTGCAAGAGGGCTTTTGAATGATCCTTTGGAATATTGTCATATTGTAACCACCACCACACACAAGACTTTGCGTGGTCCAAGAGGGGGTTTGATTATGATGCGCGAAGATTTTGATAATCCATGGGGCTTGACCACACCAAAAGGTGAAATCCGAAAAATGTCTTCTCTCCTTGATATGGGCGTTTTCCCGGGTACTCAAGGTGGTCCATTGGAGCACATCATCGCCGCTAAAGCAGTAGCTTTCCAAGAAGCACTTTCTGACGAATACATGCATTACATCGTCCAGGTGAAGAAGAATGCGGCAGTGATGGCAGATGAATTTGTCAAGTTGGGATATAAGTTGATCTCAGGAGGAACCGATAATCACTTGATGCTGATTGATCTTCGAAACAAGGATATTACTGGAAAACTCGCAGAAGAAACCCTAGGCAAAGTAGATATCACCATCAATAAAAACATGGTTCCTTTTGATAATAGATCCCCATTTGTGACTTCCGGAATGCGCGTAGGCACCCCAGCGGTGACGACAAGAGGTCTTAAAGAGGACGATATGCGCAAAATTGTTGGATTGATTGACCGGGCCTTGATGAATCATTCCGATGAGGCAGTCTTGAATCAAATCCGAGCTGAAGTGAATGAATGGATGGTTCAATTTCCTTTATACTAATCTGTACCTAGTAAAGTGGCATTAGACCAATATCAAGAAGAAGAGGAAGGAATGTCCTTCCTAGATCATTTGGAGGCCTTGCGCTGGCATTTATTGCGGTCCATAGCAGCCATTCTGATCTTTTCAGTCATTGCATTCTTAGCCAAGAGCATTGTATTCGGCATGGTTATCCTTGGGCCTTCGAAGATAGACTTCTTTACCTATCGGGTTCTTTGTGATTTGTCCAGCTTTGTAAATATGCCGGCTCTTTGCATTGATGAACTTCCCTTCACCATACAAAGCCGTCAGATGACCGGGCAGTTTTCCATGCACATGACATCCAGTTTTGTGGTGGGATTCATTGTCGCCTTTCCTTATGTTTTTTGGGAAGTTTGGCGATTTATCAGTCCGGGACTCTATGACCAGGAAAAGCAAGCTGCCCGTGGAGCAGTATTCTTTGTGAGTTTGCTTTTCTTCTTGGGAGCAGCATTCGGATATTACATCCTTTCGCCGCTTTCTATCAACTTCTTATCCAACTACCAGTTGGACCCTTCCATTCTGAATGAATTTGACATTACATCATATGTTACTACATTGACCATGTTGGTTTTGGCTTCGGCCATTATGTTCCAACTTCCTGTGGTCATTTATTTCCTCTCCATGTCAGGATTGGTAACATCAGGAATGCTGCGAACTTACCGGCGTCATGCGATTGTCGTGATTTTGGTTTTGGCAGCAGTCATTACTCCTCCTGACGTGATCAGCCAATTGCTTATTGCAATGCCTATTTTGGTGCTTTATGAAGCAGGAATCAACATTGCAAAGCGACTAGAAAAGAAACGAGCATTGAAGGAAGCTGAATACGAGCGGGAAAGAGAAGAAGAAAACGATTAAAACTTATACACACATGGCGAAGAGAATTGCAATCGGCGGGGACCATGCCGGCTTTGAGTACAAGGAAATGTTAGTCGAAAAGCTCAAAAAGCAGGGATATGAGGTGAAGGATTTTGGTCCTTTCTCTGATGCTTCGGTAGACTATCCAGATTATGTTCATCCCCTTTGTACTGCGATCGAAAAGGGAGAGTTTGACCAAGGAATTGTAATTTGTGGAAGCGGAAACGGCGTAGCTATGACAGCAAACAAACATCAGGGAATTCGTGCTGCTCTTTGCTGGAATACTGCTTTAGCTTCCTTGGCTAGACGACACAACAATGCCAATGTAATCGCAATACCTGCGAGATTTGTCAATTTTCAAGATACCGAAAATATGGTGGAAACCTTCCTTACTACAGATTTCGAAGGTGGACGTCACAAAAACCGAGTTAATAAAATAGCCTGTGGTTAATCGATCCACAGGCTATTTTTTTCTTTAACAAGGTTTTACGATGGTCTAATTTTTAATGATGAACTTGTTAATCAAGCTCATTACTCCAGCTCCCAATAAGGAAGAAGGGAAGGCAATTATTTCAATAAATAAAATCTCAAAGGGCCAAAGGTTATGATAGGTAGGTCCTAATGCAAAAGAATCATAAACCACTCGGAAAAAGATTGCAAGTGCAAAACCAAGGGAAACTAGTACAGCAGTGTTGAGAGGTGCTTTCTTTTTTAATATTCCACCAATCACTCCAACAACAATACCAGCAATCCCCATCTTCAAAATATATGGCTGGCTAGAAATAATGACCTCCTTATAAGGAATTGGCCAATGAACAAAGCCTGCGGCAATAATTCCTAAGAATATGATAAGAAGAGAATAGCGGTCATTAAATAGTGATTTCATTGTTTATTTTTCAAATGCATTAACCTGATCAACATCAAACTTTTTCATCGCCTCACCGGGAATCAGTTTGTATGAAACTTGTCGTATCCCCCCTGTAGGATTTGAATTGGAATCGCCTTCCAAATAGATAGGAAATCGCTGAACAAGGCGAGTTTCAACCAAAGCAAATTCATCATGTCCCATATAGCCCTGACTGATATCTGGGTTTTCAGAAGTGGGGGGAAAATACACCTGACTCATGGATTTTAGATTGTTTACTGAGAAACCATACACATTCCCATAGCTACCGCTTCCATCTGAAACTGTGTAAACCATCAATTCCGGGGAGCCATCCGAATCTAGGTCTTCTACTTCAGCATCCACAACTTGTTCCCCAACCAGGTCAAAGGATTCATTATATTCCTGCTCTTTCAAACCAAAAGTAAAGACCGTTAACTTGGTCGCATCTTCCTCCTTTACTGAAGTCACATTGAAGCCTATTCCTTGAAGATTTAACACTTTGGAAAAAAGCGTAGGGTCAATTTGGTCCGCGTCTAAAACTCCATCAATCTTTTGATATGTTCCTTCCAGCGTCGCCCCTCCACTACAGAAGAAGTATAAAATTCCGTTATCTGCTGCATTCTCTGTGGATATTTGAAGGCTTCCATCCTGAAAAGAAAAAACAATCTGCTTCCCATCCTGATAGCTTGAGTATTGATTTTCGGATAAGGGGTAGGCTTTGGTGTCATAGGTACAGGTTGGTTTTTTTCGATCGGCTCTAGATCGTACGGAAATGGAAATGCTACCATCCTTTCCGGGCTTGACTGCTACTGATACCCAATCATACCCTTGATCGCGTTGTGCATAGCCCTCATCGACATAGTTTCCAAAAACAGATGATTGCGACTCATCAGGTGATTCAGCGACAATTTCAGCAGGGTTTTCCTGCTCTTCAACTTCTTGATTTTTCTGGCTGCAGCTTAGAAGTACGCTGCCGATCAATGCCATCAAAAAAATCTTTTTCATAGCGCTAGAAGGTTATTTTTCAGTGGGTTTCAATAATTAACCCTAATGCAAAATAGACGATTTAAGGAAAAATCCTAGCTGATCAACTTAGGATAAACCATATTCAAAAACCAAAAAAGAAAAATCCCCGCCTGTTTGAATCAAGCGGGGATTGATAGTTTATGCTGAATTTAAGCTCTAAAGAATCGATCGAAACTGCTTTAAAAACCGGACATCATTTTCGGTAAACAAGCGTAAATCCTTGATCTGATACTTCAGCATGGCAATTCGTTCAATACCCATTCCGAAAGCAAAGCCCGTATACTTTTTGGAATCGATACCACAATTTTCTAAGACATGAGGATCTACCATTCCAGAACCTCCTATTTCGACCCAGCCTGTTCCTTTACAAACATTACAGCCTGCTCCTCCACATAGCAGACAAGAAATATCAATCTCTGCACTTGGTTCGGTAAAAGGGAAGAAAGAAGGGCGGAAACGCACTTTGGTACCTTTGCCAAACATTTCCTTGGCGAAGTGATAAAGCGTGTTCTTCAAATCCGCAAAACCTACATTTTCATCCACATATAATCCTTCCACTTGGTGGAAAATACAGTGAGCACGGGCAGAGATAGCTTCATTCCGGTACACTCTACCCGGGGAAAGCGTTCGGATCGGTGGTTTTTGATTTTCCATCACCCGAACCTGCACCGAAGAGGTGTGTGTCCGAAGCGCGATATCCGGATTCTTCTCGATAAAGAAGGTATCCTGCATTTCTCGCGCAGGGTGATTTTCTGGGAAATTCAAAGCCGTGAAATTATGCCAGTCGTCTTCGATTTCCGGGCCTTCAGAAAGATTGAATCCGATGCGTTCAAAAATCTCAATGATGCGCTGACGGGTAGCAGTCAATGGATGGATTCCCCCAATCGCATGATTGGAAGGAGGAAGTGTCAAATCCAGATCAGCTGATTTTGCTTTTTTATTGGCAGTATTTACCTTCTCAATAAGCTCCTGGAACTTAGCTTCTGCGAGTTGCTTTACGCTGTTGACCAATTGGCCGTAAGCACGTTTCTCTTCATTGGGAATTTGACCCATGGCAGCGAAAAGTTCACCTACCACACTTTTTTTGGAGATGAACTTCATTCGATAGGCCTCTAACTCATCTGCATTTTGGGCATCAGCCGCCGCGATGGCAGCTTTTATCGCTTCAATTTTTTCCTGATGCATGGATATTTCCTTTCTAAAGCCACAAAGCTACAATTTTTAAGTTTTTGAAGAGGTGTAAAAAGCAGAAGTTCCTCTTGAAAAAGAAAATAGCCCAGATTTTTCAACCTGAGCTACTTCTATTTTAATGATTTTCGGATTATTACCAGGTTCTTCCTCCTCCCGGACGCATTCTTCTCCATGGGCTATCATCTGGTTCTGGCTCCTTGAAGTTACCAATGATATAGGTGAAGGTGAGCATTCCATAGCGGGTCAAGACATTAGTAAACACATCAGTTATAGCCACATCGGAAATCGTTCTGCTAATGCTGTTATTTTGGTTTAGCAGATCGAAGATCACAACCTTTAATTCGGCCTTGTTATTCTTCGCAAAGCGGAAGCCGCCTTCTATATTCCATAGCCAAACCGACTGATCAAACCCTTCTGAAAGCCCACTATACAACATGTTGTTAATGTTGTTTCCAACGAAAAGCTTTCCATTGTTTGGAGAGAAATACAAGCGAATGTTAGACTCTTGGATGTAATAGTTTTGATCTAAGTTGGCTTGCAGACTGGAGTTAACAATAGTATATGTACCAGTCGTGCTTACCGAGAAATCCACATTCTTACTGATATTGGAGCTGATGGTAATACCCTGACTAATGTCAATGTTATCGTTGATATTTTTCTCTCCATTAATCAAGCCTGGAGTACGGTTGAAGCCCAATCGGGTATTTGTGTTGAATTGCAACTTGAGCTTAGGAATTGGCATCCCATAGGTCGCAAACGCACGAACTCTCCAGTTACCATCCAAATTGACAGGCTGAGAAATCTGACCACCCGGACGAAGGAGTACCTCACCATTGATCAAGGTGTCCTGTGTTGCAACAAAAGTGCTATTACCAATAAAATTGCTCGTTGCCGAATAGTTGATGAAGGTGAAGAAAGTCTTGGATTTCTCGAGATTCACCTTGGCGATGTTGGCGAAGATATTGTGATTATAACTTTGTCCAAGACTCGGATTACCTACCCGTAAATTGAGTGGGTTTTGGTTATTGATCACATTTTGAAGCTCGCTTACACTTGGCTCATCCGTATCTGTTCGATATCGGATTCTCCAAGAAAATCCTGTCTCCCGATTTCTGAAATTGATATTTGCACTAGGAAGGATATTGTTGAAATCTCGCTTGAAAACACCCTCAGTTGGGAAGAATGCCTCATTGTCCAATCGGGCAAACTGATAATCCAAATTCAGGTTGATGCTGTAGCCATTATTATTATAAGCATAACCACTTCGTAGTCGTTGGGTGATGAATTTGTTGTTAAACTCATTACTCAAGGCAGTATCCAAAACAGGAAGATTTTCCTCATTGAAAACTCGGGTTTTCTGATCCGCCATAGTCTTATTGTTGGCTACTTGGTAACCAAATGTACCCATAGCTTTCTCACCCAAAGGCTCGGTCAAAGTAACATTCACCCGATAATTGAATCCATCATTCAAGGCGTCTGTCCTCTGAATGGTGGTATCCAATAAATTTCTATTGTAATCCCTACTCGCCGCCGTCAAATCAGACAATTGGTCACGATTATTCCAAGTGGTAGAGATATCTGTAGAAAGTGTTCTTCTTGGTTTGTCGAATTTATAGCGATAAGTGATATTGTTTGACACATTAAATGCCTTGGTTTCTGCATCCGAAATGGATCGAAGGGCAGAAAGCGAATCCCCTTCATTTCCCAAAGTCAATGCATCCCGATCACTGAAGGTTTTATTATTCTGGAATGACAGACTCGGAGTAATGATAATGCTATTCTTTTCATTCAAATCTGCCTCAATTCTCGCATTTGCTCGGTGGTTGTAATTATCCACACTATTGATCAGATTTTCCTGATAAAACTGGCTTTGCGTTTCAGAGATAATCCGCTCTTCATTCGTGATTTGCTGAAGGGTATTATTAGTATTATTGAAGAAATAACTTCCTGTCACATTGACCTTTTTACCCCACTTATCACTGTAATTGAGGCCAATGGCATTGGTCTGAATGATACCGATATCATTTCCGACGAAGAAATTGTTATTTCCTCCACCCCATCGGCCACCGCCTCCACGGAATCCACCTCTTCCTCCTCCTGAGGAATTGGCTGTAACTCCTGCCAAGTCTTGAGAGGAAAAGTTTTGCTGATTGACATTGTTAGTCAAACCCAGGATCGAAAAACGCCTATCTCCACTGAAGAAGTTAAGGCTACCTCCAGCCGAATAGCGGTCATCGGTACCATAGCCTGCATAGACCCTTCCAAATTGGCCGTTTTTGCGATCCTCTCTAAGAATGATATTAATCGTCTTGGTATAATTTCCATCGTCAAACCCAGTCAACCGGCTTTGGTCGGAGCGTTGATCCAAAACTTCTACTCGCTCGATCGCATCGGCAGGTAGATTTCTTAAGGCAATGCTAGGATCTGAACCGAAGAATTCTCTTCCATCCACCAAGACTCGTTGAACTGCTTCCCCTTGGGCTTGCAGCTGCCCACCCTGCATGGTGATTCCTGGCATTTTTCGAATCAAATCTTCTGCCTGTGCATTTTCCATGGTTTTGAAGGCATTGGCATTAAAGGAAGTCGTATCTCCTCGCTGCTCTCCAACTGGAACTTGTCCCTCAATCAGGACTTCTCCAAGTTCTTTGGTGTCTTCCTGAAGCACAAAGGTCCCTAGATCGTTAGGGTCACGAAAACTGTGGACTTTGGAAATTTTTTGATAGCCTATAAAGGTGATTTCTATTTTCACTTGAGGAATATCAGGCCGCACAAGTTCAAATTTTCCCTGTCCGTCTGTGACAGTTCCCCGAAGAAGTGAATCTGCTAGGGTTTTGATTTGTACATTGGCCCCCACCATGGGCTTATTGATAGTGCCGTCCATGACGATGCCGGTAAGTTTTCGTTCGGGACGGTCTCCACTTTGGTTTCGTTGCGCTAAAACAGGTTGCGCTGCTAATAAGCTGAAAACCAACAAAAAGAATACTGAATAGTTTTTCATAGAAAGACAAAGTTCAGCTTCTTTGACTCATTGACAAAGGGGAAGGTTTAAATCGGATTTACTAAAAAATAAGAATGGAGAATTTGAAGGATAAATGGCAAAATTCTAATGTGGTTTTCACTCAAATTTTGCTCATAATTGCCTGATAGGAGATTCCAAAATGGCTGTCATCAAAAACCACTTGCTCATTCTTCACTAAAATAACCTGAGGGGACTGATGGGGCACACCAAACTCTTTAGCCACCTGATTAGAAAGGTCTCGATAGGAAATCAAGTCTAAAAAATAGGAAGTGACTTTTTCATCATCCTCACTTCGCCAATTCCAAGCAAGCCGATCCAAGGACATACTACTGATAGAGCAACGCGTACTATGCTTAAAAATCAGAACAGGCCTATCCTTACTTTGACGCTTTATTTCTTCTATTTGCTCAACTTGGGTCAGTTTTTGCCAATTCATACGTTATGATCTTAATTTTAGTCTCAGCTTTTCTATACAGCCAAGAGTCGATACATGGATAATTCAAACGCAACTCATTTGCAAAAATACACCCTTTACTTATTTAGTTCCCTGTTTTTGTTTTTTTCCTGCAAAAGCCTGGATATTACTTCTCCTGGTCCCAGTCCGGTCGTTCCTCCTGCAAATTCTCAAGTGAACCTAGCCACACAAATGCCTGCAAAAACCATGGATCGGCTGATCAATTCTCAAGTTCCCCAAACCCTGGTTCAAGAGGAAAATATGCAGTTTGGAAATGGAATAGAAGGAGACTTGGAAATTCGCCGAAATGGAAAAATCCAATGGGCTTCTTTGGATGATGAGCGCTTGAAATTAACAGTCCCTTTGCAAATTGAAGGTGAATTTGGTTTACAGCAAGGAGGCTTGGGAAATTTATTTCGTCGAAGGGTACCCATTAATCGAGAACTGGCTCCTTCCTTCTTGATAAACCCAGAAGTCAAGGAAAATTGGTCCCTATACCTAGAAGATTTTGAGCTTTTGGACCTTGGAGGTGAATTGAAGTTGGAGGTGCTGGGAATGGGGGTTGACCTATCAGGTACCCTTGAAAAACAGATCAATCAATGGGCGGCCCAAAACTTAGGACCAAACCATGAATTGGCCCCGTTGAAACCTTGGGTCAATTTACTTTGGGAGCAGGTGGGAAAACCCTTTTCGGTAAGTTGGGAAGGACAGGAACTTGGATTTTCCATTCAACCTCAAGAAGTCAATTTTGAAGAGTTTTTCTCTGAAGAAAACCAACTCGCCTTGCGCTTGGGACTCAATGGAACCATCCAAACCCATCCTTCAGATGCGCTGCCTTCGCGTGCCTTTCCCCTACCAAATTTGAGTCCAAACCCTTCGGATGAAAACCTACTTCAGGCATTACTTCCTTTAAGTATTGACTATTCTACTATCGATCAGGAACTGGAAAGTTTTTTGGGAAATAAAACCGTTCGCGTGGACCGGAAGACCTTGATGGAGCTGTCGAATTTTAAAACAGGTGCTTTTGGAGAATTGCTCAAAATTGAAATGGACTTCAAGGCTATTCGAAATAATGGGGAAGAAATTGAGGGAGCGCTTTTTGTGGTGGGTAAGCCTGAATTCGATGCTCGATTACAGGAATTAAAAGTATCCGATCTCAACTTTAAACTGATCAGTGATAATGCCAAAGCCAAATGGGCTGTTGCTTTGAAAAAGGGAAAAATTATCCGAAGAATAGAAGCAGAGGCGGTTTTTCCTCTGGAAGAATTACTTCTTTCTACTTCCCAATCCTTTTCGGAGAGACTGAGTTTACAAACTCCTTTAGCGGATCTCAAGGTCAAAAATTTATCATTGAGCCCTGAAGGGTTTTATCCTTTGAAAGATCAATTGCAAATTCATATTCAGGCAAATGGGGAAATAGAGGTGAGTTGGAAATAATCAACGAAATAATTGCTGATAGTTGACTATTCCTTTTTTCTCAGCCACTTTCAACAATTTCAATAAAAGCTGAGCTGTCAAAAAAGCATCGCCTCCGGCCGTATGACGATCATCGCTTGGAATTTGATAGCGCTCACAAAGAGCATCCAAGCTGTATTCCTTCATAGGAATCTCCTGCCAATTCACATGAGGTCCATGCTCCAATCGAACCGCTAATTCCAAGGTATCAAGACTTGGATTTCTAAAATTCTTAAGCCCCGAGGAGCTTCCTATCTTTTGGAGCATTTCCAGATCAAAATTCAAGTGATGCCCCACCAAAATGGATGGCCCTATGTATTCCAATAGCTTTTCAGAAAAGACCTTAGGCCTAAGGAGATTTTCCCGATTCACTAATCCGTGAATCATAGCGGTATCGGCCCCTTCTTTCGGGGATTCCGGATACCATTCAATAGCAGTTTCTACTAGGATTTTTCCCTTTTGGATCTTGATGCCACCAAAGGAAATCACATAGTCATTTTTGGGGTCCAAACCTGTGGTTTCCGTATCCAAAACCACAAAATCCAATTGCGTGATCTTTCGGATACCGGGAATAGGCTTTTCAAAAAGTCGAAGGTATTCCTCCACAAAATCCTGCTTCTTGGATTCAGATCGAAAGGGCCACCAACTCATGATCGAAAATAGTCCAATTGAAAACGAACCTGAACGATTTCCTGTAGCTCCTGAATCGGAGCAAAGGAATTTTTAAGCAAATGACGCTGGATTTTGCCCAATTTTTCCGGAGCAATAAATCGCCCACTGGAATTTTGCTGCAAGCCCTCCAAAGCACGCATTCGCATCAATATTTCATAGGCTTTAGCAGCCTGAGTAAACAAATCCTTGTAGTTCGGTTCTACTTCTGCCAATTTTTCAAAGCGCTTGAAGGTATTGTTGACTCCTGGAATTCCATGGTATAAAATGAGCAAACGAGCTAAGTCCGTCAAAGGCAACATTGCTCGCGCTTTTATGTCAAATTGATCGCGATGCTCTCCTGATTTCTCCACCAAAAAATTGCGGAAAAAGCCCAAAGGAGGAGGATTTTGTAAGGCATTCTGTGCAAGGAAATTAAGGAAAATCGGCTTTTTCTTGATCTCATCAAAGATGTGATTACTCAAGTCATCACCCAAAGATCGGCTTCCTTTCACTACCCGGAAATCAAAAAAGATGGAAGATTTCATCAAGGCTTCCGGGCTTGGATGGAGAATCCATTCGGAAAATTGTGCCTTCCAAGACGATATTGGCAAAACCCATTTGGGGTTGGAAGCCATGATTTCTCCCGGACAGGAAGCAAAGCCACAAGTCAAAAGGGTCTCCACAACGTAAGTTCCTAGCTGTAGGAAGTAATCTTTCGCTTTTTCTTTCAGCTTTTCAGGCACATCTCCGTAGACTAAAGCATTGTCTTGATCTGTTCGCAAAAGCTGTTCTTCTCTACCTTCTGACCCCATGGACAAAAAAGCAAAGGGAACAGCTTCCATTTCTGGAAAATCTGGAAGTAATTGTTTTTGTCCTTCTTCAATCGCCTGTTGAATGATGACATCATTGATTTCGGTCATCACTCCTGCCACGAAATCCATAGAAACTTCATTCTCTAAATAATAGCGAAGCATGGTTTCGGCTCGATCCCGAATCTGCCCCATTTCTTCACTGCTTTTTGCATTGATCAGGGCATGAATCAAAACAGCCGGAGAATTTCCCATGGAAAGCAGCACATCATGATCCGAAAAAATCCCACAAACCCGACTTTTTGGTGTTCCATCTTCTGTCAAGACCAAGTGATGAAGCCGATTCTTGATCATGCTGAGATATAACTCTGCAAAATCACTATCCGGTTTTTTGGTGATAACAGGAGAAGACATAATCTCCGAAACAGGCAGGCTAGGAGAAAGTCCCTTTGCCAAAACCTTACTTCGCAAATCTTTGTCTGTAAGTATGCCAATAGGAAAGTTAGATTCATCGCAAATCACAATGCTGCTTACCTGCTTTTTATCCATTCGATTGGCAGCTTCTTGCACCGAATCTGAAGTTTTACAGGTAAGAACATTTTTGGAGATTTGAATGGTACTCTGACCTGAAAAAATCAATAGTGAATGGTCCTGTTCTTTTCGGCCAAAGACCTCCCTAGCTTTTTGTCCTTGGCCCAAATCCGTACGAAAAACTACCTGACCAGCAGCAAACCCGGCAGCGAAATACAAGGAAACCTTTGGATTCTTTTCGAGAAGCTTTTCAAACTCTTCGACCGGAACTGCATAAACCAGGGAGTTTTCTCCAGCTAAGGCATCCAACACATAGGGTCTTTTACCAAGCAATGCCAATACCCCAAAAAGATCCCCTACATCACAATATTCCCGGATTTCTCCCTCCTCCTGAAGGAGAATCTGTCCTTCTTTAAGAATAAAAAAATGGGGATTTGCCGGCTCTCCTTTGCGGAAAAGGACTTCATTCTTAGCCAAATAACTGATCTCAACCGAACAGGCAATTCCTAACAAATCTTCTTCCTCCAAAAAAGAAAAAGGAGGGTGTCTCCGAAGAAACTCTGCCACGCGATTGATGATGACATTACTCATTGGAAAAGGAAAGAGGGTATTTTGGAATTTTTTCTGCCAAACTGGCAAAAATTTATTTGGTTAACTTTTTGTACTTGAAATGATTCAAATTATTTAAATGAAATCATTTTCCCAATTCATCCGACCAATTAGAAGGCTCTTATGGGCCTTGATTGTCGCTTTTATGGTTGGGGTTCATAATTTTTACAAGCAGGAAATGGACTCGCCAGATTCAATTGTTTCTTCCATCGAGCTTGAGGCAGAGGAGGAAGATTCTTCTCCAAAAGACTAAAAAAGGAGCTAGAAAACCAGCCCCTTGATTTGTTATTTCCTTCCCTGAATAATCTGATTGACTACTTCCGGATCAAGTAACGTACTGGTATCACCCATATTTTCAGTGATTCCCTCTGCCACTTTTCGGAGAATTCTACGCATAATTTTTCCTGAACGGGTTTTTGGCAATCCTGGTACAATCTGAATCTTATCTGGCTTGGCAATCGGACCAATAATCTTGGAAACTGTATCCTTGATTTCATTGACCAGATTCTCCTCCGTTCGGTTTTTCATATCGCAGATCACATAAGCATAGATTCCCTGACCTTTGACTTCGTGAGGATAGCCCACTACCGCAGATTCAATCACCAAAGGATGCTCGTTGATGGCATTTTCTACCTCAGCAGTGCCCATTCGGTGACCGGAAACATTGATCACGTCATCCACACGTCCGAGAATTCGGTAATAGCCATCATGATCCCGCTTCACGCCATCTCCGGTAAAATACATTCCCTTATAGGTAGAAAAATAAGTTTTCCTACATCGGTCATGATCTCCGTATGTTGTGCGAATCATAGACGGCCAAGGGAATTTGATACAAAGATTTCCCTCAACACCATTTCCCGTAAGCTCTTTTCCATCAGCATCCACGATGCAAAGCTGAATACCCGGAAGAGGTAGCGTAGCATAGGCGGGTTTGGTAGGTGTAATTCCCGCCAAAGGCGAAACCATAATTCCACCTGTCTCAGTCTGCCACCAAGTATCTACGATGGGACATTTGCCTTTTCCAATATGCGTGTGATACCAATGCCATGCTTCCTCGTTGATGGGCTCACCTACAGATCCTAAGACTTTCAAGGAACTCAAATCATAACCTTCTACCGGCTCAGTTCCAAAGGCCTGAAGTGCTCGAATTGCTGTTGGGGCAGTATAGAATTGATTGACTTTGTGCTTTTCAACAATCTGCCAGAATCTTCCCGGATTGGGATAGGTCGGCACGCCCTCAAACATGAGGGAGGTAGCCCCGGCTAAAAGAGGCCCATAAACAATGTAAGAATGACCGGTAATCCATCCGATATCAGCGGTACACCAATAAATATCTCCCGGAGAATATTGGAAGACATTTTCGAAGGAATACTTGGTATACACCATATATCCTCCAGTGGTATGGACCACTCCTTTAGGCTTTCCCGTGGATCCGGATGTGTACAGAATAAAGAGCATATCCTCAGAATCCATCACCTCAGCCTGGTTTTTGGTGGATTGGCCCTCTACCAATTCATGCCACCAATAGTCACGCCCCTCTTTCATGGTAACTTCCTGCCCGGTGCGCTTATAAACAATTACGGTCTCTACGGAAGCTTTATTTAGGGATTCATCGACAACTGCCTTTACTGGGATTTTTTTGTTTCCTCTGAAATTTCCATCCGAAGTCAAAACCGCTTTTGCTTTGCAATCTTGGATTCGATCTGCCAATGCGGATGCGCTGAAACCGGCAAAAACGACAGAATGAATAGCGCCAATTCGGGCACAAGCTAACATAGCGACAGCTGCTTCAGGCACCATGGGCATGTAGATAATCACCCGATCACCTTTTTGAATTCCTTTTGATTTCAGCACATTGGCAAATCGACAGACCTCCTCATACAATTCCCGATAAGTCAGCGTCCTTCCTGTTTCATCAGGGTCATTAGGCTCCCAAATAATGGCAGGCTGATCAGCATGGGTAAAAAGCTGCCGTTCGAAAATATTCTCTGTAATATTTAATTTTCCATCTGTAAACCACTTGACATCTGGCTTTTCGAAATTCCAGTCCAAGACCTTAGACCATCTTTTCCTCCAGAAAAAGGAATCTGCGATCCGGGCCCAAAATTCCTCTGGCTGGCTAACGCTTTTTTGGTACTCGTATAAATAGCCGCTTAGGGTATGTAATCGGTCACTCATGGTTCAAAAGGTTTATTGTTATTAAAATAGAAATCAATCAATGGTCAATCGCTTTGCCCGCTCCCCGAGGAATTCGGATTTCTTCGATCATTTCCTGAATGGACGCCGGTGGTGCAGGCGTAAACCGTGACACCACTACACAAACGATAAAATTCAAAATCATCCCAATCGAGCCAATTCCCTCTGGTGATACACCAAACCACCAATATTTGGCGGTATTCAGCTCGGGGCTGATGAATTTGAAATAGGTAATATAGCCTAAGGTAAAGACCAATCCGACCAACATGCCGGAAATAGCCCCTTCTTTATTGATTCGAGAAGAAAAGATACCCAATAGGATAACAGGAAAAAAGGATGCAGCTGCCAATCCAAAAGCAAATGCCACGACTTGAGCCACAAATCCAGGTGGATTAACCCCGAAATAACCCGCCAAAATCACCGCTCCGGCTGCGGCTATTCGTGCAATCATCAACTCTTTCTTCTCGGTGATTTCCGGGCGGAAAGTCTTAAATAAATCTCGAGATACGGAGGTCGAAATTACCAAAAGCAATCCTGCTGCTGTGGATAAGGCCGCAGCCATTGCACCTGCAGCCACAAGACCGACCACCCAATTTGGAAGTTCGGCGATCTCAGGACTGGCCAAAACCATAATATCCTTATCAATCTGCAGCTCATTTTGATTAGGATCGGGAAGGTATTGAACGATTCCATCCCCATTTTTATCATCCACCTGGATCAGGTTGGTTTTCTGCCAAGTTTGGACCCAAGTGGGTAATTCGGAAACGGGTTTTTCAGAGGTACTATTGATGGCATTATAAATCCCAAAAGCTGCGACCGCCGGGGCAGTTGTGTACAAAATAGCAATGAATACCAAGGCATATCCCGCTGAAAGCCGAGCATCTTTCACCCGTGGAACCGTAAAGAACCTCACAATGACATGTGGTAAACCTGCCGTTCCGACCATCAGGGCCAAGGTGATCATGAACATATCGGTCATGCTCTTTCTACCGTCCGTGTAAGCGGCAAAACCCAAATCGTCCAGCACGCCATCCAATTTGTCCAGCAAGGATACTCCTGCCTCCACTTCTCCTCCAAAACCCAATTGTGGAATAGGATTCCCGGTCAATTGCATGGAAATGAAAATGGCAGGAACCATGTAAGCGAAGATGAGCACGCAATATTGGGCAACTTGGGTGTAGGTAATTCCCTTCATGCCTCCCAAAACCGCATAGAAAAACACGATGATCATCCCGATCACCACGCCCCACTCGATAGGGACTTCCAAGTATCGGGAGAAGACAATTCCCACTCCGCGCATTTGTCCAGCGACGTAGACAAAGGAGATAAACAAGGCACAAATTACCGCTACCACCCGTGCGGTGTTGGAATAGTAGCGATCTCCCACAAAGTCAGGAACCGTAAATTTCCCGAATTTCCGAAGGTAAGGAGCCAATAAAAGAGCTAGAAGCACATAGCCTCCAGTCCAGCCCATCAAATAGACAGAACCATCATATCCGGCAAAAGCGATCAAACCCGCCATAGAGATAAAAGAAGCCGCCGACATCCAGTCTGCCGCAGTAGCCATTCCATTGGCGAGGGGAGAAACTCCTCCACCCGCAACGTAAAATTCCTTTGTTGAGCCGGCACGTGACCAAATCGCAATTCCAATGTACAGAGCGAATGTCAGGCCTACGAGTATGTATGTCCAGGTTAGAATTTCCATTTCAATCAGCTTTATTCTTCATCCACATCAAACTTCCGATCGAGCCGATTCATCCAATACACATAGGCAAAAATCAGCAGGACAAAGACATAAATCGACCCTTGCTGAGCAAACCAAAAGCCCAATTTAAATCCTCCAAGTTGAATGGAATTGAGTTCTTCTACCCATAAAATTCCACAGCCAAAAGAGACCAAAAACCAGATCAGTAGCAGAACTACCAAGGTTTGTAAATTCTTCTTCCAGTAAACTTTTGTTTTCTGTTTGGGATCGATGGGCATAGCTTATTCGGTCAGAACATCATTTATCCTATAAAGTAGCAGGTACTTCTAGGGATTTCCAACCGCTTTTATATAAAAATTTGAAATTTTAGGAGGACTTTTAAAAAAATTTCATCCTAGTCCTTAAAGTAAAAACTCAGAAAGTATAGCCAATCCAGCAGCTAAGAAACTCACCAAAAGCTTGTTCAACTGAAGTTTATGATGCGGGCTACTTTCAAAAAAGATGGTGGTAGAAATATGCAAAAAGCCACCGGACACCAAGCCAAAGAGTACTCCAATCCATTTGGTTTCCAATAATCCACTTTGGAAAATATAAGTGCTCAAAATCATCCCCAAAGGAGAAGCTAGGGCAAAAACCACCAAAAGAATGAAAGTCCATCTCTTGGAAAGTACCTGAGAAAGAACTGCCGCCAAGGCAAATGCAGCTGGACCTTTGTGCAATATAATTCCTAAAAGTAGGGTGTTTTCATTGTGTACATGCCCACCCGTTTCCCCCATCAGAGAGCTATGAGAAAGCAAGGTCCCCTCCAAAAAAGCATGAATAAACAAACCCAACATCACCGTCAAAACCCCCTTAGATTTGGGACCATGTGGCAAGTGAATATGTCCATGCTCAATCCCACTTGATAGGTATTCGAGAAGCTGTTGAAGCAGGAAACCAATCAGGATGTACAAACCCATTTTGCCACTATCGAAGGCATTGTCAAACAACTCCGGAATAATGTGCAAAATGGTAATGGAGAAAAGGTAAGATCCCGCAAAAACCAGAAATAGCTTGAAATATCTTTCCTTAAATGCCGGTGCAAAAAACACCAAAGAGCCGGCTAGAAGAACTGTGAAAAAAAGAAGAATGAAATTAATTACCATGCTGTGACAGGACCGCTCAGAATACGGTCATGCTTGTAAACCTCCGCAAAGGTAAGAAAATTCAATAATGTTGCATTTATTTAAAAATACTCCCCTCAATCCGTCATAAAGGAGAGATAGGGTCTCAAGCTTTCACTCACATAGCTCTGATAATTGCCCGCTTCATCACTGTAGATCAAAAAGACCTCAATCTCATCCAATTCCTCATCCAAGGCAATGGCTTTTTCTAGCCCCATTACCATCATAGCAGTGGCAAAAGCATCCGCAGTCATACAATCAGGACCGAGCACCGTGGCAGAAAGCAAATTATGTCGAACAGGAAAGCCTGTTTTGGGATCAATGGTGTGAGAAATTTTTACCGAATCTCGCACATAAAAATTCCGATAATTTCCAGAGGTAGCCATTCCCTTATTATTAAGAGCAATGATGGAATAAAGATCAGATGAAGAGGAATCTTCATCTGGCCGGTTGACTCCCACTTTCCAGATTTCCCCTTTGTCATTCACTCCTCTCGCAACCAACTCTCCTCCAATCTCAACCAGGTAATTTTGAAGACCCTTCGAATTCAAAAATTCTGCTACAACGTCAACTCCTTGTCCTTTGGCGATGGCAGAAAAATCCAAATAGATCCCATCTACCAATTTATACACCAGCGTATCATTAAACTGCACTTTTTCAAAACCCACCTTACTCAACAAATTCTGGATATCAACCGAATCTTTCAATTCCGGACCACCCGGTCCAAAACCCCAAACATTCACCAAAGGGCCTACGGTAGGATCAAAAGCCCCTCCGGTTTTTTGGAAAATTTCTTTGGAAGCTTTCAGCACCTGCGGAAAATACGGGAGTTCAAATACCAAACTATCCTCTCGGTTAAATCGGCTTAATTCAGAGTCAGGAATGTAGGTAGAAAGACTTTGATTAAAGATTTGCAGCAAGGAATCCACCGAGTTTTTCAAATTCCTTCCTTCCGAATCCAAATAGGTAATCTGATAGGTTGTGCCCATCGTTTGCCCGGTGATGGTAATCTTCTGTTCAGAAGCTACCTGCTGCTGTTGGAAGTCGTTCGGTTCTTGCCCTTGGTTTCGCCAGAGGTACACGGCCAAAACCATAAGCAAAAGGACAAGCGAATAAATAATGTTTTTTTGTTGGTTGGATCGCATAGCTTGCAGGAATATCTGCTTCAAATTTAGGGCATTTTTTAGCTTGCCTCCCCTTGAAGCCTTGGAAAATCTAATCGCTCGCATGTGTTATTTTCTATATTTGTGACAAAGCAAACTCATGAGAGAAGACTATCTAAGTGGTGATGAAGAAAGCCTGAGTCCAAAAGACCGGGAATTTGAGCGGGCGCTGAGGCCGCTGAATTTTGATGATTTCACGGGACAAGCCAAAATCGTGGAAAACCTCAAGGTCTTTGTTCTCGCTGCCAAAAAGCGAAGCGAACCTCTCGATCATGTCTTGCTTCATGGCCCTCCCGGATTGGGAAAAACCACCCTCAGCCATATCATCGCCAATGAACTGGAGGCGGGAATCAAAATTACATCGGGGCCTGTTTTGGACAAACCTTCCGACTTAGCAGGACTTCTCACTAATTTGGAAGAAGGTGATGTGCTTTTTATCGATGAAATCCACCGACTCAATCCCATCGTGGAAGAATACCTATATTCCGCTATGGAGGATTTTCGAATCGATATTATGCTGGATAGCGGCCCGAATGCCCGATCCGTTCAGATTTCCCTGAATCCTTTTACCCTGATCGGGGCCACCACCCGTTCTGGTTTGCTTACTTCTCCGCTTCGTGCGCGTTTTGGAATTAATTCCCGCTTAGAATACTACGATGCTAAATTATTGACTGACATCGTGAGCCGTTCAGCTGGAATTTTAGAAACTCCCATAGAGGAAGTTGCCGCCTTCGAAATAGCCAGAAGAAGCCGTGGCACTCCACGTATTGCCAATATGCTTTTACGTAGGACTAGAGATTTTGCAGAGGTGAAAGGGAATGGAAAAATCACCTTAGACATCGCCAAACTAGCACTCAATGCACTCGACGTGGATGAGCATGGATTGGATGAAATGGACAACCGCATCTTGCTCACCATCATTGAAAAGTTCAAAGGTGGACCGGTAGGATTGGGAACCATCGCCACAGCTTGTGGGGAAGAAGCCGAGACCATCGAAGAAGTGTATGAGCCCTTTTTAATTCAAGAAGGATATATGAAGCGCACGGCCCGAGGAAGAGTCGCCACAGAATTGGCATATAAGCACCTGAAAATCAAACCAAATCCCGGAATGGGATCCTTGTTTGGGGATTAAAGCAAACTCGCTGCTTCTTGATCTAAAAACCAAATCAATTTTCCGCTCTCTGGTTGTACCAAACTGGCAGGATAAGCTTTTGCCGAAGGCTGATTTTGAAGGATTTCCTGCACCTTTTCGGCTTTCCCTATTCCTGTCACTAAGAAAGCCACCTCTTTGGCATGGTTGATAATTCGGCCAGTCAGCGAAACGCGAATCTGTCCCGAAACAGGATGAGCTACCGCCACACAATTAGAAGGGGCATCCCATTTGGCAATGGAATCAGGAAAAATTGAAGCCGTATGACCATCGTCACCCATTCCTAATATCACCAAGTCAAATTGAGGCAAACCGCCTACCATAGACAATTGCTCATCCAAAACTCTTCCATAGCGAACCGCTTCGGATTCGGGATTATTTTCTCCCTGAATTCTAAAAATATTGACCTCGGGAATTCGGACCTTGGACAAAAGATGGTCCCTGGTCATTTTGTAATTGCTTTCGGAGTCAGTTGGCTCCACACAACGCTCATCCCCCCAATACAGGAAAACCTTGTTCCAATCAATCTGATGCGAATAATGGGCCGCCAATTCGTTGAAAACAATTTTTGGCGTACTGCCTCCGGATAAAGCAATGTGCACGGTAGGTTTGGAGGCAATCAATTTCACCAAATACTCACAAAAAGCCTTGGCTACTGATTCCTTGGATTCAAAAATTCGGGTTTCCATCAAATACAATTTCAATTAGCAAAGAATACAGAATCCGGTCTCATCGGTCAGATGGTCTCCGGGATTTCTCCAACCAAAACTATCCTCGATCATTTCGTCGGAGTTGCGAGGACCCCAAGTACCCACAGAGTATCCATAGGTATTGACGGCTGGATTATTTTCCCAGCATTTCAAGATAGGATCCACGAAACGCCAAGCTGCCTCCACTTCATCAGCCCGGGCATAAAGTGTGGTATCGCCCTGCATGGCATCCAAAAGCAGGCGCTCGTAAGCATCCATAACCTGAGCAGACTCAAGATCTGAATAGTAGAATTCCATATTTGCTTGATCCACATGGAAGCCTAAACCCGGAACTTTCACACCAAATTTGATCAGAATTCCTTCATTTGGTTGGATACGGATAATGAGCTTGTTGTCCTTTCGGTAAGCATCCTGACTCATAAATACCTCATGAGGAGGAGTTTTGAAGTGAATAACCGCTTCCGTCACCTTGGTTGGCATGGCCTTACCAGTGCGAACATAGAAGGGAACTCCCTTCCAGCGCCAGTTATCCACATAAAACTTGATTGCCGCGAAGGTTTCCGTAGTCGATTCCGGATTGACTCCTTCCTCTTCCCGATATCCTTTGTGTGTTCTCCCCTCAATTTGAGTAGTGACATATTGCCCCCGAAGCGTATTCTTGATAATTTCTTCATCGGATTTCATAATTCGAAGAGACTTCAAAGCCTTCACTTTTTCATCCCGGATCTCCTCCGCATCGGCACTGATCGGCGGCTCCATCACGATGAGAGAAACAATCTGAAGCAAGTGGCTTTGGAACATATCCCGCAGAGCCCCAGACTTGTCATAATAGCCTCCACGCTTTTCCACACCAACGGTCTCGGCATTGGTGATTTCTACATGGTGAATGTAGCGGCGATTCCAAAGGGGCTCAAAAATGGAATTTGAAAAACGGGTAACGAGCAGATTCTGCACCGTCTCCTTTCCTAAATAATGATCGATTCGATAGACCTGCTTTTCTTCAAAATAATGATGCAGGGTTTCGTTCAGTTTCTTGGCAGATTCCAGATCGTAACCAAAAGGCTTTTCCACAATCAATCTCCTGAAGCCACCATTTTCTTGGCTTAGGTTTGCCTCATTGAGGTTTTTGGCGATGGTGCCATACAAACTGGGAGGAGTGGAAAGGTAAAAAATATAATTGCCCTGCGTTTGGTACTGTTCATTCAGCTCGGCAATCTTTTGAGCTAGATCATCATAACTTCTATCGTATTCACTTCCCAAATCGTGGTAGTGAAACTTCTCAGCAAAGGTTTTGATGAATTCGTCTTCCTGCTTTGCAATGGCTTTTTGTAGAAAAGGACTTTTCCAGATGGATTTATCCCGAAACTCCTTGTCGGAAAGTTGGCTACGGCTCACCCCGAGTACGGCAAAAGATTCAGGAAGGTGTCCATCTTTGTAAAGATCAAAAATAGCAGGAATGAGTTTACGAGTTGTCAGGTCACCGGATGCCCCGAAGATTATCAGCATCTGATTGGGTATTTTTTTCATCGGGAGCAGACTATTTTAGCGAAGTGGCACATGGAAAAGGGCAAGAATCAAGGTTTTTTTCCAAAATCCAGCAAGACATCAATCAATCGGTTAATTTTGGATCCGTGCACAAAAATAAGTGTATTTGTGAGAATCTGAGGCAGTAGGGAATAAGAGTGCCAAATATTTTAAAACAGAAAATTGACAATCATGCAAAACACGCAATATGATTTTGGTTTGATCGGATTAGGTGTCATGGGGCGGAATTTTATTCTGAATGTCGCAGACCATGGTTTTTCGGCATTTGGCTATGACCTGGACCGTGAAAAAGTGGATGCGCTAAAGGAGGAAGGAGGAGACCTGAATCGGGTCGATGCCACGCAGGATTTGGCCACTTTTGTGCAAGCCCTTGGCAGTCCCCGTAAGATCATGTTGCTGGTACCTGCCGGAAAAATCGTCGACCAAGTCATTGATCAATTACTCCCTCACCTGGATCAAGGAGATATCATCATCGATGGAGGAAATTCATTTTTCACGGATACGGACCGTCGGGATGCCTATTTGAGCGAAAAGGGCATTCATTTCTTCGGTTCGGGTGTATCAGGAGGAGCCAAAGGAGCTCGACGTGGACCGAGTATCATGCCCGGAGGAAACCGGGAAGCTTATGAGCATGTGCGTCCCATCTTCGAAGCCGTTGCGGCCAAGTTCCAAGGCGAGCCTTGCGTGGCTTATTTGGGCCCTAAGTCTGCCGGTAACTATGTGAAAATGGTTCACAATGGGATCGAATACGCCATGATGCAATTGACCTCGGAAGTTTATGACCTGCTTCATCGGGGAGCTGGACTTTCAAATGATGAACTGCATCAGGTGTTTGATTCCTGGAATAAGGGAAGGCTGCAGTCCTTCTTGGTAGAAATCACAGCTGAGATTTTCCTCAAAGAAGACGAATTGGGAAATGGTCGCTTGGTGGATATGATTTTGGACAAGGCCAAGCAAAAAGGCACAGGAAAATGGACTTCTCAAAATGCCATGGACCTAGGAATTCCAGTGCCAACCATTGATATGGCTGTCAGTATGCGAGAAATTTCCGCGTTGAAAGCAGATCGTGAAAAGGCAGATGCCCTTTATTCCCATCCGGAAATGCCTGCTTTGGATAAGGAAGAATTGATCAGCTTGAGCGAACAAGCCCTTTATTTCGCCTTTATCATTTCTTACACCCAGGGCTTGCACCAACTGGCGGCAGCATCCAAAGAATATGGCTATGAGTTGAATCTATCCCAGATTGCGAAAATCTGGCGTGCAGGCTGTATCATTCGGGCAGGTTTATTGACGGATATTGCCGAAGCCTTTGAAGCTAAGCCTGAATTGGAAAACCTCTTGCTGGCTCCGGGCTTTGTGGAGAAAGTTCAGGGAACCTTGGATGCAGTACGAAAGACCACTCAACTAGCTATCGCAGGAGGTATTGCTATGCCGGGCCTGCTCACGACTATCAGCTACTTTGATGCCTTTAGTAGCGGACGCCTTCCGCTTAATTTGATCCAAGCTCAGCGAGACCATTTCGGCTCACATACCTATGAGCGTATCGATCGAGAGGGAATATTTCATACCGAATGGTAAATTGAAAAATTCTGAAATCAGGAAAGCTTCGGGAGAAACCTCGGAGCTTTTTTGATTGGGTTAATTCAAAAATTATTTTTAGTTAAGATGAGTCGATTTTTGGAGATCTTTTCATAAATTGCTTTTAGTTCAATTTTTAATCAGTTGAAAACGATTTTTATTAAAAGTGGTGTTTGGAGAAAAAAGGGATTAGTCCTGCTAGAATTTGCATACGATGAGGAGCTGAAAGAACTGGTCAAAAGCCTACCGGGTGCTGTTTGGAACGGAAAAAGAAAAGCCTGGATTCTCCCTTATCAAGATACAATTCTGGAAAGCCTATTAACTATTTTCAAAGGAAAGGCTTGGTTGGACTACTCTGGTTTTCAAAAAATCCAACCCGAAAAGCTCCCCGCCGAACTTCCTGAATTAAATCAATCCCTGAATTACGAGATTCAAAAATTTGCTGAATGGATGCAAAACCGTCGTTATGCTGCCTCCACCATTAAAACCTACAGTCAGAGTCTTAGTCTTTTCTTCAGGTTTTTAAACAATAAAAACCCCGAGGAAATCACTACGGAGGATTTGGAGAATTTTCATCAAACATATATTCTTAAGAGAAAATACTCCGTTTCATTTCAGTCCCAGGTGATAAATGCGGTTAAGCTATATTATTCGAATAAATTGAAGCGAAAACTTGATCCTATAGAAATCGAGCGACCCAAAAAACCAAAACTATTGCCTCATGTACTCAGCAAAGAGGATGTGAAATCAATACTTCAAGCTCACAAGAACATCAAGCATCGAACCATGCTAAGCCTAATTTACGCCTGTGGGCTGAGAAGAGGAGAGTTACTAAATCTCAGACTCGGAGATGTAGATTCCAAAAGGGGCTTACTTCGGATCAATCAGGGCAAAGGAGCCAAAGATCGAGTAGTGCCTATCAGTGAAAAGGTTGTAGAAATGTTAAGAGATTATTACAAAATGGAGAAACCTCAAAATTATCTATTTGAAGGATCGAAAGCAGGAAAGCCCTATTCTGCAAAAAGCCTTGAAAATGTTTTGAATCAAGCTGTTCGGAAAGCCAAACTAAAGGATAAGCCAACTCTTCATTGGCTGCGGCATAGTTACGCAACACATCTATTGGAGTCTGGAACAGATCTAAGGTATATTCAAGAACTTTTGGGTCATGGAAGCAGTAAAACTACTGAGATATATACACATGTATCTACTAAATCCCTTCAAAAAATTAAATCTCCATTTGATGATTTATAAAAAAATAAACGCCACAATTCTTAGGGCTTCATGGCGCTTAGCCACCCAAAACAGAACGCTATCCGCCATTTTATGGCGTAAATAAGTAAGTTGGCGGTAATTTGAAGAAACAATTAACAACGAAAAACATTCAAGAAAATGAAGCTATAAGTAACTGTAAGATAGAATAAGAATTGAAATATCCTTTAATACGCAAAGTAGAAAGGGCGATTGTTAATATTAAAAAATTAGAAAATGACACAGTTACAAATGATTGACAAAACAAAGTCAATAGCTCAAAATGATAAAAATATTTCTGCCGTATTTATGTACGGGTCATTTACCAAAAATGAAGGGGACAAATATTCAGATATTGAATTCTACATCTTCTTGAAGGATAAAGAAAAATTTTCCGCTGAAAATTGGGTAAGCCAAATTCATCCTTTGGCATTATATTTTACCAACGAGTATGGAAGTGAAGTTGCCATTTTTGAAAATATGATAAGGGGGGAGTTTCATTTTTTGACAAACGACCAAATGGAAGTTATCAAATCGTGGGACGGTTTGGTAGAGTTTAGCGACTTTGACAAGATGATTTTAGTAGATAAAGAAGATTTATTGACTAACACGCTCAAAGAAATAAAAACTAAAGTACCTGATCGAACAACAAATGAAAATATCCTGTGGTTGAGCCAATCATTGTTGAATGTTTTACTTACAACAAGCAACTTAATTAAACGACAGGAATTTGCTCACGCATACCAAAGCTTATCAAATGTTCAAAAATATTTACTTTGGTTAATAAGAATTGAAACATACCAAACCAAACATTGGGAAAGTCCAACAAAAAGCTTGGAAAAAGACATAGATCCATATTGGTATTCGTTATTTCAGCAGACAACATCAGAATTAGATCCGACAGATATTAAAACAGCTTTCAAGAAGACATTAACATTGACTGAAAAACTTTTTGATAATCTTGGAGTTGAAGCAAAATTAAAGGGGGTATTAAGGAGAATTGAATAAAAAAACTACCGCCAACATTGTATAAGCGTAATGCGGGCGAAGTGGCTAAAATTTGGTATTTTGGCATCTATCAAAGTTCGTGCTAGCGGACAGTGTATTGCTCCGAAAACCCGCACTACGCTTATACTTGACCGTTAGCTGCAAGGCAAAAAAAACGATGAGATACAAACCGACACCAATAAATATCATTTGCGGACTATTAATAATAGCCTCAATTTATGGTGCAATTTTCCCAGGACCTATGGGATTCGGTTTTCTTGGACTTTTTTACCTTCTTCCAATTGCCATTTTTGGTCTTCTACTTGACTATCTTGGACAAAAGACAATTAAAGGTTACAAGAGACTATTCCTAATTGAAATTGGAATTGTTTGTGTCATTGCTTTTGGCTTTGTGTGGCAAGAACGAACTAAGACCTATATAATTCCAGACCAAAGGAACTTTGAATTTGTAGTTACAATCTATGATGTAAAAGACTCGGAAGAACTACCAGTCAGCTTTTTTACGTGGACTTATGAAAAAGAAATTCCAGAAAATGGAATTCTATTGACCTCGAACAGAATCAATTCGGACTTGCCCAAAACAGAGATGTTTACAAAAGCAGGATTAAGCCTTCAAGACAGAAATGACACGGTTGACTTGTGCTTTGGTCGAGCAAGTACCTCTAAAATTGAGATTGATGGAGAAAATTATAACTACCAGGCCTGGAAAATAGATAAAGGCGGAACAATCGGATATTCCTCAAGTGATATTGAAAAATTGGAGGAAGAACTAAAAAAGTATTTAAAAAGAAAAAAGCCCAGCAGCTAACATCGGCTATAGCAAATGCGGGATGACTTCTTAAAAATGAAGATATTACAACTAAACAACAATCGGTCTGGCGGACAAAGATTCGGTTTCAAAATCCCGCACTTGCAATAGCCGGGGCCGTTGCCAGTAATATCAAAATGACCGAAGATTTAAAACAATACGAAAAGTCCATTAAGAAAAAACACAGCTTTAGTTGGACACCTAAATTTGAAGAGGAAATAAGAACCGATTTAAATAAAACCGTAATAATTCCGATTGTAGTAAAAACTTTTGAAAAATTAGGTTGGGATTTAATTTATCAAGAAGAAACAATTGCAGAAGCTAAACGAAAAGGCGATTGGAATAGATGGACTGAAAAAATAGCGGTTTCTTTTGATTATGGTAAATTAACAATCAAAAGTGTTTCTCTAGGTAATGAAATGTGGGACAACGGAAGAAATTCAAAGAGGGTAAAACTATTTATTCACGCATTCAAAGAAATTGAAAAAGAATACGACAGAGAAGCATTAGCCGAGTTAGAACAAGAAGTTGAAAAGACAAATAATTGGGATGATTATGAAATACCTGAAAGTTTGCCACAACCAAAAACGAGAAAGAAACCTCAATTTTCGATTCCAATTGTTGGAGGAATAATTACTGCACTTTTATTAGGTTTTATTGTTGCTTTTCTCTCTGTAGAAGGAATTTATATAATAGGTCTTTTTGAGGTTGGTGTTGCAATTGCAATGGGTTTTATACTAAAACAGTTAATTAAAATAAGTAATTACACCTTTTACGACAATTTACACTATCTATTAATTGGAATGATTTTGATAACATATATTTCAAATCAATATTTTCAGTATCAAATAATATTAAATCAAAACAACTTTCAACCTTTTAGTTTTTGGGAATTTATGCAAGCTAGATTTGAAGTAGGATTAACAATCAAACAACTAAATACTGGTTGGATAGGACTATTAATAAGTTGGGTTTTACAATTAGTAATCACATATTTTGTTGGAATTTTAAGACTTTCTTCAAGCTTAATATCTTATTCACTTGAAAGAGTACCAATGGAAGTTGTGGATTTTGCTTACTACCATTTTGTTAAAGAAAAAACAGAAGACCAAGTAAGAGAAGAATTATCAAAAATGGGGTGGACTGAAAAACAAGACCAAGAAGAAGTTTTTGAAGCAATAGGTGCTATGCAAGGAGCAACAGAAATGAATCGAATGGAATAAATACTACTGGCAACAATGTATAAAAAAATAGGCGAAACAGTACTAAATTCAAGGCTTTTGGCTCGTATCAAACTTTGTGTTTAATTGAAAGTTCAGCACTTCGAAATCGCCTACTTTTCATATACTAACCGTTGGACTCAATTCTAAAATGGCAAAGCAGAATCCTTGGATAATCGGAATATTAGGTTTTGGAGTTTTTCTATACCTAGCATGGAATAATTTTCAAATACTATTTGCTCCATGGACAAAAACAGCAGAAGCCAAAGCAGTGATTACAGAAAATGCTCTTGGGTATGGGCCAATGGGGAGAGGATTTACTCAAATTATCACGATATCCTATCAGGTTGACGATTCAGTTTATGTTCAGAAGAAAAAACTTTCTCAGAGGATCGATAAAAAGGAAATTGGATCAAAGGTATTAATAGAATATGCCGTTAAAGATCCTGGCAATTTTGAAATCAAAGGTTTTTTGAAATAATGAACTAATATTTTTATCAAAAAACTTTATCTTCCAACATGGAATCAATTGACTTCATTTCTGAGATAGTGGTTTTCAAACCCTCCCAAGGTAGTAATGAATTTGAAATCATTTTGGATGGGGAGCACGATACGGTTTGGGTCACCGAACAGCAGCTTGTTGAGTTATTTGGTAAAGCTAGAAGAACGATTGGTGAGCACATCCGAAATATTTACAAAGAGGGAGAATTGGAAAAAGAGTCAACTTGGCGGAATTTCCGCCAAGTTCAAAAAGAAGGGCAAAGAATAGTAAAAGGGAAGTTTAAGCTTATAATTTGGATGAAAGATGAATAAGAAAAATAAGTGAAAATACATTGGTCGCCCTGGCATTGGCAGTAGCACAAAGTTTACCCGAGCAAAGGGATTTGATAATAAAACTGATAGTGAACCTAATAAAGAACTGAGTCCAACATCACCTTGAATCCAGCGGGCGGTTTCGAGTAAACAGAAAGTTTAGTATCTTTAAGAAGTTAGGAGCAGGCTGGAAGAGAACGGCTCCGAATGCCCGCCATCTCCAAGCTGAATCCCGTTAATTTTTAATAAATATGAAAATAATAGGTATTCTAATTTTATTATTCTTTTTCAGTTGTTCCCGATCAAATGAATCCAATAAAAATTTTATCTATCCACCAGAATGGGAGCCACACAAAGCCATTTGGACCGATTTTAATTTTGAACCCTACAATGCTGTACCGAATGAACAAGCAAGACTGAAACTTATCTCAATCCTTTCAAGGAATATAAAAACAAAAGTGGTTTATAATAATGATTCGTTGATGGAATTTGGCAAAGAAAAGCTCAAGGAATTATCGGCTAACATTGACAGTCTTGAATTTATCAAACTACCTTATCAATCCTCATGGATGCGTGACCCTTTAATGTTTATTTCGAATGGTGAACAAGTAAAAGTTTTGGATTTTGAATGGAGTTGTTATGGAGTTTATAATTGTGATGAAGACCAAAGAGGTTTACTTTCCAATACCCTTCAAGATTTAAAAGGATACGAAAAAGACTCTACAGGTCTGTATTTAGAAGGTGGAGCTATAGAGGTCAATAGCAATACTATTATTGCTTATAAAGCACTGGCTACACAAAGAAATCCAGATAGAAAAATTGAAGAAGTTGAAAGGATTCTGCTGGATAAATTGGGTAAAGAACAAATTATTTGGCTAGACGAATTTCCGCTTATTGATAAGCCTATGATTAAAATTGACCAATTTATTGGACAAGGTGCTAATGGGCATATTGATGTTACAACTCGGTTTTTAAATGACACAACAATTCTAGCAACGGTTATATCAGAAAATGATCGAGATAAAAACTCTTTATTATCTCATGATTATGAAGTATTCCAAAAGAATTTAGCTCAATTAAAGGCTGCTCGGCAGCCAAATGGAGAACCGTACAATATTGTTACTATTGAAGCGCCTGATTATTCACTTTATGAATATTCTACTATCATGACAGAGCCAGTTTACTATGGTTTATTAGACGAAGAGTCAAGAGAAAAAATTTCGTTAGGTGATTCCATCCGCTTCGTACCTGCTTTAGAGTATGCCAATTTCACGATTACAAATGGAGTAGTAATAGCATCAGAATATTGGAAAGAAGGAATGCCAGAATCAGAGAAAGATAAAGACGAAAAACTTCGTGCAATTCTAAAGAAATATTTCCCTAATCGAGATATAGTCACCTATGACGCTTTACCTATCAACTGGGGTGGAGGTGGCATACATTGCCGTACTCAGCAAGAACCGAAATAAACTAAACACAACATTGTATATAAGCCATTAAAACGACCGTTTATTAGAGTCGTTGTGCATCATAATCTGAAACTGCTGAGCAATGATAAAATTTTTTAGAAAAATTAGACAAAAACTACTTGCTGAAAATAGATTCAGTAAATATTTGGTGTATGCAATCGGAGAAATTGTTCTTGTTGTAATTGGAATTCTAATTGCTCTTCAAATAAACAATTGGAATGAGTACAAAAATAATGAAGCAGTTGTAAATATTTACTTCAATCAATTACTTCAGGATTTTAATCTTGATAAGATTTACATTGAAAAGATTACTCTACATCTGGATTCTAATATTAGAAAGTATAATGATTATAAAAAAATAATAGAACTCCCTGAATTACCTATTGATAGTAATATATATTATATAGGCAAATTAGATTGGCTTACTAGTAGTATTATATTTCAAAGTAATACTATAAAAACTTTAGAAAGTTCAGGTGATATAAAGTTATTGCCAGCAGATTTAAAAAAGAATCTAATTGCACTTAAAACTCTGCAAGATAGAACAATGAGTTCCATTAATTTCAATAATGAACTTTATGGAGAAAGGATTGGGTATGCAAATAGATTTTCTGGAGGTGGCGACTTTATTGCTAGCAACAGTAAAAATTCAAAAATTGTAGAGTACTATTCCAATGAAAAAAGAAAGATAGATTGGTTGTTTGCCCTTCAGAATTCTCAAGAAGTTAAAACGATTGGAGAAAAGGCAACCCTAGCTAACCTAACTAAGATTTCAGAAGACCTAGAAGAACTTACAAAACAAATAAAAGATAAAATTAAATAAATAACCAAAGCAAAATAATGGCTATATGTAATTGCTAGTTTTCGCCTAGTTCTGAAAATCCTCGAGGATTTTCAGTTTGGTGCGTACTTGCAAAGTTGAGTGCTAAACCACCCAACTACTCATAGCCGAGACCATTGTGCATCATAATCTGAAACCGCTAATCAATGATAAAATTCTTCAGAAAAATTAGACAAGATTTACTTTCAGAAGGAAAGACGAGAAAGTATTTGAAGTATGCTATTGGGGAAATTGTTCTTGTAGTAATTGGGATTTTAATCGCATTGCAGATTAATAACTGGAATGAAAACAGAAAAATCGACGCCAAAAGGCAAATTTATTATCGTCAGCTTCTAGTAGATTTAGAAACCGATAAGGATTATTGTAAAAATAGAATTCTGGATTTCGAAGCTATCTTGAAGAAATACGCAGATTATGAAAATGAATTCCAAAAAGGAGCATTAAATCTAAAGACAAGTTTAGAAAATATAAATGACCTTGAGATAGGCGGAATACATTTATTCTTTAAGACAAATACGATCAAGACACTTATTAGTACTGGAGAAATCAATTTATTTTCACAAAACATCAATAATAGCCTATCAAATTATTTAGATTTTCAAAATGAATTGATTAAAGGCAACAATTCAAACGCCAATACAATGCTTGACATGATTGCGCAAAGTTCCATGTTAGGATATTCTTATTTTCGCAAGAGAACTGGAAACCAACCAGAACTATCTAAAGAATTGAATATTCAAGATAATATTCCAAAAATTTTTATTCAACTCGAAGCTTATCATAGTTGGAAAGCGACTACATTAAAAACTTCAATAAGAAACCTGAATAACTTAATTATAAATGCTGATTCTACAATAACTATTATCAATAATGAACTAAACAAATAACGAAAGCACAACAATGGCTATAAGTAATTGCTTGTTCTCGCCTACTTCTGAAAATCCTCGCGGATTTTCAGTTTGGTGTGTTCTTGCAAAGCTAAGTGCTAACCCACCCAACTACTCATAGCCCAGACCGTTAGCTTCAATAAATAGATATGAAAAAACATTACCTCCTCCTTTTCATCTCAGCGATTTTATTTTCTTGTAATCAAGAACCACCAGCTGATTATTTGATACAAAATGGTACCATTATAGACGGTCTTGGGAATCCCGCAATCAAAGCAGACTTATTGATTCGTAACGGAAAAATGGAGCTCGTAACAAGAGGAAAGGACGTTAGTGCCACTGAGACAATAGACGCAACTGGCTTAATTATTTCACCGGGATTCATTGATGTCCATAATCACTCCGATGAAAGCATAAATGATCCTGCCAAAAGGTTGAATGAAGGATTTATTCGACAGGGTGTTACGACTATTGTTGGTGGACCTGATGGTCGCTGGGCACCAGCCACTTTGAAAGAACTAATCAGCGCATACGACTCACTGGGCATTGGAACCAATGTTGCATTTTACGTAGGTCACAATGGTATTCGTAGAACAGTAATGAAAGAAGATCAACAAAGGAAGCCTACCTCCGCTGAACTCAACCAAATGAAAGCCCTGGTTCGGGAGGGGATGGAAATGGGTGCAGTAGGACTTTCAACAGGTTTAATGTATACGCCTGGAACGTTTAGTGAAACGGAGGAAGTAATAGAACTTGCAAAAGAAGTTCAACCCTACAAAGGCATCTATGATTCACATGTTCGGAATCCGGTTCAAGCATTTGTTCAATCTCATGCAGAGGTAATCGAAATTGCGACCGCTGCTAATATAACTGGTAAGTTGGGTCATCTCAAAGCGGTGGGGCTGCATAATGAAGGTGCCATCACTGATGTAATTGAAATGGTTGAAAGATCAAGAGTTAATGGACTTAATATTGTATCCGATCAATACCCATATAATGGTGCCCAGACTGCAATTTTGGAAGAAATTATTGTAGTTCCCTCTACCTTGAAAGAGGATCAAATAATTGATAGTCTGTGGATGGCTGGACAAAAAGAAAAAGCACAAGATATAGTCAAAAATATCCTTGCCGACCCTGAAAAAAGAGCGCTGATCAAAGAAACAAGTGAAAATGGTGAGAATGGTGGATTCGCCTGGCTAAAAGCCACCGGATATTCAAGCATAAGAGTTACCAACAGTACGGATCATCCAGAATTAGTAGGCAAATACCTCTCTCAAATTGCCGATGAGAAAAACGTAGATGGATTTGATTTAGTTTGCGATTTGATCATCAGCAGTAAAGAACGTGTATCTGTTACTTTGGGAGGGATAAATGAAAATGATGTTCAAACGCTTCTGAAACAACCCTGGAATATGGTCGCAAGTGATGGTGCTTATGCCGAAAATTCGACTGAATCCGGAGGACACCCCAGAAGCACCGGTACATTTACTAGAGTTCTAGGTCATTACGTACGTGATTTGAAAGTTCTTCCTATAGAAGAGGCAATACGAAAGATGACGTCATTCCCTGCTGATGTAATCGGCTTCAAAAACAGGGGTAGAATACAAAATGGATTACCTGCGGATATTACAATATTCAATCCGGAGACAATTATTGATAATTCAACTTTCGAAAAACCAAATTTATATTCAAGTGGAGTGGTACATGTCTTTGTTAATGGCATTCCGGTTTTACTAAACGAAGAAATGACAGGGAATGCTCCGGGTTATTATTTGAATAGGAAAACTGAAGCTAACATAAAATAAACGGCATTAAAACGACCGTTTATTTGGGTAGTAGCAAAACCAAATAACGCTTTTTGAACAGAAACTATTTTTTAGGAAGAAGCCTTCCACTGACTGGCTCAAGGTCATACATAACAAATGTTTCGATAATGCTTTCCATATCTTCATTTTCTCCGTGATCCTCTTTCCCTTGCTCGGTTTCTAGAAAATTGTAAAGCGTTTCTTTTTTGTCATAAGTGGCCCATACAACTACGGAGTTTCTTTCTTTATCGACACTAACCTGATAGGCTAGGAGACCGTCAGATTTTTTGTCCATTTTCATAGTTGGAGCTTTAGCAATTCTCACCAAATCCTCCAATTTCCCTGGTTTAGCAGTCGATACTGACACAAAAGTGTACGTTGGATAATTCATATTCATCATAAATCAAGTTAAATACCATGTTTCCGATACAAATATAAAAATTTACTTCAAAAAAATAATATTTTATGTAATTTTATTCAATTTCGATGTAGGTTTAGATATAATGGACTACACACTACTCAAAGAACTGATACGGTATGTTGAGGAGTATCAAAAAAAATACTCTTCTGATAAAATTGAAGAGTTCACTATTTGGCTCAATAACGAATTGTTTAATGGTAAAAATCGAGTAGCAGAAGCCACACATGATGAATTGCTAATAGCCTTTAAATTGATGCATCTGAACAAGGAATTGAGAAAAAAGACTAAAAGCGTTTTGTCAGAATCGAAAATTTCCTCAATAGATGAATACAGCTTTCTATTGCATTTAAGCCATCAAGACAGTTTCAGAAAAATGGAATTGGTAGAACTTCACAACCTAGAAGCTCCCACTGGAATTGAAATCATTAAAAGACTTCTGAAAAATGGACTTATTGAGGAATTTCCAGATGAGGAAGATAAAAGAGCCAAAAGAATCAAGATTAGGAAAAAAGGGGTCGAAGAATTGAATGGACTCAAACCTAAAATGGATTCTGTCTTTTCTAAATTTTCTGAACCATTGAGCCTAAATGAAAAAATTCAGATTAGTGGAATTTTAAATAAACTGATTGATTGAAAATCAGGCTCATACAAACTGAAACCTACCTTAAGCATTTTCTATCGTACAGAACCACGTAAGTTTTTTTATTTTCTGCGCTTTCCAGAATAAGTTTTTAACTTGAAAGGATCCCGGATTTTTGGACCTATTCAATTTGCTTACGTAAATACTCCCAAGAGCCACAAAACAATTCAATAAAACCTCAGCCATTGGAAAAATCAGGCCGTCTGATAGTATTAGCAGTATTTATCATCCTCCTTGCTTGCAAAAAATCAGGCGAAAAAAGAGATACTCAATCAGCTAAAGTGGAAGCGCAATCCATAGACTCGATTAAGACAAAAGAGGTAAGATTTGAAAGTGAGGGTGTGAGTTTAGCTGGAACGATCTATGAACCCCAAAACTCATACGCAGCATTAGTGATCGTTCATGGATCAGACCAAGTTCCAAGAATGACTGAATTCGCACAACTCTTAGCCAAAAATGGTATTACCGTCCTAACCTACGATAAGCGAGGAGTTGGGGAATCAGAAGGAGTTTATGCGGGTCCAGAAGTTGGGACAAACAATATCAGCCCAGAAAATCTAAATCTACTGGCGAAAGATGCGAGTGAAGCGGTGAATACGTTGCAAAAGCAAATTAAAAATATCCCCATAGGACTTATTGGCTTTAGTCAGGCAGGTTGGATCATTCCCATTGCTGCAAACCAAAATCCCTCAATTGAATACATGGTCATATTTAGCGGACCTACTATTACAACCAAAGAGCAGCTTCGATTTCAGTTTTATACGGATGGAAATACGGATTTTTGGGAAAATCATACCGAAGCAGAGGCTCGTGAACATATCAAAAATGACCCCGACCGGTATGAATTTACCGATACAGACCCAAAGGTTTTTCTGGATAAACTTTCAATTCCCGGATTGTGGATCTTTGGAGAAAAAGACATTCAGGTTCCAGTAAAAATGGCTGTAAAGCATTTGAATGCATTGAAAGCAGCAGGAAAACCATTCGATTACTATTTATTTCCGACCTTAGGCCATAATACCGCATTTTCAGAATCAAATGAACCTGTTGATATGGCCATTCAATGGGTAAAAAGAGAAGCAAACCCCCAAAATGAATAGCACATTAAACCTCCCAAAAAGCCTAACAATCTTCGGCATTCCAGTATTGATTATCGCAATTCTTGTCCTTATCGCGAATTCATCCTTTTTCCCCTTAAATCCAGATAGCCTTTCGATTGGAATTACCTTTGACTTATTAATTATCGTCCCACTCGTTTATTTTCTATTGATTAGAAAAACAGCGATTCCCAAGACCACAATTATTCTTTTTCTAGTTTTAGGAATGGTGGATGCTTCAGTCATACTGCCTCCTCAAAATCAATATTATCTTGAGCTTTTTAAGACCTGGGTTTTCCCTTTGGTGGAACTTTTCGTGATTTCCTTTGTGATTTACAAGGTAAGTCAAGCAGTAAAGCGCTATAAATCAAATCAACGCTCGTCTGTAGACTTTTTTACAACGCTAAAGAATACCTGTTATGAAATACTACCAAAAGCTGCAGTTATCCCAGTAGTAACAGAAATAGCGGTTTTTTACTACGGGTTTATTGATTGGAAAAAAAGAAAATTGAATGAGAATGAATTTTCCTATCACAGAGAGAGTGCAACGGTAAGCATTCTGATCACAATCCTATTTTTGGTAGTAATAGAAACCTTTGTATTTCACTTACTTCTATCCCAATGGAGCACAATAGCGGCAAGCATTTTGACCTTTCTGAGTATTTACTCAGGCTTCCAACTTTTTGGATTTATGAAATCTATGTTTAAAAGGCCGATTTTAATCCAGGATGAAAAGTTGTACCTACGTTTTGGGATTATGAGTGAGACGACTATAGAATTATCCAAAATCAAAAGTTTGGAGATTTCTTCAAGAGATTTGGAGTTCAATAAAGAGACCAGAAGGCTTTCCATATTAGGAGATCTTGATAGTCATAATGTGATTATCCAATTAAAAGAGGAGAATACAATGACAGGGCTATATGGCTTTAAGCGTACCTATAAAAATTTGGCTTTGCATGTGGATGATAAAGTGAGGTTTGGAAATAAGATGAATGAGGCTATGCAACAAGTTGTCTAGGAAATAGCGGTTCGAGTTTATGCTTGAATCGCTTTTATTTTTTATCAGAAGATCTATCTGTTAAAGAACCCTACTCTTTTTTTCAACCTTGAATTAATAAAAAACCCTAGCCTTAAGTGTAGCTATTGACAGGGATTCTTTCGTATTCGATTTTATTTAAACTAGCAACTTATGAAAGCAGTCATCTGTACAAAATATGGTCCCCCTGAGGTTTTGAAAATCCAAGAGGTCCCCAAACCCGTTCCCAAAGATGATGAAGTCTTAGTCAGAATCATGGCAACGGCAGTAAATTCAGGCGATGTCCGGGTTAGAGGGCTTGCGATGGAAGGACTTATGAAACTTTTTATGCGATTTGCTTTAGGGTTTTCGAAGCCTCGAAAACCAATCTTGGGCACTGTTTATTCTGGCATAATAGATACAGTAGGAAAGGACGTTTCAAGGTTTAAGGTTGGAGACAAGGTCTTTGGGATGACGGGATTTAATTTTGGCACCTATGCCGAGTATATCTCAATCAAAGAGAAGGATAACATCTCATTGATGCCTAAAAATGCAAATTTCGAGCAGGCTGTTTCCATCATTTTTGGGGGACAAACCGCACTTTATTTTTTGGAAAAAGCTAAAATCCCCGAAAAGAAAAACCCTTCTGTTTTGATCATTGGTGGAACGGGATCAGTGGGTTTATCTGCGATACAAATTGCTCAATATCATGGAGCCGATGTGACGGCAGTTTGTAGTTCGAAAGGAAAAGAGTTAGTAGAGAGTTTAGGCGTTTCCAGTTACATTCTATACGATCAAGAGGATTTTACAAAAAAGAATTTTCAGTATGATTTCATTTTTGATGCCATAGGCAAAACCACCAAGAAGCAATGCAAGCCACTTTTGAAAAAGGGAGGAACTTATAAAACAGTCGGTGATTTCGAATATGCAGCAGAATCACTGGAGCAATTGGTATCCCTTAAAGAATTGTATGAAAAACGTAATTTGAAAGCTGTCATTGATAAAACATTCACCATGGAAGAAGTAGTGGAAGCTCACCATTATGTGGATTCAGGAAGAAAGAAGGGAAATGTTATTTTAGTCGTTTCGAAAGAAAAACATCTTTAGTCTAAAAAGAAGAGGCTCAAGTTTGAAGACCTAAAAATCTGAGCATCAATTCAACGGGTAGTCTTTTTCTAAAGAATAGCTGGTGGAAGTCTGTAAAATATTAGCCTTACGAAGAAATTCGACTTTAGAGAAAGCATCAGCTTGCCTAGGATATTAATGAATGTTTCCCCCCTAGAAAGGGTGGATTTGTATTTGCAATAAAAATTTGAGATGTAAGACATACAGAATTTACGCCCCTTTAAGTAAACATTCTTGGTAGGGGACTGATAATCATGTTGAAAGTCCTAAGTTTACCATCCTAAAACTTTACAAAAAGCCTTAGGAAAATCACCCAAACATATGAAAACTACAATTTTGATCATTTTTTCATTCTTATTCACGCTTGCTTCATTTGGACAAAAAAAGTTCGCGCAACAAGAGGTTTTGGAAGACTTACAGTATTTGCGCGAATCATTGGAAGAAGCCCATTATAATTTATATGCCTACATCACGGAAGAAGCATTCAACCGAAACTTTGAAGCTGTAAAATCTTCCATCACTCAGGATAGCCTCTCGACTCTTGAAGTCACCTCTTTGTTTCAAGCTGTTATTTCAAAGGCTAATAATGGCCATACAGAGATCCCTTTCCCGGGTTCAGCTTACATAGATTATGCTTATTCAGGCGGTACGGTTTTTCCTTTAGAACTGGCATTTGAAAATGGGAAGGCATTGATTCGAAAAAATTGGTCCGAAAATCCTGAATTGGAAATAGGGGCCGAAATCACAAGCATAAATAATCAACCTTTCCATGAGCTACTTCAAAAAATATATCCCTTTCTATCGGCTGAGCGGAGATATTTTAAGCTTGCGAAACTGGAGCTCTTTTCTTTTCCAAGGCTTTACTGGCAGGCCTTTGGTGAGCAGAAAACCTTCGAGATCGAAATCAAGAAAGATGGGAACCTAGAGACATATCAAATCCCTTCAATTCGTGTCATAGAAGACTATGAAATGAATAGAAATGAAATATTCTCCGGTGAACGAGAATTGCAATTTGTCCATCAATCAGCCTATTTGAAACCTGGAAATTTTGGTGGTGACGAACAAGAGTACAGGAGCTTTATCGACTCCTCATTTGTAGAAATCAAAAAGAAGAATGTCCCAAATCTTATCATAGATCTTCGAAATAACCTTGGCGGAGATGACTCTTTCAGTGACTACCTGGTTTCTTACATCGCCGACAAACCATTTCGATGGAACTCAGAATTTACCCTCAAAACAAGTGCAATTTTGAAAGCCCATGTCCGAGAGAATTATGACACTACGGATGTTTATTGGCAAAATGTTTTGACCCATGAGGATGGTAGCATTTATCCCTATGAGTTTCCCGAAAAAGATCCCCAACCCGCGGAAAAAAGATATTCCGGTGAAGTATATGTTTTGGTGAATAGGCAATCCCATTCCCAATCAGCGGTAACAGCAGCACAAATTCAGGATTACGGTTTTGCCACTATTGTAGGAGAAGAAACTGGAGACTTCCCAAGTCTATATGCCAGTCAATACAGCTATGCATTGCCTAATACAGGTATTGAGGTGAAAATTTCCAAAGGATACATTGTACGGGTAAATGGAAGCAAAAAAGCGGAAGGAGTAATTCCCGACATCTATATCAAAGATCATCTTTTGGATGAGGATGATGAAATTTTGGATGGCTTAATTAAGCATATTGAGCAAAAGCAGTAAATAGCTTGGAAAATATTGAAACCACAGCAGCAATCATCTTCTCGGTATTCACTGGAATAGTCATCATTTTTCAGGGATGTTTGGCTGCGGGAGCTCCTTGGGGAGCGGCATCTATGGGAGGAAAATATCCCGGGAAATATCCCTCAAGAATGAGGCTTATTGCGGTCATGAATATGGTGATATTAGGCTTTATGGCAGCAGTGGTATTATCCGAAGCCAAGGTGCTTTTTCCCGGGCTAAACTCAATTTCCCATATCGGAATATGGGTGATTGTGGTATTTTTTATTCTCGGAACAATCATGAATACCATTACTCCTAGTAAGATAGAGCGTATTTGGGCACCCGTGGCTTTTATTCAGCTAATTGCAAGCTTGATTGTTGCCATTAGTTGAATTTTATGTTTAATTAAAATTTCATTTTTAGAATTTAAACATGAAGAAAGTATTATCCTTTTTTAAATGGTTTTTGGGTATAGCCTTTGTCTTAATTATTCTCCTAGCAGGATTAGCATGGTGGTATATTAAATCCGAAGAAAAACAGCTATCCGGTGAAAATACTGCCCTTGTTGATACATCCCAGTTTACCACTCAATTCGGCAAAATAGCTATAACAAATATTGGTGTCCTTTCGGCTGACCAAGATTCTATACTCCCAAATCGTACCGTCCTTATAAACAATGAACTAATCGAATATGTAGGAGAAAGCAAAAGCATTCCAAATAGCTACAACATAATTGATGGTCAAGGAAAGTATTTGATTCCGGGTTTAATTGACACACATATCCATCCATACAGAAGTAAAAATGACCTTTTGCTTTTTCTCGCTAATGGTGTAACTCAAGTCGCGACCATGAGTTCCTGGAGAGGGCTTTACTTAGAGTGGCGAGATGAAGCAAAAAAGGGTGCCCTGATGCCCCAGATTTTTGTTGCTGCTGGGCCAATGAATAGTGCAAGCGATTTTAGAAGTAAAGTTTATGGGTTACTCGGACCAATCCCCATTTTCAATGATACCGCAATAACCAAGAAAACCATTGCTGAATTTAAGGATTCAGGTTATGATGCTCTAAAAGCCTATAGTTTGGATAGAGACAACTATTTCGCAGTTTCTCAAGCCTCTAAAAAGTACAATATTCCAATGGTTGGTCACCTGACACCAGCCGTAACACTTGAAGACTTATTCAACTCAAATCAATCTCAAATTGCACATGTGGAGGAAATTACAAAAGCAATGGAACGTGAATTTGGGGGTCGATCAAAAATCTATTACAATAATACGGAAGACTACATTTCCTTTTTGAAGCAACATGCTGATAGCCTTGCTAAAAGAATAAAGGATAAAAATATTACTATTTCTACCACCGTGAATGTTTATCCAAGGGCCAAGCAGCAGGACTTGGATTTACCAAGCTATCTTAAATCCATACAACTTGAATATGTAAATCCTGGTATTTTGGAGGGCTCCATATTCAATCCAGGCTGGCTACCTGGAAGCAATAGGTATGAGGATACCAAAAATACCGATCCAGAAGGCATTAAAAAAGCTGAGATTTACTGGAACACCTATATAGAAGCTGTAAATATTATGACCCTTGCATTTGCTCGAAATGGAGTAACTCTTACCGTCGGGACTGATGCAGGAAACCCAGGTATCGTCCCTGGATTTTCACTTCATGATGAATTGGAGCACCTAGCTGATATAGGAATTAATCCAAAATATATACTAGATGCAGCCACAAAGAACTCCGCAGATTGGATGGGAAGCAATACTGGAATAATTCAAAAAGGAAAGGTTGCGAACCTTGTGATATTAAATGCGAATCCGTTGGAAAATATCAGCAATACTCGGAATATTTTCGGTGTAATGGTTAGAGGTAAGTATTTAGACAAAACCCAATTAGATGAAATTTTAAAATCTGTATCTGAGGCCAATAACCAAAGCAGAAAAATTGGTATAGAGGAGTATTTATCAAGATAAAGAATTCAAAAAACTGGATATAGCATTGGTTTTAAAAAATATTCAATGAGCGGGAGGAGAATTGATGACAACTACTCTAAAGGACCCTTTTGTGAATGTAATAGGCTGATTTACAACCCATATTTCGAATTGAAGGGCTAAAAAAGTCTTCCAGCCAATCCATCACTGATGTCGCATTTGGGCTAATACTCTACACTGAAAAATTAACCGCAAAAAAAGAATTAACTTGAATAGATGAAGCATTAAACAGTGAGGGTAAAATTATTAAAGACAGTGCCATGGAAAATCGAATTTCAAAAAGCAGCTATAGATTGTTCAAAAATAGGGGTCTTGTCTTCTTCTTATTGTTTATCCTATTTTTTGCCAGCCATGTTTCCCTTGCTCAGAAAAAGAAGAAAGCTTCCGTAGGTCCGGCTGGTGGAACTATTGAACTCTCTCCTCTTGAGTTGAGAGAAACAATGAATGACTTCTTTTACAAGTTCTCTCGGACAATCACAGAATCGGCAGACAATATCATTAGACTTTCCTCGAATCCTAGTATTGATCAAGAAGCTTTGATTTGGAAAATAAATGCCATTCCTATTGCTAACGAGGCGATATACAGTAGAGATCCCTTCCTCGGATACATAGATTTAGCTGTTTTTACCTATCAGATGAAACTGTATTTTGAAAATGGGGCAGGAAAGGAATTATTTGGAGACCATCAAAATATTGCCATCAATGCTGTTGATTCGCTTTGGGAAGACTTGCTGGATATAGGTCGGAATCTGGTGCCCGATAATGATATATCCGAAGGAACGCAGCTTGTAATTGATTTTGCCAAGCAAAATCCTCTCAGGAGCTCCTATTTTGTCCGGCAATCCACCATCCCTTTGATGACAAAAATCCAAAATGTCGAAAAAGTAACTTTCAAAGGTTTGGCGGTAGATATGGCGCAAAGCATTGATGATTTGCGCTCCCAAATCAGTTCGTATATGGAGGTCTTGCCAAAACAGGTGCGCTGGGAATCCGAATATTTAATCAATCAAGCATTAAACAGCCCTGAACTAAGCAGCCGACTGGATTCGCTTGCCGACTTATTGGAAAGGACAGTTTTGGTAATCGAATCAAGTAATGAACTGATCGATAATCAACGCGAAGCAGCATTTGAAGATATCCGGGGAGAGCGAATAGCGGTAATACAAGCCCTTCGCCGAGAACGGGAAATTATCCTGGCTGAGATCAAAAATGAAAGAGAAATTATTTTAGCTGAACTATTCGAACAACTCACTATTCAGCGGGAAGCAACAATTCAAGATTTAACTGCATTGACCAATCAAAGTATTGAAATGACGTTCGTCCGTATGGAGGATATCGTAGATAAACTTTATTGGCGAACTGTGACTTTGATTGCAGTTTTGGTTGTGTTGATATTCCTCGGAATGATTGTTTACAAAAAAATCTAAAGGGTTTTCACTCAAAATCTAAATACCACTTAAAATACTTTTTTTGAATTTTTGCTTTCTCCTTGCGGACATGCTCGAGGTAGGCATTGGCTACTGGAGATAATTTTTTGTCTTTTAGCCAGATCAATCGCCAATCTGTTTTCAAAGGAAGCCCACGCTTGCGGATAATCTTCAAGGAACCTTCAATCAATTCACTTTTTATCCCAATCAGCGGCAAAATGGAGTGTCCAATTCCAGCCAGCACAGCTTGTTTGACAGCTTCATTGGAGGTCAATTCGATCTGCTTCCTTTTGCTTCCCTTCTTATCAAAATACTGCTCCATCACCTGACGGGTAGCAGATCCTTCCTCACGATAAATCAAGGTCTTATTCTTTGAGTAATTGTCCGTGTTTCCTACCAAATACAACTTGTTTTCCATCAGCAAAACCTCCTCCACTTCCACTTCCTCCGGTAGGACCGAAACCACCGCAAAATCAATTTCATTGTTCTTAAGGCTTTCGACTACCTTGGACTTATTCGTCACATCCAAAACTAAGTCAATGCCTTTGTGGGCATTCAAAAAATCTGTCAGGAAAAAAGGGATTACATACTTCCCAGTGGAAGCTACCGATATGCGAAGCCGACCGGTGAAAATCCCCTCGTACTCCTTGGTCTTGTATTTCAACGCCTCCAATTCATCAAAGATCCGACGGGCAATTTCAGCCACCTCATAGCCAAATTCCGTCACATAAAGTTGGCGACCTACCACCTCGGTAAGGGGAAATTTAAATTGACTTTGAAAGTTTTTTAGCTGAATAGACACGGCAGGTTGGGTCATAAAGAGTTCCTCAGAAGCCTTGGTAATACTCTCTGTTTCAATGACTTTCAAGAATACCCGCAATTGGTTGATCGTGTAATTCATATATTTTGTTTATGCTTTACATTATAAATATAAATAAAAATATATGACCCCGGCCCGATAAATTTGCACAAAACTCTCAGTATGAATTCATTGATCTTGAGTAGTCTCTTTATCATCCCCGCCCTTCTATTTTCCCTTTCCAATTTCCGATCCATTTCCCTTCGCAAGAGTTACGACCTTATACAATTCGGTTTGTATACGGCAATAATTCTCGGTCTAGGAGCTATGGTCTGGACCCATTTCAACGAACCTATCCATGCGAGCCTGATCCAATACGCAGACTTTGGGTTGACGATTCGCTTGGATGCGCTCAGTTCCCTGATGTATACCATGATCGGCATCATAGGATTGGTGGTGGTCCGTTACAGCAGGAATTACCTGGATGGTGAAAAACGCCACAAGCAATTTATCGCTCGACTTGCTACAACCATTGCCTTTGTACAGCTATTGGTGATTTCTGGAAACCTAGCCATTTTCTTCATTTCCTGGGTTGGCACTAGCATGGGCCTACATCAACTTTTACTTTTCTATCCAGAGCGGAAAAAAGCACGCTTGGCAGCACACAAAAAGTTCATAATTGCCCGAATGGGAGATTTGACTCTTTTATCAGCTTTTATCCTTATCTACCTGCAATTGGGAACGGCTGATTTGTCACAGATTTTCGAACAGGTTCAAAATCTTTCCCGAGAAACCTTGCCATTCCAATTGGAATTGGCCGGTATACTTCTGGTGGCAAGTGCTTGTCTCAAATCAGTTCAAATCCCTTTCCATGGCTGGCTTTTGGATGTGATGGAAACGCCCACGCCGGTATCAGCTTTATTGCATGCTGGCCTACTCAATGCAGGTCCATTTTTGATCTTACGGTTCGCTTATCTGATTGACCTGACTTCTACGGCTACCATCATTTTGATCATTATCGGAGGGCTAAGTGCACTGTTCGGTGCAATCATCGCAATTTCACAACCATCGATAAAAACTTCCCTAGCCTATTCAAGTATTGGCCACATGGGATTTACCTTGCTGGTTTGCGGTCTGGGAGTATACGCTGCCTCCCTTTTACACTTGGTAGCTCATTCCTTTTACAAGGCCCATTCTTTCCTTTCTTCAGGAAGCCTGATCGAAAAAGTGCAAACTAGCGGAGCAGACCATTACAAGCGATCATATCGGATAGGAAGAATAATCTTAGCCTTGATTACTTCAGTTGTGCTCTACTTGGGAGTTACTTCATTCTGGCAAAACAGCATGGAGATGGAGTTTCAACTTTCGGTTATCTCTGGAATTATTTTCCTGGGCATCCTATCCCTCCACATAAATACCTTAGACTCTACCAACGGAGGCCGCTCCATAATTTATCTAATTGTTGGTTCATTGCTCGTAGTCAACTGCTTCTACCTATTTGAGCATGCATTTGCCTTTTTGCTTAAGAATCAAATACCAAGTATCCGAACGCTCAGCGAAACTGATAAAGGGATCGTCCTAGGATTAATGATCTTATTCACCCTGACCGTATTAAGCCAGTCCATGTTCTCGCAGTTTGCAAATTCCCTCTTCTTCCGGCGGATGGAAATTCATTTCAGAAATGGATTGTATCTCAATCATATCCTGAATCGCTTCATGAATTCTTTGACCCTTAAACCTATCAAGTAAAACTCGAACCCCATGCATACCTCGGTCAACCAAAAAGTTCTGGAAAAAGTAAGCAAGCGAATTGCTCCTTCCTGGCCTCTCAAAAACTTCGTGGCGGTAAATCCCTACGCAGGTTTCACAGACACCCCCTACGCAGACACTGCCAGAATCCTAGGTTCCAGAGCAGGAATTGGTATGACCATGCCCCTAGCGTTTTACTTAGGACAGGTGAAAGATGGGGTGATTCAAAGAAAGGACATTCAAAAAGCTTTGGAAACAGCTAGAATGGGGAATACTTCGGTAGATACCATTCTCGGAAAAGCACAAAAGATACAAAAAGGACAACCGCAAAGTGGTTCAGATTACAATCTCCTGGATGTGGCTTCAAGGATAGAACTGAAGGACTGGAATGAGCTTTTGATAGACCGGGTTTCTTTTTGGGCAGCAGCACATTTTGACCGAGATGTAAGCGTATGGAAAACCAAAAGCTCCGGGAAAAATCTCTATCAAGCCTGGAAACTAGAGGCACAAATCGATCGAACTACTGAAATCATGGGACTACCGGGATTTCGCTCCGCCATCAAGCAACTCCCGAACAATCCTCTGGAATTTATAGATGCCTTCCTTTCTCAACTTGGATTAGATGAAGAGGAAACGGAGGCTTATTTACATGCATTGCTGTTAAAAGTGCTGGGTTGGTCTTCATATATCTCGGGACTCGATTTTCACAATAGCCTGTATGACGGAAATAAATCGAACCTTACAGAATTCCTCGCAGTCTTGTTGACTTGGGAAAATTACTTCCTCAACCATTCCCCGCAAAAACAGGAAATAAAAGCTATTTGGTATCAAAAATGGAATACGGGAGAACCTCTTTCTTCCCAAAACGAATCACTCAAACTTGCGCTTCTTTTTCAGGATGCACTTGATTTTGCCTCTCAAAGAGAATTGAAATCGGTATTCCAAAAGCAAAAGCCTTTGGACTCAAAGGCTGAAGCAAAAGCTCAAATGGTATTTTGCATAGATGTACGTTCGGAAGTTTACCGTCGAAATTTAGAACGGGTAAATCCACAAATTGAGACGGTGGGCTTTGCCGGATTTTTTGGATTTCCTGTCAACTACGTGCCTTTGGGACATGAGGATGGAAAAAACCAATGTCCGGTTCTAATTCCATCTTCTGCTTTGGTTAAAGAAGCTTGCACGGATCAAAAGCATGCGGCTAAAAAAAGGATTTCAGATCATCAGATTGGCAAAACCTGGAAAAAATTCAAATCCGGAGCCATCACTTCCTTTGGATTTGTAAGCCCGATTGGCTTATCCTTTTTACCAAAGATTTTGCTCAACTCTTTTCACATCACACGGCCCAATAAAGACCCGAAACAGGATGGAATCGGAAAATGGCAAAAGAAGGGAAAGATGCTTGATTTGTCTGCTATCAGTCTGGCCGATAAAGTGGCAATGGCAGCATCATCTTTGACTGGAATGGGTATCAAGGATAATTTGGCACCTTTTGTTTTGATAACTGGGCACGGCTCTTCTTCAGTCAACAATCCACATGCTTCGGGATTGGATTGTGGAGCTTGTGGTGGACATTCCGGGGAAGTCAATGCCTTGACCGCTCAGTATGTATTTAATGATCCGGAGGTTCGAAATAAACTCAAAGAACAAGGCATCAACATCCCCGAAGAGACCATTTTCTTGGCTTGTCTCCACGACACCACTACAGACGAGATTAGCTTTGTCAACGACAGCTGGGTTCCGGAATCACGTCAGAAAGAACTGGCAGACTTGAAGCAATCCCTTCAGCTAGCAAGCAAGCATACACGACTCGAACGGACGCTTCGCTTGAATATAGAAGGAAAATCAGATGAAGAAATCGAGAACCGTGTAAAAGCTCGGGCCGAAGACTGGGCTCAGATTAGACCTGAATGGGGCTTGGCCGGATGCAACTCCTTTATTGTGGCTCCGCGTGATCGATCCAAAGGCCTAAAATTGGATGGAAAGTCATTCCTCCACAATTACAATTGGAAGGAAGATCCAGAATTCAAGGTTTTGGAAATCATTATGACCGCTCCTATGGTGGTTACGAGCTGGATTAACCTTCAGTATTATGCAAGTACTACCGACAACCAACGGTTAGGTGCCGGAAACAAAACTCTCCATAACATTACCTCAGGCTTGGGAGTCTTGGAAGGATCAAGCGGGGACCTTCGGATTGGACTTCCACTACAGTCGGTACATAATGGGGAAAAATTCGAACACCTGCCTATCCGACTCAATGTCGTAATAGAAGCTCCAATTGAGGCCATCAATAGCATTTTAGAAAAGCACGATCACCTCAGACAACTATTCGATAATGAATGGATCTATCTTCACTGCATGGATGAGCAAGGAAAAATAAGTCATACCTATCACAAAAACTTGCAGTGGAAAGCTGAAGAGAAAGTGGCAGCTCAGGTAGTAGAATCTGTTTTATAATCAGGGTTTTTGGATATAGAGACCGGTTTTGAAAGAAATTCTTAAATTGCTTTAGTTGAAATCTAAAACCTGACAACATGAACCAAAGCGAACTATCTCAATTAAGCGATGAGGAACTGCTGGAAGTAGCTAAAAACAACAAGCCCTCACCCATTTTCGATGCATTTTTTATTGGTTTTCTTATCGGGATAATAATTTTCAGTGTGGCATCCAATACATGGGGTCTTGTCACCATCATTCCTTTGTTTCTGATTTATATATTTCTGAAGAAACCGAAGAAATATGAGGCTCTAAAGCATGAGCTGAAAAAGCGGAATTTAGGATAGAGCTGTTCTTGAGATTAGAAGTAAGTATCCTGTGAACTTTTGTTTCCTTTTATTTAACAAATCCTTTAAACACGATTTTTGAGGCTGACACTAGTTTTTTTAAATCAGGGATAAATTGAAAATTTTTTATATTGGATTAGGCTCTTAATTCCTTTTGATATACCATAAGGTGAATTTTTCATCCCTAAACATATTATATATGAATACTAAAGGCGGATATTTTAACAAGTTGTATACAATAAATTCGTATTACATGAAAAATTCACTGTGCCTTATTGCCTTTATACTATTAACGAGTTGTAACAACCAGCCAACAAAAGAAAAAAAAGCTTCTGCTACTTACTTTCGAAACAAGCCACTAGAATCTCCTATTCCATATAAAAGTGAAATTATTGAATTTATAAATGTTCGGGATAGTATCGTGTTACAAGGCACCCTTACTTATCCTGACAAAGAAACCAACTCATTTCCGGTTGTCGTACTCATGCACGGAACTGGGAGACATGACCGTGATTATAGTGTATATGGTCATAAGCCCTTTCTAGTAATAGCCGATTATTTAAGCAGGAATGGGATAGCTGTCTTGAGATATGATAAACGAGGTTGCGGAGAATCAGGAGGTAATTTTGACTTGGCTACTTATGATGATTTTGCTTCCGATGGATGGAGTGCCGTGCAATATTTAGAAGATCGTGAAGACATTGATTTTCATACTATCGGGATTGCAGGACATAGTGAAGGAGGTTCTACGGGTCCTATGGTTGAAGCGAAACATGAATTGGATTTTTTAATCCTATTAGGTGCTCCCGGATTACCTTACCCTAAAGCAGACAGTTTGTACTCTAGTGGAATGGCCAAAGCAAGGGGCTATTCTATCGAGCAGATAGTAAGAGAATCCATGGTTAATGATTCTATAATAAAGCTAGCATTAGAAATGGAACTCGGACAACCGCTAGAAGATTCAATTTATAATTTGGTCCATAGAAACCGAAGGGATCTTTCCGAGTTGAAAGGACTTTCGGGAGAAGAGCTCGAAGAAGTAATTGAGTGGTTTTATATAGAATATTATGCCAGACCAGCCTTCAAAGAATTTTGGGAAGGACCAAGTCCAGAAGAATACCTAAAGCAAGTACGCTGCCCAGTCTTATCTATTGGAGGAACCTTAGACCTGAATGTTCCAGGTGCTGAATCAGTGGCTGCCATTGATCTGGCGCTTAAGGAAGGAGGAAATACCGAGGTTACCTCTGTATTATTACCCAATCTCAACCACATGCTACAACCCGCAAAAACAGGATTGCCTGAAGAAGTAGATAGTATTGAATTAACCATTGAGCCTGATGTCCTTATACTGATAAAAGATTTCATTCTTAAACAGTCGAACAGAAATACTCCATCCGGTAAATAAAATAATGCATTGAAAAAGGTATATATCAAATAGAGAAATTCTTTATTCCAAACGATGAAGACTCTACATTTTTAATTCCTCATTCCCCTGACCCCTTTATTTTTATCAGGTAAGTGGCTGACAATTATCATGTTTTCATATCCATGCAGGAGATAACTTGATCTCACTAACCTAACTCTACTGTCATGGAAAATCTAAAAAACCCAATCCTGGACAAGGCAGACAACTTTTTTTATGCTGCGAAAGATGAATTATGCAGGCCCGAAGAGGACGTAGTCGCCTATAGCGTATGCCGAAACGCCTATTACGCCGTCGTGAATTACCTCGGTAGCTTCCTAGGTGAGCATGGCGTTGAGTTCCAGGAAAAAGATCAAGTAGACGATCTTTTGAAGCAGTGCAGAGCCATTGATGGCAAGTTCAATACACTAAATCTTTCCCCCATGTATCGCAGAGCCGATACTGAGGATCCTTGGATGAATATTGACATGGCGAATGATTTCATCATTATGGCTGAAAATACCCGCAAAGTAGTATCGGGTAATTAATCACTAGCAATCCTCCTTCTTATGAGCAATAAAACTAACCCCAAATACCCTGGGATTCGGGCAGCCCTTGACGGAAATACAGCCGCCATTATGTGCGAAAGAGAATCCTCAGATGCAGCAGGAGCTTATCCTATCACCCCCTCCACCCAAATGGGTGAATATTGGGCGGAAGAAGCTGCCAAAGGACACCTTAACATTTCCGACAAGCCGCTCATCTTTATTGAGCCTGAAGGGGAGCATGCAGCAGCAGCGGTGACAGCTGGCCTTTCCATGACGGGTCAGCGAGCCGCTAATTTTTCATCCGGACAGGGTATAGCCTACATGCACGAATCTTTGTATGCTGCTGTAGGTAAACGTCTCACTTATGTCTTGAACATAGGTGCGAGAGCCATGACAAAATCTACCTTGAATGTACATGCTGGACATGACGATTATCATGCGGTGGATGATACAGGCTTTTTCCAGATGTTTGCCAAAAATGCCCAACATGTGGCAGATTTAAACGTGCTGGCTCACCATATAGCTGAGCTCGCACTTACCCCTGGGATTATTGCTCAGGATGGATTTTTGACCACTCACTTGATTGAAAGTTTGTATGTGCCTGAGCGGGAACTGATCAAGGAATTTCTCGGCAGACCGGACGATATCATCGATACACCTACTCCAGCCCAGCGGATTATTTATGGAGAAAAGCGAAGAAGAATTCCAGAACTCTGGGATGTGGATAATCCACTAATGGCGGGTATTGTGCAAAATCAGGACTCCTACATGCAAAGTGTGGCAGCCCAGCGTCCCTTCTTTTTTGATCATATTAAAGACATCGCGGACAAGGCCTTTGATGAATATGCCGAACTAACCGGAAGGCAATATCAACGGGTAATGACTTACAAGGCAGAAGATGCCGACTACCTGATTTTAGGTCAGGGAAGCTTGATTCCAAGTGCTGAAGCAGTAGCTGATTACCTAAGAGCCACCCGGAAAATAAAAGTTGGGGTGGTCAATTTGGTCATGTTCCGCCCTTTCCCTTCTGATCTTCTTTCTAAAGTAATCAAAGGCAAAAAAGGGGTGGTCGTCTTAGAACGACTTGACCAGCCTTTGGCAGAAGATCTTCCCATCGCGAGAGAGTTGCGGGCCGTGATTTCCAAATGCTTGGAAAACGGATTATCAGACGGACAAAAGCCCTATCCAGAAATAGAATCTTATCATCAGGCCAAGGACGTACCTAGGCTTTATTCTGGTTCATTTGGAATGGGTAGCCGTGACTTACAAGCTGAAGGAATTATCGGGGCTGTGGAAAACATGTTACCCGAAGGAAAACATAAAAAGCATTTTTACCTGTCCATCGACTTTATCCGGGAGAATGCCTTTACCCCTAAACAACGGGCCTATCAGGAAACCATTCTCGAAGCCTATCCCAATATCAAGGATTTAGGAATCCGTGGATCGGAAAATCCAAACCTCATGCCTAAAGGGGCAACTACGGTTCGCTTTCACTCCATTGGTGGTTGGGGAGCGATTACCACCGGTAAGAACTTGGCGATGACGCTTTATGATCTTTTGGGTTTTGATATCAAAGCAAATCCCAAGTATGGATCTGAAAAGAAAGGTCAGCCTACCACTTATTACCTAGCAGCTGCACCCGAGCCTATTCGGATGAACTGTGAGTTTTATTTTGTGGACGTGGTGCTTTCTCCGGACCCAAATGTCTTCAAGCATACCAATGCCTTAGCAGGCTTGAAAGAGGGCGGATGCTTTATCATTCAAAGTGAGAAAACCTCTCCTGATGAAGTTTGGGCTGACATTCCAAAGCGATACCAAAAAATCATCATCGACAACAAGATCCGGGTATTCTACATCGATGGATTTAAAATCGCCCGTGAAGAAGCAACAGATCCAGAATTGCAATTGCGTATGCAAGGGATCGCTTTCCAAGGTGCATTCTTTGCTGCCTCTCCTTTGATGGAAAGTGCAGGATTAAATGAAAAAGACTTACTCAAAGCCATCGAAGATCAGCTCCAGCATAAGTTTGGTGCCAAAGGTCAACGAGTGGTTGATGATAACATGCGCGTAGTGAAGCGCGGATTTACGGAGGTGCATGAAATTCTAACTAAAGAGATTCAAACCGGCACCAACGGACAAGCAGCCCAAAGTGTAGGAATTCCGCTTCCAAAAATGCTGAAGGAATTGCCCCAAAGCCAATCCAAATTGAGTGATATCCACCGATTCTGGGAGCAAACAGGCAATTTCTATGCGCAGGGAATGGGGAATGACAACCTCACCGATCCATTTATCGGCCTGAGTTTGATGCCTGCCACTACGGCGGTTTTCAGAGATATGTCAGGCATCCGCTTTGAGCACCCTGAATGGATTCCGAATAATTGTACAGCCTGCGGCAAATGTTACACAGTCTGTCCTGATACAGCTATTCCAGGCTTGGTGAGTGATTTGAAAGATGTACTGGAAACAGTCGTTAAGCGAGTCAAAAAGAATCATGACAACGTCATTCATTTGACCAAAGCTGTCCGTACCCTGGAAAGCAAGGTTAGGGCTTTGTTTAAGGATGCAGCTGAAGACCAAACAGTCAATCAATTGATCCACATTGGAATCGACCAATTGACTGAGGAAAACAAGGACAATGCAGATATGGTGAATGAGCTCGGCTGGTTCAAAGAAGAACTGGGAGACTTCAAATTTGCTTTGACCCGTCCTTACTACGATTTGCATGAGAAAAAATCCCCGAACAGCGGTGGCTTGTTTAGCATCACTGTCAATCCAAATACCTGTAAAGGCTGTAATGAATGTATTAAAGTCTGCGAAGATGATGCTTTAGTATCCGTGATTCAGACAGAAGGCTCCATTGCCCGATTGAGAAAAGATTGGGATTTGTGGTCAGACCTTCCTACCACTCCTGAAAAATTCAATCGAATTGACAGTTTGGAGGAAAAAATCGGACCGCTGGAAACCATCTTATTAAATAAGGATGCTTACCAGCACTTTGTAAGTGGGGATGGTGCCTGTCTGGGTTGTTCCGAAAAATCCGTGGTGCATTTATTCATCGCGACGGTAGAATCCTTGATGCAACCCCGCATCAAGAAGCACATAAATCAGTTGGATGAACTTATCCAAAAACTGGAGCAACACATCCAATCCCGACTTCTGGAATCCATCAATATCAAGAATACAGATGCGATAGAAAGGATTCTCAACGAGTCTCGCAACACTGATTTAACCATGTCTGGCATTGCCAGCAAATTGGAAGCAGTAAGCGGAACTAAACCGATTGACCAAGAATGGCTAAAAGAAACAAGCCATTTGATCTCAGAACTCAGAAAACTGAAATGGAAATATACAGAAGGGACAACCGGCCGAGGTCGATCTGCTATGGGTATGACCAATGCCACAGGATGTACCTCTGTTTGGGGTAGTACCTACCCTTACAACCCATATCCATTCCCTTGGGCAAACCACCTCTTCCAAGATTCACCATCCATGGCGATGGGGATCTTTGAGGGACACATGTCTAAGATGGCCGATGGATTTAAAGCCATTCGAAAAGCCAACTTGATTCTCGAAGGCAAGTACAAGGCAGAAGAGCATAAAGACTTCTTTACCTACTTCAACTGGAAGCAATTCACAGATGAGGAATGGTTGCTTTGCCCTCCGGTTGTAGCCTTGGGCGGTGATGGTGCCATGTATGACATTGGCTTCCAAAACCTCTCCAGAATGATGGCTTCCGGAAAGCCAATCAAAGTTATTGTGGTGGATACCCAAGTGTACTCCAACACAGGTGGACAGGCATGTACCTCAGGCTTTATCGGTCAGGTATCTGACATGGCGCAATACGGCAAGGTGTGGAAAGGAAAACCGGAACCTCGAAAGGAAATTGGCTTGATTGCCATGGCACACCGTAACACCTATGTGATGCAAGGAACCCTGGCAAATACCAGTCACATGATCGAAGGCTTTATCGATGGTTTGATGACCAAGCGACCTGCCCTATTCAACTTGTATACCACCTGCCAACCTGAGCATGGCGTTGCAGATGATTTAGGTTCTCATCAGGCAAAATTGGCTGTAGAGTCCAGAGCTTATCCAATATTCCGATACAATCCTGATTTGAGTGTAAAAGTACAGGAGGCTTTGGATATCTCAGGAAACCCTGCTATCGATCAGGATTGGCCTACTTATCAATTGAAATATGTTGAAAATGGGGTTGACAAATCCATGGAGGTTCCGATGACCTTTGCGGACTTCGCCTTGACTGAGGGACGTTTCAGAAAGCATTTCCGAAATGCTCCTCGAAATACCTGGAATGAAAATATGATCCTGCTCACTGAATTCTTGGACATGAGCGAGGAAGATCGGGAAGGTAAATTCCCATTCATCTGGGCGGTAGACAGAAAAAATCAATTGACTCGAGTAATCGTAGCGAAAACCATTGTCGAGTCCTGTGAAGAGCGAAGAGACTTCTGGATTTTGCTACGGGATTTGGCGGGCACGAAACCTGAGGCCGCTACTGAAGAGGATCTAGAAAGCAAAATCAGAGCGGAAATTGTCGGAAAGATTGCCAGAAAACTGGCACAACTTGCCGGTGGAAATGGAGTCGATCTAACCTCCTCCATGATGCAGTCAAGCCCTACCGAGCAGCATGCAACTACCCAAGAGCAAGCGCCTACTACACAAACTGAATCTTCAGCTTGGATTGAAACAGATGAATGCACCTCCTGTAACGAGTGCATCAATCTCAACCCTAAAATATTTTCATACAATCAAGATAAAAAAGCCTATATCAAAGACGCACAGGCAGGACCCTATCAGGACCTAGTTCTAGCTGCCGAAAAATGTACAGCACAGGTAATCCATCCAGGATTGCCAGCTGACAAGACAGGAAAGGACATTGAAAAATGGATTAAAAGGGCCGAGAAATACAATTAAAGGATATGCTAACCATCAACAGACATACCTTTAAGCATGGTATTCATCCGCCTGAAAATAAAGATGAAACCAATGGCCTACCTATCAGGCAATTTTCCTTTGCCCCTCTAATTATACTTCCTGTTGCCCAGCACATAGGAAAGCCTTCCAAAATCATCATTCGGGAAGGACAAGAAGTAGTTAGGGGGCAAAAATTGGCGGAATCTGATGGGTTCTTGTCTGTGCCTCTTCATTCTCCCGCCAGTGGAATCATTCGCAAAATTGCCAATGTTCCCACCCTTTCGGGAAAAATGACAACCGGAATCTATCTGGAACCTTTTCCTTCATCCACACAGGAAATACTGGAAGGCAATCCGATAGATTTGGAAACTGCCACACCTGAAGAAATTCTCCTGGGAATTCAGGAAGCAGGGATTGTCGGCTTGGGAGGAGCAGCGTTCCCCACTCATGCCAAATTGAAAATTCCAGAAGGAAAGCATTGCGATACCCTCATCATCAATGGAATTGAATGCGAACCTTACCTGACGACTGACCATCGGGTGATGCTAGAGCAACCGGATGATATTTTCATGGGGATTAAATATCTGATGAAAGCGACGGGAGCGAAACACACGATCATAGGAATAGAGGCAAATAAGCAAGATGCTGCCGAATTCCTAGCGAGCAAACTTACCGGAAAAGAGCCTATCTCTGTTCAGGTTGTTCCTGTAAAATATCCTCAAGGTGCCGAGAAAATGCTGATTACAGCACTAATGGGCAAGGAAGTTCCGTCTGGAGGCCTGCCAATTGATGTGCATGCCGTAGTGGTCAATGTGGCGACTACCGCAGAAATCGGCCGCCTTTTACCCCATGGCCGAGGCATTCAGGAGCGGGTGATTACCATTACTGGTCCTGGAGTCAAGAAGAAAGGCAATTATCTCATTCCTATTGGTACTCCACTACGATATGTATTGGAGCAAGTGGGAGTAGATGAAAGCATAAGCGAGGTGTACATGGGAGGACCCATGATGGGTGTGGCTGTAGGAAATTTGGACATTTCCATTGTCAAAGGCACCTCAGGAATTGTTGTTTTCAACCAAAAGCAAGTGCATCGCTCCGCACAAGTGTACCCATGTATCAAATGTGGCGCCTGTGTAGATGCCTGTCCACTTTCACTCAACCCTTCCAAATTGGGCATCCTAGCCAAGTTTGAAAGCTATGATAAAATGGCCGAGGAATACCATCTGATGGACTGCTTTGAATGTGGCTCCTGCTCTTTCGTATGCCCATCTCATATTCCGCTGGTTCAGTACTTCAGGCTATCCAAATCTATTGTCCGCAAAAGAAAATCAAAGAATGTTTAAGCAAACATTACATATCAGCACTTCGCCACACTTGGTCAAAGGAAGCAGTGTGGAGATCATTATGCGCAATGTGGTTTGGGCTATGTTACCTGCGGCCGCATTTTCAGTATATGTCTTCGGCTGGAATGCTGCCTTGGTGTTGATTACGTCCACTTTATCCTGTGTGTTAACCGAACATGTGCTTTGCCGATTATCAAAGAAAAGAAGTACTGTCTCCGATTGGTCGGCAATCATCACAGGATTACTATTAGGTCTAACCTTACCTCCCATTTTTCCACTTTGGATGACCTTCTTAGGCGGTGTCATCGCCATAAGCGTTGGTAAATTCCTTTTTGGAGGCTTGGGATATAATGTTTTTAACCCTGCCTTAGTTGGAAGAGCTGTACTTCAGGGAGCTTTCCCCGTTGCCATTACCACTTGGTATGACGGTTTTTCGGCAGATCGATTTACTACTATCAACAGTTCGCTGTTTGCAGCCCCATTTATGAAACCGGTGGTTGACGGAGTATCGGGTGCCACACCTCTTTCAGCTTTTAAGTTTGACGGAGTTGTTACCGACACCGCAGATTTGGCTTTTGGTTTTGTCAGTGGGTCTGCTGGAGAAACAAGCGCCATTCTGATCCTTTTAGGGGGAGTTTATCTGGCCATACGAAACTTTATGAATTGGAGAATTCCTGTCTCCATCCTTGCGACGGTCTTCATTTTGAGTGGCATATTCTATTGGGTGGATCCTTCCAAGTATCCTTCCCCATTATTTATGCTCTTTTCCGGAGGACTAATGCTCGGTGCAGTCTTTATGGCAACCGACATGGTGGCTTCACCCATCACCAAATGGGGAGTCATGCTTTATGGAGCCATTATCGGAACACTAATCGTGGTAATACGGATTTGGGGTGGACTTCCGGAAGGAGTCATGTACGCCATTTTGTTAGGAAATGCAATTTCACCTCATATTGATCGATTGATTCGCTATCGGGTTTATGGAACTTCATTAAAATCATCATGACAGATTCAAAGACCATAGCGCCTCCTTCCAATAGCTTTAAAATGCTGCGTGCCATGGCTGGCATCGGTATTATTTGCGGGATACTGATCGTATTCACCTATGAAGGAACCTTGCCAAGAATTGAATTTCTGAGAGCAGAAGCCCTCAAAGAGGCAATCTTTAAGGTACTTCCTGGAATCACCGAAATGCAGCCCTATGCATATAAAAACAATTCTTTTCTCCCTGCAGAAGAGACAGATACAGATGTAGTCTATGCCGGATATGACAGCGAAGGAAATTTTAAGGGGATTGCCATTGTAGCAAGTGGTCAAGGCTATGCAGATCAAATCAAGATCATTTACGGATATGATCCGGATAATCAGAAAGTGGTAGGATTCTATGTCTTGGAAAGCAAAGAGACTCCGGGATTAGGAGACAAAATTGAAAAAGATCCCACCTTCCTTGAAAATTTCACAGCCTTGGATGTAGCTCTAAACGATGATCAATCGACTTTACAGAACCGGGTTGTCACTGTCAAAAAAGGTACAAAAACCAATGCTTGGGAAGTAGACGGTATCAGTGGCGCAACCATTTCCTCTCGTGCGATTGGTGAAATCATTAACGCAAGTGCTTCGGAATGGGCACCGCTTATTTACAAAAACAAGACGGCTTTTAATTCCCTCGAAAATGAATAATGAGATAACTAAAGCGACGGCACCCACCACTACTGATGAGTTTATCAAAGGCTTGTGGAAAGAGAACCCGGTTTTTGTGCAGGTCTTGGGGATGTGTCCGGTATTGGCTGTTTCGAATACGGCAGTCAATGCACTTGCAATGGGTTTGGCGACTGCTTTTGTACTGATAATGTCCAATAGTTTGGTTTCAATGCTGCGCAATTTTATCCCGAAAGAGGTGCGCATCGCATCCTACATTCTCATCATCGCCACTTTCGTGACCATGATTGACTATGCAATCCAAGCCATAAGTGTTGACCTTCACAAGAATCTTGGCGCATTCATCTCTCTTATAGTGGTGAACTGCCTTATCCTAAGCCGCGCTGAAGCATTTGCTTCAAAAAACACCTTGACAAAATCCATTATGGATGCCTTGGGAATGGGCTTAGGCTTTACCCTTGGTTTAGTTAGTCTTGGTGTGGTAAGAGAGATTTTGGGAAGCGGGTCAATATTCGGAATCGCTATTCTTCCTGATACCTTTCAGGAATGGGTAATCATGATTCTACCTGCCGGAGGCTTCTTCACATTGGCTGCATGGTTATTGGTTTTCAACTTGTATAAACAAAAACGCAACGCATTATGAATCAGGAATCATTCAGCCAAATATTCATCAATGCCGCCTTGGTAAACAACTTTGTTCTGGCCTATTTCCTTGGTATCTGTCCTTTTTTGGGCGTTTCGGGGAAGATAAATACCGCTGGAAAAATGGGGGGAGCGGTAACCTTTGTGATGCTCATTAGCTCCATGTGTGCCTATGGCATCCACGCCTTTTTGGAGGCAATTGACGCGCCGTTCCTTCAATTGATCAGCTACATTGTGGTCATCGCCTCCACAGTACAATTGGTGGAAATGTTTGTGAAGAAAATGAGCCCTGCACTTTTCCAAGCCTTGGGTATTTTTCTTCCCCTGATCACGACAAACTGTGCCATCTTGGGTTTGGCCTTATTTCAAACCAACAAAGGATACGATTTCTTTCAAAGCGTCACCTATGCATTTGGTGCCGGAACAGGATTCACACTAGCCCTCCTGTTGATGGCCGGATTACGAGAGCAACTTGATTTTGCGGAAGTACCCAAAGTCATCAGAGGTACCGTCTTGACCTTGGTAGCAGCAGGGATTTTATCCCTCGCATTTATGGGATTTTCAGGATTGGGAAGTTAAAGAGCAATAACAATGATGGTCAAATACCTAATCGGAATACTTGGAATAACGGGCTTAATGCTAGCCTGGGTTATTGTTCAATACTTATGGCGATTGGCTTTTATGGATAAACACTCATCAGAAGACGTGCTTGCCGGAAGAGGGGACTGTGGCAATTGCGGTTGTGGCACGGTATGTCAAAGAAAAACTACTAAAGAATAAAAAAATGGCACATTTATCAGATTTTGACACCCGAAGGCAACATGCTGCCACAGTTAAAAAGACCCGAAGGCTAACCCCTGAAGACACGGAAGAAGTCCGGGAATTGATTTTGGAGGTGAAAGACCCTTCATTTCATTGTGAAGTTGATCAAAGCTTTGGTGTTTTGATTCAAACAAAAGATGATTTTGGAAACACCATGCACCATCGTTTGTACAGTGTGGCCGATTTGCCCGAAAAAGTAAAAGGCAAAACAAGAATCACGCTTTTGGTGAAGCGCTGTAATTATGTGGATCCTTTCAGCGGAGAGCTGGAATATGGGATTGCCTCCAATTACCTCTGCGATCGAAAAGTAGGGGACGAAATTACCATCACCGGTCCTTTCGGTCTTCCCTTTAAGGTCCCTGAAGACCATGACGCCAATTTAATTTTGATCGGTATGGGGACAGGTATCGCTCCTTTTAGAGCATTTATCAAGCATATTTACACGCACATCAGGGATTGGAGAGGAAGGATACGGCTATTCTACGGAGCCAAGACAGGGCTCGAATTGCTGTACCAAAATGAGTTGGATAATGACCTGACCAGTTATTACGATCAAAAGACTTTTCAAGCCATTCATGCTTTGAGCCCAAGACCCTTGTGGAACGATGTCATGACCTTAAATCAATCCATTGAGGAGCGATCAGAGGAAATAATCGAAATGCTTTCTAGTCTCAACACCTACATCTATGTAGCCGGACACGAAAAAGTAAAGGAAGGTTTGGATGAGGTATTTAGCAAATTGATGGGTTCTGAGGAAAAATGGGAAACCAGAAAAGCGGAACTCATAGCAGGTAAAAAATGGGCTGAAATCATCTACTAGCGAAAAAGGAAATGTCAATAGTCATCGCAGTTTTAGCTCTTGGTGGACTCACCCTAGCATTGGCCATCTTATTGGTAGTGGCTAATAAGAAGCTTTACGTCTATGAGGATGAGCGCATCAATGTGGTGGAAGATATGCTGCCACATGCTAATTGCGGTGCCTGTGGTTTTCCGGGTTGTAGACCCTTTGCGGAAGCATTGGTGTCAGGAAAAGTCCTCCCCAGCAAATGTACAGTCAGTTCGCCCGAAGGCAGGGAGGCTATCGGGGAGTTCCTTGGTATTTCCGTAGGGGATGAAGAAAAGAAAGTGGCCCGATTGGCTTGTGGAGGTGGCACGAATGTGGCCCGAAATAAAGCCAAATATGAAGGGCTGGAGAGTTGTCAAGCAGCCGCTTTAGTCAGTGGTGGAGGAAAGGGCTGTTTTTGGGGTTGCCTGGGTCTGGGAGACTGCCAAAAAGTATGTGATTTCGACGCCATTCATATGAATGAGCATTCACTGCCTGTGGTGGATCTTGATAAATGTACCGCTTGCGGAGATTGCGTAGAAGTATGTCCAAAGGACCTTTTTTCCCTTCAACCTATCAGCCACCAACTTTGGGTAAATTGCAAAAATCTGGAGAAAGGAGATGAGATTCTAGAAGACTGCCAAGTAGCCTGCACTGCCTGCGGTCGCTGTGCTATGGATGCGCCGGGAGACCTTATTGTGATTGAAAATAACCTGCCAGTTATCAACTATTCACTGGCCCACCAAACCCAAGACCCGATTCAGCGGTGCCCGACTGGAGCCATCGTCTGGCTCGATCCAAAACTGGGAATCGTAAAAGGAAAAGAAAGTGCCAAAATCATCCGTAAAGGGGATAGAGAGCCTGGTTTTTCTTAAATAATCCCATAAATTTTTCGATTTCAAATCTTGATTTTCAAGCGCTTAGTAGACTGGACTGTGCCCTTGAAACCTGACTTTTATCTAGCTATTAGCTGATTTCGGTCAATAAAATCTAGGATAATTTTTTGGTACTTACTATGCATAAAACTATAGGCCATGATCAGTAATCCAGCCAGTCAACCTTCCGAAACGAATCGATTTGAAAGGACCAAAATCAAAGAAGCCGTAATTGAGATTGTCAGTGACTCAGGCGAAGGTGCACAAAAATGTGGACAAAGCTTGGGAGCCATTTCAGCCAAAATGGGAAATGGAGTATGGACAGTTGAAATTATCCCGGCAGAAATCCAACCTCCCGCCCGATCCAAAGCAGGCGCATCTGGAATCAGGGTCAGGATGGGTAGCAACAAAATCACCAATATGGGTGACCATGCCGATTTGGTGGTTGCTCTCAATGAGCAAGTGCTTTATGGGCGGATAGACCAAAATGCCTATAAACCGGGAACCTACCTTCTCATAGAAAATAAATGGGCTACGCATACGGAGGAAACGGCTATCGCTTACAAAGAATCCATTGAGCATTTCAAAGAATTGGGATACTACATCTTTGAAATTCCCATGGAAAAGGAATGTCTCAAGCATGTAAGCGATGCCAAAAAAGGCAAAAACATGTGGGTACTCGGCCTGCTCTGCAATCTTTATGATCGAGATCTGGAAATCGCAGCCAATCAGGTCAAATATATCTTCCGAAAAAAGGATGAGAAGATCATACAAAGCAACCTCGATTTACTTTTTGCAGGATATGAATATGCCAATGAGAACTTCCCCATGCATTTCACCATTCCAAGCAAATTAAGTGAGGAAGACTATGTGGTAATGAATGGGAATGAGGCTATCAGTCTTGGGGTTATGGCGGCTGGAATCGAAGTATGTTCCATGTACCCCATCACTCCAGCCACTTCTGCTACCCATGCCATGGCAGAAACCATCGAATCGGCAGGGGGAATTATTCACCAAGCTGAAGATGAAATTGCGGCAATTGGTTTTGCTGTAGGTGCATCCTATGCCGGGAAAACGGCCGTTACCATTACCTCTGGACCTGGTATCGCGCTTAAAACAGAATTTATTGGATTAGCCATTATGGCTGAAATCCCACTGGTAATAATCGATGTGCAACGTGGAGGACCATCTACTGGCTTACCTACCAAGGTGGAACAGGGAGACTTATTAGCTGTATTATACGGTGCTCCCGGTGATGCACCGAAGGTAGTACTTGCCCCATCCACGATAGAGGAGTGCTTCCATTTTGTCATTTTGGCTAGAAAACTGGCCGAATCTTTCAGGACCCCAGTTTTTGTGCTGACAGATGCAAATTTGGCAACAGGTGTACAGCCTTTCCCTCGTCCAAAAATCAAGGCTGAATGGTTTCCTGAACCATTGGACCAAAGCCCTTGGAAAGAAGGGGTCAAAGTCTATGATTGGGATAAAAACACAGGAATTAGCAAAAGACCAATTCCGGGACAGAAAGGCGGAATGTACACCTTAACCGGACTGGCACATGATGAAGATAGTCATGTCGCTTACGACCCTGCCATCAACCAACGAGCGGTAGAAAGCAGAAGTCGCAAATTGGCTGCTCTGCGAGAAACACTGAAGCCACCTACTATCCATGGCGATGAAGAAGGAGATCTGTTGTTGGTAGGTTGGGGATCAACCCGAGGGGCTATTGAAGAAGCTGCAGAAAGAGCCAGAGAAAAAGGAGCAAAAGTGAGCAGTATTCACCTCCGTTTTCTAAGTCCCATGGAGCCCGGACTGAAGAACATTTTCGACAAGTTTAAAAAAGTGATGACGGTAGAAATCAATTACAGCGATACCGTTGGAAACCCCTTGATAACAGCAGAAAACAGGCGCTATTCCCAATTGGCTTGGTACCTGAGAGCGCAGACGCTTACTGACATTGATTGCTTAAGCAATGTTTACGGACAACCCATGAGCCCGATTCAGATTTTACAAAGGCTCGAGAAAGAACTCAACTTAACCTTAATCGACTAGACCATGATTTCTTTTCAACCAGATTTTTGTGAAATCGCACTTCCGGAAGAAGGGCATTACAGCATTGAGGATTATGGAAGCAGTAAAGCAAGATGGTGCTCGGGCTGTGGCGCTCATACCATATTGCATTCGGTACAAAAGCTCTGTGAGGATGAGCAGCTTCCTCCAGAAAAAACCGTATTTGTCTCGGGAATTGGCTGTAGCAGCCGCTTTCCTCACTATATGAAGACCTATGGTTTTCATGGCTTACACGGTAGAGCTCTCCCTGTAGCAAGTGGGGTGAAATTTCGAAGACCCGATCTGAACGTATTTGTAATCACGGGGGATGGGGACTGCTGCTCTATCGGAGCCGGTCATTGGGTACATGGCATTCGCTACAATATGAAAATGGTGGTTTTGCTTTTTGATAATTCTATCTATGGATTGACAAAAAAACAAACCTCTCCAACCAGTCCCTTAGGCACCCATTCCAATACCCACCCTAGAGGATCCGTCATCCCGCCTATCAATCCTATTCAGTCAACTTTGGGATTCGCAAATGTCTCTTTTGTCGCCCAAACCATTGATTGGAAACCAGCGCATCTGAATGCTACACTGAAAAAGGCCTTTGATCATCCCGGATTGGCTTTTGTACGAATTGTGCAACGCTGCCCAATTTGGATGCGGGACACCTATGAGCCAACTGTCAAAGATCCAAATGCTCTAACCTTGTTGGATCATGAGGATGGTATTGTATTGGATGAAAAAGCCAAAAGCACTTTCCGCCATATTGAACAGCATGATCCTAGCGACCTTCTCAAAGCCAGAGAAATGGCTGAATTGGTAAAAGAAACCACACCTATTGGCCTCTTTTATCAAAATAAAAATGCCATCCGATATGATGAATATGGTGCCCACAATTTGGGAATTTCAGTAGAAGAACGAATTGGGGCCATCAATACGCTCATGGATCGATACGCCATTTAACTCCAAGGCTATGAAAGAAGAATTGAAAAATAATACTGCGGTAGATCATCAGCCCCTCACTTGGGAAAAAAGCGATCCGGCCACCGAAGCCGAAATGCAAGCCTTTTGGAAAAAATTGAGGCATTTTTATAGAACAGGCATTCTTCCAAAAGATGATAAAAGAATGTCTGTAACATCTGCATTGTTGGATTATTTAGATGAAGGGGAGGCTTCTTCCTATCCCTTCACTATTGCAGAAAAAAATGGCATGAGTCGAAGCATAAACCTAAATTCAAATACCCCATTTCAATTTTTGGATTATTTGGTTTCCAAGCACCATGTCAGCAACCGAAAGTCCTTTACTTCTCAATTGTCCGAATTAATTACAGGCTTAAATAAGCTTTTGCAGATTGAGGACAGTCAGGCAGAACAGGAATCCCTGAAAAACACCTTTGATTTTGCGGATGAGTTGATCGCTTTTGACAAAATGGTCAACCTGCTTCCAAAAAATCAGAAGGCCGAACTTTCCGAAAAGCGCCTTCAAAGACTTACTGAAGTAATTTCCACTCTTCAAAAAGGCCTGAATCATTACAAAGAAAAGGAGAGTGTGGTTGTACTTGAAAAAAGCTGGAAAGAGGCTATCTACAAAGAGAAGTTATTTAAAAACTCCCAATTAGTCGAAACCAACAATGATGCTTTTGATGAAGCATTAGAGCTATTCAGCAAAGAGGTAAAATCATTTGTTGAATTGATCAGGGCATTTCGAATTGCTTCTTTGGAGATCAAAGATGAATTCAAGGAAGAAATTCATAAGGAATATTTTGATCACTTTACCTGGTATCGATTATCTCAGGAGGAGCTCAATTTATTTCACCCGGTCATTCTGATTGTGGATAAGGGCTATTTGTTTGATCATTTAACTTCCTTTTCAAAGCTTTTAGCTTCCAATAGACCTATCAAAGTGTTGGTTCTGAATCAAGAGCTGATCACTTCACCGGACAAAGATTTAGCTTGGGAAGATGCTTCAAGACAGTACAAACAAGAAATTGCCACTCTGGGGATTGCCCATCGAAATGTTTCTGTTTTTCAAAGTGGAATGGATGAACCTGAATCAATCCTGGAAGGAATTCACGATTGCTTAAAATCCACCTCCCCAAGCATTTGTTACCTTTCCCTTCCCGATGTAAAGAAATTTGAAGGAAAAGAGCCGGCTCAAATTATGAAAGCTGAAAATGCCAGTCGGTATTTTCCAAAAATCAGCTATAACCCTACTCAGAGAAGTGCTTCTGGAAAGAGATTTCAACTTTCTAAAAACATTCAAGTATCAAAGGCCTGGCCTAACTTTAGCCTATCTGCAAAAGGTTCAAATGGTTCCAACATGGAAATTGAAGCAGCCTTTACCTATGCAGACTACAAAGCCATTTTCCCTGAAAAAGCTAAGGAGCTGATGCTTGTTCCTTCCAAATATTACAGTGAGCATTTGGTTTCACTTAGTCAATATTTAGAATTAGAAGAAGCCGAACTCTACGGAAAAATCCCTTTTATCTGGGTAAAAGACGAAACTGGCCATCTTTTGCGTGCGGCAGTGCCTAATGTATGGGTAGTCTCCTGCCAAGAGCGCTTGGATTTTTGGAATCAATTGAGAGAATTAGCCGGAATATCTGAGGTCTCAATAGGAGGAGAATCTACTCCAATTGATCAAGTTAAAACAGGGGAAGAATCTGATGTTTCTTCTGAAACTGATCGACAAGAGGTATTGAAAAGCCTTCAGGAAGAGGCAATTGCAGTAGCGGCTCAACGATTAATTTCTGTGCTGTTGGATGATGAAGAATTCAAGTTTAACGAAGCGGCTTTAACCGAAGAGTGGCCCTTGAAAGAGGAAAGTCCTGCTATCCAAAAAGAATTAGTGACTAAAGAGGAAACTACCTCCAATCAAGTCAGTGGCCCTTGGGTTGAAACTGAAAATTGCACCTCCTGCAATGAGTGTGTGGATAAGTATCCCAAGCTTTTCAAGTACAATAAGGACAAACAAGCCTACATCGATGACCCTTCTAAGGGGACCTTTGAAGAGTTGGTAAAAGCAGCGGAGAAATGCCCCGCAGGATGTATTCATCCCGGAGCGCCTTTAAACTCGAAAGAACCCAATCTGGAAAAGTTAATCAAGCGGGCAGAAAAGTTTAATTAGAAGAACAAAAGACACAAAAACCATTGGGATTCATTTATTATTATTTTTCATCTTAGAAAAATGGGTCTAAAAGTGAGCCCCATCAGATTTTGAAAAACCAATAAATGAGGGAGAAAAAGAACCTATTTACGGATAAAGAATCTATTAAAACCATTGATCGGTTTCGGGTTATTTATTTCGGAATAGCAGTCTTTTTCTTCTTTTTGACCGAAATAGGAAGGAATATTTACCGACCCTTTATCTATTCCAATCAAATTGATGATTTTGGAATTGCGGACAGTATTGGCAATTCCGGTGGAGTAATCGTACAGATTTTTTTCACATTGGCGGTTTTAAACTCTCCCGGAAAGAAAGCTTTCCATGTGATTTGGTTCATTGTGATCGGTTATATCCTCTATGAAATTGCCCAACCCTATTTACCTCGAGGTGTCTTTGATTGGAAGGATATTTATGGAACACTAATAGGAGGATTTATTTCTTTACTCTTATTGATTCTAATTAGGAAGATTGTTTTAAATAAGGTTCTTCATAAGTTTTGATTAGTCTCTTGAAATAAGAAATACCCTTGTGATCTGCCTTCTCAAATATGCATAATTGAAAAAATGAATATGAATCAAATCCAAAAGGCCTCACAATAGGATTTTAAGTGATTGATTTTTAAATTATTACCACTATCCCTCAAAGAAAATTAGATTAATTACATTATTGCCTTTTTCCAGGAAGGATCAAAAGGATTTTTGAAGAACCCTGCCAGTTTCTCTAAAACCAGCAAAACTATGGATAAAGCTCTCCAAACCATGATCGATAATATGCCTGAAAAAACAGGCAAAAGCCTAGAAGAATGGACTAAAATTCTTAAAGCCAAATCATTTAGTAAGCATTCTGAAGCGGTGAATTTTTTGAAATCCGAGTATGGAGTAACTCATGGGTTTGCCAATACGATTGTTGCACTTTCCAAAGATGATATTGGGTCGGATAAAGACCTTGTCTCTGAGCAATATCAAGGTAAGGAAGGGTTATTGCCGATTTATGAAGGTTTAATTTCCTACATAAAGACTCTAGGAGATGACATTACGATTACTCCTAAAAAAGGAAGCGTGAGTGTTATCCGGAAAAGGCAATTTGTGTTGATCAAACCCGCCACAAAAACAAGAATTGATTTAGGCTTTAAGCTCAAGGACAAACCCACAACAGATAGACTGGAAAACTCCGGCCCTTTTGGAACCATGTGCACCCATAGAGTTCAAATCTTTGATCTAAAAGAGTTGGATCAAGAACTCAAAGACTGGATCAAAGAAGCCTATGAAAAATCCATTTAATCAACTTGACCCCAACCTAAAATGAAAGTCACACCTGAACACAATGAACGAATCGCAAACATGAAATTTGGTTCTGTCTATCCCCACTATCTCTCAAAAGTGGAGAAGAAGGGAAGAACAAAAGAAGAACTTCTCAAGGTGATAGAATGGCTTACCGGATTTGACGAGGGAAAATTGAATGAGCTTATTCAAGAGCAAGCAACTTTTGAGACATTTTTTCAAAAGGCAAAATTGAACCCGAATGCTGAACTGATTACAGGAGTAATTTGCGGCTATCGAATTGAAGAAATTGATAATGCACTGACCAAACAAGTCAGATACCTCGACAAATTGGTAGATGAGTTAGCAAAGGGAAAGAAAATGGAAAAGATTTTACGATCAGAGTAAAATATTGAGAGGACTATAATTAGACTTTTTTAATTGATTTTTGTATTTTCAGAAGAACTGATCTCTAAGCACTTAAATGCTGCTATTAGTTAAACGTCGGTTTTATTCTTTGGCTAATTAGATTTTTAACTTAACTCATGCACTTATGAAATCCTTCAAAACAACTTTCCATTCATTGAGGGCCATTATTTATTCGGCCTTGTTCATCCCTTTTTTAGGAATCCAATCCTGCGGTTCTAGCACTCAAACAGAGACTACAGCTACCGAGGAAGAAGCACCTGCTCCTCCAGTCATGGAGATAGTAACTGAAACCATGGATTTTCAAATGCCGGATACCATTCCATCAGGTTGGTATACCTGGAGATACCACAACAATTCCAATCAAACTCATTTCATCCTGATTGATGATTATCCTGATGGAATTACTTTGGATTCTATCAAGGCACGGGTTCTACCAGTTTTTGGAAATGGAATGGCATTACTCAATGAGGGAAAAACCGATGAAGGATTTGCCGAATTTGGCAACCTCCCTTCATGGTTTTCAGAAGTTGTATGGCGGGGAGGGGTAGGATTGGTTTCTCCGGAAGCAACTACTGAATCCATTCTGAAATTATCTCCTGGAACCTATTTCGTGGAATGCTATGTGAAAATGAATAACGGAATGTTTCATACCAATATGGGTATGATAAAAAAACTGGTGGTTTCAGATGAAGTATCATCTTTAGCAGAACCAAAAGCAGATATTTCGATCAGCCTCTCAGGTGAATCAGGAATTACTGTCGATCCACCATCAGTTCCGGGAAATTATACCTTTGGTGTTCATTTCTCAGATCAAATGATCCATGAAAATTTTGTCAGTCATGACCTGAATTTGGTGAGGTTACAGGATAATGCCAATGTACAAGACCTGGAAGCTTGGATGGATTGGAGAGATCCCAAAGGATTGATTGAACCAGCCCCCGAAGGAGTCATATTCTTAGGAGGAGTCAATGATATGCCTGCAGGGGAAACCGGTTATTTTTCAGCCCAACTTGTTCCTGGACAATATGCCTTCATTTCAGAAGTACCAAACGCTTCTGGAAAAAACCTCCTGAAAGTTTTCGAGATTACTCAATAGGTACTTTTCCTCGCTGTAGAAAAGGAGACTTGTTGAAAAATAAATTTCATGTCAGGCTGAGCGAAGTCGAGTCCCATATTTAGCTAATGAAAGCAATATTTCGACTAGGCTCAATATGAAAAATGGTTTTTAAAGAAAATCGCTTTTCTATGAGAAATCCTATTCCTTTCCCTGAGTATTAATTTACCTCGATTACAAATCGAGCATATCTGGTCATTGGATGAATCCCAGAATCTTTTACTTCAGCAATCACATGTAAGAATCCTTTGGACTGTCCATCCAACTGTACTTGCACTTGATTTCCTTGAGAGGAAAGCTTTGTCTCTCCACTATAAGTTCCTACCTCCTTGTATATCCAGAATTTAGTTTCCAAGCTATCTCCATCCGGGTCGGAAGTTTCCACCTCTAAGGTCAATACCTCACCGGGCCGACTTTGAATTCGGTTGGAACCTTTCGGCAAAACCACCGGTGGGTGATTAGCTTCGGCAAAATCCTTCACGCACCAATCTGCTCGAGCCGCAAAATCCTCCTGAATTGCCTCAATCCATCGAATCTGAGGATAAGTAGCATCAAGAGTATCGGTAAAAGGATTGTAATCCAAAACACCAGCTCCATCTTCCCAGCGATTTGGTTGATCGACAGATTGAACCAACCGGCCTCCCCAACCTCCCCATTCGGGATGATTAAGATTGTCCAAACCCACGCCTATTAAATGTAAGTACGCAGGAGAATCCCCTTCAGAAATAAAATCATAGATGCCAAAAGTACCCCATTGAGCATTTTCAAGCCGGGTAGGATCTCCATGAATATGCTCATCATCACCTTCCTGCTTTTGACCATCTCCATAACTGTAATATTTCTTAAGCAGAGGGCCATGATTATTGATGATTTCATTTCCCATAAAATCCCCTTCAAACAAATAATGCTGTGACTCAGGAACTACACGTTTCCAAGGGTAGGCAAAGCACCAAAACTGACTGGAATTGTAATAAATTCGAATGTCCGGCCAATTGGGAGCAATGTATTTTCGATAGGTAGCGTCCTGATCCAGGATTGCATAAATGATAGCCTTGTCCACTACTTTTTGATATACCGATTCCCATTCTGCGGTTCCTTTGTACTCGTCCTCAATGGATTTTAAAGCTCTTGCAATCGTATTCGTACCACCCCAAACCTGAAGGTAAATAGGCTCCATATCATCATCTAAGAGCTTTTCTTTGATATAATCGGAACCCGGAGTATCCTTTTCCATTTCCCCTTCGAAATCAATATTCCCAACCCGAACTAGATTTCTTAAATGAACAGCAGTTGGAAAGCCCTCCGCATGCTGACTTAATTTGGGATATACCTCCTCATAGGCATCCAAAAGCGGATTCATCCATTCGGTACCTGGCCATCTCAAATCCGGAATTGCCCCATACATACGCTTTGTCATTTCCATTTCAGAGGTGAATAAAGTCCCCTTTCCATCCCCTTTGTAATGCCACATAGAGGAAGAATAAATCAAACCCTCAATTCTGAATTCATTAGCATACAGAAGCATGCGGATAAATGAATCCACATCATCAATCTCTCCATCTGTCGTGACAATGGTTCTGGGTTTTGTTTTTTGCTCAGAAACAGGTTCCGAAATTGTCTCGGGTTTAGGTTGACAAGAAAGAACTAATAATAGAGCGAAAAAGAAGAGAAGATATTTCATAGGCTTGGTTGTAAAGCCTTCAAAATAGTAAAATGACAGGAAACTCCCATTTTGTAATATCTTCTTATTGAATGACATTCTGATAAATAAGCCATGGATCTTAAAAATCAAAGCCGAATATAAGTCACTGATTTTCAAATAATTTTTTAAATTACATCTAACCGGCAAGCATTTTTTATGATTGAATTTCTCCGAAGAATTAGACAGAATCTGATTTCCGAAAATAAAATCGGCAGGTACTTGAAATATGCTGTTGGGGAAATATTACTCGTTGTAATCGGAATTTTGATCGCTCTCTCCATAAACAACTGGAATACCAACCGATCCACCCAAAAAGAGACACTCAACTATTTGAGTAACTTAATTAATGACCTGAATAATGACATCTCTTCCTTTGATGGAAATACCAATTTCAATAAAACGAGACTAAAGGGAATCTTTTATTTATTAGAGCAGGCAGGATTAAACACCCAACGATTTACAGAGATGGATTGGGTGGATGTTTCGAAAAATGATCCCCAAAACCGACTTTGGCAAGGGGCTTTCCCGGATACTTTAAATAGGGATTTTATAAATCTCTCCTTCCAATTATTGGGTCGCGGATTTGGCGGGGTTTCCTTAAACAAATCAGTAATCAACGAACTCTATTCCACCGGCTCCTTCTCCCATATCAAAAACACCAACCTAAAGACTAAGATTGGGAATTATTATAGCTATTTAGCTCAAAGGCTTGAAGGTTATGCCATTGAGGAACATGAAGAATGGGCAAACGAAACCACTCGCTTTTTTCGTGACAAATACGGAATTTTTACCCTTGATGTCTCTGATTTAGAAGACCCTATTGGAATAATCAAAGAGAAAAAAGATGCAGAGCATCATCTACGGTACCTAGCTTTAGAAGTGAATTATCATTGTGTTTGGGCACAGCAAGCCAAAAAAATGGCATTAGATCTAATCCAACTAATCGAAGAAGAACAAAAGCTTTTGAGGAATTGATTAATTCTTTCCTACCAACTGCTCTGGAAAAAGAACTATTTAAACTACCCTCAATGATCAACCTGATTCTTAATCTTTAACCAAAAACAAAATGCAGAAATACAAAAACTTACATAAGTGGATGATTATCCCCATGCTGTTTATGCAGTTTGGGATTTTTAGAGACTATTGGGGAGATTTTTCGGAAAATGCCTGGTCTGTTCATGTTCACTACTGGACTGGGACAATTTGGTACCTCTATTTGATTATTCAACCCTACTATGCCACGCATGGACAGTTAGAAAAGCATAGGACAAATGGTATCATTGGAATGTTTTTAGCCGGAGGCGTCTGTATTACTGCTTTTAGCATGATGTATCGGGATATCGCAACTACCCAAAGAGCTACAGAAATGCCCGATCTGTTTGGCCCTTTTGAGCCCTGGTTTTTCTTCGGAGTTGCTGCTGTGGAAATTCCAATGATCATAGCCTTCGGATATGCAGTTATTAAAAGCATACTCCAAAGAAAAAATCTAGAAGATCATGCTTGGTGGTTGATTTCAACGGTATTTATTATCATGATGCCAGCCTTGGCACGCGGAATTCAAAATGTATATGTTGGGATGAACATAGACGATTGGCCGAATATCGACATCATGGGACCTGTTTATTTCGCACAAGCTCTCATTATAGGTTTGACTCTAGTGACAGCTTGGAAGTATAAAAAGTTGAAGCATCCCGGTACCTACCTAGCAGTAGGAATTAATATTTACACCTGCTTTTTGGAACCTCTTGGACGATCAGAAACGGTACAACATCTATTGAAAACTCTTATAAAGGGTTAATCAATTACTGAAAATCCTCCTCAGGCCGAGAAGTTTTCAGCTTTTTCCTCACCAAAAAATATTTTTATCTTTCTATCATTGATGCAATTTACTTCTCTCACACACCTATGAACTTACCCAAAATAACAATTTTAGCTGCCTTACTTTCATTTGCAGCATTTGCACAAGCTCAAGATGGAACCATATATCCGCTCGAAGCTCCCGCTGAACCAAATGCCATCTTGCTTGGAACCGGCGGTGTTGAAGATCAACCTTCTCCTGAAACTTGGTTTCGCCAATGGGGAGATCCCATGGCACGAAATATTTCAACTGCTACCTTGACGCCATTTTTACCTGAACCAGGTACCGCAAATGGAGCCGCAGTAATAGTCGCACCAGGTGGAGGTTTCCGATGGCTATCCATGGGAAATGAAGGATGGGAAGTTGCGGAGGCTTTGGCAAAGCAGGGAATTGCCGCATTTGTGCTAAAATACCGCCTTCACCCGACACCTGAATCCCTTGATGATTTCTCGGCTTGGATGAATCGCCCTCGACCAGCCCCTTCAGAAAACTCTCAAGGAAATTCCAGCAATAATCTTTTACAAGTGGACCTTTCCAACCAGCTTGAGGATGCCGAAGCTGCTTATGCTCTTATTCTTGAACGAGCCGAAGAATGGGGAGTCGACACTAAAAGAATAGGAATGATCGGGTTCTCAGCAGGAGCCGGCCTTACCATGCATGCTACTCTCCATTCCAAAACCATGGACTTAGCCTTTATTGGTCCAATCTATGGAGGAATGGGACCTGTAGAAGTTCCAAAAGAGGCCCCTCCCATGTTCAACGTTATCGCTACCGATGACTTCCTCTTTAGGGGGCAGTTCGGCATAATAGATTCTTGGTATAAAGCAGGAATCCCTGTTGAGTTTCATCTCTACCAAAACGGCGGTCATGGATTCGGTCTTGGAAACCCTAACCGGACTAGTAATCGTTGGTTTGATGCCTTTATCCACTGGCTAGATGTCAATAAATTTCTTGCTACTAAATAGGGACAAATTCAGGAAAACCTTCGTTTTGCTTCCTTTCGATAATTTCCTATACTTTTGGAAAAAGAAGAAAGTAAACAATGAGAAAGATTTTTCTGCTGTTTTTAGGTTTGGCTATTGCCTCCTGTACTAGCGAAACCGAAAAAATAGAAGCCTCCGAAAACCCAATTTCCCAACATTTAGATGCCTATTTCACGGCATTAACCGACCTCAAGGAGTTCAATGGGGTAATACTAGCCTTCAAAAATGATAGCCTTATTTTAGACAAGGCCTATAACCTATTTCCAAATCCTAATAGCAGTACCTATGTGAGTACTGAAAGTCAATTTGATATTCATTCGGTAGCCAAACTGATGACTCACTACCTTATTGTCAAACTGGAAGAAGAAGGCAGACTATCAGAAGAGGATCCGATCAATCGCTTTTTTCCTGATTTTCCAAAAGGAGATCAGATCACGGTCAAAATGCTATTAGACCACTCCTCCGGCTTGCCTAGAGAACTTCTAGATTTGGAAGGGAATGAGTTTGATTTAGAGCCTAGTGAAATTGTAGCACTTGCCAAAAAGCAACCCTTACTTTTTGAGCCTGGCGAAGATGCCCAATATTCGAATGTTGGTTATGAATTACTTTATGAAGTCATTTCACAGATTTACGGCAAGCCTTTCTCTCAATGTGTTGTGGATGAAATCTTCGTCCCTTTAAAAATGGATCACAGTGGGGCTCATTTTTATACCAATAACAAGCGCTTAGAAAACCCAGCAAAAAATCATGTACTACAGGACACTTCTCTTGTTCAAGTTCCGAATATTCTGGAGGATGAATTTAAAACAGCACGTTTTTATTCGACTGCTGCAGATTTGGACAGATTCCTAAAAGCTCTAGAGAAAGAACCTTATGCTTCAGTTTTAAAAAATGAAGCAGGTGTCATTGCAAAAGACGGTGGATCGAAAGGAATCCGGGCTCAGGTCTATACTGATTTAGAAAAAGACTTTCGCTTTGTCCTTTTGGCTAATTATGATGAAATGCCTTTTTTCAAAACCATTGAAGATGTCAGTAAAATCCTTGATTCTGAATTGGTAGAAATTCCTAAGGAACTTAACCGTGTTGCAATAGAAGTGGAGCCAGATATTCTGGAGCAATATGTTGGCTCTTATTCCTTCGCTGATTTTGATGGATTGATATTGCGAGTAGAAATGGAGGAAAATGGAATAGCGGTTTTTCAGGATAATGAAAAAATCGGATTTCTTATGGCAGAATCTCCTACCGTCTTTTTTGAAAACCCAAAGGAGCCAGAATCTTTTGAGTTTATCCCAAATGAGGAAGGATCATACGATGTCATGATGGGTTGGAAGGGTATTTCAGTGAAAGGAAAGCGGCTTTAAAACAAGCTTCCAACCCTCGCTTTATTGCACTTAAAATGCTAACTTAATAGAAGTTAAATCAGGGAAATCAAGAGGAGATTTTCCAAAAATCATGCACTCAAGAATGATCAAAAACGTTTTCTTAAATGAGGAAACGAATGAATAACAAAAATTTAAAATCATGAGCATTTTATCAGACAATGTAATTCCGGGTAAACAAGGGAAAGTATTTGAAACAAATGCGAAGGAAGCAAAGGATTTAGAGCAAATCCGCAGCAAATTATTAGCTATGGAGGGGATTCACGAAGTCACTCTAAATCAAGATAAATTCCCGAAAGAGTTTACTGTACAAACATCCCAAATGGTTCCTATCAAAGACATCGAACAAGCCGTAATTTCTCAAGGCTTTCATGCGGTGCCAAAAGGAATGATTGAATTGTAAACTCAAAACTCTTTTTAAATAAAACCCATTGAGGAAAGCCCTCAAATAAAAATCCAATGAAGAAATTTCTTTGGCAGCTTCTAATTGCCCTTTTGGTAGTTGGCTGCACTCAAGCCCCTATTAAAGAGGAAGCTAAACCTTTAGAAGAAGCCACTTGGTGGAAGGAAGGAGTTCTTTATCAAATTTATCCACAAAGCTTCAAGGATACGGATGGAGATGGATTTGGAGATTTAAATGGGGTAATTGAAAAACTAGACTACATCCAAAGCCTAGGCGTAACAATGGTTTGGATGAATCCCTTTTTTGATTCTCCGCTTGTGGACAATGGTTACGATGTGAGTGATTACCGAGCCATTCTTCCTCGCTATGGAACGATGGAAGATTTTGAGCGAATGCTCGATGGAATGCATGAGCGCGGGATCAAATTTGTCCTGGATGTAGTGGTAAATCACAGTAGCAATCAGCACGAATGGTTCCTACAATCTAGAAGTTCGAGAGACAACCCTTATCGGGATTATTATCATTGGTGGCCAGCAGAAAAAGGCGAGCCTCCTTATCGCCATAGTCTTTTTGATCCCGGAGGAGCATGGGAATATGATTCCCTAACAAACGCTTATTACCTCCACACTTTCGCCGAAGAACAGCCTGACCTGAATTGGGAAAACCCCAAAGTCCGTCAGGAGGTCTATGATATCATGAAGTTTTGGGCCGAAAAAGGAGTCGATGGATTCCGGATGGATGCCTTTCAATTTGCTAGTAAGGATACAACCTGGCCGGAGTTTCCCGAAGGACATGAAAAAGATTTCATCAAATGGTATGGAATGCGTCCTCAATTACATGAATACCTGAAAGAAATGAATCGGGAGGTAATTGAGAAATACGATGTCTTTGCTGTGGCAGAAGGAGCTGGAAGTACTTTCCAAGATGCCCATGATTTGGTGGATGCTGAGCGGAAAGAGTTACAAATGGCTTATCACTTTGAATCGGTGGATATGTCACGAACACCTGAAGGTTATACCTTATCACAGTTTAAAGATGTATTCAGTCGATGGGATAGTGCCTTCTCAAAAAAAGGTTGGATTGCCATTTTCCTTTCCAACCATGACAATTCCCGGTTAGTGAATCGCTTTGGAAACCCAAGTCCTGAATTCCGTACTCCTTCCACGCAAATGTTAAATACCTTCCTCTTGAGTATGCGTGGGACACCTTACACGTACTATGGGGATGAAATTGGGATGACCAATATCGACATGCCAAACATTGAAGAATATGTGGATGTGGAGGCTATCGGCAAATACAAAACCGCAGTGGCAAATGGTGAGGATTTAGCGGAATTCATGAAAGTATTGAATTACAGTTCCCGTGAAAACGGCCGTACGCCCATGCAATGGGATGATTCGGAGAATGCAGGTTTTACGACCGGAACCCCTTGGAAAAGGGTGAATGAAAACTACAAAGAAATCAATGTAGCCTCTCAAGACTCAGACCCTAACAGCATCTTGAACCATTTCAGAAAAATGACCAAAGTGAGGAAAGATAATCCTGTTTTGGTCTATGGAGATTATGAATTGATCCAAAAGGAGCATCCGGATATTTATGCTTATTCCAGAACCTTGGGTGAAGAAAAAATGCTTGTATTACTGAATTTTTCTAATCAAAATTCATCCATTGATCTTCCGGAAATTGAGGGGGTAGAAACAGTCATTGATAATTACAAGGACTACACAAGAGATGGGGCAGCGTTTGTTTTGAAACCTTATCAGGCTGTGATTTTGAAAATGAAATAAGAGTCTATCCAACTTGGAGTTTCATCCGATTGGAGGTGAGGGCATTGTATTCTCTTACGCTGAAACCAATCATCCACCAAGTCAACCAAGCTACATAGGTGTACATTTCTGCATTTGCTGTGAAAAGGGGCAACAAAAGACCTACTTTGGTTACGGCTCCCACAAATGCAATCCTGGCGGTCATGGTGTCATTCGTTTGGTAAAAAACTCGCAGACTCAAAACTACACCCGTGGCCAGAGTCAATGGGTATAAAAACATCCCAAGCCAGCCCAATTGAACTCCATAAATCAAGAACTGATTTTCTCCACCTACTCGTAAATCATCTGTCACGCTTCCCACATTTCCGCTCATTGCCAGGCCTATCCCAAAAGGATTGGCTAGCATGGAATCTAAGGCAAGAAGCCATTCAACCACGTGACCGATACTAGAACTGTTTTCAAAGGTCAGCGTATCGACGACGAAAAAGTAAAAATCCTCTGAGGCGAAAAAGACCACATAAAGTCCAAAACCAAGCAAACTTAGAAATCCCAAACCGATCAATTTATATAATCGGAAGACCAAAGCGATGAAAAAGATCATGACGAAAAAGGCTCCAAAAGCAGCACGGGAAGCAGAGAAAACCAAACTCCCAAGCGAACAAGCCATCACTAACAAATAGAACCAATTCGTTTCTTTTTTATTGGTCAAAAACCAGATTAATCCCGCGGCAAATCCCATCAAAACCGAACTGGCCATTTCCAAAGGGTCTGAAAAAAAGCTGGCTAATCGCTTTGTGACTGCCTGAGTTTCGAAAGTCCAAGTCAAGCCAAAATTACCGGTTGGATCAATATCATTTATTGCCTGATTGTATAAGGCGTATCCCGTAAACTGCTGTAAATGGGCATTTAGAAGGAAATTTTCCACCAAGTTCACGAAGAAAGCAGCAATCGCCACGATGAAAATGATCTGAAATAAACGTCTGATTTCCATTGCGTCAAACCGGGTATTTCTCCCTAAAAAATACACCATACCCGGAATGAGCATAGTCTTAAAATAAAGGAGCTTATTCATAAACGAGGCTTCTCCTAAAGGCAGAAATAGGTATACAAAAGCTAAAGCAAGAAAGCCCAAAAAAAGCCAATCTGTGGAAAGAAGCCGAATAGGGTATTGGGCTGGCTTTCGCTGATACAATACAAAAACCAATACCGCTATGATAACTACCAATTCCTTTAGAATCTGAAATATTGCCACCGCTTCAGTAGAACGGGTAACCAAATAAACGACACTAAGCGTAGTGATATAAAATGGTAAAAACCCTGCCAGAAAATAGATGAAATAATTCCACTTTCCTTTGAAAAGCATCTCTTGCAAAACCCAAAGAAATCCGGCCCCAATAGCCAATGCCATCAAAATGAAAAAAATCAAGGCCATGTTGGTGCAGGTTTTAATTTGACACTAAAGCCATCTCGGATTCCCTTCGCAACTGCCTTCAGCTTTTTAAATCTACCTCTAAGCAAAAAGTAAATCATCCAAAGGGTAAACCTTACAATATGATAGGAAAAGCCTACAAAGGATAGGTTGGAATTACTTGACCGAAGAAGAAATAATTGATTTCGGACATGGTAATAAAATACCCGCGGACTTAATACTCCCTCATCATGCTTTTTCTTGGAACTGCCACCTGCTTCATGATAAATCCGAGCCTCAGGAACCAAGGCAATTTCAAACCCTTGTTTCCGAATTCTAAGCGACCATTCCACATCTTCGAAATAGGCAAAATATTGCTCATTCAACAAGCCCGCTTCCAAAATCGCTTCGCGTTTGATAAGCATGCAACAACCCGTTGCCCAATCCAATTCTTCCGTTTTGGGGGAATAACTTTGGATATTTTTCCTGTCTCCCAAAGTAATCGCTCTTCCCAACAATTTTTGCCATTTGCCACCTGCACCCCAGATTTTTTGCTTCTCATGCAAAAAACATATGAGAGGTTGAAGTATTCCAAGTTTAGGATTATGAGAAAATTGATGCATCATATTTCCCAAGAAACCTGCCTCCACCTCCGTGTCATTGTTGAGTAATAAAATATGGCTAAATCCCAATTCTAGAGCTTTCCGAATTCCTACATTATTTCCACCGGAAAAACCTAGATTTTTCCCTGTCTCAAGAAGGTGAATGTGTGGAAACTCCTCTTTCAATTGAGCACCTTCTGGGTTTTCAGAACCATTATCAACCACAAATATTTCAAAAGCGGTATAGTCCAAAGATTGTAGAGACTTAAGGCAAGCTCGCGTAAAGATTAACCCGTTCCAATTGACTAATATGATGGCGACTGAAGGATTAGGCATAAAATCCCCGGACTAATTCACGCTTATGCCGGAATAACAGCACCAAGCAAATCAAAAACACTATTACTTCAGTAGAAATAATCCCAATACAAAGACCTATTCCACCCATCAAGCTGGTCAGTAAAGTTGAAACAACCAACATATAGACACACATCATCCAACTCGCTTTAAAAAGCAATTCTTTCAAATCTGCTACCAAGAGCAAGGTGATGTTACCTACATTCAAACAAGCCAAAAACGGTACCGCTGCTAATATTTTCAAGTAGAGAATGGACTCTTCCAAATTTGATTTGGAAAGCACTTGAATAATCCATGGAGCAGAAAAATGCGCCCCTGCTGCAATGACTGCTCCTGTCAATAGCACTCTGAGGTATACTTTCTTCAAAAAGCTAAAAAAGCGACCAGGATCCTCTTTGTGAAGTTTGGAAGCATTAGGAAAAATGGCTTGAATAATCAGGGCAGGGAAAAGACGCAAAACCATCACCACCCGTTCCGCCAAACTGTACATCCCAAGGGTCTCCGCAACCGAGAAAAAGCTCAAAATGATCAATCCGCCATTAATGGAAATGTGGCTAGCTAGATTGGAAAAGAAAAGAAGCAAATTATCCTTCCAGCTTTTCCAGATCGCTGAAAATTCCGGTCGATAGAATCGAATTCCCAGAAATGAATGGATATAAACCAAAAGAAGCAAATTGATAGAAAGCCCAAAAAAGCCCATCATAAAATTGACCCACTTACTTTGCTCAGGGGAATGGATAAAAAGAACGATCCCCATCAAGAAGAGCAATTTGGAGAAAATATTGGCAATGGAAACCAACTTCATTTTCTCCATTCCTTGAAAAAACCAAAGCGGTAAGGTCGCCTCGGAAAAAAGCAATAGGGATGAAAAAACCAGAATGAGCTGATATTCCTGAAATAAATTAAATCCAAAAGCTCCTACCAAAATCAATAGCGTAGCAATAAAAGCTAGGATAGCTTTGGCTGAGAAAACATTGGAGACCAAGTGGGAGAGAGCCATTTTATCATTTTGATTGACAGCCACTTCCCGGGGTGCACTGAGATTGTAGCCAAATCCCACCAGAATATTTAAAAGGATAATTACCGAAAGAGCCAGATTCACTAATCCAAATTGATCCACTCCGATACTTTGAATCAGGAGGGGCATGGAAATAATCGAAATCAGCACATTAGAAGACTGAATCACCGCTAGAAACAAAAAGTTCTGAATAGACTTATTGCGGATAAAATTACTAAGCGGAAGAAGTGCTAATTTTTCAAACATGGCAGCCTAGGTTTTAGCTTTCCTGCACATGTTTTTGGTACAAGCGACGGAAATAAAGATAAAATAAGGTCAGCAAGCCCAAAATAATCGCTCCCAAAACCATGCCCTTGACTAGCCGAATTTCACTTCGCTTCAATGGCAAACGTGGCGAATCAATAATCTGAATCAAAGGTGAATTGTTACGGTGATTGACCTTGGCGATTTCCAGATTTTTGACAATTTCCTGATATACCGCAGCCGTTGCCTGCACATCAATTTGTCGCTTGCGGCTTTCTACCTGAGCGGTATTTAGAAGTGGGTTGACATTAGGAACCGCATCGGTAGCTGAGGCATATTCAGCGATACTTTCATCCAAAATGGCCCGGACCGAATCCGCTTGGGTTTGAAGAATTTCCAGATTTTCGCCCGTTTTCTTGGTTTTGGTTTCGAGATAGAATGTATTGACTTTTTCTACCAACGTTTCATTGAAAACCTTCGCAAAGAGTTCGTCTTTGGAAGAAATACTTACTTGAATGATACTGAGCTTACGATCCGGCTTAGCTACAGAAAGCTGATTCTCCCTAATTCGCTTGGAAACCTGCTGTACCACCGAATCCTGAGCAACCGAAAATTGATCCCGGGGAAGCGAAAAATTCATAGAAGGAATATCCACTTTGGAAGCCCATTTTTTGTCCAATTCCTCAAACTCCACATAGCGATCAATCAACAATTGATCAGAAGAAAAAGGACTCAAAAGCGTCTCACCCAACATTCGATCTGAGCGATATAGCTCCATGATATTGTCTCCCTGAAACAATCCACTCGTACTTCCCAAAGAACCCAAATTAACTCCTACCAATGAAGCCAACCCAGACATTTGGCTAAGGCTAGCTCCATCACTTTCTTCCAAAACAAAAGAAGTCTCAGCATGAAAAACCGGCTTCTTGAAAATGGAAACTAAGGCTCCTAAAATCAGGCCTACTACACCAGCTAAAACCAATGTTTTCCACTTGGAAATGAAAAATAGCAACCATTCATGCAAATTTTGAATGACTTCCTTGAATGTAAACTGATCGTCTGAAAAATGCTTATTAGAATTCATCACAAGTTGATTTGTGAAACAACCAAAACCAAAGTCGCTAATCCAGTAGTAATTCCGACGACATCACCCAAGCGAAGAGGAGGTTTCGGACCTTTGGTCGGAACAATCACTTCAGCCCCAGGCTCGACAGATGGAAAGTTTCGAATGCCAAGAAATCCCTTGGTTCGTTTTACAGCTCCATTTGCATAGACCACATAGGTTTGTTTCCGATTCGCTCTTCGTTCAAACCCTCCAGCACCATTGATATAGTGCTTTAAATTTTTTCCACTTTCAAATCGAAGGGTAGTTGGATATACCACATCTCCCCGCATTCGAACGGTTTGTAATAATTTTGGAACAGATAAAATATCTCCTTCTTCCAAAATCAAATCATCCTCCGAACCAGGATTCTTCAAGATGCTTTCCAAGTCAATGGCAACAGCTTCGGTTTCTCGGATTTTCACAGCAAAACCCGGCGTTTCTGAAGCAATCTGATCCAAGGATTCTTTTTTAGTTTTTGCAATAAGGGTATCCACAGGATTTTCATCCACGGACAAATCCGAAAATAAACGTCGCAATAATTCTTCTTGAGCCTCCGAGTTGTTTGGATCCTCCAACAATTGTAAACGGAGGGATTCCAAATTTCTACGTCTTCGAATCTGCTCGGATTCAGTATTGAAAAACTCAGTTCTTCGAATTAACGTGGCGCCTTTTGCATAGGCAAATTGGTTGAGTCCACCAGCTCTTTTTATCAAATCGGAAATCCGCTCATCGGCACTTTGAATAGCAAATATTCCAGGAGATAAAACCTGCCCTTCGACTGCGACAAGCTTTTGCATGGTAAAGGCAGCTTTCTTCCGCACGATCACCTGATCAAATGGCTGCAAGGTTTGAGGGATATTTCCAGGGGATAAATTCGGATTTACCTTCACCGGAATAATGTCAGACAACGTTCCTAAATCTGAATCTTCCAGTCTACGGGCAATTTCAATATCATTGGGATTAGCAGACTCTTCCAACCCTCCTGCCAAAATCAGCAGCTCCTCAACTGTCATAGATTCAGAATAGGGATAAACTCCAGGCTTCATGACTTCGCCCAAAACCTGAACGTACTGCTCTGTTTGGATATCATAAATGCTGGAAATCCGAACCACATCTTCTCGCTGCAAAGCAATATCAGGTGCCGTTCCGTTTAAAATTTCTCTCAAATTGACCTGAATCATTTCAGTACTCAAATCATTTTTGGTTCGCAGAATACTAGCTTGCTCTAAATATGCGTCGCCACGTAAACCCTCTGCATTTTTAACCAATTGAGAAAGTGTCAATCCTTCTGAAAGAGCAAAAGTACCTGCCCGATAAACGGCTCCTTTTATTTGAACCCGATTACTGTATCGATCCAAAATTCTTCCAACCGTAATTCGATCGCCTCCTTGAAGAAGGAACATCCCAAATTGATTTTGGTATACATCTGAAACAGCTCGCTGATTATCCCCAATTCTGGAAATAGCCACTCGATTTCTAAAAGCCTCATCCGTAAACCCTCCAGCATAGCGGAGCAAATCTTCCAGAGTTTCCCCGTCATTCATCTCAAAAATCATCGGGCGCTTTACTTCCCCGGATATTTCAACTCTTGAAAGGTAAGGAGTGACCAAAATAACATCCTGATCCTGGAGCTGAAGATCCAAGCCAGCTGTCCCATCGATCAATAAATCGTAAACATCAACTTCGGAAATCTGTCGGTTATTTCTCACCACCTTAATTTTTCGCATGGTCCCATTTTCATTGGGTCCCCCAGCTGCATATAAGGCATTGAATACCGTAGAAAAGGCACTAAGCGTAAACGTCCCGGGCAATCGCACTTCTCCTAGAATATGTACTTTGATCGTACGTACATTACCCAAAGTCACCTGTAAAAAAGTAGTCGGATTGGAGCTTACTAAACTTGGGTAATACCGGCCTACGCGATTTTTGATAATTGCGGTCGCTTCCTCTATCGTTTTACCCGAAACGGCAACCGGACCAATATTATCCAGAAGAACGAAACCATCAGGGTTTACCGTAGCTTCGTAGTATTGCTCGGATTCTCCATAGATATCCACATACACCATGTCCCCTGAACCCAAGACATAATTTCTCGGGGTGGCCTGATTGAGACTTGGCTCAAAGCTTAATCTTCGGTTTTTTTGATAGAAAAGATCTGCTCCGAAAATATTGGATTCTGGATTTTCAGAATTAATCAATTCCTGAGGTTCATAGATTCCTCGGGTAATTTCATTGAAATCTACCTGTTGGCGAGGGGCTCTTTTTGAAGCGATACTTTGCCGTCCGCTTGTGCTACTCATGTCAAGCTCCTCCAATCTTCTTCGAAGCTTATCTACCTCAGCGGAAGGCATTCCCTGCATTTCTGCCATTTGAAGAAACTGCAAGGTGCTGAGCCCTGCTTCATTTGCTCTGCGAACCAACTCTTGAATCTGCTGATCCGAAAGTTCATCCACTTGAATGGTACGAATGTCAATGTTTTCCTGCGCAGTAACTGTGGATTTCGTCCCAAAAACCAAAAGGGCAAAAAGCAGGAAAAAATAAGAAAAGCGTAAAGTTATCCTCATGTGAAAATGCAGACCTGGGTGAATTTCAAGCAAATATGCGACTTAAAAATCCATGAAATTCCTCTTTAAACCAAAAATAGTTACAAAAAGCTAGTGATTTGAGGGCTTCTTACCTTACTCTGTACAGTTTTTACAAATTTCAATTTGTGTCCTATCCTTTAGCAATTGCCCTCGAAATGCTTGATAAGGAGCTGATTTCCAAATTTGATCCATAGTCTCCGAACTGAAGTTTCCCATCACATGCTGGGCATCCTTGTCAAAGCAACAGGGTACGACTTTTCCATCCCAAGTTACCACTGCTCCTTGCCACATGCGCCAACATTTATTTTCGATCTTTTTCTTCAGCTTCCATTTTCCCTTTCCATCCGGTACATATCGGGAATAGCCCAAATCCGAAGGAATCAACTCAGATCCATTTTCAAAGTCATAAATCTGGGTGGTTTTTAATTGCAATTCATCTACGCCTAATTCTTTTACCCATTTTTTCAAAGCAGGAATTTGATGCTCATTTTGTCCTGTCACCAAAAACTGAAGTACTACTCGGGGGAATTTTTGGCCAGATTCTTTTCGCTTTTGAAGTAAAAGTTGGAGGCCTTGTTCTACTTTTTCCAGCTTTCCACCGACCCGATATTGCTCATAAACTTCCTGAGTAATTCCATCCATAGAAACGATTAACTGACGGAGCCCGCTTTTTAGCAGATTTTCCACTCGCTTTTCATCTAAATAATGAGCATTGGTGGAAGTGGAGGTGAAAATTCCCTGCGAATGAGCAAAAGAAACTAATTCCAAGAATTGGGGATGTAAAAAGGGCTCACCCTGAAAGTACAAATGAAGCCAGGTAAGATGATCCTTTACCTGATGAATGACCGATTGGAAAAGTTCAGGTTGCAACATGCCCGTAGGACGGGTAAATGACCGTAAACCTGAAGGACATTCCGGACAACGTAGATTACAGCTTGTCGTAGGTTCTATGCTTAAAGCCGTCGGCTTACCCCACACAATAGGTTTTTTTATAAGTCGACTTAGCTGAAAAGAAGTGCCCAACAAAAAAATATTCCAGACCTTGGGCCAGGAAAGAAGTCGGAAAAAGGCAAAAGCTGTCAGAACCTGATTTTTCACATCCGAAAAATAAACCATTCTAAATCGAAGACCCAAGAGTATACTTAAAAGTAGCGCCTCACGTTCCTTTGAAAAAGCCTGAAATCCTTACTTTTGAATCAAATTTTCCAATTATGAACAAACTATCACTGCTTGGAATCGGATGCATGCTGCTGCTTCTCTTTTCATGTGGAAGCAAAAACGAAACCTGCGAATTGGATTCAGACATTCTTTCTCAGGATTTAGATGTGGAAGTTGTTCGCTTGGAGCAAGAGTTTTTTGAGGCTGAGACCCAGGAAGATTTTCAATACCTACTGGAAAAATACCCGGAGTTTACCAAAATTTATCTTCAGGCTTACCTTTACAATTCTATGGATTCTTTGACGATGGATTTGCTACAGATTCATCATGATTCCGCCATGCAGGTATTGAATGATTCAGTTCAGTTGGTTTTTCAGGATTTTACGGACGTGAAAGAGGAATTGGAAAATGCCTTCAAATACATCCGACATTATTTCCCGGATTTTCAGGTTCCGAAAGTCTATACCTTCGTCTCCGGTTTCAATTCAGATTTGGTAGTCACCGAAGAGATCATCGTGATTGGTTTGGACTATTTCTTGCCGGCCAGCCATTCATTCCAACCTGAATTGCCTCGATACATGGCAGAGCGCTACGAAAAGGCTTACATAGTTCCCATGATTGTGACTGCCATTTCCTCCCGATATAATCAAACCGATCCGCGGGATAATACTCTACTGGCTGAAATGATCTACTATGGAAAATCCTATCATTTCACTAAAGCCGTTCTTCCTTGTACTTCCGATCAGTTTATAATTGGTTATACTCCGGATCAAATTGCCGAGTCCTTTGCCAATGAGGAATACATTTGGGCGCATTTTGTAGAAAATGAATTGTTATACGAAACCAACCCTTTTGAGATTCGAAAGTACATGGGCGAGGCTCCCTTCACAGATGCAATCAGCACAGTCGCTCCAGGTCGTCTAGGGCGTTGGCTGGGATGGAATATCGTAGATGATTACGTTTTTAATCAGGATGTCTCCTTACCAAACTTGATGAGAAACAGCAATGCGGAGGAAATTTTTAGGCAGTCAGGATATAGACCTCGTCCCCCTGCATAGGAGGATACTTATCAGGTTGGATGACCGATAAAAGTCGCTGTACCGCAAGCTCTTTTCGGAAATATTTCTCCGCCAAACTTCGGGCATTTATCTGCATCTGAAGAATTTGGGATTTATCATTTTCCATTTTCTCCAGCTGCTGGAAACAGTGATCTAATTTTCCGGGAAGACAGCTTATTCCTAATTCATGTTGCTTGACTAATTGGTAAACCCATCCTTTATGGTTCACCAAAATGGCTTTTCCAGCTGCCAAAGCATCAAAAAACTTATTGGGGCTGTTCGTTTTTAAAACCGGCAAATGCGCAAAAGAAATCCAGGCGAAATCGGCTATGGAAAGCAATTGATTTACTGCTTCTTTGGAACCAAAAGGAAAAAAACGAACTTGATTCAAACCCCTTTGCTGAGCATCTCGAATCAATAATTCCCTATGACTTCCTTCACCCATAATCAGAAACTGCCAGTTTTTCTGTTTTCTCTTTGCTAGTTCAGCCAAACCCAATAGCTCTTCTACACCATTAACTTGTCCTAAAGCACCAGTATAGGCAATCGTGAGTTGATCCCCCAATCCCCACCTTTCCAGAAGATCTTTTGATTTTAACTGAGGATAAAAGCGATCCAAATCTGAAAAATTAGGAATAATACTCGTCTTCTTTTGAGGACTAACCTGTCGGATATGTTTGGCGATTCCCGGAGAAAGGGCTACGAGAGATAGCGACTGATCATATACCTTCTTTTCAAAATTGCGGAGTATTCGGATCAAAAGGGGATTTCGAATTGCTCCCACTTGGATAGGGGCTTCCGGCCAAATATCCCGAATCTCAAAAATATAGGGTGTGGCCAATCGCTTCTTTGCCCAAAGTCCAATCAAGCCAGTAGTCAAAGGAGTCGAGCTCACGTACAGAAGGTCTGCTCGACCAATTTTCTTCAATAATCGACGGGATTTCCTGACAAACTCGAGGAAGGCCAAAACCCTTCGAAAAAACCCAAATCGCTGATCATAGGAAACAGGCAAATAATGCACTTTAAAGCCCTCGATCCATTGTTGATCGTAATGATGTATATTCTTACCACTAATTACTTCGACCTGTATTCCGGCATCTGCTAAGCCTTTTGCGAGATGGTAAGAACGCACAGCGCCACCTTCATCAGGGGTGCGAAAATATTGGTGGATATAAAAGATCCTCATGGCTTTTGCAATTTCAGCCATTCGGCCAAAAGAAAGAAATTATAGATGGTCAAAAAGTGCGTTCTAACATAATCTTGGGGTTTTGACAAAATAGTTTTCGTCGCCTCAGGCAAATCCTTTCTATAGTTAATTTCAAATTCCTGAACGGTAGAAAAGATCCAAGATGAAAAATCATTTTTTTCACTCAGCCATTCCAAAAGAGGAAGTCCAAATCCCAATTTTTTGCGATCAGCTACCCAACCCAATTCTAAATCCTGCAAACTTTGACGAATCCACTTTTTCCCGATCAAGTCCTCCTCATTTTCAATTTGCTCCCAAAAGTTCATCATCTCCTGATCCAGATAAGGAGATCTGCCTTCGATCCCATGAGCCATCAAAGCATTGTCCTGAATTTTCAGGATATCCTGCACCAAGTAGATTTGTCGATCAAAATCAAGCATCTGCTTGTATAGGGGAAGCTTCTTTCGGAAAACCCGTTCATAGTCTTCAAACAAATCAGAAGAAAGCGTTTCTAAAGCTGAAAAATTCAAAAAAGTCTTCCTTGGATCAACATCGATCCCAGAGAAAAACTTATTCCAATTTCTTCCAAAAGGTAATTTTCCGACAAAGGAAGGAATCTTTAACAAGAGCCCTTGATTTTTCAGGTAAGTATGAAAAGCCTTGTGTCGCTGATAGCCACCCCAAAGTTCATCAGCTCCAGCTCCAGAAATCAGCACTTTTACAGATTCTTTGGCTTTTTTTCCTATCAACCAAACTAAGAAACTCGCTGAATCCCCAACCGGATAATCCAAATTTTGAAGGTAATCTTCCCAATTTTCTCGAAAGATAGTACGATTAACTTCCACCGAAACCTGGTCAAAAGGAAGCTTCTTGTGAAGCCTCTTGACCGCTAAGCCATCATCATATTTCTTTTGGACAGCCTTTTCAAATTGAGCTGTAAAAGCTGGAAGAGGAACCCCCGTTTCATAATACCAAAGAGCATACAACAAGGTACTATCAGAACCTCCACTTAGGAGCATTCCCAAAGGAACATCAGCGTGAAATTGCTTCAGAACTGCATCCTTGAGCAGTTCAGTAAATCGGTTTTGGTTTTTCTCTTTTTCTAATGTTTTGTTCTTTGGAATATCATCCCAACGAAAGGCAGATTGATCCCGAATGAGGCTAAAACGTGCTGGTTTCCATTCTTTAACTCCTTTGAAAAAAGTCTTGCCGGGCTGGGGGGTACGCAGGTAATGAAAATATTCAACCTGCACCATATCCACAGCAGAACCTATCAACTTGGCAATTCCTCTGCTCTCTGAAGAAAGGAATAGTGAATCATGCGTTTGATGATAGTAAAGAGGCTTTTCGCCGTTTTTATCCCGAGCCACCAGAATATTTTGAGCAGACAAATCCACAAAAACCAAGGCAAACATTCCCTGAAGTTTCTCCAACCCAGCTGTACCAAAAATCTTAAGCCAGTGAAGAAGTACTTCCGTGTCAGATCGAGTGAAAAACTCAACCCCCATCTTTAGAAGGAGGTTTCGTAAATCCTGATAATTATAGATTTCCCCATTCCAAATTAGGAGATGATTTCCATCCGGAGACCAAAAAGGCTGATCCGCTTCTGGACCAGGGTGAAGAATTTTCAGCCGATTTACTCCAATCCAAATCCCCGGCCAAGGACTTAGCTTGTCCTCTTGGTCAGGGCCGCGATGCTTGGCACTGTCCATCAGGACGTTCAAAGCCTCTTCATTGGCTCCCTTTCCCCAAACAACGTGGATTCCACACATTAGCTTTTGGTTTTTTTGGCCGGTTTCAAACCGTGCTGCTTTTCATAATAACGGCAGAAATAAGAAATTTTACATTCCTCACATTTAGGTTTACGGGCTAAGCAAGTATAGCGTCCATGTAAAATCAACCAATGATGAGCCTGATGAATAAATTCTTTAGGAATATGCTTGACCAATTGCTTCTCCACTTCCAGTGGGGTTTTAGCGGACATGGGAACAAGACCCAAGCGCTTGGAAACACGGAATACATGGGTATCCACCGCCATATTGGGCTGCTGCCAAACCACGGAGGTAATCACGTTGGCTGTCTTTCGACCTACGCCCGGAAGTTTGATTAAATCCGCTACCGTATCCGGAACTTCAGAATTGAAATCCTCGACCAACATCTTTCCCAACCCGAGTAAATGTTTGGTTTTGTTATTCGGATATGAGACTGTTTTGATATAGGGAAAAAGCTCATCAAAATTTGATGCAGCCAAATGTTCTGGGGTAGGAAAATCCCGAAACAAGGCAGGAGTCACCATATTAATCCGTTTATCCGTGCATTGAGCAGAGAGGACTACCGCTATGAGTAACTGGAACGGATTCTCGTACTCAAGCTCCGTTTCTGCCACCGGCATATTTTTAGAAAAGTAATCGATAAAGGCTTGATAGCGCTCTTTTTTAAGCATGAATTTTAAACTTGGATTGGGAGATGAAGATAATTAATATTAAAGGATTCAAGCGTCGAAAAATGGAAAAATCCTCTGATCAAAAGCTCTCTAACACTATGAAAAACCTTTCATTATTTTGCTTCCTGATTCTTTTTCTCTCCGGTTTTCAAACTGTTCAAGGACAAAGCAGACCCAGAGAACTTGGTGTTCCATTTGGGGTTTTAGCGCCTGGAAAATTAAATGCCATCACAGATGTGGCTGGAGTGAAAGTCGGGCATTTCACAAAGATCGAAGGAGACTCCATTCGAACGGGAGTAACGGCCATTTTAGCTCATGGAGGAAATATTTTTCAGGAAAAAGTACCTGCAGCGATCTATGTTGGCAATGGATTTGGAAAACTCGCAGGCATCACTCAAGTACAGGAATTAGGTTTATTAGAAAGCCCAATTATTCTAACCAATACCTTATCCGTTGCCGCGGGAATTGAAGGCGCTGTTCGCTATACACTAAATCAATCCGGAAATGAGTCGGTGCAATCCGTGAATGCTGTAGTAGGAGAAACTAATGATGGCTTTCTAAATGATATTCGGGGAATGCATATTTCTCCCGAAGAAGTCATAGCAACTATTCAAGCTGCCAAGGAGGATCTTGTACAAGAAGGAAACATAGGAGCAGGAACGGGTACTATTTGTTTTGGTTGGAAAGGAGGGATAGGAACAGCTTCCAGAAAACTACCTGAATCACTTGGAGGATACACAGTTGGTGTTTTGGTTCAAAGCAATTTTGGTGGAAACCTTCAAATTGGTGGAGTTCCAGTAGGTGAAAAACTTGAGAAATATCCCTTCCGGAATGCGATCGAAAAAGCAGATGGCAGTTGCATGATTGTGGTGGCTACCGATGCCCCTGTCCTATCTAGAAATTTGGAGCGGATGGCCAAAAGAGCCATGATGGGTTTGGCAAAAACAGGAGGAATTGCCTCGAATGGTTCGGGAGATTATGTAATTTCTTTCTCAACTGCCGAATCACTACGCTCTGCCTATTCTGCTAAATCGGGGGAATTGGAACAAGCTGAAATTCTACGAAATGACGACATGAGTGCCCTTTTCATGGCTGTCATAGAAGCGACGGAAGAAGCAATTATCAATTCACTTTTTGCAGCAGAAACAATGGAAGGAAAGCAAGGTCGAACCGTTGAAGCTTTGCCCAAAGAGCAGGTGTTGGAATGGATTAATAAGCAATAATTTTTTTCCTCATAAATCCATTTTGTAAACCTATCCCTAACTTTCTTTTTGAAAAACGAAGTTTTTTTCAGATCATTAATAATTATGACGAATTTCAAATTGCTCAGGATATCGTCATCAAATCTTTTTTCTTTTTCTAATCTCAATTCAAAGAATGGAAAATTTTAATACCCAATATCATAACCTTTTTCATAGGCTTTTTGGAGGAATGGATGACTCCATGCTGGATCAGATTTTTGAAATTGGGACTAAAAAAGTATTAAATACAAGTGAATATCTTTTTCATCAAGGAGAAGCCCAAAATGTACTTTACATTGTCCTATCCGGCAGACTTCGAGCTATTAAAGAAGACCCAAATGAAACTCGAATTTTGGGAGATATTGGTCAAGGTGAGCCCGTGGGAGAATTTGCTCTTTTTACAAATGAACCTCGAATGGCTTCGGTTTTAGCCATCAGAAAATCCACGGTTTTAGAGTTTACGCAAGAAGAATATCAAATCCTTGTTTCCAAAAATCCCGCCTTAGCTACTTCCCTGACCAATTTTGTCATTCAACGATTAAGGCGGAATACTTTTCAACAGAATAAAACTGCCCCTCCAAAAAATATCGCATTAATAAACCTGCAATCCGACTTGGATCTCAGTCCATGGACAAATGGCATGCAGGCTTATTTTGATGAAATGAAAGTTCCTGTTCGCGTTTATGATTTTGAATCTCAATCTGAACTTCACGATGATGAGTTTTTCGATTCCCTCGAAGAACACGAAGGTCTCAATATTCTAGTTTGTGATGATGAGCAACCGGATTGGTCGCATCAATGCCTGGTCTATGCGGATTTGGTCATTTTGGCAACTCCTTTTGATTCAAGCAAAAAAATTCGTCCGATTGAAAAGGAATTGAAGCTTTATGAGAGGAATATTCTGAACAAGAAGATTTACCTTCTTTTGCTTCACGATGAAAATCCCACCATGCCATCAGGTACGGAAAAATGGTTGAAAAACCGCTCTATCCAGCTTCATATCCACCTTCGAAAAGGACATGAAAAAGATACTGCTAGATTTTGCCGAATTATTACTAATCAAGCAATTGGACTTGTATTAGGTGGTGGCGGTGCAAAGGGCTATGCGCATATTGGGGTAGTCAAAGCAATGCAAGAACGGGGAATCGAAATTGATTTCTTGGGAGGAACCAGTGCCGGAGCTATTTACGGTGTAACCATGAGTTTCTTTGATTTTGATTTCAAAAAGATCGAAAAAAGTATTTCTGATTCTGTCAAAGCACAATTGACTTCCAATGATCTCACGCTCCCTTTGGTTTCTTTTCTATCAGGGAAGAAAGTCATTCGGTTTATCAAAGAATTGTTTGGCAGCAGCCATATGGATGACATCTGGGTTAATTCATATTGTGTATCTACCAATTTTTCCAAAGCAGCTATGAAAATCCATGATCATGGTCTTCTTTGGAAACAATTAGCTGCAAGTATGGCCATCCCTGGTGTTTTCCCTCCAGTTGTCATTGATCAATATCTCCATGTAGATGGGGCCGTAATGGATAATTTGCCCATCGAACCTATGTATCGATTTCCTGTCTCCAAAATCATAGCCGTATCCCTATCAGGTTTGCCTGAACGCAAGGTAAACTATGAAGAAGCTCCTTCCGGCTGGGGACTACTTTGGGATAAAATCCTCCGGAAAAAACGCTATAAAATCCCTTCTGTAGGATCTCTGATTATAAATTCATTAACACTAAACAGTCTTCAAAAACAAGAAGTCACCAAACAAAAGGTCTCTCATTATTTTGAATTGAACCTGAAAGGGGTGGGATTTATGGATGATAAAAAATGGAAACAAATCCTTAAGAAAGGTTACGACCAAATGGTGGATTATTTAGATACCTTACCTGAGGATGAACGTTTTTGGAATAAAAAATAAAGAAGGATTATAATCAAAAAAGGACTCCAAATTATTTCGGAGTCCTTTCTTACTTTATCAAACTTCAGTTTTTAAAAAGGATACTTTCCTTGTTCGATCATGAAATCTGCAATTTGTCTTCGAAGTTCTTTGGTATTGATCAGATCCATTTTTGTAAATCTCTTCAATCCCATCAACATCACTTTTTGTTCATCTCCCTTAGTGAAAGAAGCAATAGCTTCCTTCGCTGCAGCATTGATTTTGTCTACTGCTTCGGAAAGATAAACCTGAGACATAGCAATCTGATGCTTGCATGCTTCCTCTCCTTTGATGCTTACCAATTTTTCTGTACGAAGAATAGCTGATTCAGCCGCATAGATTTCAATCATCACATCAGCCAAATTCATCATGACTTCCTGCTCATCTTCTATTCGGTCTTGGAGTGCCATAGCTGCTTTTCCACCGACCATCAAGAACACCTTCTTCAACTTTTTCAATACTTCTTTTTCAGCGGCAAAAAGTTCGGAAGTATCTACAGTGTCAAATGATGGAACAGCTGTCAATTCATTAGCCACCGCCATAGCAGGTTCAAATAAATTGATCTCGCCTTTCATGGCTCTTTTCAGCAACATCCCAACCATCAGCATGCGGTTGATTTCATTGGTACCTTCATAGATTCTAGCAATTCGGGCATCACGATATGCTCTCTCCATCGGTGCTTCTGCGGAATAACCCATTCCTCCGTAAACCTGAACACCTTGGTCAACTACGTAGTCTAAAACCTCGGAACCGTGAACTTTGGCAATTGCTGCTTCGATCGCAAACTGCTCCAATGCTTTTAATTTAGCATCCGCATCAGACATGCCTTCTGCGGCCAAAGCATCCATGCGGTCTTCAATATCCTGTCCTGCTCGATAGCAAAGTGATTCGGAAACATAAGATCGGACTGCCATTTCAGCAAGCATTCGTTTTACTGCACCAAAAGAGTTGATGCTCGTTCCAAATTGCTTTCGCTCAGTAGAATACTTGATGGCATGGGAAGTTACCGTACGAACTCCTCCCAAAACACCTGCTCCTAGTTTGACACGGCCAATATTGAGGATATTCACTGCAATCTTGAACCCATTTTGTCTTTCTGAAAGCATATTTTCCACCGGAACAGGACAATCATTGAAGAAGACCTGACGGGTAGAAGATCCTTTGATACCCATTTTGCGCTCTTCCTCATTCATGGTGATTCCACCAAACGTCTTTTCGACGATGAATGCTGTTAGGTTTTTGTCATCCTCAATCTTAGCGAAAACAATGAATAGATCTGCAAATCCAGCATTGGAAATCCACATTTTCTGGCCATTGATCAGGTAGTGTTTTCCATCTGCAGAAAGGGTTGCTTTAGTTTTTCCACTGTTGGCATCAGAGCCTGCATCTGGCTCGGTCAAGCAATAACAAGCAGCCCACTCACCAGTAGCTAGTTTGGGTAAGTATTTTTGCTTTTGCTCTTCGGTGCCGTAATACAAAATCGGCAAGGTTCCAATTCCGGTATGTGCCCCATAAGTAGTCGAAAAAGATCCAGCAGCTCCGATAATATCAGCAATCAACATGGAAGTATTGAAGCTCATTCCCAATCCCCCATACTCTTCAGGAACGGATACACCCAAAAGACCTAATTCTCCAGCCTTCTTGAAAATGGAAGGAACCAAATCCGGATTTTTCATGCTGTCGATTTCCTCGATATTCGGTGTAATCTCTGTGTCGATGAAATCCTGACATGCCTGAGCCATCATTTTTTGCTCTTCTGTAAACTGCTCCGGAATGAAAACGTCCTGTGCGTCTGTCTCCCGAATGAGGAACTCTCCTCCTTGGATTGATTTAGATAGAGTTGTCATTTTGATAAATTGTCTTGTTCTTAATTATTCGATGTTTTGAAAAATGAAAGCTGATCTTCCAGGTTTATTTATTTCAATAATTCAAAGATTCCAGCTACCCCTTGGCCACCGCCTACACAAGCTGTCACCATTCCATACTTTTTATTTCTTCTCCTTAATTCATTGAATAGCTGAACAGAAAGCTTGGCACCTGTACAACCTAACGGGTGACCCAATGCCACCGCACCACCATTGACATTTAGGATATCTTCATTGAGATCCAACGCCTTGATCACTGCTAATGCTTGGGCGGCAAAAGCTTCATTTAATTCAATCAAATCAATATCATTCAAGGAAAGACCTGCTTGCTTCAATGCCTTTGGAACAGCTTCTTTCGGTCCAATTCCCATGATTCTCGGATCTACGCCCGCTACGCTATAGGACATCATTCGAGCCACCGGCTCCAAATTCAATGATTTCATCAAACGCTCAGACATGACAACTACAAAAGCTGCTCCATCTGAAGTTTGAGAAGAATTACCTGCGGTCACTTGCCCACCCATTTTGAAGGCTGGCTTCAAATTGGCCAAAACTTCTTTGGTCGTTCCTGCCCGTGGACCTTCGTCCGTGTCAACCACAAATTTTCGGGTTTTACGCTTTCCTTTTTCATCCAGATAAGTTTCTTCGACTTCGACCGGAACGATCTCATCTTTGAATTTTCCAGCTTGGATAGCTGCCAAAGCACGTTCATGGGATCTTACAGAAAAAGCATCTGCTTCTTCTCGAGTGATATTATAATCTTTGGCCAATTCTTCAGCTGTCAATCCCATGCTCAGGTAGTAGCTAGGTGTCTGAGAGGCAATCTTCCAGTTTAGGGCGGTCTTATATCCCATCATCGGTAGCAAAGACATGGATTCTGTACCTCCGGCGATAATGCAATCAGCCATTCCCGCTTTTATTTTTCCAACAGCAAGAGCAATCGCTTCCAAGCCAGAACCGCAGTATCGGTTCATCACAAAACCAGGATTATCGATACCCAATGCTAGCAAGGAAATCATTCTTCCCATTTGCATTCCTTGTTCTGCTTCAGGGATAGCGTTTCCAACAATCAGGTCATCGACCATACTCGCTTCCAAGCCGGGAGTATTTGCTACCAAGTACTTAATTACATCGGCTGCCAAATCATCTGGTCGATAAAATCGAAACCCTCCTTTTTTGGCTTTTCCTACAGCTGATCTATATCCGTTAATTATATATGCGTCCATTATTTTGTATTTAATTAATAATTGATTTGTATCTAGTATCAAGATTTGAGAATCAAGACTTTGCCTCAATAGAAGATTTTAAACCCATAATCATTTTCTGAATTTCAGAAAGGTCAGATTCAAGTTCTCTTGCAGTTGTATTGTCAAGAATTCCAATTCTTTCTGAAATAATCATTTGGGTTTCCAACTCAAAACTTTCACCGAGACTAACCTCAAGTGAGTTTACAAATGATTTATTCGAAGTTTTTGCACATCCTTCAGCAATATTTGAAGGAATAGAAACCCCAGCCCTGCGCATTTGAGAAATAAGTCCAAACTTCTCTTCATTGGGATAGGACTTTGTAACTGAATAAATCTTCACAGCCATATCTACTGATTTTTGCCAAACTTTGAGTTCTTTAAAATTGTGCATAGTCCAAATTTTTAAATACTCGATACTTGCTTCTAGATACCTGATACTAGTTTCTAAGTGGTTTTCCTTTGAAAAGAATGCTATGAATTCGTTCCAGCGTTTTCTTTTCACCTGTCAAACTCAAAAATGCTTCTCGCTCCAAATCGAGCAAGTATTGCTCTGAAACTTCAGTCGGAGCAGACAAATCACCACCTGACATAACCCAAGCAAGTTTTCTTGCAATTTTGGCGTCATGTTCAGAGATATAATTACCATAGATCATTCCTGTAATTCCAGCCTCAAATAGTGCCAAGGAAGTTTTTCCAAGTACTCGAATATTGGTCTGTTCCATAGGTTGGGTATATCCAGCATCAGAAAGAGCAATCACTTTGGCCTTGGCCTCTGCTAGTTGTCGCTTGCGATTGAGAGTGATTCCATCTTGAGGTCTTAGATATCCTAAAGCTCGAGCTTCCTCAGCAGAGGTAGAAACCTTAGCCATTGCGATATTCATGAAATACTCCTGCAAGTGATTTAATTCAACATCTCCTGGGATCACTCGATTGGAGAATCTTCGAGTCATTTCTTTTGTACCTCCACCGGCAGGAATCAACCCTACACCAACTTCAACCAATCCCATGTACAATTCAGCATGAGCTTGAATATGGTCTGCATGAAGAGAAAGTTCGCATCCACCTCCCAGTGCCATATTATGAGGAGCAACAACGACTGGTACGGAAGAATAACGTGCCCGCATCATGGTCTTCTGAAATTGGGCAATCATTAAATTGATTTCATCAAAATCCTGATCTCCCGCAAACATGAAGAGCATAGCTAAGTTGGCACCAGCAGAGAAGTTTCCTCCTTCATTACCAATTACCAATCCTTTGTAAGATTTCTCTGCCATGGAAATGGCTGTGTTAATCCCTTCGATCACTTCCGCCCCCATGGAATTCATTTTGGTATGGAATTCCAGACCGATGACTTCATCACCCATATCGTAAATAGAAGCACCGGCATTGCCCCAGATCTTTTTATCGGCTGCTTTGAGCGTATCCAAAATGATGAAATCACTTGTTCCAGGGATTTCTACATAAGATTTGCTGGGGATATCGTAATACTTCTTTTTACCGTTTTCTACTTTATAGAAAGAGTCATTTCCAGCATCTAGCATTTCATGAACCCAAGCAGCTGCTTTTTCCCCAGCAGCTTCCATTTTCTCAACGGTTTCTTTGACACCCAATACATCCCATGTCTCAAATGGACCTAATTCCCATCCAAAACCAGCGGATACCGCTTGATCTATTCTATACAACTCATCGGAAATTTCTGGAATTCGATGTGAAACGTATTTGAACAAGTCATAGAAAGAAGCTCGATAAAATTCACCAGCCTTATCCTCAAAATTGACTAGGAATTTGATTCGCTTTTTGAGATCATCAATTTCCTTGGATGCTTCTAAAGCTTTGAATTTTGGCTTTTCTACATCCTTATATTCAAAAGTGTTAAAGTCTAATTCTTTCAGTTCTTTTCGGCCATCCTTATGACGGATCATTTTGAAGTAACCCTGTCCCGTCTTATCTCCAAACCACTTATTTTCATAAAGTACTTCGACAATTTTAGGAAGCTTGAATTTGTCCCTTGACTCGTCATGAGGCAGTGCTTTATAAAGATTATTAGCCACATTGACAGTGGTATCTAGACCAACCACATCCATGGTTCGGAAAGTAGCAGACTTTGCACGGCCGATTACCGGACCAGTAAGCTTATCAACTTCAGAAACACCAAGTCCCATTTTTTCAATGGTATGCATTCCGGAAATGATGGCATAAACACCTATTCTATTCGCAATAAATGCTGGGGTATCCTTACAAAGAACTGTTTCTTTACCCAAAAAGCGATCTCCATAATCCATCAGGAAATCCACGATTTCAGGCTTGGTCTTTGGACCTGGAATGATTTCCAATAAGCGTAGGTATCGAGGAGGGTTGAAAAAGTGAGTTCCGGCAAAATTTATCTGAAAATCCTCAGATCTTCCTTCGCACATCATGTGCATAGGAATTCCAGAAGTATTTGAAGTAATGAGCGTACCGGGCTTTCTGTATTTTTCTACTTTTTCAAATAATTGCTGTTTGATATCCAAGCGCTCCACGACAACTTCCATTATCCAATCGACATCCTTGATTTTAGGAAGGTCATCGTCAAAATTCCCCGTGGTAATTCGGCTTGCAAAGCTTTGATCATAAATTGGAGAAGGCTTTGCTTTTAGGGTATTTTGAAGTGCGGTGTTTACAATCCGATTTCTAACAGCGGGATTTTCTTTAGTCAATCCCTTTTTCTGCTCATCCTCGGTGAGTTCAAATGGCACAATATCCAGTAACAACACTTCCACTCCGATATTTGCGAAGTGGCAGGCAATTCTGGACCCCATCACGCCTGAACCTAAAATGGCTACTTTTCGAATGGTTTTGTTCATTTTTTTGGGTTTTGGTAGTCTGAGGTTTATAATTCAAATATGGGTTTATCCACTGTTGCTCCACTGAATTGATCAATCACCAATTGCAGCTTTTCAAAAACTTGAAAGAATGTTTTCAATTCTTCTTCCGAAATGACTTCTCGAACCTGTTCGTTGAATTCTTTGATGGTCTGGACCGAAGCTTCCTTTTTTCGCTTTCCTTCTTCGGTTAAAAATATTCGAACGGAGCGCTTATCTGAAGGATCCTGCTTTTTATAGATCAAGCCCTTTTCTTCCATGGTCTTGAGCATCCTCGTCAAACTCCGAGTTTCTAATCCAATCATAGGAGCAATCTTGGTTGCGGGTGTTCCTTCCTTGGAATTGATATTAATCAATACAAAACCAATAGCTGTCGTGAATCCCTCCGCTGCAGCTCGTTGGTTGTACATTCTAGAAATCGCATGCCAAGCGCTCTTAATGTGATAATCTACCGTTTCTTCACGCTTCATGTATTAGGTACTTCTGTCATTTTAAGCGTACCTAATTTAGAGAAATTTTGTATGCATGCATACTATTTTAGCAAAAAAGTTATGCATGCATCACAAATATTAATTGGAAAAAAGTCTATAAATCGAAATATTATAAATTAATTTTCGTGTTAATTAATACTATTCAAAATAATGATAAAATTTTTCTTCTTTTCCCGAATTAAATTTTGAGCATTAGACCTGAAGTGAAAAAGATCGATTTCTAAGGAATTTGATTTGAATCAAACTTCATATATTTCTTCAATCTCTTTTTGATACTTCTGATGGATTACTTTTCGCTTCAACTTCATCGTTGGAGTAAGCTCACCGGTATCAATTCCCCAAGGTTCGGGAAGGAGTTTGAATTTTTTGATTTGCTCCCACTTTCCGTAATACTTGTTGTAAGAATCCACTTCCCGCTGATATTTTTCAAGTATGTCAGGTTTTGTGATCATCTCCTGATCGGTGGTATATGGAATATCTTTGTGCTTACAATATTCACGAAGTCCATCATAACTAGGAACAATCAAGGCAGCCGGGAATTTTTTGCCATCTCCCACCACGATAAGCTGTTCGATAAGCGAAGATTCCTTGAATTTATTCTCCATAGGTTGTGGAGCAATGTATTTCCCACCTGAGGTTTTGAACATTTCCTTTTTACGGTCAGTGATCCGCAGATAGTCTCCATCCAATTCGCCGATATCTCCAGTATGGAACCAGCCGTCTTTAATAGCATCTGCGGTCATCTCAGGCTCTCGGTAATAACCTTGCATTACATTTGGACCTTTAACCAGGATTTCACCATCCTCGGCGATCTTCACCTGTACATCTTGGACGATAGTACCTACCCAACCGATTCGAACTTTCTCTGGCTGGCTAATGGTAGCTGTCACCACAGGAGAAGTCTCTGTCAAACCATAGCCTTCACAAACACGAATTCCCGCAGCCCAAAATACCCGAGCCAAACGAGGTTGTAAGGCAGAAGCTCCGGAATTGATCTGCATGATATTTCCACCTAAAGCTTCCCTCCATTTAGAGAAAATCAATTTGTTAGCCAGCTTTAATTGAAAATTATACCAGGAACCCATATCCTGAGCAGGATCGTATTTAAGACCCAGATTCAAAGCCCAGAAAAACAACTGCTTCTTGACCCCTGTCAGCTCATATCCTTTCGCTACAATTTTATCATATACCTTTTCCAGCAAACGAGGAACAGTATTAAATAAATGAGGCTGTACTTCTTTCAGGTTATCTCCTATCTTATCAAGATTCTCTGCATAATAAATGGAGAAACCCATGTAGATAAAACAAAAGGAAGCAGTCCTTTCAAAAATATGACACAAAGGAAGAAAGCTTAGTACCTTGGCATTCCCCTTTTCCGGACTCATGATATTTGAAACAGAAAGAAGATTTGAAAGTACATTGTGATGAGTCAACATGACTCCTTTGGGTCTTCCTGTTGTCCCGGAGGTATAAATAATAGTGAAAAGGTCTTCTGGCTTTACTTTTTCTTTTTCGGCTTCAAGTTGTGCCAAATCACCATTTTCCCCAAAGCCCATGATCGCTTCCCAATGGCTAACTCCCTCTAATTGATCAAAGCTGAAAATCTCTTGTCCTTTAGCTGCCTGGTTCGCTTTTTCATAAATAGTTGCATCCCCAACAAAAATGATTTTTACAGAGGCATGTCCAAAAATATAGGCATAATCTTCACTCGAAATTGTCGGATACATTGGGACAGAAATTGCCCCAATCTGCTGTAAAGCTAAATCGATGAAATTCCATTCGGGACGGTTTTCTGAAATAATTGCAACCTTATCATCACGACCGATTCCCTTTGCTAAAAATCCTAAGCTTAAATTATCTATAATCTGCTTTACATCCCTGGAAGAATAAGTTTTCCATTCTCCATCCATTTTTCGGGATAGCGCTACCTCTTTATCATAAGTTGCTATTTGGTAAGGTATAAGATCAAATAATCGTTGTAGGTCCATTTGGGTTTAAAATTGATGTTTAAACCAATATAGGGAAAAATTGAATTGATTTGAAAATGGTTTTTCCACAGCCTTTTTATTCTATTAATTGTAAATCAATATTTATTTAAAAAATCTTATTGTGGTTATTAAGGCTGTTGATATGTGGATAAAAGTATCTTTTTGTTTTCTCCACTTTTTATAATTGATGTGATACCATTCATCTACATATTATCCTCATTTTTTCCACATATAAGTATTTGATTTATTGGTAATTAGTTTCTTATTATCCATTATGTGGAAATAACTTGTTAAAAATGCTGTGTTTAATTTGTCTGTTGATTTCTTTGGTTTGAAGCGTGGAAAGATGAGCACTTATCCATAAGAAATTTATGAAAGTTGACTTTTGGAATATTGACTATGGATAAGTCCGGTTTATTGGCTTCTTGTTCTGTATTTTTCCACATGGTTTTAGTGGATTTTCCACAGGCAGATTATTCCAATATTCCAGTCGATTTGCTTGCTTGGATTATAATTCCTTCGTTTGTCCAACCGCTTTTCAAGATGATTGCTCCTATAGCTCCTGTATCATCTAAAAAGTAAAATACTCGTTCAGCTAGTCTTTCCTGATAAAAATTGCTAGGATCCCATCTGCCATTTCCATTTTTATCTTCAATCACACGAATTTTGTATGTACCGGCTTCAATCCCTCTAAAAATAAAATCCTTTGAATTTTTCACTAGTTGCTCTTTGTAAACTTCATTTTTAGCATCTATGAGCTGTATTATAAATGGAGGTTCTGCACCTGCTACTGTTCCTGATAGCAAATCAGCCAATGTCTCTTTTTTGATCTTTCTGTAATTGGCCCTGATAGGGTCTTCATTGTATTCTCCCTGAATATCCCGGAAGGTTGAATCCATGGCTGTCAACGTGAAAATTTCGATTCCCAGCGTATCTGGTATTGGAATTCTGAACAAAAGTTCTGTACGCTTCAGTGAATCTTTGAAGGAGAACATCTGCTCCTTTATTTGAATTGTCGTTGTAGAATCAACAGGAATAAATAAAGAATCTGTACGAATATTTAGAACCGGTTTATTGAATTTAAGGCTTGCAAAAAGTGTATCCGTAAAGTTTTTTCCTGAATTGGCTGTAAGGCTTAATTTTTCAGGTCTTCGTTCTGTTTCTGGGAATTTGGCCCAAATGGTGGTATCAATTTGATTACTGACTGAATCAATCAATTTTAAATTGACTAATAGACTATCAGAAATTGATTGAGTTGAGAATAATCGAATTCTTTTGTCTTCAGTGCTATAATAGATTTCTTCTCCAAGCCCTTGAACTTGGATGTTTTCTTCTACCTGGTTTTTGTTTAAAATAAAATCGTAGCTCCCATTTGTGAAACTAGATCGAGTGAGCCGGAAATCAGTTAAGTCACTTTGCGATAAATTGAACTGTATGCCCTCTAAATTTTTGTTTATTTCAAGTGTATCCTTCAAAAAATCATAGGGCTCACTTTTAAATTCAGCTTTGGTGGAATTATTAGCATCCAACCAAGCATAAGCTTTATAGCTTCCTTCCTTGATGTTTTCAATTTGAAATTCCCCTAGGCTATCTGCTCTAGTTAAATAATAGGGCGCTGCAGTAAATAGATCAGTTGTATCATTTTCAAGGTATAATCCGATAATGACATTTCGAGCATCATACTGCTGGTTTGGCCAATAATTATTGATTTTGCCTTTTACCTTTAAGCTATCAATAAAATCACCAGTTGAAAACACCAACTTTAGATTCTCTGCAGGATTTCCTTCGGAAAGATCCTGTATTGAATTCTGGAAATTGAAAACATAGGTTGTATTATCTTCTAGCTCCTGATTTAACTCAATAATTACTCGATCCTTGAGAGCCGTTGTAATGATTTCATCCTTATTTAGTCTTGGAGTAATAATGATGTTTTTATTGGGATTATCGAGTTTGATATATTCATCAAATGTGATGATGATTTCTGATGGTTTTATATTTAAACTTTGATCGGCTGGATTTGCTTCTAATTGCACCGGTGGATCTTCGTCTCGTGGTCCACCCATAGGTGAACTTTGTTTTGCACATTGTGAAAAAAGTAAGATCACAAATAAGCCATATATCAACTGTAAGCTTTTCACTTTTTTGATAAAATATATAAGATGCTTGAGTAATTCCCTGATTTTTTTGCCTCCTGATTTGATTGCATTCCTTCGAAAAAAGATTGCATTAAATTTTTCAAATTTCCTGAATTGGGATCCTGATATTTTTCAGAAAGTAAAGAAGCATAATAGCTATCAAAAATCATGGGCTTTTGATTTACAATTTCTAAATCAAATTGCTTAGCTAATTGCCTAACACTCTCTGGATCAAAGTGATACAAATGCCTTGGAACATCCCATCCTGCCCAAAAATTCTTGTATTTCTTAGCGTCTTTAGATTGATGATTTGGTAATGCTAAAATAATGTAACCATCTGATTTTAAGAGCTTTATGATTTTTTTTAGGCTTTTTCTTAAGTCATGAACATGCTCTAAAACATGAAAAAGACTGATGATATCAAAAGAATGATTCTCAGGTACTTTTTTCAGGCTTTTATAGACATTTTCTCCAAGTTTCTCCTTTGCTAAACTCCTTGCTTTTTTGTTGGGTTCGACTCCGTTTACTTCCCAGTTTTTTTCTTGGAAGTATCGTAGTAATTCCCCTGTTCCGCAACCAATATCTAAGATGCTTTTGTCTGTTCCGAGACTTGAAATCAACTTGTATTTTTTTGTTATGTTGATTCTCCGGATTTGATTATAAATTCTTTGAATTAATCCCTTGGATTCATCTTGATGCGAATAATATTCGGGAAATTCATAATAAGTCCCGATCTGTTTTTCTGAGGGACGTGGATTGGTAAAAATAAGTTTGCAATCTTGACATTCACATAAAATGAATTCTTCCTTGCTAACAGCCCAATCCTTGATGGTAGAGTAATTAAGAAAATGCCCACTTTTACAAAGCGGGCATTTATTCAATCTTTCATGCATTTTATCTTCCTAGATAAACTGTGAGTACAGACAAATCTGCCGGAGAAACCCCGCTTATCCTTGAGGCTTGGCCAAGCGTCTGTGGTCTGATTTTATTTAGTTTTTGTTTTCCTTCTGCAGATAATGCTGGAATAGTCAGGTAATCAAATTTAACAGGGATTTTGAAATCTTCCATGTTGGCTAATTTCTCAACCATCTGCTTTTCCTTTTCTATATAGCTATCATATTTGATTTGTATCTCTGCTTGTTCCAGTACTTCCTTTTCATATCCTTCCAAATAATCCTTAAGGTCAGTACTGATTTCCTCCAATTGTTCTATTCCGATTTGTGGTCTTTTGAGAACTTTCTCTATAGAAATCTTCTCTCGAATTGGAGCTGTTCCTAATGCTTCTAATGCTTCATTCGACTCATTTGGTTCTAGCTTTTTCTGCTTGAGGTCATTGATTAATCGAGCAGTTTGTTCTTTTTTATGAAGGACTTTTTGGTACCTCCTTTCCTCTGCTAGACCAATTTGATATCCTTTTTCTGTTAATCGTATATCTGCATTGTCTTGACGTAATAATAACCTAAACTCAGCCCTTGAGGTAAACATACGATATGGCTCCTCGGTGCCTTTGTTGATTAAGTCGTCAATTAATACCCCTATATAGGCTTCGGACCTCTTTAGAATGAAAGGATCTTTTTCTTGAACCTTCAAACTTGCATTTATACCTGCAATTAGACCTTGGGAGCCTGCTTCTTCGTATCCTGTTGTCCCATTAATTTGTCCAGCGAAATAGAGATTTTCCACCAATTTTGTCTCTAAAGTCAGATTTAATTGGGTTGGTGGAAAGAAATCATACTCGATTGCATATCCTGGTCTGAACATTTTTGCATTTTCAAAACCTGGGATTTGTCTCAAAGCCTTGTATTGAACATCTTCAGGAAGTGAGGTAGAAAAGCCATTTACATAGATTTCTACCGTATTCCAGCCTTCTGGCTCTACAAATATTTGATGTCGTTCCCTTTCTGCAAAACGATTGATTTTATCTTCTATGGATGGGCAATAACGAGGTCCTAGGCCTTGAATTCGCCCATTAAACATAGGTGAGCGGTCAAATCCAGTCTCTAAAGTTTCATGTACTTCTTTATTGGTATAGGTTATCCAGCATGTTCGCTGTTCTGCTAGTGGTTTGGTTTCATCCGAATAGCTGAATTTTTCGGGGTTTTCATCACCATATTGTACCTCCATTCTATCGTAATCCAAACTTCTTCCATCCACTCTTGGAGGTGTTCCTGTTTTCATCCTTCCTGCTTCAAAGCCTAATTCTACCAATTGCTCAGTAATTCCTTTGGATGCTGACTCCCCTGTTCTTCCTCCTCCAAATTGTTTTTCGCCTATATGGATAATACCATTTAGGAAGGTTCCATTAGTTAATACCACTGATTTTCCTGGAATCTCTATTCCCATTCCTGTTCTTACTCCAACTACTCTGCCGCCTTTAACCAGAATTCCAGTGACCATTTCTTGCCAGAAATCCACATTTGGGTTTTGCTCTAAAGCTAATCTCCATTCTTCTGCAAATCGCATTCGATCATTTTGGGTTCTAGGGGACCACATAGCAGGCCCTTTGGAACGGTTTAGCATTCGAAATTGTATCATGGATTTGTCAGAAATTATACCTGACATGCCTCCTAATGCATCGATTTCCCGAACAATTTGACCCTTCGCAACGCCTCCCATTGCTGGATTACAGGACATTTGAGCAATGGTATTCATGTTCATAGTACATAAGAGTACCTTCGAGCCCATCTTAGCTGCCGCATGAGCAGCTTCACAACCTGCATGCCCTGCTCCTACAACAATTACATCGTATTGATTAAACATTGTATTTCTTTTTTACCTGTTCCACGTGAAACATCATTGTTTTTTGATTCCAGTTCCACGTGAAACACTGATCTTTTGAAACAATTCTATTGCCATTGCTTCCTTGCTTCGCATCAAGGCTGCTTCTTCTTTTTTCTTGTCTTTATAACCCAATAGATGGAAAAGCCCGTGACTAATCACCCTGCTAAGCTCATCTTCTTCTGAACATTGATGTGTTGTTGCGTTTTCCAAAACTCGATCAATGCTAATGAAAATATCTCCTTCAATCATTCCTTCCTCGTCAGAGTTATCAAAGGTGATTATGTCTGTAAGTGTATCGTGGTTTAGGTAGTCGACATTGATTTGGTGGAGATATTCATCTGAACAGAAGATGTAATTCAATTCTAATATTTCAGATTCTTCTTCTTTGGCTATTTCTTTCAACCATCTTTTTCTGATTAATTTCTGAGGAAGGTTGAAATTGGTGTCTTCTGTAAAGAAATGAATTGCCATGATTAATCCATATAAAAGGAAAGAACTGTTCTCTTACCACCTTCCTCAAATTTTAGCTCATCACTCAAGTGCTTGATTAAAAAAATTCCTCTACCACCTGGTTTTTCTAGATTTTCTGGTGAAGTAGGGTCTGGTAAATTTTCATATTCAAATCCTTCGCCCTCATCTTCAATTACAAATGATAGCTTATCTTCCTCTGCCATCAGTTCCAGATGAACCAATTTCTCTTTATTTCCTTGGTTTCCATGGACGATAGCGTTACTGATACATTCCGTAACCGAAATCATGATGTTGCCATAGATGTCATCATTTATTTCAAAACGATCCCGGGCATTGTCAATAAAGCTTTCAATGATTTTTATGTTTTCAATCAAAGAAGGGATAGAAATTTTAATAGAGTTCATTTTGAATTTTGACTTTTAGCAACAACTAGTATCATTTTTCAGTTAATTCTAACTTGATCGGACAGTGATCAGAATGTATCACGTCAGGTAAAATACCTGCACTTTTCAAACGATCTTCCATAGGTTGAGTTGCCATATGGTAATCAATTCGCCAACCTAAGTTTTTGTTTCGCGCATTGGCCCGATAACTCCACCAAGTATACTGATGAGGATCGGGATTAAAATGCCGGAATGTATCTATAAAACCGGATTCGGTGAATTTGTCCATCCAAGCTCGCTCCTCAGGAAGAAATCCACTGGAATTTTTATTGGAAACTGGATTATGGATATCTATTGGCTTGTGACAAATATTATAATCTCCGCTTAGAATCAAATTCGGAAATTCTTGTCTCAAGTCCTGCATGTATCCATAGATATCATCAAGAAACTCGTATTTAAAGTCCTGTCTAATATCTCCGGTAGTTCCGGAAGGGAAATAAGCCGATATAAATGAAAAATCTTCAAAGTCAGCTCGAATCATTCTTCCCTCACTATCATATTTATCCAAGCCCATTCCATAGGTTATATTTTTGGGCTTGATTTTACTGAAAATCGCTACGCCAGAATATCCTTTTTTCTCCGCTGGAAACCAAAATAATTCATAACCCATATCCTTGAAAACAGCAGTATCTACCTGCTCTTCATGAGCTTTAAGTTCCTGAATACCAATGATATCTGGGTTTTCTTTATGGAGCCATTCTGCAAAGCCTTTATTTATTGCAGCACGAATTCCATTGACATTGTAGGATATAAGTTTCATTCAATTAATCGATTTCCAGTTGATATTCTTTTTCGAAGTATTCCAATACCTGAATCTTCAAGAGTTTTTCCTGTTCCAATAAATCAAAATGCGGAAGTTCCCGAATTAGTTTCCAATGAGGCCATCCCTCTTGATCCACATATTCCAATTCATAATATCCTGCATAGCTCAATACTTTGCAGATGGCGATATGCATGAGGTCCTGTTTTTCTTCTTTGGAGAAATGCTTGGCTCCCATTCCGAGTTCCTGGACCCCAATGAGAAATAAAACCCCGTTGAGATCCTTCGGCTTTTTACCTATCGCTTCTTCTAGCCCAAGTAGAAGTTTCCCCCACTTTTTCTCCAGATCCAGATCTCTTTTGAACATGCTTATTTATTGATTTTCAAGTACTTCCCAAAATTCAACAGCTCTTCTTAAGTGTGGAATAACGATCGATCCACCAATCAAAGTAGCAATGGAAAACACCTCAAATATTTCTTTTCGAATTACTCCTGCTTTATAGCACTGTTCCAAATGATATTTGACACAGTCATCACATCGCAGGACCATGGAACAAGCCAAACCGATCATTTCTTTGCTCTTGACATCCAATGCACCTTCACTGTATGCATTGGTATCCAAGTTGAAGAATCGTTTGATCACCTTATTGTCCTCCGCCAAAATCTTCTCGTTCATTTTGGCTCGGTAATCGTTGAATTCCTCCAATAAACCCATTAAATTAACGTATTAGTGTTGATTAATCTGCAAATATACAGCATTCCTGTATGACCCGTGAACAACAGCGCTTTAAAGCAAAGCGGTTCTTATTTTTCAAAGATTTTTTAGATCTGATTTTTCCTCAAAACTGTATGTATTGTGGCAGGAGTCTCTTTGATTGGGAATTTTGTCTCTGTAATCCCTGTAAAAATAAATTGCCTGTTGCCAGCTATCACCTTCGGCCCACAGACAATGATTTGACCCAAAAACTTCAAGGGCTTTGTCCAGTTTCCAGGTGTATTTCTTATTTGAAATTTTCTAGAAAGGGAATGAGTCAAAGTCTTTTGCATCAATTAAAATACCGGAATAAGCCTCAAATTGGGCATTTTTTGGGTTCTTCCTTCGGCAAAATTCTTCTCAAACAGCCTTATCATAAAGAATGGGATATGATTGTGCCTGTTCCACTTCATGCCCAAAAGCAACAGCGAAGAGGCTATAATCAGACCGAAGAATTTGCCAAAGGCTTAAGTGAATCGTTACAGATTCCCGTAGAAAATATTTTGCTTCGGAATAAATGGACGGATACCCAAACCAATAAATCCAGAATGGAGCGAATAGAAAATGTCTCGGGCGTTTTCGATCTTCGACCCAATTCAAATATCTATCAAAGACGAATCCTTTTGGTAGATGATGTCATGACCACGGGCGCGACACTTTCCGCTTGTGCCAATATTCTATGGAAGAATGGTTCAAAAACAGTAGATTTGGCTACAATCGCCGCTGGTGGAGGAGTCTAACATCTTATGACTGATATTGAATTTCTAAAATACCCCATTGGGAGATTTTCCATGCCGGAAAATCCAAACCTTCAAGAAGCAATAGCTCAAATCAAAAAGCTTCCTGAATACATCCAATCCGCTGTTTCTAATCTTTCTGAAGATCAACTCGATACTCCCTATCGACCGGGGGGCTGGACTGTAAGACAATTAGTCCATCATTTAGCAGATAGCCATATGAATGCTTTTATCCGATTCAAATTGGCTTTAACTGAAGAAAACCCCACGATCAAACCCTATGATGAGGCTGCTTGGGCCAAACTTCCCGATAGTCAATTAGAGATCGCTTCCTCAATTTCAATACTATCTAGTGTACATTATAAATGGGTTGTATTATTGGATAAAATGGATGATCAGGATTTCTCTAGAACGTATTTTCATCCTGGAAGCGGTCAGACACAAAGCCTTTTCGAAGTCACACATATGTATGCTTGGCATGGTCAGCACCATTTAGCTCATATTCAGCACTTAGCACTTCGAGAAAATTGGTAAAAGCCTAAATAACTATGAATATTTCCCTAAAAGGTCAACGGATATTGGTTACAGGTGCTTCCCGTGGAATTGGAAGAGCAATAGCCAGACAACTTTCCGAATCAGGAGCAGAAGTCATCATTCACTTCAATTCCAACCAAAAAGAAGCCGAAAACCTACAAAAGCAACTGAAAAACCCAGCTCATTTGGAATCCTGCAATTTGGCAGATTCCGATCAGGTAGTTGGTTTTATTCCTAAGATTGTCAAAAAATACGGTCCTTTAACTGGATTGGTAAATAATGCCGGTATTTCCCCTTCGGCCCCAGATAATCTTTCAACCAAAAAATGGCTTGAAATCTGGGAAAAAACCATGGCAGTTAATGCTACTGCAGTTGGGATTTTGTGTAAGGAATTTGTTGATCAGGCTAAAAAGCAACAAGAAGGAAGAATCGTGACTATTTCTTCCCGAGCGGCTTTTCGAGGTGATACCACGGATTATTTGGCCTATGCCGCTTCTAAAGGGGCTTTGGTAAGCTTGACTCGTTCCATTGCCCGTCATTATGGAAAACAAGGAATCAAAGCATTTTTGATAGCTCCCGGATTCACGCGAACCGATATGGCCAATCAAATTTTATCGGAATATGGAGAAGAGTTTGCCTTGAATGATATTGCTTTGAATCAATTGACTCAGCCTGAGGATATTGCTCCTATGGTAACCTTGCTTTGCTCCGGACTTGCTGACCATGCAACAGGAACATCCATAGATATCAATGCAGGTTCATACGTTCGATAGTATTTGCTATGGATAAAGAGGAATTTCGAAAATATGCCCACCAATTGGTGGATTGGATGGCAGATTATCTGGAGGAAAAGGAGAATTATCGGGTAACTCCTACAACAAAGCCGAGAGAAATATTTAAGCAGTTGCCATCTGAGGCACCCGAAGATTCAGAATCATTCGAAGCTATTTTTCAGGATTTTAAGGAAATTATTCTTCCGGGAATGACTCATTGGCAGCATCCATCTTTTTTTGCCTATTTCCCTGCTAACAATTCCGAGCCTTCTATTTTGGCAGAAATGCTCATGTCTACACTTGGAGCACAATGTATGTCATGGTTAACCTCTCCGGCAGCTACCGAGCTCGAAGAACGGGTTTGCGATTGGCTTCGGGGTGCTAAGGGAATAGATCCGTCTTGGAAAGGGGTCATTCATGATACAGCAAGTACTGCTACCTTGAGCGCAATTTTGTCGGCAAGAGAGCGAAAATCTACGTGGTTGATCAATGAAGAGGGCTTTGGTGGGAAGGAAAATTTCCGAATTTATTCTTCGGAGCACGTTCATTCTTCTATTGACAAGGCCGTTCGAATCGCCGGAATAGGAGTAAAAAACTTGGTTCGAATTCCAGTGGATGAAAATTTTGCCATGATTCCAAGTTTATTGGAAGAGGCTATCCAAAAAGATCTCGAAAAAGGTTTTACTCCGCTTTGTGTTGTTTCTGCTTTGGGAACAACCTCCAGTACTGCGATAGATCCGATAGGTGAAATTACCAAAATCACCAAAAAATATGGCCTATGGCATCATATTGATGCGGCTTATGCAGGAACGGCTTTGCTCCTTCCTGAATTTCAATCTCTGATTGAAGGACATGAGGATGCAGACTCTTACGTATTCAATCCTCATAAATGGATGTTCACCAATTTTGATTGTACGGTCTTGTTCCTGAAAAACCCGCAGGATTTGATTAAAACATTCTCTCTTACTCCCGAATATTTAAGAACTCAACTCGATCGGGAGGTCAATAACTATAGGGATTGGGGAATTCAATTGGGAAGAAGATTTCGGGCCTTAAAACTGTGGTTTGTAATTCGAAGCTATGGCCTGAAAGGAATTCGTCAAAAACTAAGATATCATATCCAACTCGCCCAAAAAGCCAAATATTGGATTGAGTCCGAATTAGGATTGGAAATATTAGCACCCGTTCCTTTCAACACCATCTGTTTTCGTCACCATGATCCCAAGCATACTTTGGAGGAGGAGAATACATTCAATGAAAAATGGATGAATGCATTGAATGCTACCGGAAAAGTATTTTTCACTCATACCAAATTGGAAGGAAAATATGTCATTCGATGGGTGATCGGACAGACTGATGTGGAAGAAAAACATATCCAAGCCGCATGGGTTTTACTGATGGAAACTCGAAAAAAATTACTTCAAGAAGATTGACTTAAATGCCAACCAAAGATCCGGTTTTAACACCCGAGCTGATCAAGATCTTAAAGATTTTTGGGGCTGCTTCGGTCCTTTTGGTTATTTTCTTTTCTTTTTTTGATTCTTACAGAGCGAACAATTCAGGTGAAGACAAGACTTTTCGGATGACTTCTTCCTCTCGATTGTTTTTTCTGAATCTAAAAGCCATTGATTATCAACGGGAAATACGAAAGGATGCAGGAATGACTTTGTATCGGCATGCCGGATTTTCTTTTGATTCGGAAGACCCTACTGCATTTTTGGTTCTAATCCTTAATACCCCGAAAGATGAATGTTATCTCTATCTAGAGCCGCATAAGGTAGATTGGCCTTTGAATATTTTGGCAGTTTGGGCTGAGAATCAACGGGAGCTGAACTTTCAAAATGGGAATAAATTCGAGCATTTCAGACAAGTTCAGGAGCTTTATGATTTGATTCAAAAAGAGGCAGACTTTTACTTAATTGTCTCAGATCAAAAAATTCCATTGTGGCAATCTGAATCTGAAAAAGAAGCGCTCAAATTCACATTCGAAGATTATTTTAGGATTTTAGATAAGAAGTAAGAAAATATGTCGAACCCTCAGTTAGAATTTTTTAAATCTCAAATCGGGAAAGTCCTGGATCATGGGCCATCTGGAGCAGGAAATTGGCTAGCGGGCACCTTACTTGAAGTCGAAGTTGGTTACGCGAAAGTCTCTTTTCATATTCGTCCTGATATGTGTAATCCAGCCCAGATTCTCCATGGAGGAGTTGCTTCCTTGATGATGGATGATGTGATTGGAATGGCAAATTTCATCACGGAATCCGAATTTTTGATGACAAGTATCAATTTGAATGTGGACTTCTTGTCCTCGGCTAGTCTGGGAGAAAAAGTAGAAGTGACAGCCAAACTGGTACGGACAGGAGCAAACCTAAATCATTGGGAATCCGTAATACGAAAAGAATCGGGCAAAATCGTCGCAAAAGCCAGTTCGAATATGATTAAAACCCACAAAAGACTTAAGGAATTAGGGTTTTAATGTTTTTCGCCATTTAATTTTATAAAATGAAAAAAACCCTATTTTTAGTCCTTTTTGGGCTATTTTCTTTACCAGCACTATCACAAGTCACCGTCTCTTACCACCAAAGCAACCTTCCTTTTGTAGGAGTGAATAAGCAATTCGGGGAGCGATTTATTCCGGAATTTCGAATTGGTACGGATGATTTTCTGAGTAGCCTCGACTTAGAACTTGTGGCAAATGTCCTAATAACCAAAAAGGAAAGCTTCGAGTTTTACGGAGGATTTGGTGGACATGTAGGGGATATTGATGGATTAGTAATTCCTCTTGGAATAAATATCTATCCCTTTTCCAAAAAGGATTTTGGTTTTCATATGGAACTTGCACCCATATTCGGCGATTGGAATTTACTTCGTGGTTCTTTTGGTATTCGATACCGGTTTTTGAACGATTAGAGTTGCTCAAGTTTCACCATAAAATCCCAAAGTGTAATTCCCATCGAAACGGCGATATTCAAGGAGTGCTTGGTTCCCAATTGTGGGATTTCCAATACATAATCACAAGCCTTTAATACCTGCTCTTCTACTCCAAATACCTCGTTTCCAAAAACTAGGGCATATTTACCCGTTTTTTCTGGCTGGAACTCATGGAGAAAAATGGATTGATCAACCTGCTCCAAACCACAAATTTTATATCCTTCTATTTTTAGTTTTTCTAAGGCGTCAACGGTCGTTTCAGCGTATTCCCATTCCACTGATTCTGTGGCACCTAAGGCTGTCTTTTGAATATCCCGATGTGGAGGTGTTCCCGTAATACCGCAGAGGTAGATTTTCTCAATTCGAAAAGCATCTCCAGTTCGAAAAGCAGAACCCACATTGTTTAAACTTCTCACATTATCCAACACCAAGCATATGGGTGATTTTTCCTTTTCTTTAAACTCCTCGACAGAAAGTCGTTCGAGTTCTTCCATGCTTAATTTCTTCATCTTTTTTGAACTACCTTGCTTATGGATTAATTTCAGCTTTTATTCAATCCCCAAAATTAACAGAATTCACTAGCAGGCATGAGTAAGTCCAAAGATGGCAAGGAAACTCCTTTAATGAAGCAGTATAATGCAATCAAAGCCAAACACCCTGGCGCTTTATTGCTTTTTCGGGTGGGGGACTTTTATGAGACCTTTGGCGAAGATGCGGTTATTGCAAGCAAAGTTCTTGACATCGTGCTTACAAAAAGGGCAAATGGAGCTGCTTCTCATGTAGAATTGGCGGGATTTCCACATCATGCCTTAGATAATTACTTGCCAAAGTTGGTTCGAGCCGGTAATCGCGTGGCGATTTGTGATCAATTGGAAGACCCAAAATCTGTTAAGGGAATTGTAAAACGGGGAGTTACGGAATTGGTTACCCCAGGACTTTCTTACAATGACCAAGTTCTCGATACCCGAAAAAACAACTATTTGGCTTCCATCTATTTCGGAAAAGAAAGGCATGGAATCGCGTTTTTGGATGTGTCTACAGGGGAATTCATGTGTGCTGAAGGAAGTGCGTCTTATGTAGAAAAGCTTCTTCAAAGCTTTTCCCCTTCCGAAATCATCTATTCAAAAGCTGCTAAGCAAAAGGCTTCCGAAGTTATTAAAAACGATTTCATCACTTTTCATTGTGAGGATTGGGTATATCAGTACGACTTTGCCTATGAAAAGCTGAAAAATCATTTCGGAACGGCTAATCTGAAAGGTTTCGGCGTTGAAGATCTCGAACTGGGAACGGTGGCAGCAGGGGCCATTCTCTATTATTTGGAAGAAACCGAGCATAAGGAAGTACAGCATATTTCTTCCATTTCACGCATTGCGGAAGAGAAATACGTGTGGTTGGATAAGTTCACTATTCGAAATCTAGAGTTGGTTTTTCCTCAGCATGAAGGAGGAGTTCCTTTGATTCAAATTTTGGATCAGACGGTCACTCCTATGGGTTCCCGAATGATGAAAAAGTGGATAGTTCTTCCATTGAAAGAAAAAGGACCGATCGAGGAGCGACAAAATGTAGTTGACTTTTTCTTTGAGAACTCTTCTTTGATTGATGAGATGCTTTCTCATTTACGATTGATCGGGGATTTGGAGCGGTTGATCTCTAAGGTAGTGGTTGGAAGAGCCAATCCTCGTGAAATGAATCAGATAAAAAGGGCTTTGAAAGCTACCTTACCCATCAAGGATTTGCTGAAAAAACAAAATAATCCTACGCTTAAGCGATTGGCTGATCAGATTCATCCTTGTGAATTTCTTTTGGAAAAAATCGAAAAAGAACTTCAGGAAGATGCGCCAATGCTTGTCCATCAAGGAGGGGTCATCAAGGAAGGCGTAGATCAGGAATTGGATGAATATCGATCCTTGGCCAGCAAAGGCAAGGATTTTCTTGTTCAGATTCAGCAACGGGAAGTCCAGAAAACCGGAATTAGCTCCCTGAAAATTGCCTATAACAAGGTATTCGGATATTATCTCGAAGTTACCCATGCCCATAAGGACAAGGTGCCGCAGGAATGGATCCGAAAGCAGACATTGGTAAATGCCGAGCGATACATCACACCGGAACTGAAAGAATACGAGGAAAAAATTCTAAACGCTGAGGAGCGGATGATTGCTTTGGAGCAGAAGTTTTTCGCGGCCTTGGTGGAGGAAGCGGCTCAGTATGTGACGCAAATCCAACAGAATGCCCGGGTAATTGGTACCTTGGACGCACTTTTGTCCTTTGCTCAGGTGGCCCTTTCCAATCGTTATGTCAAACCCAAAATTGTGGAAACCGATAGCTTAGAAATCAAAGATGGGCGTCATCCAGTGATCGAAAAGCAATTGCCGCCAGGGGAAGATTATATCCCCAATGATATCTACTTAGACCATGACAGTCAGCAAATTCTAGTTATTACAGGTCCAAATATGGCTGGTAAATCCGCCCTTTTGCGACAGACAGCTTTGATTGTCTTGATGGCTCAGATGGGAAGTTTCGTGCCGGCGTCTTTTGCAAGGATAGGAATAATTGACAAGGTCTTTACTCGGGTAGGAGCTTCTGATAATTTGTCCAAAGGAGAGTCTACTTTTATGGTGGAAATGACCGAAACGGCCAGTATCTTGAATAATCTTTCAGATCGAAGCTTGGTTCTCATGGACGAAATCGGTAGAGGAACATCTACCTATGATGGGATTTCAATTGCTTGGTCTATTGTAGAATACCTACACAATCATCCAAGTTTCAAGGCAAAGACCTTGTTCGCCACTCATTATCATGAGTTGAACCAACTCACGGAGGACTTTCCAAGGATTAAAAACTTTAATGTTTCTGTAAAGGAAGTCGGGAACAAAGTAATTTTTATGCGAAAATTGAAACCTGGTGGCAGTGAACACAGTTTTGGAATTCACGTAGCGCAAATGGCAGGTATGCCCAACCCGATTGTTTTGCGGGCATCAGAAATTATGAGTCATTTGGAAAAGGACAAGGCTATGCAAAAAGGCAAAGAGCAACTAAAGTCTGTTCCAAAAAATAACTATCAACTCAGTCTTTTCGAAATGGATCCGAAATTCAAGGATGCAAAGGACCTTCTTGATCAAATTGATATCAATACCATTTCACCAATTGAGGCCCTTTTGAAGCTTCATGAAGTAAAAAAGAAACTCGATTAATTAATTTAGATAATTGCTATATTAATCCAATTAAACACCAGCAAGGTATATGGATAAGGTATTTCTAAAAGACCTTAAAAAACAGGATAAATACACAAAATTTTTTCAGGAATGGGCAGAACAGGAGTTTAAGACCCATCCTGACGAGAAAAAGCTGATTGAAAATTTAGAATCACTCAGCCAGAGCATTGGAATTCGGGAAGGTTTGGTGATTGCCTGTTTTGATTATCGAAACCTCAACTTGGCATTTTTTACTGGAGAAGTAGAAAAAATAACAGGATATCCAGAATCGATTTTTCGGAAAAAAGGAATGGAGGCTTCGTTTGCAATGCTTCATCCGGATGACCGGGAAGAGATGTTCAAATTTCAAAAGATTGTATTTGAAAACTTCCATCAACTTACTTTAGCTGAGCGACATACCTTTGAGTTTTCATACACTACACGTTGGGTGCATCGCACTACACAAGAAATAAAATGGGTAATGGCCAAGGTTCGTCCCTATTTAATCGATGCGGCGGGCAATTTTGCCATGGACCTGCATATTATTTTTGAACTACATACCCCTCCAAAAGTTAAAAGCTACGATTGGACCTATTCCTACATTCAGGATGACGGAACTCGGGTTTTGGTGACGAAAAACTCTCCAAATAACAAAGAGGTAAAGCTTACCAAGAAAGAAAAAGAAGTCATCCAATTGATTTTGAATGGGAATTCTTCCAAAATGATCGCAGAGGAATTGAACATATCTGCCAATACAGTAGCGACACATCGTAAGAATATTCTTCGAAAATTAGGTGCAAAAAACATGGGTGAGATGGTGAAAATCCTTGCCTCCTACGATTTTTAGATAGCTGATTTTCAATCAGACAGAAAAATTGAAAAAAATTTCCTGATTGAAATATTGTAAAAATCCGAAGTAGCCCTACCTTTGCATCCACAAACGGCTCGATTGGATGAATCGGGTAAGAAATAAGCGAGAGTAGCTCAGTTGGTAGAGCACAACCTTGCCAAGGTTGGGGTCGCGAGTTCGAATCTCGTCTCTCGCTCTGATCAAGCCCTTGAAAAAGGGCTTTGTTGTTTCAAGCCATAAGTAGCTAAGGACTCCTTAGTGAAGCCGGGATGGTGGAATTGGTAGACACGCAAGACTTAAAATCTTGTGTCCGTTTGGACGTGCGGGTTCAAGTCCCGCTCCTGGTACAGAAGCCTCGTGGAAACACGGGGCTTTTTGTATTTAAAAATGCTCCAATTAGGAGCTTTTGAAGTTTTTGGCGGGTGGAAATTATTTTTCAATAATTCTCCCCCTAGGACTAGGTGTAGTTTGCAACTACACCTTTATATTCTGACAAATTTGTAATTTGCTGCTATCGTTAATCTTGGTTTTATGGGAGAAGCCTATCAGATAAGAGATCAAGAGCTGCCTTATTTTTTGACTTTTCAGGTTGTAGGTTGGGCTGATGTATTTACCAGAAAAGTATACAGGGATTTTATTCTGGAAAACCTGACTTATTCTAGAAAAGAAAAAGGCTTGTATCTGTATGGTTATGTGATTATGAGCAATCACCTTCATTTAGTTGTTCAGCAAAAGGATGGAAAATTATCGGATTGGGTACGAGATTTTAAAAAGTTCACCAGCAAAAATTTATTGAAGATGATTTTGGATAATCCACAGGAAAGTAGGCGAGAATGGATGAAGATGATATTTGAGTACCATGCATCCTTTAATAAGCGATTAGGCAATTTGCAATTTTGGACCCATGACAATCATGCGATAGAATTGCATCGGCCTGACATGATTGAGAGTAGGATGAAGTACATTCATCAGAATCCTGTAAGGGCAGGCTGGGTTGAAAACCCGGAAGAATATTTATATTCAAGCGCACGGAATTATGCCGGTTTGAATGGCCTGATTGAAGTGGATTATTGGTGAGTCTGGCAAGTTATACCAATTGAAAATTGGTACGGATACGGGGGTGTAGTTTCAAACTACACACAGTCACCACGGTGTTTCGACTACACCTAGAGGGAGCTTTTTGTATTAAAAAAAGCTCCGAGAAGGAGCTTAAGATTTTTAGGTTCTCAGAAATTATTTTTCAAGAATTCCTTTCAGATCAGCCGGAGAATAGTTGACAGATTTTAAGGTTTTGTGATCACCTTCCCGAAAGACTAGATACAAATCGCCTTCTTTTTCATAGAAACAAGGAGTGCCTTTGGCTTCGTAATGTGCTACTGTGGCTTTGGCTTCTTCTTCAGTTTTGCAGGCTTTGCTCATATTAGAGCGTTGTACTTCATCGAAAAGGGCTTTGAATTTTTCTCCTAAGCCAAATTCTAGAATCGCACCGGACAAGACATACTGCAAATCACAAAGTGCATCAGCGATTTCTACCAAATCCTTATTCTCAATCGCTTCCTCCAATTCTCTCAGTTCTTCTGCCAAAAGAGAAACACGAAGATTACACCGTGTATCGGAGGGAATGGTTGGCTCCTTTAATACAGGATGTTTAAATGTCTCATGAAACAAAGCAACAGAAGTAAGGGATTTTGGATCTTGCATGGAATTAGTGTTCTTTTTCGAAAATCGAATTAAACAAAAAAGACCGGAAACTCCGGCCTTTTTTAAGTCGAAATATCTTTTGGTTTACATGGAGGCCGCAGCAAATCGCTCAGCTACCATTTTCCAGTTGACAATATTCCAAAATGCAGAAACATAGTCTGCCCGACGATTTTGATAATGTAGGTAGTATGCATGCTCCCATACATCAAGACCCAAAAGCGGAATCCCTTTAAAATCGGAAATATCCATCAGTGGATTATCTTGGTTGGGTGTAGAGCCCACCGCTAATTTTTTGTCATTTCCAACAACTAGCCAAGCCCAGCCGGATCCGAATCGGGTTTTGGCTGCAGTTTCAAATTGCTCGGCAAATGCTTCAAAACTTCCAAAAGAATCATTGATGGCATCAGCTAGTGCACCTTCAGGTCTTTCAGCTGCATCCGGAGTCATCACTTTCCAAAACAATTCATGGTTGTAATGACCGCCACCATTGTTTCGCATTTTGGTGGAGTAGTTCGAGATATTAGCCAATACATCCTCCAAAGGCTTATTCGTATCTACATTTTCCTCACCAATTGCTGCTTCCAGGTTTCTGGCATAGCCTGCAGCATGTTTGGTGTAGTGAATTTCCATCGTCATAGCATCGATGTGTGGTTCCAATGCAGCAAAGTCAAAGCTTAATGGAGATTGGGTAAAACTTGTCGCCAAAACGGCCTGAGAATCACCTTTTGCTTCACCGGAGCAAGCACTTAAAATGGCTGTTCCGCCTAGACTCAAAGCCAGACCCGCTTTACTGCTATTTGCCAAAAATGCTCTTCGTGATAAGTTGAAATTTAGATTTTCCATAAGGAATAGATTTCTTGGTTGATCATGCAATTGAGTTGCTGAAATTAAGGATTATCTGTCGAAATTAGAATCCGAATCGGACATATAGTCTGAAACTGTGACAAGTTGTTAAAGTTTATTAGTCTATGACTCTCTTGGAGAAGTTTTTGAACCACAGGGAAAAGAATCAAAAAAGAATGAAAATTCAGTTTTATAAATATCAGGGAACAGGAAATGATTTTGTCATGATCGATGATCGGGAAGAAAAACTCGATCTGACAGATATTTCTTGGGTCAAGCAGCTTTGTGACCGCAAATTCGGAATCGGTTCGGATGGGTTGATTGTGATAAGAAACCATCCCTATTTTGATTTTGAAATGGTCTATTACAATGCTGACGGAAGCCAAAGTATGTGTGGAAATGGTGCCCGTTGTGCAGTTGCTTTTGCGGGATTCCTCGGCATAGTTAAAAATGAGACACATTTTTTAGCAATAGACGGTGCCCACGATGCAGTTCTCAAGGAAGATGTGGTGGAGTTAAAAATGGGAAATGTAGATGGAATCGAAGCGAAAGGCACAGATTGTTTTGTCAATACGGGCTCTCCGCATCATATTCGATTTGTATCCGAAATAGAAAATTATCCCGTTTTTAAAGAAGGGGAAAAGGTCCGATATGACGCAGATTATGCTCCTTCAGGCACCAATGTAAACTTTGTAAAAGCGATTTCTAACGAGGAAATTTTTGTTCGTACCTACGAGCGGGGAGTTGAAAATGAAACGCTTTCCTGTGGAACGGGTGTAACTGCAGCTGCTTTGGCATTTGCTCAGGAAAGGCAATCCGGAGAGGTTAAAATCCAAACCCTTGGCGGAAACTTATCCGTTCGATTTCAAAAAAGCCCAAAAGGAGGCTTTGATAATATTTGGTTGATTGGTCCCGCCGAACAGGTTTTTCAGGGAGAAATCAAAATTTAATGCTTGATTTAATGCTCTTGTGGCCAAGAAGAGACAATTATCAATTCTAATAAAAAGGGCTTAATTTTAGGCCCGCAATTAGCATAAGAAAAGAGAGATGTTAGATATTATTGCAAAAGGAATAGCAAAAGTTTTCGGCACTAAGTCCGATCGAGATATAAAGGAATTACTTCCGAGAGTTAAGGAGATAAATCAGATTTTTGACGGTCTTGCCAAGCTGAGTGATGAAGAACTTCGGGCTCAGACTTCGGAGATTAAATCCAAGGTTAATGAATATCTAAAGGAATTCGATGCAAAAATTGATTCTCTTCGTGCCGAGGTAGAATCATTGCCTGCGGATGCGATTCACCAAAAGGATCAAATTTTCTCCCAAATCGAGGAAATTGAAAAGAATCGGGATAAGGCGCTTGAAGAAATTCTTGACCAAGTAATGCCTCAGGCTTTTGCAGTGGTAAAAGAAACTGCCCGAAGATTCAAAGAAAACGGAAAATTGGTGGTGAATGCCAATTTGCGTGATAGGGAACTTGCTGCTGTCAAGCCCAATGTTGAAATCGACGGAGAGCTGGCCATTTGGCACAATCGATGGGAGGCAGCCGGCACAGAGGTAGTTTGGGATATGGTCCACTACGATGTGCAGTTGATCGGTGGTATGGTTTTGCATCAGGGAAAAATTGCTGAGATGGCGACTGGTGAGGGTAAGACCTTGGTTTCCACACTTCCAGCTTATCTGAATGCACTAGCCGGACGGGGTGTTCATGTCGTAACGGTCAATGATTACTTGGCAAAGCGTGACTCCGAATGGAACGCGCCACTTTTTGAATTCCATGGCCTTTCCGTGGATTGTATCGATAAGTACCAGCCTAATTCGCAAGGAAGGAAAAAAGCCTATCAGTGTGATATCGTATATGGCACCAACAATGAGTTTGGCTTTGATTATCTACGAGATAATATGGCGAGAGATGCTTCTGACTTAGTTCAGGGTAAGCATCACTTTGCCATGGTTGATGAGGTTGACTCCGTATTGATTGATGATGCTAGAACGCCATTGATCATTTCAGGACCTGTACCTCGGGGAGACGTGCATGAGTTCGACCAAATGAAACCTCGTGTTGCTACCCTTGTAGATGAGCAGCGAAAATTGATTCAAGGATTTTTGACCACTGCTAAGCGGCAAATTTCTGAAGGAAATGAAAAAGATGGTGGTTTGGCGCTTTTCAGAGCCTATCGGGGAATGCCTAAATACAAGCCATTGATTAAATATTTATCTGAACCAGGCATTCGAGTAATCTTGCAAAAAACAGAGAATTTTTATCTGCAGGATAATAAGCGAAATATGCCGGAAGCAGATGAGCCACTACTTTTCACCATTGATGAAAAGAGTAATGTCGTCGACCTTACCGACCGAGGTATTGAAACATTGACAGCTAAAAATGAAGATCCGAATTTCTTTATCCTTCCAGATATCGGTATGGTAATCGCCGAATTGGAAAAAGATGAGTCTGTTGAGGATAAGGAGAAACTGATCCGAAAAGAGGAGGTCATCAAAGATTATAGCGTCAAAGCCCAGCGAATCCACACAGTCAATCAGCTTTTGAAGGCATACTGTATGTTTGAGCGGGATACCGAATACATCATTGTAGATGGAAAGGTTAAGATCGTGGACGAACAGACCGGTCGTGTCATGGAAGGCCGCCGTTATTCAGATGGATTGCATCAAGCGATTGAGGCGAAGGAAAATGTCAAGGTGGAGGATGCTACCCAGACTTATGCGACCATTACGCTACAGAATTATTTCCGAATGTACCACAAGCTTGCAGGTATGACCGGTACTGCGGAAACGGAAGCAGGTGAATTTTGGGAAATCTACAAGTTGGATGTGGTAGTTATTCCTACCAACAGACCAATCCAACGTCAGGATAAAGAGGACAAAGTTTATAAAACCGTCCGCGAGAAGTTCAATGCGGTAGTGGATGAAATTAACGAGTTGGTAGCACAAGGCAGACCTGTCTTGGTAGGTACTACTTCAGTTGAAATCTCCGAGGTATTGAGCCGAATGCTGACCTTGAAGAAAATTCCTCACCAGGTATTGAACGCCAAGCAACATGCCCGTGAAGCGGAAGTTGTAGCGGAAGCTGGAAAACCTGGTACCGTTACGATTGCTACTAACATGGCAGGTCGAGGTACGGATATCAAGTTGACTCCAGAGTCAAGAGCAGCCGGTGGTTTGGCAATTATTGGTACAGAGCGCCATGAATCCCGTCGTGTGGATCGTCAGCTTCGAGGACGTTCCGGTCGTCAAGGAGATGTGGGTTCATCCCAGTTCTTTGTTTCCTTGGAAGATTCCTTGATGCGATTGTTTGGTTCGGACCGCATCGCCAAATTGATGGACCGAATGGGCTTGGAAGAAGGAGAGGTGATTCAGCACAGCATGATCACTAAGTCTATTGAACGTGCTCAAAAGAAAGTAGAAGAAAATAACTTCGGAACTCGAAAGCGCCTTCTCGAATACGATGATGTCATGAACTCCCAGCGGGAGGTGGTTTATCGCCGTCGAAGAAATGCCCTGAAAGGTGAGCGATTGGAGTTGGATATTCTGAACATCATGTATGATGTGGCCGAAAGTATCATTGATATGGCCAAGTCTACCGATGATGCAGAAAACCTCCGGATGAATATTTTCACCTCTCTAGGATTGGATTATCAGATTTCTGAGAATGATTTAAAATCCAAAGATGCAGGGAAGTTAACCCAAGAGTTGTACGAGGCAGCATTCAAAAATTATCAAGAGAAAAATCAGCGAATCATTCAGACAGCCTTGCCTGTACTTCAGCGAGTTCAGGATGAGCGAGGCGCTACAGTGAAGGATATTATGGTGCCAATTTCTGATGGCATCAAACAAATCGGCGTTGTTGTTAATTTGGAGAAAATGCTTTCCTCTGAAGGACATGAACTGATTCGGTCTTTGGAGAAAAGTGTCACCTTGGCTATTATCGACCAAAACTGGAAGGAGCACCTTCGGGATATGGACGATTTGAAGCAGTCTGTTCAGAATGCAGTCTATGAGCAAAAGGATCCACTTTTGATCTACAAATTCGAAGCCTTCGAAATGTTCAAGCGCTTTATCGGCAAATTGAATGAAGATATGATTTCCTTCTTGACCAGAGCGGAATTGCCAAAACAAGATCCTGCTCAGGTTCAGCAAGCACAGACTCAACGAGCTCCCGAACCTAAAGTTCAGGCATCAAAGGCTGAAGCAGGAAGTACCTTAAATCCAGGTGCCAATCGGGCGGCCGCCGCAGCTGCGACAGCAGGAAGACCTGCACCGCAAGTTGTTGCTCCTCGAAAATCTGATAAATCCTACGGGAGAAATGATCGAATTTCTGTTCAGTATAATGACGGAACCACCAAAAAGGACGTCAAATTCAAAAGTGTTGAGCAAGATATTCAGGAAGGTAAGTGTGTAATCATTGATTAATTAGCCATGCGGAATAGCTGGGTTTTCGGTATTGTTATTCTTTTTTTCTCCTGCAAAACAGGTCAGAGTGTTGTTAGTGGCCCTGAAAGTTTTGCAGGTTACCAAGAAGATTTGACTTCAAGTTTGCCGGATTACCCAGATTATCAGCAGCAATTGGAGAGCCTTCCCCCAATACAGCCTGAGGAATCTGCCCGAGCAATTGATTCTCAATTGGAGGCATTAGCCCGAGTTCAGTATGAAAAAAACACCTCTGAGCCTTACTTTAATGGTTTTCGAGTTTTAGTGTATTCAGGGCTAAATCGGGATGAAGCTTTCAAAACTCAGGAAGAACTTGCGGAGGCCTTTCCGGAAATAAGTGCTGAAATGCAATATGAGCAACCTCGTTATTTGCTTAAAGTAGGGAGATATGGTTACAAGGTAGAGGCCTTGAAAGTACTCTATGAAATCAAAACCATTTTCCCATCCGCAAGAATAATCAGAGACCGAATTCAGCGCAAAGATTTTACCCTACCAAGCCAAATAGACAATGCTGAAGGAGAAAATTAAATCCCTTGCTAGCGCATATAAAGAAGAGGTTATCGCCAATCGGCGGCATCTTCACGCCAACCCTGAGCTTTCCTATAAAGAGTTTCAAACCGCAAAATTCGTCAAAGAAAAGCTAGAAGAAATTGGTATTCAGCAACTTGAATCCAAAGCACAGACGGGTTGGACAGCCCTAATTGAAGGAAAAAATCCATCCAAAAAAATCATCGCCCTTCGGGCAGATATGGATGCCCTTCCCATTGTGGAGGCAAACGAAGTTCCCTACAAATCCCAAAATCCAGGAGTGATGCATGCTTGTGGACACGATGCCCATACGGCATCCTTATTGGGAGCTGCCAAGATTTTGCACGAGGTGAGAGATCAATTTGAGGGAACCATCAAGCTTTTATTTCAGCCCGGAGAGGAGGTTGCCCCAGGAGGAGCTTCCTTTATGATTCGTGATGGTGCTTTGGAAAATCCAAGACCATCTGGAATTATCGGGCAACATGTGATGCCCTTTATTCCTGCTGGTAAGGTAGGATTCCGTCAGGGAATTTATATGGCAAGTGCCGATGAACTATACCTGACTGTAAAGGGAAAAGGCGGACATGGTGCGATGCCGGAGACTCTTATCGATCCAGTTTTGATTGCTTCGCACTTGATCGTTGCTCTTCAGCAGGTAGTCAGCCGAGCGGCAAGTCCAAAAATCCCTTCGGTGCTTTCCTTTGGTCGGGTAGAAGCTTTAGGAGCGACCAATGTGATTCCCAATGAGGTGAAAATCCAGGGAACCTTCCGCACGCTAAATGAAGAATGGAGAGCAGCGGCTCATCAAAAAATGCTTCAAATTGCGCATGCCTTGGTAGAAGGAATGGGAGGAAAATTGGATTTCGAGATTCGAAAAGGCTATCCTTTCCTACAAAATGATCCTGAATTGACCGCCAGAGCGACAAATGCTGCCAAAGAGTATCTTGGTGAGGAAAATGTGATCGACTTGGATATTTGGATGGCTGCAGAGGATTTTGCTTACTACTCACAGGAAATTAGCGGATGTTTTTACCGATTAGGAACTCGAAACGAAGCAAAAGGAATTATTTCTGGCGTGCATACACCAACCTTTGACATAGAAGAAGATGCACTGGAAATCGGTGCAGGATTGATGGCTTGGTTGGCCGTTGCAGAATTACAAAAACCTTAATATCCTATTAATTTTCCAATAGTATTTCTCCCCTATTTTCGTATTCCAATAATGAATTTATGAAAGTATTTAAACTGTTTACGCTTGCACTATTTCTAATGCTTTTTACCTCTCAAGCCTTTGCTTGGGGGCAATTGGGGCATTACTTGATCGGCTATATGGCCGAGCGGCAGATGAAGAGCTCCGTGGCAAAAAAAGTGGAGAAAGTGCTTTATCCCATGTCCTTAGGAAGGAGTGGAACTTGGATGGATGAAATTCGCTCCGATCGAGCGTATGATTACGCGACTACTTGGCATTATTTGACCAGTAAAAACGGTGAATACGACCCTAACATTCAGGAAAAGACCGGAGATGCTTATGAAGCTATCATCCGTTTGAAAAATGAATTGAAAGCGGGGGGACTATCTGCCGAAGAGGAAGCTGAAAAACTGAAAATGCTCATCCACATGGTGGAAGATATCCATCAGCCATTGCATGTGGGTACGGGTGAAGATCGTGGAGGAAATGATGTGAAGATTGAGTTTTTTGGACAGCCAACTAATTTGCATGCGCTTTGGGACAGCGGAATGATTGATCGACAGGGAATGAGCTATACAGAAATGGGGAATGAACTTTTTCGAAGAATTACTCCTGAGCTTCAGCAAAAATATAGGTCTGCAACCATGCAAGATTGGTTGAAGGAAGCGGTAGATCTTCGTGGAGCTGTTTATGATTTACCAGAAAACCGTCGGATTAGCTATGCCTATATGTATCACAATTTCAAAATTGCCGAAGAGCGGATGATTGCAGCAAGCGTGCGGTTAGCACAGATTTTGGAAGAGATTTACGGGTAGAAAATTTTGAAAATCAAGGAAATGGCCTTGGGAGATTTTGCTCTCAAGGCCATTTTTTTATATTTATCGTACTGATTTATATTTCGTGATTTCGGTATGCACAAACTACTCTTTGTTGCCTTCTTTTTTATTTTCAGTGTTTTTTCATCCTTCTCCCAAGAATTGGAGGAAGAGTTTCTATCAGCATTAGATAATAGGGATTCTACCGCTATCCTTTTTGAAGAACTTGAGACTAGACTCGAGACAAAGGTTGATTCGGGAATGTACTTCTATTATCTGGCAAGGTTTCAAAACATAGAAAACAATCCTCGCCAAGCGGTAGAAACTCTACTCAAAAGCCTTCCTTTTTTTTCGTCGAAAGAAAGTTCAAGTTACCTGATTTCCGCATACAACAACTTAACTTATTTAGAGTCTATTTTGGGAAATTGGGAAAAGGCAATGCTCTATGGTCAGACAGCTTACGAAAAGGCATTGGCGGTCAATGATTCTAATCGGATGGGCTATTCCTTGGCGGATTTGGGAATAGTGTACCATGATATGGAACAATATGAGAAAGGAGTAGAGTATGCCAAGAGAGGATACCAAATCCTTTCAGGAAGTCCAAATTCTGACACTCGAACCAAATCCTTTGCGCTTAATGCAATTGCGATCAACTTTGATGATTGGGACAAACCAGACTCCGCTCTTTTTTACCACTATAAAAACTTAGAATTACTTTCGGAATTAGATAGCTCGGCGTTTACTAATACCTACAACAACATTGGGAACACACTTCTCAAGCAAGGCCGATATGCAGAGGCCAAAAAATGGGTCGAAATTTCTCTCAAATACAACTATCGAAGTATGGATAGTTACAAATTGGCTACCAATTATACCAATCTGGCAACCATTGCATACAATTTAGATCGATACAATGAAGCTGAGGAAATGATGGATTCAGCTTATCATTATGTTCAATTGAGTGATTCAAGGGAAAAGCTTCGGGATTACCTTTATGATCAATTTCGATTTCAAAAAAAGAAAGGAGACTTGATGCTTTCTCTAGATTACCTGGAGCAATATGCAGCATTAAAAGACACTATTTTTAAAGAAGACCGTGTAAGAATGATGGGTGAATTGGAAACCCGATATGAGGTTTCTGAAAAGGAAAGACAACTTGCTGAATCCAGAGCTCAATTAGCCGAAAATGAACTTTTGGTAAAGAATAGAAATAATCAATTACTGCTTTTACTCATCGTTTTATTGATCAGTTTGGGTCTTGGGTTTTTTATTTATTACAGACAAAAAAATAAAAACTGGCACCTTGAACAAGAGGCGAAGCTTCAAAAGATTTTTGCGGAACAGCAGACCCAAAAGCGCCTTCAGGAACAAAGGCAGCGGATTTCCTCAGACCTTCACGATAATATCGGCGCTCAACTCACCTTTATCATTTCAAGCCTGAATAACTTAAAGTTTTTGGATTTGCCCAAAGATATTTTGGGGAAAAAGCTAGATCAGATTTCAGAATTTACCACCGAAACGATCAATGAACTAAGGGATACCATTTGGGCGATGAATAAAGACAGCATTACCTTGGATGACCTTCAAGGAAGGTTGGCAGGTTTGCTGGAAAAGGCCAAAAATGCCTGTCCCGCCATTGATTTCACTTTGGAATTGGGAGAAAATTTGGATGAAAATTTTCAATTGAATTCATTAGAAGGAATCAATTATTATCGAATTGCTCAAGAAGCAATTCAAAACGCCATCAAGCATGCTGAAGCAAGTAAAATTAAAGTTTCTCTCTTCCCCGAAAATAGTCACCTTTCCCTCTTAGTGGAGGACAATGGAAAAGGTATCACCGGTAGTAGAAAAAACGGAAATGGATTGGGAAATATGGAAGTGCGTGCCGATCGAATAGGGCGAAAAATACAGATTGAATCCAAAATGGGACAAGGAACCCGCGTTCATGTTTTTTAAAGAAAATACCTATGGCTATCAAAATTGCAATTGCTGAGGATAACTCATTTTTACTTAAAGCAGTAATGGAGAAGATATCCTTCTATCCTGATTTGGAAGTAAAATTTCATGCCTTTAACGGGGAAGAGTTGTTGAAAAAGCTGGAAGAGGATTCCAATATCCAATTGGTTTTAATGGATATTGAGATGCCCAAAATGGATGGGATAGCGGCAGTTTCCCAAGTCACGCAACGTTATCCACAAATCAAGACCATTATGCTGACCGTCTTTGACAACGACGAGCATATTTTCAAAGCCATTCAAGCGGGTGCAAGTGGATATTTCCTTAAGGAAGTTTCTCCACCGGAATTATATCAAGGAATATTGGATACTTTGGATGGTGGTGCTGCTATGACCCCAAGTATTGCATTGAAAACTCTCAAGCTTCTGCGAAATCCCCCACAGTTTGAAGAGCCAAAAGAGGATATTTCTTTAACGAAGCGTGAAATTGAAATTTTGGAGCAAACGGCCAAGGGCCTGAGTTACAATCAAATTGGAGAAAACCTTTTCATTTCTCCTAAAACCGTTCGGAAGCACATTGAAAACATCTACAGTAAGCTCCAGGTTCACAACAAAATGGAGGCAGTACAAAAGGCGGTGAAAAACCGAATTATTGAAGGTTGATTACAAATTTCGAATTCTCCATTCTTTGGGATAATAATTATTGATTCGATTACCCAAATTTTTCACCCATCCGATCGGTAAGTTTTGGAAAGTCAATAAGACCCATCCAGATTCTTTCAGATTCAGTTCTTGATCATTTTTCCTCAAAAATTCTAAGGCCTCCTCTAAAGAAATTTCTTGTGTGGAAAACCCTTTTTTTGGCAAAATCGAAACTGCCCAATCATGGGAAGGGATCCATTCGGTTTTTTGCTTTTTACCTATTTCTGTTCCAAAATAGCGGATATTTAAGCTGTGGATAACTTGCTCTAAATGAGTTTTCCACATTTCCGGAAATCGAAAATAAGAGTCATTCAATAAGTAATATTGGCTGTTTTCAAACCCCAACTCTTCATCTAAAGACAAGCAGGTCTTTTCATCCACCAGTTTTAAAAATTGATGCTTAAAGTCTTTTTTCTTTTTCGGCTCCATGCTAAAGGCATCTTCGGGCCGCTTCAACACCGAAATGAAAAAGCCTTCTCCTTCTACCCGATGCGGATAAAATCGGTATCCAAAAAATGTCCCCTCTTCTGTTTGTACTGTTGATTCTTCTATTTGCCAATCTGGGTTCAACTCAATTCGTACCGACTCATAAGCAAACTCTGAAGTCAAAAACCGAATCATCTCCTCATTTTCCTGCTCATTAAAGGTACAAGTGCTGTAAATCAGATAACCGCCTCCTTTTACCAATCCTCCAGCTTGATCTAAAATCCGCTGTTGCCTACCTGCACAAAGCCGGACATGATCCGGACTCCATTCTTTTCGTGCTTCCAGGTCCTTTCGAAACATCCCCTCACCCGAACAAGGAGCATCAATCAATACCAAATCAAAAAAGCCTTCCAAATCCTGAAAATGAGCAGGGTCATTCTGAGTGACAATGGAATTCCCCAATCCCCATTTGATCAAATTTTCTTTTAGTATCTGATTTCGGCTTTGGATGACTTCATTAGCAACTAATAATCCATCCTGACTAAGGTAAGTCGAAAGCAGCGTGGATTTCCCTCCAGGTGCAGCCGCCAAATCCAGAAAAATTCCTTTAGGTACTTGAAGCTGACGAAGCACCTCTGAAATAAACACGGAGGATGCCTCCTGTACATAGTAAGCTCCAGCATGAAAAAGTGGATCAAGGGTAAAAGCCGGTCTTTTTTCCAAAGAAAACCCATGCTGAGACCAAGCAATTTCCTTCCCCTCGAAAGGACAATTTTCAATCTTGAAGGGGTTTAGACGAATCGTTGTAGGAGAATCTTCGCTAAGAGCTAGCTCAAACTGTTGATAATCCACCTTTCCTAGTTGATGGATCATTCGTTTTTGAAATTCCGGATGAATGTTGACCTCGCTCATAGCCTCAAAGATTCGAAAGTTTAAAATTGGGGCTTTTTTCTGAAATGGCTGTTTTCTATCCTTTTGTAAATTCCTAACTTCCTCCGAATCAATTGCTTGTTATGGAAATTATTTTCAAAATTCTGATTGGAGTCATTGCAATTCTTCATCTCTTCTTTTTTTGGATGGAAAGTATAGTATGGACCACTTTTGGAAGAAAAATTTTTGGTGGGAAAAAGGAGTTTTTTGAAAGCACGAAGTCTTTGGCTGCCAATCAAGGCCTTTACAATGGGTTTTTGGCAGCTGGTCTGATTTGGTCGCTTTTGACAAAAAACCCAACGGTTTCAAATTCGGTTTCAATCTTTTTTCTTGCCTGTGTGGCTATTGCAGGAATTTTTGGTGCAGTTACCGTCAGTAAAAAGATTTTTTGGATCCAAGCTTTTCCTGCTATTTTGGCTTTAATCCTATTTCTTGTGAAGTAAAGCAAAAGCTAATCGAATTATGAAACTATATAAAACATCTCAGGGAACACTTTTATGTGATTCAGATCAAAATTATTTAGGCCCGGAATACGACTGGGATCAGTTACTGGGAAGAGAAAACTTGAGTGATTATTTAAAATCTGAAATCAAGTCTTGGGAAAAAATTACTCCCGGCCGAGCTCGTGAAATTCAAGAATCTGGATTATTAGCTCCTATGGGCAATCAGGAAATCTGGGCCGCTGGCGTAACGTATTACCGGAGCCGAACAGCTCGAATGGAAGAATCCAAGGATGCCGGTGGAGCAGATTTTTATGATAAAGTTTATGCAGCAGATCGCCCTGAGTTATTTTTTAAGGCTACAGCATACCGAGTTTCTAATCCTGGAGGGATAGTAAATATTCGCAAAGATTCCACCTGGGATGTTCCTGAGCCCGAACTGACTCTTCTTATTTCTCCTTCTGGCAAAATTCAGGGATTTACCGTAGGCAATGATATGAGTAGCCGAAGTATTGAGGGAGAAAATCCTCTCTATTTGCCTCAAGCGAAGGTTTATCAAGGCTGTGCTTCCATCGGCCCTTGCATTTTAATTCAGGATGATCTAGATAATTCAACTTCCATTGAATTGGCTATTGAACGAGAGGGTAAAATAAGCGCAAGCGGAAAAACAGATTTGACACAATTAAAACGTAAACCACAGGAATTAGCCGATTGGTTGTTCCGGGCAAACAGTTTTCCTATCGGGTGTTTTTTGATGACAGGAACGGGAATCGTCCCTGATGATTTTACACTTCAAGCAGGAGATCAGGTAAAGATTACTATTGCCGGTATTGGAACTTTATCAAATTCTGTAGGTGAAATTTAAAATTGGAGTAGCGAATTCTATTGATCTTTCGTTCAAAGACTATGAATCAATTTTCTCCCATGAAAAAAACAATAAGCTTCCTCATTATTCTTTTTGCCTTCATTTCGTGCCAAGACGAAACCGAACCGCTAGACCCGATTTTTAATCGGGATTGGGTTTTTTCTGGATATCAGAGTAGTTCAGTTCCCAATCCAACATTTTATCCCATTACGGACTCCCTTTATACTTATCGATTCAAATCCAATGGAGACTTTACCAAGTTTATAGGAAATTATGAATTGAAGGGTAGCTTTCAGATAATTGAAGATCAAATTAATCAAAGGGAGTATTTGACTTTGGAATATGATGAGCAATCCTATCAATTGCATCGGGATGCAAATGGTTTTGGTTTGATTCATTCCTGTGAAGCTGGTTCAGAAACCTTATTTTTCGAAGATCCCGAGACCCTAATCGGCTCTTGGAGCGCCTGTGATGGACCGGTTTTATTTTTCATTAGAAAATAAACTGAATACTAAAAGCTGTTTCATGGAATGAAGCAGCTTTTTTAATTTGCCGCATGACTGAGTTTTTCCAGAAAAAAATAAAGCTGCCGGCCTTTCCAGGAGGTTACCACTTAATTACCGATTTGATTGAAGAGGCAATTCCCGAAATGAGGCAAATTCAAACGGGGTTTTTGCAGGTATTTATTCAACATACTTCTGCCGCTTTGACCATCAATGAAAACGCGGATCCTACTGTCAGAAAAGACTTCCAAACCTTTGTAAATGAGTTGATTCCGGAGAATTATCCACGCTTTATCCACACGTATGAAGGGCCGGATGATATGCCTGCGCACATTAAAGCCAGTTTTTTTGATTCCAATCTTCAAATTCCTATTTCCGGTGGAAAACTTGCCTTAGGTATTTGGCAGGGTGTTTATTTGTGTGAATTTAGACGACATGCTTCCGCTAGAAGCTTGATTTTGACCGCTTTCGGGACTGTTAAAAAATGAAATAATACCATTCATAAAATTGTCCACTCTATCGGCTAGTACAAATGTACTTTTGTGAGATCAACTAGTCTATGAGAGTTCTATTAAGCCTATTATTCCTGGGAAATGTCTTTATGTTTGGTGTTAAACAAGAGGCTTTTTCTCAACAAGTCAATGCCTTTGCTTTCAAGGTAAAGGAGCCGATTACATTAGATGGAATTTTGGATGAGGAAATTTGGACCTCAGAAGAAGGTTGGAATGTAAATTTCACTCAATATTTTCCCTACGATACCTCTGCAGCGGCAGCTCAAAGCCGGGTAAAAGTTGCTTTCGATGAAAACAACTTATATCTCGCCGCTGTGATGGAGAACAATGGACCGCGAGAATACGTGTCGACCTCACTCCGCCGGGATTATCGTGGAGAGCAAAATGATGGGATCAGTTTTGTTTTTGATACGTTTAATGACAAGACCAATGCCTTTCAATTTGGAATAAATCCTTATGGTGTTCAGCGGGAAGCACTTTTAGCAAATGGAGGTTCAAGATCTGAGGACCTAAACTTAGCATGGGACAATAAATGGTTTGCAAGAGCTACGATCCATGAAAACCATTGGCAAATCGAAGCAATCATTCCACTTTCCACCTTACGCTTCAAGGATGGAGCGCAAAACTGGAATGTCAATTTTTACCGAATAGATAGCCATTATGGAGAACGAAGTACCTGGGCGCCTATTCCCAGAAACTTTCCCATTATCTCAACAGCATTTAGTCGAAAGCTGATTTTCGAAGAACCGCTGAAAAAGAACTCGGCCAATATTTCCATTATTCCCTATACTGCTGCCAGGACTTCCAAAAACTTTTTAGAAGGAACTTCTGAAAACTTGACTCCAGCTGTTGGTGGGGATGCAAAAATTGGGATTGGCCCTGCCTTGAATTTGGATTTGACTTTTAATCCGGACTTTTCACAAGTTGAGGTCGATCAACAAGTTACCAACTTGGACCGTTTTGAGATTTTCTTTCCCGAGAGGAGGCAGTTTTTCCTTGAAAACGGAGACCTTTTCGCAAGCTTTGGTCATCCTTTGGCGAGACCGTTTTTTTCTAGAAGAATTGGAGTAGATCGAGATGAATCCACAGGACAAAACGTCCAAAATAAGATTATCTATGGAGCCCGGCTTTCCGGAAAAGTGACCGATGATTGGCGTGTGGGCTTGATGAATATGCAAACAGCTTCTGACGAAGAGAGAGGGATTGTAGGAAAGAATTTTAGTGTGATGGCTGTTCAGAAAAAAGTCTTTTCTCGCTCCAACATCGGGTTAATTTTCGTAGATAGGGAATCTTTGGCTGTAGATGAGTTTCAAAGTCTTTTTGATCCAACTGCCTATAATCGGATGCTTGGTGTGGAATACAATTTGGCTTCTGAAGACAATCGATGGACAGGAAAGGCCTTGTATCACCGAACTTTTGAAAATACTGAAAAGGAAGCTCCAAGGACTTTGAACGCCTATGTCTTGTATAGTGATTTGCACTGGAGATGGAGTATTAGCTACTTGGATATAGGGGCAGGTTACAATCCTGAGGTGGGCTTTGTTCCACGGGTAGATTACAAGCGATTCAATCCAGATTTGGGCTATAGCTTTTTTCCAAAATCCAATTTTATCAACAATCATGGTCCTCGTTTGGAGTATGAATTGAGATGGAATGAAGCTTTAGGAACAACCGATAGGGATATTGGATTTCAATATCAAGTTCGATTTCAGTCCTTAGCTCAATTTTCTGTCAGCTATAAGAATAGCTACATTTATTTATTTGATGATTTTGATCCTACCAGAACAGGTGGGGAACCACTTTTGGCAGGTACAGACTATACGACAGATCGAATTGGATTTGAATTCAGAAGTAATCCTCGGATGCCATTTAATGTTAGAATAGAAGGAGAAGCGGGAGAATATTTCACCGGGGATATTGCTTCTTTGCGCAGTGAGGTGGCTTGGCGAATCGGTTACATTGCAAATATCGGTATGAATTTCAGTTACAATCGAATTCGTCTACCTGAGCCTCAAAACGATGCTGATTTGCTTTTGGTTGGGCCTCGAATCGATTTGACGTTCAGCAAATCAGTCTTCTGGACAACCTTTATCCAATACAATAATCAGATTGAAAATATCAATATCAATACCCGATTGCAATGGAGATTTGCTCCAGTTTCTGATTTCTTCTTGGTTTACACAGACAACTATTTCCCAGATACTTTCTTACCTAAGCAACGTTCCTTGGTGTTGAAGTTGAACTATTGGTTGAATATTTAATTATGGTATGGGCTTTCCAAACAGCCCTTCCATTTTTCGAAAGATTCGGCCTTTTATATATCCTTTCCAAATTTGATCGATGTTTCCTGCAGGATCAATGAGAATGTAAGTAGGAAAAATCTCAATTTGATAGAGTTTGGTCACATAGCCTGTTTCATCCCAAAGGTCAGTCCAGGTAATCTGCTCTTTGTGTTTCTTAGAAGCGTTTAGCCAGATTTCTTTTCGAGGGTCATTCCAGATACTGATTATTTCTAGTTCTTCACCGAACTGCTCATGGATATCTTTGATTTCGGGAAGGGCGTCTAAGCAAGGTTTGCAGCCTGAAAATGAAAATTCCAATAGTCGATATTTTCCATTAAAATCATCAAGGGAAACCTGATTTCCAGTTCGACTTTCAAGGGTAAAATTCTGACTTGTTTCACGTTCTTTGGCGCTGAAAACAGCTTCATTTAATGATAAATCAGCAATAAATCGTTTAAATGAGTTGAGTTGCTGGAGTTCTTCCGGTATTCTCGGGAGAATCTCTTGGAGTTCTTCTTCTGAAAATGAATTGGCTTCTGAAATCAGCCAATTTAAGCCCATCTCTTTATCAAGGTTTTCCACGATTAGGGATTTTTTGCTCTCTCCTTCTGATTGGGAAATTTGATTAGAAATAGTCGAATAGGGATGCTCGGGATCAATTTTAAGTGTGGATAAGTCATCTATTTTTCCTCGAATGTGGTATGTTCCTTTTCCCACCCAAAAAGAATTTCTACCCAGGATTTTCCCATTGTTTTTCAGATGATAAAAAGAAATCTCTGTCGGTCGCTCAAGCTCAGCTTCTAGTTGTCCTGTTACAGCCTCGGTGCTTTGATATGTTTTGTTTGCAAAAGTTGTTTGTATAAAATCTTTCCCGCTAAGATTTCCTTCCAGTTCAATGATAACTCGGGTTGTTTGGGCTAAAAGTGGAAAAGTTAGAAAGAGGTTAAGAATGAGGAATTGGCAGAATCTTTTCATAATCAGGCATTTTCTTCTAACACGAAATTCGAAAACTAAGGTTTGATTACTTGATTGAAAACTACCTGACCAATCCCGATAAGATCGTCTTATTTGAAATCCAAAGGTTTGCGATTTTTAATTTGTCCTTGCCTCTATCCTTACCTTTTCCCCCGTCATTAGGAATCTGCGGTAGCCGTTTTGAGTATCTGTGTTGACTTCTTTTCCCAGCACCTTCACTTGGGTATAGTTTTCCGGTATTTCCACAGACAATCCCCATTTCTTCTCGCTTTGTTCAACTTCAAGGATTAATTCATTCCCCGATTTTTGATAGCTAAGTGAAATTTCATTTTCACCAATCTGGACTTTTTCGATCGAAGCATTTTCCCAGGAGTTTGGCATTTGAGGGCGGATGAAAATCACCTTATTCCCCGCGTCCGGTTTGATTCCAAAAAACTGAGTGACAATAGGAACCGCAAAGCTATACAGGTTCCAAGCTTGGGTAAACATCCCATAATCCGGTGAAACTTCGTAAATAGATCCCGGCAGAGCAAAGCCAAAACTTCGGGTCATTCGCTTCAGATAATCAAGTGCCCCTTTTGGATTCCCATAGTTGTTTTCACCAATGGCTGATACCCCTGTCGGTAAAGTCATTACAGCACCAGTATAGGAGAAAACCTTACTTCCTGAAAATGAGCCATCCTCATTTTCCGCACTTTCATCCCTATCGATACCAGTAACAAAGACACCAAATGGATTGGTGTACTTTCTTCCTGTTTCCAAAGCAATTCTTGCCTTTTCGGGATCTGCAACTCCCACTTCCATGGGTGTATTCACCACCCAATTGTGGTAAATGACAAATCCCTGTTTTTGATCTTTTGGGAATGTGGATAACTTCTCTTTGGTGGTCCTTAACTCTTCTACAGCCCAAGGTTTATATAAGGTATCTGCTCGGATAATAGCGCCATCAATCAAATGTAAAGCCTCATCAGCCGTTCCGATAAAATCGGCATAACTTCCAAATTCCGGTACCCAAAAATCCTTATTGATTTTTTCGGCCAAGGCATTAGCGGTCTGTTGATAACTTTCGGCTAGGTCTGTTTTTCCAAGGATTTCGGCCATTTTTGCCACATCGCTGAAGGCTTTATAGCTGTATGAAGCTACATCAATCATTTCAGATTCTAAGCCGTGGATTTCCATCATTCCATAGCCATCTGCCAAAAGATTCCCATCAGCATCATTTTCATCCAGCAACCATTTCAAACCTTTTTCCACAGAAGGAAAATATTTCTCTAAAAACTCTCGATCTCCAGTCCATCGATACACTTCCCAAATCGTAGAAGCCCACTGTGGCGTTTCGTTGATATTTCCGGGATTGAAGACGACCCCATTGGTGGAGGCTTCATGAATGATTCTTCCATTTCCGTTGGTTTTTTCTGACAGATTGTGGATTAACTCAATGGTACTATAAACCAATTCTTTTCTCCCTGTAGCAAGTAAGCCCTGAATCGTGTATTCACTATCTACTCCGAAAAACCAAGGGTAATCCTGTAATCCAGCTCCGAACCCCCTACCAAGTCCAGGCACATCTCTGACCAACCAATCTGTATTGTATTTGATCCATTCATAGGCTTTTTGAAGTTCTTGATCCGGAATTTGGATTTGGGATTTCTCATGAATCTCCTGGTAGCGGGCTTTTTTAGTGAACCAATCCCCTTCTAAATTTTCTTGCAATTCTGCAAAGGTTTCCAAGGCTTTAAATTCGCTTTCAGTAGAACCAGCGATAAATATGGGAATTATCAATTCCGATTCTGCAGGAATGGATAATTGAATTGAAAAGGCAGAATTGATTCCCCTTCCTTTAGAATCAATTGGGCAGGCATCTTCTTTTGGAGAAAGCGTAATTCCTGATTCACTTCCCCAGACAACAAACCAATCATTATCCTGATCTTTGCCTAAGTAAGTTCCGGTCAATTCATTAAAGCTAACCTGATCGTCCCCATCTATCATTCCATTTTGTTCCCCCAGCCATACTGGTCTTAGGTCTACTTTCGCATTCCAGGAAAACTCAAAATCTGTCGAGGACTTTGCAGAGTTTTGAAAGCGATAGAGAACAACCATTCCTTCCCTTCCATCGGGTACGAAGTGTATTCTGTCTACAGAAAGACCTGTTGTGATTTTTCCATAGTCAATCACATTTGCAAAGGGGTAATTTGTAAAAGACTTGCCGTCTGACAAGCAAATAGTGTTTTCTTCAATTTTTATTTGGGCACTAAAACCATCGAGCAATTTAATTGGATGCAACCAGATTCCCCCCATTTCTCCTTCCACATGCCATCCTAAATCCGGAAAAGTCCCGTTTTGATTTCCGATTAAATACAGCCGATCTCCTGCAGCAGCAAAAGGTGAGTTCAAATAGGATTCAGTCCCTTTTAAACCTTCCAATGTGGAAATATCCTCATAGATCATCGAATAAGGGCCACTTGCTTTTTCGCAAGATTGAAAAATCAGCCCGAGGACAAAAAGCAATAAAAAGGGGTTTTTCATAAATAGTAATGTTTGACGGAAACTATTCCTAAGCTTTCCAATGATCCCAAAAGTTAAAAAATAAGTGCTTTTGAAAATTCAAATTTTTCAAAACACTTCAATTACACAGGCTGTTCACCCGATATGAAGCAAAGACGGATCATAGTTTGGTTTCGAAACGATTTGAGATTGCAGGATAATGAAACTTTATCGAAAGCAATCCAAATGGGAGAGGAAGTTGTTCCGGTTTATTGCTTTGATCCTCGTCATTTCGAAAAAACTGAATTAGGTTTTCCAAAGACAGGAAATTTTCGAGGCAAATTCCTTTTGGAGTCCGTACAAGATCTTCGAAACAACTTACAAAATCTAGGAGGCGATCTAGTTATCCTTCGAGGAAAGCCTGAGGAGGAGTTGGTCACATTTGCAGAGCGAATCCAAGCAGGTGCTATCTATTTTTCTCAGGAAGTCACAGCTGAAGAATGCTATGTGGATAAGTCTCTCGAAAAGAATGCTTGGGCTAAAGGTATCGCTACCGAGAGCTTTTGGCAAACCACCTTATATCATATAGATGATTTGCCGTTTCCGATAAATCAAACCCCGGAGGTATTTACTCAATTTCGAAAATCTGTGGAGAAACTTTCATCTATTAGAGAGACTTATCCACAGCCTGAAAAAATATCTTTTCCGGAAAAAGAAATTATTCCACAAGCAGGTGTGATGCCTGATTTACAAACTTATGGATTGGAGGAGCCTGAGTCTGAACCACGCGCGGTGATGGTTTTTGAAGGTGGAGAGCGTGCCGGACTCAGGCAAATCCATTCCTATATATGGGAAAAGGATTTACTAAAAACCTACAAAGAGACCCGTAATGGATTGATTGGGGAAGATTACAGTTCCAAGTTTTCCGCTTGGTTGGCTTTAGGCTGTATCTCGCCGCGAACGATTTATGAAGAAGTAAAGCGATACGAGCGAGAGCGAAAGAAAAATCAAAGTACCTATTGGTTGGTTTTTGAATTGATTTGGCGGGATTATTTCCGCTTTATCACCAAGAAACACGGAAACAAAGTTTTCCACATTGGTGGCATCAAAAATCTAAAGGACTCCTGGAGAAGGGATAATGCTGTTTTTCAGCGTTGGTGTGAGGGGCAGACAGGAGTTCCTTTTGTTGATGCAAATATGCTGGAATTGAAAAATTCAGGTTTCATGTCCAATCGCGGTCGTCAAAATGTTGCAAGCTTTTTGGTAAATGATTTAGGGATTGATTGGACTTGGGGTGCCAGTTATTTTGAGAGTGTGTTGATCGATTATGATGTTTGCTCTAATTGGGGAAATTGGATGTATGTAGGTGGTGTAGGAAATGATCCTCGGGAAAACCGCTATTTCAATATTCTACGGCAAGGCAAAAATTACGATCGAAATGGAGATTATGTCCGATTGTGGATTCCTGAATTAGCTGCTTTGAAAGGCTTTGATATTCATCAGCCTTGGGACTTATCCACAATCGAATTGCAAAAAGCAGGGATCAGAATAGAAGGAACTTATCCACAGCCTTTGGTTGACTTACAGTCTGCCTACTGAATTTTAAATTGTGGATAAATCAGTTTGCCTTGCTTCTATTTTGTTTGATTTTTTCTCTAAAGGTTGGGTTGGGTTTCCAAAAGAGAAAGTACTCAAAGGCAAACCAAAATCCCATATAGACTAACAGTATTAAATAGGATTCTGGTTTTTGTAGAAAACTCCAATCAAAGCCTATATTCAATCTATAATTGCCAAAGGTTACAATCCAATTGACTAAAGCAGCCAAGACCGTCCAAAGCCAAAAGACTTTCAGGAAAAGTGTGAAATCTGGAAACCTATTTTTATTCATTTTTTTAGATTACTCGTCTTCTAAACTAATAATCCATTTTTAATTCTCCCCAATCAGGTTTCAATAGCTTTTTCCTTTTTAACTCAATCTGATATAAATACTCACCTAATTCAGCAAAAAAAGGTAAGCCAACTTCTTCGGTTTCATAAGTATCATCATTCAGCGTTTGATTTTTATTCGTATAAATGATCGCAGAGACAAAAAACTCCACTCCATTTTCATAATCCACAAAATAGCTTCCATCAATTAAGTGTCCATAAGCCCAACCGGTTTTGTTGAAAATTCGAAATTGCTCGGGAATTGGGTTTTTGTCAGTGCCGAACTTGAAAAATTTGGAATAGCTATCATAGTAATCTGGATCTTCATATTTCGGAAAATCCGATTCTCCGGGAAGCATACTCATATATTTTAAAATAAAGTTTCGATGCTCTTCATTCAACTGAAATCGTTCAGTTTCCAAAAAGGACCGCGGAAAAATGATTCGTTGAACTACTCCGTGTAAATCAGACAAAGCGAACTTGTTTTTATAGGTAAACTCCATGCCTTTCTCGATTAAGGAATCCCCTGAATAATAAGCTTTGCCAATGATAGGTCGCTCTGAATTAGAATAGATAGTTTTGGTTTCTCTTTCTGGGATTTCAAGAATTGTTTCTCCTGACTTATCCACAAATCGAATAGGGTTGAAAAATCGATTTTCGATTTCATTGGCAGGATAGCTAAGTCGATGATTAATGACAGTATGCTTGAGCCCTTTCTCGGCCAACTTTTGATTAATGTAGTCTTGGCCGAGCAATTCATAGAGGCGATTATAGGCGTCATTATCTGAAACCAACAGAATCTTTTTTATGTAATGGGCGATGCTAGGTAAAGAATCTTGTGAGGAGTTATCCACATAGGCTGGCATTTGAGAGGGTCTTACCGAATCAGTTAACATGGGAGTATCCATGTTTAAGTTATCCACATTTTGTTCTTCTAGCCACTCCAATGCAAGAATAGCTACCGGCAATTTTACCGTAGAAGCTGGATAGAAATACCGCTCATCATCCAAATTGAAGGAAAAAGTTTCCATCATCGGATTCATGTGCTCATTTCGATCAATTCGAGTGTAAAAGATTTGGACTTGGTAAGTCTCTGTGCTATCCAAGACTCGCTTAAGAATTGGATAAGCATCTAGACCATCCTTAAAAGGAATAGGATTTTTTTGCGAGCAAGAAAAAATTAATAATCCAATGACAAATAGGTAAATAGGGTTACGAGTTTTCATTAGGAAGCTAGATTTTCTAAAATATCGGCTAAGTATTCAATATCTTCTTTTTCATGAAAAGCAGAAAGGACAATCCGGTTTATCTTAGGGCTGTGGGCATGTGGATAAGGGAAACTTGAGGTGATAATTCCTGATTTTTCTAGCTGATCAACCCAAGAATCATTCATATACCGAAAAACAGGATAATCAGTATGTCCGATAATTTGTGAAAGGAATGCTATTCGATTATAGAAATATTGGATGTTTTCCTTTAACTGTTCTTGCGCTACATCATAAGTATGTTGCATTTCCAAAAAGGTTTGTAAATGAGCAGGAGATCCCGGTGATGCTCCTGCAAAAAGTGGAGTGGATTTAATTTTTTCTATTTTCGGTAGATCTCCCAGAACGATACCTGCTGGCAATCCCAAGCCTTTTCCAAGGGAACCTGAAACTAGCAAATGGAAGGATTCATCCATCCATTTGGAATAGGTTCCAAAAATCCCTCTTCCTATCACTCCAAATGCATGGGAATCATCAATCAAGAGATATACTTCATGTTTTTTTGCGATTTCACGTACCCAGGAATAATCATGTATCTCCACTTGAAGGGCATCGACTGCGTTCCCAATGATTAAAATTGTTTGGGAAGAAAGATTTTCAGATCGTTTTAGACAATGATTTTTCCATTGTTTAAAATTTAATTGGTCACTTGCTTTAAATCCATCAGGAATAATTGCAGGGTGCGTATCAGAGGCAATCCAAACTTCATTTGTGAAATGGATCAGGCTTTTCCAAGCGGCGATGCCCGCTAGGTAACCAGAACTAAAAAGAGCCGCGCTTTCAGCACCTGACTCGGAAGCAAAAAATTCCTCAAATTCATCAAAAACCTTTAGCTGTATATTGTTTTTTCGACTTTGGCCAAAGTTAGAACCGTACTCGAAAATATTATTTGCTAGCACGTCCAGAAAATCATTATCCTGGGCTATCCCTAAATAGGACGTTCCGCTGAAATAAAGGTATTCTTTCCCCTCTATTTCAATCATTCGATCAATTCCGCTATGAAGGAAATGCTTTTTCAAATAATCTTATTTAGCAAAAATCTGTGATTCGTCCTGGAAGGATTTGAACTCCAAGGCATTTCCACAAGGATCCAAAAAGAACATGGTAGCCTGCTCTCCAACTTCCCCTTTGAATCGAATGTAAGGCTCGATCACAAACTCAATTCCATGTGCCTTGAGTTTATCAGCTAACTCATGCCATTCATCCCAAGGAAGAATCACCCCAAAATGACGGACTGGCACATTTTTACCATCTACGGCATTGGTTTTAGCTTGGGCTAATTCTTCAGGCTTGATATGAGCCGAAAGTTGATGTCCGAAGAAGTTGAAATCTATCCATTTATCAGTGCTTCTGCCGATATCACAACCTAAAAGGTCGCCGTAGAATTTTCTTGTTTCTTCAATATCCCGAATAGGGAAAGCCAGGTGGAAAGGTTTAAATTGACTCATATTGCGTACATTCGTTTGACAATTTTCATCCTAAAGATATGGCAAAAAAGCAGAAAGTTTCATTGGTTTTAAGTAGCGGTGGAGCTCGAGGATTAGCCCATGTCGGAGTCATTGAGGAATTGGAAGAGCGGGGCTATGAAATCGCCGAAATCGCAGGTTGCTCAGCAGGAGCCTTGGTAGGTGGTATGTATGCTGCTAAGAAAATGGACGAGTTTAAAAACTGGATCTGTAACCTGGATCGTATCGATGTTTTTTCCTTGATGGATTTCACTTTTTCAAGTAGAGGCTTTATCAAAGGAGAAAAAGTGTTTTCCGCTTTGAAAAAGGTGATTCGAGATTGTCAGATCGAAGATTTAGAAATTCCTTTTTCCTGTAATGCTGTAGATGTGCATAGCGGAAAAGAAGTCGTGTTTTCTGAAGGAAGCCTATTTGCTGCTATCCGTGCTTCGGGAAGTATTCCTTCTGTGATAATTCCTGCCAAGCAGGGAAAACAACAATTGATCGATGGAGGTGTGCTAAATCCAATTCCCATTTCTTTGCTCAAAAAAGAAGATAATAATCTTTTGGTGGTCGTCGATGTCAATGGGACCGATCAGGATTTTGTTTCTCCTCCAAAGAAGGATTCTGAAGGGAATCGCTTCATATCGCTTCCTAAGTGGCTGTCAGAGTATAGAGACAAGATGAAAGAGTATTTTCCTGATGACAAGGAGGAAGAAAAACCCAGCTCTTTTTCAGCATTGGATTTGGTATCCCGCTCCTTTGATTTGCTTCAGGATCGCTATTGTGAAATAATAATCGCGCAAAACAAGGTGGATGTACTCGTCAAGGTCGCGCGAAAGCAAGCAGGAACCTTGGAATTTCACCGGTCTGCGGAAATGATCGAAGTGGGTCGAATCAAAGCAAAAGAAGCCTTAGATAAATTGGAAAATGGAAATAGCTGAACTGAATCGCCTGCTGGGAAATGTGGATATCTACCTGCTGGATCAAATTCTAAAGGGTAGGTTTTCCAAGGAAATGCGGATTCTCGATGCAGGTTGTGGAGAAGGACGCAACACGGTTTACTTTATTAATCAAGGCTATCAGATTTTTGGAATCGACCCGAATGATGTCGCGATTCAGTATTGTCGTTACCAAGCCAAAAGCTTAAATCCAAATTATGATATTCATCGCTTTCAGCTGGGAAGCCTGGAAGATGTTCCTTTTCATCAGGAAGCTTTTGATGCGGTCATTTGTTCTGCTGTACTTCATTTTGCGTCTAGTGTTGATAACTTTTGGCAAATGATTTCAGAAATCCATCGGGTTTTAAAGCCTGGAGGAATATTTTGGTTTCGAATGTGCACGGGTTTAGGAGGAATATTAGAACAATCCGAATCCTTAGGAGACGGCAGATTTTTGCTGCCTGATGGAACTGAGCGATTTGTCTTAACTCGGGAGCAACTGCATGAAATTGAAAGCCTTGGATTTCGGTTCGTAGAAACTCCCAAAACTGTTTTGGTGCTAGATCAACGGGAAATGGGGATTTTTCTTCTGGAAAAAATATAAATACAATTTAATTGTAAACAATTAATAAATGACTTTACAATACGCTCTTGAGCTTGTCGGAACCTTTGTTTTTGCCATTTCAGGCGCCTTGGCTATTCGTGAGCGAGAGCATGATTTGTTTGGGGCAGGATTCACTGGTTTCATTACCGCCATTGGTGGAGGAACCTTGAGAGATATTTTGTTGGATTCCTATCCGCTCGTTTGGATTGGCGATATTTATTTCTTGTATGCTATTCTATTGGGTGTATTGGCAGCATTTGTTTTTCCGAATTTTTTAAGCCAGTTGCGCAAGACCTTTTTCCTTTTTGATACCCTTGGGATTGGATTTTTCACAGTATTGGGTGTGGAAAAGGCTTTGAGCTTGGGTGTTCGCCCTGAGATTGCTGCTATTATGGGTATGTTTTCGGCAGTAATGGGTGGCGTCATTCGGGATACACTGACCAATGAAATCCCGATTTTATTCCGTAAGGAAATATATGCCTCTGCTTGCCTTGCCGGAGCGATTTTGTATTTGGTGCTGAATTATCTAGGCCTAGACCGCGATTGGAATCTCCTGATATCCATGTCTATGGTAATTTCCATTCGCTTGGTAGCGGTAAAGTATAAGCTGAGTTTGCCGAGATTGGATTGAATTTTTAGAACTCGCAAGGCCGCAACGACGCGAAGAAAAAATTCTCCCGCAAAGGAGCTAAGGCGAAATTGTTTTCCCTGCTGAAAACAATCCATATCAGGTTAATAATCTGTAAAATTCTGTGTTTTCATCTGTGACGATCTGTGGGAAAAATTTCTCTAATTCCTGTCTCAGTTTAGTTCCTGTTTCTTTCTTGCAACGTTGCAACAGAAAAACTCCCGCAAAGAAGCAAAGGAATTTTCCCCTACATTGATGTTTAGAATAGCTTTGAACTTTCCTTTAAAAAAGGACTGGGGTACCTGAATCCGCGAAAATCAGGGACTTTTTCTGCGTCGATCAGTAGAAAAGCTCTTTTGCTTCTTTGCGCCTCTGCGGGAGGCCTTATTCAGAAATACTCGGCTTCACCCGCACAAAAGCCACTTCATCGTCAATATTCAGGAATTTCCACAACCTACCATCGAGATAAAATGCAGGTTCGAAGAAGTTGAATCGTTCGGGTAAAAGCGTTTCACCAACTTGATTAGTCTCTGAATCAAAGGCTGTCAGGATATTTTTATAAATAATAGTATCTCCCGCAGTCAGCCGATCCATTTCGCGATGAACTCTCCAAAACTTATCTTGATCAGGGGCGAGGATCAATCGGCCAAAACTAACCTCCTTGTTTTTTTCCTTCATTGCTTCTCTAAATTCTTCTGGAGAACTCGCCTGCATGGGAAAATTTCCTTTTTTGCTATTTGAACTCAACTGGCTTTCATAATTACGACTTATTAAGCTGTCTAGCTCCAAGTTCCATTCCCATAATTCGTTTTTGGCAGTGGTCGTGATCAGGATTCTATCGTCTATCTTTCGGACACGATTTTGCTCCGGAGCCTTTGCCATTCCTCCCCCATTCATCTCTAGACTGATTTCATAGGCCGAGGTGAATTGTAAAAAATCCGATGGAAATAAGCGTAGCGATTGATCACTTAGGTTGAATTGGGCAATCCCTAAATTTTTGCTGTCAAAAAAATTTTCTGTCCCATAGAATCCATAGAATGTTTTCCCGTCTTGAGTATCCAAGCTGGACACATTGATTTCTTCGCTATCTCCCAATTGATCCCCTTTCCAGTCGATTTCTTCCAATTTGTAGGTGGCAATTTTTTCACCGGACTTGGCGACATGATGGATTCCATTGAAATCATAAAAAATGACGCTTTCATCTGGCAGCACTTGGACACGCATGATAAATCCACCTCCGATGCCATTGGGCCCTTCTTTTTCGTATTGTTTTACCTCTTTCAGCTTCAGATTTTCGAGATCAATGATCTCCATCTTGAAGTCCTGATTATTGAAGTTGTAGAGGAGCTTTCTACTTTCATCCACATCAGACATCCCCAAACCGTATTGGACAAAAAAGAAATGATCTCCTGCATCCACCATCACGGTGTCTATTTCGTAGGAGATTTCTAGATTTTGATTGGATTCTGTGCTTTCAGGATCTCCTCCGCAGGAAATGAGAACAAGAATTAAAAAGTAAACCGGTAAGTTTTTCATAATATATTGGTTTAGAGGAATTAAAACTTAAAATCAAAAATGGCAAAACCCAGTTCATCATCCACATTGACATAGGACCAGAGCTTGCCGTCTTTGAAGAAGGCACTTTGAGGAATGGAGTAAATACCCTCCATTTTTGCTTCGCCAAGCAGTCTGAAGTTCTGATCGAACATAAAAAGAAAAATATCACCTTTTCTTGTCTGCTCCCCATCTTTTTTAGGTTCCAAAATTCTCCCAAACCGGAAAAAACGGTTGGAGCTATCATCATAGATCAAGCTCCCAAAATAAATCTGAGACAGGGCTATTTCTTCTTCGACCAGGTACTCCTCGAGGGAGTTTACTTCCTTCTTGATGGGCCGTTCTTTTTGATTGGGAACGAGTGAAAAATCATATTCCATCAATTTCAAAGAGTCTGTATCAAATTCGTATTGGTAAAGTTTATTGTTGGTAGAATTACCAACCAAAACACCATTTTCAATTTGGTTAAGCCAAATCCCATCACCAACGAAACGAATCCTGTTTCCAGCTTGAAATTCAAGAGAATAATCGAAAGCTTGTTCCATTTCTGGAAGCCAAAAAACCTTACCAGTCATAGTTTCCAGATCAAAGACGATCAGCTCTGAAGAGTTGCTTTCTCCAATCCGCTTTAAGACTGACCCAAATCTTCCATCTTTGGAAAACGTGAATCTTAAACCCAAATCAGTGATTTCTAGGGCTTCTAATCCTTTGTAGTCGGCGGGGTTTAAATTTAATTCTTGGACTTTCTTTCCCTGCAGGGTAAAAACTCCATATTGAGCTCCATATCCACCAAGTATTAATTGCCCATTGTCTAGGAACTGCATCCCAAAAATCAATGGTGCAATTCCATTTGGCCCCTCTTCCTCAAATGGATATTGGTTTTCCAATTTGAATGAATTCAGATTGATTTGGTTTATTTGAGGTTTACTAGGGTCAAATTGGTAAAGAAATTGTCGTTCAGGACCAAGAGTGGCATTACCAATTCCGTAAGAAAGGTTGATTATTTTATCACTAGGATCGATGAGAATCGTGTCTACTGAAAAACTGAAGTTTTCCAGAATCTTATCCGAATCGGATTTTTCAGATGAGTTGCCTCCACAGGACAAAATCAACGGAAGAGAAATAAGAGATATAAGTCTTTTCACTTGTCTAAAATTTAAAATCAAAGACGGCAAAACCCAACTCATCATCTACATTGACATAGGACCAGAGTTTGCCGTCTTTGAAGAAGGAATTGCTGGGAGTTTGGTCTAGTTGTGGAATTTCTGTTTCACCCAAAAAATTTAGGTTTTCATCAAAAGCGAAAAGAAATACCTGAGCCTTTCTTGGGGCCTCAGGGTCTTCTCTTGGTTCGTAAATTCTGCCAAAACGAAAAAATCGTTTTGTTTTTTCATCATAAAGCAATTTTTCGAAACCGATTTGTGTATTCGCTTTTTCCATTTCTGACCTAAATTCCTCCATAGACGACACTTCTTTTCTAATTGGAATTTGTTTTTGATTTGGTACTAGCGAAAAATCATATTCAAATAAGTCCAAGGAATCCTGGCCTGATTCAAATCGATAAATGCTGTTGGTTGTAGCGCCTGAGATAAAAAACTTATCATTAATTTCCTGAAAAGCCATTTCCTCTCTGTAAATACTCATCCCGTCGCCGGATTGAAGAAGAATTTGGTATTCACCAACTATATCCAAAGCCGGAATGGGAAGTACAGCGCCTTTTTTGGTTTCAAGGTTGATTTTCGCCAACTGTGTAGTTCCTTCCATAAAGTCACTTGGAAGCGAGTAGGCCCACTTTCTATCTGGAGATAGACGGATGGAACTTGTGATATTGAATTTCTCATTTTCTCCTAGTCCCTCGATATCGATCTCTTCAGGTTTGAGGGTCAAGTCGAGTACTTTTTTGCCCTGTTTGTTAAAAATACCTGTGGATTGAAAATTAGAAAAAAGGAACTCTTCACCAGGCATGTATCTTGAAGTGGTGATATAGTTAGCCCCGATTCCATTCGGTCCTTCTTTTTCAAAAGGTATTTGCTCTTCCAAGACCAATTCATCCAGGTTGATTTTATTGATTTGGGTGGTCGCTTCATCAAATAGATAGAAATAGGTCTTGGTTTCATCCAATGAACTTCCCCTTACTCCACGGGAAAGATTGATGATCTCTTCTCCAGGATCCACAACTACGGTGTCTACTGAAAAGGAGAAGTTTTCAAAAATATTGTTATTGCTTGAGTCCATGGACTCATTTTCTCCGCTGCAGGAAAAGGCCAAAGCGGCAAGGAGTATAAGAAAAAGATAATTTTTCATAATTGGGGGTTAAAAGTTTAAAGTCATGATTACAAATCCTGGGTCTTCTTCCACAGGGAGATAATTGTAGATTTTACCATCGTAGAAAAAGCTTTGGTAGAAGAAATTATTGAGTTGATCGAGTTTGGTTTCTCCGAGGAGATTAAAATTTTCATCGTATGAAAAGAGATACCAATCTGCCTTCTTAGGTTCTCCCGACTCTAAAAATCCATTTTGTTTGACGGCAAAACGGAAATATTGCTGCCGGCTTTCATCCCAGAGAAAGCCCATGAAAGAGACCTGCGAACGAATTTCTTGAGCGATTTCCATCAATTCCTCTCGCGTTCCAGCCTCGCTTGGGAAGTCGCCGCTTTTTTGATTAGGGACCAATTGATGTTCAAATTCGATCAATTTCAATTCTTTACTATTCCAGTCATATATATAGATGTCGGCTGTACTGGCAGAATATATGACAAGCTGATTCCGAACTTCCTGAATAGTCACATTATCTCCCATGGTTGTGGTGCCACCACCTTGGGAAAAAGAAGACCTGAATTTCTTGGTAATTTCCAATTCTGGCAGGGGAAGCATTTGGCCCGTTTTGTTTTCAATATCCATCATAGCGAGGCCGACGGAAGCATCCCTGTATTCTATGGGTCGGGAGATCGCAAGCTTTTTATCAGGGCTTACATGGATAAAACCATACAAACTGCTCAATGACTCATCCAATCCATCATATTCTTCAGGCAGGGCTTTGATATTTAAAACTTTTTCAGCCTGATCATTGAAGACCGCTTGAATATTATAACTGGCTAGCAGGAATTCCCCGTTGGGAAGAACTTGGAAAAAGTTGATAAAACTCGGGGCTTGATTGGGACCGTCTTTTTCAAAAGCAATACGGCGCTCCAGCTTCAGTTCTGGTAAATTGTAGGCATGAACCTCTGTATTCATGCCATCCGCAAAGTAGATAGTTTTATTATCCTCACTTAGTCCAAACCCATAATAGGCTGTTGCATTAATTATCTCATCGCCTACGTCTACTCTGACTGTGTCTAAAGAGATTTGGAGATTTTCGAGTTGGTTTTCGGAATAAGGTTTTGAAGAATCTGATTGATTTTCGCCCTCTTGATTGGCATTGCTACAGGCAAAAAGCAAGGAAATAGATAAGAGGGAAATGTACTTTTTCATGTAAAGCCGTAAAATTTTCCATAAAACTAAATATATACGGCTAAAAGACTAGTGAAATATTGTTAAACTCGTTAAATCCCTGCAAATTCTTTAATTCAGCCACCAAATCGAGAAATTGAGTACGCTCGCAAAGCTGACCCAAAGCAAATAGGGAATCATCAGGCCAGAAGCCCAAGGGGAAATCACGCGGAATTTTTTCACACAAAAAATTATCAATACCAATAGAGGTAGAATGATTATCAGACCCAAAGGCGGGGATTCCATTCCAAAGAAAGCGGGAGACCAAATGCCATTTAAGGCAAGTTGTACGAAATAAAGGGTCAAAAGACTTTTCTTTTGTGGATGATCACTTTTCCAAATCAGATAACAGGCAATCCCCATTAAAATATAAAGTGTAGTCCATACCGGACCGAAAAGCCAATTGGGTGGATTGAAGCTAGGCTTGTTGATAGTTTGGTACCAGCTTCCGATGGAGGTAATGGTAAAGTAGGCGCCGGTTCCTCCCACTATTTGGGGAAGCGCTAGACTAATAATCAATTTGAGCCAATTGGGCATAGCTTAGAGGATTTCGAGTAAAGTTCGGAAGGCAAGGGCTTTGTCCTGATAGCGTTCCAGGGTTTTGGCCCGAAGTGCCGGAGCAAAGTTTTTTTCATAATCTTCCATATGCTTGAGGCTCTCCGTGAAGAACTGCACAGCATAATTGGTGCTACCATCATCGGCTTCATGAAGAAGGCGGAGGAACTTATGCTCAGAAAAAAGTCCTGTCGCCATGACCTCCGGAATATGCGTTTCCCGCATCCATTGAATGAAATCCGACTCGATTTCAGGGGATACGTTGATGGTTACATTATATAGAATCATCCTTTTTTTCGATTATTTACTTTCCTTTGTCAACAAATTACGTTTTGCAAAGTTAGGAATCCCGAACTGAAAATAGAATTTCCCCAATCCAAGCACTGCCATGCACAAAGTAGTACCCGAGCGAGGTAGCTCCTACCAACTACGATTAACTATCGCCAAGATTGTCATTTTGGTTCTCCATGTGGTGGGGCTAGTGGGGCTAAGTATTCCGGAGTACCAAGATTGGTTTTTGTCTTTGACGCCGGTTCAGTTGCTGACTACTTTGGTGATCATTTTGTTATTTCATCGGGGTTGGACAGATGCTTTTCCCATTTTCGCGGCAGCGGCCTTTTGGATAGGATTTGGAGCCGAATTAATTGGAATTCATACTGGATACCTATTTGGAGATTATGTCTATGGTCCGACTTTAGGCCCTAAACTGTGGGAGGTCCCCGTAATTATCGGAGTCAATTGGTTTATTCTAGCTTACTTGACCGGATCTGTTTTTCACAAGGTACCCAATGATTATTATGCGGCATTTTTGGGAGCTTTTGCCATGACTGCCTTAGATTATATCATGGAACCTGTAGCGGTGGCCTTAGATTTCTGGTATTGGAAATTTGATATTATTCCAGTTGGAAATTACATCGGTTGGTTTGGGGTTTCTTTCCTCATTCACCTTATTTTCCGGAAAGCGAATTTTGAAAAATACAACCCTGTGGCGCTATTGCTGCTATTGACACTTGTTGCATTTTTCACGCTGTTGAATTTCACGGTATTGTAATTGCTGAGTAAAATCATGAAATTTTCTTATCCATATTTTAAACAGTCTTACAGCTTGTTGGATTATAACAAAAGGAAAACTCTATCGGTTATCTAAATGATGTTTGAAGCTATCGGGTTTACATTCTTGGGATTTCTTCTCATGGAGCTTGCTGGATGGTTCATCCACAAGTACCTTATGCATGGGCCTTTGTGGATGATTCACAAAACTCATCACCAACCATCAAAATCGTTTTTTGAGTTGAACGACTTGTTTTCCCTGGGATTTGGTAGTGTTGCGGTACTATTGATTTTCTTGGGAATGGATGGATTTGACTATCGCTTCTGGATAGGAATAGGGATTAGCGTTTACGGAATTTCCTATTTCTTTCTGCATGATGTGTTAGTTCATCGAAGATTAAAATGGTTTGATCGACCAAAAAACTCCTTTTTAAAAGGAATATTTCGGGCGCATCAAGCACATCACCGAACTAATAAGAAAGAGGACGCTGTTTCATTTGGCCTCTTTATTGTTCCAAAAGAATTCTTTAAAAACGAAGAAAAGTGAGCACGTATTCGATAAAGGACCTAGAGCAGCTTTCTGGAATCAAAGCCCATACGCTTCGGATTTGGGAGCAGCGATATAATTTGCTTAGCCCCAAGCGAACAGATACCAATATTCGGTATTATGATGACGCCGACTTGAAGCTGATTTTGAATGTTGCCTTGTTAAATGACAACGGATTTAAGATCAGTAAAATCGCCTCCATGGACGAGCGGGAGATTCGGGAAGAGGTCATGAAGCTTACCGAACGGTCGCTTACGCATGATGATCAGATTCATGCCTTGACGCTTTGCATGATCGAAATGGATGAAGAGCGATTTGATAAAATCCTTTCCTCCAATATTCTCAAATTAGGTTTTGAGCAGACCATGCTCAACATCATTTATCCATTTATGTCTAAAATTGGGGTCTTGTGGCAAACCGGGGCGATTAATCCGGCACAGGAGCATTTTATCTCCAATTTGGTTCGACAAAAACTAATTGTAGCTATCGACGGACAGCTGACTAATGGAGGAGGCAAGAAGTTCCTTTTGTTTCTTCCAGAAGGCGAACTCCACGAAATTGCGATCCTTTTTGCGACTTACTTGATCAAAAGTAAGGGGCATAAAGTGATCTATTTGGGACAAAGTACCCCAAATGATGATCTTTTGGCTGTATATAAATTACACCAGCCTGAATATTTGATGACTGTGGTGACTACTTCACCGAGCGCTGAATACGTACAGGAATATATTAATGCTTTGGCTGAGCGATTCAAGGACGCCAAAATTTTAATTTCTGGCTATCAGGTGATTGGCCAAGACTTGAAGCTGCCTTCCAATGTGGAACAACTGAATTACATCCGGGATGTAAAGGATTTGTTGGAAGAAATAGAACGTATACCACAGGAGAAGTAATCAGTCTAAGAAATTTAACAAAAACTTAAACAAGAGACAGTTTGCAAAAACTGTCTTTTTTTTGCCGTTTACCCTCAAAATTCTCCATTTGCCTGTTTTTTGTGGAGGCTAGATTTGTTTTGTTTAACAAAAACAGAAAAAAATTAGACAAAATGTTTTGATTTTGTTTAATCATTAGTAGCTTTGGTTAAACAAAATAACTCCACAGCCATGACAACTCTAGAATTCAGTTATTCACTAAACAAATTGTCTAGTACACTGAAGCCATTTGCGCTGAAGTTGACCCGTGATATGGATGATGCCAATGACCTTTTGCAAGATACCATGGTCAAGGCTTTCACCAATCGTGATAAATTTACGGAGGGCACCAACTTGAAGGCTTGGTTGTACACAATTATGAAGAATACCTTCATCACCAACTATCAGCGAATGGTGCGTCGTGGAACTTTTGTTGATACCACCGACAATCTTCATTACATCAATTCCAGTGATTCTCAAATTGAGAATGGAGCCTATGGCAATTTCGCTATGGACGATATTACACTAGCCATTGAAAATCTGGACGATGTTTACAAAACTCCATTTATGATGCATTTCCGCGGCTTCAAGTATCATGAAATCGCAGACAAGCTTCAAATTCCCATTGGAACTGTCAAAAATAGGATTCATATTGCCAGAAAGCTACTGAAGGACGAATTGGTAGTCTACAGACACAAAAATTGATCCTATGAATCAGAAACATGTGGTGGTTATCGGTTCGGGTTTTGCCGGACTTTCGGCAGCCACCCATCTTGCTACTAGTAAAAGTTGTAGAGTCACCATTTTAGAAAAAAACAGTACCCCCGGTGGACGAGCCCGTAAGTTCGAGCACCAGGGGTTTGTTTTTGACATGGGACCTAGTTGGTATTGGATGCCGGATGTTTTTGAAGATTATTTTAGAAAATTCGGTAAAAAGCCTTCTGATTACTACGACCTAGTTCGACTTGATCCTTCTTATGCGGTTGTCTATGGGAAAGACCGGATTCTGGATATCCCGGCCAATTTGGATGAGTTTAAGTCCATGTTGGATCAGTTGGAGCCCGGTGCCGGAAAACAATTAGACAAGTTTTTGGCCCAAGCCAAATACAAATATGAAGTAGGGATTCACGATTTGGTAGAAAAACCAAGCCGCTCTTTATTCGAATTTACGTCCCCGGGTTTATTGGTGGACATGATTCGAATGGATATTTTCCAGTCCATGGCAAAGCACGTTCGGAAATTTTTTAAATCCGAAGAAATCATCCGCCTGATGGAATTCCCGGTTTTGTTTTTGGGTGAAACCGCGGAAAATATTCCGGCTCTGTATTCCTTGATGAATTATGCAGACATTGCCTTGGGTACTTGGTATCCTAAAAAAGGCATGCATGAGATTATCAAAGGCATGGTGGATTTGGCTGAAGAAAAGGGAGTAGAAATCCGCTATAATGCTGAAGTAGAGGAAATCGAAATCGAAAATGGGATCGCCAAACGGGTTCGTTTGGTTTCGGGAGAAAAAATTGATGCAGATGTGGTTGTTGCTGGAGCAGATTACCATCATGTAGATAAGCATCTTCTCAACCCTAAGTACAGTAATTATTCGGAGGAATACTGGGATAAGCGAGTTATGGCTCCATCCAGTTTATTGTTCTATCTAGGAATTGACAAAAAGCTGAAAAACCTACGTCATCATAATTTATTTTTTGATGAACCGCTGGGCCCTCACGCAGATGCCATTTACAAGAATCCTAGATGGCCGGAAAAACCGCTGTTCTATGCTTCAGTGCCTTCTGTGACTGACCCAACTGTAGCGCCGGAAGGAAAGGAAAATATGTTTTTATTGATTCCTTTGGCACCTGATTTAGAGGATGGGGAAGAGATGCGGGAAAAATATTTCAATATCATAATGGATCGTTTAGAAGAGATTACGGGTCAGGAGATCCGCTCGCATATAATCTATAAGCGGTCCTATGCCCATTCGGATTTCAAATCCGATTACCATGCCTTTAAGGGAAATGCTTACGGTCTTGCTAATACCTTGACTCAAACAGCAATTTTAAAGCCTTCTCTTAAGAACAAAAATGTCAAAAACCTGTATTACACAGGTCAACTTACCGTACCTGGACCTGGGGTTCCTCCTTCTTTAATTTCTGGGGGAGTTGTGGCACGGGAAGTGATGAAAGAAAACAATCTGTAAATAAATGGGTATATTATAGCAATGGATGCTAAGAAACTTTTTGATCAAACCACGCTTGAATGTAGTCGTCTGATTACTCAGCGGTATAGCACAAGCTTTACACTAGGGATCAAAACCCTGGATAAAAAGTTTCATTTGCCGATTTATGCTATTTACGGTTTTGTTCGCTATGCTGACGAAATCGTAGATACGTTTCATGACCAAGATAAAGCTGGTCTGTTGGAGCGCTTCAAGGCGGATACCTATGAGGCCATAGAAAAGAAAATCTCTTTAAATCCGGTCTTGCATGCCTTTCAATTGATCGTCAATGAATATCAAATTGATTTGGATCTCATCGAGGCATTTCTGCATAGCATGGAAATGGACTTGGATTTCAAAACTTACAATGATTCCCGCTACAATGAGTATATCTACGGGTCTGCGGAAGTAGTTGGTTTGATGTGTCTGAAAGTATTTTGTGGAGCGGATAATGCAGAATACGAACGATTGAAAGAGCCTGCCTGTAAATTAGGATCTGCTTTTCAAAAGGTTAATTTCTTACGGGACTTGAAAAGCGATTATGAGGAGCGAGGCCGAGTGTATTTTCCGGGAGTAGATTTTCGATTATTTGATCGGGATGTAAAACAGGAGATCGAAAAAGACATTCAAAAAGACTTCGATGATGCTTTGGTAGGAATAGAAGCTTTACCGGAAGGTGCCAAGCTGGGTGTAAAGGTGGCTTACTTGTATTACCAAAAGCTATTTGATAAGATCAAGGGCTTGCCCGCAGAAACGATCACCCAGCAGCGTATTCGAATTCCAAATTCTAAAAAGCTTTCCTTATTGGTAGGCACCTATTTTGGCACCAAACTAGGCATCAGCTAATGGAAAAGTACCTCTATTTCGGCGTGCTACTATTTGCCATTTCCTACCCTTTGGCTCAGTCGTTTGAGCATAGGATTCGCTATGCTTCTAAATGGGGTCAGATTTTCCCCGGGATGCTGATTACTGCAGCCTTCTTTTTGATTTGGGATGTTTGGTTTACCGATATTGGAGTTTGGGAATTTAATCCAACCTACATTTCTGGATTGTACCTTCTAAATCTTCCGGTGGAGGAGTGGCTTTTCTTCTTTGTGATTCCTTTTGCTTGCCTATTTATTTATGAAGTCCTGATCTACTTTTTCCCGAAAGATCCTTTACGGGATTGGGGAAAGCCTTTTGTGTACATCATGGTACCTTTCCTAATTGGATTTGCGCTTTTGCATTTGGACAAATGGTACACTTCTGTCAATTTTTTGGTGGGAGGTATTGCCTTATTGGTTCATTTTCTGATATTTAACGATAAATACTTAGGCAAATTTCTCTTTGCTTACTTAGTACATTTGATTCCGTTTTTTCTATGTAATGGGATATTGACGGGAGGGATAACAGAAGAGCCGGTTGTAATTTATAACAATGCCGAAAATTTGGGCATTCGCATCTGGACTGTTCCTATTGAGGACAGCATTTACTCCATGACATTGTTATTGATGAATGTCAGTTTCTTTGAAGCAATTCGAAGTGCAAAAACATTTCATTCTGTCAAAAGTTTATAGCCTATGAAATCGAGCAATCGCCAAATTTTTGAATGTTTTTGGATAGCATTGCGAGATTCTATGTGGCCATTAATTATTAAAAAATAATCACATGAAAAATCTCCATGTAGAAATCGACCAACACTCAGGCTTCTGTTTCGGAGTGGTCTATGCCATCGAAATGGCTGAGGAGATTTTGGATGAACAAGGCTATCTCTATTGCTTGGGAGATATTGTTCATAATGATGAGGAAGTGAGCCGGCTTACCCGGAAGGGTCTCAGAATTATTGATCATGAAGAGCTGAAGCAGCTCAAAAATGAAAAAGTTCTTATCCGAGCTCATGGAGAGCCGCCTTCAACCTATGAGTTGTCTATTCAAAATAATCTTACCCTGATTGATGCTTCCTGTCCGGTCGTTTTGAAATTGCAAAACCGGATCAAAAATTCCTTTGACAAGGATGAAACCATCTACATTTATGGTAAGCATGGTCACGCAGAAGTCATCGGATTATTGGGACAAACCAACAACAAAGCGGTAGTCTTTCAGGATATCTCCGAATTGGATATTCCATCCCTACCAAAAAACCTGACGCTTTACAGTCAAACAACCAAGAGTACCGATAAATTTTACGAAATCAATGAAGTGCTGAGGGAAAATGGAATTACGGTAAATACCAACGACACCATTTGCAGACAGGTCTCCAATCGTGACAAGGAACTTCGGGAGTTTGCAGATAAATACAATAAAATCGTCTTTGTCAGCGGTACCAAATCCTCCAACGGCAAGGTATTATACAATGTCTGCAAGGATAAAAACCCGAATACCTACTTCGTTTCCAATCCAGATCAAATCGAAGAATCTTGGTTTGATCCCAATGATTCTGTGGGAATTTGTGGAGCAACTTCCACTCCTATGTGGCTGATGGAGCAAGTTCGTGAGCGAATTCTCACCTTTTAAAATCTGAAGGCCTGTTTTATGGCAATATCTCAGACAATCTCTAAAAAAGTTGACCCCAAGGGGCTAATTATAGGTTGGTCCATCATTATACTATGGGCTATCAGTCTAATTTTTTGGCTGAATATTGACCTAGATTGGAAGTCGCCCTTGACGTATTTGGGAATTCTGATTCAAATGCATTTGTACACGGGTTTGTTTATCACTGCCCATGATGCCATGCATGGAGTTGTTTCTAGTAATAAGCGATTAAATCATGTGACAGGTTGGATAGCTGCCATCTTATTCTCCTTTAATTTTTATTGGAAATTGTTTCCTAAGCATCATGAGCATCACCGCCACGTAGCAACGGATCAAGATCCGGACTATCATCCCTCGGGTAATTTCTTTATTTGGTATTTTTCCTTCATTAAGCAGTATGTGACCTTTTTTCAGATATTATTGATGGCGGTTACCTTCAATATTCTCAAGCTTTTTCTTCCAACGGAAAACCTGATTGTTTTCTGGATGCTACCTGCTGTACTTTCTACGCTTCAGTTGTTCTATTTTGGAACTTACCTTCCTCATCGAGGAGAAAGCGATAATGTTCACCACTCTAAATCCCAATCAAAAAATCATCTTTGGGCATTTTTGAGCTGTTATTTTTTCGGATATCATTATGAGCATCATGATTCTCCTGGTACTCCATGGTGGAGACTTTGGCAGGTGAAAGAGCAACAAACTGCCGATTTTCGATGATTTATGTCAAAATCTTTTGATTCTTTGAAACTATCATAGGCCAAATTGATTTTCATAGTAATTAAAAAACCAACTATGAAATCAAAGCTACTCACACTTGTTTTGCTTTTTCTGACTCTGAACCTATTTGGGCAGGGTGTAATCCGTGGAAGGGTATTCAACCCAGTCAATAATGAGCCTATAGCATTTGCCAATATTTTAGTCTTGGACACCGATTTGGGTGCGATCTCCGATGAGGATGGTAATTATGAAATCCAGGGGATTCCTCCTGGACTTTACAATGTTCGCGCGAGTTTTGTAGGTTATAAAACCTCCACCAAATATGAAATTCAAATCAGCCAAGCCAAAGCCATTCAATTGGATTTTGAATTGCTGGAGGATGCCTCGGAGTTGAACGAGGTAGTGGTTAGTTCTGAGTTTTCTAGATCAGAAGAAACTCCCTTATCCGTCAGAAGATTAAATACCAATGAAATTGAGCGATATCCAGGAGGAAACCGGGATATCTCAAGGGTAATCCAAGCCCTTCCCGGAGTAGCAAGTACCCCAAGTTTTCGTAATGATATTTTGATTCGTGGAGGAGCTCCAAACGAAAACAAATTCTTTATTGATGAGATAGAAGTACCGGTAATCAACCACTTTGCTACCCAAGGTTCTTCAGGGGGGCCTGTCGGGATTCTCAATGTGAATCTGATCAAAAATGTCGATGTCATCACAGGTGGCTTTCCCGCCAATAGGATGAACTCCCTGAGTTCTTTCTTTGAAATTCAGCTCAAGGAAGGAAGAAGGGATGAGATGTTTACTCAGCTGACAGTTGGAGCTTCTGAATTGACACTATCCAATGAAGGGCCTATTGGAGAAAATACGACTTATCTCCTCTCAGCTCGGAGATCGTATCTGCAAGGCCTATTTAGGCTATTAGGTTTGCCATTTTTGCCAACATTCAATGATTTCCAGGTCAAGACAACTACCAAGCTGAATGACAAAACTGAATTGACATTTTTGGGAGTAGGAGCGATTGACAACTTCGTATTGAATCAGGATATCCCAGATGATGAAACTGAGGAAGAGCGAGAAAATCGGCTCTACCTTCTGGATGTTTTACCGATACAGGAACAGTGGAATTATGCCACTGGCTTGAAGTTAAAACGCTTCCGAGACAATGGTTTTTGGACTTTTGTCCTCAGCCGAAATATGCTGAACAATCATTCGTTCAAATATTCCAATAATGATGAAAGCAACGAGGATAATTTGTTGTTTGATTATCTATCTCAGGAGTCTGAAAATAAATTCCGGGCCGAAAACTCCATTTTTGGAAGTGGCTATACCTTGAAGTATGGGGTCAATTATGAGTATTCCCGCTACTTTATCGACAATTTTGACAGAGCCACTCTTTCAAGTACGGGAGAAATAATTGATGTTCAGGCCACTTCGAATTTTAATTCTTATGGGGCCTTCATTTCTGGAAGCAGGACCCTTGACGGTGAACGATTATTACTTTCTGGGGGTATTCGGGTAGATGGAGCAGATTTTGGTGAAACGGCTCAAAATCCTTTGAATCAGATCAGCCCGCGGTTTTCTGTTTCTTATCAGTTGAAGCCCAATTTATTTTTGACTGGAAACACCGGTATTTATTACCAAAGACCACCTTATACGGTTTTGGGGTATCGGGATAATGAGGGAAATTTATTGAATCAAGAAAATGATGTTCGCTTCATTCGAAATACCCAATTCATCGCTGGAATTGAGTTGTTAAAGTCTGAGAAAAACCGGCGCTTTACAGTAGAGGGATTCTATAAGAAATATTCCAATTACCCATCATCTATTCGTAATGGTATTTCTCTTGCCAACTTGGGGGCTGATTTTGGAGTGATTGGCAATGAGCCTGTAGTTTCAAATTCAGAGGGTAGAGCCTATGGACTTGAGTTTTTGGCGCAACAGCGATTGTTCCAGGACTTTTATGGTATAGCAGCCTTGACCTTGGTACGAAGCGAATTTACCAACCCAAATACGGATGGTTATATTCCTTCTTCTTGGGATAATCGGATGATTGTGAGTTTAACTGCCGGGAAGCGCTTTTCCAAGAACTGGGAGATCGGTGCCAGGTGGAGATATTTGGGAGGAACGCCTTATACTCCTTATGACTTAGAAGAGTCCTCTTTAATTGCAAATTGGGATTTGCGAAATCAGGCCATTTTGGATTTCGATCAGATAAATGCAGAACGTCTTCCTGCGTTTCATCAATTGGATCTGCGAATCGATAAGAAATACTACTTCAAGAATTGGAACTTGAACTGGTATTTGGACATTCAGAATGCTTACAATTTTGAAGCGCTTCAAGCGCCATTATTGGTTCCGGTAAGAAATGATTCAGGTCAAATTTTGGTAAATCCCAATGATCCTAGTCGCTATCAATTGAAAGAGATCGAAAATACCGCAGGGACTATCTTACCCACTGTTGGTATTATCATAGAATTCTAAAAATTAGCCGGAAGAATCATTATTTAAGGAAGCTTTCTTTTAGAGAAGAGAGTCCAAAAGACGAATGATTCTTTCGGCTTTTTCATTTTCTGATTTTGCTGCATAAATAAACTCCATCCATTCAGATTTTTCCTTTTCTTCCAAAGCCAAAAATGCCTCGAATTTCCCCGGGTAATCTTTGAGGCAGTCGATCAATTCTTCAGGAGCCTCAGTAGGAGTATCCGGTACTTCCAAAAGTAAATTGATAGGATCTCCAACCTCTTTTTTGATCACTTTTCGGATGTCTTTTGAGATGGGTAAAAACAAAGCACCATCTCCTAGGGGCATCAATTGTTTCTTGTCAAAGGTAAAATCATCAACTTTTCCCGAAACTTGTCGCATCCCAAAATAATGGCCTTTCTTTTCAAAAGTCAGAGGAATCCGAGCATAAGTCCATCCTCCTTTTCCTGAGAATTTCTCCAGATAGATTATCCCTTCAAAAATCTTTTTCATAAAAAAAGCAGGGCTTTTGACCCTGCTGTTAACTATTGCATGAATTAATCATTTGGCCCAAATCGCCAACGAACGTTGAAACCAAATCCATCTCCAACAAAGCGGGTATTTTCTACGATCACAAAAACCGGTCGGTAATCAGCACCTATCGTGATCGGCACATCTGCGAAAGCGTATTCTATACCGATTTCACCAGCGGCACCCAAGGTGAATGGATCACCTAGGAATAGAGATGGACCAAAACCTGCATACCAGTTGAAATCGCTGCTTCCTACAGGTTTGAAGATAGGATTCCAAAGCGCATCAATTCCAACGCCTCCGCCACCAAAACTGACATCTGCATGAATTCTTGAGAATTCACCTAATGCAAATACTCCATCGACCGCAACATTATTTCCGGAGAAACTACCGAATCGAATACCTACTTCTTGAGAGTAAGCTTCAACGCTGACAAAAAGAGTCAGAAAGAAGAAAATGGATAGTAATTGAAGTTTTTTCATGTAATAATTGATTAGTGGATTTATTCCTTTGAAATGTATTTATAAGTAATCCCGGCCAAAATCGCACCAATTATGGGCGCTATCCAAAAAAGCCATAGTTGCTGTAGATAAATTCCTCCTGCAAATAAGGCTTGAGAGGTACTTCTTGCTGGATTCACTGAGGTATTCGTTACGGGAATGCTAATTAAATGAATCAAAACTAAAGCTAATCCAATTGCTAATCCTGCAAAACCTGCAGGTGCTTTGGAATCAGTTGATCCTAATATAACCATTAAAAAGAAAAATGTCATTACGGTTTCAGTAACCAAGGCCGCCATCATGGAATATCCTCCTGGTGATGCTTCTCCATATCCATTGGAGGCAAATCCTCCTATATCTACTCCTGCTTTTCCGGTTGCAATCAGATAAAGAATTCCAGCTCCTGCAAGTCCGCCTAAAACTTGGGCAATGATATAAGGAACCAAATCTTTGCGATCAAAACGGCCTCCTATCCAAAGACCTACAGAAACAGCAGGATTCAAATGGCAACCTGAAATGTGGCCGATGGCATAAGCCATAGTCACTACGGTAAGACCAAATGCAAAAGAAACTCCAACGAATCCAATTCCTAATTCAGGAAAACCTGCCGCTAAAACGGCACTTCCACAACCTCCAAGGACTAGCCATAAGGTTCCAATAAATTCTGCGAAAAGCTTTTTCATAAAAAATTGTTTTTTGATTTATATAAAAATAAAAATTTTTAATTATTGATTTCTCCTTTTTTTATTAAAAAATTTAACTCAACCAATAATTTCTTTCCCTATTCTAATGACTTCTCTTACTAATAAATCCATATCTTCAAATTGGCTGCGTTGATTTACGTTGGCAATTCGAATCGTATACTTTCCATTCAAAATGGTGGAACTTGGAGAAGCGATTCCTTCTTCTTGAAGCCGTACTAATATTTCCTGGTTTAGGTCTCGAATTTGTTCCTCTGAAAAATTTGGAGGAGACATTCGGAAACAGGTGATACTCATAGAGGTGGGTGCCATCAATTCCAGCTGAGGGTTTTCTAAAACCAGTTGAGTCAAGTATTCTGCCTGTCGGTTGTTCTGAGCAATCATTTGTGCATATTTTTCCCGACCATGTTCCTTGAGAGACATCCAAATCTTGAGTGCTTTAAAACCTCTCGAAAGTTCAAATCCATAGTGATTGATGGAATCCAATCCGCCAGAAAGTCCTCTACTTTCCTGTAGCAAATAATTAGGTGTATTCGCAAATGCGTCTCGGTGCTTTTTGGCATCACGGATCAACGTGCAGCCAACTTCATAGGGAACATACATCCATTTATGCAGGTCAAAAGCTAAGCTATCTGCTTCTTCGATAGCCTTTAAACGATCTGAATATACCGGGTCCAACTTGGCTAAAGCTCCATAGGCTCCATCTACATGAAACCATAAATTGTATTGCCGGGAAATTTTAAATAAATCATCTAAGGGGTCAATTGCTCCCGTATTGACTGTACCAGCAGTGCCTACTATGGCAAAGGGACATAATCCTAATTCCAAATCCTGTTCAATCTGCTTTTGCAGCAAATCAGCACGCATTTCATAAGCATCATTTACCGGGATCTTTCTGACATGCTGACTTCCTATACCCAAAATTTCCGCTGCCTTTTGAATACAAGCATGTGTTTCGGTGGAGCAATAAAGAATTAATTGCTGCCCATTTTCCAATAACCCCTTTTCTCGAATTTTCCCCTCACCAAAGGCATTTCGGGCTACTGTGAGTGCAGTAATATTTGCCATGGATCCACCACTTACAAGAATTCCAGATGCACTGCTAGGGAAGCCCATTAATTCTTTGCACCAGTTCACTACCTGCCGATCTACGTACATGGCTGAGTGTTCCCCAATGGTGGTATTTGGATTCATACCAGAAGCCAATAAGTCTGCAAAGGTTCCCATTGGAGTACCTGTTCCTTGAATCCAAGCAAAGAACCGGGGATGTACATTTCCTTTGTTATAGGGAAAAATGGTTTTCTTGAATTCTTCATAAACAGCCTCCGGGTCCATTCCTGTTTCTGGGATGGAATCATCCAAACGCTGTTTAATTTCCTCAGGAATTGGTCTCCAGATTTTCTCTTCCCGAATTCCTTTCCAATAATCAATCAGATCATCAATCATCTGATGACCTAGTTCACGCATGGATTCCCAATCTTGAGGGTCTAGGGTCTGGTTTTTTGGTTTGTTCATAGGAAGTTTTCAGATATAGGAAAGGGAAAAGAAAGAAATCCCTCAGGATATTCTACTCCAGTTAACCGCTGTTTTTTTCTGCTGCTGGATTTGTTTTAAAATGGGTTGATTTTCTGGAAGACTTAAATGAGGATCATTTGCCAATAATTGTTGAGCAGCATCCCGCGCCAAGGTTAAAAGACCAGCATCCTTACTTAGATCTGCGATCAAAAGATCAGTAACACCACTTTGCTGAGTCCCCATCAAATCTCCGGGGCCTCGAAGCCGAAGATCCACATCAGCAATTTCAAACCCATCATTGGTTCGGACCATGGTTTCTAGTCGGATTCTGGAATCCTTGGACAACTCGTACTTACTCATCAGGATACAATAACTTTGCTCTGCACCCCGGCCTACCCTTCCGCGCAATTGATGTAATTGGGATAAGCCAAAGCGTTCAGCATTTTCGATGATCATAACTGAAGCATTTGGGACGTTTACGCCTACTTCGATTACAGTGGTTGCAACCATGATTTTGGTTTCCCCTTTCACAAAGCGCTGCATTTCAAAATCTTTGGCTTCGGCTTTCATGGCTCCATGGACTATGCTAAGCGGATATTGAGGGAAAGCCCTCGCAATGCTTTCATAGCCATCCATGAGATTTTTTAGGTTTAGTTTTTCGGACTCTTCAATTAAAGGATAGACTATGTAAACCTGACGGCCCTTTTGGATTTCCTGATTGATAAAGCCAAATACTTTCAACCGGTCTTTATCATAGCGGTGTACGGTTTGAATGGGTTTTCTTCCTGCCGGTAACTCATCTATGACTGAAACATCCAAATCTCCATAAAGCGTCATGGCAAGGGTTCTTGGAATCGGTGTGGCTGTCATCACCAAAACGTGGGGAAAAAACTCCTCATTCTTGGCCCATAATTTTGCCCGTTGTGCTACCCCGAATCGATGCTGTTCATCTACAATGGCCAAACCCAAATTTTGGAATTGCACCACATCCTCTAAAAGTGCATGAGTTCCGATGAGAATTTTTAAATCTCCAGATAAAAGCTCCTCATGAATCGTTTTCCTAGCGGACTTTTTCACCGAACCAGTCAACAAAGCGATTTTGATTCCCATCATATCCGCATATTCCTTCAATCCCTCATAATGTTGATTGGCTAGAATTTCTGTTGGTGCCATCAGACATGCTTGAGACCCTGAGCCAATAGCAATCAACATGCAGATAAAAGCAACCATGGTTTTTCCACTTCCCACATCTCCCTGAATCAGCCGATTCATCTGTTTTCCAGACTTCAAGTCATGATAGGATTCCCGAATGACCCGTTTCTGTGCACCTGTCAATTCGAATGGAATATGGTTTTGATAAAATTCAGTTAGCAAGGAAGTATTATCCAGAATTTGCCCTCGAAATTTCTCTGTTCGGGCAACTTTCATTTTCAGAAGGCGGAGTTGTAAGAAAAAGAACTCCTCGAATTTAAGTCGCTTTCGAGCTCGCTGAAGGAGTTCGGGACGGCTTGGAAAGTGAATTTCACGCAAAGCCTCCTTTTTCCCGATCAATTGATACTGTTCTAGAATGCTTGTAGGAAGTGTCTCCTGAATATAAGGCAAACTCGCATGGACTAATTGTTCCATGAGTTTGGAGATACCTCTCGAGTCCAAGAATCGAGCTCGTAATTTTTCAGTGGTGGAATAGACCGGTTGGAAACTGTTTCGATTCTCGGAGGCTTGGCTCAGAGGCTCCATTTCAGGATGAGCTATGCTCCATTTTCTTCCAAATTGAGCAGGCTTTCCAAAGAAAATAAAGACGCTTCCTACCGGTAATTTCTTTTGAACCCATTGAATTCCCTTAAACCAGGTCATTTCCATTTCTCCGGTTTCATCAGCTACATGGGCTACCAGTCTTTTTTTTCCACCCACACCCACGATTTCCAATTTCATCACACGTGCGATGACCTGGACATTTTCTAAATCAGGATTGAGTTGCTGGATTTTGTAAAACTTACTTCTGTCCTCGTAGCGAAAGGGGTAATGCTGCAATAAATCCCCATAGGTAAAAATCTGGAGCTCTTTATTGAGCAGTTCGGCGCGCTGTGGGCCTACTCCTTTGAGGAACTCTATTTTGGTGGAAAAAAAACCAGACAAGGGACGGATGATTTTGTAAAAGGCAATTTACTCTTGGTGGGAAAATTTTACCAAGTTTTCCTGCTAATTGTCAGAAGCCTGAACCTTTTCAAGAGATTTTTTCCAGATATCCCTTAACTGCGCTCGCTTTTCTTGCTGATCCCGAAGCAAAATCATCTGATTTTTTGCCCGGTGGAGGTTTTGTTCCGGATACTGAACCCGATAGTAAATATTCCCCTGAAGATGGTCTGTAAAAAATCGAAGTCCCATCATACAAGTCATTACTTCTCCTCCGATCAATAGTGATTCGAATTCTTCGGGGGTAGCAAGGGTTTTTACTCCTTCCAAATAACCCAAGACCAATTCCTCAAATATTTCTTCTTGAAGTCTTATTTCATCCCATTGAATACTGGTTTCGGGAAGGCTGCATGCGACCGTCCTTACCAAATCTCCAAAATCATAAAGCAGTAATCCAGGCATGACCGTATCCAAGTCTATCAAAGCCTTTATCTGATGAAGATCCTCAGAAAAGATCAAGTTGTTGATTTTGGTGTCACTATGGGTTAATCGGATGGGAAGTTTTTGTTTTTCCTCTTTGTATGATTCAATAAGTGGTTTTTGATTGAGGTAAAATCGTAAAATATCCTCTTCCTCTTTGGTCCAGGAGAAAACAGCACTAGCCGCCTGTTGGAATTTTTCAAAACGGAGATCCAGTCGATGAAAGTCCGGGATGGTTTCCATAAACTCAGACATATTCAGCTCCTTGCCTGCTGAAGCAAATTCCCCAAATGCTTTTGCAGCAAGCCAAGCTTCGTTTGGAGCCTGAATCTGTTCCAAAGTTTTACCCGAAACAAAAGGAAAGATTCTCCATAATTTCCCTTCAAAATTCGTCAATTGCTCTCCTTGAGAATTTTGTATAGGCAATGGCAATTCAAAAGGAAGACGGTCCGCGACTTGTTTTCGAAAAAGAATATCCAGGTTATTTTGAATCCGTTCGGGAAAAGGGAAAACCGATTTATTATAGGCCTGTAAGACAAAATGTCCTTTGAGAGTGGAGATTTTCCAAGTCTCATGGATAAGCCCATTTCCCAATGGTTCTATGCTGATTTCTTCATTGGAAAATAACTCCGGGTAATGGAATAAAAGTTGTTTGAGGTGATCCAAATCCATTTTCAAAAGTAGGGAGAATTGGTAGTTTTTTGGAAATAAAAAAAGGCTGAGAATTTTCTCAGCCTTTCAATCAAAAATTTATGGTGGTTAATTCTGATATACTCGGATAACTCCATCCCCTTCCGAGCTGACAAGAAGGGTAGCCTTTCCATTAGGGCTTTCTTCAGAAGGGATAAAAAGCACACCCTCTGGCGCGTCTCCAGTTTCTAGGATTTGCACGTAGGTAACTCCTCCAATGCCTCTTAACTCATAAACAGCTACAGCATCAGCTCGCTCCATTCCTACAAACAGGTATGTTCGACCATTCACTATTCCTATTTCGACTGCTTCCGGTTCCACTCCTTTATTGTCGCTTCTTCCGTCATCATACAAGGAAGGATTTGTTGCCAAAAGGTCTTTTTCCAAATTTTTATAATCATTCACTTTTGTTCCGTTGTTTCCATTCCAAATCGTGAAAGATCGGCCACCAATTCCATGAAGCACATCAAAATCCCCATCTCCATCCAGGTCGCCGGATGCGGTGGTCACAGTATACCGTCCTAGGTTTTCATCCTCTTGCAAGAAATCAGCATTTGGAAAAGCATCTGGGTCTAAATCCAGGTCTTTAACCCTGGACTCTTCCTCATAAGTTTCATATTCCCGAGTATCTCCTTCATTCGCGGTAATGTAGAACTCTGCACTTCCCAAAGAATAAGATACAATAGCGTCTGGTAGATAATAGGCATAAATTGGCCAGTTTTGAAGATTAACTCCACCATCCCGATCACTTGGATCCATTTCATTACCATTTTTGGTATGGTCCTTTAGTCCCATTGGGAAAATATCAGTGATTATTTTTCTTTTGATATCCACCTTGGCAATTCCATTATTTTCCTGAAGGGTAACCCAAGCTGTTTCGGATTTGGAATCAATGGCCACATATTCCGGTTCGGTATCTTGTGCCAAAGAAGCATTTGGTCCAAATACACGATACCCCCCAGCCATTAATGCCTCTTTTTGGCCTTCAAAAGATTCAAATCCCAAAGTCGTTACATCGAAGCCCATTTCCACATCGATGATGGAAATTGAACCTTCTGGATCGATGGAGTAATCATCATTTGGCTCGCCTTCATTCGCGGTCATGATATATCTTCCATTTGGACTAAAGGTCACCATATCCGGTAATGCTCCCACAGGAATTATTGCGAGAGGGGTTTCCAGGTTGCTTGTTTCAAAAACTAGAACGGAACCATTGTCGGTTTTGGTAAATGCTTCTACTGCAATCGCCAAAAGTCCATTTTTCACAGCAACAGAATTGACTCCTCCACCATAGGAAGTGATATCAATAAAGCCTGTCGGTAACATATTTTGTGGATCAGAAAAATCGATAATGTCCACGGTAGAAGACAGGCTATTGTTTACAACAAAAAGTTGCTGTGTCTCCGGATCGTGAGCAGTGATTTCAGCGGCAGCTTCCCCGCCAATATCGATACTTGAAACTTGTGTAAAGTTGGACTGAAAAGGAATTCCTTTCCCTCCGCGCTCCATACAGGACGCTAGGGTAAATATCATCCCAAAAATTAATGCTAGTCTTTTCATGATAAATAAGAGTTTTTGGTTGGTTATTAAAAGGATGAAATTATCTAGCAAGAGTCTTAATTGATTGATTTTCAGGTTAAATAAAGGGGAAGGAATGGTTAAGTTTTTTAGATAGAATTAACAGGCTGTTAATATGAATTGGGAAATTCCCCAAGCCTTTGAATTAGAAGGTTTTTAAAATTTATTAATAAAGTAAAAAGACATTCAAATAAAAATTTGTTTATTGGTTGGTCGATAAACCCCTAAGACCATGAATGTTACTACTATTGATTGGGTGATCATCGGAGCTTTCTTCGTTATCTCCTTATTAATTGGAATATTAACCTCCAAAAAAGCCGGATCTTCTGCCAAAGAGTTCTTCCTTTCGGGACGAAATATGCCTTGGTGGTTACTTGGTGTCAGTATGGTGGCGACCACTTTTTCAGCTGACACTCCCAATTTGGTAACGGATATTGTTCGGAAAAATGGAGTAAGTGGTAACTGGGCTTGGTGGGCTTTTCTACTCACTGGTATGTTGACTGTATTTGTCTATGCCAAATTGTGGAGAAGGTCCGAGGTCACGACGGATTTGGAGTTTTATGAATTGCGGTATTCAGGAACAGGAGCCGCTTTCCTTCGTGCCTTTCGAGCCATCTATTTAGGGGTGTTTTTCAATGTGGTTATTATGGCCACGGTTTCTCTGGCTGCAATTAAAATTGGAGGGGTGATGTTAGGATTAAGTCCTATCCAAACCCTACTTATAGCCTCAATTGTCACAGTAATCTATAGTTCACTTGGCGGCTTGAAAGGGGTTTTGCTGACTGATTTCTTCCAGTTCTTTATTGCCATGATCGGAGCCTTTGGGGCGGCTTACTTTATCTTGGATCTTCCTGAAATCGGAAGCTTGCAAGGCTTACTAGCCCATGAAAATGTGGCTGATAAGCTAGACTTTGTTCCTGATTTTGATGATCCAAATGTCTATGTTCCTTTGTTTATCATTCCCATAGCTATTCAATGGTGGGCTACTTGGTATCCAGGTGCAGAGCCGGGAGGTGGAGGCTACATCGCTCAGCGAATGCTTTCTGCTAAAGATGAGAATAATGCGGTTGGTGCCACTTTATTCTTCAACATTGCGCATTATGCGCTTCGTCCTTGGCCTTGGATTATCATTGCCCTTGCCTCACTTGTTGTCTTTCCTACTATCTCTGATATGCAGACTGCCTTCCCAGAGATTCCTGCCGATAAATTGGGGGATGACTTGGCATATTCGGCTATGTTGACTTTCCTACCTACAGGCTTATTGGGAATTGTTTTGGCTTCCTTGATTGCCGCTGTAATGTCGACTCTTTCGACCCATCTCAACTGGGGGTCTTCCTATATAGTAAATGACTTTTACCTACGATTTATAAAGCCTGAAGCGTCTGATAAGGAATTGGTGGCAGTAGGTAGAATCTCTACGGTAGCATTGATGGTTTTGTCGGCATTTTTGGCTTTGGCTTTGTCTTCAGCCCTGCATGCATTTAATATCTTGCTTCAGATTGGAGCTGGAACAGGTCTTATTTTCATCCTTCGCTGGTTTTGGTGGAGAATCAATGCCTATACAGAGATTTCAGCTATGGCAATTTCCTTCGTCGTAGCCATCTTTTTTGAAGTGATCAATCCAAATGTCAATTGGATAATGATACCTGAAGACCAAGCCTATCTGAAATTGATCTATTCCGTTTCCTTTACTACGGCGGGCTGGCTATTGGTGACCTTTTTGACCCGGCCTGAAAAAGATGAAGTTCTCCTAAGCTTCTACAGAAAAGTACACCCAGCTTCTTGGGGTTGGAAAAAAGTATTGGATAGATATCCGGGTGAAAAACAAGTAACAGGTCAACTTCCAAGAGAAATCGGCTTGATGTTAATTGGATCCATCATGATCTATTCCGCTCTTTTTGCTACAGGTTTCTGGATTTATGGAGAGGCGCTTGCTGGAAGTATCGCCACGGTTGTAGCCTTGGCAGGGGGAGTGATTATTTACAGATCCTGGAAGTATATCAGTTAATTTTCAAATTTCAGCGAATTCATCAGGTGGGCCATGTCCACCTTGATGTATTCAATGACGGGGGCTAAGGAGTCATTTTTTAATGCAGTATTGAAATACAAAGCTCCTCGAAGGAAATGCTCCGTTGAATCGGTTACAAAAAATTGGAACTGCGTAGGTACTTCACCCGAAAGTTCGGCTACCACTCCGGTATAGCCTTCAGGAGTGAGCAGAACTGATTCTTCGATTCCATAGGCTTTGATTTGATGCTTTGCTGTCAGCTTAAAGGCATCGTTGGATAGGGTACGAAAGTCTACTTCATTGGAAATGGGTTTATAGGTCAAGTGGACTTTGGCTCCAAAATCCTTGTAATTCAAATTGATCCAAGCTTTTTCCTGTAGGTTAAAAGAATCAGGTTCCACCTCGCTATAACGCGAATATTCCAATTGATAGGGATATCCCTCTTCAAGCGCTTGATAGTTATGATTGGGTAGGTCGATTCGGTTGTAGCCTTTCGGTTTGGGCAAAAAGGTGTTTTCACAACTTGCTAATAATCCAGCGATTAAAAAGAAAAACAAGAATTTTTTCATAGCATAAAATTAGCCTTTCGATTTGATTTCATTCTGGAATAGTGGAACTTTAATACTCAACCAACCCAATCCAAAAATGAAAAAGCAAGTTAAAACACTTTTTACTAGCCTATTTACCTTGGCATTTTTGTTTGTCTTGGGAAATCTTCATGCTCAAACGACCATGGATGAATTTCTCAGCAAATGGAGAAACGGAAAGCAATTTACCATTGATGTCCTGAACGCTATGCCTGAATCAGGTATGGATTACAAAACGGATCCGGAAGCAATGAGTTTCAAAGAGCAAATTCATCACATTGCATCTTCAGCAGTTGGAATAGCACAGGGATACTTGATGGGAAAAGACCCGGGGTTCAGTATTGATTTGGCTACAGCAAGTAAGGCTGAGCTAGCTGATTATGTAGCAAAGGCCTATGATTATACCGAAGAAACAATGAAGGCCGTTCCAGCTGACAAGGCCGGAGAGGTTATTGAGGTTTTTGGAATGAATGCAAGCCGAAGACAGATAATGGCTTTGATCATGGATCATAGCACACATCATCGTGGTGCCGCAATCGCCTACTTAAGGGCGAATGGAGTCACTCCTCCAGCATTCGTAGCACTTTAAAAAAAAATGGCCGCTAATAATCTTAGCGGCCATTTTTTTATTCTCTGATCCAACCTACTCGGTCTGCAATCGGCTCTCGTTTTCCAGCTGGCCAATTGTCTGTAGCTGGTTTAGCGACATAGAAGAATCCCATCAGCATATCTTCTCCTTCCAGCCCAAAATCTTCCCTAGCTTCTTCCCAGAAAGTTGGTCCACCTGTACCCCAGTAGCAGGCTAATCCATGTGCACAAGCTGTCAGGTACATGTTCTGAACAGCCATGGATACTGCAGCAATTTCTTCCATCACCGGAATGCCGGAACCTTCCGTTCGGTTCATCAAAATGGCAATCACGTGAGAAGCTTTCAGCGGATTTTCCTTGAATCGCTGATAAGTTGCCTCGATGAAAGGAGTCCCATTTTTCTCAGCGCGCTTTTTATATAATTCTGCCTGATAATCGGCGAATTTTTTCAAGCCAGCTCCTGTGTAAACGATGAATCTCCAAGGCTGAGTCAATTTGTGAGTAGGTGCCCAATTCGCATTTTCGAGCATTTCCTCGATGATGGAATCATCCACGGGGTCATTCTCTTTGAATTGAGCAACAAACATGGATCTTCTTCCACGAATGATTTTATTGACTTCTTCGATATTGAAATCTGGTTTTTGCATTCTATTAAACAGCTTTTGAGGTTTCCATTTTGTTAATAATGTCTTCGTAATCCAATCGATCCCAGTTTTCAGTAATTAAAGGGTCGGCCATCACCTGATCCATGATAGCTTCTTGGAGCTTTCCTTGCGCGTAAGCCTCCGCATAGCCCATATCTGAAAAAGTGACCATGGAATACAGGGGAATCCACTCTTTGGGGTATAATTCATGCAATTTGCTCTCGATCTTCTTTCGAATAACAAATTTAGGATCTGCTACTGAGTCCCGCATTTCGATGAAATTTTCCATTGCCAATCGGCAAATCGCATCTGTATCAGGCTTTCTCTTTTTCTGGAATTTTTCAAAAACCAAATCCCAGGAATTGTGGCCGTATTTATCGATGAGCTGATTGAGGATATAGCAATCTTCAAAACCGCAATTCATTCCCTGTCCATAAAATGGAACCATGGCATGGGAAGCATCACCCAAGAGCAAACTGTGTCCCTGCACCCAAGGATAGCATTCAATGTTGATCAAAGCCGAGGTGGGATTCTTGAAAAATTCCGTTTTCAAATCCGGCATCAACTCATAGGCATCATAGAAATAAGCCTGGAAGATGGTTTCCAAATCATCCTCATCATTGATTTTTTCGAAGCAAACCTTTGTGCCTTCAAAAGGCAAAAACAAGGTACAGGTGAAGGATTTATCTGGATTCGGTAATGCGATTAGCATGAATTTACCTCTTGGCCAGATATGCAAGGCATTTGGATCCATGGCAAACTCACCTTCAGGAGTCGCAGGAATGGTCAGTTCCTTATATCCGTGAGAAATATATTCCTGCTTGTAGTTGAAGCGCACTTGCTTTTGCATGGACATACGAAGGGAAGAATATGCCCCATCTGCCCCAATGATCACTGGAGCGATTTTTTTGGTTGTTCCTTCAGGACTTGAAAAAGTAATACTTTGATCTCTGAAGTCTACTTCTTCGCATTTATGCTCAAAATGAATGGTTGCTCCCAAGCGCTCGGCTTCTTCCATCAGCAATTGGTTGAATTTGCCTCTGGAAATAGAATAAATCGCCTGTCCTTCCAGGCCATAAGGCATAAAGGAGGTTCCACCGTGCTCATCGTGAATTCTACGACCATACATAGGGATGGCAAGGGGCTTGACTTGATCGATAAGACCAACTTGTTCTAAGCTTTTCCAACCACGATGGCTCAAGGCCATATTAATGGAGCGTCCACCTTCGTAGTATTGGGATTTTCGCATATCAGGACGCTTGTCGTACACGTGCACGTCAAGTCCCTGTTTTTTTAGAAAGATGCTAATGAGGGACCCGATCAGGCCGGCTCCAAGCACCGTTATTTCTTCTTTTTTCATGGGGATGAGTTGATCCTCGCTTCCTTAAGCGAATTTTTCCAAGGATTGTTCCAAAATCTTTGCAAATCGGAACACATCCAAGTAGCTGTTGTACAGGGGAGTAGGCGCCAATCGGATGACATTGGGATTTCGCCAATCTCCCACTACTCCATGTTGATACCATTCATCGAAGACGGCTTTTCCGCCGCGATGAATCAGCAAAGATAACTGACAGCCCCTTTCTGCTGGGTTTTTGGGGGTAATTATTTCCAAAACCCCTGATTCTCCGCTGATTTCCTCAATCAAGAATTCTAAATAACTTGTCAGTTTTTCGCTTTTTTCCCGAAGATTTTTGATCCCCGCTTCCTGAAATATATCCAAGGAAGCCTGATGGGCTGCCAAGGCTAATACATTGCTGTTGGCTAGCTGCCAACCGTCGGCACCGAACATAGGGATGAAACCTTTTTCCATCAAAAATCGCTGCCCTTCATCATGTCCCCACCAGCCTGCGAAACGAGGAAGATCGGGTCGCTCGGCATATTTTTCATGAACAAAAATCCCAGAAACATTCCCTGGACCGGAATTCAGGTATTTGTAACTGCACCAAGTGGCAAAGTCCACTCCCCAATCATGAAGAACTAATGGTGCATTACCCACTGCATGTGCCAAATCGAATCCGGCATAGGCACCCACCGAATGAGCGGCCTCCGTGATGGCTTTCATGTCAAAAACCTGACCCGAATAATATTGCAGGCCGGCCATGTTAACCACAGCCAATTGATTGCCTTGGTTCTTGATTTCCGCAATAATGTCTTCTGTACGAAGGATATGCTCTCCTGGTCTAGGTTTTAATTCCACGATGGCTTCAACTGGATCATAACCGTGAAATTTCACCTGACTTTCCAGCATGTATTGATCTGAAGGAAATGCTCCAGCCTCGACAATAATCTTAAATCGATCAGGGGTAGGCTGATAAAAAGAAACCATGAGCAAGTGCAAATTCACGCTCAAATTGTTCATAGCCACCACTTCATGCTCATGAGCACCTACAATTTCAGCCAATGCCGGCTTTGATTTTTTTCGGATATGATACCAAGCGTCTTCCCCATGAAAATGTCCATCTACGCCTAATTCAGCCCAATTAGTAAGCTCTCGATCCAAATAATCCCTGACGCTTTTAGGCTGAAGGCCTAAAGAATTGCCACAAAAATAAATGACCTCCCGATCATTTACTTTAGGGAAATGAAAGCGGTTTCTAAAATCCTTCAAAGGATCTTCGGCATCCATTTTTTGGGCAAAGGATTCTGAGAACTCGTAGTTCAGCTTGCTCATGTTGTGATAGGATTAATTGGGAAAGGGTAAATTATTTTTCCATGACAGTTCCGCACTTTTTACAGGTGCGAAGATCTTCACTTGACCAGAAGCGCTCCATGATTGGAGGAAGTTGGCTGACGATATCGGTCAATTCCACGTATTCTTCATGGAGGAGATTATGGCAGTTTTCACAATACCACATGAAGCCGTCCTTTTCTCCCTCCCTTCGATATCGCTCCATAACCAAACCAACTGTGTTTGCTGGTCGTTGTGGCGAATGTGGAACGCGTGGAGGAAGCAAGAAGATCTCTCCTTCTTTGATAGGAATATCTTTTGGGATTCCTTCATCGATCACCTTGAGGACAATGTCACCTTCAAGTTGGTAGAAAAACTCCTCTCCTTCCTCGTAGTGGTAATCTTTTCGGGCATTTGGGCCCCCAACTACCATCACGATGAAGTCTTTATTTCCTTTATATACCTGTTGATTGCCCACGGGAGGCTTCAACAAATGCCGATTGTCATCAATCCATTTTTTGAAATTGAAAGGAGGAGTAAGTGCCATGACGTGATTTTTTTGATGATCTTAAGATCTAACTCGCTGAGGGGCTAAAAGTATTAAAAAACACGCATTTTTTTGGTTTACTTTGTTTGAAACTACCTGCTAATGAACTTCCCCATTTACGACCTTCATTGCGATATGCTGTCCTATTTGGCTAAAGTGCCAAATGCAAATGCCTTTTCTTCAGAGGATATTGCTTGTGCTGTTCCTTGGCTTCAAAAGGGTAACGTTCACCTGCAAGTCATGGCAATTTATACAGATGTTCGTCCCGGCTCCATGGAGTTGGCGAGAAAACAGGCGGTAATTTTCCAAGATCTTATTCAAAAAAACTCTGATATTTTCTGTGCCTTTGAACCTGGTAGGGAAGTTTCTTCCAATCAAATTGCTCTGATTGCTTCCATCGAAAATGCTGCTGGTTTGGGAGAGGAAAATGCAAATTGGGAGGATATTCAAAAGCAATTTGGTGAGATTCTTTTAAGAGTGGGAAAATTGGCCTATATCAGTTTGACCCATCATACCGAGAACCGATTTGGTGGAGGAAATTACACCGAAGGAATCGGTCTAAAGGAGGATGGAAAACGCCTACTTGATCTCATGCATGGAAAGAAAATTCCGGTGGATTTATCTCATACCTCTGATTTATTGGCCGAGGGAATTTTGAATCACATCGATCAGGAAAGTTTGGATGTTCCTGTCATTGCCAGCCATTCCAATTATCGGGCAATCTGGGATCATAAGCGGAATTTGACTGATGAATTTGCACAAGAGATTATTCGTCGACAAGGGATAATTGGAGTGAACTTTCTACGGGCATTTTTGGATAATTCTGTCCCAGAACGATTGTATGAGCATATTTTGCATGGATTTGAAATAGGCGGAGAAAACGCTCAAAGCTTTGGAGCTGACTTCTTTTATACGGGAGATTTTCCGGATAAAAGCCGCCATCCTTTTTACTTTCCTTTAGCAGAAAATGCTTCTAAATATCCAGAAATTTTAGGTGTGCTTCAGCGATCTCTTTCTCGGGAGCAGTTGGAAAATTTGGCTTATAAAAACGTTCAGAATTTCTACCAAAACCTCTATAGCTGATGTCTTCCCATCATTTTGTCAAAGAGCAACAAGAGCCTGCTGTGGTGATACTCGATATCGAGGATTTTTCCTGGGAGCAGTTGTCTGGGCTTTTTGAATGGGTGCCTACTGTACTCGTGGCTGAGCCTGCAGTGGAGCAAGTTCTTTCTTGGGGGATTAAAATCGACGTGATTTTGGCATCTTCTGCTTTTCAAAAGGAAAATATTCACCTTTTAGAAGAGCAATACCCTTTACGCTTTTTTGAAAGTGGTAAAGGGAAATTCACCCAGGATGCCTTACATTATTTGATGGCCTCCGATCATCGAGCGGCTCATTTGGTTGGTTTTCCCATTGGGCAGTTTGATGATTTGGCCCTTTTTATGGAAAAGTTGGATTTGTGCATTTTTGACCAAGGGAAGAAGTATTTTCCCGTCAAGTCCGGAGAATTGAAGAAGTGGTATCCAAAGGGAGAGTTGGAACTTTTTGGCCAAAAAGAACAGCTGGTACGAATAGAAAATAAAGAAGAAATCCTTGACCCCTCAGCTTATATAAGCATTTCGGAAGGATTGAATCACTTTTATTCAGAAAAACTCTTTTGGATTGGGGAATCTCTGACTTAAATCTGGCGGGCGAGGGTTTCCATCAATTGCTCCAAATAGTGCTGATCTTCCTGGTCAAAGTCATTTAACTGATCGCTATCCACATCCAAAACAAGGATAACCGCTCCATTTTTGATTAAAGGCACGACTATTTCAGAGCGGCTTGCGGAGCTGCAGGCAATGTGCCCTGGGAATAAATCAACGTCTGGAACGAGTTGGGTTTTGGCTTCTTTCCAAGCTGTACCGCAAACTCCCTTTCCAAAATTAATCCGTGTACAGGCTATTGGTCCCTGAAAAGGCCCCAAAACCAACTGATCATTTTTTACCAGGTAAAAACCCACCCAAAAAAAACCAAAAGCCTCTTTTAGAGCCGCGGTGATATTGGAAAGATTGGCATACAAATCAGGCTCTCCATGAATCAAAGCTTCGATCTGAGGAATAATGGTCTGGTATTTTTCAGCTTTACCAGCTTCTGCGGGGATATATAAATTTTCAGACATGGAAATAAAAGGAAAGAATATCGTCTTCTAATTGAACTTGTTCAGTTGGAGGAATAGGCATCACGGGAGCTGCAATTCCTTCTTCAAATCGAACTTGACTGGTAAACACCCGGGCTTCATCCCAAAGTTCGGCTTCAAGGAATTTTTTCAAAACAAAAGTACCTCCTTCTATCAGCACACTTTGAATCTTCCTTTCGTGAAGGTCAGCCAAGATTTCCCCGGGATCCATTTCCGGAGTTAATTTGACATAGTCCAGATTCTCGTGGCTTTCACTTTTGATGGAATTGTAGCAAATGGTAGGCTGGGTTTGGTCGAAAAGCTTAAGGCTTGAATCCAGAGCCAAATGTCGATCGATCACGATTCGAATAGGATTTTTCCCCACCCAATCTCTCACATTTAGGGCTGGATTATCATAATGGGCCGTATTTCTCCCTACCAAAATCGCATCTTCTTCCGCTCGCCAACGATGAACCTGCTGCCTGCTCAAGGCATTGGAAATCCATTTGGAGGAAAAGTCCTTTCGGGCAACAAAGCCATCTGCTGTTTGAGCCCATTTCAAAATCACATAAGGTCGATTTTTTTCTATCTGTGTGAAGAATCTCCGATTTTGCCATCTTGCTTCCTTTTCCAGAAGTCCAGTTTCTACCTTAATTCCTGCTTGACGCAGAATTTCAATCCCTTTTCCACCAACCAAAGGATTGGAGTCTAAGGCAGCGATTACCACTTTTTTCACCCCTTTTTGAACAAGCATATTGGCACAAGGAGGGGTTTTTCCAAAATGGGCGCAAGGTTCTAAGGTTACATAAACTGTGGCTTTTGCAAAAAGACTCGGATCCTGAACCGCATTGACGGCATGAACTTCCGCATGTGGTCCACCATATTGTTGATGGTATCCCTCACCGATGATTTTTCCATCTGCTACAATCACACAACCAACCATGGGATTTGGGCTAACACTACCCTTTCCCAATTCAGCCAGTTCCAAGGCCCTTCGCATGTATGCTGCTGGATTTTCCATCAGGGCTTGGGTCTAAAGCTAATCCGATCTAAGGTGAGACTTTCTCGATTGATAATTTCAACCCCCAAAAGCGTATCTGCCAAAAATGCATCATCCTTAGGGTCTAAGTAAATATCATAGATTCCTGCAGGAAGCCGAAACAAAAAGGAACCGGAAGAATTGGTATGGGTGCTGCTACTATCTCCATTGGAAATAGCGTAAACAGCAGGGCTCAAGGAGGTTTGGGAGATGCTACCTTTCAACTCTCCGAATTGACCGGGATAAACGGTCAAAACATTAGGGTTCAGTTCAAAAGAGTATGGTTCGGTAGAAATGGTTCGAATGGATTTTTCCAAATCAATATCCAAGATCAAATCATAGGAAAGTCCTGCTTCTAAACTGAGTTCTGCATCAATAGGAATAAGAGGATCCAAATTAGAATTCAAAGGGATGGAATAAGACTTTTCATCTTTCCAAAGGCTATGGCTAGTTCCTAGACGCATTTCCATCCCAATAATTTGACCAGGAGGTAGAGTACCACGACCCAAGAGCAGTACTTCGCCTCCGACCAAGTCGGATACTTTGATACGCTTGTCTCCGAGTTCGTAGGGAATAAAAAATGACTGCTGCTCAGTATCTCGACCTTCCACATTCATCAGCACATTGACTCCCTCGATTTCTATAAATACAGAATCATAGGCAGGAGGAGAGTCTACTAGGACTAAATTAAGCAGGGCTTTTGGGCTTTCATCACCGCTTGAACAGGCGATAAAGCTGATCGACAGGATAAAAAAAATAAAAAGGGCGTGGATTTTTCTCACGCCCAAATTTAGGTCAAAACTTTGATGGAATGGTGCTCCAATTCCGGAAAATTGAGCTTTTGCTTTATTCAACCGGTTGTAAAATAATTGGACTAGTTGTCGTGATTTTGCCCTCCTCGACTACAATGTCAATCAATTCCAATGATTGATAGGATTCATTCGGGGTGATTTTAAGGGAATAAGTTCCGGGTTCTAGACCTTGAATGACAAAAGCTCCTTCAGCATTGGTGAAAGTCGAGAAGGATTCTCCATTTTGAAAAGCTTCCATTAAAATAGGTTGAGCTTCTGAAGGAAGAACCTGTCCTTGAATCCCTGCTGTTTCCTGCAAAAATGCTCTCAAAACAGGTTTCAGATTAATGTTCCCTGAATTTCCGGCAACAATAATTGATTTGGCTACATCAAAGTCAATAATGATTCCATACGCATTTCCAGCTTCGAGTTTTTGATCTAATTTGAGTTTAAGTCCGCTTTGCTGAGCAGAGGGAGTTTTCAGTTCAAATTGTTCCTCTCCTTTGACCACATAGTTGTTTTCTCCCAGAACTAATCGGATTTGATTAATCCTTCCAGACTCAAAGGATTCAGTGCCGATTAAGAAAGAGTTTTCTCCAGTCAATTCCATCAAATTAACGAGTTGGCTGCCACCTTCCACAGGGATTTCTTCCCAAGTGGATTCATCATCATTTTCCTCACCGTTTTCCGTTACATACTGTACCCGGACTGAAATAACTTCTACCCAAACTTCATCAAAATCTCCAGGTGCATCCACTAAGGTAAAGCTGACCAAGGCTTTTCTACTAGTCGGAGAATCATTGAAATCACATGAAAATGAAATCAGAAGGATTGATAAGATTAAGAAGTTTTGGATTAAATTTTTCATAGTTTGGTTTGGTTTCAGGCTCTTTTACAAACAAGTGTGATGCCAAGAGTTAACGAAGCAGAAAGAGATTTTGTATTAGAAATTTTCATTTCTGGTTTTAGCTAAGGGATTTTTTGGTTGGGAAATCCCTACAAATTCCGTGAATTCTTTCTGAGCCTTCTTATTTTTGGGCATGATGAAATGGGAACGCCTCCTCAGTAGGGGTAGATTTGGAGAAAAGCCGGGATTTATTCCCACACAGGCAGCAAGAAGTGAGTTTGAAGTCGATTATGACCGAATTATTTTTTCGGCTCCTTTCCGTAATCTACAGGACAAAACACAGGTATTTCCTTTGCCGGAGCAGGCATTCGTGCATACACGTCTGACGCATAGCTTGGAAGTTTCTTCGGTAGGGCGATCTTTGGGAAAAGCCGCTGGGGAATATCTCCTTGAAAAATATCCCAACCTGAAAAAAACAGAGCTATCCGCATCTGAAATTGGCGGAATTGTAGCCGCAGCTGCTTTGACCCATGATATAGGAAATCCGCCCTTTGGGCATGCTGGAGAAGAGGCTATTTCTGATTTCTTCAAATTCCACGCAAAAGGAAGAGCTTGGGAAAAGCACCTTCGTCCCGAACAGTGGGTTGACCTTTGCAATTTTGAAGGAAATGCTCAAGGTTTTCGTATGCTAGTTTCCAAGCAAAATGGGCTCAAACTTACTTATGCGACTTTGGCAGCATTTACCAAATACCCAAGGCCAAGCTTTATTTCCCATCGGGATATTGCCCGGAGAAGTCAGAAGAAATTCGGTTTCTTCATTAATCAGCTTTCGGATTTCGAGCAATTGACAGATTTCTTGGGGATTGAAAAATCCAGCGAGGAATGTTGGTTTCGTCATCCTTTGGCCTTCCTCGTGGAGGCTGCCGATGATATCTGTTACTCCATTATTGATTTGGAAGACGGATGTACCATGGGGCTGGTGAGCTTTGAAGAAACTGTAGCATTATTGAAGCCCATACTGGGAGATAAATTCAATCCCAAAAAATTAGAAAACCGTACCCAATCTCAGAATTTGGGAGCTCTACGAGCCTTGACCATTGGGGTCTTGATTCAGGAAACCGTGGAGGCTTTTGCCCAATATGAAGAAAGCATGTGCAAGGGACATTTTGACAAAGCCTTGACGGATGTGATTCCTTCTGCTAAAGCCCTTCAGGCGATTTCTGAATTATCTATTCGAAAGATTTATCGATCACAAGTAGTTCTCGAAAAAGAAGCTGCAGGCTTTCAGGTCTTAGAAGGATTACTGGAAGTATTTGGTCAGGCCCTGTATCATAAGTTTTATGCACCCGAACTTTTCTCCGGTCAGGATAAAAGCATTTTGCGATTGCTTCCTGAAGATTTCCCATTGAAAGGATGGGGAGCAGAGGTTAATCCTTATCCTTTGTTGCGCCAATTGATTGACTTTATTGCTGGGATGACGGATAAATATGCACTCAACTTGTATCGACGCGTGAAAGGGATCTCCTTCCCGGGAGTTTGATAAGTTTTGCTCCTTACTCCTATCTTTGGCCTATGTGGAAAGAAATCACCGTCTTAATCCGAAAGGAAATCACTTTGGAGTGGCGACAAAAGTATGCCCTCAACGGAATTCTGCTCTATGTAGTCTCGGCGGTCTTCATCACCTATCTGAGTGTTGGGGCTAAAATGGGTAATCTTTCCGTACCTACCTGGAATGCCTTGTATTGGATAATCATACTTTTTTCGGCGGTAAATGCCGTGGCAAAAAGTTTTGTGCAGGAGCATCAGGGGAGGCAACTTTACTATTACATGATCGCTTCTCCCGAGGCCATTATTCTTTCCAAGATTATCTATAATACAGCTCTTACCCTGATTTTGGCCCTGTTGGGATATGTGGTTTTTTCGGTGATTTTGGGAAATCCCGTTCAGGATCAAACGCTCTTCTTGCTTAATCTGGTTTTGGGAGCCATGGGATTTTCTGCCTGTCTCACCATGGTTTCAGGAATCGCATCCAAAGCTGGAAATAATGCCACATTGATGGCGATTCTGAGTTTTCCAGTCATCATTCCCATTTTGTTGATGGCCATCCGCATTTCGAAAAATGCATTGGATGGTTTGGATTGGTCGGTCAGCGCTGATAAGGTGTTGAGTTTGGTGGCTATCAATGCGATTGTTGCCGCAGCGGGGTATTTGTTGTTTCCTTATTTGTGGAGAAGTTAGGTCAGTAAGCAGTATTCAGTGAACAGTTTGCAGTGAGGAGAATTAAGAGGGAGATTTATTGTTCCTAAAGAGATCTTCTCATTTTAATTAGCCCCGGGTTTTAACCCGGGGAATAGATATTACAAGATAAAAGCAGAAATGGCTTTAGCCATTTTTAATTTCTTGAGTCTGAATTTTTCTTATTAAAGCCTCGTATTCTTCTTGAAACGTTACTTTTCGATGATGAGCTTTCTGGTTTTGGATATAGTCAAAAACTTTTCCTCTTATTGAGTCTGAAACAGAATAAGCAGCAAAACCTGTTTGCCATGCAAATTTTTCATTTATTAAATCACTTAGATTGATCCAGTGGGAACTTGAACCCTTTAATTGTTTAATTACTTCAGAAATAGACTTTTGAGGATTTAATTGAAAAAGACAATGAATATGGTCTGGCATTCCATTGATAATTTGAACTGGGCAGGAAAGTTCAAATAGTTGATTTTTCAAGAATGAATATAAATCATTTTCCCAACTGGATTTGATGAGGGGTTGGCGCTCCTTGGTGGCCCAAACGGCATGAATCCAAATAGTCGAATAAGAATGAGACATGATTAAAAATAAAAACTTCGGAGATAAAAACCATTAAAATGGTTTGTGAAAAATTTCATTTCTTTTTGTTCCCACGGTTAAAACCGTGGGCTATTTTTGCTTATCAAGGGGTTAAATTAAAAGGGATTGATTTATAGCCCCGGGTTTTAACCCGGGGAATAGATATTAGAAGATACAACCAAGAATGGCTTTAGCCATTTAATCATTTGTACTCCTTCCAATCCACATAATTTCTCCAATTATACTGCTCTTTGAAGCCTAGGACTTCGCGGATTTTGCGATTGGAAAATAGGGCTTCATGTTCTTCAAGTTCGCGGGTAAGAGGCACTCCCGGGAAAAATCGCTCCGCTAATTCTTTACTTGGGATAACTGCACCGTTATGGTCATTCCCGGCATTAAAAATCTGAAAACCCAAACCGTCTTTTTTCAAACACAAGTCTACAATTTGCCCTAGATCACGGGCATCGATGTAGCAGAATGCATTTCTTCGGCGTACTTCCGGATGCTTAAAATAGTGCGGAAAAAGTTCGGCGTATTCGTGAGGCTCAATCACATTTCCAATTCGAAGAGCATAGATATCTACTCCCGATCTTCGCTGAAAACTTCTAGCCGTATGTTCATTGACCACTTTGGACAATCCATAACTATCCATTGGGTCTACATCATACTCCTCATCCAAGGGGAGGTATTTTGGATTTGTTTGTCCATCCGAAAAGCAAATCCCATAAGTCGTTTCTGAAGAGGCAATGATGATCTTCTTGATCCCCAACTTCACCGCAGCTTCTATCACATTATAAGTTCCGATGGTGTTGACCCGGAAGGTTTCATTATCCGGTTTGATTAGGATTCTGGGAACAGCTGCAAAATGAACTACTGCATCAAATTTGGGAACACCTGTTCCGGGTTCAAGCTCATCAAAACCCGCATACATGCTCATGGCATTGAACATTTGACCAGAATCGGTAATGTCAGCGGTGATATTATCCACTCCCGGATAATCCAATGGAGTCAGGTCTACATTCATCACTCGATGACCCTGCTGAAGCAAATAGGGGATGACATGCTTTCCGGCTTTTCCAGATCCTCCAGTAAAGAAAATGCGCATTTTTTTCATGACTTGGGTGAAGATTTAATTCAATAGACGAGGTAAGAAATACCCTTTAGGAATCCAAGAGGATTTTTATAAAAGCCTGTTGGATGGGTTCCTAAAATGTTCGGCTCTCGATTCGTAAACAATAATTCCCATATTTTTTAGCTAACTTGATTCAGTTAGCCTTCCTCTTAATCCTTTCAAAATCAATCCCTAAGCCCGTGAAGAAGTTTTTTGTGTTTCCTGTTTTATTCATTTTTGTTGCGTTTGCTTGCACCAATCCTAGTGGTGAGTCTACAGCATTTTCCACAAATGCTCCTGTACCAAAAGAAGTACTCAAATTAGGGGAAAAGACCTACCAAACAGTTTGCGCGGCTTGTCATGCAGAAGGAAATACCACTATGGCTCCTGCACAAGGCCTATTGGCGGGAATGTCTCCCCACGCGATTTTGGCAGCTCTTAATATGGGAAAAATGCGTGTTCAGGCAGAGCAATTGACCGAAGAAGAACGAGAGGCAGTTGCGCAATACCTGACCAATCAGAAACTAGTAAAGGTGGAAATTCCTGAATCAGCTTATACCACATTTCAGGTCACCGAAGAAGATGTAGAAGCTGAGTATAATCATTCGGGATGGGGAGGCGATCTGAAAGGCTCGGGTTTCCGAACTGCCGCTCAGGCTGGAATTACTCCTGAAAATGTTTCTTCCCTTGAACTCGAATGGGCTTTTGCTTTTCCAAATGCTTCAATAGTGAGAAGTAAGCCTGCTATTATCGGAAAATGGATGATTGTGGGAAGTCAATTTGGGGAGGTGTATGCCTTGAATAGGCATACTGGGCAAATTGGTTGGATGTTTCAGGCGGATGCAGCGATTCGAGGGGCAATAAGTTACACCGCTGAAGGCGATCAATTGATCGCCTATTTTGCAGACTATGCTACCAATACCTATTCCGTAGATATCAAAACGGGAGAATTGATTTGGAAAAGCCGAGCGGCTCATCACCCCCTATCTGCTGTTACTGGTTCTGTGGCCGTTTATGATGACATTGTCTATGTTCCCATTACCTCTTTTGAAGTCATTTCATCCCAAAATCCTGAATATGCTTGCTGTACCTCTTCAGGAGGGGTAACTGCTTTGAACGCGAAAACCGGAGAAGAAATCTGGAAACATCGGGTGATTGCAGAGGAAGCTAGAGAGGTTGGTAAAAAGGAAAATGGATATCCTTCTTATGGACCTTCAGGGGCCCCAGTTTGGGCAAGTCCTACGGTGGATGTCGAAAGAGGATTGCTATACATTGGGACAGGGGAAAATTATACTTTTCCTCCTACGAATACGAGCGATGCAATTCAGGCCTTGGATCTGAAAACTGGAGAGCTTGTATGGAATTGGCAGGCAACTGCCAATGATACCTGGAATTTATCCTGCCCGGATAATCCCAATTGTCCTACGCCCACTGGTCCGGATGTGGATTTTGGTATGGCTCCCATATTAGTTTATGACTCGATAAACCAACGAGATATGCTAGTTGCGGGGCAAAAATCAGGAGTTGTTCATGCTCTTTTGCCTGAGACTGGAGAAGTGCTTTGGCAAAGCCGAATAGGAAAAGGTGGCGCCCTGGGAGGAATTCACTGGGGTATGGCAACCGATGGAAATTTAGTCTATGCTGCCAACTCCGATAATGTTTTTGCGCTGGATCCGAGTGATCCAAGTTTGGGTCCTACTCCTGGGATTTATGCACTCAATCTTCAAACAGGAGAGCAGGTTTGGAAAACTGCCCCACCTCCATGTTCTGAGGGTCCACGAAGAAACTGCCAACAGTCTAATTCCGCTGCGCCAACGCTAATTCCCGGAGTTGTCTTCGAGGGAGATTTGAATGGTTTTATTCGAGCCTATGCTGCTCATGATGGAACAGTTTTGTGGGAGTTTGATACAGTTCGTGAGTACGAAACAGTCAATGGACAAAAAGGAATGGGAGGATCAATTGATGGCCCGGGGCCGGTAGTAGCCGACGGGATGCTTTACGTTAATTCAGGCTACAGCATGTTTGGAGAAATGCCAGGGAATGTCTTGTTGGCTTTTAAGGTAAAGGGAAATTGAGAGGCATATATGGTTGAAAAACCTAATCCACTTTCGTATATCCTTGTACCAATTCAGTTCGGCCAGCTTGGTAGGAAAGTACCAAGTAATTCTGCTCGTCATTGATAGAATAGGAAGCTAGGATTTCTGTCCCGTCATCCCCCTTAAAAATAATTTCCTGCTTGCTTGGGTCTAGAATAAATACACCATCCAAGTTCCCGGAATTGTCTTCATGATAGGTGTATCTCCCCACAAGATCATTGGACTTTCCATCCAGATGAAAATTAAAATACTTGCAGCATTTAGGAAGTAGGTCGGATGAACCATTAATTGACTCCTCTGACAATTCCCAAGAATTCAGGATTCCAGTTTCCAATAAGAGGTCATCATCTGAATAAATATCCTCCCCGCATTGAAAAGCCATCAAAAAGGGCAGAAAAAATAGGAGCCTTGAAAATTTCATCTTTTTACACATTTACCTCCAAGGTACGCTGTGAAATACTTGAGGTTCTATTTTCTGTGTTTTTAAATTGTTAAGAATTAGTCAATGATGATCTTTTCCTGATATTCTTTCGGCTGCAGATTCCCGTTTTCCTGTGGCTGGAATTAATTCACCCACTTTTCCCAGGCCATATTTAGGCATATTGTTGTAAATGCATTCATAATCGCCAGCATGCACTTTGTAGGTTTCGTGCCAAATCCCCACATCCCCATTGCTTTTGATTTTCTTGTTGAAATCTCGCCACGCCGGATAATGCAAGCCCTCCCGATCTTTAGCATAGGCTTCCAGATGCTCGAAGGATCTCCAATACTGCACGATCACTGGAGGAATGCCACCAAATAACTGGAATCCCAAAAGACCGCTTTCTGGATTCATGGAAAGTTCTTTCAGCATTTTAGGCATGGCTCTCGCTACGGGCATCCATTTGTGAATTTTCCAAAGCTTATTGATTCGCATTCCGATCAGGAAAACCACAAAGTCTCCTTCAATTTTTGCTGTCACCCGTTGATTGATTGTTTTTGACATAAGGGATTTTTAAAAAGAATTAAAAGAAGAAATGAAAAGTCTATTTGACTGATAATCATTAAGATAGTCAGAATATTTATTGGATAATAAATTTTGTTATCTAAAATATTTTTTCAAAAATTCATTTGGCAGCTAATCATTCTGAATAAGTATTAACATGTAGGACAAAATTTTGTAATTTGATGAAACCTGAATTTTTAAAATAAAGCTCCCTAATTGAATTCTAAACCAGTTTTAGAAATAAAAACCAAATTATATTTTAAAAAATAAAAGGTTTTCAACATTTATTGCCTTAAATAGTTCAGGATTTAACGCATTTATTTTAAGATAAATCAAAAGGGTATGAAAAAACTACTAGTTCTATTTTTAGCCTTTAACCTCCTAAACCAAAATAGCTGGAGCCAAGAGGCACTGACTACGGTCAATTTGGATCTTATCCAAAACAAAATTAATGGAGGTATGCCCCTTCCTTCGGAGGAAAAATTTTACATCCGGGGAGCCATTCCAAGAACCATAGAATTGGTCAAAGTAGAAATCTATTTATCCAAGAAATCCTCCAAAACCGAGAATATTTACTTCTGGAAAGCTCCTTTTGGATATCAGGAGCTTGCTTTTCAAGCATTGATAGATGAACCCCTACGGTCGAATGAGGACTACCATGTAGAGATAGGTTTTTACCAAAAGGCCGGAAAGGAAGAAGTAGAAGAGGTCCGTCGCCTAATTCAAACCAATCTTAGCACTTATTTGACTACCATTACCTCAGTCAAAAAAGGAGGGATTCATTTTGAAGATTCTGACGAGCAAATTCTCTCCAATTTGGAGCAAATCGTCAATGCAGGAGCCTATTATTTTGAATTGCCAAATGGTATGGCATTTCCAGGTTTTTCGGATCTGACCCGAAAAAAGCTACAACAGCGAAAGAAACTTAAAATGGGGAAGGCCAAATTCAATGTTTCAGGATTGAGTGAGGCGGATAATGCGAGGGGAGCGTATGCTAGGCAATATCTAGGAGAGCTAGAAGCCATTATTTTTTCAGAGGTCGATCAATACCTCAGCACCAATTTATTGGCAAGAGTGGATGAAAAGATCTTCCAGAATTATCCCACAGAAAAGAAAGCCAATTCAATTCCGATCAATTTGGGTTATGGAGCGATTTCCTTATCCAAAAATTTACCTCAGCAGGAATTTGTCTACAGTCCTTATGTAGGCTTCTCCTTTCCTTTGGGTAATCGGACTTTTGCAAGATTCATGAGTAATATGTCCATCAGTACAGGGATTTTCCTGTCGGGTGATATAGAAAATTCAATTGGAGAACGAATCAGCGGTCCTGCTTTTAGCCGTCCGGTCTTTGTGGGTCTTGGGTACAATTTTTTCCGCTTTATCCGTCTGAATGCAGGGGGCACATTTTTGACCACTGAGCAGATTGATGGAAATAATGTCAATGCATTTCAGCCCTATGTCGGGCTAAGCGCTGAGTTTAGAATTTGGTTGGGCTTTGGAAATAAAAGGTAAGATCATGAAAAGACTATTTTCAATTTTCGCCTTCCTCCTGCTAGTTTCTCCAATCTATTCGCAGCAGTATGGATACAAGTGGAGGTTTGGATTCAGTGCCGGGACCACCAATTATTTTGGAGATATCCGGCCTTTAGGGGTCAAGAACTTTGATCAGTTTACCAAACTTTTTAAGCGCTACGATAATTATTCCCAAAATTTATCCTATCAAGCATCGATTGAATATGCTTTAGGGAATTCGATCGGTTTGATGTTCACAGCAGGAAGTTATCAGTTTGGTTCTTCGGATCGCTTTGTCAAGAATGATGGTACACTTTACACTGAAGGAGAAAACTTTAACCGGGCACTGAACTTTCAGACTAATTTGATAGATGCCGGACTTTCCTTTGTCATCAAGCCTGATAACAATTGGTTGCTTTCCGGTAAATCAATTTTTGCACCTTATTTGACGCTCGGCATGGGTGTGCAGAGTTTTGATGTATATGGGGACCTATTGGATGCCAATGGAAACCGATACAATTACAAGAATCAAAATGTGATTCCTGACGGTACCTTTGAAACGAACCTACGAGATATTGAAACTGAAATTCCCGGTGGATATAAGCGGGCAACTCTTTATGCAAATCTAGGTTTAGGCTTTAGAATTCGGGTGGCAAAAGGGATAGAAATTTTTGCACAATCTGACTTCAAAAGGGCTGCCACAGATTATTTGGATGATGTGTCAGGGGTCTACCGACTGGAATACGACAATGATTTTCAAGAATATGCTGCTCTTCCCGGTACCAATGTGCCCACTTTTGACAATCCCTACAGAGGGAATAGAAATGGCAGAGGAGACTGGTATATCTACCATGGAATAGGAGTCAAATTTAGTTTGGGTGCTACCAAGGAAAGTTTTCAGCCTCCGGTAATTAGTCAGCGATATACTTTTGTTCCTGATGAATTGCTTAAAAAGCAAATGGAAAAAGCGGATTCGATCAGGGCTTATGGAGTATCCCAAACTCCGGTTTCCAATAATTATTTCACAGTGATTCAGCTTCCAAGCTGGGAGCAAAAAGGCTTTCAACGAGACAGCAGCGCCCTAGATTCAGCAGCCTTAGCTCAATTGGATCTGATTCGGGATTCTATCGAAAGTCAGCGGGAAGGAATCCAACTGGAATTACTTGGTGCCCAGCGCGAAATTTCTCAAATCGACGAGACTATCGCCCTTGCACAAAGAGATACTACGGTTTCTGAAGCTGTGACAGAAAGTCGCCTGACTAGTTTAGAAAGTGAGCGATCCGCCAGCATGGAGCGATTGACAAACCTTAATTCTATAGATTCCCAATTGGCCTTCAAATTAGATTCTATCGAGGCTGTGAAAGCAAATGAGCAAATCCAATATTTGGATAGTGCTGCCATGTTTCGGCAACTGCTAATCTATCCAGGTCAAGTTTCTAAAATCCTTTACTCAGCCTCAGGGAATACAGAACTTTATTTGGATAGTCTTACCATAAATGACTCTACCCAAAAGGCAGCTAGAACTCGAACAGCTGCTTCAGATGATACGATGACCCGAGAGGAATTTGAGGAAAAAATGGATGAGTTCAGGTCTGAAATGCTCCAAGCTCAAGCAACACGTGATTCGGCAATGATGATGGCTTTTGCGTCTAGAATTCCTGAGCAACAAAGCTATGAACCTCAAGAGACGGAGCCCCAAGAGGTCTTAATAAATACTGAGGCTGTAGATGAAAAAACAGCGAAAAAGCTGGAGAAGAACCGGAAAAAGCAGGAAAAGCTGGATAAGAAAAACAATGAGTTGTTAAAGGATGCGCTTTTGGTAGGAGGAACTGCTGCGACTACAGCAGCGATTGCCAATTCCGGTGATAGAAGAAGGGAAGAAGAGCAAGCTCGTAGGGATTCCTTATTAATGGCACAGATTCAAGCGGATTCTATTTTGATTGACAGTTTGCAACGAATGGTTGCGATCAGTCCTGAAACGGTCCCAGATACAGTGTTCATTGAAAACACCGTTCCTTCTACCTCACATGCTCTTTTGAATCAGAGTAAGGTGGAGGTCTTTTTTGGAATCAATCAAACCGAAATCGCAGATTCTGAGAAGGAGAAACTGATGAAGGTGAAGGAAATTTTGGATACCAATCCAGAACTTGGACTGGAATTGATTGGCTTTGCGGATAATACCGGTACCGTGAGTTACAACCTTCAAATCTCCGGAAAACGGGTGGAATCCGTCAAAAACTACTTTATATCACTAGGAATAGATCCCGCAAGGATAAGTTCCGATGTGGGCGGATTGATCATTAGAGGAGCAAGCAAAGGATCCGTAGATTCGGATCGTAAGGTGGAAGTAAGGTTTAGAGAATGGCAGATTCCCTAGCAAAGGAAAACGAAGCTCTTATTGACTTCTAGAATACTCTAAAATTCAACTAACCTTAGGGAGTGTCTTGTTTTTGTACCCAAGGCCTCCCTTTTTTATTGATAGAATTTCTAGTAGAAATTGGGGCGGGGCTTTAAAAAACCACTAGTCTTTTTTAAATGGGTCACTGAATTTTTCATCCTGAATGATACCTTCATCCGTCAGCGTGTTGAGGAAGTTTACTAGATTGGTTTTCTGTTGTTCGGTAAAATTGAGCCTAACAGCTTGCCCATTTGGATCTTTTAAAGCTGTACCCAAATTTGGGTGATTTTGTATCCCCCTACTATAATGCTCCACTACTTCTTCGAGTGAAGCAAATCTTCCATCATGCATGTAAGGAGCTGTTAAGGCAATGTTTTTCAGAGAAGGCACTTTGAAGGTTCCTAAAAAGGCTGGATTGTTGATGCTTTCAAAAACCCCTAAATCATCGGTGGAGGCAGCATCCAATCCATTATTGGTAGGTCCATTGTCGGGATTGATAAATGCCTCGGTGGAATGGCAGCCTATGCAGGAGCCGCCTCCTTGGCCAACCGGCAAGAAAAACAAGCGCTTTCCATTATTCTCGCTTGGAGTGAAATTGGGAAAATCTTGTACAGGTATATTCACTTGGGCTCTGCCTACATCGTACTTACTGGAAATACTAACAAGGCTCCTGACGAATTGAGCCAAAGCCTTAGAAATTCGATCAATTGTGATATCCGAGCTTCCAAAAGCTTTTTGAAAAAGTTCTGGGTAATAGGATTGTTCATTTACAGTTTGGACAAGCTCATCGAGACTTAATCCCATTTCAACCGGATCTTGGAAAGGCATGAGTACTTGTTCTTCTAAGGATGTCGCCCGTTCATCCCAAAAGAAACGTCCTCTTCCATACCAACGCGCATTAATTAGGGACATGGAGTGGCGTCGGGTTTTTTCTCCGTTAAAGCCAATACTTAGGACAGCCTCATCTGAAAAACCATGGCTTTGCTTATGGCAGGATGCACAGGATATGGTTCCATTGGCGCTTAGACTTTTATCATAAAATAATACCCTTCCTAAGGTCGCTCCATCATTCGAAACAGGATTGTCGGGAGGGGTGTTGTCATTTTCAAAGGCAGCATTTTGCCCCGGTCCTAAAAGTACATTGTTGGTTAAGTGATTGGGTAAATTGATACTGGTGTAGTCAAATGGTTCGCTGGGAAGATTTAAAACAGATTCTGCTATTGGCTCCAGTTTTTCCTCTTTCTCACAAGCGGAGAATCCAAACATAAAAATCAAAAAAAGTAGATTGGGAATAAGGACCTTATTCATAGGATGGAAAATTGATTCTAGGCATTAGATAGGTTTTAATGGAAAAGGTTTAGCGAGTATCAAGAAAAAGCTGCCTTTGAGGTGAAATGAGGGAATAGATAATGAAGGAAGCAGGGATTTGGGAATGGTTTATTCTAATACCCACGATTAAAAATGAGGTCTATTGAATAGGCTGTTTTAACCGGATTTGAAATCTTTTTTTCAATCAAAAAACCATGTACCCTATGTTTCTATGTGGTTCAAAATGGAAACCATTAAAAGGTTTTGGACTGCCTGGATATTAATCAAAAACTCATTCCCGAATACTTTTTACTTGAGTCAGGTTGGAGAAGGAATAGGTTGGTGAAACTTTCTTTAGGAAAATCAAACCATCATACATTTCCGAAAAGTTGGCCTCAATCAAAGAGCGTGTTTTGGAGGTAAAGCCTGGGCCACCTGTGATAAACTGTTTTTTTCTTGACTTAAAAAACGGTGCCGCTTCACTCTGAAGAGCCTCTTCCATATCCACAAAATAGATATCATATGCTGCCTGAATCAAAGTTTCAGCATAGGTGTCTTTAAAGGGCTTGCTGATGTAAAAAAGCCCCCATTCTTTCTTTTTGGCAACATATCCGGGTAATGTACCACTCCCAAAATCAAACCCTACACTATAGTAGTTGTCTTGATAATAGCTTTTCAAATGGCCGCCCAAATTCGTCCAATTGCTTCCATAGGGCGGAATTTCTAGGTTGTTGATGTGATTATTATGTGCCCAAATGAAGGCTTTTTTATTTGGGATTTCATACTCAAGGATTCGTCTTGTATTTTCAAACATACCCTTATCCCTCACTGTGCTGACAGGGTTTTGCACAAATTCAATATAGCTGATCAAGGAATTTAAAGCCCTTAGAATTCGATATGACTCCTGAAGCTGACTTGGATTGAATGTTAATTTTGCGTCTAAGATCCCTTTTTCAATTTCCTTCAATTTGAGAATCTGGTTAGACGCCCAATCAGCAGCTGGCCTTTGATACATAAATTGGGGCTTGGCGCAGCTATCAGCTGCAAGAAGTAATTCTTCCCGGATGGGGAGATTATTGTTTTTCACAAAACGCCGAATTTCCGTATTGATGCCTTCTACAGTTTGAATATCAATTCCAAAAAAACGGATTTGCTCCTCTTTCGGCTTTTGGATATTGTAATTCCTTATCCATTCCAGGAGATTGACTACTTCTTTTGCATGCCAAGCTCCAATGCTAAATTCCTGCTCAATCGTAGTGGCATCGCCTCTTCCTCCGCTAATCCACTCATTGATTCCTGCCTCAGCTGGATAGGAGTCTTCTAACAAAAAAGCTCTGACTCCTTGGTACTCCACCAAATATTTAAAAAACTGCGCTTTAAGATTGAAAAACTCTTTCCCCTGATGGGTAGCTTCTCCAAAACCAAATATTCGAGCTTCGCTAAATTTTCTGGGGACCTTTTTATGGAAGTTGAGCGGTTGGGAGTCAGGATCGGCACTTTCTATTTCTATCGCATACTGGTTGATCCAATCAATCACTGCTTCATCCTGCGCTTGGAGCCTGGAAGCTAGGAGGCAAAATAGAAAAGCTGTAGCCCAAATAAATTTTCTGCTCATAAGGGGTTAAAAAGTCTTCTTACAAATTCGTATTTGATCCAACTCCCAATCTAGTTTGAATACCCCAACAGGAAGAATTTCGATGCTTGAATTTTGAATTATTAACATCCTACAGGTTTTGGAAATAAGGGGTTGATTATGATTTTTTAATCAATGCCTCTGTAAATAATTTTCCATTAGGGTTCATAATCCACAAGAAACAGTGGTGAAGAAGGATAAACTATCCCGGGTTTTAACCATAGGATAAAATAAATCTAAATACAAAAAGAGAAATTGACAGTGAGTATTAGGAGAATAACAACCTAATCCTTAATGCATCGGATGGAGTATCCATCTGAAAAGGCAGTATCAAAAGTAGTGAACAACTTATCATCTCTTTTACTCAGACTGACGACCCACACCGATTCAGTGCGTGAATCATAAGTAGAACTCCACCAATAGCCGGTGTTTCCTAAACCCAAAAAGCCATTATTGGAATTAAGTAAGGTGATTTCTCGAAAACCTCCCGGCATAGCTGAAAATCCACTCAGGTTATTGCCATTCCCTTGATCATTGCACCCATCTTCATTTTTTAGGGCTCGTCCTGCCACAGGGTGTCCTCCTAGACTAGTGCTCAGTTGCACCCAGTCTTCCTGAGTGGGAATACGCCATCCTTCAGGTGCCAAGCCCCTAGGATCAATGACCGCGAAAAAATTATATAATTTCCCAAATTGAACTCCATTTTCAGTTTTATTGGCAAAATAGCACCATGCCGGTTCTCTATTTCTTGCTGCTTTATTCCACTCTTTAATGGATTTGGCCTGAGGAATGGGATCTCCATTCCTGAAGGAATCTACATTTAAATTTTCTGCCATCCATTTCTGATGACCAATAATAGTTTCCATGAATTGATTTGTAGCCTTTTGATTTTCAATTTCCTGGCTATTTGCAAAATGCCCAATCCATAAAAAAAGCGTTTGAAAAAGCAGAAATTGAGCTGAAATAAAACATGTGGATTTCACAGTATTCAAAAATTTAAAGAGTTTGAATTTACAGGTAAAGGTGTGAAAATACTTGAATAGGGCATGAGATTAATCCTCCATTTACTTCGTTTGGAAAGGGTTAATAATTCCTATAAATCCTGCTATTCAAGTAGTTATTGTACTGGCGCATGGAGTTATTGTAATTGCTTTGGTTTACTGATTGGTTAAACCTACGAGTAGTCTCGGAGCTGTATGTAAAGCCCTGCCAAGTTGATTTCTGAAACACTCCGCCTCGCCTAGGAGCTGGACTCGGATTGGCGGCTGCCCATTCATCCAATTTTCGTTGATTTTCCCTCATCCTATTTTCTCCTTCAATTCGTAATTGTGCCAAGTATTTAGCTCTTGCTTCCGTTACCCTTTTCTCAGTAGTGTCGTTGAGAGCAACTAGAAGGGGCTCGACGGAAGCTATAGCTTCATGTGGGGTTTTGGAGGAGCTACCATAGGGTGTGGGAAAATAAAATCCTAAACTTTCATAGCGGCCATCATATGCATAGCCCCTATACCTAGAAGCAAGATAACAATGCCAGTTGCCGTCTGGCAGGCGAGCAACTAGTAGTTCCGGATGAACATAAATGCTGCTATTATTTTCCTTGATGATTTCACTTTCATAGACCATAAACTCCGTCCATACCGGGTTTTCAGCCGAGCCGAAGGACAATTTTCCATCCGGTCCAGCTACTCCATAGTGCATTTTTCCTTCTTCGGCCCCTGGGTAAGCCACTAGGAAGAAATGGTTCAGGAGGTAGGTCTCGCCAGTTTTGGAAGCAGCATTTTTCTCTTCGGTGATGATAGGCGACAGCCCCAGACTCCCCTCGGGAATATCTACCGTGCCATCTGCTTGTAGCACTCCATACAGCCCCTCCAGTTCGTTGCTGGGCACCAATACCTGGCGCTGAAAGAGCTTGTCAGCCCCCAGGCCTGTGCCGCTCCGGTAGTCGGCCACCAATTTTTTGCCCTGCCCAAAGGTTTTGCTGTCCGGCATTTTTTCCCAGTTTCGGTACACCAAAAGCGCAGGAAAGTAGGAGATTTTTTCTTGTAGCTGGTTGTCGAATACGGCCACTTCGTAGGCATCGCCCATTTTCTGTTCGGCAAGTTGCACATAGCCATCCAGGTAGCGGTAATAGCGCGGTACATCCGGCTTTCCAAATCCCAGCGAACGCGGAGGCGCCATCACGGAGAGATTTTCCCAGGCTTTTACCAATTGGTTGCCCTCATAAAAGTAGCCATGCATTTGGCCAGATTTTTCAGCCGATCCGTTAATTGGGCCTTTTTTGATGTACAGCAGCCTTTTGGAAAAAACCTTGGAGTAAGGAGCGTATACAATTGCCTCGTCACTGTCCTGGACTTTGACCGCACCAGTAGCCAGATCAACTTGCCAGATGACCACCCCTTGCGCAATTTCGATTTCTCCTTTTTTATATTGCTCTTTTTCTTTCGACCCCTCAGGAAGTTTGATCCCAATCAAGCCCAAATCCGGTATATACTGAATGAAATCTGCCCGGAGGCCTATCACTTTGTTGGAATAATCCTTTTGTTCAAGGCCCGCTTTTTGTTTCAGCTTCTCATCTTCCGGGCTATTCCCCTTAGGGAAACTGATGCTTCCTTCCAGCTTCATATCGCTAAACCTTCCACGACCCACTTCGTATTCACGCTTCCCGTTTTTAACCTTCACGCTACCTGCCTTATCCCCAATCCAGACCACTTCTATAGTGGTTTGCCCCATTTGTACTACTTCGGTCCTTATTGGGCTGACGTATTGCTGTGCTACAGCACTTCCCCACATCCATAGTACTCCAATAAATAGGATAAATATGTTCTTTTTCATGACTCTTTTATTTATAAATCAGTCCCCTGATCTCTATTCTTTGATTTCTTTTCCGGTTTTATCAATGTAAAAAGGCCTACCATTTTGCCATACTCTTGCTTTTCCTTCTTTGAATACGGGTATGGTTGTGTTTATTGCCGAATAGTCATATTGGAAAGGGATAATCAGCTTGCCTGTAGGGTCAATAAATCCCCATTTGATTTTTCCTTCTTCTTTAAAAACCAATCGCACCGCAGCCAAGCCTTCCGAAAAAACTCCTGCGCCATCGTATTCAAAAGGGATTACCGGCTGCCCTTGTTTGTTGATATACCCCCATTTGTATTGACCAGTCTCTTCTATGAATCCGCTTACCGGGGCCAAGCCTCCTGAAAAAGCACCTGCACCTTTATATTGAAAAGGAAGTGCCGTTTTTCCTGCTTTGTCAATAAATCCCCAATGAGCAGTAGCCAATAATTCTACTGCTGCCAATCCTTCAAAAAATCCGCCTGCACTTATGAATTTAGCTGGGATCACCTCTTTCCCGTTGCTATCCACATAACCATAAATAGTGTACTCAGTGGGTTGGACGATGGCCATGCCTTCCGAAAATAAAAAAGCGCGGAAATACTTAGCAGGAATGACTACTTTACCCGCCTCGTCTTGATAGCCCCAAAGTTTGTTTTCGCCTTGGAAAGGTTTCAGTTCTTGTCCAAAGGAATTAGAAACAAAAAAGACAAAGGGTATAATTGAAATCAATATTTTCAAAATTTTCACGTAAGTCATAAAAAGCCATTTGATATGAGTGGAAAACCAAGTGTTTTAATCCAAAATCTAAATACTTTAAAAAATTAAGTCAATACGCTTAATGCCGTATTTTACACCGGCAAGAAGGCTTGTGAAAATGTCTGTTTTTTTCTTGGGCCAATACTAACTGTGTGCCCATTTTGACTGGATAAACCCCTTTTATTGGTAATTTTCCAACTAATCCATTGTGACCCAAAATGGAGAAATGGAAAAGTAAACATCAGACAAAAAGGAATTATAGACCAATTGAAATTCAGAGCTTTTCAAAAGTTAATCGATCCTCTGAGACCTCATTGTCTTTTCTAAAAGAAACCCGTTCATAGCCTATGAGTATTTGATACCAATTCCCGTTAAGATTTTCGAATAGAGGATTGCTTGGGAATGAAAGTTCAATTTCTGCTCGGCGATTTTCTATGCTTGTGCTCCATATTCCTAGATCGAGCAATTGAGTTCCTCGGAAAGCCTCAACCTGCCCATTCGATAAAAAATTAAAATTGATGCCTTCAAAATCACTGGCTCGATCGCTACCACCATCTTCAAAATAGCTAATCCCCCATTGCCCTGAAGTAAGTGTTTGGAAAAGGTTTTCTTCAGTACGGGAGGGACTCTCCTCTCCTGTGCAAGAGAAGAGAACCAAAACAGCCCAAAAAATCAATGCTTTTTTCATAGGTTAATTTTTTCACATGTACGAAGAAGGGTTTAATTGGTTTTCGGAAATCATTGAAATACTTTGATTAGAAAAAGATGGATTCTGATAACTCCTCTTTAATACGGGGGCAATTGAATGGGGGGTTCTCATAGGATTTGGATTCTTCTATTGAATTAAAAAGCTATTTTTCCTATGTTCCTATGGGGTTCAAACTTGCATTACTCAGGAATATACCAGCGATTTTCTTTGAGATCTATGCCTCCTTTCATCTCATCCTGAATGACACGATCTACGATCCAAATCCCCTTTTTAGCCATATTTTCAAAGGTGTCGATTCCATCTCCTTCAAATCCCACCCGAGTTCGATGGATATGAAAACGATTTGAAAATTTCCTGCCAAAGGCTTTTTCCACTCCATCTTTCCCAATCATAAAGCCAATTAGTCCACCCCAAGTGGCTGTAGGATTATCGGAATCCCAGCCTGCCAGCGTTCCGATTTTAAGGGTTTCGATCAAATCTCCTTCTCCATAAAAGTAACTGACCAAACTCGCTGCAAAATTGATCCCCGCTGCAAAACAAGCATTACAGTACAAATTGCGACTAGTCAAATCATAGCCGTCCATTTGATTGACCTGGTAGCGGTAATACACCGAATCTCTAGCCTGTTCCCAAGGGATTCCCTCCTCATATTTTGCTTTGACAAATTCATACATGTGCAATGGATAGGAATCCTGAGGCAATTCCTTTTTAGCCTGCTCTGCCATCCAAAAAAGTTGATCTTTTAGTGGTAAGGAAGTGTCTGTTGCTGAAGCAAGAGAAAAGAGGGTTACATAAAAATTTGAAATCCATTCACTTTCTCTTCGGGCAGTGGTTTGTATGGGTAAATGCGCCATTTTTAAGGCAATATCAGGTCTCCCCGGAGCATACAATCCAAAAATTTCGGTTGTCAATTGGGCATCGATCATTTCGTATTCGGGATTATTTGCAGGGTCACCGGTGGCAGGTGGGACCAAGCCCGCATTCATTAGGTCCAAAGCTTTTTGGTTGGAAACCCAGAGGTAATTTTCCTCTTCGGCTCGAATATGGCGAAGCCAACCTTCCCGAATCTGTTCACCTGTTAGAAAGGAAGTTTGATTCCTAAGAAGAAGTTCTTGATAGATGTATTCGATATCCGTATCGTCATCCGCTCCCCAAAGGCTATCCTCATCGGCAAAAACAAAGTCAATAGTCGGTGAGAGGGCACTTGGAACTCCCTGTCCCCAAATGCTGGGCTGATCGTGCTGTCCCCAATCCTCCCGTGTATAAAAAGCTCCGGTTTGGATTTCGCCTATATTTCCGATTTTATCCATTTCGGTGACCAATCCTGTCCAGTTGGCAATGCAGGTTCCCAGCCAAAAACCCTGAAGTTTGGAATAATATTGCCCCCGATCTAAGGGCAGGTCTGTGGCTTTCGGCTCAAAAGAGACATATTCAAGATTTGGATTTTTTTCGGGTTGGGGTTCACTGGAGCAAGCAAATAGCGTAGCCCCCAAAAGGCATATCGGGTATTTTTTCAGGAATTTGAGTTTCATTAAATGGAAATGTCAAATTGATTATTCAACTGGGCTTACTTCAATATAAAAGATCGGCATAGCTTTGGGCAAAGTTTTGCCAAAAGTTACTGTAATCGAATTGCCAAAGGATAGAACCTATCAGGAATACGATGAAAATGACGAGATTAGGTTTGTAGTCCTTTTTCTTTATCAAATCATATCCAAGAAAAGCACCTACAATCAAAAGGTCCAGTACATCGGTAATTGTTAGCGCTGCTTGTAGGGAAAAACCTAAAGTATTTGACAGCCCCCTCCCAATTCCAGGACCAATTGCCAAAAGGCCAGTCCCAATCATATAGCGCATATGGGCGGAAGCGTTTTTTCGATAGGCCATGGCCAAGGCCCAAAAGAGTGCGAAACTGATAAACCCTCGAATGTCCAAAACCATGGTAGCCAAGAGATCACTCAATTCAAAAGGACTATCAGGGTTTGTACTTAAGAAATCCAAACCTCTCCAGTAGGAACCTCGACCAACCAAAAACATGGAGATAATGATCAATGGGCCCAATACCCAGGAAACTTTACCTAGGCTTCGGTGCCAGTTGGCCTTTTTTAAATAAATAAACATAGGCTGCACCACTAGAAGCACCATCCAGCCCATTAATAGGGCTCCGTGAATGTGGATGGTCGGAGTAGAATCCACGAAATTGGGAAACTGGCTGATGTAAGGTTTATAAAATCCCCACTGTATTCCGAGGATTAATAGGATCATTAATAGGGAGGTAAGACGATAGCTGTCTTTTGCAGAGATGGTTATCATGGCTGGGGAGGGTTAAAAGATTATCTAAGCTATTGATTTTCTTGAAATTGTGAAATAATTGTGGAAAAAATACAATTGGGCTTTTACTATAACCTTTATTCATTTAAACCTTGAGCTAGCTCCTTAAAATCAAAAAAACTATGTGCCCTATTCGGTTAAAATATTGCTCTTTAAATGATCTCCATTAATTGCCCCGAGTATTAACTCGGGGATAAGGAATGCCAATACTGATTGGCTTTAGCCAAACTTTTGCTTTACCTAAATAGTAACCCGTCCTGAGGCCTTCAATCGCTTTTGTATTCTTTACTTTTTAAAGTCAAAAAGTAACAAAAGACTTATGCCTGAAGCAGGCTGGAATGGCCTTCGGACCATTCCTGCTTGAACTTGTCAAACGCTAAAAATCGGTGGATCACCGAGACAAGCTCGGTGCTAACCGATTTTCTTCACGCTTATTGACTTCGTTCAATCACCGCCTGCTTCAAAGGCAGATTGGGTATGATGGGAATTCTTTTTCATCTTGAATAACTCTGGGTTATTCTTTAATCAAAAAACTATGTTGGCTATGATTCTATGTGGTTCAAAAATCAGAATATTGGATTTTCCCCAAATCATTGATTTATTTCCTTTTCCTAAACATTAACCATGTCCTCAAACAGCTATTCTTTTCGTAATTCAGCCTTGGAAAAAGGCGAGAATGTCTATAGCCTGACAGATGCGGGACTGGAAATATCCACCCAAGGATATAAGGATACAATCCCCTATTCCGAAATCAAAAAAGTGCGCCTCTACCATGATCCAACTCGATTTGCCATGGACAAATATCAATGCGATCTCACCCTAAGCAATGGCGCTGTTTTCACGTTGAAAAGCGTGCATTACAGGGGATTTGGGGATTTTGAAAATAGGGGATCGGCTTATTCCGCTTTTCTTCGGCAATTGCATGAGCGATTGAAAAATTTCCCGGGTATTATCTACCATAGTGGCAACAATCCCGGTTGCTTTGCCGGAAATTTGCTGATTATAATCGGGACCGTCATCATGGTTTCTTTGGCGCTGCTATATATGGGTTCTTCTTCTACCATTGGAATTTTGATCAAACTCGGGGTAGTAGTTGTGATGTTAATTTTTTCTATTGGTTATATGAGGAAAAACAAACCCGCTACCTACAGCCCGGATCATCTTCCCGAAAAGTTGCTGCCTAAATAGGGCTTGAATCCAAGTAAATCAAAAAAACTATGTGCCTCTATGTTTCTATGTGGTTCAAAAAACCATTAAAATGGTTTGATAAGGGATAAGACTAAATCTTTTTCCCACGGTTAAAACCGTGGGCTATTCAATGGGGTTCACCTTTGGTTTGAGTCTTCCAGTCAATCAAAAAACTATGTGCGCTATGTTCCTATTTGGTTTAAATTCCCTAGAAAAAGGCTTTTGTCAAAAAGCATTCAATCCTTCTCTTTCTCTAAGGCATCGAGTTTTGCTTTAGTATAGTCCTGAAATGAGAGGGAAAGAGCCTTTTTATAGCTTTCGATGGCCTTTTCCTTTTCTTTATTCGCAGCAAAAAAATCTCCCAAGGAATCATACGCATTTCCGCTTTCCGGATACAGTCTGATGTTTAGGTGAAATAAATCCCCTGCCTTTTTCATCTGATTCATGCCCAAAAACTCATAGGCCAGGCCGTTTACCAAACTTTCGTCTGGCTTCACTTCAAATCCGAATTTTGCTGAAACTCTATTGTAATGGGTCTCCATTTTTTGGGCCATGTCAACTTCTGCATCTTCCCAATCCCTAGGAGAAAGCTTCATCGTGTAAAAGTCAAAAATGAAGCGAAAAGCATCATATTCGGTAATCAAAGGAACCGTTGGGTGGATTTCATTTTTGTAAAACTTACTGGCGTAATTGATCTTTTGGGGAGCTTGGCTCTTTAAGTAGGCATCGATTTCAAAAATTGATCGGACACCTTCCGTGATAAAGGTACTGTCAGTCAAATATTCATTGATGTCCTCCTCCATTTCCAGATTGGCGATTCCCAAATACAGGTCAATGTTTTCAAATGATTTTTCCGAGGCAAGGGCTTCTTGAAACTCCCTCAATAATCTTCCAGCTGCCCAATTTGAAGTGGGGTCCACCGCAATGTAGGAGTTGAACATTTCAGTGTGATGAAGGAGGGTGTTTAGAACGGTTAGACCTCCAAATGAATGCCCGATTAACATCCGATAAGGGGCCGTTGAATAAGTTGATTCTATGTATGGAATCAGTTCTTTTTCGATAAAGGCGATGAAGTTTTCCCCTCCTCCTGATTCCTCTACCATTTGTGGAGGAATAAATGGATCAATTGGATCAGGTTTATAGGGCGTCAAATCCCGGGTTCTATTGGTATTGGGTATTCCTACCACAATCATTTCCGGGCAGACTGTATTTCCATTGGAATAACTCAAATGGTTGATTAAGCCAACCACAGAATAAAACTGGGAATTGGCATCGAGTAGGTACACTACCGGATATTTTTTTTCGGGAGAATAGTTAATAGGAAGATGGATCCATAGATCCCTTTGTTCGTTCAGGATTTTTGATTGAATACTTTCTATTGATCCAATTACGATTTGGTTCTTATCCTGCCCTTGGAGTGGAAGATAGAGGGAACAAAAACAAATGAAAAGAATGAGCTTCTTCATACAGGTTGGTTTTGAGGAATAACCACATGTTGGCAAAGCTTTTAGCTTGATATTTATTGCTTTTTGTCCGCTGTGGCTTGACTAATGTAGATAAAAATGAGGCCTTTAAAAAGTCAAGTGAATCCATTTACCCGCCAATAAAATCAGGGACTCTTGAATAGGTGATTTAACAGAATAAGAAAGCCTATTTTCCAAATCAAAGACTATGTTCCAATGTGGTTTAAATTCTAAATCATTCAAACCACAGATTGCCGAAAAACCGGCGAATTTTCAAGAAAATCTCCTTCTAAATATGGTTTCCTGCTTTACCTAAAAACACCATTACATAAAGCCTCAATTGAATTGAATCAAGAGATAATTTATTTTTTTAAAGGCTTTACATAATTTTTTCTATATTCTTACAAAAAAATCATTTCTATGAAAAAGTACAGTTTTTTATTCGCGGCGCTTATCCTAATGTTTTTGGGGTCAAGCAGTGCATTTAGCCAAAGGGCAAAGGATATCAAAATCGATTTTAGAATTAATGCCGAAGCCATCTTTCATGGGGGAAGTGTAGAGGATAATTCCCAACTCTCAGATAACAATAATGGTAGAAGTAACAATGGTAAACCTTCTGATTTCGAATCCACAGCCTATCCTTCCAAATTCGTCAATTGGGAAATTTTTGATGTCGGGCCTCATCAAGAAAATTATCAGATTAAATTTTTAGACTTCCCTTGGACAGGAAGTGTTACAGCATTTGCACAGAATCCTATACCAGGAGGTGGCAAGAGAGCCAAAGTAAAGATAGAGGATAATACGCCGGATGGAACGGTAAAATATACCATTCGCTTTACGATAAGATCTCAGACAACCGGAGAGACTCGTACCTTTGTCCTTGATCCAAAGATCAGAATTACATCGACTCCATAAAGGATCTTTTGGCTAGTCTCTTCTGAAAGATCGCTTTATAAATATGCAATCGAACCAAGACTATGACTGAACTTAACGCCCTAAAAGCTAGCCTTTGAACTTGAAAAATCTGGTTTTCTTATTCCTTTACTTTTCGATCTTTAGTCTGACGCTTGCGCAGTCTATGGAGGGATCTAGTCAAATTCGCTCTGAGGCTGACAGCATCAAGGAATTATATTTTGCCAGTGGTGAAGAAAACCTAGACTATTTGGCAAGTTACCTAGTGTTCGAGGCCAATCCGGATAGCCTGTTGAAATATGGGGAAGTCTACTTGGAAAAAGCTCAGGCAGATTCCCTTTACAGCCATATTTCATATGCCTATAGAATGATTGGCTATTCCTATAAATTCAAGGGAGACTTGTCCAAGGCCCTTGAATACTTTTTTGAGTCGCTGAAGTATGCCCAAAAGTCGGGCTCCATGGAGGCGCAGGGCAAATCATTTATTACGATAGCTGATACCTATTCTGCTAGCGAAAACAGTCAAAACGCTGCCATTTATTACCAAAAAAGTATTGAAATTCTAGAGCAAGAAAACGATTCGACCTCCTTGGGATCTGCAATCTTTAATGCAGGGGATGAGTATTTGAAATTGGGGAAGTTGGACTCCGCCTTGCTCTTCGTCGAGCGGGCTCAATTAATCTTCGAAAAGATAAATTTTGAACTGGGGAAAGCCTACTGCCTAGGAAATCTAGGGATGATCTTTGCCGAGTATGGAGACAAAACAAGTTCAGAAAAACGTATCAATCAGGCGATTGAGATTCTTGAAAAATACGAGGAATACTATCCCATTTCCGACTATTTAAACTACTTATCTAATATTTATTTGGAGCATGGTGATCGTGAATCTGCCTTGGCTTATGCCCAAAGAAGCCTTGATCTCGCGGGAAAGTATGGTTTGAAAGATCAGATAAGCGAAGCGAACCTATTACTTTCCACTATTTATGAAAGCTTGAACAATTCCTCCAAAGCGCTGGAATTTTACAAAAAGCATATTCAATACCGGGATAGTGTGAAAAATATTCAGGCTGTACAGGAAATGGCCAATCTGCGAACCGATTACGAGGTTTCCCAAAAACAGGCCGAAGTGGATCTTTTGGAAAGTGAGGCGACTATCGCTACCCTACGAGCTAAGCGGCAGACCTTGCTGCTCTACGGAGTTTTGCTGATGCTCATTTTGGTGGCCTTGTTGGCGATAGGTTCATTTAGACGTTTCAAGTTTGAAAAGGAGACCAAGAAAATAATCGAAGAAGAGAAAAATCGCTCCGAGGAACTCCTGCTCAATATCCTCCCGGAGGAAATCGCTGATGAGCTTAAGGTTTATGGTAAAGTGAAAGCGCATCGCTTCAATTCAGCCACGGTACTTTTTACTGATTTCAAGAGTTTTTCTACCATGGCGGAAATAATCGCTCCGGAACAGCTGGTAGAAAGTATAGACTATTATTTCAAGGAGTTTGATGCGATCGTAGAAAAGTATGGGCTGGAAAAGATCAAAACCATCGGTGATTCTTATATGTGTGCCGGTGGACTTCCTACCGAAACAGAACGGCATGCCTTTGATGTGGTCCATGCCGGTTTGGAAATGATGGAGTTTATCAAAAAGCCAAAACCCGAGGGGATTGTACAATTTGAAATGCGAATAGGAATCCATACAGGTCCTATTATCGCCGGTATTGTGGGGGTGAAAAAGTGGCAGTACGATATCTGGGGAGATACCGTCAATATCGCATCCCGGATGGAGAGTAACTCAGAAGAAGGAAAGATCAATATCTCCGGTACGACCTATGAGATCATCAAGGATGAATTTGAATGCGAATACCGTGGCAGTGTGGAGATCAAGAATCGAGGGATTTGGGATATGTATTTTTTGAAGTCCTAAACGGGAAAAGTAGGTAAAGTCTTTATCTCCCAAAGCCAAGAATCGTTTATCATAAAACTATGTTGGCTATATTCCTTTGTGGTTTAAAAAAACCATTAAAATGGTTTGGGGCTGGGTATTTCAATCTATTACCCCCGATTAAAATCGGGGGCTATTGAAAAGGTGATTTCACAGAATTTTGATGCATTTAATTCCATTAAGAGCTATGTGCGCTATGCTCCTATGTGGTTTTAAAATCTTGATCATTAAATGATCTCCATCAATTGCCCCGAGTTTTAACTTGGGGATAAGGAAATGCCAATCCTGATTGGCTTTAGCCAAATGCTTTCATTACCTAAATAGTAACCCATCCTGAGGACTTCTATCGCTTTTCTATTCCTTACTTTTTGCTGTCAAAAAGTAACAAAAAACCTCCTACCTGAATCAGGCTGGAATGGCCTTCGGACCATTCCTGCTTGAACTTGTCAAACGCTAAAAATCGGTGGATCACCGAGACAAGCTCGGTGCTAACCGATTTTCTTAACGCTTATTGACTGCATTCAATCACCACCTGCTTCAAAGGCAGGATTGGTGCGATAGTAACTTCTTCTCATTTCTTATAAAACGCTGAGCTATTCTTTAATCAAAAAACTATGTACCCTATGTTTCTATGTGGTTCAATATTTTTAAAATTGGTGAGAACCCGCATTAATTGCCCCGAGTTTTAACTCGGGGATAAGGAATGCCGACCCTGATTGGCTTTAGCCAAATATTTTTCTCTTTAGTAGTAACCCGTCCTGAGCTATCCTTTTATCAAAAAACCATGTTTCTATGTGGTTCAAAAAATTTAGGATTGGAGGTTGTCGATATTTTACCCCCGATTTTAATCGGGGTTATTGAATAGGCTGATGATCAAAACTGAAGACCCGATGCATTTTCCAGCTGTTTTGATCATAACTGAGGAAAACCACAAACCTGCTTTTTCCGACCTCAAACTTTTTATTATCAGAAAGGCGAATAGAATTAAATTTTAGGTTTCCTATGACCATGGCCCCATAGAGTTGGTTTTCCTGAAACATGGTGGAAATCTCGTATGCGCCCTCCCATTCTGCATTTGTTCTCCACTCAGTATTGCTACAGAATTGCTCCCAGGATTCTCTGCTGTTTTCCTTTCCCACGCTGAGCCCACCCAAGTCGTGGTAGAATTCCATGGTATCACTTTCCAGACTCAGGATTTTCTCCACTTGGCAGGAATTATAAGCATCCCAATAGCTAGCCAAAAAATCTGAAACTTGCTGATTTACCATAGATTGAAGGCTATCTGGGTTTACATTTTGGGCGAACCCTATGGATGAAGAAAAAATCCAAAAAAGTAGAAGGGCTGGAATTCTAATGTTCATAAGTTGGATTTTTTAAATTGGTATTAGCTCAGATTCTGAGGCTCTTAGTCAATTTAGAAAACTATACTCATTATTCCATCAGATACTATGTCTGCTATGTTCCGATGCGGTTCAAAAAACCATTAAAATGGTTTGGGTTTGGAGGGTGTCGATCTATTACCCCCGATTAAAATCGGGGGCTATTGAATAGATGGTTTTTACCTGATTTTAATGCTAATCTCTAAATCAAAAACTATGTGCCCTATGTTCCTATGTGGTTCAATATTCTTAAAATTGGTGAGAACCCGCATTAATTGCCCGAGTTTTAACTCGGGGATAAGGAAATGTCAATCCTGATTGGCTTTAGCCAAATATTTTTCTCTTTAGTAGTAACCCGTCCTGAGGCATTCTTTTAATCCAAAAACCTATGTGCCCTATGTTTCTATGTGGTTCAAAACCCCCAAAAATGGTCTTAGCTAAATAGACCACTAATTAGGCCCGACGTCGAACCAAAAAGGTGAACTCATTGAGCAAAAAGGTCCTCGCGCCGAGCAAAAAGGTGAACTAATTCACCAAAAAGGTCCGGCATTTCGCCAAAAAGGTGAACTCACCGAGTAAAAAGGTTCACGCACTAAGCAAAAAGGCGAACTAGTTCACCAAAAAGGTCCGACAGTTCACCAAAAAGACGAACTCACTGAGTAAAAAGGTTCAGGCGAGGTCTTCTGAAGAGGGGAGGGGTACTTCCGAAGTACCCTCCCCCACTTGGGAAGTAGCCCTAAGGGGTTGGGAAATGGGTGAAATAAAAAAGCGTTGAGGTGGTCTACGCTTTGGTTTTGAAGTCTTTTAAATAATGAATTGCAAATTCATTTGGATAGGAAGGTGGAGATGCAGTCTAGACCTAGGCGAGGACTTTGTTATTTATTTTCTCTCCAAAACAATAGGTCCAAATGGACTCTTGCAACTCCTTTTTCAGTTGCTAGCAAATTTGCTTTTTCTTGAAATTGATCACTGGTTTCCTTTGTAAGGTTTTTAATTCTATCCCATTTTGGAAGTTTTTTAGGAAAACTACGAATTAGTCCTTTTGCAACATCTTTGTCCAGTGGAACTTCTAAATACTTTAGCATTCGATTGTTATCACTATAATCTTTTGGTAGGTTAAATTTGTCCGCGAAATATTTATTATAACAAATGTCTCTTAAAAACAAATTGAGACCTTTTCTCGCCGCTCCCCAACTTTTGGCCTCCTTTGGGAATAACTTCAAAAGTTCATTCGTGTGATTGTCAAGAAACAGTGAATACTCATCTTTTTCTTTCAAAGCAGAAAAGAAATTTTGTAGGTCAATCTTTTTTTCAAAATAATTCCTACAGGTTTCTACTAACCCACTTCCGCCTTGATTCCTTAATGCTGAAGCACCAACTGAAAGTTGAGCAATTCGTCTCTGTAATTTTTTGTCGAATTCGTCTTTATCCATTGTTGATTTTACAGCTTCAAAAATACTTTGCCTTAAATAATGGTAAGAATTTATATATCTATTCTAAGAATTCGGCACCCTTGCATTATAAGAATCCAAAATTTCAAAATTCTCTGATTCCTTTATGAGCTGATCTAGGTTTGAGAAATTCTCTCCTAGGTCTTGGAGGTTTTTGATTTTTACAGCAGTTCCTGCCATACAGACCATCAACATTCCTTTACCGGCTCCCGCTTCTGAATAATCAATATCCGTAGCAATAATGGCGTGACACTTTAATTTCAATGCTTGGGCTCGTAATTGCTGTTTACAGTTTTCTTCTGCATCGATTAATTTTTGTCGATAGGTATTGGAGTTGCTTCCAAAAAAATCTGACCAACTTGAAACAACTTCTGCAACTAATCCAGTCCCTGCAACAAGCTGAGCTGTTACAATCGAAACAGGTTCATAGTCCCATTTTGGAGGCTGATGAATCGTTAAAATTGGAAGTTCGCTGATGTGATTAGAAATAAAATCCTTTGCTTGCTTTAGTTTGGGCTGATAGTTCTTATTGGCCTCATGAAATAATTCTGGATAGCATTTTTCACAGTAAGCTTCAGCTTTGGATTCCGTAAAATCATTTAAAAATCGGGTTACATTTTCATTTTGTAAATGATTACTCGATACTAATCCGAATCCGATTTTAGCTCCACAATTTGGACAGATCTCTTTGGTCATTTTTCGTTGATTTTAACGCTCTAGCTATGAGTAGTGCGGGATTAGAAAGCTCTGAACTATCAGACTAACGCTATGTTTGTTAATATTTATTCACTTTCATTTAGCACTAAAACCCGCATTACGTATAGCTTTTGTTAGGCTTTGTTATTTTATTCTTACTATAAATTTCATAAATGAACTTGCCATTTCAATAATGATTTCTACTTCATTTTCATTTACGTTGTCATTGTGCTTTACATAGGTGTTTTGATACTTAGAGAAGTAATCTATTAGTTTTAGAAACATATTATTCAATTCTTTAGAGCCATTTCGTTCATTGATGAATTTGCCTAATTCCGAAATTTGATTTTCCAATGATTTACCATTTTCGAGAACAGTTTTTAGCAAAGTCTCCAAAGATAGTCTCAAGTCGTCCAATAAATTCCTTTGATGAATTCCATTTGAGTGCTTTTCTAAACAGTCATTGTAAAGTTTTAAAACTTCAGGGTATTCAGAGAGCCAATGTTGTGTCTCTTCAACCAAAGACTCGTTAATCTCTTCTTTTGCATTTCCTTCACCTAATGCTCCATATCGTGAGATTAATTTTATTCTTAAATCTTTTACTCCTGCATTATTTTCAAAATGAGGAAGTTCGGATAATTCTTTTATGATTTTAAACTGTTGTTCTGGATTAAAGGCTTTCAAATTTTCTCGAAGTGCAGTTCTTTTGTTTGGCAAATCTGCTGGAAATGGATATTCTGGATATGGAATTTCGATGTCAAAGTCAATTGCATATGCAGCACTGTATTCGGCAATTCGGCTTCCTGTTAGTCCGTCTTGTGTTTCGGCTAGTGTGTCAGCTGCATAATTTATAAATGTTGTTGGAATCATTTAGTTGTCCTGTTTTTTAACAAAGCCTAACTCGTTTATATACGCCACTTTATAGCGTGTATACCCCTTAATTTAGATGGATAAACGCCACAAGGGTTAAGTTTTATTCTTTTTAATTTTTCCGACATTTTCCAGAAGATTTTTTTTAAATGTGCCTTTGGGAGTCCACCAAAACTCAATCCTGAAAAATCTTCCCTGAAAAACGAATCGATTAAGAAAAGCATCTTTTCCATACGGCGCAATCCCCTAAAATGGGTATTTTTTGGCCTTTTTTAGTCAATAGTCCATAGACCATGGTCCATGGCCGGGGCGTAATGGACAGATACGTATCGGCTGTGGACTGTCGACTGTGGACAGTGGACCACAATGGAGATTGCTTCGCTCCGCCTCCCTTCTGGAGGCAGGCCTCCCTACGTGAGGTAAACCTTCCTGTGGGAGGTAAGCTCGCAATGACGTGTCCCCACTGCTTACTGAATACTGTTTACTGAAAACTGCTCACTGTGGTCTGTCGACTGTGGACCGTCGACTTATGAAAAATCCCCCTAGCCCCCTTTGAAAGGGGAAATTGAGGCGTGGTGGACTGGAAGAAAAAAGCCTCCCCATTGCTGGAAAGGCTTTTTTTGCTTTTTGTCAACGGTTGACAGTCCATAGTCCATGGCTGGGGCGTATCGGACTAGTGCGAATCGGCTGTGGTCTGTTGTCTGTGGACAGTGGACCTCACCATGAGACTGCTTCGTCGTTCCTCCCTGCCTTGTCGGCAGACAGGCTCGCAGTGACGGTTTACAACTGCAAACTGCCCACTACTTCAAACTCCCAATCATATCCTCAGGCTTCACCCATTCATCGAATTGCTCGGAGGTGAGAAGGCCTAAAGCGATGGCTGCTTCACGAAGGCTGGTGCCTTCTTTATGGGCTTTCTTTGCGATGGCAGCTGCATTTTCATAGCCTATATGAGTATTCAAGGCAGTTACCAACATCAAGGAGTTTTCCAAGTGACGCTTGATGACAGGAGTGTTTGGTTCGATGCCTACTGCACAGTTGTCATTGAAGGATACGCAAGCATCCCCGATCAAGCGGGCAGACTGTAGGAAGTTGGCTGCGATTAGCGGCTTGAATACGTTCAGCTCGAAATGTCCGTTGGATCCACCGATAGAGATGGCTACGTCATTACCCATTACTTGCGCGGCAACCATGGTCATGGCTTCTACCTGGGTTGGGTTGACTTTACCTGGCATGATGGAGGAACCTGGTTCGTTTTCAGGAATCAGGATTTCGCCGATACCGGAACGTGGACCGGAAGAAAGCATGCGGATGTCATTGGCGATTTTCATCAGGGAAACAGCCAATTGCTTCAAGGCACCATGGGCTTCTACCATGCCATCATGAGCAGCTAAGGCTTCGAATTTGTTTGGAGCTGTCACGAAAGGCTGACCTGAAAGTTCGGCGATTTTCTTCGCTACCAATTCCGCATAACCTTTTGGCGTGTTCAAGCCTGTACCTACTGCCGTACCTCCCAAAGCAAGTTCAGACAGGTGGCTCAAGGTATTTTTCAAAGCTCGAATACCATGATCCAATTGAGCTACATAGCCGCTAAACTCCTGCCCCAATGTAAGGGGAGTTGCATCCATAAAGTGGGTACGGCCAATTTTCACGACATCCTTGAAAGCCTTTGCTTTGGCATCCAAGGTATCCCGCAATTTCTGAACACCCGGAATGGTTGTTTCCACCACCATTTTGTAAGCTGCTATGTGCATAGCCGTCGGATAGGTGTCATTGGAAGATTGGGACTTGTTCACATCGTCATTTGGGTGGATGGATTTTTTGGCATCTTCCAGCGAACCGCCCATCAATACATGCGCTCGGTAAGCGATCACCTCGTTGGTGTTCATGTTGGATTGGGTACCGGAACCGGTCTGCCAAACCACCAATGGGAATTGGTCATCCAGTTTGCCCGCCAAGATCTCATCACAAACGGTAGAGATGATATCGGCTTTTTCCTGGGCAAGTACACCCAATTCAGCGTTGGTTTGGGCAGCAGCCTTTTTCAGGATGGCGAAAGCGCGGATGATTTCGATCGGCATGCGGTTTTTCTCGCCACCGATTTTGAAGTTGTTGATGGATCGCTGGGTCTGTGCGCCCCAGTACTTATCAGCAGGGACCTCTACCGGGCCCATGGTATCTTTTTCAATTCGGATGCTCATGATATTGGGTTTTTGTTTCGGTTTTTCTGGCCGCTAAATTAATGTCTGCCAGCCTTTTTCCCTAGATCCACCCGATTTAATCCTTCAATTGGTAATTGATGGTTTGGTGGAAATCCTTGCGGGACTGATTTACCTGTCGGTGAAAGAGAAAAACAGCAAGAAAATAGTTGATAAAAGCCAATCCCAGACAGATTCCTCCATTCAGGTATTCCTGTGAAATTCCCAGGTAGTAAGCGGAAAATCCCAGCAGCACAATCGTCCAGAAAAGCACAAAAAAGAGGGCTCCGGGAAAGAGTTTGTAGCGGAGGAAAATAATGGATCCCCGAGGGGTGTCTTCCACTTCGCCGAGGATAAGGGGAAGAAAGGTATTGCTGCGCTGAATGACTTTGGAAAGGCGGAAACTTTGATTTCCTACGATGCCATTGAAGGCGATGCCTGCTTGATTGGCTAGCTGGTTTTTATCCAAAAAATTCACTTCCCGTGTTTTGCGGGAAATATGTTCCATGACCTCCTCCTTGGAAAGAGCGCTGACCAGCGTTTCGGTATAGAAAGGGATGAGATTCATGGGTTTATAACTCGCATTTGGTTGATAGGGTTATCAATTTACGAATCGATTTACGATTTACGAAGTACGATTTACGAATTACCGAACCCTCCAAGGGATTGGGGATTCTATTATTTATGGATATTAAAAATTCGATTTTGGATAAAAAAGAACCCTTGGAGGGTTTTTAAGGGTGGTTTTTGAATATCGAATGTTGAATGATGGGAATTACGATTTACGAATGACGATGGACGAATCGAAGTGCGATTTGCGAGGTGCCGAACCCTCCAAGGGATTGGGATTTTTATAATTAATTGATATCAAAAACTCGATTTTAGAAAAAAAAGAACCCTTGGAGGGTTTTTTAGGGAAGGGTTTTTCAATATCGAATGGTGAATTATGGGAATTACGATTTTCGATGGACGAATGACGAGGTTAAATGGAGAATTAGGAATGAAGAATTTTTGTCAGTCCTAGCACCTACTTTACTGTCAGTCCGAGCGCCTGCCTTGCCGGTAGGCAGGGAGTCGAGGACCATTCTTGCCTCCCGACTCCCCTCGGTCATGTGCTCAGGGTGACACTAATTTCAACCTTCCCACTTTCCAACCTTCTCACTTTTCCACCTTAAAACTTTACAACCTTCCAACCTTCCAACCTCAACCTCCCAATCACTTCACCGCAATACAGGAAATCTCCACATTCACATTTTTAGGGAGTTTGCTGACTTCGACGGTTTCACGAGCGGGAGGGTTGGATTTAAAATATTGTCCATATGCCTCGTTGATCGTTGCGAAATCATCCATGGACTTGATGAAAATGGTGCATTTGACTACATCCGCAAAGCTGAATCCAGCAGCTCGAAGTACGGCCTCCAGATTTTTCATCACGGCATGGGTTTCTTCTGTGATGTTTTCATGGATCAATTCCCCGCTATCTGCGTCCAAGGGAATTTGCCCCGAAACATAAAGGGTATTACCCGCCAAAACAGCCTGTGAATAAGGTCCAATTGGGGCCGGAGCTTCCGGGGTGAAAATGATTTGATTTGCCATTTAGTATTCTATGATTATAAACTATAAAACTTTTTATTCTAATGAGGCTTCGACTCCCCGCTTGACAGTGAGGCAGGAGCTCAGCCAGATTATCATTCTAATATGCTTAGAATTGTCCTCGACTCCGCTAGGACTGACACTAGGCCAAACTTTTCCCTTTCCAACCTTCCCACTTTATAACCTTCCAACCTTCAACCCTTCTCTACCAACTTCCTCCGGCGCCGCCGCCACCGAAACTACCACCACCGAACCCTCCAAATCCGCCGCCACCGCCGCCGAATCCACCAAAGCTTCCTCCACCTCTGGAGAAGTCTCCAAACTTCCCTCTTCCTCCGCCTTTCAGCATATTGGCCAGCATGATGGTTGTCCAAAGGTCAATGCCTCCTCCTTTACCACCCATGTGGTTATCATTATCCTTACGGTTTCGAATCAACGGAATAATCACAAAAATCAGGATGAAGATGAAGAGAATTACAAATCCCCCACCCTCATTTCCATTGTCCAAAACCTGCTCGGCTTTGTATTCTCCGGATGCGAGTTTGAAGATCATATCCGTAGCCTGATCCAATCCCGCATAGTAGTTTTCCATTTTGAAATTAGGGATAATCAGGTCGCTGACAATACGCTTTGCCAAGGCATCCGGCACTGCTCCTTCCAAACCATAGCCGGTGGCGATAAATACCTTTCGGTCGTCCATGGCAGCTAGAATCAGGAGTCCATTATCATTCTCAGCTCCACCGATTCCCCATTGATCTCCCAGTTGGAAAGCATAATCGGAGATATCGTACGGACCCACTGATCGAATCATGACGATAGCGATTTGGGTGGAAGTACTGTCATTATAGGCTACCAGTTTTCGCTCGAGTTGATTGACTTCACTGGAGCTGAGTGTTTGGGTGAAGTCATTCACCAAACGGGGAGGATTGGGAGGTGGTGGAAAGTCCTGAGCTTCCGCTCCTGCCAGAATGAAAAAAGTCAATAAAAGGAATAAGAGGTCTTTAAGACCCGAATGAAATTTCATCAGGTAGTTCGTTTTCGTCTGCGTCGCCTTGGTGAGGGAAATGTTCGGAAAGGGCTTTTCCTGCGGATTCGATCCCTTCGATCAGGCCTTGGGTAAATTGACCTTTGCTGAATAGCTCGGCCATGCGGTTTTTGATCTGTTCCCAAAAGTCCACGGGAACCACTTGGTTGATCCCGGCATCTCCCAGAACAGCAAATTTGTGATCTTCCACAGCCAGGTAGAAGAGGACTCCGTTTCTATCCTTGGTCTGATACATTTTGAGGGTTTCGAATACCTCTGCCGCCCGATCGAGTACTTCGATGCGGCAGTGGTTTTCGATATGTACCTGGATTTCTCCGGAAGTGACTTTTTCAGCCCCTACAATGGCTTGGATGATTTGTTCTCGATCTTCGGTAGAAAAGAGTTTCTCAGCCATTTTTCAGAATTTAAAACTGAACCGTTGGAGCATTTTCAGCACCTGCTGAAGCTTCAAAAGTTCCTTTGGTTTCAAATCCATACCATCCTGCAAAGAGGTTGTTCGGGAAGGTTCGCAAGTTGGTATTGTAAGCAACAACCTCTTGGTTGAAGTTCCTTCTAGCAACCGCAATTCGGTTTTCAGTTCCTTCCAATTGAGCCTGCAGCTCGAGGAAATTTTGGTTTGCTTTCAAATCAGGATAGCGCTCCACAGCTACTAACAATCGGCTCAAAGCACCTGAAAGTTGGTCCTGAGCTTGTTGGAATTGCTCGATATTCTCAGGAGTCAGATTCGTCGGGTCGATGGTGATAGAAGTAGCTTTTGCTCGGGCTTCAATCACACCGGTCAAGGTTTCCTGCTCGAAATCCGCATAGCCTTTCACGGTATTGACCAAGTTTGGAATCAGGTCAGCACGACGCTGATATTGGGTTTCTACTTCGGCCCACATGCCATTGACTTGTTCTTCTGTAGCTACAAAGCTGTTATAGGTTCCTACCGCTTTGGTGTAAATGAAAATTCCCACTACAGCTAGGATGGCAATTGGAATCAATACTTTTTTCATAGTGTCTGTTTTTTTAATCTGTGATCAAGTTGGTTAGTTTTTAAATTAACTGCTTGCTGATCAAAAGTAAGAAATTTTTGATGCTTTGCTTTCGATCAAATTTGTTTCTGCAAGGTAATCTGATACGTAAAATCCTCATAGCGGGTTAGGGTCTCGTCAAAGTACCTGCGCACTTCGAATTCCACCACCTTTCCTTCCTCCGACCGGAGGAGTTTGATAACCTCTGCCAGTTCCCAAATAATGACGGGAATTTTATTGATGCTAAGGACCTCATCAAAAGGGAGAATTCCTGCTTTGGCTGCCGGGGAACCTTCACGCACTGCTCCAATGTAAAATCGTTGATCATCCGTTGGGACTTTTTTCACCGTCATCCCGCTCATGTCATATTCATAAGGCACATAAAAAGTCTCGCCTTTTTTAAACATGGCTCGTTTGCGCGGATAATCCAGAATTATTCGGGTTCGTCCCAAAATCTCTGAGCCCAAACTTCCATAGCGCCCTGTTTCCTTGATGACATAGCTAAAGGCTGTTTCCTCCGGATAGGATGTAAGGACATCCCGTTGCTTTAGACTCTTGATTTTGACCCAATCCACTCGCGCGATATGTCCATAGAGTGTACCGCCTAGGCTTTGTCCCAATTCGGTTTCGATATTCATAGAAGGGAGTTCGATGCGATCGGTGGTTTCCTGATTGAGTAAGAGCCCGTGATTAGCACCCGTATCGATGAGCAATTTGGAATCGAGAATATCCCCATTTCGCTGCTTGACAGTAGCACGGATATAAGGCTTGTTTTGCTCAATGCTCATGTCAAGTTTTGTGTAAAAAGGCGGTCGCCATTTCATAGCTTTTCTACGGAAAAATTCAATTCGCTCATCATCATAATTGATTTTGACAGGGTTGAATTTGAAAAACTCATAGCCGATGATTCCATAAATCGGTACACCAACTACTGATTCCAATTCCAAGAAGTCCTCTTCCAAAACGAGTAGACTTTGAGCAGTCCCTTCGATAGGCCCCAAGTCCAGGTGATTCACAGGAGAAACCTGTGCCATGATTTCCTCCGAACCATCAGCTCCCATCAAATTAAGTCGACGGGAATATTCCAAGCCCATGGCATCTCCCAAATCTTTACTGAAAAGGATATTGGAGCGCACACCGGTATCGATGAGGAAATTCACCGGATAGGTGCCATTGATGGAGACGGGTACGATGATGAGGCTGTTGGAGGCGTAAAAAGGTAAAATCACACGCCGTTTATCTTCTTTCATAAAGAATCCTGGAATTTGGGCGATAGCTCCAAATTCTATGGCAAAGATGAGTGAAAACAGAACCAGAAATCTTTTCAAGTCTCTTGGGGTCGGGTGGTTTCTTAATTTACAATTTTGCTTGCAATGCGTACAATGATTAAACGAAAATCCCCACCCTCAATGTTTCCATAAATTTTTAATTAGACTGAAACCAAATTATTGTAAAGAGGATGGCTGGCTTGTCAAAAAATCGATTATCCCGCATCTTTAATTTTTAGATCGTAAAAAAATGGCAGAGACGGCGCTGATCGAAAAAGCGAAAAAGATTTTTGAGAATTTCCTGATCAAAAAGGGAAGCCGAAAAACCCCGGAGCGGTTTTCGGTCATCGATGAATTGTATTTGCTTCCTCAGGATGAGCACATTGATGTGGAGGGGCTTTTTCTGAAGATGCGGAATAAGGGCTATACCATCAGCCGGGCAACGATTTACAACACGCTTGATTTGTTGGTGGAAAGTGGCTTGGCCGTAAAGCACCAATTCAAGGACAAGGTGGCGCTGTATGAGCAGGCCTTGACCTATAAGCACCATGACCATCATGTATGCAATCAATGCCGGAAAATCCGTGAGTTCTCAGATCCTAAAATCAATGAAATCAAGGAGTTGATTGGAAAGGAATTCGATTCATCCATCACCTCCCATTCCTTGGTTTTGTATGGGGATTGTCAGATCAAAAACTGCGAGAATCTCCCTCAGATTTAAGCCTTTCGAAAGATTTTTCGGTAGATAGGTTTGCGATAAACAAACTGTACCCAAAGTGCCGGATAAAGAAGAAAGGTCAGCAAGAAATTAGGCCCTTCGAACTCAATTTCATCTCGAATAATGCTACCCTCTTCTTTTCTGATGACACGGTGTTTGTGTGTCCATTTTTTGAGGAAAAAAGGGAGTTCAGTTCCCTGATCGATGAAATAAAATTCCTTTTCATCGGTATGGTCCTCAGTGATATCACTGGTCCACTTTTGCTTGAAAAAAATAAAATTCAGTTCCAGGGAGACTACATCACCTTTTTTCGAACCATCAAATCGAAGCAATTTCACCGGAGGAAAAGGAGGACTTAACCGCTTGAATAGGCTTTCATCGAAGCCGTCCTTTACGGTTAGGTAATCTTGCTGTACGTGAGTTTCGAGTTGGAGCTTCATCTTTTACAAACTGATCACAAATAATAAAAAGAGCACCAACCAGATCCCATCCATAAATTGCCAGTAAACGGTAAAAAGCCGAAGGCGCATTTTCTCAAAAGGGTTGGTAAAAAGGATGAGGCGCTGAATTTCATCATGTTTCCGCTTTCGCAGTTGTACCCAAAGTATGGCAGCAAATACCATGGCTCCCAACAAGTGGAAGATGTGGATTCCAGATAGGAGGTAGAGAAAACTTCCGCTTGGGATTCCCTTGAAGTCAATTCCCATGGATTGCAATTCCATCCATCCGGATACCTGAAGTGCCGTGAAAATAATTCCTAGCAGCAAGGTCGTTCCTAAAGCCCGACTTACTTTATCGGCTTTTTCTTCCTGATAATAGAGGCGCATTTTGGTGGCAGTATAGCCACTGGAAACCAATAAAAAGGTTGAAATCAGAAAAGAGACTGGGATTTTTTTATTCATCCCGGCTAATTGATCCAAGCCTGAAAATAGGAAAGCAGCCACCAAAAACAGGAAGATCAAACCGCTCCCAATCATCCCCAGGTACAAAAGCGTCTCATAGGGATGCATGGATTCGATGCGCTGAAACCAGGTTTTATGTTGGGAAGTCTGATTCATTGAGAGGAAAACAAATTACAGCGCCTTAGGTTCAGGACTTGGGATATTTCATCAATTTCTAATTTGAAAAAATGAAATAGCCTAAATTGCGCCCCCAAACAAAACCCTACCGTTTTGGATAGAGCATCTTTCCTTTCCATATATCATTCGGATCCTTTCTTACGGACTTTCACTGAAAAGCTCGCGCAAAGCCCCAAGGGGAATTTCCAGATTCGGGGACTTTCCGGCAGTTTGGATATGGTGGTTTTTACGACCATTGTTCAGCGAATGGGAGGATTTCATCTGATTATTGCTCAGGATAAAGAAGAAGCTGCCTATCTCAATACCGACTTGCAAAATCTCACGGGCAAGGAGGATTACCTGGTTTTTCCTTCCAGTTTTAAAAAGCCCTACCAATATGAGGAAGTGGACAATGCCAATGTGCTGCTTCGTTCCGAGATTCTCAGCCATGTGCTTAATGCTCAGGAAGAAGATCAAATTCTGATCACCTACCCTGAAGCTTTGTATGAAAAGGTAATCAATAAGCGATCCCTTCAGGAAAATACTTTTCAAGCCCGAGTCGGAGAACAGGTAGATATGGAGTTTGTATCCGAACTCCTCCATAGCTATGATTTTGAGCGGACGGATTTTGTCTACGAGCCTGGGCAATTTGCCATTCGAGGAGGGATTTTGGATGTTTTCTCCTTTAGTAATGAACATCCCTATCGTTTAGAGTTGTTTGGAAAGGAAATCGAAAGCATTCGGACCTTCGATCCCGAATCTCAGTTGTCCATCGCGGAAGTCGATCTGATTTCCCTGATTCCCAATACACAAACCAAATTATTGCAGGAAGTAAGGCAGTCATTCTTGGGCTTTCTGCCAGAAAAAACCACCCTTTGGATTAAGGATTATCAGTTGACGGCTGATGTGATGGAAGAGTGTTTTCATAAGGCCGAGTTGGCTTTTGATCAGATATTGGCCAAAACCAATCAGACCAAGACCGTTCTAAAACCAGAAGATCTTTTTGAAAGGGCAGATGATTTCATCCGACAGGTGAAGGCCTTTAAAATCGTGGAATTTGGGAAGCAGTTTTACCTCAAGGGTAGCGATCATTTGAATTGGGATTCCAAGCCACAGCCTTCTTTCAATAAAAACTTTGACCTCTTGGTGAGTACCCTTGCTGAAAATGAAAAGCAGGGACTTACCAATTTGATTACCGGTGAAAATGCCAAGCAAATCGATCGCTTGGTTGGAATTTTTGCAGAACTCGATCCGACTTTACAGGTTCAGACCATGCTTTTGGGATTGCGGGAAGGCTATGAGGACAAGCAAAATAAACTCATTTGTTATACGGATCATCAGCTTTTTGAGCGATTCCACCGCTATAGATCCCGAAAGAAAGCCAGCAAATCCAAGGCCCTAACTATCAAAGAGCTAAAGGCTCTGCATCCAGGCGATTACATCGTCCATGTGGATTATGGGGTGGGTCGATTTGCCGGATTGGAAAAGGTGGAAGTAGGTGGAAAAATGCAGGAAGCCGTTCGCCTTGTCTTCCGGGATGATGATTTACTTTATGTCAACATTCACTCACTCCATAAAATCTCGAAGTACTCTGGACAGGAAGGGCAAATGCCAACCATGTCTAAATTGGGGTCGCCGGAATGGGAAAATAAAAAGAAGCGCGCCAAGAAGCAGGTCAAGGATATTGCCAAAGACCTCATTGCCTTGTATGCCAAGCGTCGTTCAGCTCATGGCTTTGCTTTCTCCAAAGATTCGGTATTGCAAGTGGAGCTGGAGAGTTCCTTTATATATGAGGATACTCCAGATCAAGCCATGGCCACGAGTGATGTGAAGGCCGATATGGAAAAAAGTTATCCCATGGACCGCTTGGTTTGTGGGGATGTGGGTTTTGGAAAGACTGAGGTTGCGATCCGAGCCGCCTTCAAGGCGGTCAATGATGGAAAGCAAGTGGCGGTCTTGGTGCCTACGACCATTTTGGCTATGCAGCATTTTCAGACTTTCAAAGAGCGGCTTTCAGGATTCCCGGTTACTGTGGATTACATCAACCGATTCCGCACAGCAAAAGAGGTTAAGCAGATCGTGGAAGAGGTAAAATCAGGAAGAATCGATATCCTGATCGGTACGCATAAAATTGTGAATAAAAGCCTCGAGTTCAAGGATTTGGGCTTATTGATTATAGATGAAGAGCAGAAGTTTGGGGTGCGTGTCAAGGATCAATTGAAAAATATCCGTGTCAATGTGGATGTACTTACCTTGACGGCGACTCCGATTCCTAGGACCCTGCATTTTTCTTTGATGGGAGCACGGGATCTTTCCGTGATTTCCACTCCCCCACCCAATCGGCAGCCAGTCACTACGGAAGTTCACTCATTTCAGGAGGAAGTCATTCGAGATGCAGTAGCCTATGAGCTACGGCGTGGAGGTCAGGTATTCTTTGTTCATAATCGGGTTGGTGAGATTGATAGTATTGCCAATCTGATCAAGAAGCTGGTGCCGGATGCTCGAGTCATCGGTGCACACGGCCAAATGGATGGGAAGAAATTGGAAAAGATCATGGTGGATTTCATTGAGCATGAGTACGATGTGCTTGTTTCCACCAATATCATTGAATCCGGTCTCGATATCCCAAATGCCAATACCATTATCATTAACCGGGCACATATGTTCGGATTGAGTGACCTTCACCAAATGCGTGGTCGAGTAGGAAGAAGCAATAAAAAGGCCTTCTGTTACTTATTGACTACTCCTATGTCAGGTTTGACTCCTGAATCCAGGAAGCGATTGCAGACTTTGGAGGAATTCTCAGATTTGGGAGATGGATTTAAGGTAGCAATGCGGGATTTGGATATCCGAGGAGCCGGGAATTTGTTAGGTGCCGAGCAAAGTGGATTTATCACGGACCTAGGCTTTGAGATGTATCATAAAATCCTGGATGAAGCGGTGCAGGAGTTGAAGGAGAATGAATTCGCAGCTCTATTCGAAGTGGATTTGAAGGAGAAAGTAAAGGTGCTGGTTCAGGATTGTACGGTGGAAACGGATTTGGAATTGCTAATTCCAGAGGAATATGTTGCCAATATCAGCGAACGCTTGAGTTTGTATTCCAAGCTGGACTCCATCAAGGATGAGGAAGAATTGGGTCAGTTTGCTCAAATGCTGGATGACCGCTTTGGACCTGTTCCGCCAGTGGTTCAGGATTTGATGGAGACGGTTAGATTGCGATGGAAGGCAGAGAAGCTAGGAATTGAAAAATTGGTGCTGAAAAATGGACAGATGAAGTGCTATCTCTTGCCATCCGATCGAGGGGATTTTTACTCCTCACCTATCTTCCAGAAAATCATGGCTTTCGCGCAAATAAACTCCCGATACTTTAAAATAAAGGAGTACAAGAATCGTTTGATTCTTACGATTTCAAATGTTTCCAGCATTTCTGAAGGCCAAAAATGGCTGAAAGACATGCTCGAAAGCTAATTTTACAAAAATTTAACTGGCATAAATATTGCAGTTTCGCACTGGAATTTTGCAGATACCTTGTGATTTGGGCAAGTTTGGCAAAAATCAACGTTTTCAGCCGGTTGGCAATGATTGCAAGTCCATCCGAATGAACTTATATTAGCAAATCAAATTGGGCAAAAAAACCTCTTTTCATATGTATTCGAGTAAGAAATCTTGGGGACTTTGGGCTACAGCCTTATTGATCGTAGGCGGGTCTATTCTATCCTCTTGTAACAAAACTCCAGGCTACGGTCGAAGAACTGCAGCCAAGCCGGGTAAGCGAAGTGCTACCACTGGTGCAGAGTTTTCTTTTGACGAGCAAGACACAACTTCATTCTTTGTAGCGAGAAACGCAGAACAGATTCCTGGTCCAAACTTGAAATTCATCCAAGGTGGCCGTGCTGTTATCGGTTCTCAGGAAGAAGATATCATGGCATTCCGTGATAACTTGGAGCGAACTGTGACAGTGGCTAATTTTTACATGGACGAAACAGAAATCACCAATAATGATTATCGGGAGTTCCTGTTTGACATGAAGAAAAAAGTGAGCGCAGACTCCTTGTTGAAGCTAGAGCCTAGAGAAGATGTTTGGGGTGGTGCTTTGTCATTCAATGACATGTACCAGTCTTACTATTTCCGATTCCCAGGTTTCAATTTCTATCCGGTAGCTGGTGTTTCTTGGAAGCAGGCAAATATCTATGCGAAGTGGAGAACTGATTATGTTCAGGAGTTGATCCGTCAGGAAAGAGAATTGGATTCCACCTTTACCAAAGCCCAATTGATTGAAAGAGGTGTGGCTATGGCTGATTTCCGTCTTCCTTCTGAGGCAGAATGGGAATATGCAGCCAAGGCGATGATCGGAACCCAATATTTAGATGAGAATCAAGAATACGGACGTATCTATCCTTGGGATGGTCGTGGCGTTCGTAACCCATATAACGTGAAGCGTAAAGGAAAGCAAGGTGATTTCTTGGCCAACTTTAAGCGAGGCCGTGGTGACTACGGAGGTATTTCCGGTAATCAGCGAAATGACGGTGAAATTCTACCTACCAACGTATATGATATGGCTCCAAATGACTTTGGATTGTATCACATGGCCGGAAATATGAACGAATGGGTATATGACGTGTATCGTCCGATGACCTTCCAAGACGCAGATGACTTAAACCCACTTCGTAAAGATGGATATGGTGACGAAGCTGAAAACTATGAGGTTTCCATGCTAACAGATGAAATGCGTGTTTATAAAGGAGGAAGCTGGAGAGACGTAACTTATTGGTTGGCTCCAGGGACTCGAAGATTCATGCATCAGGATTCTGCAACCAATCACATTGGATTCCGATGTGCTATGATCTCTATCGGAGAAAAAGGAAAATAATAAAGGTTAAATCAATAAAAGAAGGCTAGCTGAATAATTCGGCTAGCCTTTTTTTGTTTTTTGAATTTCCCTAAATGGACTCGGAAGTACGATGATAATAGGCGATATTGAATTTATATGTGAACAAATATATCTTTTAGACTGATGAAAGCATTAATGATTGTTTTAGGTATTTCTTACATCTGCATTTTTATATACACGTCCATAAGGATTCTTACTGATACCCATTCTACGTCCAAATCATTAGCTTATTTTATTTTGGTATTGGCATTTCCGGTTGTAGGTATTATAATTTATTTCTCAATTGGGATAAACTATCGTCATCTAGCTTCTACTTTTAAAGGCAAAAAAGTACAAGAGGAGATGGATGCCGCTTTTCCCGCTTTGGTGCCTGATCAGACCGACTTACTGATTTCCTCCTCACCTAAAAGATTGAGACAATACCATAGGTTAATCACATTTTTGAAGCAAATAGGGGGAGAAAATTTAAGCGAAAATCATTTTCAGCTACTTATTAACGGAGAACAAAAATTTCCTGAGGTTCTTGATACCCTGGCAAATGCCCAACACTTTATTCACATGGAATATTACGATTGGGAAAACGATTTGCGTGGAAATCAAATCAAGGAGGTGCTATTAAGAAAAGTAAAAACAGGAGTCAAAGTTCGTGTCCTTTATGACGATTATGCCAGTAGGAAAATCAAACGAAATATTGTTAAAGAATTAAAAGAAGGAGGCGCCGAAGTCTATCCCAAGATCAGAGTAAAGCTTCGGAAGATAGCTAATCGAATGAATCACCGGGACCATCGAAAGGTGATTATTGTGGATGGACATTTTGGATTTGTAGGAGGAATTAATGTTTCGGATCGGTATGACAACTCTATTGATACAGGATTGTACTGGAGGGATACACATGTTAAAATTTCGGGCCCTTTGGTTTATAGTCTTCAGAGACATTTTATCGTGAGTTGGAATTCTTGTGGTGCACCCGAAATATCTCCAACTGGAGATTTGTTTCCTGAATTTACTAGTGAACCTCAAAAAGGAATCCCCGCACTTGCTCAGATTATTGCTGGAGGCCCGATTTATCCAATGTCAAACATCATGTTGACTTACTTTCATTTATTTACCATCGCAAGGGAAAAACTATACATTACTAATCCGTATTTTATTCCGAATGATAGCATCCTTGACGCATTAAAAGAGTCAGCCCTTTCTGGAGTAGATGTTCGGATTATGCTTCCAGAAAAATCCGATTCAAGCTTAGTGGGAGCGGCTTCTAGGTTTTATTTTGAAGAGCTTCTTGAAGCTGGAGTAAAGATATTTCTATATAGGAAAGGATTTGTTCATGCAAAGACAGTGGTAGCTGATTCCTTTATTAGTGTCATAGGCACAGCAAATATGGACATTCGTAGTTTTGATTTAAATTTCGAAATCATGTCTGTTATCTATGGGGAAGAAATGGGTAAACAACTTGAGGATGTCTTTTTAAATGATTTAAAAGAATGTGTAGAAGTAGACATGGAATCTTGGCGGGAAAACACTTTTTCAAGACGCCTTATTTACGCTATAGCACGCCTTATTTCCTCATTTCTATAAGTTATATTTCTTTCCATTCCAATAAGCATTTTTCTATAGCATCCTTCAATTTATTCTCGTCATTATTCTTTAAATGATCGGTTCTAATGGGGAGTCTAAAGATTTTATTGGATACTCAATTTCTTACATTTTTTTAATTCTGTGGAAGGTATAGGTTCCGGTTTGGAAGTTGATTTCGTAACATTTTTCCAAATCTAATCCCATGGTTTATTGATTATGGGATATTCCAAATCCAAGAGAATGATCTAAAAACTGGAAATGCGCCTAATTTGCCCCCCCGTTTTTCTTACAGATTTCGCCGTGACCTCGATGTTTCCTGTAGTAGCTTTGGAGAAAGGGGAAACTTCAAAAGGTGCTTGGCCAAACCTTCTGGGTTATTATTTTATATTCAATTTTCCTGATTCTCTTTTTTTGCTGCCCAAGTCTTCGAAATAAATTTTTCTATCTGGGTAGAGTTTTAAGACTTGAAATCTAAAAGTCACCTTTTTGATGACACCCTTGAAAAAGGGTTCTCATTAGTATTTTTTTATGAGTCTTGATTTTGATTTTTATATTTATTGTCAAACAAGCAGGATCAAAACAGAAGAATTACCTTGGAAATCCTTCATTCTCTCATCAGTAAGCCGAAATTAACAGGGAAAGAGTTTCTTAGGGAGCGATTAATTGAAAGGCTTTCTTCAGGATGCGAGAGAAAGCTTCTTTACATATCTGCGGGACCTGGATTTGGGAAAAGTGTCTTGGTTAGCCAATGGATTGACCACAAAAAGTCAAAGTATATTTGGATTTCCTCAGATAAGATTCTAAACAATCCAAGTGTTTTTGCCCAATATATTTTTTATGCATTAAAAAAATTGGACTTGACCTTTACTTTAGGGTCTTGGGAGATATTTTGTCAAAATCTGGAAGATAACCCCAGCTTTTCTCTTTCAATCCTAGTAGATTTATTTGAAGAAATAAATGAACCAATAATTTTAGTCATAGATGATTTCCATCTTCTGACCCATCCTTTTTTCGACCGGCTTTTTGTACAGTTTTCCAGTTTTCCATCAGAGAATTTAAAACTTTGCCTTATCACTAGGAAAGATACCCTAAGTAATCTTAATCAATTGAGAATAGGTGATTCAATTTGTGAGGTTAGGGCAGATGATCTTTGTTTGGATGAAATTGAAATCGCTCTGTATTCTACTGAAGTTCATGAGGTAGAACTTAATGAAAAGGAGTTAGAATTCATCCAGAAAATTACTGAAGGATGGCTTTTGGGAATCAATCAATATTTATTTCTGTGTAAGAAAAACTCTCTAGTTAATATTGATCTAACGAAGTTTAATCTTCTTAATTTAGAAAAGATCTTCTTGGAAGAGTTACTAGAGATTTCCCCTCCTTCAATAATTAAGACATTAAGAATATCGAGTCTGTTTGACAGGTTTTCGGAATCATTGCTTCAAGAAGTAATCAATGGTTCGGAGGACGAGCTAGGTTTTCCAATTCCCTGCCAATACATACAAAAATTAAAGGAGAATAATTTTTTTCTAATTCAGCTTGATTCTGAACAGACCTGGTTCAGGTTTCATCACCTTTTTCAAGCCGCCCTAGTTAAGTATACTAATACTTTAGAATTTGAATTAGAGAGGGAATCTTTCTTGAAAAGAGGAAGTAATTGGTTTTTGAAACATGGATTCTTCGAAGATGCGATATTAAACGCATTGAAAACTCAAAATGAAGAATTTGCCATATCCCAATTATCAAAAATTAAATATCAGTTACTGAATACGGATCAATATTTCCGTTTGAAGCAAATTGTATCGAATTTTCCACTCGAATCACAAGAGAGACAACCGGAGCTCTTAATTACCAAAGCCATAATTCTTGAAAATGAGGCTAAACATGAAGCTCTTTTTCAGCAACTCAGGTATATAGAGGAGCAGGTAGATTTTAAGGTGGTTGATAAGCAAATCAAAGCCGAATTTTTGATTTTTAAAGGCATGGGCAGCTATTTTATCGGCAATTTTGATCTGGCCCTGAAGCTTTTAAACGAAGGGATTGAATTGAATAAACCTAAAGCAGAGTCGATCTGCACCTTTGCAAATGCATATAAGGTTTTTAGTCTTAATGCTTTGGGAAGATATACAGAAGCAATCAGGTTTCTTGATAGACATCTTGATTCTTTATTTCCAAATCAAACACAAAGTATTGTCAGAACGCACGTTGCCAAAGCATTATTATTAAGTATCAGAGGGGATTTTAATAATTTGGAGCCTCTTACAAATCGAATTCTGAAAATAAGCAGGGAATTCAATTATTATGAAAGTCAAGGTTTTGCCTTGTATTTTCTTGCCGATATATACTACAGACAATATAGATTTGAGTATTTAAGTCAAATTTTTGAAGATGCTTATGAAAAAAGGTATTTAATTCGATCTGTTTGGTTTTTAAAATTATGGGCCATTAAGGCATTTTATTTTTTGCGAATTGGAAATCAAAAAGAGTTAGATCGAACTATACAAGAAATCAATCAATTTAGCGATGCCAGTAATTCCAGTAATTTAAAACACCTAGCGGAAGCTTTGATTCTTGAGATTAACCTTCAAAATGGGAAAAGTTTTTTTGCAAATTCTTCGTTTGCAAATGTTGACTTTGAACTTTACCCACCCATGTTTTATCATTACTTCACTCAGAATACCCTTTTGAGACTATTGTTAGAGCGCGATGATGAACAATCACAGAATTCATTTGAGGATAAAATTCTTAGCCTAGAGGGTTATGCTACCCAAATATCGCACGCCGGAGCCTTAGCTAGAATTAACATTCTTCATGCGCTAAAATCCTACAGGAAAGGTGAAATGACCAAATCAGAGGAATATATTCTAAAAGCTATTTCCATTTCTGAAAAAGCGAATGATTATATGGTCTTTTCGGAATATGGGATAGAGTTATACCATTTACTCAATGAAATTACCCCAACGAAAAAATCGAGAATTTTTATTGATAGGTTAAGACAAATCCTTAAAACCTTATTTCAGCGAGAAATTAAGCTGAATTCAAAATTTCAAACGGATCCAATTTTAAATCAACGTGATATAAAGATTTTATCCTTGGTCGCTGAAGGATATAGTAATTCAGAAATTGCTGATCAAATGAATCTATCTCTGAATTCAATAAAAAAATACCTTTCCAATATATTTTTAATCCTTGAGGTGAAAAATCGTACCAGCGCAATTCTAAAAGCTAGGGATTTGGGCATTTTTAAAAGTTGAAACTTCTCTATCCTCTTTTGAGATATCTACTTTAGTGTATTGTTTGACTGTTTATATGCAAATACCTTACATACAATGTATGTATCATATAAACAGTAATTGTGATGAATTTCTTAAGATTTTCCTTGGTATTTGCTTCATTTTTCTTGATTTCGGAGGCATCCATTGGACAAGAGTTCGATATTGTTATTAAAAATGGTAGAGTAATCGATCCCGAATCTGGACTAGATGCTGTGCGAAATGTGGGGGTCAATGGAGGAACCATTGCTATAATTACTCAGCAAGACATTTCTGGCAAAGAAACTATCGATGCTTCTGGAAAAGTAGTTTCTCCAGGGTTTATAGATCTTCATGCTCACGGACAAAATATAGGGGATTACCGAATGCAGGCTATGCAAGGGGTAACCACAATGCTAGAGCTTGAGTCGGGAATACTTCCTGTAGCTGGCTGGTATGAGGCTCAGGCAAAGAAAAATCTACCGTTGAATTATGGGGCGGCAGCAGGCTGGACCTATGCAAGGATCGCGACATTCTCTGATACGGAGCCTGAACCCACGGTGGCCTACTTTCAAGATGCTCAAAAAGATTCGGAGTGGAAGATGAACCTAGCCTCACCTGATCAGATGGATCAAATCCTCAATTATGTTCAGCAAGGGTTGGATGAGGGAGGTTTAGGCATTGGAATCAATGCTGGATATGCTCCAGGATATGGATCCAAGGAATATTATGCGCTGGCAGAAATGGCTGCCAAAAATGGAGTCGCTACCTACACGCATGTGCGCTACGCCAGTAATATGGAGCCAAAAAGTTCATTTGAAGCTGTGAAAGAACTTATCGCCAATGCCGCCATTACAGGTGCGCATATGCATATATGCCATATAAACAGCACTTCCCTCAAAGACATAGATGCTACCATGGAACTCATTCACAATGCCTTTGAACAGGATATTAATATTACTGTGGGAGCCTATCCCTATGGGGCTGCTAGCACCGTGATAGGGGCCGCTATGTTTTCAGGGGATGGCTGGCAGGAACGTATGGGAAGTACAGCCAATAATTTTCAATTGGGTACGGAACGAATGACTGAAGAACAGGTGGAGGATTATCAAAAGAATAAGCCTGGGACTTTTATTACCTGGCACTTCCTCGATGAGAGCAATCCTGAAGATTTGGCTTTGTTGGATAAATCAGTTTTGGATCCGAGAGTAGTGATCGAGTCTGATGAGATGTTCTGGATGTTTTTTGATGATCAAGGTGAAGTGGAAAATTATGAAGGGGATGCATGGCCTTTACCAGAAGGTTCCTTTAGTCACCCAAGGTCAAATGGTACGTTTGCCAAGATTCTGCGGTCCTATGTCAGGGAAAGAAACCTGATGACCTTAGGTGAAGCCATCCGAAAAATCTCCTTAATGCCAGCCCAGACCCTGGAAGATTTTGTTCCCCAAATGAAGAAAAAGGGCCGGCTTCAGGAAGGGATGGATGCAGATATTGTGGTATTTGATCCTAATACCATAGCCGATATGGGTACTTATGAGAAGCCAAATCAACCTGCTATAGGAGTGCAATCATTATTGGTAAATGGGCAATTGGTAATAGTAGATGGTCAGCTGAAAATTGATGTTGCTGCCGGAAAACCGATTAGAAGATAGGTTGTATAGAGCCAATACTCTAAATACCTCAAGTTAATTCTTAAAACCCCAGCTTAAACAAATTAATATGAAGAAGGCAATTCAATATTTTATCATTACAGTTTTTGTGGCTATAACTTCAAGTTGTGGCGATGAAACTACGGTAAGTAAGGCTAACCGGCCCTCAGCATCTACAGAATTCGACATTGTAATCCTGAATGGTCGTGTAATGGATCCTGAAACAAATTTCGATGGAATCCGGAATGTGGGAATCCTAGATGGTAGGATCGCATTGATCACAGAGGAAGAAATCTCTGGCAAAGAAACCATAGATGCAACAGATCAAGTCGTGGCTCCAGGGTTCATTGATACCCATTTCCACTGGCAGAGATTGCTTGGTTACAAAATTGGAATTCGGGACGGATTGACCTCCAACTTGGACATTGAGTTGGGTTGTGTCGGCACAAAGATAGATCAATGGTATGCAGACAGGGAAGGTAAGTCTCCAGCCAACTATGGTACAGGTTCAAGTCATGAATTGGCTCGAGCGGCAGTGCTAGATGGCACAGACCCCTATGGCGATATAGATGCATTCCGTACCCGTGCATTAGCACAGGGATGGGCCCTGACCAAGCCAACACTCGAACAGGGTAATCAAATCCTGCAGATTATGGACAAGGGGTTGCAGCAAGGTGCTTTAGGCATATCGAGTACGCTCGGCTACATGAGAGAGGGCATCAGTTCACGCGAGGTTTTTGAAGCTCAAAAAGTTGCAGCTCGATATGGAAGAGCCTATCAAGGACACACTAGATACACACCAGATAATGATGTTGGCGAGGCCAATGGCGCACAGGAACTTATCGCCAATGCTCTGGCACTTGACGCTCCGGTTGTAATTTCTCATTTCAACAATCCTGGTTGGAGACTTGTACATGAGCTAATCACACGGTTAAGAGAGCAAGGTCATAACGTTTGGGGTGAAATTTATCCTTATGCAGCCGGATCTACCACTCTCAATGCCGTATTCCTGCAACCAGAGAACTGGATTGACCGATTGGGACATAAGTACGAGAACACACTACAGGATGTAGAAACTGGAGAGTTCTACACACGTGAGACCTATGCTAAGGCAGTAAAAGAGACACCGACCAAGGAAATTCTATTATGGAAGATGCCCCCAGAAGATGCTGTAGAATGGATTAAACTCAAAGGTACTACTATGGCAAGTGATGGGATGGCACCGATGAATGTCCTAACATCACCGTGGGATACGCCTTGGGAGGAGTTCGGCAATATGCACCCTCGTGGTGCGGGAGCTCGTGCCTTTACATTAAGACTGGCACGTGAGCATGACGTTCCCTTGATGCAAGTCCTTTCAATACTTAGCTATAACGCGGCCAAATACCTTGGTGATACCGGATTAAAGGCGATGCAGGAACGCGGTCGATTGCAGGAGGGCATGGTGGCCGACATCGTAGTCTTCGATCCGATGACTGTGACTGACAACGCAACCTTTTTGAACGGTTCAATTCCTTCGACCGGGTTCAAATCGGTGATAGTCAATGGGGTCCAGGTAGTAATCGATGACAAAGCAATCGAGGTCTATCCGGGACAACCTATCCGCTATGAGCCAGAAGATAAACCTCGTTTCGAACAGGTAAGTCTTGAAGCTTGGGAGGCTATTTATAATACATCCATTGAGATTCCGGGGAGCGAGTGTATTCCTGTGCCTTGGGAGAAATAACGTAGTTCATTTTTAAAAATTCATAAGCAATTACCTCAAATGAAAAATTCAAAAATTATTTCCCTGTTTTTTACTTTACTTATACTCACTTGTATTAAGAATGTAAAAGCGGATCAATCTAGTTTTAAGCCACTACCGGTTTCAACTGAATTCGACTTGGTGATTTTAAATGGCCGAGTTATGGATCCTGAAACCAATTTTGATGGTATTCGAAACGTTGGAATCAAGGACGGCATAATTGCTTTAATCACTGAAGATAAAATTTCAGGTAAAGAAGTAATTGACGCCACCGGTCATGTAGTAGCTCCTGGATTCATTGATACCCATTACCATGCGGTAGATGAATTTGCTACCAAAATGGCCTTGAGAGACGGTGTGACCACCGGTATGGACCTTGAACTTGGAGCTATAAATGTTGGAGCCTGGTACGACAAAAAGGCCAAAACTGGATGGCAAGTCAACTATGGAACAACTTCTGGCTTGAATCTTATCCGAATGATGGTTCATGATTCTGAGGTTGAATTCAATGAGCCTGTTGATTTTTCCATAACGCCGCCATACATAGCTGCTGCTGCTAAAGATGGCGTTCCCGGATGGTCTATTACAAAATCTTCGATTGATGAAATGAACCAGATTATGCAAATTCTGGATGAAGATTTGAGGCAGGGAGCATTAGGAGTTGGTGTTGGTGCTGCTTATATGGCTCGCGGCTTAACCAGTTATGAGCTTTACCTGGCTCAAAAAACAGCGGCAAACTACAATCGCTTAACCTCTGTTCATACCCGGTATCATCTTATAAATGATACACCCACTGAAGCACCTATTTCTTTTGATGAGGTATTTACAAACGCGATGCTTCTTGAAGCCCCATTATTAATGGCACATGACAATGATTATGGATGGTGGGAAATTGAGGAAAAACTGCAAATGGCCCGTGAAAAGGGCTTAAACATGTGGTCTGAATACTATCCGTATACAGCAGGTTCTACCCCGGTAAGTGCCGATTTTTTACGACCTGCAGAATGGAAGGATAAATATGGCTATACCTATGAAACCACACTTTATGATCCTATTGCTGACAGCTTCCTTAATGACGAAAGCTACGCTGATTTGATTCAAAATAATGCTGGTAGGTCTGTAGTAGTGTTTTTTCCTTACCGCGAAAAATGGCTGCCGTATTGGCTCACAGTGCCGCATATGACCTTAGCAAGCGACGCGATGGCTGGCGTTGGAGATGATGGAGAATTGCTACCATGGGATGCAGATTGGTCGGAATATAGAGGTCATCCAAGAACATCGGGCACCCGAGGAGCTACCTTTAGGTTGGCGAGGGAAAATGGTGTGCCTCTAATGTTTACCATTTCCCAAGCTAGTTACTGGGTAGCAAAGCACCTCGGGGATGCTGGGATTGAAGCGATGAAAATTCGAGGCAGAATGCAAGTTGGAATGGCTGCAGACATAACAATTTTTAATCCTGAGACGATTACAGACAACTCGGGCTTTAAGGTTGGTACTCATGGTATACCTACAACAGGAATTCCATATGTAATAGTAAATGGGACAATGGTAGTGAAGGACAACGAAGTTCTTCCTGTAAAACCCGGTAAAGAAGTTCGTTTTCCAGTTGAGGAAAAAGGCCGTTACAAGCCCATTGACCTTAATGGATGGCTGAATGAACATACCATTGGCCTGGATCCTGAATTATCGAAAATCCATACCGATGATGATTCAGGTGCAGGTAAATCTTTAGATGGAAAGAATTGAGATAGTAATATCATTTAGGAATCATTTTCAATTGTAGTAAGAGACTAATATAATATTGAAATGAACCCAAAATTGGTTGCCAAATTATCGGGCAACCAAGATGGGACTAGAATCACAATTCTGAAAAGGAAAACCGTTTGACTTTTCCTATCGGGTTAAGGCAAAAGAACGAAGCGAAATTGGAAAATTACTTACCAAGGTAAGCCCTCAATACCTGGCCTTATTAGCTTCTTATGATGCATTTTGACCTATCATCAATTTAGGTTTCTGAAAGTATCTGTTATCAAATTGACTTAAAATAAAATCGGACTATTTAACAAATTAATTATGAAGCAAAAATCGAAATATTGGTGGGTAATTCTTTTGAGAGGAATACTATTCCTTTTATTGGCCTTTTATGTGTTTTCAAATCCAATTGATTCCTTGGTAGGCTTAGCCATTTACATTGGAATAAGTTTAATGATAAGTGGGGTTTTACTCATTTTCACCTCCTTGGCCTCAAAAAATATAAATGGAGATTGGGGATGGCAATTAGCAGAGGGAGTTTTTGATATTTTATTTTCTCTGGTTCTATTATCCAGTCCGGGGATAACAGCGGCAACTCTGCCGTTTGTTGTAGGTATTTGGGTGATGGTTTATGGAATAATTCTTTTTGTTGGGTCATTTCAAAGTAAATCCTCAGGAGGGGAGTTTTCATGGGTTAATCTTTTTGGGGGAGTCCTTACAGTAATTGTAGGGTATTTAATAACCAATAATTTATTGGTTGGAGCTTTAGCACTAACCTATTGGATTGGATTCGGATTTTTAATTTCAGGTATTCTCAACTTGAATATTGGATTGAAACTGAAGAGTTAGAAGCCAACAATTCCACCTCATTCTATATCCATATTATTCATGAAACATTCGGCCATAGTAGTCTTTGTTGGTTTTCTCATGGGATATGCATTTGAATGTCATTCTCAAAATTGGCATCCAGGTGATTCCCTAAATATTATTGAAACAGATACCGCTAGGATCAACCAGTTTCGTAATAATATGATAGATTATACAGGCCAGGATTTGATAGATGCATCCTTTCCCAAATCCTGGCCATTATTTGGCACAAATGCCCGAATGGCCATAGGTGGATATATCAAACTGGACTATATCCAGGATTTCGATGGAGGATATGATAGGTATCAATATGAAATAAAAAATGTACCTATACCTGGAGATGGTAGGTTGCCTCAAAAGGGCTATATGAATATGCATGGCCGTGAATCGAGGGTAAATATTGACGTAAGAAGTATTTCGAAGGAAGGGGTCCCATATAGGTTCTATTTTGAATTTGATTTTTATAATCTGGATAGAGGAGGATTTTATCAGACCCCTAGATTGCGTCATATATATGCGGTTCTTGGACGGCTTTTATTTGGGCGAACTTGGGGAACACAAACAGATGTATTTGCCCTTCCTAGTACAATTGATTTTTCTGCCGGGGATGCAATTGTAGGTATAAGGAGAGATCAGGTTCGTTGGGAGGATCAAATCAATGATAAGATGAATTACGCAATAGCCATTGAAATGAACGATTTCACCGAAATTGATCCAAATGGTTTTAATGGGCAAGCAAGCAACTCCCTTCCTATGCTTGTAGGTAGAATAACAAAAGAAACAAATTCTGGAGGTAGATTATTTTTAGCGAGTTCTTTGTATCAGTTAAGATGGGATGGTCAGGATATCGGGCCAGATGATTCTGCTTTAGGGTGGGGGGTAAGTTTCAGTGGTCGAGAGTATTTAATTAAAGATAAGTTTTATTTTATTTGGCTTGGATCCTATGGGAAAGGATGGGGCTCAAATGTGATTTCTACTCTTGGTACGAATGCATCAGCCATAATTCAACCTAATGGAGAACTTGAAACAATGCCTCTGTGGAGTCTAAGTGGAGGAATTGTATATAATATTTCACCAACTTTATTGACTAACATAAGTGCTGCTTCCTTTAGCCTTGACCCATCTGATTACCGGGATATTGATCAAATAAAAAATGGTCATTCATTTCATGCAAATGTCATTTGGTCTCCAGCCAAATCTATAAATGCAGGTATTGAAATTATGTCTCTTTATAAGGAAAATGGAAGTGGTGACTCTGGCGTTGGAAACCGACTTCAATTGATGTTGAAATATCTATTTTAATTAAAAGGAACCAACTATATGTTTAATAATTTTCAAAGAATTTATGCTTAGTGGAGGTTTAATTTTGGTCCTTTGGTTTTATTCAAGTCTTTCCTTAACCCAAAAATCTATTTCAGTTAACGGGAATCACCTATTTTCAAGAGGATTTCTCCTGTTATCAAAAGACACTAAGCTTGATTATGAAGTAAACTTCAAGCCTACCAAGTGTAACCTATTAATGGGTTTACGTATTCCATCTTCTAATCATTTTGATTTAGCTGTCTAAGAAGGGTTTGCAAAAAGGTGTTCCTTGATCGCGGTATTGGGATACAGATTTTTCAAAGTTGAAATATGCTAGAATCTAAAACTCTATTGCTTTCTAAAATCTCTGAAAGAATTCATATCATGAACAAGAAAAATAGTTGGTTAATAATCTCCCAATTCTTGGTGATAATGCTTGTACTTATTTTTGGTTTCTCAATCAAAGTAAGGGCTCAACAATTCAATACCGACAACTACCTGACCATGCCCCATGGGACAGGAACATTCGTAATTACTGCTGGGCAGCGTAATTCCACTTTGCTTAGTTCGTTTGCTCTAGTGCCAAACTTTGAATTCTTCTTTCAAGCTAATTTGTTTCGTGATTACCGAATTGAAAATTATACCCAACACTTTACAACTACTGTATATGCTAAATATATGTTTTGGGTAAATGAAGCAAACAACGGAGGGGCTGCTGTTTTCTTGGGTTTTGGAAGATCACCTGGTTACTTTCAGGATACAGAGTATACTGAACTGCACAAGAATATATGGACGGCTATACCTATTACCATTCCTTTGTTTAATAACGCGATATCTTGGGATCTTATGCCAGGCGCTATGGTTGATTTTGATACAAAAGATAAAAATCAGACTGCGTGGGGATTTACCTGGTCTTCACGCTTGGCTATTTATAAAGTCATTCCCAAAACCGCAATAGTTGCAGAAGCTTACGGTACTCAAGGGCAAGCTAGTTCTCCGGCAGAATATAAAATTGGATTGCGTTGGGAACCTAATGATTTTATTGTGCCCGCAATTTCCTACAGTTCACAATTCCGTGGAGGATATGGGGCCGGTTTGGAAATCGGTATCGTCATATTTTCTCCCCAGTTTTTGAAGAAGGACTTTATTAAGTCTAACCACATGGTTTATTGATAATAGATATTCTATTTCAGGGAGGAAAGGCTAAAAAATTGGAAAGGCGTCTTATTTGACGCCTTTTTTTATTCAACCGCTTTCACATTCACTTCAATATTTCCTCTTGTAGCCTTTGAATAGGGGCATACTTCGTGGGCAGCCTCTACCAATTTTTGAGCATGTTCTAGAGATTCAGCTTGGGGGATTTTGACTTCAATATCCACAGCAAGTCCGAAACTGTTTGGGCCATAATTTCCTAAGTGGACTTTAGCCTTGATTTCGGAGTCTCTGAGACTGGTTTTTCCTGCAACAGCTCCTAAAGCCCCTCCGAAACAAGTAGCATAAGCAGCTGCAAAAAATTGTTCGGGATTGGTTTTTTCTCCATCACCCCCGATCTCTTTGGGCATGGATACATCAAAATCCAATTTTCCATCATCGGTTCGAACATGACCTTTTCGGCCACCCGTATTGATCGCAACTGCGGTGTAGTCGATATTCAGTTTTTCCATAATTAGTAAAGTGATTTTAATGTGGATAACAAGTCAGAAAGCGAACTGTTTAGCTTGGCTACCTGGGAATCTGGTAAAAGTTCTAATTGCTCAGAAAATTGGCTCAATACTGCTTCAACTTTACTTTGAAGCGATTTTCCCGGATAGGTGAGTTCTACCTTGACTTTTCGCTCATCCTCCTCGCTTCGGATTCGTTTAAGGTAGTTTTGGGTTTCCAGTTTTTTCAGCAAAGGAGTTAAGGTTCCCGAGTCCAATTCCAATTTTTGCCCGATTTGGTTGACATACTGCCCATCCTCCTCCCAAAGGACTGAAAGAGTCAGGTATTGGGTGTAGGTTAGCCCAAATTCCTGAAGTTGGGATTGGATTTGTTGAATGAGTAAGCGGGAATTGCTGTATAGTAAATAGGTGAGATTTTGTAAGGAGTCCATGATATTTCAATTTGACTCAATTTAATTGGAAAAATTTGGACTTCCGTCAATAAGCAGCTGAAAATGATTTTACCTTTATTCTTGATTCATTGTTAATACCGGAGGCCTTCTATGCATTGTTCCCTGCTCATAAGCATAAGCAAGTTTGATAAGTGTAGGCTCAGCATACATTCTGCCTAAGAACTGAATTCCCGCTGGTAAATTCCCGTTGGTGAATCCCATGGGAACCGTAAATGCAGGTTGACCAGTATGGGGAGAAATGATTTGATTGTTGTCTCCCCTGTATTCCTCTTGAAAATGGTCGATTCTAGCGGGTTTGAAATTCCAGGAAGGATAAACAATTGCATCGAGTTGAAGGGAATCCATTAAATTTTCAATTGCCTCCCGGAAAGCAATCCTTCTAGGATCTTCATATACATTTCCACAGGTTTCCTCTTCCAGCCTCCATCTGCCAGAATTGTTAGCCATCATTTCCAATCTATCCAAAGCAAATTGTGACTTGGAGCCGATTCGAATGATATCCTCTACAGTTTGAATTGTGTCATTTTTCACAAAATCTGCCAAGAAAGTTTCCAAATCTTCTCGGAAAGTAGCGCACCATTGATTTTGACGTAGAGTAGCAAAATTCGGGACTACGATAGGATCAATGACTGTTGCTCCCAGATTTTGAAGATCAACCAAAGACTGTTCAAAAAGGACTTTGACCTCTGGGTCTATTTCTTCACTGATTTCCCGAAGTACGCCGATTCGGGCTCCTTTTAGACCATTTTTATCTAGGAATTGCTGGTAGTTTGTTTGAGTTTTTCCTTCGGAATACTGCGTAATCGGATCTTTTGGGTCAATCCCAACCATTACTTCCATGACACGTGTAGCATCTTCCACTGTTCGGCACATAGGACCGACTACATCATTTCGAAGATAAAGAGGAACAATCCCTGTTCGGCTGATCAAGCCAAGGGTAGTTCGGAATCCAACCAAGGAATTATGAGAAGATGGTCCCCGAATAGAATTCCCTGTGTCTGTTCCCAAGCCTACTGTTCCAAAATTTGCTGCGACTGCTGCCCCTGTACCTCCGCTAGAACCTGCAGGCACAAAGTCAAGATTGTAAGGGTTGTGAGTAGTACCATGTGTAGAGCTTTCGGAATGCATGGGAGAAAATGCCCATTCCGCCATATTGGATTTGGCGAGGATGATGGCTCCTGCATCGATCAATCTAGAAATAATGGGTGCATTTTCTTCAGGAATAAAATCCTTCAGGGCGATGGAGCCAGCTGTAGTAGGGAGTCCGACTGTGTTGATATTGTCTTTGACGATAATCGGAATCCCATGCAAGGGTCTCAATATTCCGGATGTCGCGAATTCTTGATCAAGCTCCTTCGCCTTGGCGATTGCATCAGGATTGATGACTGTAATGGAATTTATTGGACCATCCAAAGCGGCAATTCTATCCAGATAAGCCTTGGTTAACTCTTCTGCCGAAAAGGTTCCCTCTTGGTAAGCATGGTGGATTTCCGAAATCGTAAGTTCTGAAAGCTCAATGGAAATGGACTTTTCCGCTTGCTGACATCCTGATATTCCAAGAATCAATAAAGAAATGAAGGCGAGGATTCTAGACATAGTTGAAAACTATTTTCGGATTTTATTTTAAAAGGCTCAGGTTAAATCTAAGCAGAAATTAAATCGAAGTTTATTGGACTATCAGATTTAGACCATTTCTGACATATTTTTTCGAAGGCCAATCAATAGAATTATGCAGGTGGCAATCATGGCTATTGAAAGTGAAATAAGTGAGAAACCTATCATGCCCTCTACTATGGGAGAACTTTCCTGAGGGGGAGCCATGATACCCAGCATTTTCCCACCATTGAATATAGCCGCGAGTAAGATCCCAAACCAATTCATGAAGGTTCCATAGATAGCCAGCCAAAAGGTAATTTTCAGCCATTTTTCCGAAACCTGGATTTTATGCCAAATAAGTCCAAGAATCATCAGGAACATTCCGTTTAAAATCCCTTCAATATGGCTGGAAACTCCCATTCTTGGGTTTGCGAATACAGGGGCCATTAGCCCAACCACTAAACCAAGGAGGAAAAGAAAAACACCCCAATAGATAAGTCTGTTGGATTGAATTTTTATGAGAATTGACTTTTCCATGCGATTTTGGTTAGGGTTATAATTGAAAAAGAGAGCCTAAAATGGAGGCTCTCCTGATTTAATTTGGATAGATGAATTCTGGACTTTGCATAGTACCTACACTAAAGAGATTCCATTTTGATAGGTGTAGTGCAATTTGGTGTTTGCCTCAAAATCATCTCCAAAATGTTGTGTAATCGGATCCCATTTTAGCGGGCGGTTCAGGTCCTTTGCAATATTTCCAATGGTACAGGAAGTACAAGTGCTATGCCCGATTTCAACTGGTACGATAGGATCTTTTCGACGTTGGATTGATTCTATAAAGTCTATGTAATGCTGGGTGTAATTGAAGTTCTCATCATTTTTTTCCAAGCTGATTTCTGGAAGAGAGCTATCAAAATTTCCTCGTGAAACCTTAATCCAACCTTTTTCCCCCATGAATTTTACACCTTGACGACCTTCATCGAAAGAAGTGATTTTCATTGGGATTCCATCAGCAAAGCGATAGGTGAGAGGAGCATCTCCCATTGGTGGGATGATTTCTACCGGGCCTTTCCTATCCTGATTTAACCCCCATTGTGCGATATCAATCATGTGAGCTCCCCAGTCGGTCATCAATCCTCCTCCTGTCTCCTTAAACCAGCGCCAAGCTGCCCATAGTTTTTCGTTTTCCACTGGATCAAGGGAAATAGGAGGGTTCAAATTGGGATGGTAGGGCAAGTCAGGTAATGGACCCAACCAAGCTTTCCAGTCCAAACCGGTAGGAACAGTTTCTGGAGTTAGATCAAAAGGTTTTGGGAAAGGGTTTTCACCCACATGGACCAAGACCTCCTGAATTTTTCCAATACTTCCCTTTTGAACATGGGCGACAGCAGTTTGGAAGTTTATAGCTGAGCGCTGCATGCTTCCCACAGCAAGTACGGTTCCATTTTCGCGCACGGCTTTGACGAGCTGCTGTCCTTCATAGACGGTGAAAGTCAGAGGTTTTTCAAGGTAAATGTCTTTTTTAGCCCGGCATGCGTCTATAGCAATCTTGGCATGCCAGTGATCCGGGGTGGCAATCACCACTGCATCCACTTCCGAACTTGCCAAAAGGTCCCGGTAATCATCGTAGACTTTTAAGCTCAAGGGTTGAGTTCCTCGCTGTGCATAAGCAGCCTTTACTCGCTCTTCGAACCGTTTCCGTTTGATCTCATACACATCTGCCCCTGCGGTGACTTCTACTTCAGGAAGTTGCATGAAACGATTCATTAATCCCATCGCTTGGCGTCCTACGCCAATAAAGCCCAGTCGGACTGTTTTACCAAAGGAAGTTCGCTTGGTTTTAGCGAAGGAAAACTCAGGAGCTAATGTCAGTCCAGCCCCTGCAAGTGCGCTGGTCAGGAAAAATTTTCTTCTTGAAATAGCCATGGATTTAAGGTTTTTGGGTTGTAGACAATGGAATTTAACCAATTCATGAAAAATCTCGGCTATTTTTTTATAAATGGCGGGGATAGCCCCCAGAATCAAAATGTAAAGATGAATGTTGAACTCTTTGAGGTTTTTCTAACTTAGGGATTCAGATTTTAGTCCTTATGACGATTCAGCAGCTCGAATATTTGATTGCCGTGGATAAGCATCGGCATTTCGGCCATGCGGCCGAATCCTGTTTTGTGACTCAGCCAACGCTTAGTGCGCAGCTTAGCAAATTGGAACGGGAACTGGGTGTGATTCTTTTTGATCGGAGCAAAATGCCCGTAATTCCAACTGAAATTGGGGTTCAGGTAATTGAGCATGCGAAGAAGGTGGTTTCTGAGAGCAAGGGAATTTATGAATTGGTTGCTCAATTGAAAGGGGATATTTCCGGTACAATCAAGCTTGGAATTATTCCTACGCTAGCACCATACCTTTTGCATTTGTTCGTTCGAGGCTTTTTGGAGAAATACCCAAATGTGAAATTGGAAGTGCAGGAAATGGTTACCGAAGAGGTGGTTCGGAGATTAAAAAATGACGAGTTGGATTTGGGAATTATTGTAACTCCATTGGATGAGCCGGGAATAGTGGAAAAGCCCATGTTTTATGAAAAATTCTATGCCTACTTATCCAAAGGCCATCCACTCTTAGCTAAGTCAGAAATCACGGCTGATGAGATCAAGTCTGACGAACTATGGATTTTACAGCAGGGGCATTGCTTCCGGGATCAGGTAATCAATTTCTGTGATCCTTCCAGTAGTGGGCATCGAAATTTCCATTATGAGTCAGGGTCTTTGGAAGGACTTCGAAATATGGTGAATCGCTATAAAGGAGTGACTTTGCTTCCTGAATTAGCAACCCATGATTTGAATGAGGAGGAGCGAAGCCGACTTCGTCCATTTAAGGGCCAAGCACCTACGCGCGAAGTGAGTATTATTCTCAATCGAAGCTTTTTGAAGCAGAAATTGGTAGAATTATTATTTAATGAAATCACTCAAGCCATTCCTGAGGAAATGACTTCTAAAGCGCATGGGAAAATAGTGCGGTTCAAGTAGGCTATTGCTTCCTTAGAATATAGCGATCTGCCAAATCCCCTTCGATGCGCTTTCCATTCATGTCGAGATGCCATAATTGGTTTTCCCCAACCTGATATTTTCCAGGAGCATCTTCCATTTCCAAAAGTGTAATCATAGAGCCTGTTTCATCCCACTGAAATGGAGCTTCGATTTCGAAAACCTTTTCTTCTTCACCCAAATAGGTGGCTTTGTACTTGTATTTCCCATCTAGGTTGAGTGTGAGTTCAATTTCAATTCCTTCACAATCGGCACAGGGGATAGTTCCTATGTAGGTCCCATTCCAATCCAAAGCATTCATGGAATTATCGCCTTTTGGAACTGGCATTTCAATCGTTTCAGGAAATTCATCGGTAACGGTTTTCGTGACTTCCTCAGTGATTTCCACTGTTTTGGATTCTTGTTTTTGGCAGGAGTATAGTGCCAAAAGCAGGAACGCCGACAAAATGGTTGACTTTTTCATAATTTGGGGCAGAAGGAGTTATTCTCCATTGAGCAATTTTTTATGAATTGAATGATAGCCTACCACGACGATAGTCGTCAGTTCTTTTGCTTTTAAAGACTTTGCTTTTTCCTCGTCTAACTCAGCCAACAGGTCCTGTCCAATGCTTTTAAAGTATTCTGCTCGTTGTTGATAAAATTTTGGAAAATAGGGGTTGGACTGGATTTGCTCATTAAGTTTTTTGATTATTCTATTTTCCGAATCAGGTCTTTCCGGAATATAAAATCCGATATTCCTAGGTTCTTGGATTTTAAATTCGACAGAAAGCAAGTATTCCTCGCCAAAGATCTCTGAGGGTAGAATGGTTGCTGTTCCTTGGGCTTCCATCAATTCAAAGATTCTAAAGACCTCCTGTGCCAATGCTTCAGAACCTCCGATAAGTGAGGGAGATTTTTTTAAGGAGCCTTGCTCATCGATGGATAGTAATAACGTTACAGGGCCTTGTACTTTTTCTGATCGCAATTCCGAAGAGTATTGCAGGTTTTTGGACAGAAATTGATTGAACTTGTGTAAGCTACCTACCTCTTGAGCAACAGAGGCTATAGAAATAAGGCCAATTAGGATTGTGGATAAAAGTTTATGTATCATGGCAAAAGTTGATTTAGTTTTTACCAAAATAAGAATTAATAATAAAAAATGAAATAATTAGTTAATTTAACTTATTCAATTATTAAACATATCCTAAAAAAATTTATGAGTTAGCGCTGGAAAGTACCGCTAACTACTCGAGTGCTTGTTACCCCAAAGACCTTGATGTCAATAGTGGCAAGTGTTTTCTCTTTAAGTCGTTGAGATTCCAAGAGATCTGCTGTGGCTTCGGCTTCATTTCCGAGTTGCCGATGAATTTGAGATCGAAGTTCCAAGTATTTGGGATCAAAAGGTTTCTCATTTACCAATCGATCGGCGATTTTCAGTGCTTTTTCAGGCTTGCCTTTGTAGATCTGCTTAGTAGCCGCTTCGATAGGCGCATCCGGATTGTTGGGATCAATCATGTCAAAGCTAAAGACCAGTTGATAGATTTCTTCACGGCTTCTATCACTCAGCATTTCGGGTTTCCAGAGATCCTTGGCTTTTTCCAAAGCAGTTTCTGCGGATTTTTCCATTTCCTTGGACTTTGCTTCTGCAGTTACATGGGAAGCGATATTTCCTTGTTCATCAAACTGAATATCAATGATGATATAGCCGGTTTTCCGAGCCCTTAAGTTGGCAGTCGGATAGCGGGTATTGGAAGCAAGGATTTTTTCCCAAACCTTCAAGGCTCCATTCGAAGCGTTGGCTTCCTGAGCTTGAGTAGGAGATAGGAAGAAAAAGAAGCAGGAGAAAAATAGGGCAATGAATGATATAGGTCGCATTTATTTTTAATTTCTTGAAATTCCGACAATTGTTCCAGGCTTGGTAATGGGTCTTGGAACACCAAAGGCTTTAACTTCTGCACTGACCAAGACTTTCTTCTTGATCTGTTTCGCTGTCATAAAATCACGCTGAGAGTCTTCGGTTTTTCCCATCAAGCGGTAAATTTCTGAACGCGTGGCATAATTTTTCCAATTGAAGGGATTCTCCTCAATTTCTTGATTGATTAAATCAAAAGCCTTTTCAAATTTTTCTTTTTTAATAAACTTCTCAATAAGGCCTTGTGTATCGGTATAATCCGGTTTACCGATTTGAGAGTAAAAAGAAAAGACCAATAGATACTCATCCCCACTTGGTCTATTTTCCAAGAAAGTCGGATCCCAGTTTTGGATGATAAGCTCCATCACCCGTAAGCTTTCAGCATCAAAGCTTTCTGAAGCAGATTGAGCTAAAAATACACTATCTGGCAGTCCCTCTTCGGTAACTTTTAAGGAAAGAATTACCCGACCTTTATTTCCATCGAATAACTCAGGACTGGGGAGTTTGAGATTTTCCCTCACCAGTTTATTCAAACTGCCGGAACTTTCCTGTTCTTGAGCGCTGGCTACAAAACATAGAATAAAGAAGAAACCAAGAACAACAAAAAATCGAATTTTCATATTGAATACTAATTTCTTCTCCAAAGAAAGTAGCATCAATCAATTTCACAAAAGAATTTAGTGAAAAATTAAACCCCAAATTGCGTGAGGTGATGATCGAGGTGTTTGTAGAATAAGTTATTCCACTCCTGAGCGGTCATAGTTCCGAAAGATGGGGATTCTTTCCCTTCAAAATAAGATGCTCCCAATTCCTGAGTCTTTTTGATATAAGCGATCAATTGATCTTTTTCCTTTTCAAAGTTCCTTCTATCTGCGATGATAAATACCGGAGCTGTGCGTGCATTTTTTGGATAGGGCTTTTCATTGACCACGCCAGATTTCACGAAAGTTTTGAGCAAAAATCGCAATAGGGCATTCGGCTTGGGGTGCTTGTCCGTAAAGGCCATCTCATAGGCAATGATGCAATGGGCGAGCATTTGGTCCACGGCCATCTTTCCCCAAAGGGGTTTAGATTCGGGAGTGAGTTTTTCTATTCGTTGGATTAATTCATTGCTTACTTGGGGATCAAAAATATTTTTCATATGCTTTTTTTGGGGTCTAGGAGTTGAATATACTCATTTAGAGATATTTTTTGAAATAAATAGGTTTATAAAATAAACCATTTTATATTTGTCCCGTTGGTATTGATAAAATGAATTCAATATGGAAAAATCATTAACGAGTAATGAGTCGCTTGCCATCATCACAGAAATGATCAGGAAGGCGAAAAGAGAGACGGTCGGAGACGGCGGTTTTCAGATGCTTCTTTGGGGCTGGGTGGTTGCGATTTGCAACTTTGGGCATTTTGCCTTGGAAAAATTAAATTATGAAGCACCCTATGTGGTTTGGCTTTTGATAATCCCTGCTACGGTGATAAGTTTTATAAAAGGCTATCAGCTTTCCAAAAATGCTCCTGCAAAATCCCATTTGACCAGTGTGATCAATCAATTATGGATCATTATTTTCGTGGGCATAATCATTGTCTTAGGCTTCATGGGCCAGCTGAATTTCCATCAAAACCCAATCATTCTGATTCTCGCTGGAATCGGCGTATTTGGTACGGGTGCACTTGTTCAAGAAAAACTGGTCCGGTTTGGAGGAATATTCCTTATAGGTGCAGCCGCGGTGAGCTTTTTCCTTCCAGTCACTGAACAATATTTATTATCTGGCTTGGCCATTGTCGTTGGCTATTTGATTCCAGGTTATCACCTTAAAAAGAAGAGTCTTGAGCGAGTTTAAGCCACTTGATCCTTTATTGCATTCTCAACTTCGGCTAGCAGTAATGTCATTATTGCTCAGTGTGGAGGAGGCAGAATTTACCTTCCTGAAGGAAAAAACAGAATCCACAGCAGGGAATCTCAGCGTGCAACTAGACAAGTTAGAAAAGGCAGGCTATATCGAAATCGAGAAGTCTTTTCGTGGAAAACGTCCCCTTACTACCTGCAAAATCACAGGCAAAGGAATCAAGGCCTTTGAAGCCTATGTGGAAAACTTAAAAAAATACATTCAATAAAAAATTTTCTAAATATAGTTTATAATATAAACCAATTTACGTTATGAAAACGAACTCTAAAATTTTCGCAACAGTCTTGATGGTAATCTTGATGGCTATGGGTTATCCACAGGAACTCCGTAAGATGAATTACCAGGCATATTTGGAAACTAGTAAGGAGCTTTGGAAGCAAAATGTAGCAAAAGCTTTTCAAGCCTTTCAGCAAAATCCAACTCCTGAAAATGAGCTGGAATTGGCTTTGACTGAGTTTGGTCTCTTGAATGCTACCATGGCAGATGAGGATGAGGCTTTGTTTGAGGCCTATGTGGATGGCTTGGAAGAGCGATTGGAAGGGATGAAAAAGTCTGGTAGCTATCAGGCAGAAGCAAAGGCACTGCTTTCGGGTTTGTACGGATACAAAATCGCCTTCAGTCCATTTAAGGGTATGTTGTTGGGAGGAAAAAGCTCCAAACTGATCGCTGAGGCTATGGAGGAAGCTCCTGAAAACCCGATAGTACTTAAGCTTTATGCAAGCAACAAATACTTCACCCCTAGTATGTGGGGAGGGGATGTGGAAGAAGCTCAAAAGGCATTCGAAAAATCAAATGCGCTTTTTGAAAAACAAGGAGTGGAGGACAATTGGATGTATCTGGATAACCTCGCTTGGCTGGGAATGATCTATCGAGAGAATGGACAGAAGGATAAGGCTCGGCAGGTTTGGGAAGAAGCCGTCGAATTAGAACCTAATTTCCATTGGGTTGCTCAAGGGCTTTTACCTTCTTTGAATTGATTTAGAGGTCTAAAAAAGAAAAAACAGCGGTCATTGGCCGCTGTTTTTTTTGATGAGTCCAAAAGCCCCTTATAAAAATGCTAGGCAGTAGGGAGGGGATTTGTATTTTTGCCGGCAAAGAATTTCAACTTATGACGCTTTTTCAAACGATTATCATTGCCATTATCGAGGGGCTTACGGAGTTTTTACCGATTTCATCTACTGGCCACATGATTTTGGCATCCACAGCAATGGGGATTCATGACGATGAATTTGTCAAAACCTTCGAGGTATTTATTCAGCTGGGAGCAATATTGGCTATTGCCCTGATGTATATCAAGCGATTTTTTCGGGGATTGAAAATTTATTTCAAACTATTGGCCGCATTTATTCCTACAGCGATTGTAGGTCTTTTGGCTTATGATATCATCAAAGGCTATTTATTCAATCCTGTGGTGGTTTCTGTTTCCTTGATTTTGGGAGGGGTGATCTTGATTTTGATTGACAAGAAGGTGGTCAGCCGTGAGTCTCAATTGTCAGAAGTGGAGGATATTTCCTACAAAAACGCCTTTTTCATCGGCCTATTTCAGTGTCTTTCCATGGTGCCCGGCACATCCCGTGCAGCTGCCACGATTATCGGCGGTGTTTTCAATGGGCTGGATAAAAAACAAGCGACTGAGTTTTCATTTTTGCTTGCTGTGCCTACCATGATGGCTGCAGGAGGCTATGATTTGATTAAATCGGATTTGGCCTTCACCCGTGAGCAAATTATTCTTTTGGCTATTGGATCGGGTATAGCATTTATTTCAGCTTGGATTGCTGTAAAATTATTCATCCGCTATGTCTCCAATCATGGATTTACCGCTTTCGGTTGGTATAGAATTGTTTTGGGAATTCTTTTCCTTGCTTTAATGTGGGGAACTGATTTGGGTTGATATAAGTATTTGTTTCAAGAATTCCGTGTAGGGATAGGCTTTGGTCAACGGTCCACGGATGACAGGCAACAGTGTGCAGTTGGCAGTTAGTGGTAATCTGTAAGCAGTAAACAGTAGGGAAATGTCACTGCGAGCAGAGCGAATCAATCTCCATTGTGGTCCACTGTCCACAGACGACAGTTTACAGTAAACAGTATTCAGTGAGCAGTAAATAGTGATTAGTCCATAGCAAATAGACCATGGTCCATGGACTATCGACCATCAACCAAAGAAGCCTTCTCAGCAATGGGGAGGCTTTTTTGTTTCCAGTCCACCACTCCACAATTCCCCCTTTCAAAGTGGGTTAGGGGGATTTTTTTATAAGTCGACGGTCCACAGACGACAGAGCACAGTAAACAGTATTCAGTGAGCAGTAAATAGTGCTTAGTCCATAGAAAATAGACCATGGTCCATGGACAATATGCCCGTGCTATCGACTATGGACCGTGGACTGTTGACATAAAAAAAGAAGCCTTTCCAGCAATGATCCGCCCCCAAAAAGTTTGACACTTATTGGAGGCAGATCATTTATTTGGAGAGGGTTTTTTATTTTACTTAGACCGATCGATTTGATTTCGGTTTTTCACATATTTATCAAGCCAGCTATCCATTTCATACAAGGTATGCAAGATGGATTCTTGAGCGGCATAGCCGTGGCTTTCATGCGGTAAAAATACCAATCTGGCAGTTGCTCCATGCCCTTTCAAAGCATTGTAATAACGCTCCGACTGAATCGGGAAAGTTCCGGAGTTGTTGTCTGCCTGTCCATGAATTAGTAGAATTGGAGTTTTCACCTTGTGTGCAAAAGAGAAAGGAGACATGTTGAAATATACCTCAGGAGCTTGCCAGTAGGTACGCTGCTCATATTGGAAACCAAAAGGAGTCAGAGTTCGGTTGTAAGCCCCACTTCGAGCAATACCTGCGGCAAACAAATCTGTATGCGAAAGCAAATTGGCAGTCATGAATGCTCCATAGGAGTGACCTCCAACAGCAATGCGGTTTCTATCACCGATTCCCAAGCTAACGACATGATCTATTGCTGCTTCTGCATTGGCAACCAATTGCTCGATGAAGAAATCATTTGGTTCCTGATCTCCTTCTCCTACAATTGGCATCTCTGTTTGGTCCATGATAGCATAGCCTTGAGTAACCCAATAGATCGGAGATCCCCAGCTAAGGCGGGTGAATCGATACTTAGAACCACGAACTTGAGCCGCGATTTCTGCAGATTTGTATTCCCGAGGATAAGCCCACATCAATACTGGAAGCGGTCCGTCTGTTGCTGGATCATAGCCTTCCGGAGTATAAATCACAGCTGAAAGATCCAAGCCATCATTTCGCTTGTATTTTACCAATTGCTTATTGATGCCTTTCAGGGCTTCATAAGGATGGGCAAAATCAGTGATCTGCATTGGAGCGATTCGCTTCTTGGTGTTGACCAACCAATAGTTTGGCTGAATATCAGTGCTTTCTTTGATAGTGATGAATTCAGAAGCGTCTTCGTCAATTACTTTGACTACTCGCTCATAGTATGGAGCTTGTGATCTCCAAAGGATATTTTGTTCCTTGGTTTTCACATTGAAGGTAGAAAGGAAAGGCATACTTCCCTCCGGGCTTCCTCCTTCAGAAGTCATGAAAAGTAAATCTCCTTTTCGCTTCAATACATTTCTTCCAAAATCATTGGTTTCGAAGAGTGGATCTCCCGGATCATTGTAAATGTCATCATAAGAGCGATCAATGATTACTTGCTTTCCTTGAGATGGATTGGAAGGGTTAATCACAGAGCGGATTTCCCGTCGAGCTCCAAACCAGCGCTCATTCAAAATTGCAAAATCATCAGAAGACCAAGCAATACCCCCAAATCGAAGGGAAGTGGTAGCTAATTTCTGATTTGGACCATTAAATGGAGCGGCAAGTGTATAGACAATCTCCCGTTCTTCCATATCTACTTTTCCATCACCACCATCTTGAGCTTCCACCCAATACAGCACTGCGCCCTTATCTGCTCTCCAATTGATGCTTCGGGGACCTGTCACGGTAGCATCGAAACCAGTTGGGCGAACCTCATCCAATGGGATTTGAGCAAAGGTTTTTACTTTTTGCCCTGCGCTGGACCAGATTTCTACATCGTAAGGGAATCTTCCAGCAGGGACTAGATAGGAGAATGGCTTTTTGATGATTTCTACCAAGATGTATTTTCCATCAGGAGATAAATCAAAGGACTTGATCATAGATGCTGGTCCAATAGGCTTTTTGCTACCATCCAAGCTGACTAGCATCAATTGGGAATCCATAAAGTAGGCAAAAAGCTGCTCGTCGTAAGGATTCTTCAACAAGTCCTGATAGGTACGGCTTGGAGCTGCATCACCGGCAGTTTCCTGAACAATAGGTCCTGCAGGTGCAGCAGGAGCCTGAGGCATGGAACCTCGGGATAGGTTTACGGCTTTGATCAAAATCTGATTATCCGGAGTCCAGGTCATCACATTTCCATAGACATCATTCAGAATAGCATCAGTTAGCTTTTTAGCTTCAAATGTGGATAAGTCCACTACCCACAAGCTGATTCCATTGGATTCTGTATTTGTGAATGCCAAGAACTTTTCATCGTTGGAAAGGGCAATATCTCCGATAGATGGATTCTGAGGCAGGTTTTTTATCTGAATTTCATCCCCAGATCGAGTCATGCGAACTTTGAGGTTTTCAATTCCTCTCGTTCTACTTGGACCGGAAGTAGCAGGGTTGATTCGCATTCCTGCAATACGAAGTTCGGGTTGAGATAAAGTCTCGATTGAAGGATTGTCTGCACGCTCGAGTAGGAGCATCCAATCCGCATTCTCTGAAAATACTACCGAAGGGGTACTCGGTGCATTGACGAGATCGGCGATTGCTTTTGGTGGGGTTTGATAGGTGATTTGGGCGAAAAGAGGTAAACTCAGCCCTAAACCCAAGAAGAGTAGTAGGTAAAGCTTTTTCAGTTGGGAAATCATATGGATTTAGTTTTTTAGAAAATTACAATATTTCGACACCGCCACCTGCGAAAACTCCGTGTGCGGTTTTCGGCTTGTTTGAAGGTGGATTTCAAAGGATTTTTGTGGTAAAAGCATGCAAAAGAGAAAGAAAAAATCAGGAAGTCTGCTTGTGATTTAATCCAAGTTCAGTTCTGTTTTTATCAATTTGGTGGAATAACCGATAGCTTTTGCTACTTCCTCCAAGTCTTTACCGTCTTGAATCATTTCTTTGGCTTGTTTGAGTTTGACTTGCTTGAGAAATTTACCCGGAGTAGTTCCCAGTTTCTTAAAATTCCGGTTAAGTTGAACGGTGTTTGTTTCGAAGGATAAAGCCAAGGCTTCTACAGTCTGGATTTTTTCGGATAAAATTCTGTTTTCAAGTTCTTCAAGACTCCATTCATTCTTACTTCCATTTCTAGCATTGACCAGGTCTTCTTTCCTTTTCTTTCGGAAAAGAATAAAACCAATCAGAAAACCCAAAACAGCTAAAGCACCCCCAATTAGCCATGTAGATTTCCGCTCACTCAAAGGTACCTGAAGGGTGTTTAGCAGATTGGGAAGGTAGGATTTTTCAATTTCGTAGGTGTTGAGTTGATAAAGTCCGTCAACTGCTCCCACATAAAGCATTTCGCCTTGAAGTAAAAGAGCCTCCCGATTAAATTCCACATTGGGGATAATTAAAATAGGGTCCGGATAGTCACTGCTTAGCACGTATAGGCCATTTTCTGTAGAAATCCACAGATTATTGAAGTCATCCAAGGTAGTCATTACCGAATTGGGTGTATCGGCTAGTTGAGTGAGTTTGGGATTATCGGCATTCAGTTCAAAAACTCCCGCGTCGGAACTGAAGATTAAGCGGTTTCCGATTGGGAAAATATCTTTGACTTTCGCTGGTATTTGGGCTAAAGTGTCGATTTTTTCCCCGTCCCACGTTAAACAAATTCCTTCGAATGTGGAAAAAACCAAATCCTCGCCGAATACCTCCAGATCTAAATATTCCAAGCCTTGATGAATAGGTTGCAGTTCAAATTCTGGAAGGATTTTCGATACCGATTGGGTGTATAGCGCATAGTTTTCTCCCTTCCAAGAAATTACTTTTCTAGCTTTTCCAGAAAATAAATTAGTGGCATTTGGAATGATATATATAGAGTCAGGAGGAAAAAATAAGCTCACCTCATCCCAGGGCAGATAGTACAGGGAGTCAATTTTTGCTAGAGGGCCATTAGAGTATTCCGGATATTCCAGTCGGATGCTATCATTTACATAAATTCCCGAATAAGTGAGGATGACTTTCAGGCTGTCTTCTATGTAAATATCCCGGATGGACATGTTATGGTAGGTTCGTGTATAATGGTCCCGAATTTCATATTCAAATAATTCACTTCCTGTAGCAATGAAAAATCGAGAACCTACTCGTGCGGCAGTGGCAATAAATTGACCTCTTTGAGGAACTAGTTCTTTGATTGGGTTTACATCAAAAAGTTCGGAATTGGGGATAAAATCCGATTCGTAAAAGTTGTTTTTATAGAAAACATAGGGCTTAGAAAAATCCTCTTGAATTGGTGTCCATGTATCTCCATCCAACTGGTATAAATTGAGAGTAGTTTTTGCAAAAACAGTTTCCCGAGCCTCGAATACATTTTGAACTGGGCTTGGAAAAAGGTGCTTATTCACAAAAAGGGTATCCTGTGGATAAGCTATGCTCAAAAGGAAAAAATACAGTAATAGACTAAAGAATACCCGCATTTCTATTATAAATAACACCTGAAAATAACGTTTTTTATAAAAAAAACATATTCTGTTATTTTTTCTCAAGCTAAAAGCTTAGCCAATCTTTTTAGAAAGTCGAAATTTCATAAAATCTAAATTTTCTAAAATTATGAAAAAGCTTTTAGCGACTGCCAGTGTGATTATGTTGCTTGTTTTTAGTCTTCAAGCACAAGTCACAATCAAGCCCGGTGTAGGGGTAAATTTCACGAATGTATCTGGAGGATCATTTGATGATTTAAAAGGTAATCCAGGTTTTCAGTTTGGAGGTTCTGTAGCATTTGGGGAAAAATTTTATTTCGAGCCAGGTTTGTTTTATCAAACAGAATCCATTGAGGTAACCAGTGCGAATAACCCTTTTCCTGTTACAGATGGCAATTTCAAAGGTTTCCGAGTTCCAATCGCAGTTGGTTTGGAAGTGCTAGGTGATGCGGATTCATTTGCAGGCCTTCGAATATTTGGAGGAGCTTCAGGATTCTTTGTGACTAGTGTCAGCAATGAATTTTTGAGTGAGGATGATTATGCTTCTCCTAAGTGGGGGGTATTTGCCGGTGCAGGGGTTGATATTGCTATTTTTTATGTAGATCTGTCTTATCAATGGTCTTTGACAAACATTACTACCGACGTAGCTAATCTTGAATTGGGAAAATCAAATGGTCTATTCCTAACAGCGGGACTTCGATTTTAAAAAATTAAGTCTTCAATAAATTAACCACTAACCCAAACGGAGCTAGCAATCGCTAGCTCCTTTTTCCTTTTATGAAGAGAATTGATTTTAGATTTTTATTGGCTTTTTCTATACTACTTGGATGTAAATCCAGCAGTTCGGTGGAAGAAATTGCCTCAGAGATTTCTATCCTAGAGGTAGTCTCGGATTCCACTAGAGAAGAAATTCCTATATCTCAAGGGGATCAGGAAAAAATCGAACAATTAATAAATCTGAAGATTCAGGATTTATTCAAGGAAGATCTCGCAGGGGATTTTTTGGATTCCTTGGATCGTCGCTATATGTACTATCAAGTGGACTTAAATGAAGATGGTATCTCAGAGATTTTGGTCGGTATGACGGGTCCATTTTTCTGCGGTTCCGGTGGCTGTACCCTTCTTCTGCTTTCTGATCAAGGAGATTTTATCACTCAATTCTCAGTAGTGAAGTACCCGGTTTTTGTGGATAATGAAAGCTCAAATGGTTGGAAAAATTTGATTTTGTATAGTGGGGGTAAAAACCGGTTGGTTCAATTTGATGGAGAGACGTATCCATCAAACCCCTCAATTTTACCTGTTTTTGAACGTGATGTGGATAACTTGAAGAAATTGTTGGATTGGGAGGGCTCTGAAACTTACTTTTTCTAGCTTCGATCCAGATTTATATATTACAGGATGTAAGAATTGGATTGGAATTGGGGCCCTTATTTGATAATTACAACCCCTTTCCCAAGCATCTTTCTATCTAAGATAGCTCGTAAAGCTTTCGGGGAATCTTCCAGAGAAAACCGTTCCCCTATGTGTTGTTTAATTTTTCCTTCCTGAATCCACTTCATCAATTGGGCGATGTTCTGGAAACTTTTTTCTGGTTCCAGTTTTGAAAATTGTCCCCAAAAAACACCCATAATGGAACAACCTTTCAAAAGTGGAAGATTCATTGGGATTTTGGGTATTTCTCCATTGGCGAAACCAACTATGAGATAGCGACCTTTCCAGGCTATTCCCCGAAGTGCAGCTTCAGTAAATTTCCCACCAACCGGATCATAAATCACATCCACTCCTTTTCCATTGGTCAATTCTTTGATTCGGGATTTAAGGTCTTCAGTTTCGTAATTGATGGTTAGTTCGGCACCTTTTTCCAGACAGAGTTCCAATTTCTCGGAAGAGGAAGCGGCTGCAATCACTTTTGCTCCCATCAATTTTCCTAATTCAACTGCCGCCAATCCAACTCCCCCTGCAGCACCTAATACCAATAAAGTTTCTCCAGGCTGAAGGTTTGCCCTATCCATTAAAGCATGGTAGGATGTGCCGTAAGTGTATAAAGTGGTGGCCGCGATTTCAGCGGGAATTCCAGAAGGAAGTTTGAAGACGCGATCAGCATCTACGGCAACTTTTTCAGCAAAACCTCCCCAGCCGCAAAGAGCCAAAACAAAATCGCCAACTTGGAAACTTTTCACTTTTTCACCTACTGAAATGATTTTTCCAGCCACTTCCCCTCCTGGGGAGAAAGGCAGCTCCGGTTTAAACTGATAAAGGTTCTGAATAATCAGGACATCCGGAAAATTCACCCCACAGGCTTCTACTCCAATCAATACCTGATCCGGTCCAAGTTTCGGGTCTGGTAATTCTCCAAATCGAAGGGTTTCTGGAAGTCCAAATTGCTCACAAATAATCGCTTTCATACGCTTCTGTATGGTTTGTCACTGAGAAAAGATGAGCGGAAAATAGGCATTTCCTCTTGAATCCGATAATTTTGGGGACTTTCATTAATCCCATCAAGCATGTCAGTAAATAACTATATCCAAACCCATAAGGAACGTTTTTTAAATGAATTGTTAGATCTCTTGCGGATTCCTTCTGTAAGTGCTGATCCCAAATTCAAAGATGATGTTTTCAAAGCAGCTGAATTCGTAAAAGAAAGTCTCCTCAAAGCCGGGGCAGATGTAGCGGAGGTTTGTGAGACAGCAGGTTATCCCATCGTTTATGGTGAGAAAATCGTAGATCCGAATTTGCCCACCGTTTTGGTTTATGGTCATTATGACGTGCAGCCCGCCGATCCTTATGAATTGTGGGATTCTCCTCCATTTGAACCAGTAATTAAAAAGACTCCGAATCATCCTGAAGGAGCCATTTTCGCACGTGGATCTGCGGACGACAAGGGACAGTTTTACATGCATGTCAAAGCTTTTGAGGCGATGATGGCGTCTGGAGATTTGCCTTGCAATGTCAAATTTATGATCGAAGGGGAAGAGGAAGTTGGTTCGGATAACCTGGAAACTTTTGTTCTTGAGAATAAAGAAAAATTGAAATCCGATGTCATCCTGATTTCAGATACGCATATGATTTCCATGCAGGATCCTTCCATTACGGTTGGCTTGCGTGGTTTGACCTACATGGAGGTAGAAGTGACCGGTGCTAATCGAGATTTGCATTCAGGAACTTATGGAGGAGCCGTTGCCAACCCTATTAATGTGCTTTGCAAAATGATTGCTTCCCTAAGAGATGAAAATGAGCACATCACGATTCCGGGCTTTTATGACAAGGTGCAGGAATTATCTGCTGAGCAAAGAGAGCGATTGAATGAAGCCCCTTTTGATTTGGAGGAATACAAGTCCAAATTGGAAATCGATGAGGTACATGGAGAAAAAGGCTTCACCACGATCGAGCGAGTGGGCATTCGTCCTACTTTGGATGTAAATGGGATTTGGGGAGGTTATACTGGTGAAGGTGCCAAAACGGTTTTACCTTCCAAAGCTTATGCTAAAATCTCCATGCGTTTAGTGCCTGATCAGGATTGGAAAGAGATCGCAAAACTCTTTGAAGACTATTTCAAATCCCTTGCACCTGCTTCGGTGAAAGTGAAGGTGAGAAGTCATCATGGGGGTTCTCCTGCGGTAGTTTCTGACACTTCTGTAGGGTACCGAGCGGCAGAAGCAGCGATGGAAGAGACTTTTGGAAAAAGGCCAATTCCTACACGAGAAGGAGGGTCTATTCCTATTGTAGCCTTATTCCAAAAAGAGCTAGGTTCAGATCCGATTCTATTTGGTTTTGGATTGGATACAGATGCCTTGCATTCGCCGAATGAGCACTATGGAGTTCAAAATTACTTTATTGGGATTGAGACCATCGCAGCATTTTTCCGACACTTCAAAAAATTGAGTGAAGCATAAATCGGAACTAAGGCGCTATCAATTTCCTTTCTCTTAAAAAGCTGTTCAAACGGTATGAATAACTCCCATTCTTGGACTAAAAATCTCCTGCTTATCCTGGCATTTTTGATAAGCTTGGGGACCCAGGCCCAAATTATTTCCCCTCCCCAATGGACGATTAGTCTTTCACCTGCGCAGCCTCAGGTAGGAGAGGAGGCTAAGCTGATCCTCCAAGCCCAAATTCCTGCTGGATGGTATATCTACGGAACTGATTTTGATCCGGATTTGGGACCTCTAGTTACGACTTTGATTCTGGATGAATCTCAGGCTTTTGAAAGGGTTGGGGACTTGAAGGAGATTGAGGGGAAAAAGAAGTTTGATGAGATTTTTGAAGGGGATATTACCTATTTCATCAAAGAGGGACGGTTTGAACAGACTTTAAAAATCAACTCTTCAGGGATGATTTCTGGGGTTTTGGAATATCAGATGTGCTCTGATTTGACAGGACAGTGTATCAATTATGAGGAGGACATAGAGCTTTCTTTTACTGCTGTAGGTTTGGAGGAAAATACCAATGCACTTGAAAGTGATGCCTCCGATGAAGGTGAAATGATTTTCAACCAAATTGATTCAGAAGAATCATCGAAAAAAGAAACTGCTGTAATTACTGATTTTGAACCTGAAGGAGCTACCGAAGAAAGCTTGTGGGGATTTATGGTTTTAGCTTTCTTGGCAGGGCTTGCTGCCCTTTTGACTCCCTGTGTATTTCCTATGATTCCTATGACCGTGAGTTTCTTCACGGGTCGAGCAAAAAGTCGATCGGCAGGAATCCGGCAAGCCTTTATTTATGGCTTATCCATCATTGGTATTTATACCATAGCAGGAACAGCTGTATCAGCGATTCAAGGTCCTGAGTTTGCCAATTGGTTGGCGACTCACTGGCTTCCGAACCTATTCTTTTTCGGGATCTTCATTGTTTTTGCATTGGCATTTTTGGGAATGTTTGAGATTACGCTTCCCTCCAGTTTTGTCAACAAAGTAGATGCGAAAGCGGAGAAAGGTGGTTTGGCAGGGATTTTCTTCATGGCTTTTACGCTGGTTTTGGTATCCTTCTCCTGTACCGGTCCAATCGTTGGATCGATTCTGATTTCCTCTGCTGGAGGAGAATTGATCAAACCGATTTTGGGAATGTTTTCCTTTTCCCTAGCCTTTGCTATTCCATTTACGCTTTTTGCGATTTTCCCAGAATGGATGAATCGCCTTCCAAAATCCGGAGGTTGGCTCAATTCTGTCAAGGTAGTATTGGGATTCCTAGAGCTCGCTTTAGCTTTCAAATTCCTTTCTATTGCCGATTTGGTTTACCATTGGGGAATTTTGGATCGAGATATATTCCTGATTATCTGGATTGTGATTTTCGGCGCTTTGGGCTTGTATTTGCTTGGAAAAATTCGCCTTCCTCATGATTCTCCTTTGGAATCTATTTCCGTTCCTCGTCTGCTATTGGCCCTTTTGACCTTCATGTTTGTGGTCTATATGATTCCAGGTCTTTGGGGAGCTCCGCTTAAATATTTGAGTGGGTACCTTCCTCCTATGAGCACCCAGCAATTTCAAATAGGAGAGGCCTCATCAAGTGCTTCTTCCGAAGCCTATGTTTTGGATGAGCCGGTGAAATATGCTGATATTTTGGAAATCCCTCACGGGATCAAGGGCTATTTCGATTATAATCAGGCACTTCGGGCTGCGAAAGAAGCTAATAAGCCACTGTTAATTGATTTTACTGGGCATGGCTGTGTGAATTGCCGGAAGATGGAAGAGAATGTTTGGGTGAATCCTGAGGTGTTACGGCGTCTGAAAGAAGACTTTGTGATGGTGGCTTTATATATCGACGAGCGACTGGAATTGCCGGAAAGTGAGTGGTACACTTCTTCTTATGATGGAAAAGTCAAAAAGACCCTCGGAAAGCAAAATGCAGATTTTCAGATTACCCGATTTCAAAATAATGCTCAACCCTATTATGTGATTTTGGATCATGAGGAACAGCTTTTGGCCAAACCAAGAGCGTATGATACCGATATTCAGGGATTTATTGAGTTTTTGGATGGAGCGAAGCAAGAATTCGAGCTTCGTAATTAAACCCCGAGCTATTTTTTGTCTGCTGTTGGGGCATTCTTTTTTGAATAAATAATGGCTCCGAAAGCGAGTAGCACATAGAATCCAAGAATTGCGATAAACTGACTGAGGTTTTCGGTAAATTCGAAATAAACAATCAACACTCCTGCGGCCAAAAGACCTAGCATGGCTATTCCGGTAAACCAAGCGCTGGAATTAGTTTCTTTCCGCTTTTTGAAGTTTGCTACAGCCATCAAAAAGGACACAAGAATAAAAGTAATACTCCCAAACTCCAGAATCACCTGTAATCCTCCTGAAAGGACTAGAATCCAGGCAAAAATACTCATGGTGATAATGGCCTTGTAAGGAATATAAGTTTGGACTTTTTCGCTGAGGGGCTTTGGGAAAAACCCATCTTTTGAAATTACGGCCATGAGTCTGGATGCTCCAAAAAGTGTCCCACTGATGGCACTGGAAGTCGCCAACAAGGCTCCAAATATCACAATAAACTGTCCAAAGCCACCCAAGAATGTTTTTGCTCCAGCTGCCAATGAGTATTCCTTGTCTGCTATGATGCTTTCCTTTGGGATGACCGAAAGCGCTGCGACGGCAAGCACTACGTATAAGGTGATGGCAATTCCAATCGAAATGTAGATGGCACGTGGAATGTTCACTTGTGGTTTGTCCATTTCATCATAAGCATTGATGACTAGTTGAAAACCCTCGTAGGCGACAAAGGTGATAGCAGAAACCATCAGCACCTTCATCCAAGTGGTGTCTGCTGAAATCAGCGGTTGGAGTTTTTGTAAATCGCCTTTTCCCGCAAGCAATCCAGAAATAAAGAGGAGAATAACAATCTTGGTATAAACCATGACATCCTCGACTTTTCCCATTCCCTTTACACTCACCAAATTCACCACAGCGAAAACTGATATGATTGCTCCAGCCACCAATTTTTGGCCAATGGGATGATTTAAAGACTCAAATTGGCTACAGAAATAAGAAGAAAACGTGAAAGCATATAGAGCCAAAGTACTGATGTAACCAAAGGTGATAAGCCACCCGATGACTGATGAGGCCATTCGGCTTTTCGGGAAGGTTTTTTTGAAAAAAGAATAAGTGGCTCCTTCATCCTTGTAAAGCAAAGCCAATTTGACGTAAGAATAAGCTGCAAAAAATGCGAGTCCCCCTCCGATTAAAATTGCAATCGGAGTGGCATTCCCAATTTGCTCTGTGGAAATCCCAAGGATAGAAAAAATTCCTCCTCCCACCATGCCTCCCAAGGCTACAGCAATCAGTTCTCCGAGGCCTAAAGGATTGTTTCTTTCTCGGCTTATTTTATTCATCTGAGGCTCTGGTCTTGATTTTCAGTTTAGAGGCTGAATAAACAAAAATGCCTTCCAAATTCATCTGGAAGGCATTTTCTGTTCTTAGAATTTGACTTTAGCTTCAAGTCGTTTTCCATCTCGTTCATATACCACTTGGGCTTCTTCCCCTTTTTGGAAAGCACTTAGAGAGCGCATGTAGCTCATCATATCTACAATGGTTGAGTCTCCCAATTGTACGATGATATCTCCTTTCTGTAAACCTGCCGCTTGAGCCGGTTTGTCTTCTGATACACCATCGATTCGCATTCCTTTCCCATCATAGAGGTAATCAGGTACAACTCCAAGAGTTACCGTGAATCGAGGAGAGTCTCCGGAACTGTCTTTCGTTTTGGTGAAAGCCAATTTTGATTCCTGATCTAATTGAACGATCAATCTGTGGATGTACTGAACAACCTGAAGCAGGCCATTGTAATTGATTTTCTCGGAATCGTCAGAAGGACGGTGATAATCTTCATGCTGTCCTGTGAAGAAATGCAGAACAGGCAAATCCTGTAGGTAAAAAGAAGTGTGGTCAGATGGCCCAACGCCTGATTCTGAAGTCACTAATTTCAAACTATCACTATTCACCAAGTCCAAAGCCGGTACAAAACTAGGGCTGGTCCCTACCCCGTTGATTGCCAATGTATTTTCTTCATTCAGTCGTCCCACCATATCCATGTTGATCATGTAGTTGACTGTGCCGAGATCGATGGTTGGATTTTTTACAAAATAATTGGAACCCCATAGTCCATTTTCCTCACCTGAAAAAGCGATGAATAAGAAATTGGAAGGGTGTTTTTCATGTTTTAAAATATCAGCTAGGGCTACTAAGGCAGCTGTTCCAGAGGCATTGTCGTCAGCACCGTTATGAATGGCAGAATCACCTCGGTATAAGGAGCCTGAACCTCCATATCCCAAATGGTCAAAATGAGCGCCGATTACAATGGTTTTTTCGGACTGATTATCAATAAATCCAATAACATTCCGTCCTGTGACTCCTTCTCCATCCGTGCCAATCACTGCTTCTTCGTGAGGATTGGTAGGTTTGGAAACGGTAAATTCCTGAAAAAATCCGTCAGTTCCCTTTGGGCTAAGACCGATTTCAGCAAAACGCTCTGCTAGGTATTTGGCCGCTTGTTCTTCACCAGATGTGCCAATTGCTCGGCCTTCCAACTGGTCAGCAGCTAAGTAACTCACATCTGTTTTCAGATTTTGAAGTAAAATATCATTCGTGGGAGCACTATTGCATGCCAGCAGAAGGCTAGCGGCAATAATAGATAAGCGATAGATTTTCATTATGTAATTTCGGTTTAGCCCAAAGATAATAATTGGTATCTTCGCGCTGCAATGATTATCAACTAATATCCAACATGCGATTTCAATTTCTGATTTTATTGATGTTTGTCATGGCCTGTTCCGAAAAGGCCAGTGAAATAGTAGCTGAAAATGAACCACAGCATACTGCGCTTGATTCGCTTTTGCTCTCCGAAAATGAAATGAAGTACCTGCGAAATATTAAGCAACTCACCTTTGGAGGAAATAATGCCGAAGCTTATTGGTCTTTCGATGATGAAATGCTGGTATTCCAATCCGATTACGCTGAATGGGGAGCAGCATGTGATCAAATTTTTTACACCAACTGGAAAACAGACGATCTGAAAAACAATGTTCCTCAACGCCTATCTACTGGCTTGGGTCGGACTACCTGTTCTTACTTCCTTCCAGGAAATGAAACCATCGTTTATGCTTCTACCCATCTTGGTGGTGATAATTGTCCGCCTGTTCCAGAGCGTCGCACAGATGGCAAATATGTGTGGCCGATTTACGATACCTATGACATTTTCACTGCGGATTTGGAGGGAAATATTCTAGCTCAATTGACTAATGAGCCTGGATATGATGGAGAAGCGACTGTTTCCCCAAATGGAGATAAAATTGTCTTCACTTCCATGCGTACCGGTGATTTGGAATTGTTTACTATGAATATTGATGGATCAGATGTCCGTCAAGTAACCTTTGATTGGGGATATGATGGAGGAGCATTCTTTTCACCAGATGGCACCAAATTAATTTGGAGAGCTTCCAGACCACAAACAGAAGAGGAGATTGCAGAATACAAGGAATTACTTGCTGAAGGATTGGTGAAGCCGACAGAAATGGAATTGTATGTGTCCAATGTGGACGGTTCAGATTTGCGAAAAATCACTGATCTCGGTCAAGCCAACTGGGCTCCATTCTTTCATCCTTCCGGTGAGAAAATCATTTTTGCTTCCAATCACCATACCGAGAGAGGCTTTCCTTTCAACTTGTATATGATCAATTTGGATGGAACAGGCCTTGTTCGAATTACCGAGAACGACACTTTTGACGCCTTCCCTGTTTTCTCAAATAATGGAAAATATCTCGTTTTCTCTTCCAACAGAAACAATGGAGGTACACGTGATACCAACCTGTTTGTAGCAGAGTGGATTGGAGATTAATGAAGGTTTATTCCTTGATGAAATAATTGAAAGCGGGGGTGTCATCACTCCCGCTTTTTTTGTGGTATGGGATTCCTTTTTTAATTTGAAAGCTTACCAACTGATTTTTAGATGAAGATTTACCGCAGATTAATCATTCCACTGCTGGTCACCTTACTTTTGGTTTTTGCCAAGATATATTTTCGGGGCCAATCGGAGAGCTGGGAGGGTTTGTTGGGCTGGTTGCCCCACCTGAATACCATCCTGATTATTTCCGGTTTCACCTGGTGTCTTTTAGTACTCACAGGGATATTGAAAAGGATTTTTTTGAAGCAGTTTGATATCAGTCAGGAGGATAATTTACGGGCGAGAAAGATTTATACCCAGCTGAATATTCTCCAAAAGATTGTCAACTTCATTATCATCATTTTGGGTATAGGATTGATTTTGGTGTCCTTTGATCCGATTCGAAAAATAGGAGTGGGGCTATTTGCTTCAGCGGGGGTAGCGGGGATTATTATTGGTTTTTCGGCACAAAAGGCTATTGGAACCTTGATTGCAGGGATTCAAATTGCCTTTGCTCAGCCTTTTCGACTGGATGATGCTGTTGTGGTTGAGGGAGAATGGGGTTGGATCGAGGAGATCAATTTGACCTATGTGGTGGTGCATATTTGGGATCAACGGCGCTTGGTTTTACCTACCACTTATTTTTTGGAAAAGCCATTTCAGAATTGGACTCGGACTTCAGCAGATATTATTGGTTCGGTTTTCATTTACACGGATTACACGGTTTCCTTTGATGCTATGAGGCAGGAGTTGGATAGAATTTTGGAAAATACTAGCCTTTGGGATAAAAAAGTGAAAGTCCTTCAGGTAACAGATGCTAAGGAGCGAACAGTGGAAACACGGATATTAGTTTCTGCCAGAAACTCACCAACTGCTTGGGATTTGCGTGTTCATGTTCGGGAAAAGATGATTGAATTCTTACAGAAAAATTATCCCGAGGCACTTCCTAGAACCAGAGTAGTTTTGGATAAAGAGGACTAATTATGAGGAAGTTTGGGCTGATTCTTGTTCTCCTTTTTTCTTTCAAGGCCTTTTCGCAGGAAAAAACCAATGGTTTGGAATGGGATTTCTCTGCATTTCTTGATGTTTATTACGGACGTGATTTTTCTAGTCAGCCAGGTGACCCTAAAAGGTTACCATTCTTGTATAATCATACCAATCCAAAACTGGGAATCAATTTGGCATTGGTAAGTGTAACTGTGAAATCTGATTTTTTTCGTGCTAATCTTGGCTTACAACAAGGTTCTTACATGCGCGATAATTATGAAAACGAACCCCAATCCCTGAAATGGATTCACCAAGCTAATGTTGGAGTAGCGATAGATAAAGAGCAAAAACTTTGGTTGGATGTTGGGGTTTTGCCTTCTCATATCGGTTTTGAAAATGCGGTTTCTACGGAAAATTTAACCCTTTCAAGATCCATTATCGCAGAGAATAGCCCTTATTTTGAAACGGGGGCGAGATTGAGTTGGAATAAGGATGAGCGATGGTATTTTGCTTTTTTGTACTTGAATGGCTGGCAGCGGATTCGTTCTATTCCCGGGAAAAATAAACCTTCATTTGGAACACAGGCCACGTTTTCTCCCAATGAGAATACGACCATTAATTGGAGCACATTTTTGGGTACAGATCAGCCTCTTGAAGCGGAGACTATGCTGTATTTCACCAACTTCTATGGAGATTTTAAATTGAGAGAGGGTTGGCGCTTTATTGCTGGATTAGATGGTGGCAGACGAACTTTAGCTTTTGATTTTGATCGAAATTGGTGGGGGATGTCCGCCATTTTACAAAAGCGATTTTCTGAAAAATTCGCATCTGCATTTCGATTTGAATACTATAACGATCCTTTCCAAGCAATTGCAACGAGCTTGATTGATCAGGGAATTAAAACCAGTGGATTGTCTTTAAATACCGATTGGAAACTTGGGAAATTGGCGACTTTTCGATTAGAAGGTCGCTGGCTCACGAGTCCTGAGTTGGGTTTAGATCAAGCAGAAACCGATAATTTTTTCCTGCTTGGCTCTCTGGCTTTACAAATCGATTGATTTTGTAATCGCTTAAAGCTCATTGATTTTATCAAGATAAGCTTCTGCCTGATCCAGAATTTCCTGCTTGTTTTTCATTTTATCCCAAGTCCGGTATGCCATTCCAATTCTGGGGTTCTTTTCTAATTTATCCCGATTTCGATCGTAAAAATGCCAATACAAGCTATTGAATGGGCAGGCTTTTTCACCTACTTTTTCCTTGTGACTGTAAGCGCAGTGATCGCAATAATTCCCTTGTTTCTTGATGTAATTGGCTGAGGATACATAAGGTTTGGTGCCGACAATTCCTCCATCTGCAAACTGAGACATTCCCCGAGTATTCGTAATCTCCACCCACTCAATCGCATCAATGTAGATTCCCAAATACCATTGATCCACTTCGTTTGGATGAATACCAGCCAAAAGGGCAAAGTTTCCAGTGACCATTAAACGTTGGATATGGTGGGCATAAGCTAAGTCCAAAGATTGACCGATGGAGCTAGATAGACATTTCATTTTGGTTTTTCCTGTCCAAAACCAGTCGGGAAGTTTACGGACATGGCCAAAGAAATTAAGCTGGGCATAATCCGGCATTTTTGCCCAATAAACCCCGCGCATGTATTCCCGCCAACCGATAATCTGGCGAATGAATCCTTCTACTTGGGAAATGGAGATCTCATTTTGGTGACTTTCCCAGTACTTTTCCACTCTTTCGACTACTTCCAACGGGGAAAGCATCTTGCTGTTCATGGCAAAACTCAATCGGGAATGGAAGAGGTAAGGGTCCCAAGTGGTCAATGCATCCTGATAGTCCCCAAAATGCACCAAAAGATTTTCGCAGAAATAATCCAAGACTTCCAGACATTCCTCTCGCGTAGTTGGCCATAGGAAATTCTCAGGATCTACTTTGCCAATGGTTTTGATTTGGGCTTTTTGAATGACTTCGTATAGCTCGCTTACGTTTTTGGGATGGGTTTTTGGTTTTCGAAGCAGTCGTTTGTCTTTTAGGGCAGATCGGTTTTCCTGATCAAAATTCCATTTGCCTTGCACAGGCTCCTTGCCATCCATCAGGATGTTGAATTTTTTGCGCATTTCCCGATAGAAAGACTCCATCAGGTAAGATTTTTTCCCTTTGAAAAAATCAGCTAAAAATCCTCTTTCAGTCAAAAAGTGCTCGGAATCAACAGTCTCGGATTGAATCGATAATTTGGAGCAAATCGTTTTTAATTGTTCATCCAAACGGTATTCATCAGGGAGTTGATATTCGAATTTTTCTATCTGATAGGTTTTAATGCAATCCAAAATAATTTTCTCCAAATCCTGAGGATTGGAAGGGTCATTAATTGTAATGTAGTGTACTTGGTGTCCTTTTTCTCGGAGCTTTTTTGCGAAGGCTCTCATCGAAAGGAAAAATGCCAGAACTTTTTGAATATGATGTACGACATAGTCCGTTTCCTGACGCATTTCTACCATCAAGTAGATAATATCCTCGTTTTTTTCATCAAACCAGGAATGCAATTCATTGAGCTGATCTCCTAAGATGAGTCGTAAGATTTTTGCCATAAAAAAGGGGCTTTACCTTAAGATAAAGCCCCTTTGATGAAGTATTGTTTTTGAGAAATCAATATTTAAAACAAGGCATGGAAGACTTTCTTCCTGCTCCTTTTGCTGATCCTGCCAAAAAGCTATAACGAATAGAAATCTCGTGTGCACCGCCTGTATTGGCATTTCCCAAAGAAGACAGGGTGAAATCATGGCTGTATCCAATATCTAATCCTCCGCCAAGTGAGATTCCCACCAAAGCAATCACGGATTCATGATTTGGAATGGCTGTTTCTTTTAAAGGGATTCCTCTATACCAAACCCCCAAAACCAAAGGCTGAATGTTTACCTGAGTGCCCAAGTCCAACTGCGTGAAAGGTCCTTGATTTTTATAATTAAAAGCAAAAGTCAATTCCCGAGTACCAGTTCGTTGATTATAGAATGCTTTTGAATTTCCTCCTGAAAGATCAAATTTCACTCCGCCATGAGCGGAAAGTTTGAGTGGAAGTTCGCTGATTTCACTATCGATAAAGGAGATATTAGGCTGAGTTACGTGATGGGCTGAGGCTCCAAACCAGAAATTGTCATTGTGAAAAAGCATTCCAAAGCTGTAATCAATAAATTGGTGACGCATATCCTCCCCTAAATTTTCACCTGAAAAATCACCGATTGATCCAGTCATATCGTCGATTTGGCTTCCAAAAACCAAGTCTCCAAAATATGCATCCCTATCCATGTAGCTCACCTGTCCACCAACTCTTAAGAAAGAGCGGAATCCCAATCGAGCTCTGTAAGAGTATGTTGCACCAATTTCAGATACGCTGAGGTTTGCCATGCTTTGTTCAGAGCGATTGAAAATGATTCCGATTCCACTGTTAGCACCGAAAATGAAATGATCCAAGTATGCTGAATAAGAATTGAATGATTGATCAAGACCAGGCCATTGATTGCGATAGTTTACCCCAATTCGGGTCATTTCGGAAGCACCTGCCATGGCAGGATTTAGGTATAATGGGTTGGCGTAGAATTGAGAATATTGCACATCCTGGGCGCGAAGGCCCAGGCTGGCAATAAAAAGGATGATAAACGTAAACAGTCTTCTCATAATCTATCGGATTAGGGTGACACCACCGGTTTTCTCGGTAAGCTGAGAATCCCGATCGATATAGGTGATTTTGTAGAGATAATTCCCTGGTGGAAGCAATTGTCCACGATAGGTACCATCCCAACCTTTACTTTCCTGAGAATTGGTGAAAAAGAGCTTTTCACCCCAGGTATTGAATATTTCTAGTGTAATTGATTCGATATTTTTTGCCTTAGGGAAGAAGAAGTCATTCAGTCCATCTCCATTTGGAGTGAAGGCATTTGGAATGACAACTTGAGCATCAGCGCTGGTTACTTGCACTTGATTTACTTCGAATGCAGAGCAGCCGAATATGTCATAACCCGTTAATTTGACTTCATAGATTCCCGGATTTTCGTAAACATGTACCGGGTCTTTTTCGCTGGAAGTTTTTCCATCTCCGAAGTTCCATTCCCAAGCGATGATTTCTGGTGCGATTTCACTTTCAAAAAGGATGCTTTCATCAGTAAATACTTCAGACTCACTTGTGATTTGGAGTTTTCTGTACTGGAAATCCAAGCGACCGCTACGGTTCACTTCAGAAGGGAAATCCAAAACAGTTGAAGTTTTAGACATGCATCCATTGGCATCGGTCACGATGACTTCTACAGTACCTGCATTGAAGTAATTGATTTCGCGGATATTGGTAGCACCTGTGCTCCATTGGATGGTATAAGGTTCTTTCCCACCGGTAATCGATACCCAAGCATGACCAGTTACACTTCCTTGATCACAGTTTACATCCAATGCAGATTCGATTCGGGCATTTACTGCTTCTGCTTGAGTTACGGTATAGGAGCCTTGGACTTCGCAGCCAGACTCATCTGTGATAGTTACCTCGTAGGTTCCTGCCAATAGATTCGATCGCTGCAAAACATCCTTTTGCCCATCAGACCATACAACAGAAGTATTTCCTTTGGATCCAGTTAGCTTTAAGGTGATGCTTCCGTCAGGCTCTCCGCCGCAGCTTTGAGGAGTGGTTTCTACCAAATCCAATTTCAAAGCAGACTCAGCGGCGATAGTAATTTGCTTTTCAACAAAGCACCCTGAAGCATCCGTAATTGTAGCCAAGTAGGTGCCGGCAGCAAGATTTTCAAGTTTTTTGCCATTTGCTCCATTATTCCACTCGATTGTATAAGGGGCTGTACCGCCATTGATAATCAAATCAATCCAGCCGTTGTTGTCCCCAGAGCAGGTTGGGTTTTCAGATTGAACATTTACCTGCATGGATTGAGGTTCTTCTATTCGATAGGAAGCCTGCAGCGTACATCCTCCCTGATCTTGAATCAATACCTCATAAATACCAGCCGGAACATTGATCAAATCCTTTGTTTGAGCGCCATTGCTCCACTTATATATATAAGGAGCAACTCCTCCATTGACATTCAGAGAAATATTACCATCTGATTTGCCTGCACAGGATGCATTGGAAATGGTTTCTGCAACCTCAATTCCAGCTTCTTTGGAAGCAATTTGGAAACTGACAGAAACATCACAATTGTATTTGTCAGCTACGATGACTGTGTATGTTCCCGGCTTTAGGTTTGTAGCTTCCCATACATCCTTCAGACCATTGCTCCAAGTCACCCGATATGGTTCCCCGCGGCCTACTTTCACAGAGATTTTTGCAGATCCATCTGCAGAAGATCCGCAAGAAGCATCAGTCTTTTCTACTGGATTAAGAATAAGTGGGTATGGAGGCTGAACGACAATAGATTCTATATGCTTTAGACCCTTTGAATCGGTGATTTCGACTGTGTAGGATCCTGCATATAGGTTGGTTCTGTTCTGAGTAGTCTCATGTGTATTCCAAAGGAAGGTATAAGGGGGCGTTCCTCCGGTTACATCCAAGATGATACTGCCTTTTTCAGAATGAGAACAAAGGGCGAGTTTGCCACTTACTGAAACTTGGATTCCATCATAACTTAAAATGCGGGCATTTTCCCGCTGAGGAATTTCAAAAGCAAATTGACTCTGAGCATTAAATACCAATCCCCAGCTGAAGCACACAGCCGCTACTAAGAAGCGATATGATCTCAAAATCCTTAACATGGGAACAGTACTAATTTTCAGAAGGGTAATTTTGCCTTATAAATCGAAGTTTTTGTATTTCATTTTTTAGAATATTATTTTTTGTAAATCATATACAACAAAATGATATTCTATAAAATCAATCATTTCGACGAAAAATACCTTAAAAATTCTAAATGTCAAGTATTTTAAAACTCTGTCCGAAAATGAAATGCAGCTTAGAATTTTATCATTTTTCTTAAAAATGTACTATTGTTCAAAAAAGCAGGGAAGTGAAACTTTTTTCTAGGTATGAAATGAAAAAGGCCTGAAAATCAGGCCTGAATAAAAATTTGAAAAAATTTTAAAATTTTTTTCTGTGAGGAGTCGATTTTGCCAAATTAATAGCGGAAACAAGGGATTGTCCGAGCTCTTTGATTTCTGCTTTTTGGGTCTCCCCATAAGAATCGATAGGTCACAGAGATCTCATGAGCCCCTCCTGAGTTCCGCATTCCAAGTTTGGAAACGGTATAATCAAAGGAGTAACCTATATCCAATCCGGTAGGAAGTGAGACACCTACCAAGGCAATAACAGCTTCATTATTCGGAAGTGAATTTTTGGTCGGTAAGCCTCGGTACCATAGACCTAATACTAAAGGATCCAGGTAGAGCTGTGTTCCAATATCTAGCTGATTAAAGGGGTCTTGTTGTTTGTAATTGAAGGCGAAGGAAATTGCCCGTTCCTGATAAGCGTGGGTGAAATAATCTCTTCGGCCTCCTGTAAGGTCAAATTTAACTCCCCCTTGAGCTGAAATTTTCATGGGTAGCTCTGAAATCTGCCCCTCAACAAAACTTACATTGGGTTCTCCCAAGTGGTGGGCTGAGGCTCCAAGCCAGAAGTTTTTGGTATAGAACATACCCCCAACCGCAAAGTCAAAAAAGCTGTATCGGCTATCAATTGGAATTCCATCTAATTCATCTGTAATCACCCCGATATTTCCATTGATGATGTCAATCTGTGTTCCAAAAACCAAGTCCGAGAAAAAAGCATCCCGCTGCATATAACTGGCCTGTCCTCCCAATCGAAAGAAGGTGTCCTCACCAAGTTGGAGTTTATATGCGTAGGAAAGGCCGACTTCATTGGTGGCGAGATTGGCCATGCTTTCGCGATTTCCGTTGAATATCAACCCAATTCCAGAATTGTAATCAAATACGTAATGGTCTATATAAAAGGAATAGGAATTGAAGCTGTGGTCCAATCCAGGCCATTGATTTCGGTAATTTACACCAATTCGTGTGAGTTCGGATGCACCTGTAAGGGCGGGGTTGAGGTAAAGTGGGGCAGCATAAAATTGAGAATATTGTACATCCTGAGCTTTGCTAAAAAAGCTAAGCCCTATCAATACAACCGCTCCAAAAATTTTCTTCAACATAACTTTCCCCTCTTTGACAAAGGTATAGTTGCCTGATAATCAAGCCAAATTAAATTCCACAAAGACTAGAAACTACTAGGGCTTATGATTGGGGCGATCAATCAGATTTGTTTCTTGACTTTTACTAAATGTTGTGGTTCTTTTATTCAATAACTATACCAAAGCGACGTTTATTGGGCATTTTGCCTAAAACTCCAGCTGCACTTGATTCTTCACTAAATCTTCAAAGCTTTCACGCTTTCTGATTAGGTGTGCTTTTCCATTCCATACCAATACCTCAGCAGGTCGAAGTCTTGAATTGTAATTGGATGCCATGCTAAATCCATAGGCACCAGCATTCTTGATTACGAGTATATCCCCTTGCCGAACCTCAGGCAAAACCCGATCAGCAGCAAGCGTGTCTGTTTCACAGATGTAGCCAACCACATGATAAGATTGATTTCCACCTTTTGGATTGCTCAGATTATAAACATCGTGATAAGCATCATAGAGCATAGGACGGATTAAATGATTTAATCCAGAGTCCACTCCTACGAAGGTGATGGTGGGGGTTTCCTTGACAACATTCGCCTCTACCAAGAAGTACCCTGCCTCACTTACCAAAAATTTACCAGGCTCCAACCAAAGCTCTAAGGAGCGCCCATACTCCTTACAAAAATCCTGAAAGGCTTTAGAAACCTTATCTCCAACCTCCCGAATATCCGTAGCTGGATCTCCTGCTTTGTAAGCAACCTTGAATCCTCCACCACAATCGATAAATCGTAGATCAGGGAAATTTTTTGCAGCTTCAAATAGCACATTCGCACCCCTAAGGAAAATCTCGGCATCCAAAATATCGGAACCCGTATGTACATGAAGTCCCGCGATATTCAGGTCATAAGCAGCAACTGTAGCAATGATTTCCGGAAGCTGTTCAATAGAAATTCCAAACTTACTGTGTTTGTGCCCAACTGAAATTTTAGCATTTCCTCCAGCCAGAATGTGTGGATTGATTCGAATGCAAGCTGGAACTTGATTTCCGTATTGCTTCCCAAATTGCTTCATCAAAGGGATGCTGTCCAAATTGACCATCACCCCTAATTTTACCGCTTCCTCAATTTCAGAAAATGAAACCCCACTTGGAGTGTACATAATCTCTACCGGGTCAAAACCCGCCATTATCCCAAGTTTTACTTCCTCAATGGACACGGCATCAATCCCAGCTCCGGCATTTCTGATCAGTTTTAATATAGAAATATTGGAAAGGGCCTTAGTAGCATATTTAATCTTTAAAGGAACATCAGAAAAGGCCTCTTGGATAGAGCGGATTTGACTGACGATTTTTTCTCCATCATAAACATAAAGTGGCAGCCCGAATTCTCTAGCGATAGACTCTAGGCTTACTCCCTGAATCTCGGAAGGATGTTGGTTTAAATTCATGGTCTGAAATTTGCCCCCAAAGATAGGGATCATCCATCCAAGCAACGAATGATTCAAGGCTTTTCCCCGCTGGATTTTCCAAATTGATTTCGAAAAAGACTTGTCCTTGATTGTCTGCCGGTTAAATATTGTTAAGTATTAACCCTCCCTTTTCAAAGGGCGTAAATTTGTACTATGTCCAAAAATAAAATCACCCTGATTATTGTGTTAATGTCCGTGGCCAGTTTGGGGCTTATGGGCTTTCAATATTATTGGGTGAGCAATGCCATTAGGATTAATCAGGAGCGATTTGACCAAGAAGTGTATCAGGCATTAGCAGGTGCTGTAGATCAAATCGAAAAAGGAGAAACCAGTGATTTTTTATTGGGGCAATTGATGCGTGACCCAGTCCTTCAGGAGTCGCTATTTGAAAAAATCGAGCCTATCAATATAGATGAAATCAGACCCAAACCACGAATCCGCCCAAGTACTTCCATTGTAGACACACTCCAAATTGCATCAGTTCCTCAAGTGAGTACGCGATTTAAGCGAATGCTTGAAGTTCGAGGAATTGATCTGAGTTTATTGGAGGAGTTGGAGCAATTTTTTGCCTATATGACTCCCGAGGTGGCGTCTTCCATTTTCACCCCTGATGAGATGGCTATTCTTTTGGAGGAAAAGGAACGGCAACTAGAGTATTTGAGTAGAGTAGAGGTTTTTTCCTTTTCAAGAGGGACAGGAGTACTTCCTAATAATATTGTCGAATATGAACCAGCAATTTCTCCGGAAGCCATTGACAAAATTCGTCGTGCCAACTTGAAGATTGATCTTATGAATAAGGCATGGGAAGAAATGGCAGAGGGGCAAAAGGAAATTTTGGAAAGGCTCGATACGACCAATGTGCGGAAACTGGTGAAAAGTAACCTGCTTGAGCGGGGAATTATGGAGGATTTTGAGTTGGGGATTCTTCAAGATGATGGGCTTTTGATGCCTATTGGGAAAGTGGATCAACCATTTCGATTGGTACAATATGGAACGCAGGCCAAGCTTTTCCCACGGGATATTTTGGGCAAGGAAAACTATCTGTACATCTTTTTCCCTGAAAAGACACAGCATGTGATCCGCCAAGTTTGGTTGCCTATTAGCTCCTCAATCCTTTTTATTGGAGTGATTATCTGGTGTTTTATTTATGCAATTCGTGTGATTTTTAAGCAGAAGGCTCTTTCCGACACCAAGAATGATTTTATCAACAATATGACCCATGAGTTCAAGACTCCTCTTGCGACGGTGAGTTTGGCGGTGGAGGCATTGCAGGATCCTGAACTTTCCACCCAGGATAAATTCAGAGACCGATATCTGGGGATCATTAAAGATGAAAATAAGCGTTTGGTCGCACAGGTTGAAAATGTACTGCAGGCTGCTGCACTAGATAAACAGGATTTCAAACTTAAACTGGAGGAAGTTAATCTTTCAGAGTTATTGGATGATGCGGTAGATCATTTCAGTTTGCAAATTGAAAAAAGAGAAGGTGAATTGGTTTTTGAAAATGAACTTCAGCATCCAGTGATTCAAGCAGACCGTTTTCACATAAGCCATATTTTCAATAACCTATTGGATAATGCCAATAAGTATTCGCCAGAAAAACCAATGATTACCGTTCGGGCTTGGGAAGAAGAGGACCAGATTTTGATAAGTATACAGGATCAGGGGATCGGCCTTAGCAAGGATGCGCAGCGGAAAATTTTCGATAAATTCTACCGAGTTCCTACCGGAAACCTTCATGATGTAAAAGGCTTTGGCTTGGGTCTTTCCTATGTCAAAACTATGCTAGAGGCCCATAAAGGCGGAATTTCCGTCAAAAGTGAACTTGGGAAAGGAAGTACCTTTACCATTAACTTACCAAAAAGAAAATGAGCAAAGCAAGATTATTAGTCGTAGAAGATGACCCTAATTTGGGTGATATCTTAAAGGAATATTTAGAAATGAAAGGCTACGAGCCTACTCTTTGCCGTGATGGGGAAGAAGGTTGGAGCAAGTTTAAAAAAGACAAATACGACCTGTGTCTTTTGGATATCATGATGCCAAAGAAGGATGGTTTTACCCTCGCAAAGGAGATAAAGAAGGTTCAGGAAGATTTACCTATCCTTTTTCTGACTGCCAAAAACCAAAAAGAAGATGTCATCGAAGGTCTAAAAATCGGAGCTGACGATTATTTGACCAAACCGTTTAGCATGGAGGAACTTCTCCTTCGGGTCAATGCCATTCTAAGAAGAACACAAAAAGGTCAGGAGACTGCGCCTTTGAAAGTTTATAAGTTTGGCGGTTTTGAATTGCATTATGATAAGCAGTTATTGGAAGGACCAAAAGGACCTCATAAGTTGACTTCTAAGGAAAATGAATTGCTACGTCTTTTGGCTTCAGAAATGAATCGATTGGTAAATCGAAGTCATGCGCTGAAGCAAATCTGGGGAGACGACAGCTATTTCAATGCCCGAAGCATGGATGTGTACCTGAGTAAGATTCGAAAAATCCTCAAGGATGACCCAAAGGTTCAAATCATCACTGTACACGGAGAAGGCTTTAAGCTGATTGTAACAGAAGATTGATTTTCGCCGGACTTTTGTCCGGCTTTTTTATTTTAAAATGGCACCAATTCCAGATCGGTTTGGAAATTCTACTCCGGAGGAAGTGACTATTACGCCTTCGGCAGGATCTTTAGCCAGCAAAAGTGCTCCATCCATATCCACATAATCCAACAAAGGAGCTAAATGTGCAATGGCAGAGATTCCCACGGATGATTCTGTCATACAACCAACCATGGTTTTCATTCCAAGGGATTTTGCTTCCTGAATCATTCGAAGTCCAGGGGTAATCCCGCCAGCTTTTACCAATTTCACGTTGATGGCATGAAATAAGCCATGGCACCGTTTCACATCTGATTCTACCATACAACTTTCATCTGCCATGACAGGAAGTTTGGAATGTTGGTATACTTCTTTCATTCCTTCCCAATCTTCTCTAGGAAGAGGTTGTTCCATAAATTCTACTCCAAGCTTGGCGAGTTCTTCTGAGTTTCGAATTGCCTGCTCAGCAGTCCAAGCACAATTGGCATCAATTCGGAATACAGCGTCAGTTTCATTTCGAAGAGCCCGGACAATATCCAAGTCATTGTCAGTTCCCAATTTGATCTTATAAATTGACCAATCCACTTCCTTCATTTTGGCAACCATTTTTTCTACCGTATCAATCCCAATGGTATAATTGCTGATAGGAATTCGTTCCGGATTCAAGCCCAAAACTTCGTAGAGTTTTTTGCCTTGCTTTTTGGCAAAAAGATCCCAAGCTGCCATATCCAAGGCACATTGGGCAAAAGCATCCTCCTTAAAATGAGCTTTCCCATGTTCCCAAAGTTCGGAGGGGTGATTCCAATTTATCCCTTCAACTATGGGCCTGAATTTTTCCAAGCTTTCTTGCATTCCTTCGACAGTTACCCCGTAATAGGGATTGCTGGTTGCTTCGCCTAAACCTTCCATTCCGTCTTCTTCCAATTTCACAATCAGGGTGTCTTGTACTTCTCGGCTTTGGTGCGCAATGGTAAATCTGTGTTTCAAAGGAAGGTCATAGACCTGATATGATAGCTTCATAGAATAGTCGCTGGGATATTGGGAGTTTGGCTGTTTTTTTCTGGTGATTTGCGTAGTTTTACTCGAAACCACACTATTGATTTTCAAAAGATGAAGTTAAATAAAAGATCAATTTCTAGTCTTTTCTTATTGTTTTTGTTTTTCGCTTATGGATGCGACCAAGCAAGCAAAACATCACCGGAATCTATTCCATTAGAAACGCTTCAAAATGCTCATGAACAGTTTTTGGAAGGGGCAATTACTCATCGTCGCTTCAAGCATGAAGATTTGCAGCCTCTCATTCAAAAGCATTCTGATGCCTTTGAAATTGCAGTGCTAGGAAACTCTGTGGAGGGAAGAAGTATTTCTTCCTTAGACTGGGGACAAGGAGAAACCAAAGTGATGCTTTGGTCTCAGATGCATGGGAATGAAAGTACAGCTACCATGGCCTTGTTTGATTTATTCAATTTTTTGAAAGCTTCAGGAGATGAATTTGATCCAATTCGGCAGACCTTAATGGAGAATCTGAAAATCAAATTTATTCCTATGATCAATCCCGATGGGGCCGAAGCTTTCAAGCGGAGAAATGCATTGGATATCGACCTCAATCGAGATGCGATTTCCCAGATTTCACCAGAGGCTGTTATTTTAAAGGGAGCTCGGGATTCTTTTGAGCCAGAATTCGGATTCAATCTCCATGATCAGCAGATTTATTATAATGTGGAAAACACACCTAAACAGGCAACTATCTCTGTTTTGGCACCTGGATACAATTATGAGCGGGATATCAATGAAGTACGTGGCCGTGCGATGAAGACCATCGTGGGAATGAATGAAGTGCTTCAGCAATTGATTCCGGGACAGGTTGGGAAATATGACGATGGATTTGAGCCACGAGCTTTTGGTGACAATATTCAAAAATGGGGTACAAGTACGATTTTGATTGAGTCAGGAGGTTATAATGGAGATCCTGAGAAGCAATATATCCGCAAGCTCAATTTCATGATCATCCTAAATGCCCTTCATCAGATTGCCAAAAAGGGTTATGAAGCCTACACTGTGGATCAATATTTTGAGATACCAGATAATGGCTTCCAATTGATGGATTTGATTTTACAGGAAGTTCAAGTTCCAGTGGAGGGATCGTTGTATCCAGTGGACATTGCCATTAGAAGGAGGGAATCCAATGCCGGTCCGACTTATTCTGTCACAGGGAATGTTGAAGATTTGGGTGATATGCAGGTTTATTTTGGTTTGGAAGAACTGGACGCAACTGGCTTGAAGTTTACAGAAGGGAAAGTGTATGAACAGGCTTTTGAATCTGTAGATGAAATCACTGTTGATAAAACGATGGAATTATTGAGGTCAGGCTATATTGCTGTAAAAGTAAAAAATGGCCAAGCTGGAGATTTGCATCAACTTCCAATTGTAGTGCTTCAAAGCACTGATAAATTTTCTTTTGGATGGAAAACCGGATCAAACCCTACCTTTTTCCTTTCCGATGGAAATACGCTTCGTTATGCTGTGGTTAATGGCTATTTGATTGATCTGGAGAATCCAAAAGATCAGTTGATCAAGCAGCGCGTTTATTGATTTTATCATGTCTTAGAATTTGAAAGAGGCTGTCTCGAAAGCCATTTTTTTGTCAGGCTGAGCGAAGTCGAAGTCTATTTTTGCTTGATTAGCATCGTTTCGACTCCGCTCAACGTGACAAAGCTCAATTAGGGACAGCCTCTTTTTCTTTCCAAAAAATCCATAACTTTAATTAGTTAACTCTTTCGACCATGAGATCAAATGCAATACTTTTCGCAATAGCCATTGTGCTGTCATCCATCATTTTTGGCTATGCAGTGATTAATCGAAATCGCCCTCAGGGAACTGTGAATGTGACTGGTTTGGGTGAGAAAAATTTCACCTCGGATTTGATCGTTTGGGAAGGTAACTTCAGTAGAAGCAGTGCCAATATTCAATCGGCATATGCCAATTTGGAAAAAGACAGGGAGGCAGTGACCCAATATTTGGTATCGAAAGGTATTCCTCAGGAACAATTGGTTTTTAATGCAGTCACCACTAATCCAACCTATGATCAAAATTATTCCAATGATGGCCGCTACATGGGCCAGACATTTACAGGATATCAACTGAATCAGTCTTTGGTTATCGAATCTCAAGAGGTGGAAAAAGTCGAGAAAATCAGCCGGGAAATTACCGAGCTTTTAAACCAAGGCATAGCTTTTTATTCTCAGCAGCCTCGCTACTATTACACTGAACTTGAATCTTTGAAATTGGAAATGATTGCCAAGGCTACGGAAGATGCTCGGATTCGTGCCGAACGAATTGCTGAAAATTCCGGGGCAAAACTCGGAAGTCTGATTTCAGCTAATATGGGGGTTTTTCAGATTACCGGTCAAAATTCCGGTGAGGATTATTCTTGGGGAGGAGCTTTTAATACCAGTTCAAAAAATAAAACAGCTTCGATTACGATGAAGCTGGTTTTTGAGGTGGATTAATTTTTATCCCAAAGCCAAGGCTAGTGGAATAAACAGTCCGTAAGCAAGCAAACCTATTGCCCAACCCATTATTTTCTTGAAACCCGTAGATTGGCGAAGGCCAACCGTATTTTTGAAAATTATTCCAGAAATCCCTGCAGCAATAGGAGTGAAGATGAAATAGATGGATAGCTCTTTCAGGTTTTGGATTGAAAGAGAGCCATTTACACTGAAAAACACGAGAAGAAGTAAAATTGCGAAAAGTGCGTTTTTGGCGAAAATCATACGATTGGAATCATAGGTCAATCGCCTTGCAGAGATGGTATTCATGGTAATCTGTGAGTTGGTTTAGTAGTCGTAGCAGATTCCTAACGGATTTGACTGCTGTAAAGTTCTAACAAAAAAAGATCCCGAAGGATCTTTTTGTTATGTTAAAATTCCTAATCTTAATTCAATGTGTATTCCACTGAGATTTCCATGTTTAAAGCTTTGGAAATTGGACAGTTTTTCTCAGCATCTTTGACAAGCTCTGCAAATTTTTCCTCGCTAATTCCCTCCACCTTAGCTTTTAATACCAAGTGGGATTTCTTCAAAGTTCCATCTTCAAAAGTGATGTGGCTAGTGACATCGAGTTCTTGTGGAGGAAAGTTTTCCCCGCTCAAATTGAAGCTTAATTTCATGGCAAAGCAGCCTGCATGAGCTGCGGCGATTAATTCTTCAGGATTGGTTCCGATTCCATCTTCAAATCGAGATGAAAAAGAATATTGTGTTTGATTGAGGACTGTGCTAGCGGTGGTCAAGTGGCCTTTGCCATCTTTTCCACTTCCATTCCATACGGCTGTTGCTTTTCTGATCATGATATTATGGATTTGGGGTTAAAAATTAATTTATTTAAGAAATGAAATTGTGGTTGCTTTAGTTCTATGATTTCGATTTTTTTCCTTTGAAGGGCTTGATCATTCTACGAACTATCTGTTTTTCCTTTTCCCAGAAAAATCTAAACTGACCAAATAGAAAGCCATAGATCAGAAGAAAAATCTGATAGAGAGGAAGAACAAGGAGCAGGTAAACGACTGTATTAATAAAACCTCCTTTTTCTACTCCAAAAAAATCCAAGATGGGATTTTTGATAAAGAGGATGGTAAAACCTGTGCAGGCAAACACGATCAGAACCATGACTACCTGAAACAAGCTGTCCAATTTCCATTTGGCTTGGAGTCGCTTTAAAAAGCCAGGTTTATCAGGGTGATTGGACATGCGGCAAAAATAACAGGAAAGAGGCTAATAAAAAGAGCCGCGCAAATAAGCCCGGCTCCTTAGTCAATTTTTTAATCCCAATTAAATACCCCTTCATTCAAGTGTTGGAGGGCGTCTTTTTTATACTTAGTATCCAATAATAGAGAGACATTATGTCTACTTCCTCCGTAGGAGACCATTCGGATAGGAAAATCAACCAGGCTATCCATAACAGATTTGATTGCTCCCCGAGTTTCCGAAACCATATTTCCCACAATGCAAATAATGGTTTGGTTTTGATCCACTTCGACTGAACCTAAGGTTTCCAATTCTTCGATAATAGCCTTCAAGTGACTAGTATCGTCAATCGTAACAGAAACAGCCACCTCAGAGGTGGTGATCATATCGATTGGGGTTTTGTACTTCTCGAAAATTTCGAAAACCCTTCTCAAGAATCCATAAGCCAAAAGCATTCGGCTGGATTTGATTTTAATTGCAGTAATTCCATCTTTTGCAGCAATCGCCTTCACTCCTTTGGTTTCCACATCGGCTTTGATCAAAGTTCCATGTGCTTGTGGATCCATGGTGTTCAGTAGACGTACTGGGACGTTGTACTGTTGTGCTGGCCAGATTGAAGCAGGATGGAGGATTTTTGCCCCGAAATAAGCCAACTCAGCAGCCTCATCAAATGAAAGCTCTGCGATTGGACGGGTTTTGTCCACGATTCGCGGGTCATTATTGTGCATGCCGTCAATGTCTGTCCAGATTTCACAGACGGAAGCATTGATGGCTGCTGCTATAAGAGAAGCAGTATAATCAGAACCCCCTCGCTTGAGGTTATCCACTTCATTTCGATGATTTTTGCAGATATAACCCTGAGTGATGAAAAGTTTTTCTCCCGAGTGCTGAGCTAAAATGGCTTTGAGTTTTTCAGAAATTTTTCCGAGCTCAGGCTCTGAGTTTTCATCAATGCTCATGAAGTCCAATGCCACCAAGAATACTGCAGGAATTTCCAATTCCTCTAATAGCGTGTAGAATAATTTGGTAGAGAGTAATTCTCCCTGAGCCAAAATATCCCGATTGATTGCCTCATTGAAGGAAATCTTGAGGATGATATTCAAAAACTCAAAATGCTCTTTAATGATAGCTTCTGCTTTCTTTCTAGCTTTTTCAGTTTTAAGTAGCTGTGGATAAAAATCCAAATAATGTGCATGTAGGGCGTCTATTCGCTCTTTTGCCAAGATACGATCAGCTGCAGCAAGTGCTTCTCCAATACTTACAAGTGCATTGGTCGTGCCGGAAAGAGCTGAAAGCACCACAATGGTTGGTTCGTCTGAAGCAGTGACTAGGTCTTTGACCTGATGCATTCGCTCGGGCTTACCTACAGAGGTTCCCCCGAATTTCATGACTTTCATAAATGATCTATAGGTTTTTGGTTTGAGTGCTTAGAATCCGAGCATTTTGACGGCTGTGATAGCAGCTTCGTCACCTTTGTTTCCATGTTTTCCTCCAGCTCGGTCCATGGCTTGTTGCTGATTATTGGGTGTTAAAACCCCAAAAATGACTGGTTTGTTATACTTCAAACCCACATTGGTGATTCCATTAGCAACGGCGTCACAGATGAAGTCGAAGTGACGGGTTTCGCCTTGAATCACACAGCCCAAGCAAATAACCGCATCGATGCTTTCGTCCTGAGCACACCACTGTGCCCCAAGTGAAAGCTCGAAAGAACCGGGGACATTTTTTCGGATGATGTTTTCCTTTTTTGCACCATGCTGAAGTAAGGTCTGATAGGCTCCGGAATAAAGGGCTTCGGTTACGTCCTCATTCCACTCGGAAACTACGATCGCAAATTTTTTGGTGCTTATATCGGAGATGTTTTTGGAGCTGTATTCGCTCAGGCTTTTGTTAGAGGTAGCCATAGTTTGATTTCGTTTGGGTTTAAACAAAAAAGAGTAAGACCGGAGGGGCCTTACTCTTCTAATAATTGCTTATAGTCAAGCATTACTTAGCGGCAAGGCCTTCTAAGCGTGCTTTGTGTTTTCGTGCAAAAGAATACTCGTAAGACTCATAGTAGTTGTCCTCGATTTCACCATATGCTTCGATTGCGTCTTGGATACGACCTGCTTCTTCGAAAGCAATGGCTAATTTGTACAAATACTTAGGAGTGAAATACTTGTTTTCGTTGTAATTAGCTGCTTTTTCATAGTTTGTGATAGCCTTATCCAGGTCACCACTTTCTAAGTAAGCATCGCCTAACAAAGAGTAAGCTTTTCCTTGAACCAAGTAATCGTCAGAAGAAAACTTCTCCAAATAGTTAATTGCTTCTGCGTAGTTTTTCTCAGAAAGGTAGATGGAACCCAAGTAAAAGTTGGCTAGGTTAGCCGCATCGGTATTTGGATATTCATCTACGATTTGCAAGAATCCCGCATTAATTCCATCGCCGTTCAAAGCAAAGTCAATACTGTCCTGCTCATAGAAATATACAGCTTGGAACATTTCGGACTGTGCCTTGTCGTTTTGGTTTTGATTGTTGATTTGGAAGAATAGGATGCCTCCGATCAAAATGATCGCAGCAATCAAGACTCCTCCCAATACTTTGCTATTTTTCTTCAAAAAAGCTTCACCTCTTCCAAGTCTCTCTGCTAAAACCTCAGGGTTCTCTAGCAATTCATTTGAAGGATCGTGCGCTGCTTTTTTGGAATGTTTCGTTGCCATGTTACTCAATTTTCGAGTCGCAAATATACAGTTTTTATGATTTACACAAAGCCCAATAAAAAAGCCATGAAGTCACATGAAATCATGGCTTTGGGTCTTCAATATTTTGTGCTTATTCCATGACGAAAGGATAGTCTTCTTGGACATATACATCCTTGAAGGCATCCATTCCATCAGGCCAAGGAGATTCCTCAGCAAATTTAACGGCATCAGCTACTTGTTTTTTCACCTTTGCATTGATTGCCTCGATCTCTTCTTCAGTCAAAATTTTATTATCCTGAATAGTTTTAAGGACTTGCTCGATAGGGTCTTTCTTCTTGTATTCCTCTACCTCTTCCTTGGTTCGGTATTTTTGAGGGTCAGACATTGAGTGTCCTTTGTATCGATAAGTTCGGAATTCCAATAGGGTAGGACCATCTCCTCTTCTTGCTCTTTCTGCAGCTTCAGCTACGGCCTCGTGAACAGCTTCCACATTCATTCCATCCACGGGGAAGGAAGGCATGTCGTATGCATCTCCAATTTTGTAAAGCTCTGTCACATTTGAAGTACGCGCTACAGAAGTACCCATAGCATAGCCATTATTTTCGATCACGAAAATAACTGGAGTCTTGTACAACATAGCCAAGTTGAAAGCTTCGTGAACGGCACCTTGACGAACGGCACCATCACCCATGTGACAGATACAAAGGTTTTTCGTGCCTTTATATTTTTCAGCAAAGCCAATTCCCAAGCCCATAGGGACCTGAGCACCTACGATGCCGTGACCGCCCATGAAGTTTCTCTCTTTATCAAAAATGTGCATGGAACCGCCCTTACCTTTAGTAGTACCAGTGGCTTTGCCATACAATTCAGCCATGATGGCTCCCGGGTCTGTGCCCAAGCCTAGCGGATGACCGTGATCCCGGTATGCTGTGATCCATTTGTCGTCCTTATCTAGGGCAGTGATTGCACCTGCAGCGCAAGCTTCTTGTCCGATGTAGAGGTGGCAAAAGCCACGGATTTTCTGCTGGCCATAAAGCTGGCCTGCTTTTTCCTCAAACCTCCTCATCAAAAGCATGCTTTCGTACCAGTAGGCGTAAGTTTCCTTGGAATACTTTACTTTGGACTTATTTGCTGTGGTTCTCTTTGCCATATCGTAAATTCAAAATATGCTAATTTAGGCCCCAAATATAACCAACCTCTCCTAAAAATCAGGCTGCCGCCAAAATTATTCCTGAACCGCATGTATCTAAAGTCCCTGGAACTCTTACAATTCAAAAACCATGAGAAAACCCGGCTGGACTTTTCCCCTCAAATCAATTGTTTCACCGGATTGAATGGAAGTGGAAAAACAAATATCCTTGATGGAATCCATTATCTCTCTCTTACCAAAAGTGCGGTTCAGTCCAGTGATTCCCTTAATGTACAGCACGAACATGATTTTTTCGCGATAAAGGGGATTTTTGAGATTAACCAAAAACCACTGGAAGTTCGCTGTACCTTTGAGTTAGGGAAAAAGAAGCAGATCTGGCAAAACGGGAAAGCTTTGGACAAGACCTCTGAACATGTAGGGCTGATTCCTTTGGTTTTAATTGCTCCGGATGATACTGAATTAATAAAAGGAGGAAGTGAAGGCCGTCGAAAATTCTTCGATGGACTGCTGTCCCAAATGGATAAAAGTTACTTATCTGAGCTTATTCGATATCATCATTATTTGAAGCAGCGGAATGCACTTTTAAAGCAGTTTGCTGAGACGGGTAGAAGGGATTTGACTCTTTTGGGAAGCTATGATCAAGAAATGATTCGGCTGAGTCAGATGTTGGCCAAAAGGCGAAGTGAGTTGATGTCAGAATTGGCTCCTATGCTTCAGGAGCATTATGAGGAGATTTCCCAAGGACAGGAAAAAGTAAGTGTACAATATGATACCGAGGCCTTAAGGGAGGATTTTGCAGATTACTTTCTGGATCTTCGGAAAAAGGATTTTATCACTAAGAATTCCAATGCTGGTATTCATAAAGACGATTACAATTTTCTAATTGGTGAACATCCTATCCGAAAAATCGGAAGCCAGGGTCAACAAAAGTCTTTTATCATCGCTCTGAAACTGGCTCAGTTTCAAATCTTCGAGCAGGTGAAAGGAGAGAAGCCCTTGCTCTTATTAGATGATATTTTCGACAAATTGGATGATTCACGAATCGCTCAGATGATGCAATTAATTTCCAAGCATACTTTTGGACAGATTTTTTTGACGGATGCTCGGCCGGAACGCTCTCATTCCATTTTAACCCAGTTGGACTCGGAGGTTTATTTCTTTGGAGTGGAAAATGGAAAAGTAAATCCGGAGCAATAAAAAAAGAGGCCGAAGCCTCTTTTAATATTTCCACAAATTATTTCAACTTTCGAATACCTTGCCTTATTTAACCGAAATGAGAATTTTCTTTAGTTCTGCTAGTGTTGGATGAACTAGAAAACAGTTTTTTTAAAATTTTCCAGCCCTTGTATAAGATTATCAAAATAAGCGCTAGTAGTACCAAAAAAAATATTGATACAACGAATAGATAAATGTAGCTATCGATATAGTTTTCCATAATGATTTCCTTTTAGGGTTGGGCATAGAACCAAGATACGGAACCTGTACATCCATCAATCCTCATTCGAATATAGTAAGTTTCATAATTTGTAAAAGGTGCACCATCAATCCAAAGGTTAAATGTCACCGTATATTCAACTTGAAAAACATAGGTATTCGTTAAGGGCCAAGAATCAGGATTTACTGGATTAACAGTGGTTCCTCTTACACCCATGAAAGGATAAATACCGTACATTGAGAATGAATGACTATTCAAATTGCCGTTTCCAACAGCTAAAGTTATTTTAACTCCATTTAAATCTTGACCAGGAAGCACCATAGCAGGTACACGAGCAGATACGGTATGGGCATTATGAAGGCATAAAATTTTATTATTTGGAGTTGTACTAGAATTTTTCCGAAAAGACTCAAGTGTTTGTTGGGGAATAGAGATATTATTTCTTTCAAGAATTTTCATTATCTCCGAAAAATCTATTTTAGATTTTTCAATATTAGAGTGAGTCTGCTTTCGATATTTTAAGAAATACTCAAATTCTTTTATTGTTAACTGAATTGTTTCGTTTTCTGGGTTTTTAAAATCATTGACACTTTCTGCTCTAAAACCATATCTCTCAGAGAGTAATTTGACTTTATTTGAAAGTTCATTATGATTATCTTCATGTATGGAACAACCTAGAAGTCCCGTTAGAAGCAAAAAAATCAAAGAATTAAACGTTTTCATGATTTTGAAAATTTTATATTAAACAAACTAAGACAACAAAAAACAGCGAAAAAAATAGGTTTGATGTTTTATTTAGGTATTAACCTACTAAAAATATAAATAAAAACAAAAATAAATTTTAAGTTTCACGAAAAAATTTTTTTAAAACATTGAAAATCAATGGAATAAAATATAAAATATTTTTTCGTTCAAGTCTAAAAAATTACCCTCGACACACCTTCAGGTAGATCTTTCTCACCAATGTCCTATAGGAGCGATCCCGGGGTATCTTGAGTCAACTGGATCCGGAGGTTTATTTCTTTGGAGTGGAAAATGGAAAAGTAAATCCGGAGCAATAAAAAAAGAGGCCGAAGCCTCTTTAAATGATTACCACAAATTTTCCGGGTATTCTCCGCTTTCATGTAATTTTTTCAAAGCTTCAATCACCACTGGTTTGTCTTCAGTATAGGTCACTCCAAACCAAGTTTTTCCACCGGGAAGGATCTCAAAGGCTGCCTTTCCAGATTGAATCAAGTTATTTGCGACAGTTGGGATATAAAACTCTGATTTAAGGTTTTCTAGGTTGGCTGGAAGAAATTCCATCCACATCTGTTCAATATCTGAAAAAACTGCTGGATGGAAGCCCCAGAAATTCATGGACACAGGTGTGTCTTCTGGAATCTCAATAACTTCTCCTTCCCCACGGCTGACAATTTTGTCTCCTTCGCGAGCGATAGAGGTACGTTCAGTCATTCCAATCAATTGACCTTTTTCATTGGTTTTGCACACCCCACGGCTTACTGTTCCGTTTTCAGAAAGCACATTTTGAATTGCATAACCCACCAAGGCATGTAGGTCTGGTTTTACTTCTGCTGAAAGGAATTTTCCTAAAACTTCAAATGCTTCCTTTCCATAAAAATCATCAGCATTAATTACTGCAAAAGGCTCTTTGATAGCATCCTTTGCACAAAGCACGGCATGAGCAGTTCCAAAAGGCTTTTTACGATCAGCTTGCTTGTATTCTTCAGGCACAAAGCTATCCAAGGACTGAATAACCCAATCCACTTCAATTTTTCCCTCCAGTTTTGGAAGGAATTTTTCTTTGGCTACATCTATAATTTCTTCACGAACGATAAAAACAACTTTCCCGAATCCGGCACGGATGGCATCAAAAATCGAGTATTCGAGGATGGTCTCCCCATTCGGGCCAAAGCCATCAATTTGTTTGTTTCCACCATAGCGGCTTCCCATTCCGGCAGCTAAAACTAATAAAGTTGGTTTTTGAGTCATGTTCCTGTATTTCTTATAAAAACGCTGCAAAATTAATCGAAATGCCGGCGGGCACAAGGATAGTTTAAAATCTAATTTTCAGCATTTGGGGTGATTTTTATCCTAAATCTTAAAAAAACTTGTCTTGAAATTGAATTCAGGGTCTTTTGAAACCCTTAAATATGGAAAATTTGCAAAAAATATTTCCAAATAGGATATTTTTTAGACTAGGTTTTGATTTTTGTTCAATTTTTGAATTACTTTCATGCCAAATTCTCAACGATTCCTAAAACCTATTGTAAAAATGAAAAAAATTGAAGCGATTATTCGAACCTCCCGCTTCGAACAAATCCATACCTGCCTCTCTGGATTGGGAGTCAAATTCCTCTCATTTTATGAGATCAAAGGGATGGGTTTTGAGCATGCGCGTCAGGAAATGTACCGTGGAGTTGCTTATGAACCAGCATACATCCCACGCACCAAATTAGAAATTGTAGTACCTGATGAATTGAAGGATTCAGTCATCCGATGCATTCTCTCCGAAGGAAAAACCGGTGAAATAGGAGACGGAAAAATCTTTGTCTTCGATGTATTGGAGGCTTATCGAATCCGAAACAACGATACAGGAGAAAGCGCGCTTTGATTTATTCATTTTAAAAGAACCTCTCAAACCTATGCAAGATTTATTTACCATCAATAACCTGTGGATGATGGTGGCCACGATTCTGGTCTTCATTATGCACTTGGGCTTTGCCAGTCTGGAAGCCGGACTGACGAGAGCCAAAAATACTGTCAACATTCTCTTTAAAAATACCATTATCCCTGCCATTGGTCTTTTGACCTATGCACTTGTAGGATTTAATTTAATGTACCCGGGAGCTGGATTTGAAGGTTCCGTATTCGGCTTTGCCGGATTTGGACTCAGCTTGCCGGAAGGTTGGGATAGCTCCAACTACAATGAAGGCTATACCTATTTTACGGATTTTATCTTTCAGGCCATGTTTGCGGCTACTGCAGCTACGATTGTTTCCGGAGCTGTAGCTGAGCGAATCAAATTGGGACCATTCATTTTCTTTTCAGTGCTTTATGTAGCGATCTGTTACCCTATTGTAGGGATGTGGAAATGGGGTGGAGGATTTTTGAATACTCTGGACACTCCATTTTATGATTTTGCAGGTTCCACAATTGTGCATTCAGTTGGTGGATGGGGAGCCTTAATAGGAGCATTTTTGCTTGGGCCTAGAATTGGGAAATATACCGAGCGCGGAATGAGCGCCATACCAGGTCATAATCTTCCACTAGCGACTTTTGGAGTATTTCTTCTATGGTTCGGATGGTTTGGATTTAATGGTGGCTCTGTCCTCAGTGCGAGTCCTGGAGCAGTATCCAAAGTATTTGTTACCACTTCCATTGCTGCCTCAGCTGGAGCTTTTGGTGCATTGATTTTTTCTTACCTGAAATTTAAGTCCTATGATATAACCATGGTGCTTAATGGGATCTTGGCAGGCTTGGTAGGAATCACAGCAGGTGCTGATCAAATGGGAGTGGGAGAATCTGCTATCATTGGTTTTATTGCTGGTGGCTTGATCGTATTTGCCGTAGTCTTCTTTGATAAAGTCAAAATTGATGATCCTGTTGGTGCTATTTCTGTACACTTAGTAGGTGGAATTTGGGGAACATTAGCTGTAGGAATATTTGGAGACTTGGCTGGATGGGGTCAGTTTTACTCTCAATTGCTAGGAGTAGCGGCTGTAGGATTCTTCTGTGTGCTGTTCTCAGGATTGATTTTCTATACCTTGAAGAAAACTGTTGGTATTCGAGTGGATGAGCGCGAAGAAGTGGAAGGGTTAGATATCAACGAACACGGTATGAGAGCCTATCCAGATTTTGCAAGTAAAGACTAAATCAACAAAACTACCAATCAACCACAATAAGCGGAGGGAGATAGCCCTTCGCTTTTTTTTATCAAAAAAAAATCCCGCCGGGCTAGGCGGGAATTTAATTTTAGAGGGCCGGTTGGAAGTACCGATCCAATATGGCTAAATGTATCTTTTTGAACATTTTGTAACACCAGTCTCTAAATTCCTTCAACTCATTTGGTAAAATAAGTCTCAGGCCCTTTCTCAGCTCCTTCTCAAAGAGATACTTCGAGAAGCTCACCTTTTGCAAAATGGTCTTCACGTATTCTATCATAAGATCTTGAGTTTAGGGTTTATTTTAACTGATTTTAAGTAACCATACGGAGACAATATCCCTATAGTTACGTAAAATTGACGTTCGAGAAATTGAAATATCCTTAATTTCGCAACCATGTCTAAAACGCTGATCACTTCTATTTTGGTATGCTGGTTTTCCCTTTTTACGGGGATTTCGTTGGCCCAGCAAGTGGAGGTGGAATTGGGACCTGACCAAATCGGGCTCAATGAAACTTTCACCATCAAAATAAGTGTGGCCAATGAAAAAATCAAGTCCTACGATCAATTCCCGGATATCCCAAGTTTTCAGAAACAGGGTATCTCCCAATCCTCTTCCATGAACGTGATCAATGGGCAGGTGACCAGCTCAAATAGTATCATTCAATACTACAAGCCTACCCGAAAAGGAACCTTTACCCTTCCCGCTTTTTCTATCACGATTAATGGGAATCAATTTGATTTTCAAGGAAAAGAAATCACTGTCGGAGATGCTGTAAGCAACCAACAGAGCTCAGGAGGAGGCTTTTTTGATCCTTTCTCCGAATTTTTTGGAAGGACCCAAGAAGAACCAGAATACATTGAATTGGATGATGAGGCTTTTTTCTCGGTGACGGTTGATAAAGAGGAAATTTATGCCCGGGAAGGATTTACAGTTGCCTTGGCTTTCTACATGTCTGAAAACAATCAGGCTCCATTCAATTTCTACAAACCAGGAGAGCAGTTGGATGATGTGTTGAAAAAAATCAAACCTACCCAGGCATGGGAGGAAAATTACAACATCACGAATATTGAGCCCGAGCAAGTCACCATCAATGGAAAGCGTTGGGTTCGCTACAAAGTATATGAGGCGACCTTTTTCCCTTTCTCGGAAGGAACAATTGAGATTCCAAGTATTCCTTGGGAGATGATTAAATACCGGGTGGCAAGAAACCCGAGTTTCTTCGGTTCCAATAGGCAGGAAGATTTTAAGACTTTTTCCTCTTCGCCAAAAACTGTCAAAGTGAAGCCGCTTCCTCCTCATCCCTTGCGAAATGAAGTAGCTGTGGGTCAGTTCCAGTTGAGGGAAAATATCACGAATCTGGAAGTCGAAACCGGGCAGGGCTTCAATTATAATTTCGGAATTAGCGGAGTAGGTAATATCAATTCCATCTCCCAACCAAGACTAATCAGCGGGGGAAGTTTGAATACTTATGATCCTAATGTGCGCCAACAGATCAATCGGGGATATGGCCGTGTTTCAGGTATTAAAGAGTATTCTTACTACATCACGTTAAACGAACCAGGTGAGGTTGACCTTGGAAATCATTTTGAGTGGATTTATTTTGATCCGGTTCAGGCAGCCTATGATACCTTGCGCCCTTCTGCAAAAATTCAGGTGGTTGGAGAAAGCAAAACCAATCAAGCTATTTCTAATCAGCGCTTGGGAGGAATCTATGATCGGATAGGTACTGAGGACAATAAGTTTTCAAACGAGCGATATAAATACTATTTTGGCACGGCTATCAATATCCTTTTACTACTGACAGTGATCCTTTTGTCAGTACTTATCATCCGAAACAAATAATGGGAAATTCATTCGGTAAACTTTTCAAAATCACCACTTTTGGTGAGTCTCATGGCCCTGCTTTGGGTGTGATTTTAGAAGGCTGTCCAGCAGGTCTTTCAATCGATGAATCCTTCATTCAGTCTGAAATGCAACGCCGAAAACCCGGCCAATCAAAGATTACTACTCAGCGAAAAGAGGAGGATGAAATAGAAATTTTATCTGGAGTTTTTGAAGGAAAAAGTACCGGAACTCCAATAGGTATAGTCATTCGCAATGCCGATCAGAAAAGCAAAGACTATTCCCATATAGCAGACAAATTCCGTCCTTCCCATGCGGATTTCACCTACTTTGAAAAGTATGGAATCCGGGATTACCGAGGTGGAGGTAGAAGTTCGGCACGGGAAACTGCAGCCCGTGTGGCAGCAGGTGCAATTGCAAAGCTTTTGCTTCAAGAAAAAGGAATATCGGTTCAAGCATTTGTTTCACAAGTGGGGAGTTTGAAACTGGAAAAGGCCTATCAGGAATTAGATCTGAATAAAACAGAGGACAATATTGTCCGATGTCCTGATCCTGAGACCGCTGAGCGAATGATTGAATTGATCGACTCAGTTCGGAAAGATCGGGATACCATTGGTGGTGTTATTACTTGCGTCATCAAAAATACACCTCCTGGATTGGGTGAGCCTGTTTTCGATCGCTTGCATGCCGAGTTAGGTAAGGCCATGTTGAGCATCAATGCCGTTAAAGGTTTTGAATACGGTTCTGGCTTTGATGGAGTGAGCATGCGTGGAAGTCAGCACAATGATGCTTTTGTGAAAGAAGGGGATCAAATCAGAACTACCTCCAATCATTCGGGAGGAATTCAAGGAGGAATCTCGAATGGAGAAGATATTTATTTCCGTGTGGCATTTAAGCCTGTTGCCACGATTATGCAGGATCAGGATTCGGTTAATGAAGCTGGAGAAGCGGTAACAGTTTCAGGAAAGGGTCGTCACGATCCTTGCGTCGTTCCTAGGGCTGTACCGATTGTGGAAGCGATGGCGGCTTTAGTCATAGCCGATTACCTATTATTGTCAAAAAGCAATAAACTTGCTGAAATTTAAAAACGCATCATGCTAAAGAAAATCCCTTTACATACGCAAATCATCATTGGCTTGGTATTAGGCCTGATTTTCGGACTTGTTTCCATTCAGACTGCTATCCCAAGCTCATTCACGATCGATTACATCAAACCGGTCGGTACCATCTTTATCAATGGACTTAAAATGATTGCCATGCCTTTGGTATTGGCGTCTTTAATTATTGGTGTTTCCAATTTGGGAGATATTTCCAAATTGAGCCGAATTGGTGGAAAGACCATTGTCACTTTCGTGATCACCACGGTTATTGCGATTTCAGTTGGTTTGACTTTGGTAAATCTTTTTAAGCCAGGAACTAGCCTTCCTGTGGAGACTCGGGAAAACTTGATGAACCTGTATGAAGGGGATGTAAGTACGCGAGCAGATGCGGCAGCTAAGTTTCAAGAGCAAAGTCCACTTCAGCCATTGGTGGATATGGTTCCTCAAAATTTCTTTTTAGCGACTACTGATAATGCAGCAATGCTTCAAGTGGTGTTTTTCGCCATTATTTCAGGTATTGCATTGCTTCAGATTCCTAAGAGTAAAGCTGAACCTGTGATCGCTTTTTTTGATGGTTTCAACGACCTGATTATTCAGATCGTGAATTACATCATGCTGATCGCTCCTTATGGGGTATTTGCTTTGATGGCATCTCTGATCGTCGAAATCGCGGGTGATAATCCTGATTCAGCTATTGATTTGCTGATGGCATTGTTAAAGTATAGTGTGATCGTATTGGGAGGTTTGTTCTTTATGATGTTGGTGATATACCCACTATTGCTAAAGACCTTTACCAAAGTTCCTTATTTCGAATTCTTCCGAGCTATTCGACCTGCTCAGTTGTTGGCATTCTCTACTTCCAGTAGTTCTGCTACACTTCCGGTGACGATGAAAATTGCCGAAGAAGAAATCGGTGTATCTGAGAACATTTCCAGCTTCGTTTTGCCTTTGGGTGCTACCATCAATATGAATGGTACAAGCTTGTATCAAAGTGTGGCGGCTGTATTTATTGCTCAAGCTCTAGGGATGGAATTGAGCTTTTCTCAGCAATTAATGATCGTTTTGACTTCTACTTTGGCAGCTATTGGATCTGCCGGTGTACCTGGAGCGGGTTTGATTATGTTGATTGTAGTGTTGGAATCGATCGGAGTTCCGGCAGCAGGAATTGCCTTGATTATGGCACCTGACCGGATTTTAGATATGTTCCGAACAGTAGTAAATGTAACTGGCGATGTGGTAGTGACTACTGCTGTAGCTAGTACAGAGGGAGAATTGCCTGAAGGTTTGATCCGAAAAAGCAATCCACTTACTCCGGATCTATAACATTTGAAAATCATACAGAAAGGCCAGTCTGTTAACAGTCTGGCCTTTTGTCTTTTCTTATAAAATCCGAAGTTTTCAGAAACTTATGACTTATTTTTGCAATCGAAAAAGCCAAATGACCCTATGCGCCAATCCTGGTGGAAAATACTGGCTGTAGTCCTTTTGCTCTACACGATCGTGGCGGGGCTACTGATGGATGTTCCCCGACTCCCCATTCTCAATGAAACCATTCGGGCATTGCATTTCCACGTGACCATGTGGTTTGGAATGATTCTGATGTTGATGGTATCGGTGTACTACAGTTTCAGATACTTGCGGAGCAATGATTTGCAGCACGATGACATGGCAATTGAATTTACCAATGCGGCCATTTTGTTTGGAGTGTTGGGGATTTCTACTGGTATGCTTTGGGCAAAATTTACTTGGGGAGATTATTGGAGTGGAGATCCAAAGCAGAACGCTTCTGCGATAGGTTTGCTGATGTATTTTGCCTATTTGATCTTGCGAAATTCCCTTACCGATGTACAACAAAGAGCCCGCATCGGAGCGATTTATAACATATTTGCTTTTGCTGCCTTTATCCCATTGATCTTTGTTTTACCTCGTTTGACAGACAGTTTGCATCCCGGAAATGGAGGCAATCCAGGCTTTAATGCTTATGATTTGGACTCAAAGCTTCGGATGGTGTTTTATCCGGCCATAATCGGATGGACACTTTTTGGGGCTTGGATAGCAACTGTTCGTGTCAGAATGCGTAGGGTTCAACGGGTACTTGAAGATCAACTGATCAATTCCAAACAATGAAAAAACTAATCACACTTGTTTTGCTTTTGGTCAGCTTGACCGTTTTGGCTCAGGAAAAAATTCCTGTTACTGAAGCTGACTATGGAAATAATACCGTAGAAATGGCTGATCGCATGCGAGCAGATGGCAAAATCTACGTTTTAGTTGGAATAATTGGAATCATATTCACCGGAATTACGGTTTATCTCGTAAGTACTGAGCGAAAGATCGCCAAAATCGAAAAATCAATTACTACTCAGAAGTAACATGAAAAAAGGACATCTAGTCGGAATAGGAATAATCGCTATTGCCATCATCATTATCATGACTTCAATAGGTGATGCATCGAGCTATGAAACTTTTGAGACTGCTTTGGAAATGAAACAGTCTGGAGACGACAAAGCCATTCACGTGGTTGGTCAATTGAAAAAAAGTGATTCAGGCGAGGTAGTCGGTTTGAATGTGCGGGAGGATAAAACCTCTTTCACCTTTATTTTAGTGGACAATGACGGGACAGAGCAGGAAGTGTTCTACAACGAGCCTGTTCCAGCTGATTTTACCCGTTCAGAATCCGTGGTTGTAATTGGCTCTTACAAAAACGAAGATATATTTATCGCAGATAAAATCCTGATGAAGTGTCCTTCCAAATATCAGGAGACAGAGGTGCAGGCGGCAGGAATGTGAGGCAGAAGCAATAGACAATAATCCATGATCAATACCTTAATCGGGAATTTTGGCCATTTGATGACGATAGTGGCCTTTGTGAGTGCATTGGTGACGGCCTTTGCTTACTATCAATACTTCAAAGCCAATGAGCTGGAGAAGAAAAGCTGGCAACGATTCAGTAGAATTTCTTTCTACATGCATGCTGTCTCTAGTACTTTAATCGCTTTTTCGCTTTTTGAGATTATTTACAATCACCGATTCGAATATTTCTACGCCTATTCACATTCAAGTAAGGCGCTTCCCGTTCATTATATGATTTCCAGTTTCTGGGAAGGGCAGGAAGGAGCTTTTATTCTTTGGATTTTTTGGAATGTGGTGCTGGGCTTGATTTTAATCCATACCAATAAACTTTGGGAAGCACCTGTAATGATTGTATTTGCCTTGGTGCAGGCATTTTTGGTTTCCATGATTCTTGGGGTAGTAGTTGGGGATTTGAAAATTGGAAGTTCTCCATTCATTCTCTTGCGGGATGCTACTCAAGCACCGGTTTTTCAAATCAATCCTGACTTTGTTCCAGAGGATGGAACAGGACTGAATCCGCTTTTGCAGAATATTTGGATGGTGATCCATCCGCCTACATTGTTCTTGGGATATGCATCTACCTTGGTTCCTTTTGCATTTTTAATCGGAGGCTTGGCCATGAAGCGCTATTCCGAATGGATCCGTCCTTCTTTGCCGTGGGCTATTTTCTCCGCCATGATATTGGGAATGGGGATTTTGATGGGAGCTTACTGGGCCTATGTGACCTTGAATTTTGGAGGGTATTGGAACTGGGATCCAGTGGAAAATGCCGTTTATGTGCCTTGGCTAATTTTAGTGGCTGCAGTACATACCATGATCACTTTTAAGAAAAGTAGTACAGCACTGAAGACTTCCATGGTCTTGGTTATTTTGTCCTTTATCTTGGTGCTCTATGCCACATTCTTGGTACGTTCCGGAGTGCTAGGAGATGCTTCCGTACATTCCTTTACTGACTTGGGACTTTCTGGTCAGCTGTTGATTTATATGTTGTTTTTCACGGCTGTAGCTTTGTTTTTTACCATTCGATCTTGGAAGCACATCCCGACATCTGAGCGCGAAGCTTCCGTCTATTCCCGCGAATTTTGGATTTTCATTGGAGCTACAACTTTGGGGCTCATGGGATTCCAAGTGATCCTTCCGACTTCCATTCCTGCCTGGAATTCCTTGGTGGAAAGTTTTGGAGGAATTAGTAACCTAGCTCCTCCTGCTGATCAAGTAGAGTTTTATACCAAGTTCCAACTTTGGTTCGGAATTGCTTTAGCATTACTGACTGCTGTTGGTCAGTTCTTCTGGTGGCAAAAGATGGATAAAAAAGCATTGAAAGATGCCCTTTTGACTCCATATATTATATCAGTCGTAATTGCTGCTTTGATCATTGTGATTGCAAAGGTTTATGACTGGCGTTACATGATCATTGTGATTGCTGGGACCTTCACCATTGTCGCCAACTCAGTTATTCTTTCTCGACTTTTGAAAAGATCTACCTTCAAATTGGCAGGAGGTTCTTTGGCTCATATTGGTTTGGGGATGATCTTGATTGGTATCATGTTTAGCTCGGGCTATTCTGAGACTATTTCTATCAATATGTCTGGGTTGACCTATAGTAATTCCTGGGAAGATGAATTGAATAAGGAACATGTCCTTCTTTGGATCAATAAGCCAACTCAAATGAAGGATTATACGGTGATTTACCGAGGAAGACAAAAGAAGGTGGTTGGCGTTCCCGAGTATGTTCCAGCAAAAATTCTTGAATCTACAGGGAATGTCAATGAAGCAATCGCCTTAGAAGGCTTCAAAGATTATTTCAAAAAAGGGGAAGTTGTCGAATTGGTTTTAGAGGAGAATGATTATTTCAAAATCGATTACTTCCAGAATGAGACGTTGAAATTTTCCCTAGCTCCAATGTCTCAGTTCAATGAAGGAATGGGTGGATTGATTTCTTCTCCAGATTCTAAAATTTATCTCGACAAGGATCTCTATACCTATGTAGCTGCGATGAATGATTATTCTGATCCTGAGTGGAAAGAGGATGAATTCTATGAAGTAAGCCCCGGCGAGCAATTTCATGTTGCGGATTTCGTGACCTATTTTGATGGAGCTGAGGTCTTAAATCAAGTTGAAGATTATGTGCTTCAAGAAGGGGATGTAACTGTTAGAGCCAATTTGCGGATTCTAGATTATGATGTAGAAAAGACCCTACAACCGACCTTTATTATCCGAAATAATCAAGTTGGAAAAATTCCTGTGGTAGATAATGAATTAGGAATTCGGGTAACCTTGGACAATATCCTTCCGGAGCAGAATAAGTTCGTGTTTAAAGTTAATCGCTACCAAAAGGACTATGTAGTTATGAAGGCGATTGTCAAGCCATATATCAATGTTTTGTGGTTGGGATCGATTATCACCTTGATAGGATTCACGGTAGCGATTTATCGCCGATTTGATGAATTCAAAAAAATGCGAGATAAAGGGATGGAGTAAAGATTTCCATAAATGAATTTAAGGGGGCTTAGGCCCCTTTTTTATTTTTTGAAGTCCCGAAAAAGCCTATCTTCAGGACTTTGTTAAGCTTTTCACTAACATCTTATATACCTTTTTACCATGAAAATTACCAAGAAAGATTTTGAGCAAATGCAAAAGAAATACGATCAGGAAATCCGAAGAGGGAAGCCTGCTCGTGGTCCTCAGCGGGATGTGGATAACCAAACCAATTGGATATTTTTTGATAGAGAGACAATTGAGGAAGTATTGAGTAAAGCAGATCAAGATCCAAAAAAAGGTGGAATAAAATTTTACTTTACCGAATACACAGAAGAAGTAGCTCGAAAATTATACCCAGAAAACCCTGAGGATTATATTGGAAGGCTTGGTTTTGTGATGTCTCCTTGCAATTCAGCTAGTGAGAATGTGGATGAAGAGGAAGAAGAGTATTACAATCGAGGAGATTTCTGTCCTCCTAAATGTGAATAAATCAAGCTTCTTGTGATTGAAAAATTCCTAGCCAGAATTGAGGATAACTATTATTTCCACATGGTGGCAATATGTGGCTTATTATCTCTATTATTTTTCCTCTTATTGGATCAGGAGAAAAGAAGAAGTCATTACATTCTAGTGCCTTTTTTACTGGTAATGTTGGTGAACTTCTATGAGATTTTGGCCACTTTCATGGTAGTCAATAAACCCATAAATGAGAAATTTCATCGACTGCTTACAGATGAACCTTTCTTGGGATGGAATGCCTGGGTGTATAATATTTTCTACTATCAGGTTTCTAAATTGGGATTGCTTCTGCTGATTGGGATTAATCTAAAAAAGGCTTTGAGCAAAAGAATAGTATGGGTTTTAGGAATCGTTTTTTTGCTTTATTGTATTTACTCTTACTTCTCTAAAACTTATCCCATACATGGTATTCAGCAGCCAATCCTATATTTTCTCAGCAACACCATTTTGATTATAGCTAGTGGATTGTTTTTCATGGATTTGATTACTGAAGAGTATTATATCGAAATTAACCCACTGACCTATTTACCATTTTGGTATATCACCATCATCATGTTTCATTCTGTGATTGTTTTTATGGCAGATGTGGCAGTTGAGTATCTTACATTTGAAAATACCCGGGTTTACTACATGTTTAATTTGGTTTCAAGGGTGCTCTATGTGATTTTATTGGGAGTCTTTACGTATTTGATGTTTATAGGTAAAAATTTCATTTCTCGAACAGCTTAGACATGATGGAGGAAGAAAGTAATCAAATCATTTTTATTCTTTTTTCGGGAGCTTTTTTGGCGGCTCTCATGGCAACTTTTGTGGTGTCCATGGTTATCTTACATAGACAGCGTCAGGTTCAGAACAAACAGAAAATGGATCAAATTAAGGCTGAATATGAGAAGACGATTTTGAATATTGAGAATGAAATACAGCAGGATACGCTAAAACATATTGGTAGGGAATTGCATGATAATATTGGACAATTGCTCTCTCTATCCAAGCTCTATTTGGCCTCTTCCAAACCTGAGAAACAATCCGAGGGCAAGCAATTAATCAATCAGATAATTTCGGAAGTTCGCGGCCTTTCCAAAACTTTAAATCTTGATTGGGTCGAGTCTATTTCACTAGAAGAGTTTATATCACAGCAACTTGATAAAATCAAGTCAACTGGATTTTGTGAGGTGGAATTGCAAAAAGAGGGTGAAAATTGGGCCTTGGATAAGGATCAGAAATTGGTGTTGATTCGGGTGATTCAAGAATGTCTCAATAATGCCATAAAGCATGCTTCTCCAAGTTTTATTCGAATTTCCATGACTGAACAAGATGGGAAAAGGAAAATCCAGATAATGGATGATGGAAAAGGCTTCGATACATCCCTTTCCTCTCAGGGAAGCGGGATGACTAATCTCAGAAAACGCATGGAAACCATTGGTGGACATTTCGAAATCAATTCATCCCCCGGACAGGGCACTGACATAATTCTTTCTTTGCCAATCTAAGTTTTCCTACTAATTTAGATTTCACCCTTTTTTACTATGATTCGGATTGCTATCGCAGATGACCATACCTTATTCGCTAAAGGCATAGAGGGTTTATTGGAAGAGGAAGAAGACTTCGAAATCCTTGGTCTTTTTAAAAACGGGCTCGAATTGATTGATTTTCTTGAGAGAAACTCCGTTGATGTGGTTTTGACCGATTTGAATATGCCTGAGATGGATGGTTTTGAAGTGTTGAAAAAAATCAAGGAATCAGGTCTGTCAGCAAAAGTCATTGTCCTTTCCATGTATGATGAGGAGAAAATCTTTAAAGAATGTGTGGATAGAGGTGCAGATGGATTTATTCTCAAGGATGCCGATCCGGATGAATTAGTCTTTACGATTCGAGAGGTGCATGAAGGGAGGCATTTGATCAACTTTGATCGAATAATTGAACAAGCACGGCCCAATGCATTTTTTGATTCTTTTCGGGAGAAATTTAAACTTTCCCGAAGGGAGGTACAGATAATTAAATTGATTAAAGAAGGAAAAACTTCTAGAGAAATAGCCTCAGAACTTGTACTCAGCATAGGTACAATCGAAAGCCATCGAAAGAATATTTTTAATAAACTGGGAATCAATTCCAGAGTAGAATTGGTCAATAAGGCCTACGAAATGAACTTATGAGAAAAATCTCTTCACCGCTACGAGTAGCCCTTGTTGGCTATGGTTCGGTAGCTGAAAAAATGCATGCTCCTCTGATTGATGTCTGTCCGGATTTAGAGTTGACGGCAGTGGTAGAGCGTCATTCTAACCGATGTGAAGAAAAATATCCACAAGTTCAGACTTTTCGAAGTTTCGATTCATTGTTGGAGCAAGGGGAAGTTGATTTGATTGTCATTACAACACCCAATGAGTTTCATTTTCCGATGGCAAAACAGGCCTTAGAGGCAGGAAAGCATGTGGTTGTTGACAAGCCTGTTACGATTTATTCTTGGCAAGCTGAGGAATTACAAAAATTGGCAAGCCAAAAAGGCTTGGTTTGCTCAGTATTCCATAACCGCCGATTTGATGGGGATTTTAAGACAATTCAGCAATTGATTTCAGAAGATATCCTGGGAAGAATAGTCTATTTAGAATCCCATTTTGATCGATTCCGGCCGAATGTCTCGGAGAATTGGAGAGAAAAAGATGTTCCTGGAAATGGAATTACCTATGATTTAGGATCTCACTTGATTGATCAGGTGGTGTTGCTTTTTGGACTTCCTTTTGCTATACAGGCCGATATTCAGAGGCAACGGGATGGAGCTGTAGCCGACGATCATTTTGACATCGTTTTGTATTACGGGCACAAAAAAGCCAGAGTAACAGCTGGAGTTTTGGTCAATGCTCCTACACCGAAGTTTTTGCTTTTAGGTGAAAAAGGATCTTACCAGAAATATGGTTTGGATGTTCAGGAGGCAGCGTTTAAAGCAGGCATCAAACCTGAAGGCGCAGATTGGGGAGTTGAGCCTAAGGAAAGTTGGGGAAAGCTTTATTTAGAAAATGAGACTAAGTCCTTCCCAACTTTGCCGGGAGACTATCGGGTATTTTATCAAAATGTAGCTGATGCGATTCTCCAAGATAAAGAGCTTAGTGTTACTCTTTCGCAAACAATTGGGGTTCTCAAACTTATCGAAGCGGCTTTTGAAAGTTCCAAAGAAGGAAAGAAGGTTCTTCGTGCAGAAGGGGGCTGGTGATTTTCCTAAAAAGGCAATTTACCCAAATCTACATTTCCTCCAGAAAGGATAATCCCTACTTTTTTCCCTTTGAATTGCTCTTTATTTGCCAATAAGCCTGCTAATGGAACAGCGCATGAAGGTTCGATGACGATTTTCATTCGCTCATAAATGAGACGCATGGCTTCAATAATTTGAGGATCAGTAGCTAGCAAAATATCTTTCACGTAGCGGCTGATGATTTCAAAATTTATATCACCCAAAGAAGTCAATAAACCATCTGCGATAGTCTGAGGATTGGTTTGGGGAATGATCCTTCCAGCTTTCAAAGAACGATAGGCATCATCTGCACCTTTGGGTTCGGCACCATAAACTTTTACTTCCGGATCCCAGTAATGGGCCAAAAGTGCTGTTCCTCCCAATAGTCCACCGCCTCCAACAGGAGCAATTAAGCATTCTAGGTCAGGCTGATCATCCAAAAATTCCAAAGCGCAGGTTGCTTGTCCTTCTACGACGTCCATGTAATCATAAGGCGGGATAAAAGTAGCACCGGTTTCTTTCACTACTTTTTCCAAGGTCGTTTCCCTCGCCATCAAATTGGGTTCGCACTCGATGATTTCTCCGCCATATCCTCGAACGGCCTTTTTTTTGATTTCGGGAGCATTGGAAGGCATGACAATGTAAGCTGGGATTCCTATCACTTGTGCCGCTCTGGCTAAAGCCGCGGCATGGTTTCCACTACTGTGAGTGGCCACTCCCTTGGCCCGTTCCTCTTCGGAGAGTTTCATAACGGCATTTGCAGCCCCACGGGCTTTAAAGGCTCCTACCTTTTGAAAATTTTCGCATTTGAAATAAATCTCACAACCTGCAATTTGGTTGATCGCGGAAGAAGTCAAAATCGGCGTTCTATGGATAAAGGATTTGATGCGGATCAGCGCGAATTTGATGTCGTTTAAGGTAGGAAAAGCCATGTCTTTCATATTCGAAAATTAAAAAATCGTGAATCAAAATTGACTCTTTCCAGAATAATTTTCCCAATCTCTTTTTTTGGATTCCTTCAAATAGTTTTCTTCGGGTATGGATTGGAATTCAATAATAGCATTCCCTGTAATGGGAGAAAATTTGACGGCTGAAAATACCCTTCCTATGGATTTCAGTGCCCAAAATCAGACTTTGAAAGAAGTAGATCTTGGAAACACGGAGGCTTTTAACCAGTATGTTTTTGCTCAGTTGGAACAAGCTCAGAAAACCTTTGGTATAGGGGGGTATTTGGAGAACCGAGCGATATATCAGCGATCGGAAGTGTTTGCAACGGATCAATCGGATTTCCGAAATATCCATTTAGGAATTGATATTTGGTGTAAGGCCTGGACTCCTGTATATGCTCCTTTGGATGGGATAATCCATAGCTTTCAGGATAATGCTGGCTTTGGAAATTATGGAGCTACGTTGATTTTGGAGCATGATCTCGGGGAGAAAAAGCTATATAGCCTGTATGGTCACTTAGCCCAAAAAGATTTGAAGGAATATTCAGTTGGAAAGGAAGTAACAAAGGGGGATCCAATAGCACATGTCGGCCCTTTCCCAGAGAATGGAGATTGGCCTCCTCACTTGCATTTTCAATTAATGTGGGACTTGGAAGGAAATTGGGGAGATTATCCAGGTGTTTGTTCTCAACGAGAAAAAGAGCATTATGCGGCTAATTGTCCCGACCCTAATTTGATTTTAAGGTTTCCTTCATAGGACTAAGCCTGATTGATTTGAGTGATCAATCGGATTCCATCCAAAGTCAGGTAGCGGTCTATTTCTTCGAATTCATCCCTAAGTGTGGTCAAAATTGCAGAAAGACCTCCTGTGGCAATAATTTTAAAAGGAAGTGGTTTTTCATTTCGAATTGTTTGCAGCATGCCTTTCACCAATCCCGTATATCCATGTAGGATTCCTGCCTGAATCGCATGAATGGTATCTTGGCCTATGGCTGATTTTGGAAATTCAAGCGAAACTTCCGGTAACTTAGAAGTATTCATAAACAAGGCTTTGATAGCCGTTTGAAGGCCAGGAACAATGTTTACTCCTAATACCTGCCCTTTTTCATCAACCACCGTGAAGGTAAGTGCAGTCCCAAAATCAACCACGATGAAAGGCTGATGGAATTTTTCCCATGCAGCCATGACATTGCACATCAGGTCAGTTCCGATTTCATTGGGACGACGAGCTACAACTGGAAGCTTCTTGTAGCTTTTTGCAGAAATCACATAGGCCTTTTTTCCGAAGAAATTTTCACAAAACTGCTGAATGGTGTCTTGGATTTCCGGAACCACCGAACTAAATCCAATTAGTTCGATATCCTTTGGATGGATATCATGCTCCAAAAAATACAATGGGACCTTTTTACTCAATTGTGAAATTAGACGTTCAGTCTTGGTTTCCAATCGGAATTGGTTAGTCCATTTTTGAGTTTTTTCGTCATAAAGCGCAAAAACTACATTAGAATTGCCTGCATCGATGGCTAGAAACATGCTATTTGGAGGTTTTGCCTAATTTAGGCTTTCCTTAATGAAAATTTAAATCCTCAACGAATATGTATACAGTCCGAGAAGGAAAAATTGAAGATTTACCCCGTGTCCTTGAGTTGATCAAGGAGTTGGCTCTTTATGAAAAGGCACCTGAGCAAGTGACCAATACCTTGGAACTAATGGAAAAGGATGGGTTCGGTCCCAATCCGGTTTACGGACTTTATGTTTGTGAGAAAGATGAGACGGGAGAAATTATCGGAATTGCTATCTACTATTACCGATATAGCACTTGGAAGGGAAAGCGAATGTATCTGGAAGATATTGTGGTCACAGAGACCGAGCGAGGAAATGGAGCTGGAAAATTATTGTTTGAACGAGTGATGGCGAAGTCTCTAGAAGAGGGCTGTACTGGTATGATGTGGCAAGTCCTGGACTGGAATGAGCCAGCAATCAACTTTTATAAAAAATATGGGGCAGACTTAGAAGCAGGATGGTTGAATGCCCATTTGCAGGATTATGAAATAAAAGCTTTGCTGAAATGAAAATAAAAAACCCAACGATTTCCGTTGGGTTTTTTTATGATTCTTATCCTTTCAAACTATAGTTAGGAGCTTCTCGAGTTACACTAACATCATGTGGGTGAGATTCTTTCACACCGGCTGCGGTTATTTTTACAAACCGACCATTCCTTTGGAGATCTTCCACTGTTTTGGTACCGCAATAGCCCATACCTGCCTGAAGACCACCAACTAATTGATAGAGGACCTCAGCTACGAGGCCTTTATAAGGCACTCTTCCCACAATGCCTTCAGGAACAAGCTTTTTGATATTGTCTTCAGCATCTTGGAAGTATCGGTCTTTGGAGCCTGATTCCATGGCTTCAAGAGAACCCATACCACGGTAAGTTTTGAATTTTCTTCCTTCGAAAATGATCATTTCTCCAGGAGCTTCTTCTGTACCTGCAAGGAGAGAACCGATCATAATGGAACTTGCGCCAGCGGCGATGGCTTTAACCAAATCACCAGAATATCGGATACCACCGTCTGCAATTACCGGTACATTTCTAGTCTTTAGGGCTTCTGCGCATTCAAAAACTGCAGAAAGCTGAGGAACGCCTACTCCGGCAATTACCCGAGTAGTACAGATAGAGCCAGGACCGACACCCACTTTCACCGCATCGGCACCTGCTTCAGCTAGTGCAATCGCAGCTTCTGGAGTAGCAATATTTCCTACAATGACTTCCAAATCCGGGAAGGCTCCCTTAATTTTTTTACAAGTATCGATTACTCCTCGGGAATGACCGTGCGCTGTATCAATTGAAACGACATCTACCCCGGCTTGTACCAAAGCCTCAACCCGATCAACAATATCAGCAGTTACCCCAACTGCAGCTCCTACTCGTAGACGCCCGTATTCATCTTTACAAGCGTTTGGCTTATCCTTTCTTTTCAGAATATCCTTGTAGGTGATCAAGCCCGTGAGCTTGTCATCTTCGTCTACAATAGGAAGTTTTTCGATTTTATATTCCTGAAGAATTTCCTCTGCCTGTTCCAAAGAAACCCCTGACTTTGCAGTAATGAGGTTTTCTTTCGTCATGATTGACTTAATTGGAAGACTATGATCCTTGATAAATCGAAGATCTCGGTTAGTGATAATTCCTTTTAGGACTCTGTTTTCATCCACTACTGGAATTCCACCAATGTGATATTCACGCATAATTGCCTCGGCATCCTTGACTTTGGCATCGATATGTAGGGTGATTGGATCCAAAATCATCCCCGCCTGAGAACGCTTCACCTTTCTAACTTGGGCAGCTTGCTTCTCAATGGACATGTTTTTGTGGATAAAACCAAGACCACCTTCCAAAGCAATAGCAATCGCAAGTTCAGCCTCTGTGACGGTATCCATAGCAGCGGATACAAGAGGGATGTTTAAGCGAATTTTTTTGGTAAGCTGGGTGGAGGTGTTGGTTTCGCGGGGCAGTACTTCGGAGTAACCCGGAACAAGAAGCACATCGTCATAGGTGAGTGCTTCGAAGAGGAACTTATCAGAATTTAGATTCATAGCAAATATCGGTTTGAGGTAACCCTATTTGCCCGCCAAATGTACAAACAATTTCTCAGGCTAAAGCAAGCCATCAAAAAAAATAATTGGAATTTGACCAAAAACTCCCTGAATAATAGAATAATATTCGCCTGAGAGGAAGATTTGTCTTTTTAATTGGTGTATTCAATCTATCTCTCAGGCAAAAGAATTTGGTAGGTTTTTCCTCTTCTGACATTCAAGTTTCTTTCCCGAAGCCAAGGGTTATAAATTTTTAATTCCTTGTAAGTGTAACCTTTGGATTTTGCCCATTCTGCTAGATTGGAAATGTCTTGATTAACCTCAATCGCCTGAAGTGGAGGATCTTGGTAGTAATCTTTCTCCCGAAGATTAAAGCCGTAGGCTTTTGGGTTTTCAAAAATGACTTTAAAAGCTAATATTCGGAACATGTAACGACTAGTCTCATCATTAAGGAGTAAGTGATAATAATCCTCTTCGAGTTGTTCCTTTTGTCGTTTCGAAAAACCTGTTTGCCCCATATTATAACTAGCGGCAACAGAAGTCCAGTTACCAAATTTATTGTGAGCTTCTGTCAAATACTTAGTAGCTGCAAGGGTAGATTTTTTCCAGTCATAGCGCTCATCGATATTCCGATTGACTTCCAATCCATAATCTTTGGCTGTGCCTTGCATAAATTGCCAAAAGCCCTTGGCACCGGCAGGAGAAGTGACATTCATCAAGCCGGATTCTGCAATTGCCAAGTATTTAAAATCTTCAGGAATTCCTTCCTCTTTTAGAATCCTTGTGATTTCATCCAAATATTTTCCTGATCGCTTCATTAAAAGAATCATGTTGGATTGCCAATACGCATTCACATAGATTTCCCGCTCCAATCGCTCCAGGATATCTTGATTATCAAGAGGTACAGGTTCTCCTGCGAAAGTCAGACTTTCGGGAATTGGGAAAATCCTCACTGAGTCTAAAGGAATTGGAGAAAAACCCTGCGAGGAAATTGGAAAACCTGAGTCAGTTGGAGTCGATGGAGAAGATTGCTTCCAAAGCAAATAACCAAGCATTGCCATACAAATAGCAATTAATCCATAGATCGCATTGAGGTGAAAGCGATTCATTAGAAGTTCGGACTGAGAAGATATTTACTGTAGAAGTCATCGATGACTTGAACTGCTTCAGTTGCATTTTCTACGACACAAAACAAATCCATATCCTCAGGGCTGACATATTTGTTGGCCAGAAGGGTTTCTTTGATCCAATCGACCAATCCTTCCCAATAATCTTTTCCTACTAATACGATTGGGAACCTACCAATTTTATTGGTTTGGATGAGAGTTAATGCTTCGAAGAATTCGTCCATTGTTCCAAAACCTCCCGGCAAAACCACAAAACCTTGGGAGTATTTCACAAACATGACCTTTCGGACAAAGAAGTAATCGAAAGTCAAAAGTTTATCACGATCGATGTAGATGTTATTGAATTGCTCAAATGGAAGCACAATATTCAAACCCACTGATTTTCCTCCTTCGGAATGGGCTCCTTTATTACCCGCCTCCATTATACCAGGTCCACCACCTGTAATAACACCATAGCCATGGCGGACTAGTTTGGCGGCAATTTCTTCCGCCATTTGGTAATGTTTGTGATTTCTAGGGGTTCGGGCCGAACCAAAAATTGAAACGCAGGGGCCGATTTTTGCAAGCTTTTCAAAGCCTTCCACAAACTCAGACATCACTTTAAAAATTGCCCAAGAGTCTGCACTTTTTATCTCACTCCAATCTCTTTCTTTAAATGCTCTTCTGATTTTTTCTTCCTGTTTCTTGATCTCTTGATTGGTCATATTCTAATAGTATTTTCATTCAAAACGAATCGAGCGACAAAAGGTCGATGAAACTCGAATTAAATTTTTCTAAAAACGATCAGGGAATGTACTGTGAAGGTAGAAAATTTTTGCAGGAGCTGGTATCAACAAGCTTGTTTTGGTGGTAATTTTGAAGGCTAATTATTGAAATCTTGAAACTGAGCGAAAAGTCTCAAGCTGTTTTGGAATTATTCCAGGACCTTGAAATTGAGAGTAGGGCTTTTGCCGAGAGGGCTGATTTGGGTTGTGTGGTTGGTTGTGGGAAATGCTGCGCCAATCCTTCCATTCCGGCTAGTCCTTTGGAATTTCTCCCTTTGGCTTTTGAGCTTTATGAAAATGGAGCCGTTGAAGCCAGCATCCGGCTTTTGGATTCATTGGGAGAAAATGGATTTTGCTTGCTCTATAGACCTACAAATGAAGATGGGTCTAAGGGATTCTGTGGAAATCATTCCTCACGGGGATTGATTTGTAGACTTTTTGCCAGTGCTGCCCGCCGCAATAAACATGGTCTCAAAGAATTGATTATTTGCAAAGTCTTAAAGGAGCAGAAATCGGATCAATACCATCGTGCAATCCAAGCAGTCCAAGAGGATTTAGAAATTCCATTAGCAGCGTCTTATTATGGAAGGCTTAGTGATATTGATGCTCATTTAAGCCAAACTTACCCGATCAATCAAGCGATAAGAATGGCTATTGAAATGGTCCTGCAGTATAAATTCTATGAAGAATCTGAATCGGCAGAGGAACTCTGATTTTTTTGCTCTTTGCAATTGGAGTATATTAGAGCATTGAAATCATCTTTTTCGCTTTTCATATGGTGAATATTTCTGAAATCAGCCAAACAATCCGCAAACTCGTTGAGACACGAATAAATTTGATCAAGGAAGAAATCCAAGATCAAGTAATGGGTGTGGTCACAAGGGTGCTCCTCTTAGTAATTATCGGTGGATTGATGTTGCTGGTCCTGTTATTTTTTAGCCTTGCACTAGCCTTTTTCTTGAGTAGTGTATTTGAGTCGACCTATTCAGGCTTCCTTTTGGTAGGATTGTTCTATCTATTACTGGTAGTTGGCCTTTATTGGCTTCGGTATTCACCTTCTATTCGAAAAGAAATTCAGGGTGGAATGAGCAATTTTATTTTTGACAATAGCAAAAAAGAAGAAGATGGCGAAGAAGGAGCTTGAAAATCAGGCAGAGGAATTGGAGCAAACCCTTCAAAAACAATTGGATTTGCTAAAGAAGGATTCCGAAGACTGGCTCAAAGTCGGAGGGGCTGTGCTCGCAGGAGGCTTATTGGCATATTCCATCGTCAAAATGACCAAACGAAAAAAAAACCGAAAAACAGCTAAAGCTTTGGAGGTTTTAGAAAGGGAGGGATTGTTGGATGAAGAAATAAAAGAAAAACTCAGCAAACCACAGAAGTCCACTTTTTGGCCTAGTCTAGGACAGCGATTGTTGTTGGTAGGTTTTGCATTGGCTCAAGAAAAATTATTAAAAAAATTGATAGCACCTGAAGATGCCGAAGCAGCAGAGAAAGGTGAGTAACGCTATTCAGCAGCTTTTTGAAAATAAAAAAAAGGGTGTTGCTTGGCTGATTGATCCGGGGAAATTTGATCCTAATTCCATTTCTGATGTTTTCTGGGAAAACCTTCATGGGCTGGAATTAGACCTGATTTTGGTAGGAGGGAGTCAGGATGAATCATCTGATTTGGGAGAATTGATCCAATTTATTAAAGAAAGAACAAGCCCAATCCCCGTAGTACTATTTCCAGGTTCTTATCAGCAAGTTTGTCCTGAGGCTGATGCGATTCTTTTTATGAGTTTAATTTCAGGAAGAAACCCCGAGTATTTGATTTCTCAACAGGTTCAAGCCTCCAGGACAATCCAAAATTCCGGTTTGGAGGTTTTACCTACTGCCTACTTATTGGTTAACGATGGGGAAATTTGCAGTGTACATCGCAAATCAGGAACCCTTCCCCTCTTAAATGAAGAGCTTGATTTAATCCTTGACACGGCTCTAGCCGGGAAATTTCTAGGGATGAATTATGTTTATTTGGATGCAGGAAGTGGATCTTCTTCCTCGGTTTCTACGCGTGTAATTCAGGCTGTTTCTTCAGAACTTAGGCTCCCGCTGATTGTAGGTGGAGGGCTAAACAAACTCAAAAAAATCCATCAATGCTTTGAAGCTGGGGCGGATTTAGTGGTTATTGGCAATCAGATAGAAAAAGACCCCGACTTTTTAGTCGAGGTCCTGAATTTTAAGAAGTTTTACAACGAAGAATTACACGTTAATTAGCGATTCTCTTCTTCGCATTTTGCCTGCCGGAACTCCATACATCATTTTGAATCGACGGCAGAAATAAGCTGTGTCCTTATAGCCGACCTCTTTACCTATATCTCGGATAGATTTCTTTGTGGTTCGCAATAAATCAACTGCAGCCTCCATACGTTGGTATTCAATGTAATCCTGAGGGTTGATTCCTGTCAACATTTTAAAGTATTGACCCACGTAATCTTCAGATACATTTGCCACTTTGGCAAGAACTTTATTGGACAAATCTCCTCCTAAATTGCTCTTGATGTATTTGAATAATTCGATGAGGCGAGGGTCTTTGAAGTAAGTGACGTTGGTAGAAAGCTCTTCCACGAAGAGGCGGTTTTTCAGAATATGTCTTAAAACTTCGATCACCAAGGTTTCAGTTAAAGCTCGAAGGATTCGCTCTTTTCCTACGCTGCTTTGTTCCATTTCCTTCATGATATCTTCAATCAAGATGGCGATTCGATCATTGAATCGGATAATGAAAGCTGGAATGTCAAGGCTGTTGAAGAAGTTGACTACATCGAAGACCTTGGATTCAAAGCTTACGACCGAAATGCAGTCTTCCTCAGAATTACGAATATCTTTAAAGCTTATGCTTTGCAAGTATTTCCGCTTGCTTTCAATAAAGTGCTCCATGGGTACTTCGGCCCGCTTGTTTCCTCCTCCAATGGTTAATGGGATCTTTTTTTCACCGGGCAAAAAGAGAACTTCCCCTTCATTGACTAATTCTTGTTCGTCTCCAAATTTTAGGGTACCATGATGGAGCAAAATCAGCATGTTGTCAAATTCCTTGTGATCAGGAATAAAAACGGGCTTTTCAACCTTATAATTGAAACCTCTTAAAAAGCGAATATTTACTGATTCAATAACCTTATTGTAATATTCCATTATTTTTTTTCAATATATTCCGACTCACAAAAATAGCACTTTTCCAACTAAGATTTTATAAAAATCCATGTTAAAAGTGAAAATAAATTAAAAAAGGCGCAATTTTTTGAATTGCGCCTCTGATTTAAGTGATAATCGGTTTATCGGAGAATGCCTCTGGATATAACTATTTTTTGAATTTCTGAAGTGCCTTCGTAAATCTGAGTGATTTTTGCATCTCGCATTAGGCGTTCTACATGGTATTCTTTTACATATCCATAGCCTCCGTGAACTTGTACTGCTTCCACGGTAACATTCATAGCCACTTCAGAGGCATACAGTTTTGCCATAGCTGATGCATGTGCGTAATCTTCACCTTGGTCTTTGAGCCAAGCAGCCTTGTAAACTAGCATTCGAGCTGCCTCAATTTGAGTAGCCATATCCGCTAATTTAAATTGAATTGCCTGATGTTGACTGATAGGCTTACCGAAAGCTTTTCTTTCTTTGGAATAAGCCAATGCAAGTTCGTATGCGCCGGCAGCAATTCCTAATGCTTGTGCGGCAATACCAATTCTACCTCCATTGAGGGTTTCCATAGCGAAAGTGAATCCAAATCCTTCAAATCCGATTCGGTTTTCTACCGGAACCTTGACATCGTTGAACATCAAGGAATGGGTATCGCTACCTCGGATACCTAGTTTGTCTTCTTTTTTTCCTATGATAAATCCATCCCAGCCCTTTTCAACGATAAAGACGGAGATTCCTTTATGCCCTTTACTTGCGTCTGTTTGTGCAATTACCAGATATACGCTGGCAGAAGATCCATTTGTAATCCAGTTTTTGGTACCGTTCAATACATAGTGATCACCTTCCAATCTCGCCTCTGTGCGCTGAGAGGTGGCATCAGATCCTGCTTCTGGTTCGGAAAGGCAAAAAGCACCTAGGATTTCTCCGGTTGCAAGTCTTTTAAGATATTTCTCTTTTTGCTCTTCGGTTCCGTATTTTTCAAGTCCCCAGCAAACCAAAGAATTATTGACTGACATGGAAACTGAAGCGGAGGCGTCGATTTTGGAGATTTCTTCCATCGCCAAAACATAAGAGATGGTATCCATACCTCCTCCATTATATTTTGGGTCAACCATCATTCCCATAAATCCCAACTCTCCCATTTTTTGGATTTGCTCCTTTGGAAAGCGGGCTTCTGTATCTCGTTCAATGACACCGGGAAGAAGTTCACTTTGAGTAAACTCACGGGCTGCATCTCGTACAGCTAAATGCTCTTCAGTAAGTTGAAAATTCATCTGTGTTTTATTCGGGTTTATTTAGATTCGGAAGTTATATTAAAAAAAGAAAAGGGGCAAAATGTTGCCCCTTTCCGAATTTAATTTTGATTTGAATCAATCTCGGTTTCCAAAGAAAATAAAAATATAGTAAGCCAAAGTAGCCAATGAAGCTAGTGCCGCTACGACATAAGTCATGGCCGCCCATTTCAGTGCATCTTTAGACATGTCATATTCATGTGCCGTTACGATGTTTCGATTTTTTACCCAAGCCAAGGCGCGGTTTGATGCATCAAATTCTACAGGTAGGGTTACCAAAGTAAATAAGGTCATTACCCCATATGAGCCCACTACGATGAAGCCTATCCACTGATAAGGAAGTCCTAATGCAAAGCCACCGAAAAGCGAAGCGATTAATACTACATTCAAAATTTTTCCGGAGATATTTTGAATCGGAACCATTGCTGATCGGAAGTTGAGCCAAGCATAGCTAGTAGCATGCTGTACGGCATGGCCACATTCGTGAGCTGCTACGGCTGCGGCAGCAGCATTTCTTCCATAGTAGACTTCAGGACTTAGGTTGACCGTCTTATTCATGGGATTGTAGTGGTCAGTAAGTTGACCTTCTACGGAAACCACTTGTACATCATGAATATTATGATCCGCCAACATCAATTTGGCGATCTCAGCACCTGAAAGATTTGCCTCCAAGGCAGTCTGAGAATAGCGCTTGAATTTGCTTTTTAATCTGCTGCTCACCACGAATCCGAGGATCGCAAAGACAACAACAATAAGTATAATCATAGTCGTTTTAAATTTCTGGATTGATTACGAATTTACTCCCTTACGGGTTTATTCCAAGCAGGCTTTTGCATCATATAAATCCATGAAATTAGACCTGCCACTAATATTAGCACCAGCTGTGTCCCATGGATAATAGCCGCAAAGATTTTTCCATCCTGCTCAGCAATTCCCAATTGTATCAAAATAAAGGCCACCAACGCATGGAAGGTGCCAATACCCCCTTGAACTGGAGCAACCATGCCAATACTGCCCATTACCATGACCAGGAGTACTTCGCCGCTTGACAAATTGGCAGTACTTGCAATCCCTTTGGATACTGCGAACATGGTTAAAAAATAAATTACCCAGATCATCAGGGAGCTAATCCAAAATCCCCACGGATTTCCAAGTCGTGCTATTCCTTTTATTCCAGAATAAATTTCGCGTAGAAAATTCTGTGCCTTTAAAATCAGGCTGTGTTGTCTGAATTTTCTAAAAAGAATGTAAAGGAAGAGTACCAAGACTCCTAGTCCACCCAAGATAATCGGAAGGTTTTGTGTAGCCTTTTGAAGAAGAAACTCCAGATTCACCAATTGATTGGCTAGACTTATGAACAGTTGGTTTTCCACCAAAAAAGCCATTGCAATAGTTCCCATCAAGAAAACCAAGTCTATAGATCTTTCCAAGATCACGGTTCCCAGCAAGTGGCCAATTGAAATTCCATTGGTTCGGCTGAGTATTCCACAGCGAGCAACTTCTCCTGCGCGTGGCACCAATAAATTGGCTAGGTAGCCTACCATCACGGCATGATACGAATCTCCGCTGCTGATAGGTTTACCTTCCTTTGAGTCCATCAAAAGGGTCCAGCGCCAGCCCCTCAACCAAAAACCAAAAAGAGAAATAACCAAAGAAAACCCAATCCAGATCCAATTACTGCTTTGAACTTGGCTCCAAAGTGTGTCGATTTCGATATCCCGATAAAGAAACCAAAATATCCAGATTGCCAATCCTAAGGATAGGAGCACCTGAATAGTTTGTTTGATTCGGGGGTGAAGCATTAGATCAATCGGTTATGGTCGTCCGGAAAAATTACCACAGGTTTGTATTTTTTTGCTTCCTCAAAATCCATTCCTGCGTATGAAATGATGATAATAATGTCTCCAACAGCTACTTTTCGTGCCGCTGGACCATTCAGGCAAATTTGCCCGCTGCCTCGCTCGCCTTTAATCACGTAAGTTTCCAAACGCTCTCCATTATTGATGTTGACAATTTGGACTTTTTCGTTTTCGATAATGTTGGCTGCGTCCATCAAATCTTCATCAACGGTAATCGATCCCACATAATGAAGTTCCGCCTGAGTGACTTTCACCCGGTGGATTTTGGACTTCATGACTTGAATATGCATTGGTTTAGTTTTTCAGCCCGCAAACTTAAGAAATTACAGGGAGGTTGTCGATTAATCTGACTTCTCCCACATAGGCGGCTACACATAGGGACGCCTTTTTAAGAGTGCTAAATTCAGTGGAAAGCTCGAATCGATCCGGTTCTACCAGTTCAAAATACTCCAAATCAACTCCTTCGGTTTTCTTAAATTCTTGGTGAATCTTTTTTTGTACCTCCAACCAGCTTTTTCCTTCCAATAGTTCCTTTTTGGCTAAAACCATGGACCTATAAAGAATGAGGGCTTTTTCTCTATCGCTTTTGTTTAGTCTTCTGTTTCGTGAAGAGAGAGCTAGACCGTCTTCTTCTCTGCGAGTAGGGACAATCTCTAATTGGATAGGAAAGGAAAGATCATTTACCAATCGTTTAATGATGGCAACTTGCTGAAGGTCTTTTTGTCCGAAAAATGCCAAGTTTGGCTGGATCATATTGAAAAGTTTGGAAACAATAATTCCAACCCCATTGAAGTGTCCTGGCCGGAAAGCTCCTTCCAATACCCGCTCCAGGGGTCCGAAGTCAAATTTCAGGTTTGTTTCCTGCGGATACATGGTTTTGACTTCTGGAACGAAGACGTAATCTACCCCGGCTTTCTCCAGTAATTCCAAGTCTTCTTGAAGGCTACTTGGGTACTTTTCGAAATCCTCTGGATTATTGAATTGCGTAGGATTGACAAAGATGGAAACAACGGAAATGTCTGCTTGCTGTATGCATTGAGCAACCAAATCAAGGTGTCCCTCATGTAGCGCTCCCATTGTTGGGACAAGACCAATTGTCGAATTATTTGATTGAAATTGAAGCCTGATGGATGTCCATTCGGCCCCTGTGTAAAATACCTGCACGCGTCGGGTAATAGTTTGGGGAAATTGCCGCAAAACTAGATTAATATTCAGAAAAACAAGGCTTTTCAGGCTTTTTTTATTATCTTTGTGCCGTTGTTTATCACTTTACTTAAAAACAATTAATATGTCCAAACTACGTATCCTCTACGTTGCCAGTGAAATCAACCCCTTTCTCCAAACTTCAGAAGTAGCCAATTTCCTAAGAACTCTCCCTCAAGCCATGCAAGAGCGTGGAATGGAGATTCGTATTTTGGTTCCTCGTTTTGGGCTGATCAATGAGCGCAAAAACCGACTTCATGAAGTGGTGAGACTTTCAGGGATTAATATTGCCGTGGGCGAAGAAGAAAAACCCCTAGTTATTAAAGTAGCATCCATCCCGCAGGCAAAATTGCAGGTTTATTTCATTGACAATGAGGACTACTTCCAGCGTAAAAGTGTATTCCATGACAAGCAAGAAAACTTCTACGAGGATAATGACGAGCGGGCCATATTCTTCTGTAAGGGAGTGATCGAAACAGTCAAAAAATTGGGATGGGCTCCTGACATTGTACACTGCAATGACTGGATGACTTCATTGATCCCTATGTATTTGAAGACTACCTACAAAAACGAACCTCTCTTCAAGAATACAAAATCCGTATTTGCTATCTACAACAATGGATTTTCTCATACCTTTGGCGATGATTTGTTAAACAAGGTTAAGATGGTGGACATTGATGACACGATTTTAGCACCTTTGGAAAGCAAAGACTTCGAAGGCTTTATCCGCATGGGTATGGAATATGCCGATTTAGTAGTGAAAGGCGGCGAAGTCTCCGATGAATTAAACCAACTAATTGAGGATTTCTCTAAAGACAAGAAGTTTGAAATCAGCATTGAAGAAGAGGAACAAGCTCACGAAGAGCTCTACGATATCTACACCAATTTGGCAGGCTAAGTGGACAGCCCTTGCCGTTGTATTCACAATTTTCTTTAATTCTTGTTCCGACCCGTCTTCCGTAGGGATCGAATTGGCACCGGGAAACAACCAAGTGGGCGTTTTCTTCACCGAGTTCGAGCTTCCTGCGGAAGTCGTGTTGTTGGACTCATTCAATACCACCAACCAAAGCTTGTTGGTAGTAGGGAATGAGGAAGACCCCTATTTTGGAAAAACTTCCAGCACGGGTTTTACTCGGATGTTTTTTGAGGTGACTGATGAGCGCCCAAAGGCAGAAGCTATTCTAGATTCCATGTTTTTCTCAGTGGATATCGTTTCCGTCAATGGTCAGAATCTGGATGAACCCAAATTTTACAGTATTCATCGCCTAACTGAAAGTATCCTCGATACCCTTTATTATAACTTCAGTGAACTTGCCTATGAGGAAAATCCAATTGCGAGTTCGGAGGTTGAATTTGGAGAAACAAAGGATACGACGATCTTAATGACGGTAACTCCTGAATTTTCTGAGGAGCTTTTTGGTAAACTAAAGCGAGGTACGGAGTTCAATAATATTTTCACCTTTAGAGACTACTTCCCCGGCGTTGCGATTAAAGCAAGAGAGGGAGATAATACCACCATTGGTGTGAATTTAGGTTCTCAAACTGCAATCTTGACTTATTTCCATTATCCGGGGGATACTGTAGCCACCTCTTTTGAAATCAACACGGCATCTTCCCGAAGTTTTAATGGAGTCAAAAGTGATCGTAGTGGTACTCCAACAGAAGTCGTGGTAGAAAAACAAAAGGCCTATCAAACAGGAAATCTGGTAGGAATGAAAGCTAATCTCGGGATGACGATCAAAGTTGACAGTTCACCAATTGATGAGTTTTTGGATACTTTATCTGGAGTAATTTTCAAACAGGTCCAATTAGAAATCGGCGAAATCGAAACTGTTCCTGAAGGTCAAAACCCTCCTGCTTTTTTTGTTTCCTACTTTACCGATGATAGCAATGAGATTTTGACACGCGCTGATGGTCAGCCATTGACAATTCAGCGAGACGGTCAGCCTCAAAATATCCTGGATGAAAATGAACAAACCATACCTGCAGTAATTGCTCCAGCTATTGGAAGTTATAATTCTACTCAAGGGACCTATGTTGTGGGGATTACCTCTTATCTAAATGGAATTTTTAGAGGTGAGGTTACCAGAAAAGATTGGTTGCTATATGGAAACTCATCAGAGACTACCGGAGATGATTTCAAACGGTCCTTGAGGCAGTTTAAAGTCCAGAATAACAGATTAAAAGTCAAAGTGATCTACTCGAAAATCCGTTAAACAATCGATTTCGAAAAAGTATTCTGAATCCACTTTCAAATTTTACGGAAGTGGATTCTTTTTTTTGGCACGAAAGCTGTTTCTTTGTGCAAGTTCTAAAAAACAAAAAGAATTTTTCAATATGTGTGGAATTGTTGCATATGTGGGGCAGCAAGAAGCTTTACCCATTATTATTAAAGGACTAAAAAGACTCGAATATCGAGGCTATGACAGTGCAGGAGTTGCTTTGTTAGATCAAAATGGACTCAGTATTTACAAAAAGAAGGGTAAGGTTACTGAACTTGAAAAGCACCTCGAATCCAATGGCGAAATCCATTCTAAAATTGGAATAGGCCATACTCGTTGGGCTACTCATGGAGAGCCAAATGATGTAAATGCTCACCCTCATTATTCTTCTTCTGAAAAACTCGCGATGATCCATAATGGGATCATTGAAAATTATGAAGTGTTGAAAAAAGACCTTCTTCAGAAAGGATATACTTTCCAATCCGAAACAGATACGGAGGTTTTCATCAAATTCATTGAGGATATTCAGTTGCATAATAACTGCTCATTGGAAGAGGCACTTCGACTTGCCCTTCATAAAGTAGTAGGAGCTTATGCCATTGTGCTAATCAACCTAGAAGAACCGGATACCTTAATTGCAGCGAGAAAAGGATCTCCTTTGGTGATCGGTGTTGGTGAAGATGAATATTTTTTAGCTTCCGATGCCACTCCTATCATCGAGTATACCAATAAGGTAGTGTATTTGGATGACTATGAAATCGCGGTTATTCGAAATAACCGCCTTCAGGTGAAAACCATCGAAAACGTAGAAACCAACCCCTATATCAACCAATTGGAGTTGGAGCTTGAAGCGATCGAAAAAGGTGGCTATGACCACTTCATGCTTAAAGAAATCTATGAGCAGCCAAAATCCATTGCAGACTGTCTTCGTGGTCGATTGGATGCCAAGTCAGGTAGATTGGTTTTAGGAGGCTTGCGGGATTACATGAAAAAATTCCAAAATGCTGAGCGAATCATCATCACAGCTTGTGGTACATCTTGGCATGCTGGATTGGTAGCGGAATATCTGTTTGAGGAATTTGCTCGGGTACCCGTTGAAGTGGAATATGCCTCTGAGTTCCGATACAGAAATCCAGTGATTAATGATCGAGATTTTGTAATCGCTATTTCTCAATCTGGTGAAACAGCAGATACCCTTGCTGCGATTGAATTAGCTAAATCAAAAGGAGCTACCATCTTTGGTGTTTGTAACGTAGTAGGTTCATCCATTCCAAGAGCCACTCACGCAGGTTCTTACACCCATGCTGGTCCAGAGATTGGTGTTGCTTCAACCAAAGCTTTCACTGCGCAAATTTCTGTATTGGCGATGATGGCCCTGAAACTTGGTTATCACCGTGGAACCTTGCCTGAAGGAAAATACATCCAGTTATTGCATGAATTGGAGTCTATCCCTGGAAAGGTAGAGAAAGCTTTAGAGACCAATGATATCATCAAGTACATTGCCGGTGAGTATAAAGATGTGCGAAATGCGCTTTATCTAGGTCGTGGATACAACTTCCCAGTAGCTTTGGAAGGAGCTTTAAAGCTGAAAGAAATTTCTTATATCCATGCGGAAGGTTATCCTGCTGCTGAGATGAAGCATGGTCCTATCGCTTTGATTGATGAGGAAATGCCTGTGATTTTCATTGCAACGCAGGACAGTTCCTATGAAAAGGTCATCAGCAATATCCAAGAAGTAAAAGCCAGAAAAGGAAAGGTGATTGCCGTAGTGACTGAAGGGGATACTCAGGTAAAAAATATGGCAGACCATGTCATCGAAATTCCTGAAACTCATGAAGCCTTTGCTCCATTAGTAGCGGTGGTGCCATTGCAATTGCTTTCGTACCATATTGCAGTTATGCGTGGATGTAATGTGGATCAGCCAAGAAATTTGGCAAAATCTGTAACTGTAGAATAATCAAAAGGCCCTGTTTTCAGGGCCTTAATTTTTTTCATCACATGCTCCTTGGGTAAAGGAAGTTAGCCCTGAATTGATGGCCACACATTCATTGCTGTAGGTCTTTCCATCACATCCACAAACAGGGGCATATAGCGTGATACAAGCTGCATCTAAGTTGATTTTAGACTTGTCGATGCAATCATGAAGTTGGGTGTCTTCTGAACATTGTGCTAACCCAATAGCTAGAAAAAGGAATACAGAAATGCGGAAAGCTTTCATGGCAATCAATTTACGAATGCTAAACGAAAGATTGGATAGAAATGATACAACGCAAATGCTGTCGCCTCTCATGAAGCGAGAATTAATCCTTACTTTTGCGAAGCGAACAAAGAACTATGCTGGATAAATTACAAGCACTTAAAGAGCGATTTGAAGAAGTAGGACAGCTTTTGATCCAACCGGACACCATGTCCGATATGAGTAAGTATACAAAGCTTACCAAGGAATACAAGGATTTGGAAAAGGTGGTCAAAGCTTATGATGAGTACAAGCTGGTATTAGAAAATATTGATAGCTCCAAGGAAATCCTTGAGAAGGAAAAAGACCCTGATTTTCGAGAGATGGCAAAGGCCGAACTGGAGGAGCTCAAGGAAAGGAAAGTTGATTTAGAGGAGCATTTGAAGCAATTGCTTATTCCTAAAGACCCCAATGATTCCAAGGATTGTATTTTGGAAATCCGAGGAGGTACCGGAGGAGATGAGGCGGCGATTTTCGCAGGGGATTTATTCCGCATGTATCAGCGATTCTGCGAAATGCAGGGCTGGAAATTGACCGTTTTGGATTTGACCTTTGGTTCTGCTGGTGGCTATAAAGAAATCATTGCCACAGTCTCTGGTGAAGATGTCTATGGGATGCTAAAATATGAATCAGGTGTTCATAGGGTGCAGCGAGTACCGGCTACCGAATCCCAAGGCAGAGTGCATACCTCAGCCGCATCCGTTGCGGTTTTGCCGGAAATGGATGAAGTGGAAGTTCATTTGGACATGAATGATATTCGGAAGGACACCTATTGTTCATCCGGCCCAGGAGGACAGTCTGTCAATACAACCTATTCAGCGGTTCGCTTGACGCATAATCCGACAGGTCTTGTTGTCACTTGCCAGGATGAAAAATCTCAGATCAAAAACTTTGAAAAAGCGCTGAAAGTACTCCGTTCACGTTTGTATGAGATAGAATTAGCTAAACACAATGAGTCAGTAGGGGCTCAGCGAAAATCCATGGTGGGAAGTGGAGACCGATCCGATAAAATCCGAACCTATAATTACCCTCAATCCCGGGTTACGGATCATCGGATTAACAAGACCGTGTACAACTTGCCCGAAGTAATGGATGGTCATATTGAGGAATTTATTTCAGCTCTTCGTTTAGCGGAGAATCTGGAAAAAATGCAAAATTCTGGCTTAGAAGAATAAATCGACCATTTGCGTAAATGTGTGGGTATTTTTGTAGATTGGTGAGATAGCTACTTATCTTACTTATTGATAGGATCTGTTTTTATGATATTAGCAGGAGAAAGAGAAATTAATTTGGTCAATTGGAATGAAACTCATTTTCATCAGCTGTACCCTTTGGCCAATAACCCCAAAATAGCCATGAATCTTCGGGATAGCTTTCCGCAACCCTACACGATTCATGATGCGAGGCATTGGATTGAGCATAACCAAAAATTCAATCCTCCTCAAAATTTTGCAATTGAGTTTGAAGGTAAGCTAGCCGGAGCCATTGGCTCGGAGCGAGGCAAAGATGAACTTAGCACAAATGTGGAATTAGGCTTTTGGATTGGTGAACCTTTCTGGGGTAAAGGAATTGCAACAGAAGCGATAAAGCTATATACCAGCTACCTTTTTGATCGTTTTGATATACAGCGGATTTTTGCTCAGGTCTATGACTACAATGGAGAATCCATGCATGTTTTGGAAAAGGCAGGTTATGTGCCTGAAGCTATTCTTCGAAAAGCCTACATTAAGCGAGGAAGTATAGGGGATATCTTCCAATATGTAAAAATTAGAGGCGAGGAATAATCCCCGCCTTTTTATTTTTAGACTTGGTCTAGAGCTTGGGATATATCCCAAATAAGATCCTCAAAGTATTCCACTCCGATAGATAAGCGAACCAGGTTTTCAGAGATTCCGATCTCGGCCCTATCCTGTTCATCCACATCACTATGGGTCATGGTAGCAGGGTGCTCAGCAAGGGATTCTGTACTACCAAGAGAAACGGCCAGTTTGAATAATTTCAATCCATCCAAAAACCGAAATGCCGCATCCTCTCCTCCGATCACATCAAAGGAAACCATTGCGCCAGCACAACTCAATTGACGCTTGAAAATTTCATATTGAGGGTCATTTTCCTCTAAATGACCTAGGTAATAGACCTTGCTTACTTTAGGGTGATTCCGTAAGAAATTAGCCACTTTCTCAGCATTTTGGGCCTGCTGCGTCATTCGAACTTTCAAAGTTTCCAAGCTACGCATTAGCAACCAACCTGTCCAAGGTCCGGCCATATTGCCCAGGAAAGTTCGTAAAGTCCTAACTCGCACCATCAATTCTGATCTTCCTAGAACTGCTCCAGCAATCAAATCAGAGTGGCCTCCAATGTATTTGGTAGCTGAATAAACAACCAAATCAGCTCCCAATTTTAGCGGGTGCTGCCAAAGAGGTCCCATGTAGGTATTATCTACAACTACATAGACTGGATTTTCAGGAGTACTAAGCCGGTCTGCTACTTTTCGGCAAAGCTGTAAGTCAAATAGTGCATTGGTAGGATTTGCTGGAGTTTCTACATAGATGAGGCGAATTTTCTTTCCTTCTGCCAAAGTCATCAAAGATTCCTCATCCATAAAATTGGTAAAACCTACTCCTTGGATTTGGTATTGGGGAAGTACTTTATTGATAAAATGGTCTGTACCGCCATAGACAGGTTTACTATACAATAAGGCATCTCCTGGTCTTAAAAATTCAAGAAGGACTGTGGAAATAGCAGACATCCCACTTTCGAAAACAGCGCATTCGTCTGCACCATCCCATAAGGTAAGGCGCTCTTCTAAAATCTGTAAGTCAGGATTGTTTAATCTGGAATAAATTAGTCCAGGTTGTTCACCCGGTGATTTTTCTCGTTTGCCATAGGCAATTTCAAAAAACTCCTTTCCTTCACGGGCACTTTTGAAGACGAATGTGGAGGTTTGAAAGATGGGACATTTGACGGCGCCTTCTGACCACTCGGGATGGTAGCCATAGGACATCATGAGGCTTTCAGGTGCTAGGGATCTCATGGTTATATTTGGGTTTAAATATTTCCCAAATCAGGATATTTTTTTTCGATTTTTCAAATTTTAAATCCTAATAATATTTTGTCTAAATTATATTTTCAGGAACATATTTTGAATTTGCCTAACAAAAAGTATATCCTTTTTTAAACACCAAATAAAATTTGGTAACGATTCAGTTTTTGAACCTTTAAAAAAATCCTATACGGATGAGAAATTTTTTAATGAACTACAATCTTTCTCACAAATGTATTCTGGGGACCCAGTAATCGAATAAAATACATGCCAGGCTTCAAATCAGTAAATTCCAAGCTTTCCAAACCTTGAGGAATTTCATGTTGAATTAAGGCTTGTCCTTGACTAGAAATTAATTCAGCTTGATACCAGCGATCCAAAAATTCTGCTTTGATATATAAGGTACCCGAACTAGGATTAGGATAAATTTTTAACCCTTCCAAATCAGGTGAGGGCTCAAGTCCTGTAATCAGACTTACCTGAATAGGCATAGTTCGAGCCGGCCCGAAATCACAAGCATTTTGAGCTGCAACACTTAGCACGAACTCTCCTTCTTCTTCCCAAAGGACTCGAATAGACTCTGTTCCTTGACCTGCTAGGATTCGTCCACCTCCATCAATAGTCCATTGATAATTTAAGCCTTCTTCAACTTGAATTTGATAGGTAAATTCTCCCGGGGGAACAATACTTTCTCCGGAAATCTCGGAAGGTTGTTCTGGTAAAGCAGAAATTTGAACTGGGAGTTTGATAGGAGGATTGGTTCCGCAGGAATTTTGGGGTACAGCGATTACTTCGGTAAATCCAGGTGAATTCCAACGAATTTCCACAGATGAGGTTCCTTGGCCTGAGATGATTTCTCCCCCTTCGGAGCTCCAGTTATAGCTCACACCTTCTAGATTTGGGAGAGAATAGGTCTCGGTTTGGTTGGTGCAGGTGGCACCTTGCCCCTCGATTTGAAGAGTTTGTGGGGGCAGATCGGAGACAATGACTTCGATATAGGACGTTTCGCCGGTTCCACAAAAATTTTGACGACTTACAAAGACACCCTTTCTTCCTGGGTCAATCCATTGAACTTCTATTTGGGATGTCCCTTGCCCAGAAATAATTTCGCCACCATCTACCCTCCAAACGATGGTGGAACCCGGAATGGGGCTATCTTCGATTTGGTAAGTTTGGGATTGAAGGCAGGTTTCACTAGGTCCTTGAATCTCGCTTAGAGTTCCCTCCGGGGGAGTACAATTGTATCTTATAATGGTACCGTCATCCCCTACAGCATAGGCAATCAAGGGAGTTCCAGCACTTATTCCATGAAGGTCTCTGGAAGTTCCGGTTTCAATTTGTTGCCAAGTTTCGCCTCCATCTTTGGTAGCAAGGGTTAGCCCGTTTTTACCCGATATAAAACCGTATTGATTATCAAAAAAATCTACCGAGAGTAAATCCTCTGAGATTTCAGTTTCTATCACTCGCCATGAAGTAGCCTTATCCTCTGTTTTTAGAATTGTTCCTTTATTGCCAACTACGATAGCTGTAAATTCATCCAACTTGGCAAGGCCATTTAAATTTTCTGTGGTTGGGGAATTCATACTAGACCATTGGATTCCGCCAGTCGAGAAAGAAATTTCTCCTCCATCTCCAATTGCTATTCCATAGACAAAATCAAAAAACATGACTGCCTTGAAGTCTTTTTCAGTATCCGTAGTCGGGAGATCATTCCAACTGTCTCCTGAATTGAATGAACTAGCAACAAAGCCATCATTTCCGGCAACGTAGAATACAGATGGAGCGAAAAGATAAAAACCATTAATGACATTGCTTTCGGGGGGAGTTACGTCAAGCCAAGTGCTGCCTGCATTGGTGGTTCGGTAGATTTTTGAGCTCTCTGTAGAAACATATCCAAAAGAGCCATTCCAAAAGCTCAAACCACGAATTGTGGAGGATTCGGGAATGGGTCTTGCAACCAAACTTTGTGCGAAATTGGATGTAACGAATAATTTCCCTTCCTCACCCCCAATCAAACCATATCGATCCGTTTTGAAATCAACCTCCAAAAAGTCAATGTCTTGACCAGCTTGACGCTGAGTGTAGCTCGCTCCGGCATTTGTAGAGGAAATAACATACCCAGTTTCTCCGACAGCCCAGACCACATTTGAGTTGGGTAAATAGGCTAAATCAGCAAGATTTCGATTATTTCCGGCTCCTAAGTTAGCAATGGAAAAAGTAGCTCCTTCATTTGTAGATCGAATGGCAGCGGCATCTTCTCCAACGACTGTAAAAATTCTGGCATCCAAAGCAGAAATTGCAACCTCTTTAAGATTTTTTGTGAGGCCGGAATTCAGAGAAGTCCATGTTTCTCCAAAATCCTGTGTTTTTAAAATTGTCCCGTTTTCACCAACTGCATACCCAACCTCCCTTGATGAAAATGCGACACCAAATAAATTGTTGGTGGTTCCACTAATTTGATTTTCGTATAGATCTCCTTGATCCCAACTTCGGAGAATTAGACCCTGGCTTCCGACTAAGAAAAGAGAGTCGTTATTGATGAATTCACCGCCATAAATCTCTTTTTTTGGGTAAGGGGAAATGTCTTCCCATTTTCCTCCAAAATCTCGGCTCCGTATAACTAAACCGCTTTCTCCAATTAATAGCCAGGTGTTATCTCCATTGAAAAGAACTTCATTCCAATTATCCGAAGAAGTGATTTTTTCAGACTTCCAGCTTTCCCCACCATCACTTGTTTTTAAAATCAGTCCATTCTTACCTACAGCAAAACCTTCTGAGTCAGAGTTAATGTGAATAGCGAGAATATTTCCTTCAAATTTGAAAGGGATTTCACTCCAGGTTTGTCCACCATCCTTAGTTTCAATAAGTAAATTTTCACCTCCAGCTATCCCAGTTTGGCTATCGATCCAAAAAATTGCTGAAAGATCCAATCCCCAGCCCTGCATTCGGGTCCAAGTTTGCGCTGCTAGACTTGCTGATAGAAAAATAAAAAATAAGGCTAGGCCGACTCGTTTCATTTTTAAGAATTCTATTTAAACAAAATTAAGTGATTTCCCCACTTGTCAAAGTTTGTATATCGTTCGCCAAACCAATTCCCTTCATTGCTATCATTTATGCCGATTGATTAGTAGATTTAGCTTATTCAAAAAGCAATTAATGATGAAAAAAATATTTTCAATAGTAGCAATTTCTGTGCTTTTAAGCGCCTGCGGAAGTGGGGAGCGAGTCTCCAAAGAGGTTTTTGAAGAGGTGAATGAGGCAATGGAAGTCAAAAAGTTAAGTGAGGCCGAAATCATCGACGCAGCCATGGTTTGGGGAGATTCTATAAGTATGGAGGCGCAGCAACAATTAGTCAACCAATTACAGCAAGCAATTTCTGAAAAAGGAATTCCGGGTGCCATTGAATTTTGTAATGTTCAAGCCTTGTCAATCTTGGAGGACGTTGGGAAACCCTATGGAGTAGAAATTCGGAGAGCTTCCAATCGCTATCGAAATCCAGCAGATCAACCCACTGAAATGGAGCGGCGATACCTAGAAACCTACGAGTATGATGTAGAAAATGGGAACCCACTTGCTCCAAATATTCAAAAAATCAACGAAGGAGAGGAGTTGCTTTACACCAAAGCAATCGTCATTCCCGGAGGGCTCTGTCTCAACTGCCATGGTGAGCCAGGAAAAGAAATCAATGAGGAGGCACTCAAAGTCTTAGAAGAGCTTTATCCTGAAGATCAAGCCAAAGGACATAAAGTAGGGGATTTGCGGGGAATGTGGTCCATAAAAATCCCTAAAAAAGAGGTTGTTAAAAGAATGTAAGCCTACTCATCAAGCCCATGATTCAATATATTTTCTGGCTTTCAATAGTGATTTTGCTCCAAAGTGAAAAGGTAGATTTTGATAATCAATCTTTTGAACCTTATCAGCAAAAAATCCCTGGGACCAACCTAGACTTTACCATGACCCCCATTCCTGAAGGATCTTTTGAGATGGGTTCGGATGAAAGCGACAAGGAGGATGAAAAACCAGCCCATTTGGTTGAATTGGATGCCTTTTGGATGGGAACTCATGAGGTAACTTGGGATATTTTTGAGCTTTTCGTAGACAAAAATTACGAATTGGCTATTTCAGAGGAGCCAATCGGTGAACGAGTGGATGGGCTTTCCCGTCCATCATTGCCGTATTTGGATATGACCTTTGGGATGGGAAAGGAAGGAAAGCCTGCTGTGGGTATGACGCAGTACGGAGCCATACAATTTTGCCACTGGTTGTATCTTAAGACTGGAGTCTTTTACCGATTACCTACAGAAGCGGAGTGGGAATATGCAGCTAAAGCTGGGACAAACACCTCTTATTTTTTTGGTGAAGACCTTAGCCTTATGTCAGAGTATGCTTGGACTAAGGAAAATTCAAATGAAACTACTCAGCAGGTAGGCGAGAAAAAGCCCAACCCATGGGGCTTGTATGACATTTACGGGAATGTCTTGGAATGGACTTCCGACCAATATGATCCCGAGTTTTATAAAAATGCTCCCAAGGAAAATCCACTGAATCCTTCTGTTAATTTATATCCTCGAGTGGTCCGTGGAGGAAGTTTCAAGCATTCAGCTGATGAAATCAGTTCTACCCGAAGATTTGTCAGTGATCCTAAATGGAAACAGATTGACCCTCAGATTCCAAAGAGCCAATGGTGGTTTCCAGAGGCTCCATTTCTGGGAATCAGACTTGTTCGCCCATTAAATCCACCCAGTGAGGAAGAAATCAAGGCCTATTATGGGCAAGCACCAATCGATGACTATTAAACCTAAAATAACACTATGAAAACAGACTCATCCCGACGCACCTTTATCAAAAGTTCTGCTCTAGTGGCAGGAGGACTGATGACTTCTCCATTTACAATTCCCGGAGCTTATGCTGCTCCTGATAATCACCTGAAACTAGCTTTGATTGGATGTGGGGGTAGAGGTACTGGAGCAGTTTTTCAAGCGTTTGAAACAGGGCATCCAATAAAACTCGTAGCCATGGCGGATGCCTTTCAGGACCGATTGGAAAATAGCCTAAAGCCTATTTTGGCGAAATATGGTCCTGAAAAAGTTCAGGTTCCCCAAGAAAAGCAATTTGTAGGTTTCGATGCTTATAAACACGCTATTGCCGAAGCTGATGTGGTGATTTTAGCAACCCCTCCAGGATTTAGGCCAAGTCATTTTGAGGAGGCCGTTCGTCAAGGAAAACAGATTTTTATGGAAAAGCCAGTGGCCACTGATGCTGCTGGAATTCGTCGTGTTTTGGCAGCAGCTGAAGAGGCGAAGGCTAAGAAATTGAATGTAGTGGTCGGTTTACAACGGCATTACCAAAACAATTACCGGGAAACGATTAGAAGAATTCACGATGGGGAAATTGGAGATATCATTGGAGGTCAGGTTTATTGGAATGATGGCGGTGTTTGGGTGAGAGAGCGTCAGCCTGGTCAAACAGAAATGGAATACCAAATGCGAAATTGGTATTACTTCAATTGGCTATGCGGGGATCACATTACTGAGCAGCATGTGCATAACATTGATGTGGCCAACTGGGTAAAGCAAGGATATCCTGTAAAAGCAGAAGGTACCGGGGGAAGATTAGTCCGTACTGGAAAAGATCATGGAGAAATCTTTGATCATCATGTATTGACTTTTACTTATGAAGATGGCTCAGTCATTCACAGTGAATGCCGGCATTTTCCTGGAGCGGCCAATCGGGTAGATGAAAGCTTTCAAGGAACAAAAGGGAAAGCCTACCTCAGCGCAGGAAATCACGGAAATTTGACAGATTGGAAGGGAAATGCCCTTTATACGCATGACCGGGAAAATAATCCAAATCCTTATCAGCAAGAGCATGATGAACTTTGGGCAGCACTTGTGAAGGGCGAGTACAAATTTGCGGATGCTGAAAATGCAGCCAAAAGTACCATGACTTCTATTATGGGACGTTATGCCACCTATTCCGGGAAAGTCATTACCTGGGAGGAAGCTTTAAATGGTACAGTTGATCTTTTCCCGGATGAACTTGCTTGGGATGCACTTCCCAAAATTCTTCCAAATGAAGATGGATATTACCCACATGCAATTCCAGGAAAAACTAAAGTGATTTAAGCCATGAAAAGAAGAGGATTTATAAAAAAAGCCGGTTTAAGTGGAGTTTTGATGGGAGTTTCTGGAGGTTTGGCCTTCCCAAGTCCCCGAGATAATAATAAAGCAGATGCTTTTACCATGGATTTTGCTCCGCACTTTGGCATGTTTAGAAATCATGCTCCGGGAGGAATCATTGACGAACTTAAATTCATGGCAGATCAGGGTTTCCGTTCTTTTGAAGACAATGGTATGCTTCAGCGTCCCGTGGAAATTCAGGAGCAGATAGGAAAAACCTTAGATGAATTAGGGATGCGAATGGGCGTTTTCGTAATTGATGGAGGAGATAATTGGAAGGTTTCCTTGGCCACAGGCAAGCAGGAGTTTTTGGATAATTTTCTCAAAACCTGCCGCGCAGCGGTGGATACCGCCAAGCGAGTAAATGCCAAATGGATGACGGTCGTTCCGGGGTATTTTGAGCGGAATTTGCCTTTAGGAATTCAGACTGCCAATGTTATTGAGGCTATGAAACGAGGAGCAGAAATTTTCGAACCTCATGGGTTGACTATGGTGATGGAGCCTTTGAGTGACAATCCGGATCTTTTTCTACGGCATGCCGATCAGACATATATGATTTGCCAAGCTGTTGGAAGTCCTTCCTGTAAAATCCTTTACGATATCTATCACATGCAGCGAAATGAGGGAAATCTGATCGCTACCATGGAAAAAACTTGGGAGGAAATTGCCTATATCCAAATCGGTGATAATCCTGGCCGCAAGGAACCTGGAACTGGAGAAATTAACTACGAAAACGTATTCAATTACATTCATCAAAAAGGTTTTAAAGGGATTTTGGGGATGGAACATGGAAATGCGCAAGCAGGAAAAGAAGGAGAGTTAGCTTTGATTGAAGCCTATCGAAAAGTAGATGTTAAAGTTTAAAAAAGCCTTCCTTATCCTACTAGAAATAGGATTTTTAGTAGGATGCTTTTCTTGTCAAAATCAAAAACAAAACGAAGTCTCCGTTAAGCCAATAGGTTGGAAGATTTTGGAAACTCCAACTGAGGCCTCACTTAGAGGGCTAAGCCCTGTCTCAGATGATGTTGTTTGGGCTAGTGGATCTGGAGGAACTTGGTTAAGAACTATAGATGGAGGAGAAACTTGGGCAACAGGAGTGATAGGAGGAATCGATACGGTTGACTTCCGTTCCATTCATGCTTTTGATGCTGAAAAGGCTGTCGCTGTTACAGCGGGTCAACCAGCTCATATTTATAAAACTACAGACGGAGGAAAAAGCTGGGATTTGAAGCTCATTGAATCAGATCAGGCATTTTTTGATGGGATCAGTTTTGCGGATGAGAATCGAGGCTATGTTTTCGGGGATCCGGTAGATGGATTTTGGATGATTTATGAGACTTTGGACCAAGGAAATTCTTGGACCTTGCTGGATTCTCTACCGAAAGCAGAAGAAGGAGAGGCGGGATTTGCTGCTTCCGCAAGCTCTCTTTTGGCTTTTGGAGATGATATTTGGTTAGGAAGTGGAGGAAGTTTCTCCTTTTTACATCATTCTCCGGATCGTGGAAAAACTTGGTTTCGATATCCCTCACCAATTATTCAGGGGGAATCATCACAAGGAATATTTTCGCTTGTAGAGGTTGATAACGAGGAAATAGTGGTTGTTGGTGGAGATTATTTGAAGCCTGAGGGTACCGAAAAAAATTGGGGAGTTTTTGATATAACCACAAAGGCTTGGAAAGAGAAAAAGGATTCTTCACCAGCAGGTTATCGATCTGGTGTAACCTATTTTCCAAAATACTCCTGGCTGATTACAATTGGGCCATCTGGATCGGACTATTCCGAAAATGGGGGAGATTCCTGGGAGAATTTTTCTTCGGAAGGATTCCATGCGATATTCAAAAGCAGAGAAGGAGAAAGCGTATGGGCTTCAGGCGCTAAAGGAAAGGTGGCTAAATTGATATTTTGAAAAATAATCGAGAGCTGGGTGTGGAAATCCTAGAATTCAGGTGCTTTTGTTTAAAAAATTGTAAAGTTTTGACCGTAATTTTAGATCGGTAGTCTACTTCTGTATTATCTTTAGGATTCAAATTTTTAATGCTTAACTTATAAATCACCTCAATAGCAACTAATTATGTTTGAAATAATACCATCTATTTGGTTGATTAATGGCAAATGTGTGCGCCTAGAGCGTGGGGATTTTGCTACCGAGGAGGTGGTATCAACCAATCCCTTGGGAATCGCTCAGGAGTTCGAATCCATTGGAATCAAGCGACTTCATTTGGTAGACTTGGATGGTGCAAGACGTGGAGAACCGAAGAACTACCATATACTGGAAGCAATTGCTGGATATACCAATCTCAAAGTTGATTTTACCGGAGGTATCACTACCGATGGAGATGTGATCAAATGTTTCGAGTATGGAGCTAAGACTGTTACCATATCTTCTGCCGCCGCAAATTACCCAGAGCGTTTTGCGCAGTTCATTCTTTCCTATGGTCGTGAGAAGATAAACTTGGCTGCTGATACCAATCCAACAGACCATAAAATTAAAATCCGGGGCTGGTTGAAAAAAACAAGCATAGATTTATACGATCATATTGAATTTTTCTACGAGCGAGGCCTGAAATACCTGAAAGTTTCTGACGTGACCCGGGACGGAGTGATGGAAGGGCCTAATTTTGATTTGTATAAAAGTATATTGGAAAGGTTTCCTTCAATTCAGCTAGCGGCAAGTGGCGGCGTACGGGGAATTGATGATTTTAGAGAACTTCGAGATATGGGAGTTCATTCATCTGTATTTGGAAGGGCCTATTATGAGGGAAAAATTTCTCTGAATGACTTGGAGAAATTTCTAAAGGAAGGATAAATCTCGGTTAGAATTGAGTCAAAGGGCTTGAAAAATTTTTAACCAACATGCATAAAAAAGGGACCTTAGAAAAAGGTCCCTTTTTATTTATTAAGAAAACACAAATTAATCCGCTTTGAATTTTTCCAGTACGTAAAGGAAAATATTGAATGACAAGGTAGAAGGAGTTTCGGTTTTCTTACCTTCTGGTCCGATGACTACCTCTCTTCGAATAGGAGTGGAAGGAATGATCGGTGCAATATTTTTAGATTCCTGATTTGGCTTGGCTGCATTCGGAGTGATTAAAGGCTCGTGATGCAGTCCCAAATCCTCCTCGAGAATTTGCTTATCTAATGGACGGTTGGATTCCATAATTGGCTTATCTTGCTCTGTCTGAGCCATAGATTTTTCTGACAAAAGACAGAATCCCAAAAGGGAACAGATGAATAATCCAATTTTGGAAAAAGAAAATATTGATTTTCTTGACATCTTTAAGTTGAGCTTACCTGATTTAAACTGAGAGTTTTGTAAAAGGTTCTAAAATTAATAAAAAAATTGTCTATGCAAACGATTGACTACGAAGATTTCGCCAAATTAGAGTTTCGCGCTGGGACCATAATTCGAGTCGAAAATTTTGAAAAGGCTAGGAAACCCGCATATAAAATTTGGGTGGATTTGGGGGCTGAATTGGGAGTAAAAAAGTCCTCAGCTCAAATTACTGATCTCTATTCTTCTGAAGAATTGATAGGTCGTCAGGTTGTTTGCGTAGTTAATTTCAAACCTAGACAAATCGCAGACTTTATGTCTGAAATTTTAATTACCGGATTTCCCGATGAACAAGGTCGAGTAGTCCTTACTTCTGTAGAACGTAAAGTGCCTAATGGGGCAAAACTATTTTAAGTCATGAGAAAAATTATACCTGCTTTCCTTATTCTTTGTTTGTTTTCTTTAGAGCTCAGCTTCGCTCAAGATTCTACTTCTATTCAGCGAAGTCCTCGAGTTTTTGAACGGAACCATACGGGAGTTTTCAATGGACAACGGATTGCATACCGATCGGTGATGAAAGAAACCTTCCTTAAAAATTCCAAAAATGAAGTGACGGCTTCTTTTTGGAGTACGAGTTATATCAAGGAGGGAGCTGATCAATCGCGACCTGTGATTTTTATTTTTAATGGTGGCCCTGGCTCTTCTTCCATTTGGTTGCACATGGGTTTTTTTGGTCCGAAAGTGGTCCGTGTTGACTCGGATGCCAAAGAAGATGATGGGGCCGCTCCTTACATTACGGAGGCAAACTCCATGGCCTTATTGGATTTGGCGGATTTGGTTTTTTTGGATCCTATAGGTACAGGCTTCAGCCGAGTTACTGAAAAGGGGAAAGTGGAGGATTATTGGGGATTGGTTGAAGATGCTCAGTCTATTGCTGAATTTATTCGAATTTGGATCCGCGAAAACAACCGTTGGCAAGCTCCTAAATTTCTGGCAGGTGAGAGTTTTGGAACCACCCGAGCTGCAAAGGTTGCGGAAGTCTTGGAAGGCGATGGACAACATGTGGCACTTAATGGATTGATCTTAATTTCACAGGCCTTGGATTATGCGGGTTCTTCTTCCTGGCCTGATAACCTGACTTCCTTTTTTACCTATTTGCCTTCGATGGCGGTCACTGCCCGATACCATGGTAAAGCTGGGGAAGGGAAAAGTCTGGAGGAATTTGCCCAAGAAGCACGAAATTTTGCCTACCTGGAATACCTGCCTTCTCTTTTTGAGGGACAGAGACTATCAAAAGAACGACAGGAGCAAATTGCTGAGAAGCTAGCTTATTTCACTGGATTGGATAAAGAATACATTCTTCGGTCCGACAACCAAGTTTTGATGCATCGCTTCAAAAAAGAACTTTTGAGAGAGGAGGGAAAGGCTATTGGAACCTTGGATGGTCGCTTTGCAGCGGAAGAAACGGATCAAGTTGCGGAAGGTCCAGTTTTGGGGGATCCAAGTGATTATATGACTGAGGGAGCCTACACCGCAGCCTTTAATTCCTACCTGCTCAATGAATTAGGGGTAGAAATGGAGATCCCTTATTTATCCTCAAATGGAGAAATTGGGGGAAAATGGCGATGGAGACCTGTTCCGGACGGAAGCTACTGGGAGCCTAGCTATGTGAGTACTGCAAGAGGACTAAGTGAGGTCATGCACCGAAATACAAAAATGCGAGTAATGGTTGCCAATGGCTATTATGATCTAATTACTCCATTTTTTGATGCGGAATTTACCTTTGCCAGGCATGATTTCCCACAGGAGCGAATCGAGATGAAATATTATGAAGCTGGGCACATGATGTATAACCGTCGAGAAGATTTTGAAGCTCTAGCGAGGGATATTCGATCTTTTGTCGAAGAGGTACTTTCTGGTCAATAAGTTATTTCATCAGCTTTAAAAGCTCATCCAAATATTCCCGGTTATTAGAAAGTCGAGGTACCTTATTCTGCCCTCCTAATTTTCCTTTTTGGCTTAGCCAATTTTGGAAAAGACCTTCTTCGGCCACATGAATGATTGGTTTTACCAAGGCTAGGTCTTTATGTCGCTTGGCATCATAATCAGAGTTGATTTCTCGTAAATGCTGATCTAATAATTCAGTAAAGCGATTAACATCTGAAGGATTTTTGGCAAACTCAATAATCCATTCATGAGCTCCCTTTTCGCCGGAATTTCCAAAATAGGCAGGTGCGGCAGTAAAGTTTTCAATGCTTGCCCCCGTTTGCTCGGCAGCGTAAGCAATCGCCTTTTCGGCATTTTCTACAATCACTTCTTCACCGAAAGCATTGATGAAATGCTTGGTTCGGCCCGAAATTTTAAAGCGATATGGTTTGGTAGAAGTGAAACGAATGGTATCTCCGATTTTATATCGCCAGAGACCTCCGTTGGTTGAAATGACCACTGCGTAGTTTTTTCCCACTTCTACATCTTCCAAGGGAATGGCCTGAGGATTTTCATCATCCCAATGATCCATAGGGATAAATTCATAAAAAATCCCATAATCCAATAAGAGCAGAAGTTCTTCAGAATCGGGTTGGTCTTGGAGTCCAAAAAATCCTTCTGATGCATTATATGTCTCCATGTATCGCATCTTTTCGGAAGGAATCAATTCCTCAAAAAGACTCTTGTAGGGGCCAAAAGCTACTGCTCCATGAAAAAACACTTCTAGATTTGGCCAAACCTCAAGAATGTGTTTGGCTTTTTTGATTTCCAAAATCTTTCGAAGAAGGACGATGGTCCAGGTTGGCACTCCGGCAATGCTGACCACATTTTCATTCATTGTTTCCCGGGCCATCTTTTCAATTTTCGCCTCCCATTCTCCCATCAATGCGACCTCTAAAGATGGGGTCCTGGCGAATTGAGCCCAAATGGGTAAGTTTTTCATGATGACGGCTGAAATATCTCCAGCCTTGGTACTACCGGAAGGGTTTAAAGGGTTCTTTTCCAGCGAACCGCCAATTGATAGGCTCTTTCCTGAAAAAAGCTTGGAGTCAGGATAATTATTCACATAGAGGGTAACCATGTCCTTTCCTCCTTTGAAATGACAATCCTCCAAACTTTCCTCAGTGACAGGGATGTATTTGCTGCGGCTAGAAGTGGTGCCGGAGGATTTCGAAAACCATTCAACTTCCGTATTCCAAAGTACCTCCTGCTCCCCTTTCATTACTCTATCGATGAAAGGTTTCAGGCCTTCATAGTCAAAAAGAGGGACCTTTTTGGAAAAATCCTCATAGTTTCGAATAGATGAAAAGCCAAATTCTCTTCCAAACTTGGTTTGCTTTCCGGCTTCAATTAATTCTTTGAAAACTCCCGCTTGAATGGCATGTGGATCCTGCTTGAAGCTTTCTATTTGCCCCAAGCGACTCTTAAAGATCCAGGTCATAAAACTGTTAATGACCTCCATTAATTCGTAAAAGTTTTGCGTTTCAACTCGAAATGGCTTCCCAAATAGACTTTTCGAACCTGCTCATCAGCTGCTAGTTCTTCTGCTGTTCCAGCTTTGAGAAGTCTACCCTCAAACATCAAATAAGCCCGGTCAGTAATGGAAAGCGTTTCATTCACGTTGTGGTCCGTGATCAAAATGCCAATGTTCTTGGTTTTGAGTTTGGCAACGATGGTTTGGATTTCTTCCACAGCAATCGGGTCCACTCCAGCAAAAGGTTCATCCAGCAATACAAATTTAGGGTCAACTGCTAAAGCCCGAGCAATTTCAGTTCGACGGCGTTCTCCTCCGGAAAGAACCATTCCCAAGTTTTTTCGCACATGAGTTAGACTGAATTCCTCGAGCAGACTCTCCATCTTTTCTTTTTGGGCCTGCTTGGGAAGGTCAGTCATTTCCAAAACGGCCATGATATTTTCTTCGACGGAAAGCTTTCGAAAAACCGAAGCTTCTTGCGCCAAATAACCGATTCCTTGCTGGGCCCGCTTATACATTGGAAGTCCCGTAATGTCTTCCCGATCCAAAAAAATCTTTCCCTCATTCGGTTGAATCAAACCGACAATCATGTAAAAGGAAGTTGTTTTCCCGGCTCCATTAGGTCCTAGAAGCCCCACGATTTCTCCTTGACTGACTTCTACGGAGATATCATTGACCACTCGTCGTCCTTTGTATATTTTGACCAAATGTTCGGCTTTCAGTATCATCTTAGTCGAATTTGATATCTTTCACGTAGAGTTGCAAGCTACTTTTATCGCGGAAGAAATTTTCCCGCATTTCTGCTACCAAGTCAAATCGCATTTTGGAGCGAAGAAAATTCACCGTAGTCAAATCAGGATCTTTTGCCCGGTCAGCCATGCCAAAGCCAAGACAAACAGGTGTAGTCTCCTGGCCATCCTGCTTTATTTTGAAACGCAAATGCTTTTCCTTCAAAACCACCACATCCTCGGCATAGACATTCGAAATTCTGAAAATAGGCTCCGGATTCCCTGGCCCAAATGGCGCCATCTGCTTTAGAATATTGTAAAAACGGTAATTTATCTGATCCAACAACAATTCATCGTCAATTTCAATGACAGGTTTACGGTGGACTTCCTCAATTCTGCTTTTGACAACTTCTTCAAATTTTGCCTGGAAAGCCGGCACTTTGTCAACGGACAGGGTCAAACCTGCCGCATATTTATGTCCTCCGAATTGATCCAACAAATCGCTGCACTCGGAAATGGCTTCGTAAATATCAAAATCCACCACTGAGCGTGCGCTTCCTGTAGCCTTGGAATTGGATTCTGTGAGAATGATGGTAGGCCTATAATATTTCTCAATGCATCGACTCGCGACAATGCCGATCACTCCCTTATGCCAATCTTCCTTAAAAAGCACAGTGGTGTTCCATATTTGTTCCTGCTCTCGGGCAGCGATCATCTCAAAGGCCTCTTTGGTGATGTTTTCGTCAAAATTCCGCCGAGTTGCATTGACTTCATCCACGACTTTTGCCCGCTCCAATGCTTCATCCAGATCGGTAGAAATCAATAATTCAACTGAAGCCTTGGCATGTTCCAATCGGCCGGAGGCATTGATCCGTGGTCCAATTTTGAAGACGATATCCGAGATGCCAATTTCCTTTTCGATTTTGGAACGGAGGATTAAAGCCTTAAGACCGGGTCTTGGGGTATTATTGATTCGGTCTAATCCGTAATAGGCCAAAATTCGATTTTCTCCAGAAATTGGGACAATATCAGCCGCAATGCTCACCACCAACAGATCGAGGTAGGCATACAGACCAGATTCATCCATCCCTCGTTTTTTGGCAAAGGCCTGAATCAATTTAAAGCCAACTCCACATCCACTCAATTCCTTGTAAGGATAAGGGCAATCTTCTTGTTTGGCATCCAAAACAGCCACTGCTTCAGGAAGGGTCTCCCCAGGAGTATGATGATCGCAAATAATGAAATCCACTCCCAACTCCTTGGCAAGAGCGACTTTATCAATGGCTTTGATGCCACAGTCTAAGGCGATAACCAAAGAGAAATTTTCCTCGGCAGCAAATCGTACGCCTCGTTCTGAAATACCATACCCCTCTTTATAGCGATCGGGAATGTAAAAATCCACTTTGGGATAAAATCCCTTCAAAAAGCTAAAAACAAGTGCTACAGCAGTGGTGCCATCCACATCGTAATCTCCGTAAACAAGGATTTTTTCACCAGAGCTAATTGCTTGCTCAATACGCTCTACCGCATGGCTCATTCCCTTCATTAAAAAAGGATCATGCAATTGGCTTAAGCTTGGTCGGAAAAAATCCTTGGCCTGATCAAAGCTTTCAACTCCCCGATTGATAAGCACATTCGCCAAGGTAGGATTCACATTGATTTCCTTACTGAGCTTTTCCAGTGCTGCCTGAGAGGCTTTAGGCTTTGTTTTCCAGACGTACTCCATGCGTTTAAATTACGAAAGTTCTTCACTTTCGATTGGACTGATTTTTTAAAAAAGACTTTGAATTAAGGGATTTTACGAAGATTTGCCTTCACTTTTTTGGTATTGAAACCAAAAATATCCTGGGAAAATCAAGGCTTTTAGCTTCCAATCATTCTTTTCCTGAATCGTCAGGCTGGAATTTTCATGGACCTTGCGGTACATTTTTCCAGCCAAAAGCGTATGTCCAATCAATAGCAAAAATAGGACAGCATAAAGAATCAATTCCTCCATATTATTTTTTAGTGAAGACCAAAGCAGCCCAATTATCATGGGTCGACTGTTGAATCAATTCCAGATTTAGCCCTTTGCAATGATCAACCAAATCCGGAATATCTTCTGAATAAAAACCGCTCAGCAAAAGAAAAGCATCGGGCTTCATCAGTTGGGCATAAATTTCCAATTCGTCCAACAAAACATTCTTATTGATGTTGGCTAGGATAATGTCATAAGGACCTTGTGGATTGACATCGCGGATGGTTCCCAATCCCATCTGAGCAGGCACCTGATTAAGTTGGAAATTTTCATTTCCATTATCCACACACCAATCATCGATATCAAATGCTTCTACGGATTCTGCTCCCAGAAGATGAGCCATAATGGCCAAAATTCCTGTTCCTGAACCTACATCCAAAACTCTTTTTCCTTGATGATCAATTTGCCCCTGAAGCTGAAGCATTTGAAATGTCGTAGCATGATGTCCCGTACCAAAGGACATTTTGGGATTGATTACAATTTCATATCGGAAACCACCTTTTGGGGGATGAAAAGACGCCCGGACATAGACCAAATCATCAACGGCGATGGGGTCGTAGTTTTTTTCCCATTCTTCATTCCAATTGACTTTTTGGGTGAGGCTTTCTTTGAATTCGATTTGGGCAGGCTCTCGATAGCGATCAATGATCTCTTCAAAAGCCACTTGATCAAAGCCTTCCAAAGGAGAATAGCAATCAAAGCCTTCCTCTGTTTCCAAGAAGGCATCAAACCCAATTTCAGATAATTCCGCAATTAGAATTTCGCGAAAGTCCTCCGAGCAGGTGATCTTAAATTCCCGATAGTCCATCCCTTTTAGTAGGATTTGGCAATGTCAATAAAGTCTCGTGATTTCAAGGAAGCTCCTCCGATAAGTCCTCCGTCTACATCTGGTTTAGAAAGGAGTTCTGCTGCATTGGAAGGCTTCATACTTCCGCCGTAAAGGATGGAAATGGAGTCAGCAACTTCTTTTCCGTATTTGGAAGCAAGGTGTTTTCTCAATGCATAGTGCATTTCCTGAGCTTGCTCCGCAGTTGCAGTTTTACCGGTTCCGATAGCCCAGATAGGTTCGTAGGCAATCACAACTTTTGAAATTTCTTCAGCCGAAAGGTCAAAAAGGCTGTCAGTTAATTGGTATTTGACATTAGGCTCATGCGTGCCTGCTTCCCGAATATCCAATGACTCTCCACAGCAAAAAATTGGTGTCAAACCAGCGGCCAATGCTTGCTTCACTTTAGTAGCGAGTAGTTCATTGCTTTCCTTGAAATATTCTCTTCGCTCAGAGTGGCCGATAATTACATAATCCACGCCAAAAGAAGCCAAGATTGGAGCTGAAACCTCACCGGTATAGGCACCGGATTCTTTATCCGAACAGTTTTGTGCGCCCACGAAGATATTTGAAGTTCCTCCGATCAATTTTTTTACCACATAGAGGTGAGGAAAAGGAGGATTAAGAACCAGTGTCACTCCGTCCAAATTTTCGTCTTTGGCCATTTGAACAATTTCGGAGGTGAGTTTTTGACCCTCTTCATAGGTCATGTTCATTTTCCAGTTCCCGGCTATGATTTTCTTTCGCATCGTCAGTTAAAATTTTGTTAGGTTTGAGAGAAACTTGAGTAGAAATTTTCTCTAAAATTAATCAAAATGTCCGGTTGGGGAAGGAATAACCCGCAGCATACCCGAAAAACCACATGGACTGTTGAAGAGGCCAAGGAAAAAATTGCTGCCTTTTGTGCTTATCAGGAGCGATGTGTTTGGGATGTTCGCAGAAAGCTGTTTGAAAAAGGCATTTCTGGTGAAAAGGAGGAAGAGTTGATCAATTTTTTGCTGAAGGAAAAATTTTTGGATGAGGAGCGCTTTGCGAGAGCATTTGCTCGAGGAAAATTTCGGCTGAAGAAGTGGGGGAGAAACCGAATTCGAATGGAAATGAAAATGCGCCAAATCCCCGAGTCTTTGATTCGAAAAGGCTTGGCCGAAATAGACCCGGTGGAATATTACGATACCTTATTGGGTGAGACGGAGAAGAAGTGGGAAAAAACCAAGGAACCTGACCCTTACAAGAAGCGCTTCAAAGTCGTGGGTTATTTGATGCAAAGGGGATTCGAGCAGGACCTGATTCAGGAAGCGATAGAATCACTTTTGTGATTTATGATTGACGAAGTACGATTTACGATGGTAGGGTTGGAAGTGAAGCTTAGAGTCTTTGCCCGAACTTTCCAACTTTCTAACTTTCCCACTTTATAACCCAAATATCGAATAATGAAAATTCTCCATTGACTATTGACCATGGTCTATGGACTTGGAATAAAGCCACTCATAATCTTCGCCGAAAGCAGACTCAGCGGGATTCCTCCTCCAGGATGGACGGAGCCGCCACAGAAAAAGAGATTTTTGATATCCGAGGAATAGTTGGCGTGACGAAGGAAGGCAGCAAAGCGATTGTTGGAACTGTTGCCATACAATGCACCATTTGCACTTGAGGTTTTGAATTCTATGCTTCTAGGCTCGAGAACGTCCTCCACTTCAATCAGCGATTCCAAGTCGGTATTTAGAATTCGGTTGATCTTGGAGATCATATTTTTTCGGGCTTTCGCTATCAAGCTATCCCAATCCTGTCCTTGGTTGTTTGGTACATTGATCATTGTAAACCAGTTCATGCAGCCTTCCGGAGCATCATCAGGTTTGCAGACAGAAGTGATATTGATGTAAACCGTTGGGTCCTGGTAAATCGATCCCTTCTTGAATATATGTTCAAATTCGGTTTGGTAATCATCCGAAAAGAGGATGTTGTGCAGACCCAATTCATGAAAATTCTTTTTGATCCCCCAGTAGAAAATCAGGGCGGAACTGGACTTAGGTTGGCTCAGTAATTTTTCAGGCTGTTTTTGCTTTCGCAAAATGGTTTTATAAGCGTTCACCATATCCATGTTGTTGACTATTACATCCGCAGAATGGGTTTCACCATTGACCAGAATCCCCACTGCTTTTCCTTTTTCCACCAGAATTTCTTCCACTTTGGAATTAAAATGGAATTTCACTCCCAGATCCAAGGCAAGTTGGTATAGGCTGAGCGTGATATCATGCATACCTTTTTTAGGGAAATATGCTCCGATATTAAACTCCAAGTGCGGAATGATATTCAAAGTAGCGGGAGTCTGATAAGGGTCCGAACCGTTATAGGTTGCGTAGCGATTGAATAACTGAACGAGCTTGGGATTTTGGAATTGATTCTTATTGGCTTGGTTCATGGTGGAGAAAATCCCCAACTTCCCCATTTTCAAATAGGATTTGATGGCTTGTGCATTGGTCCAAGTGCTGAGCTGATGCAGGGATCTATGCATAAAAAGCGGTGCCAAATGCTCATAGATATAGGCTGAGTTTTTCAGTGCTTGTCGGATATGCTGGGCAGGTTCTCCCAACTTGGTTTCCACCTCCTCAGCAAATCGATTAATATCAGCCCAAGCCTTGATTTGCTTGCCATCCTCCCAGAAATAATGACAGGCAACTTCCAGTTTTTGATAATCGAAATGTTCCTGTGGGTCTTTGCCTGCCAGTCTGAAAAGTTCTTCAACCTGCTCAGGCAAGGTAAAAAGCGAAGGACCCGCATCAAATCGGTAGCCTCCCAATTGGATTTCGGACAGCTTTCCTCCGGGGTAGGCATTGGCTTCGAAGACTTCAACTTGATAACCTTTGATAGCTAATCGAATGGATGAGGCAATGCCGGCGATACCGGAACCAACTATTAGAGCTTTTTGGGACATGAATATGGTTTTGCTTTTTAACTACACAATCAGCCCAGAAGTTGGTAGAAATTTAGGAAAAGCCCAAAAACAATAAATTGCCGGATTTAAATTTGCTCCCTTGGATTTGCAATCGTGAGGATTTATGATAGGATTTCCAATCTGGAAATAACTCCAGTCATAAGAATTGCCAGATTAAAAATCCTACTAGCCTGCTTCGGAATTACAAATCCGGAAGAATACAAAAAAATGCTGCTTCTCCGGAAGTAGCATAGCTGATAACGATTGATTTACTTCGCCCCTGTTAGTGTCTCCACTAACAGCCAATCAAATCTTCTCAAAAATCCTTCTAAAGCTTGTCGCTTCTGCCATGAAGTTCAGAGTTAGGCACTCGCTCTTGTTCGGTGGTATCCAAATGACAGATGGTTACCGAATTCTCCTTCAAAGTCACTTTTAAATTAAACACCTAAGGGCTAGGAATAGGCTCACCTGTGTTTGTAGAATTTCCCTGATAATTTTTCTCCCAAACCATCTTTTTCCCTGAGCAATATCACCTCATCAGGTGATGCGAACTACCCTTTTTGTGCTAATAGGTTGAGTAACTTCCATATAGATAAACTATACAACTATGAAAGCATTCAACACAAATTTATGGTGGCTGGCCGTATTGGGCTTGACCCTAGGTGCCTGTAGTTATATGGGTCCTTATGAAACGGTTGACATGATCAATGAACAAGCTTCAGCCAAGTCGGAATTCAACTTGATTCCTATTGGTTCACAGAGGCTTTTAAACGCTCGAGAGTATGAAGGGGCTGATTGTGCCTCGGATTGTATCGTGGCTGGTACTGGTGAGTATTTTGTCAAAACTGATTCGAAAATAGCAGAAGGAGACGGTACAGGTGGTGGTGGCGGAGATCATGGTGGACACCATGAAGTAGGTACCACCGATACCCACGAAGAAGGAGGAGGTGGACATGATGGAGAAGAAGGTGAAGGGGGCGGAGTGAAGAAGGAAATCGTCTACAGAGCTTACAATACCGCTAGTGAATTTATCGTGGAGGTGGATTATAATATTCTGGCAGAATCAGGACATCCCAATCCAAAGACTACCATTAAAATCAGTATTAATGGTGACTTAGCGGAATTTAATGAGGTCTCTAAAGGCAGTACGGTGTCCCATTCCTTTCCTCTTGGGGATGACTGGGAAGCCTGTGATATGATGGAGTTTTCTGTGGAAAGTCATGGCGGTGGTCCTAAAGTATCCTGGGTAGATGAGACTTATTATCTCTTCGATATTTGTTGCGCACCTGCTTCATTGTCCTATCAAACAGAGGATAATCTGAACATCAAGTTTTTCTACAACTCTAGTGAGCCACTCGAGGATGCTGTGGTGCAATTCACTTTCCCACAAATAATGCCTTTGGGGGAAAATGGAACCTATACTGCACCGGATGGAAAGGTATATGATGTTAATTCAAAAGGAAAAAGCTCGGTATTAACCTGGATAGGTGATGTGCGATGTGGTCCTGGTAGGACTTCCTTCCAATTCTCCGTACTTCCAGACTGTAAAGCAAGTGGCAAAGCGGTGATTTGGACTAGTGCAACAGTCAACGGTGTTGACGTCAAGAACAAAATGACACCGAATATTGTAGCAGGCTGTAATTAAAATTTACCCTTTTCAATTCAAATCCCCTAAGGCTCCCTTGGGGGATTTTTCTGCTCTATCAAATGATTTCCAATCCCCGTTTAGCGGAATTTGTAATTCCGAAGAACAAAAAAAATGCTGCTTCCGGAAAAGCAGCATAGCTTATGACGATTGATTTACTTCCCCACTGATAGTGTCTTCACTAACAGCCAATCAAATCCTCTCAAAAACCCTTCTAAAGCTCGTCGCCTCTGCGATTCTGCCATGGAGTTCAGATATAGGAACTCGCTCCTGCTCGGTGGTATCCCGATGACGGATGGTCACCGTATTGTCTTCCAAAGTCTGATGATCCACTGCGATACAGAATGGCGTTCCGATTAGATCCTGACGGGTATATCGCTTTCCGATAGAAGCTGCCTCTTCGTAAATGATATTGAAATCATACTTCAAAAGCTCTACGATTTCCTGAGCTTTTTCTGGCAAGCCATCCTTTTTTGTCAAAGGAAGAATAGCTGCTTTTACTGGAGCAACTGCTGGGTGGAACTTCAGGTAAACGCGAGTTTTATCCTCGGTTGTCTCCTCAGTGTAAGCATTGCAAAGGGTAAGCAAGAACAAGCGATCTGCTCCGATTGAAGTCTCAATCACATACGGAATATAGTTCTGATTGACCTCCGGATCGAAGTATTGCTGCTTTTTCTTGGAGTATTCCTGATGGGATTTCAAGTCGAAGTCTGTGCGTGAGTGAATTCCTTCCACTTCCTTAAATCCAAATGGAAACTCATACTCAATATCCATAGCCGCATTGGCATAGTGAGCCAATTTCTCATGGTCATGCTTTCGGAGCTTTTCGGCAGGAGTACCCAAGGCCAAGTGCCATCTCATCCGAACATCTGCCCATTTCTGATACCAGTCTAGTTCGGTGCCAGGGCGAACGAAGAACTGCATCTCCATCTGCTCGAATTCCCGCATACGGAAGATAAATTGACGGGCGACGATCTCATTTCGGAAAGCTTTCCCGATTTGGGCAATCCCGAAAGGAACTTTCATTCGAGCTGTTTTCTGCACATTTAGGAAATTCACAAAAATCCCCTGTGCAGTTTCAGGACGCAGGTAAATGGTAGAGGCATCGTCAGCCACAGAACCTACCTGAGTAGAAAACATCAGGTTGAACTGGCGTACATCGGTCCAATTGGAGGTGCCACTGATAGGACAGGTAATGCCTTCATTGATGATCAAATCACGGACACCCGCCAAGTCTTCTGCCTCCAACAAGCGAGCTAAGGCAGCAGTCAATTGCTTGGCTTCATCAACTTTCCCCTCATTCTCCAACTTGGCAGCATGCTCTTCCACCAAGACGTCAGCACGGTAGCGCTTTTTGCTGTCCTTGTTGTCGATCATGGGATCATTGAAGGAATCTACGTGGCCGGAAGCCTTCCAGGTAGTTGGATGCATAAAAATAGCCGCATCAATTCCCACGATATTTTCATGGACGCGGGTCATGGTTTCCCACCAGAGACGCTTCAGGTTGTTTTTCAACTCAACCCCATAAGCCCCATAATCATAGACCGCCTGTAGGCCGTCGTAGATTTCCGAACTGGGGTACACAAACCCATACTCCTTGGCATGGGCAATTATATCTTTCAATTGGGCGTTTTCCGCCGGATTCGCTGTCTTTGCCATAGGGCGCAAAATTAAGGAAACAAATTGATTTGGAGGATGAAGGGAATGAAATTGATAATTCAAGTTTTATTTGGTAAAAAATAAAAAAGCCCAAATCTCTCTCGACTTGGGCCATTTTTTAAATTCTGGATTTTCCATTCAAATATCTCTATAGGTAAATTGCCCAAATGGATCCCCTAAGTAGAATTTTACTCTATTCCTCCAGTATATATATTCACTTCATAAGCAGTAAACTCAAACTCCGGTTTAAGTGACCCTTTTACCAAATACTCATCTTGGTAGATAATGTAATATTTATCAAAACTCAAGGAAAACCAATCCATATAGTCCATCTCAGAGTCAAACCATACGTTCATTCGTTCTAATTCTTTTCTAGAAATCAGTTTATTTTGGTGGTCTATACCATGAAAAACCTTAATATTTAGATTAGGGTCATCGAAGGGGGGATCAAAATTTTCTCGTACGAAATAGAAGTCTTTTGTAAAGTCATTTCTAAAACTAGCAATAATAGTATTCCTATTATTTCGATCGAAAATTATAACCAATTCATTTTGAATATTTAGTGGCGGAGATGTTGGAGGAGTACCAGTTTTTTTTTCATCACAAGAATAGAACAAAAGTATAATCATTAAAACGTTTAAATTCTTCATGACTAGTTTAGTTGCATTCATCGGTAAGATTAAGATCAGCCCCACTGGGATTAGAATAGGATGGATTTATAAAAAGACGTTGACTAGGTGTAGTTTGTAACTACCCCTCTCTATCAATACAAATTTGTAATTGGACATGGTCTAAGCGGATAGGTTTTACGGCTGGATACCAATTAAAAATTGGTTAGGATAAGAGGGTGGAATTGCAAATTCCACCCAGCCTCAACTGGAATTTCATAGCCTGTTGAAGAGATTCTACGCCCAGATGGGGAGGATGAAGGGAGGGAAATTGATAATTCATGTTTTATTTGGTAAAAAATAAAACAGCCCAAATCTCTCGACTTGGGCCATTCTTAATTCTACATTTTCAATTTATCATTTCTGACTTTCCGTAAACCGGAAATTTATTTTTACTTGGCTAAATAGGATATGAACTTAACGGATAATCTTAATTTGTATTTTTCTTTTTCCTTCTTACCGAGTCCACTTCTGGAAGGGGAAGCAAATTTAATGGTTCGATCACATCATCCGTACTGGCAGTTACGTCGAGGTTGACTTCATAGAGGGTAAATTCATAACCATTCAAAAACCGCTTTTCAGAGCAGTAATCTTCAGGTATAAGGATAAAGAATGAGGTGTCTTTTAACTTACTAAGGTTTTCCCAATTTTTTTTGCTTAATCCAGAAGAAAAAATCGGGAGGCCTTCTAATAAGTCTGAGTATTTCAATTTTATGGATGAAAGTCTCTTGTCATCAGCAAGCCAGACATGTGAAAAATTCACCTCAAAGACTTCTTCAAATAATTTTTTATCAAAGTCCTTATACAAAAAGAACATATTTTTTTTGTCCAAAAACCCACTTCTTTTCCAGTTTATACAATCATCTAGAATTAGATAAACTTCCTTTTTTGCAGGTAAGTGCTCATTAAAAGGAAATACTGAGAAAAAGAAAAATATAACTAATCTATACATGATTTTGATAATAAATCTTTGGCAGTTGTTAAATCCCCCACTGGGATTAGAATAGGATGGATTTATAAAAAGACGTTGACTAGGTGTAGTTTGTAACTACACCTCTCGATCAATACAAATTTGTAATTGGACATGGTCTAAGCGGATAGGTTTTACGGCTGGATACCAATTAAAAATTGGTTAGGATAAGAGGGTGGAATTGCAAATTCCACCCAGCCTCAACTGGAATTTCATAGCCTGTTGAAGAGATTCTACGCTCAGATGGGGGTAGTCAAACCCTAAACTTCCTCCTGTTGGTCCATATTTTTTATCCTAATTGTAACGATTTCAGCCAAGCTGATTCCTGAACATCTTCAATTAGGCGCGTTTCAAACATTTTAGTAAAAAGCCATCCCTAATTCTGGATGGCTTTCTAATCAAATTAATCAGTGATAACTACATACAACGGGATAGAGCATTCATAGACCCATTCTCCTTTTTCATTCTTTTTTTGAACTTCTAAACTTTCTGAATTGGGATATTTAAACAATACAAAAGAGTAGTCTCCTATAATGATCGGCTCTGTAAGGGACAAATAGGGTTCCTCTGTCAAATCTTTGACCAAAACAAATCTTTTTCCCAGCTTCCTAGGATTAAACTCTTTGACCTGAATATTCCGTACATGATCGATTACTTGATCGATGGATTGTTCTAGTTTGGAATCCTCAAATGAGCAAAGTGCAATGCCCCAATCCTCCCTGTAGTAGTCCCCATACAATAGGTGGACCCAGGATTTGTAATCGATTGTCTGAAAGAAAATCCGCGTTTGATCTTTTCCGGAATTTCTGAATGCTCCTTCGATCACCTCATATTGTTCTTTTGTCAGCCTATCTTTTTGTTGAGCTTCGCAAACGAAAGAAGATCCGAGTAGAACAAGGAATACAAATCTATTAATTACATTTCGTACCATTTGCTTGATTGCTTCCAGATGCTTCATTTTTTAGAATTTGATCGATTTCAGCCCAGCTACTTCCTGATGGGATGAATGGTTTTGCTTCATCGATTAGTTGCGTTTTATCAGAAGGATTGACTAATCCTCCAAAAGCCATTTTGTAGTAGTAATCAAATGGCAAACTTCCAGCCGTTGGTCCATATTTTTTATCCCAATTATGAAAAAATTAGCCATGTAAACTAAGAAAGGCTGATACTTCTTAAGTATCAGCCTTTCTCAAGATTAGATATTTACTGCAAATCTGTAGGGAAATATATTCCACAGGCATAATCCCAGTTACCTTGGTCGTTTTTCTTTTGAACATTCAGCGCCTTCCCATAAAATGATTTTATAAATTGAAAAGAGTATTCATTTATAATCATGGGTTCGGAAATAGCAGAAACATTTTTGCCAGAAGTTTTTTTGACCTTGAGTTTAGAATCAAGCTCTTTCGAATTTATCTTTTTTGTTTCTAGGTTTAACATTTCATTTTTGAAATCTTTAAACTCTTGCTCAAATTCAGGATCATTGATTGAACAATAGCCAATAATCTCTAAATCCTCAAAATCACTAGTCCTAATAAAGTCCATCCACGATTCGTATTCAAGAGTTTTCTTGTTCAACCTAATCTGTTTTTCAGGAGAGTATTTAAAAACACTATTTATTACTAGATGCTGCTCCTTATCAAGTGATGTGACTTTTTGAGAATACCCATTTTGGAAACCTAAGGATAGGAAAAGAATTACTCCAAGTTTTAAATAAGTTTTAATTACACTTCTCACCATTTGCTTGATTAGTTCCATTTGCTTCGTTAAGTAAAATTTTCTCAATATCGGCCCAGGTGACTCCATCAGGAAGATAGGGTTTCGCTTCCATTATCAATTCACTAGTACCTTTTTTGACTAATCCTCCAAATGCCATTTTATAGTAATAATCGAACCCTAAACTTCCTCCTGTTGGTCCATATTTTTTATCCCAATTGTAAAGTGATACTGCCATGCCTAAGATATATTGACTCATTAGAGAATGATGGGCATCATTTATGATCCCTGGATATTTTCTACCATATTCAACAAGTAATTGATGAGTGTTCATGTCTGTGGCAGAATGATATAATGTTTGTTTTCTCAGGTAGGCATGGATCGTTTCATGAATAATTGTTCTAGCAATACTTAAAGATGTCGCGTTTCGTAGATAATCATCACTCAAAGTTATAGTGATGATACCATTTACAATAGGAGAAGTAGATCCTCCAGCCTCTGAACCTGTATTTCCATTTCGAATCCGATAGTCAAATTGTCCACTTTGTTCAAAGAGATCCAGCATTCCTGGAAAGATATCCAAGCTGCCCAGCCCCACTGGGATTAGAAAAGGATGGATTTATAAAAAGACGTTGACTAGGTGTAGTTTGTAACTACACCTCTCTATCAATACAAATTTGTAATTGGACATGGTCTAAGCGGATAGGTTTTACGGCTGGATACCAATTAAAAATTGGTTAGGATAAGAGGGTGGAATTGCAAATTCCACCCAGCCTCAACTGGAATTTCATAGCCTGTTGAAGAGATTCTACGCCCAGAGGGGGCAAAAGTGTTGTTCATAAAATTTTAGATTAGTTGGTTGATTAAAAGATAAGTCAATCTAAAACTTAATCTATAATTGTCAAATTTTTTTTATCCAAAAAAGCCCAAATCTCTCGACTTGGGCCATTTTTAATTCTACATTTTTAATTTATCATTTCTTACTTTCTGCTACCGCATGGTGTGCTGCTCTCGCGGCAAAGGCCATGTAGGTTAGGGATGGATTCTGTGTAGACGTGGAAGTCATAGAGGCTCCATCTGTCACATAGACATTCGGCACGGCATGCAGCTGATGATTTGCATTGAGAAGGGAAGTCTTTGGATCCTTACCCATTCGAACGCCACCCATTTCGTGAATATCCAAACCAGGAGCCTGCTTACTGTCATTTGACCGGATATTGGTGAAGCCTGCTTTGGTAAACATCTCCGTCATCTGCTCAATGTAGTCCTTGACCATTTTTTCATCATTGTCATCGTAATCCACATTGATTTTAAGTTGAGGCATGCCCCACTCATCTTTCAAGTTCGGATCGAGCGCTACATAGTTGCTTTCCTTTGGGATGGTTTCGCCCATCATATGCGAACCTACCCGCCAAGGGCCATATTGATTTGGATTGAGAATGCTATTTTTCAAATCCATACCGATTCCGCTTGTATCCGTACCTGTCCATCGACTAGCAGAGAATCCAGCTGCATATCCTCGGAGAAAATCGGTCTCCTGTTTGTACACATTTCGGAATCTAGGGAAATAGCCGCTCGTTGGTCTTCCTCCTGAAGTAGTATATTCTGAATGACCCTCGTATTCTGCTGAAACTCGGGCTCTGTAGTTGTGGAAAGCCACATATTTTCCAAGCAAACCATTGTCATTGCCGAGACCATTCGGGAATCGGCTTGAGGTAGAATTCAATAAGATTAGGTTGGAGTTTAAGGCAGCGGCATTAAGGAAAATCACATCCGCATAAAACTCCTCCATTTCTTTGGTTAGGCGGTCAATGATTCGAACGCCGGTGGCCTTTCCTTTTTCTTCATCATAAATAATCGAATGAACGATGGAATCCGGCCTAAGTGTCAAGTTGCCAGTTTTAAGTGCCCATGGAATGGTGGAGGAATTGGAACTGAAATATCCACCAAATGGACATCCACGCTGACATAGATTTCGGTTTTGACAAAGCGCTCTTCCTTGCTGAGCATAGAATTCCGCATTGCCATGAATATGTGCACATCGGGCAGAAATCATATGCCTATCATTGCCATAATGCTTTTTCAACTGCTCTGCGAAGTACTTTTCCACGACATTCAGCTCATAGCCTGGTAAAAACTCCCCATCTGGCAGGTGTGGTATTCCATCCTTATTTCCGGATACCCCTGCGAATTTTTCCACATGGCTGTACCAAGGTGCAATATCCTTGTAGCGAATCGGCCAATCGACTGCGAATCCATCTCTAGCAGGACCCTCGAAGTCAAAATCAGACCAGCGCTGTACCTGTCTTGCCCAAAGCAGGGATTTTCCCCCGACCTGATAGCCCCGAATCCAGTCAAAAGGCTTTTCCTGCACATAGGGATGCTCCGTGTCTTTTACGAAAAAATGCATGGCATCTTCCCGAAAAGCATAGCAACGGCTCACTACTGGATTTTCCTGTTTGATTCTCTCCGGAATCTGCCCCCGATGTGGAAATTCATAAGGAAGCATGTTTGTCGTAGGATAATCTTTAATATGCTCCACATTACGGCCACGCTCCAGCATGAGGGTTTTGACACCCAAGTCACAGAGTTCTTTGGCAGCCCAGCCACCGCTGATTCCAGAACCGATCACGATGGCCTGATAAGTTCGCTCTTGTTTGCTTCGAATATTGAGATTAGCCATTGACACGAGGTTTTTGAAGGTCAGAAATCAATACAGCACCATTGTATTCTCCTGGGATAAGGGAATAAGGCACCACTTCGGTTTGGATGTACTCAGAGGCCATGTAGCCTTGTATGGTGAAGCGCTTGGCGGAATTCACAAAATAGGAGATGTTGCCATTTCTTTTACCAGCTTCTGTTTCATCTCCTTCCAATTTGGCAGCATTCAAAATAAGTTGTTCCCGCTCTTTGGTGCTTAGGGCATCGAATTTTTTACCGCTTTGCTCCTGTACAAAATCCGGAAAAGCATTTAGCCCTGCGGAGAATTTTTCCTGATTTTCGGAGGTAAAGCAGTCATTCACCATCACCAAGATGAAATCATGAACCTCTAGGTCTAAGGCTCCTTTTATTTCTCCGGCAGGAATTATGGTGTCTGAAATAGCTCCCAAAAGTGCTTTTTGGGAAGAGGTGATTTTTAGATTGTCGTAGGCGGCTAGAATATCTTCTTGGCTGAAATCACAGGAAGGAATCAGGGCAAGTCCTCCGGAAATCAGAGCAATATGCCGCAAAGCATGTCTTCTGTTCATTAGGTATTGGGTTTAAAGCAATCGTTTTAAAAAGTAGGGATTTTTCAAGCAAAATCCCAGATCATCACCATTACTGGCAGAATTCATTTTTTATCGGGTCAAAACACCTAACTCCCCAACCGTAGCCGAGTTGCCATCGGCTGTCTTCAAAGCCTGGAGTTTGATAAACTTGGCTTCTGTTGGATCAAATCGGATAAACTGTTCGATAGGGCTATTGACTACATTTGAAAATTCACCGCTGCTGATTTTCTTCCAATTTTTTCCATCCAAACTTACCCAAAAGGCATATTCGGTGATATGACCACTTGGGTAGCGGGCTTGCATGGGTAGATAGGTGAACCCTTCAATCGTTAATTTTTCTCCTAAATTGACGATTAGCTCATTGTCAGAACTTGTAAAATAAGTGGCTTGGTTTTCATCAATGGCTCGCTCTCCGGAACTTTCCCATTTGGCTTTGGCTACTTCCAAATCCTTCCGTGAAATCTCACTTTTTTGTCCGGAATTAGGATCAGCAGAAAGGACTTGAAGGGTAGCGGCCTTTTCCACGGGGAAGGGCTCCTGATAGGTTTGGCTAGGTTCAGAACCATCCAATGAATACCGAATTTCCAAGCCTTCGTCCGGTGACACCAAAGTCACCAAACCGGATTTTTCCCGCTTGATTTCTGGTGCCAATAGTAATTTGGGAGCAGAATAGACACCCAGCTCTGAGATTATGGGAATGTCTTTCCCATCCTCGAAACGAATTCGGATTTTTTGAGCGTTTACATCGGGAAATCGCAAAATCCGCTTGTAACCGATGGTTGTTCCCGAGGCGATTTTTTCCCAGGATCCATCCTTTTCAACTTCCAAAGAGAAGCTTTTTACTCGCTGACCTAGCGGAGTAAATTCCTGCAAGAGCAGTCGATTAAAGCTGATTTCTTTACCAAAGTCTAAATCCAGTAGCGACTCGATTTGTCCATCTGGGACGGTCCAATAGGTATTGTAATCCCCATCGATGGCTAATTCTGCCTCATAGCCTTTTCCACGTTCCAAGCTTGCTGAAATTTCAGCATCTTGAGCAAGATTTGTTTCAAAATCTTCCCGGACTTTAGCAGCGAATTGAAGGATGGCTTTTTCATCATTTTCATGGATCAGCCCTCGAGTATCTACCGGAAAGTTGATCAATAGGGAAGAGTTCCTACCTATGCTTTTGTAGAAAATCTCCATCAATTGGGGTAGGGTCTTCACTTTATGATCTTCATAGGCATGATAATACCAACCCGGCCGAATACTGACATCGGACTCGGCAGGAACCCAATGCGTTCCATTTTCCTGACCCGTGGCCCATTTATCAGAATACTCGGGCATTCCTGCATAGACGGAGTCTCGCATCAGGTTGGACCAGGTGCTTTCGTAAGCGAATCCATGTTCATTACCCACCCAACGCACATCTGGTCCAGCGTCACTAAAGAGCATGGCTCCTGGCTGCAGGTCGCGAACCAATTGATGGGTAGTAGGCCAGTCATAGTAGGTAAGTTTATCAACTTTACGCTCCTCATTCGCGCCGCCGTACCAGCCTGTACCCCCATTGGCTCCATCAAACCAGACCTCGAAAATATCCCCGTAATTCGTCAGTAATTCGGTCAGCTGATTCCGCATGTAGGTAATGTATTCGGGCTTGCCGTAATCGGGGTGATTTCGATCCCAAGGAGAATAATAGATGCCAACTTTTAATCCGTATTCTCGACAGGCATCCGCAAACTCCCGGATCAAATCTCCTTTTCCATCTCGCCAAGGGCTATTTTTCACGGAGTGCTCGGTGTAGGCCGATGGCCAAAGGCAAAATCCATCGTGATGCTTGGCGGTAATGATTAGCCCTTTCATTCCAGCTTCGGAGGCGATTCTAGCCCACTGCCGAGCATCAAGAGCAGTGGGATTAAATTGCTCCGGTTTTTCATCTCCAAATCCCCATTCCCGATCGGAAAAGGTATTCATATTGAAATGGATGAATCCATAAAATTCCAATTCCTGCCAGGCGATCTGTCGCTCATCCGGAATTGGAGAGACAGGGTTTGGTGGTGCAGCTTTTTCTTGGCAAAAAGTAAATAGGAGAAGGACAAGAGGAAGCAGTTGTTTTTTCATGGTCTGGATTTAAGGAAGCATTCTAAGAAATTTCGAAGGATTTGGAAAGGAAAAGCAGAATTCAAACGGGCTTTTCTGCCATTTGGCAAATTCATGAAACTAATGCTATTCATTCCTTGTATTTTCAGGGTATGAAAAAATTGCTACCTCTTCTGTTGGTTTTTGTTTCATGGTCAGCCTGGGCTCAAGTTACGCTTACCGTCCGGGATGGATTGACATTTAGTCCGCTTTCGGAGGTTTTGGTTCGTTTGGAGTCCGGCGATGAATTTCGAACGGATCGACTGGGCCAGGTTACTTTGGATCAATCGACTCCACTAGAGGTCACACTTTTTAAGGAAGGCTATGAATCATTTTCGGGAAGCATCACAGTAAATGAAAAAAATATTTTCCTATTTCCCCTTAGCATTTCACTTTCGGGGGTCACTGTAAGTGCTTTCGAAACCGAGCGTCCACTTTTGGAGCAATCAGCCTCGATAAGTCTGGTCGGGGAGTCGGATTTCTTTCGATTCAATGAAACCTCAATTGTCAACGCCTTCAATACCAAGCCTGGAGTACGGATAGAAGAAAGAGCCCCGGCCAGCTACCGAGTATCTATTCGGGGAAGTTCGCTTCGAGCTCCTTTTGGGGTTCGGAATGTGAAAGTCTATTGGACTGAAGTGCCAATCACTGCACCCGATGGAACGACAGCTTTGAATCTCTTGGACTTAAGTAATATTCGGACAGCCGAAGTGATTAAAGGTCCTTCGGGTAGCATCTATGGAGCTGGAAATGGAGGGGTGATCAATCTGCAAAGTCCAGCAAACCCTCAAACAGGATTAATCACTTCAGAATGGCTTTCCGGTTCATTTGGACTAAATAAAGGCCGATTTGCTATAGCCCAACCGATCGGTAATGGTGGCCTGGAAGTTTCTATAGTGAACCAGGAAAGCGAAGGCTATCGGGAGCATTCGGCAGTGGATCGGACAGTCTTTCAAGCAGGGGGATTTTTCCCGATCAATGAAAAACAAGAAATTCGAACTCAGCTGCTAATTTCGGATTTGGATTACCAGATTCCAGGGGCCCTTAATGCCGATCAACTGGCAGAAAATCCAAAGCAAGCTCGTCCCGGTTCGGTAGCCCAAAACAGCTCCATTTCTCAACAGTCCGTTTTAGCCACCTTTGGTCATAGTTACCATTTCTCTGAAAAGGCTGAAAACAACACCACCCTCTATTTGAATACCAATGATTTTGAGAATCCTTTCATTTTGGATTACAAAAAGGAATTGGGTTTTGGCTATGGAGGAAGAACTCGTTTTATCTTCGATTGGGATTTGGCAGGGAAGCCTTTTCGGCTAATTGCGGGAGCTGAGTATCAGCAAAGCTTGACTGATGCACAGAATTTTGGTAATCGGGATGGAGTGGCGGATACCATTCGATTTGCGGATAAGTTGAAAGCAACGCAGGGATTTTTATTTCAGCAAGCTGAATGGGAATTGACTGAAAAATTCCTGTTGACACTAGGACTCAGTCAAAACTTCTCTTCCTTTGAAATTGACAGGCAGATTGATGCCAGTGGAGGAGCTACTGGATTACAGAAGCGGACTTTTGATCCTATTTTGGTTCCCCGATTAGCGATGAGCTACAGTTTGAATGAGTTTTCTGCTCTGAGAGCTTCCATCAGCAGCGGCTTCTCTCCGCCTACGATTGATGAAGTTCGGACCAATGAGGGAAGTTTGAACTTGGATTTGGAAGCTGAAAAAGGCACTAATTTCGAAGTCGGATACCGATTGGGGAAAGATCGCTTGAATCTGGACTGGACGGCTTTTTATTTTAGATTAAATGAAACTATCACCACCTATACGAATGAACAAGGGGTGGTGCTTTTCCGAAATGCTGGATCCACTGACCAGAAAGGAATCGAAGCAGCTATTGATTATCAAATTTTGCAGCAAAGAAATGCTAGCTTCGTTCGGGGAATCAAATGGGGATCAGCGTTTACAGGGCACTATTTCAAATTCAAGGATTATCAAAAAAGGGAAACTGATTACTCTGGTAACCAATTGACTGGAGTTGCTCCGAATACCTTGGTCAGTACTTTGGATTTTCGCTTTTCAGGAAATGTTTACCTGAATTTAACCCATCAATTTACCGATGAGATTCCTCTGAATGATGCGAACACGGTTTATCAGGATGCCTTTCACCTGATGAATTTGCGCATGGGATTCATCGAGCCGATTTCCAAAAAGGTTGATTTGGAAATCTATTTCGGGGTGGAAAATTTGTTGGATGAACTTTACTCCTTGGGGAATGATCTGAATCCATTTGGAGGGCGTTACTATCAGCCTGCCCCTGAGCGGAATTTTTATTTTGGTGCCAAAGTCAACTTCCGATATTAAATAGAGATCAATAATCCTTCTTCTGTTAATTGAGCAGGGTAGATGGGTAAATCTGGGCAAAGCCCTGCTTTCACCTGTCCTGTCTTCAGCTCAAAGCGATATTCATGTAAAGGACAGATGATTTCTCCGCTTCCATTGATTCGACCTTGAAGGAGGGAAGCACCTCGATGGGGACAGGAAGGATCAAAAGCAAAAAATTCCTCCTCAATTCGGATTACTCCTATTTCCTTTTCCCCTAAGCGAACGCGTTTGATAGTCAGATTTGGGAAGAGTGAAAGAGCTGAATCACGAGAAGAACCGAGTTGATAGTTTTTCATACTTGAGTTTATACAAAATTGAAAGAATTCCAACCGCTGAAAAGAAAAGGTTGGAATTCCAGTGTTTGTTTTGGTAATTTTCTACAAACAGAGATAAAAATCATGAGAAAATACCTTTTAATCGCTTTGACAATGCTCTTTGGCTGGGCAAATGCTCAGTCCATAGAGGGATCTTGGAAAATGACCCATCAAGATGGTCAGCCTGTGGAAGATGTGGAATACATCAAAATTTATCAGGACGGATATTTCGCTTTTGGAGCTAAGCAGGTGGCCGACAATCATTTCGTAGGTGCCGGAGGAGGGCCTTTTGAATTAAATGGGAATGATTACACTGAAACTTTGGATTTTTTCACCTTGGATCCATTTCAGGTAGGAACTGTCAATAAATATACCTTGGATTGGGTAGATGGAAAGATGGTAATATCCAGCGAGATCAATGGTAAAATGCTGGTTGAAATCTGGGAAAGGGTTTCTGATGAGAAGGATGATTTGACCGGAAATTGGGTGATCACAGGAAGAAAGCGGGATGATGAAATCCGTCGATCAACTCCTGGCGCTAGAAGAACGATCAAAATCCTATCAGGAGGAAGATTTCAATGGGTGGCTTTTAATTCCGAAACTAAAGAGTTTAGTGGCTCGGGTGGAGGAACCTATACAGCTGTTGATGGAAAGTACACAGAGAATATTACTTTCTTCTCCCGAGATGATTCCCGAGTAGGAGCTAGTTTGAGCTTCAATTATGAGGTGATCGATGGAGAGTGGCATCATAGCGGATTAAGCTCAACCGGAAATCCGATCTATGAGATTTGGACTCCGTATGCAATCGGATATCCAGGGGCGAAGAAGTAAAAAATCTAGGGTTTTCTCCCGCAGATTTTCGCAGATTTGTTACACGGATATTCCCAGATTTTTGAACTCAAAGGTTTATAAATCCTGATCAAATTTCTGTGTTAATCTGTGACCTTTTCAGTGGATATCTGTGGGAGACAATATTTAGTGTAAAAATTGGGTTAAGAACTAAACTTAATCCAACTATTTTTTAAATTTATTTATGCATGAAAATGAATTAACATTTTTGATCCGGGGAGCGATTTTTAAAGTTTATAATTCATTGGGGCCCGGACTTTTGGAATCAAGTTATGAGGCGGCTTTAGGATATGAATTAGTCCAAGAGGGGCTATTGGTGGAGCATCAAGTTGGTCTTCCTTTGATTTATGAAGAGTTAAAACTGAATGTGGGGTATCGTATTGATTTATTAGTAGAGAAAAAAGTAATTGTGGAGATCAAATCTCTTGAAAATCTCCATGAAGTTCATCACAAGCAATTACTAACCTATTTGAGACTTTCAGGGATAAAAGTTGGGTTGCTCGTCAATTTTAACACTACACAAATTGATAAGGAGATCCATCGGAAGATTAATGGTTACCTTTAGTCTTTATTAATTCCCCACAGATTTTCACAGATTTGGAGCACAGATAAGCTCAGATTTTATGAGCAAAAAAGATTAAGCATTCCCATCACATATCCGTGTTAATCTGTGATTTTTTCCGTGGATATCTGTGGGAGAATATGAAAATAAAAAAGAGCCTTCAAGGCTCTTTTTTTATGCTTCTACTGCGTAGAGTTCTTTTAGTTTCTCTATGGTGTAGTCAACCTCTTCTATTGTATTGAATCGGCTGAAAGAGAAACGAACAGAGTCTCTTTCAGGATTGTGGTTTAATGCCCGCAAAACATGAGATCCCACAGTAGCACCAGAACTACATGCAGATCCTCCAGAGGCAGAGATTCCCGCCAAGTCCAAGTTGAATAGCAGCATTCCGGCATTTGCTTCCGACGGAGGCATGCTGACATTCAATACGGTATACAGTGATTTATCCGTTTGCCCGGAAAGCCCATTGAATTCTACTCCAGGGATTTCAGCTTTCAACTTTTCGATAAAGTGCTTCTTAAGTGCTTTGATATGGGCTTCATGACCTGTCATGTCCTCATAGGCAAGTTCCAAAGCCTTCGCGATTCCGATAATTCCAATCACATTTTCAGTTCCACCCCGCATGTTTCGTTCCTGAGCACCCCCATGAATGAATGGATGGATTTTTTTGTCCTTGCGTACATATAAAAAGCCTGAACCTTTCGGGCCATGGAATTTATGTCCTCCTGCTACAATCGCATCCACAGGAAGATTTTTCAGATCATGTGCATAATGGCCCATAGTCTGCACAGTATCCGAATGGAAAAATGCTCCATATTCCTGAGCCAAAGATCCGATTTTCTGCAAATCATTGAGGTTGCCGATCTCATTGTTTGCATGCATTAAAGAAACCAAAGCATTCGGATACTTTTTCAAAAGCTCCTCTAATTGGTTCAGATCAATTTCACCTTTCGCATTGACATCCAAAGTGTGAAGTTGGATGTTTCCTTTTTGCTCACATACTTCTAAGGTATGCAATACCGCATGGTGTTCAAGAGGCGAAGTGATCGCATGCTTTATACCATGTGTTTCAATTCCGCAAACCAAAGCTGTATTATCAGCTTCTGTTCCCCCGGAGGTAAAGAAGATTTCAGAAGGTGTTGCATTGAGTAATTCTGCCACTTTTTTACGAGCTCTTTCAATTGCAGTACGCACTTCTCGGCCATGACTGTGAACTGAAGATGGATTTCCGTAATGATTTTTCATAAAAGGCAGCATGGCTTCGATTACTCGATCATCCATGGCCGTAGTGGCGGCATTGTCAAAATAGACCTTCATCTTTTCTTCGTTAATTGGGTTTAAATTAAATCAGGGAGGCGCTGATTACCTCTTTGATATCTAATATGATTTTTTTGGCTAAGTGCTCGGCTTTGGCTTCAGAATCGGATTCGGCATAGATCCGAATGATCGGTTCCGTATTGGATTTCCGAAGGTGAACCCACTCTTTGTCAAATTCGATTTTTACCCCATCAATATCGTTGATAGGCTGTTTTTTATACTTCTCTCTGATTTCATCGAGGATTTTATCCACATTGATTTCAGGAGTCAGTTCAATTTTATTTTTCGAAATGTAGTAGTTCGGATAGGTCGCCCGAAGACGGGAAATGGATTTTCCGAATTTTGCTAAATGAGTCAAAAACAAGCCGATACCAACCAAGGCATCCCGACCATAATGGGAGGCAGGATAGATGATTCCACCATTTCCTTCACCACCAATTACAGCATCAACTGCTTTCATTTGATTGACTACGTTCACTTCTCCCACAGCAGCAGCCGTATAATTTCCTCCTCGTTTTTCAGTCACATCTCGAAGTGCTCGAGTGGAAGAAAGGTTGGAAACGGTATTTCCGGGCGTCTTGGAAAGCACATAATCCGCCACAGCTACTAAGGTATATTCCTCCCCAAAAGGAGAACCATCTTCATTGATCAAGGCCAAGCGGTCTACATCCGGATCAACAACGATTCCCAAGTCGAAATTTCCCTTTTCAAGTTTATGAGAAATGTCTCGTAGGTTTTCAGGAAGAGGCTCAGGATTATGAGGGAAATGTCCATCTGGTGTGCAGTACATTTCTTCTACTACTTCCACTCCTAGGGCTTTCAAAAGTTTGGGGACAACAATGCCTCCAGTAGAATTCACAGCATCCACCACGATTTTGAAGCCTCTGGCATGGATTGCTTCCACATCCACCAATTCCAAGTCCAAAACATGCTGAATATGACGATCCAAATAATCGTCAATCTGAGTATAGCCCCCTAGTTTTTTCACCTCAGCAAAAGAAAAATCCTCATTCTCCGCTTTATCCAAGACATCTTTTCCTTCTGCGTCAGAGATGAATTCACCCTTGGCATTCAAAAGCTTCAAGGCATTCCATTGAATAGGATTGTGGCTAGCTGTAAGGATGATTCCTCCGCCTGCCTTTTCCATAGGGACAGCCAATTCGACAGTAGGCGTAGTGCTAAGACCCAAGTCGATTACATGGATTCCTAAGCCTTGAAGAGTAGCCGAAACTAATCGGGAAACCATATCACCGGAGATTCGCGCATCTCGTCCGATGACGACCTTCGGGTTTCCAGTTTTTTCCAATACCCAAGCGCCATAAGCCGATGTAAATTTCACGACATCAATAGGAGTCAGACCTTCTCCGGCTTTCCCTCCTATTGTCCCCCGGATTCCGGAAATTGATTTGATCAGTGACACGTACAGTAAATGTTTTTAAGTGAAAAATCGTAAAAAATCCTGCCAGAGGCAGGAGTGTGTTTTTATTTGAATTTTGCGAGAACCTTATCTACTTCGTTGTCGGGATTACCGCAGGAGCTATTTGCATCCACGGTTTTTCCGCAGTAGCTACAAGTTCCCCCATCTTTATTAAGGTAAGGATTTTGAGAGGCACAAGTGCCTTTAAATTCTCCGTTTTTCAAGAATAAGAGCCTTACTGACATCAATATAAAGAACAATGCCACAAAGCCCAGCGTGATTAATACAGTTGCCATAACCGATAAATTTGCACAAATTTAAAGCTTTACTTCGAAAACGACTACCAAATCAACTTAGTTTCCCGAATCATGTCAAATTTCAGTAACCGGGCCGAGCAATTGGCTGCATTTGACCGACTATTGACCATTATGGATGAGCTTCGAGCCCAATGCCCTTGGGATAGAAAGCAGACTACGGAAAGCCTTCGCCATCTTACCATTGAGGAAACATTCGAGTTGTCGGATGCGATTTTGGAGGGAAATCCAGAGGAAATCAAAAAGGAACTGGGAGATTTGCTCTTGCATATAGTTTTTTATGCGAAGATCGGTTCGGAGGAAGGTAATTTTGACATTGCATCCCTGACCCATTCTCTTTGTGAAAAACTGATTCGCCGGCATCCACATATTTATGGAGATACCCAAGCCAATGACGCAGATACAGTCAGTCAGAATTGGGAGAAAATCAAACTTAAAGAAAAGGGAAATCAGTCTGTCTTGGGAGGAGTGCCCAAATCTCTGCCTGCATTGATCAAAGCCATGCGAATTCAGGAGAAGGCTAGAGGTGTTGGATTTGATTGGGAAGAAAAACATCAAGTTTGGGAAAAAGTCGAGGAGGAAATGCAAGAATTCAAAAATGAATTTAATGCAGCCTCCAATGAAGAAATTGACAAAGAGAAAGCCACAGCCGAATTTGGAGACTTGCTTTTTTCTCTAATTAATTACGCGCGCTTCATTGATATCAATCCCGAGGAGGCTCTAGAGCGAACGAATTTGAAATTCATCAAGCGATTCCAGTATTTGGAAAAAGCTGCTAAGGATGCCGGGAAAAATCTCAGTGATATGACTTTGGCTGAAATGGATGTGTTTTGGAATGAGGCAAAGAAACTCTAAATCGAGCTGGAATTTTCAATAAAACCAACTCTTTTTCCACCCTAAATCCTGGGAGGAATAAATGCTCCCCTTTCCGCTGAAGACATAGGCAATTCCACAGGATAAGGCTAAAAATACACCAGCCTCTACCCCAAATAATTCCATCCCCATTACGGTGCAAGCCATGGGAGTATTGGTAGCCCCAGAAAAAACTCCCACAAATCCACATCCAGCTAATAGAGCTAATGGTAGAGGAATCAATCCGTGCAAGGCATTACCCAAAGTGGCCCCGGTGAAGAATAAGGGAGTGACTTCCCCTCCTTTGAAGCCTGCTCCAAGGGTAAATCCTGTCAAACCTGTTTTTGCCAGCCAGTCATACCATGGTAGAGGATTTTCAAAGGCTTCTACAATCCTCGGAATACCTAGCCCCAAATAAGTCGTACTGTCCGAAATCCATACAAATAAAGCGATCAGCAGTCCGCCTACGACCGGACGAAGAGGTGGGTAAGAAATGGTCTTGGAAAAAACTTTTGAAAAAAAATGAGAGGTCTCTCCAAAGAGTCTACCGGACAAACCAAAGGCAACTCCTGCGGGAATTATCCAAAATAAGTTGGAAAGGGTGTGACTCGGAACTTCCGAAATATGATAAGCCGTATGGCCTACTCCCCACATCGATTCGCAGACCCAATGGGCCACCCAGCCTGCCCAAAATGCCGGATAGATGGACTTCCAGCGAAGTTGTCTTGAATGCATCCATTCCAGAGCGAAAATTGCTCCGGCTAGAGGGGTTCCAAATACAGAAGCAAAACCTCCTGCAACACCTCCAATGAGGATTAAACGGCGATTTTCTGGTTCAAAACCTATGACTCGAGTAAGCTGATCAGCTAGAGAGCCGCCCATTTGGACGGCTGTACCTTCCCTTCCGGCAGAACCACCAAATAAATGTGTCAAAATCGTCCCAAAAAGCACTAATGGGGTCATTCGGAGCGGAATCGGGCTTTTATGCTCGTAAAGTTCGTCCAGCAGCAGGTTATTCCCTTTGATTGAGTTTTGACCGATTTTATAGTAGGACCAACCAATCAGAAATCCAGCAATTGGTAAGAAGGCAATGATCCAGATATGGCTTTCGCGATAGTTGGTTGCCCAATCCAAAGCGATAAGAAAAAAGGCTGATGCACTGCCAGCCAGAAGCCCAATTACCAGCCCTCCTATGAGCCATTGAAAAAAGTAAAGAGCAAATGATTTGATAGCCAAAGCAGGTTTTCTTTCTTGCAGCAGACAAATTAGGAATAGAAATTGAATTTTTAGAAATCAAATGGTCGGTTTCAACCAAAGCTTGACCAAATTGGTTATCAACACAAATCATAGAAATGAAAAATATTCTCATCACCGGAGGCTCAGGGCTGATTGGTCGTAGAATCACCCAATTACTCGAAAAAAAAGGGATGGAAGTGGCTTGGCTCAGTCGCTCTTCTCAGGGTCGGAAATCCTTCCAGTGGGATATTTCTAAACAAGAACTAGACCCGGAAGCTATGGAATGGGCTGATGCTGTCATCCATTTGGCGGGGGCTGGGGTTGCAGAAAAACGATGGACTCCTGAGCGCAAAAGGGAGATTTTAGATTCCCGAGTCAAAAGCACCCAATTGCTGTATAGTGCTATCGAGAGGGCCGAAAATAAACCAACTACCTTTATTTCTGCCTCTGCTGTAGGATATTATGGTTTCAATACTGGAGCTGCTTTGGTAGATGAAAATTCCCCAGCAGGCCATGATTTCTTAGCTGAGGTTGTTGTTGCTTGGGAGCAAGAGGTGAAAAAAATCGAAAATCTAAATCTTCGTACGGTTTTACTTCGAATCGGCATCGTCCTAGATGCAGAAGGAGGAGCTTTGGGTGAAATGCTTAAGCCACCGGTTGCCGCACCTTTGGGAAATGGCGATCAGTGGATGAGCTGGATTCATATCGAGGATTTGGCTCGGATGTTTGTATTTGCCTTGGAAAAGACTACCCTACAGGGTGTCTATAATGCCGTTGGGCCACATCCAGCAACTAATCAATTGCTCACTCTGGAAGCAGCTCGAGCCAAGGGGAAACCTTACCTAGGAATTGGAGTTCCTGGATTTTTGCTCAAGCTAGTTTTGGGGGAAATGGCCGCTATGGTTTTGGGAGGAAACCGGGTTTCTAGCCAAAAAATCCAAAAAGCTGGATTTGATTTTGAGTTTGAAGATTTGAGAGAGGCTTTAAAAGATTTGTTTTCCAGATAGCGGAAAAAGAAATGGGGGGTTAATCAGATTTTCTTTTGAGAGAAAGGAAAATATAGACCCCTAAAACAAAGAGTATTGTTCCACCTAGCCAAAGGGCAAAGCTTAAACCTAAATCGATGCTTCCTGAAAGCGCCGCTTGAATTTTCTGGTGAACTATATAAAGGAAACTACCCAAAATAATTACCGACAAAAGGCCTAACATTCGGACAGCCAATAAATATTGTTTTTGGGCATTTTTTGTAGTTATTTCCACTGCATAGTTAAAAATATGTGGGGATTTTTTGAGGAAAAATAAGGCAATGAAAATCCCAATTCCCAAAACTGGTAATCTCCAAAGTCCATATTTTGATCCATACCCGTCTGGAAGACCATCGGCAGAAAAATGAACAGGAATCTGATCGGGAAGCTCTGATAATTTGATTATTGGGAGTGTGATTAATGCCACTAATAAGAGGACATTTATCCCATCTAGTATCCAATCTAGAATACCTTTTTCCAGTTGAATGATTGGCCTATCCACGGTTTTTTATAGCCGTTTTCCTCTACCAATAACAAACCAAAGTACTGTTCCTAAAAAGGGAACGAGAACTACGATCAAAAGCCAAATTAGCTTATCTGTTTCATTGGCAAATTTGCTTACAACCACATCATAAATGGTGTAGGCGTAGATAGCAAGTCCGATGAATCCTAGTCCAAACATCAGAAGGAGTATTTTTTACCGTTGCTTCCTATCAAGATGTAAATGATAGGTCCTATACCTTGAGCAAAAATCAAAATCAATACCCAAATCAGTTTCATGTTTGGGTCTTTAAACTCAGAGCGTAGCACATCCACCAGGCAATACACCCAGAAAATGAAGTAGAAAATGCTGATAAGAAATAGGATTAAAAATCCACCTCCGATATTTTGAATAAAAACCATATTTGAATTTTAGTTTAAGGTTCGATTTGAAAAATTAGGTTGAAATTTCCGCTTCTCTTTGGTTGCTCTTGCCAAGGATAGGTAGATGAAGACACCAAAAGGTTGAGCGAATAAAATGATGAGTAACCAGATTAACTTGTCATGCGGGCTTCTGAAATCACTTTTTACCAAATCAATCAAAGCATAGACCCAAAAAAACAGATACCCAAATGCGATAATAAATCCCGATACCTGCCAAATCAAAAGTCCATTTCCAGGTGTGACTAAATCCATTGCGTTTCTTCAGTTATTTTTACCATTGTTCCAAAATAGCTTTTTTTGCGAAAAATAAGTAAGAATTTAGTCGGAAGTTTAACCGTTATCCAATGAAACGAATTGTATTTCTTCTTTCTCTTTGCTTTCTAAGTACTTGGGCAAGTGCTCAAGTAGATTTGTCCTATTATTTGCCTGAAGGATATACCTATAATCCTGCTATTCCTACGCCTAAGGAGGTTTTGGGATATGAAGTAGGTGAATGGCACGTGACTCATGATCAGTTGGTCATGTATATGAAAGCCGTAGCCGAGGCATCCGATAGGGTGATTTTTGAGGAAACTGGCCGTAGCTACGAAAAACGCCCTCAGACTTTATTAACCATTAGTTCACCGGCTAATTTGGCCCGATTGGATCAAATCAAAGCAGATCGGAAAAAGTTGAGAGACCCGAATGCCAGCGTTTCCATTGAGTCTATGCCTGTGGTAATGTTTATGGGCTATTCTGTTCATGGAAACGAGCCTAGTGGAGCGAATGCTTCCCTTTTGGCCGCTTATCACTTTGCTGCTGCCAATGAGATCGAAGCAGATCTTGAAAACATTGTTCTTTTACTCGATCCTGCGATCAACCCTGATGGGCTTAACCGGTTTGCATCTTGGGTTAATTCACACAAGGCTTATAACCTAAATGGAGATCCGAATGGTCGGGAGTATAATGAAGCTTGGCCAAGAGGACGTACTAATCATTATTGGTTTGACTTGAATCGGGACTGGTTGCCTGTACAGCATCCGGAAAGCAGAAATCGCGTTCGGGTTTTTCAAAGTTGGTTACCGAATATTCATCTGGATTTCCATGAAATGGGAACCAATAGCACCTTCTTCTTCCAGCCAGGTGTTCCTTCCCGAACCCACCCACTTACTCCAACAAAGAATTTTGAATTGACGGCGAAGATTGGAACTTATCACGCCAAAGCTTTGGATAAAATTGGGTCCTTGTATTACAATCAGGAAAATTACGATGACTTCTATTATGGAAAAGGGTCAACCTATCCGGACGTACAGGGTTCCATTGGAATTCTTTTCGAACAGGCAAGTTCTCGAGGACATCTTCAAGAGTCTGCGAATGGAATGTTGAGTTTCCCTTTTACTATTCGAAATCAATTCACTGCCAACCTTTCATCTTTTCAAGCAGCAAAAGAAATGCGGGTAGAATTGAATCAGTGGATGCGGGATTTCTATCAAGGAATTGCTGAAGAAACAGCTGCTGATGTAAACAAGGCTTATATTTTCGGAAGTGCAGAGGATGATGCGAGGAGCTATCATTTGGCCGATTTGATTTTGCAGCATGATATCAAAGTCTTTAGTCTTCAGGAAGATATCACAGTGAATGGCAAGGAATTTAAAAGTGAAAATTCCTATATCGTTCCAGCAGATCAGCCTCAATATCGTTTGATCAAGGCCATGTTTGAGACTAGGACTACTTTCCAGGATTCCCTGTTCTACGACATCTCTGCTTGGACTTATCCTATGGCCTTTGGTTTGGATTATATGGCTTTGAATAGCCGTATCCTCAACTTGGCCAATGTTCAAGAAATCAATAAAAATGACTTCAGCTTGAAGTCGGGACAGGTAGTCGGTGGCGCTGGTGCGTATCAATATGCTCTGGAATGGACGGATTACTATGCGCCAAAAGCAGCTTATAAGCTGATGAAGGAAGGTTACCGAGTTCGTGTTGCCAATGCAGAATTTAGCACGCCGGAAGGAAAGAGTTTTGGTCGGGGAACTATCCTAGTGGATAAAGGAGAATCAGGTCAATCGGATCAGGCTTTCTTCCAAAAACTTCAGGAGATCGCCGCTTCATCCACAATAGATATTCATGCGATCAGTACAGGATATACTTCAGGAATCAATATGGGTTCTACCTTTATCACTCCATTGGAAATTCCAAAAGTTGCCCTTTTGGTCGATGGAGGAGTGGATAGCTATGAGGCAGGCGAGATCTGGCATTTGATGGATCAAAGGATTGAAATGCCAATTACCTTATTGCCAGTAGATCGGGTAAGCAGTTCTGTGATAGATCGATACAATGTGATTATCATGCCTGATGGTTCGTATGGTAGCCTTGGATCTTCTGGCGCGAATGCTTTGCGAGGCTGGGTTTCCCGAGGAAATACTCTACTAGCAAAGGGTAGAGCCTTGCGTTGGCTAGCCCAAAATGAAGTAGCGGATATCAAATTCAGAAACCTAGACACTTCCGATAAAGGGTTACAGCTAGCTTATGGGGATTATCAGAATGCAAGCGGAGCCAAGGTAACAGGCGGTGCTATTTTCAATGCCAAATTGGACTTGACCCATCCGATCGGGTACGGATATACAGAGGCAGATGTCCATACTTTCCGAAATGACAATTTCTTCTTAGAGCCAGCTGAAAACCCTTACGCCAATCCGTTGGTTTATACTGAAAATCCACTTGCTTCTGGTTATTTGCATCCAAGCAATTTACCGGGTATTCAAAATGGATCTGTGATTCAGGTTCGTGGTGTTGGAAGAGGCCGAGTAGTGGCGTTTGCTGACAACATGAATTTCCGAGCCTTCTGGTTTGGTACGAATAAGCTGTTCTTGAATGCGATTTTCTTCGGACAAGTAATTAACGGCGGGACAAGCCGATAACATTTTCAAATCCCAGTTCGTGAAAAGAACTGGGATTTTTGTTTCAACCCTTTTTCCAAATTCATGAAAAACCTTCTAACTATTGCTTCTGCTGCCTGCATATTCTTCGGATATCAATTGTCGGCTACTGCTCAGGAAATGAGTTTCGAGGAATACAATCCTCCTTCGACTCTTAAAGTCCCAGAAAACCCAGTTACCCGAGCCAAATATCCTTTTGTGGATATTCATAGCCATCAAGGAGGAATCAACCAGGAGAAAATCGAAAAGCTTCTTTCTGAAATGGAGGAGTTGAATATGGGCGTTTTGGTAAATCTGAGTGGAAGAGGCTTTGGTAGAGGTGATTCCAATAGTCAACAAGAATATATCCGAGGAATGCTCAAAGAATTTGAGGCCCATGCTCCGGGTAGGTTTATGGTATTTACCAATTTGAATTTTGCGGGCTTTGGGGATGAAAATTGGAGCCGGATTGCGGTGAAGGAATTGGAGGAAGACGTGCAAGCTGGAGCTGTAGGGCTTAAAATCTACAAAAGTCTTGGGCTTTCAGTAAAAGATATCAATGGAAATAGAGTTCCAGTCGATCATCCTGATTTGGATCCGGTTTGGGCAAAAGCTGGTGAATTGGGAATTCCGGTAATTATCCATTCGGCGGACCCATCACAATTTTGGCAACCTATGGATGCTAATAACGAACGGTGGCTAGAGCTGAAGACTCACCCGAATAGACAACGTTCTGATACGGATCCAGCGCCTTTTGAGCAAATCATTGCAGAGCAGCATCATGTGTTTGAAAAGCATCCAAACACCACCTTTATTAATGCGCACATGGGTTGGATGGCCAATGATTTGGATAAGGCTGAAGCGCATTTGGAACGCTATCCGAATGTGAATTTTGGAATCGGGGCAGTCATTGCGGAGTTTGGAAGACAGCCTCGAAGAGCTCGTGAGTTTTTCATCAAGTATCAAGATCGATTGTTATTTGGAAAAGATGCCTACAATCCTGAGGAGTTTCATACCTACTTCCGAGTTTTGGAGACAGCAGATGAATACTTCCCCTATTACAAAAAGTACCATGCCTTTTGGAGAATGTATGGGCTAGATTTGCCTGATGAGGTGTTGAAGAAAGTTTACTATAAAAATGCCCTCCGAATCGTTCCAGGCATGGATAAAACCCTTTTTCCAGAGTAGGTCAGCAGCCTGCTCTTTTTTTTGAGTTCCACTTTTTGACAGTTCAGTCACTGATTTCTACACTTCAGTCAGGTTCAATTTTTTAGAAGGCTAAGGCTCTTCAATTTTGATTCAAATACGAATCGAAATGAAACTCCGAGTCATCTTATTCTTTTACTTTTTCCTCAGCCAATTTTTGGCTTTTGGCCAAACGATTCTCAAAGGTCGCGTTTTGGATGAGCAAGGGAAAGGACTTCCCGGAGTGAATATTTATATCAAAGGCTCGTATGATGGTACTACTTCAGGAACCGAAGGCGATTTTTCATTTCAAACTACCCAGGAAGGAATTCAAATTTTGGCTATCCGAATGATGGGATTTAAAAGCCAAGAGCAAAATATTACCTGTGATGGAGGAGAACTCCAGCTTGAGGATTTTAAGTTGGTAGAGCTGATCACAGAGATGAATGGAGTGACTATTTCTGCGGGAGCAATGGAGGCTTCTGATGAGAAAAAGTCAGTGATTCTCCGGCCATTGGATATTGTGACTACTCCGAGTGCTATGGGTGATATAGTGGGAGCTTTGCAAACACTTCCTGGAACCAGCACGGTTGGAAATGACGGAAGACTTTTTGTTCGCGGAGGAGATGCGAGTGAAGTTGGGATATATATAGATGGAATGCGTGTAGGCAATGCTTATGGCACTACTGCCGGAAATGTTCCTACCCGCACCAGATTTAATCCTAATCTTTTCAAAGGCACCTTCTTTTCAACCGGGGGCTATTCTGCCGAATATGGTCAGGCTCTTTCTTCTGCCTTGGCTTTGAATACCAAGGATCTTTCTGTAAGAAAACAAGGTGATTTGAGTTTGATGTCAGTTGGTGGAGGCTATTCCCAAACTTGGGCTTCTGAAAAACAAAGTCTGACTTTGAGTGGAAATTACTTTGATTTAGGGCCATACCAACAAATTATTCCTCAGGATTTTGATTTTGAGCGAGCTCCTTTTGGATGGGATTTGGAAGTAGCTGCGCAAAAAAAGCTCAAAAATGGTGGCCTATGGAAAGTCCTTGCAAGAACCGAATCCGGAGGAATGAAACTCTGGGATGTCCAGCCTGGGTCTGAAAATAGAGGTACTTTAATCGATTTAACTAATCGGTACAGCTATGCCCAAACTAATTGGAAAAAGGCTGGGAAGAGCGGTTGGACTTGGTTTGCTGGTGCAGCTATCTCCTCCAATTTGGATGAAGTGGATTTCGATACTTTGCAAACAGAGCGGGACAACAAATTGGCGCACCTGAAAGCATCAGCTGTCAAGGATTTCTCTGATCGTATTTCCATGAAAATCGGAGTGGAGCATTTTATCCATCGCTATGCAGAAGGATTACCTCAAATCAATCAAGAGCGCGATTTTCTGGATAATCAAAGCTTTCTATACACGGAATGGGATTGGTATCTCAGCCGAAAATTGGTGTTAAGAGGAGGACTTCGGGCCGGAAAGAGCAGCTTGAATTCAGAGGAATGGTTGGATCCACGTTTTTCCTTGGCCTATCAACTTTCACCAAAAGGTCAGCTAAGCCTAGCAGCTGGGAAATTTTCTCAACTACCTGTAGAGACATATCGAGTCTTGACTCAAGACTTAAAAAATACTGAATCCAATCACCTGATCTTGAACTATCTCTGGCAGAGCGAGGGGATTACCTTTCGTGCAGAAGCTTTCTACAAAAGCTATCAAGGTTTGATACGATTTGATGGGACTGTACAAAACCCTGAAAATCTCCGCAACGAAGGAGAAGGCTTTGCCCGAGGTTTGGATTTCTTCTTTCGTGATCAAAAGTCCATCAAAAACACGGATTACTGGATTACCTACAGCTTTGTGGACAGCAAGCGAAGCTTTGAGCAGTTTGCTTCTCGGGTTCAGCCAGGCTTCGCCCCTCGCCATAATTTCTCTGTGGTAGTGAAGCATTTTGTTGCACCACTTAAGTCTCAATTAGGAGCGAGCTTCTCATTTAACGACGGCTATGCCTACACGGATCCGAATTTTCCAGGTGAAATGAATAGAAAGACTCCGGGATTTCAAAATCTAAGCCTAAGCTGGAGTTATTTGCCCAAACCCAATTTGATTATCCATGCAGGAGTGACCAATGTGCTGGGCAGGGAAAATGTATTCGGCTATGACTTTGCGGGTGAGCCCAATTCTCAAGGAATCTACGAATCACGAGCTATCGGTCAAGCAGCTCCCAGGTTTCTTTTCCTCGGGATCTTTTTGACCCTTTCTCAAGACAAAAACGCAAATCAATTAAATAACCTCTAAAATCAATTTATCATGAAAAAGTATCTTTTTATCCTTGCCTTTCTTGCAGTGAACTTGTCAAATGTGGCTCAAGCTGATCCGGCTTATGAATCAGCTATGAAGTCTCAGATTCAAGCCATGAATGAAATAACCGATGCACAAGCAAGTGCGGAAGTTGCCAATGCTTTTTTGCGCATTGCTGAAGCAAATTCAAATGAATGGTTACCGCTGTATTATGCTGCTTTGACCAAAATTGAGGGAGCTTTCCGATTCGATGTCAACAAGGATCAGGAATTTGACTCGGCCATTGAGTTGATCCAAGAGGCATCTGAGATTTCTCCAAACAACTCCGAGCTTACCGCTTTGCATGGGTATGCATTAATGGGCAAATTATCCTTGGATCCGGTTTCTAGAGGACAGAGCATGAGTCCCCAAGTCATGCAGCTTTTTGGTTTGGCCATCAATCAGGATCGGGAAAATCCCCGTGCAGTGACTCTCATGGCACAAATGGAATTAGGAATGGCTGAGTTTTTCGGTTCCGGTCCTCAAAAAGCTTGCGGAATGGCTCGAATTGCCTTGGATTTATACAAAAGTGAAAGTGCCAAAATTGATGAAAGCTACATCCATCCTACTTGGGGAGTAGAGACTGCCGAAGAATTGGCAAAAAGATGTCAATAAGCAAACTTAAATGAGCCAAAGACCAATGAATCTGATTTTTAGGTTCATTGGTTTGGCTTTTATTCTTAATTTCCATCGATGCAATCTGAGATAGACAACACACGCACCAACGAATTCCTATTCAAAAAGATTGGGCCCTTTGTTCTGTTGAACTTAGGGATTGCTTTGATTATTTCTTTTAGCATTTGTCCCAGCTGTTTTTTGTCTTTCGATGGATTCACCAAACTAATTCCTGATTTTATTTTTTCATTTCTGGTTTCCTGTTCTTTAAGTTTTGGAGGAAGTGTAATTACCGATTGGCTTGACCGCCGAATTTCTTGGATTGATCAACCCCTGACTCGTCTCCTTGCCACGATCGGTATTTATTTGGGGTATTCATTTCTAGTATCCTACATATTGGTCTTTTTTCATGCCTGGTTTTTGGGTCAATTTTCATTGGATAATATTCCCTGGTTGGAAATTTCCAAGTATACCATCATGCCTATGCAGGTTGCTGTGGTAGTGATGGCCATCTTCACTACTTGGTCATGGCTGGGAGAATGGAGAAAGTCCGCGGTGGAGGCTGAGCGCTTAAAAACCGAGCAATTTGCCAGTCAATACCAAAGTTTAAAGGATCAACTCAATCCCCATTTTCTCTTCAATTCCCTCAATGTCTTGACCAATTTGGTGTATGAGGATGCAGATCGATCTGCTGCTTTTATTCAAAAGCTCTCGCGGATTTATCGCTATGTTTTGGAGGTTCAGCAAGAGGAGTTGGTATCCGTGGAGAAGGAACTGGAATTCGCTAAAAACTTCCTGGAATTGCAGAAAATACGCTTTGAAGATAAATTGGAGTTTCGGGTTCAAGTAGAGGATTTGAAAGGATATTTTCTTCCTCCGCTATCCCTTCAATTGCTTTTGGAAAATGCCATCAAGCATAATGTGGCTTCAAGAGAAAATCCTTTGTTTATCCATATTCAACAGAAAAACGGAGAGCTTTGGGTTACCAATACGCTACAATTGAAGAATCAATCCGAGACCTATTCCACGGGAGTTGGGTTAAAGAATATTTCAAAAAGGTATCAGCTATTGAAAGCACCAACTCCTACGGTAAAGCAAGGAGTGGATGAGTTTTTGGTCATTTTACCCTTAATCCAAATTGAGTCATGAGAATTTTACTGATTGAGGATGAAAATCCGGCAGCAAAAAGACTATTGACCCTTTTGAAACCTCATTTTCCAGAGGCGGAGTTTTTGGGGAATATAGATTCAGTCAAATCTTCGGTTCATTGGCTGGAGACAAATTCAGAGCCGGATTTGATCTTTTGTGATATACAATTGGCGGATGGATTGAGCTTTGAGATTTTTCAGAAGAGACCAATCCAAGTGCCGATCATTTTTACTACAGCCTTTGATCAATATGCTATCAAGGCCTTTCAAGTCAATGCCGTAGATTATTTGCTAAAGCCCATTGATCCGGAGGATTTAGCCCGGGCAGTGGAAAAATTCAAAAAGAATCAGCTTCGAAAGGAATTGGATGTTCAGCTATTAGAAAAGTTGCTCAAGCCCCAAACCAAGGTTTATAAGTCCCGGTTTTTGGTTCGCTTTGGCGAGAAAATTCAAAGCATTCCAATAGAAGAAGTCGCCTTTTTCTTCAGTGAGGAGCGTGTCACATTTTTACAAACTCAGGCAGGGAAAAAGTACGTCTTGGACCAAACTTTGGAACAAACAGAATCTCAAGTGGACCCGCTGCATTTTTTTCGAATCAATCGAAAGTATTTGGTTTCTCATCCATCCATTGAGGAAGTCTTTACCTATTCTAATAGCCGGTTAAAAGTCAAATTGGTGAATTGTGAAGACGCAGATATTTTAATAAGCCGCGAAAAGGTATCGGATTTCAAGTCTTGGCTTGATCAATGATTCGGAATTCAGCTTTCTTTCTTCTATTTTTTCAAAATGAATTCAAAACCAGACAGTTCTAGAAAAAGCGATGAGCTAAGTTGGCTTGAGAATCTTCAGCGAAACAGTTGGGAGCCGGAGGTAATTATTTCAGGTATTATTCTGGCGTTTTTATTTGCGTTCCCTTCTAAGATTTATGCTTTTTCGGCTATGTTGGTTCAGGAATTTGGCCTCAACTATGCCGGAGCCGTTTTGGTGCTTTTTTACCTAAGCGCCGTAATCAGTGTTTTTAAGATTTTCTTTGTAGTACATCTTGTGCTCCGGTTTATTTGGGCGGGTTTTTTGGGTTTGAGTTATGCCTTTCCTCAAGGGGTCATTCATGAAAAGCTATTTAAGATTTCGCAGCATTTTGAATATCTAAAACCTGGAGATATGGTTTTGGCAATGGAGCGAATCTGTAGTATGACTTTCGCCTATCCCATTTCCTTGGTGTTTACCATTCTGGTTTCTACAGCCTATCTGGTACTTCTGCTTTTTCTTTATTATTGGCTAAAAATCAGCTTTTTTATTATTTACCTGATTTTTATGATCAGTCTTCTTGTTTTTGCACTCTTTGTGTTGATCAATAAAAATGCGAAATGGAGAGCAAAAATGGCCAAAACCATGATGGCCTCAGTTGGGGCTATTTACCAAAGCAATTTGGGGAAGTGGTTTAGTGTATTTTATGGACTTGGAATATTTCTCCTTGCCATGCCTCTGATTTACAATGATGTTCGGGATTTTTCAATGTTTTTTAATGAGTCAAATCTATTGGAGAATGAGCTAAAATGGCCGACGAAAGAGCTTTCGTATTCGGAGTTTCATCAAGAGGAAAAGCGATACCCAAGAGCATTTTTATCGACTGAAACGGTTCGTGGAGATTACCTCAAACTAGGAATCGCGCGCTATGCCGGGGATGATCAATATCTAATTGATTTAAACGAAAATTTCAAAAAGGAACTAGATTCTCTAGGCTGGCATGAGTTGGTAGACACCCCGGATTTATATCGATTTACAATAGGGGATGAGGTGATCAGAGCAGGTTCATGGAAGCGAAATCGATTACAGGTGACTGACCAGAAAGTATATGAAACCATGTTGCCTATTGGTGATTTACCTCCCGGGATTTATACCCTGAAAATTGAAAAGCTGTTGGTGCGGTACAATTTATTCACTAATAAACCTGAGGAAATTCGGCTTCGAGAACAATGGGATGAAATTGATTTTATCAAGGAGTGAAATTGATAGATTTAAGGCTTTTGAATTTTATTGCCAGAAAAAATTAACATAAAAAAAGCGAGACTTACTCAGTCTCGCTTTTTACTGTTAGTTCTATTTCCTCTCCAGATTCATCTTCGAATCTGTATTCCGTCACCGGTAGGGAAGAGTCTTTGATCAGTTTAATCCATTTGAAATATTTGAAAAACCACTTCACCTGACGGCTAATCAGACCGACAGTAAAGTAGGCATGCAAGTAGGGATGCAGCCCAATTTGGACTTTGGCAATGTTTTGCATGGTCAACAAGTGCTCCAGATCTTTTTCAAGTTTGTCTGCAATCAAAATTGAAGCTTGGATTTTTCCAGTTCCATTACAAGCTGGACAAACTTCTTTGGTTACAATGTTAACTTCTGGCCGTACTCGCTGACGGGTGATTTGCATCAATCCAAACTTGCTCAGCGGTAATACGGTGTGCTTAGATCGGTCGGCTTTAAGCTCATTTTTCACCGCATCGTAGATGGCCTTTTTATTTTCGGCCCGCTTCATATCGATAAAATCGACTACGATGATACCTCCCATATCCCGGAGGCGGAGCTGTCGAGCGATCTCTTTGGCAGCGACCAAATTGGTCTTTAATGCCGTCGATTCTTGATCGCTTTCTTGATTGGATTTATTGCCACTATTGACGTCGATGACGTGGAGCGCTTCTGTGTGCTCAATTATCAAATAGCCACCTTGTGGTAAACTAACCGTTTGTCCAAACAGACTTTTGATCTGTTTTTCAATCCCAAAACTTTCAAATAATTTAACTTTACCGTTGTAAAGTTTGACAATTTTTTCCTTTTCAGGTGCAATGGACCTGATGTAGGATTTAATCTGATCGTAAGTAGATTCCTCTTCTACAGTGATTGCATCGAAAGATTCATTGAGTAGGTCTCGCACTAATGAGGAGGCCATACTCATCTCTCCAATAATTTTGTCGCGGCTTTTTGCCTTCATCAGCTTTTTCATCCCTTCTTCCCATTTGTAGAGAAGATTTCGAAGGTCTTTGTCAAGTTCAGTCACTGACTGACCTTCGGCCACCGTCCGGATGATTACTCCGAAGTTGGCTGGTTTGATGGAAGTAATGAGTCTTAAAAGCCTTTTACGCTCGTCATTGCTGCGGATTTTTTTGGAGACATTAACTGTATCCGAAAACGGCACCAAGACGAGGTAGCGACCGGGAAGAGAGAGCTCACAGGATAGTCGGGGGCCTTTGGTAGAGATAGGTTCTTTCACTATCTGAACCAACACCTGATTGTTCTTCGACAGAATGGATGAAATCTTTCCGATTTTGTCGATTTCAGGTTCGTTTTCAAAACCCTTCAGGTTGTAATTGCTGTAGTTGTTGTTGCGCACCATCTTGGTGAACTTCTGAAGGCTTTGGATATTAGGGCCTAAATCTTGATAGTGCAAAAAGGCGTCTTTTTCGTAGCCTACGTCAATAAATGCCGCATTGAGGCCGTTGACAATTTTTCTAACCGTACCAAGATAGATGTCCCCAACCTTAAATTGGTTTTCCAAGCTGTCAGAGTGTAACTCTACGAGGCTTTTGTCCTGAAGGAGGGCAATCCGACTCCCGTCCTGAGCAGAATCAATTAACAATTCTGTACTCAAAACCTAGTCTAATAAATATGTAAATGAACGTGTGGTTTTCTTTAAAACAGGAAAAGAAGAAGTGTATTACTTCTTCTTATGTCTGTTCTTTCTTAGTCTCTTTTTACGCTTGTGCGTAGCGATCTTATGTCTCTTTCTTTTCTTTCCGCAAGGCATAGTCTTGTTTGTTTAGATGTGATACAATTTTATTTATAGCCTATCTAGGTAGCTTTGGATACTCTCCAGGATCATTTGATCTTGGGTCATTTCTTTCACTGCCTCAAATTGGGCTTTTGCTTTATTTCTTTGATTTGACTCAAAATAGCTCACGCCTAGATAAAACTGTCCTTGCAGATTATCAGGGTGATAGCTGACCAATTCCTCAAAGCGCTCCACCGCCCGCTTGTATTGTCCGGACTGCATGGACAAAATACCCATATTGAAAAGGGCATCTTCATTTTGAGGATCCTCTTCCAAAATTTCACGGAGCATCATGATGCCCTGCATAGGGTTGGCAGAGGACACATAGGTCATGGCAATTTTTGATTTCAAGTCTGATCGGCTTGGATCGTTTTCCAATACCTTTCCGAGATATTCCCGGGTTTTTTCAGCAGTAGCTTCAACTTTCTTAGGATCCAGTGCAAAAGTGAAAGCCTCAAAGTAGGCATCTCCTGTCTTTTCATCCCAGATCAACTCCTCGGATCGTTCCGCTGCAACTGAAAGGAAATAGGCGGCGCTATCATAGACTGCCTTTTCCTGATACAAATTGGCCAAATTTTCTAATTCCTCAAGGGAAATAGTTGATTCAGCAGCTTTGTTTCGCAATTGTGAGAGTAGATTTTCCTTTTCTTCACTCAATTCGGCAGCATGCATTTCCACTGCACTTTCGGAAGATTCTTCTGTATCCTGTCCCACAGTTGCCCCAGCTTGGGCCTCATTATCCACGACGATCTTGGGTAAGGAGTACAATCCTACAATGGCCAATACGCCGACGATAATGAGGATTAGCTGAGTTTTTTTCATGTCAATTCTCCCTAAGACTTATTCTTGTGGAGCTAGTTCTTTGATCTTGTTACTGTTTTTGATCTTTTCGATAAACACTTTGGATGGCTTGAAAGCCGGGATATAGTGCTCGTCGATGACAATGGCAGTATTTTTGGAAATGTTTCGAGCGATTTTCTTAGCTCTTTTCTTGTTGATAAAGCTACCAAACCCTCTTACATAAATGTTTTCGCCTTCTGACATGGACTCTTTGACCACGCTGAAGAAAGCCTCTACTGTTTGGGTAACATCATCCTTTTGGATCCCGGTCATGTCCGAGATTTTGGTGATTACTTCTGCTTTTGTCACGGTGATTTAGATTTAGAAATTATTAAATAAGCTTAACAACCTATTAACCAAGTGTTTTTGGGACTGCAAATGTACGAGAACCAAGTCAATTAAAAAACAAATCCATAAAAATTAACCAGTTTTGTACTGGAGAATTTTCAATCCCATGAATCATAAATCCACTGATAATCAAGCATTTTCTAATTCAATCTTAAGTTGGTATCGTTCAAATCCTCGCGAATTGCCTTGGAGAGGTACGCAGGATCCGTACAAAATTTGGCTCTCTGAAATCATCTTGCAGCAAACTCGGGTCGCTCAGGGATTACCTTATTATTATAAGTTCGTCACCCAATATCCCACCGTTAAGGATTTGGCGGAGGCTCCTGAGGAAGATGTGCTTCGATTGTGGCAAGGATTGGGCTATTACAGTCGAGCCAGAAATCTTCATTTCTGTGCCAAACAAATCTGGTTTGATCGGGCTGGCGAATTTCCAAATTCTTATGAGGAATTGATACAGTTAAAAGGTGTAGGGAGCTATACGGCTGCCGCAATTTCAAGCTTTGCTTTCGGAGAGCGAAAAGCAGTCGTTGATGGGAATGTCTTTCGGGTATTGGCTAGAGTTTTTGGAATCGAGACGGATATTGCTAGCGGAAAAGGGAAACGGGAATTTCAGGAGCTGGCCGATCAACTCATTTCTAAAGATGAGCCGGGAGAATATAATCAGGCGATTATGGATTTTGGTGCCCGACTTTGCGTTCCTGCAAAGCCCGAATGTGAATCCTGCCCATTAAAAAGTAGCTGTTTCGCCTACACCCACAATTTGGTGGATTCCCTGCCTGTGAAAATCAACAAGACCAAAGTCAAGGACCGCCATCTTCATTATTTTGTCATCCGCTGTGGAGGCTCTTGGGTATGGAAAAGAAGGAATTCCGGTGATATTTGGGAAGGCTTATTTGATTTTCCTTTGGCTGAAAAAGCAAATCAAGAGGAGGAGCATCAGTTGGATTTACCAGTTGAATCTCAGGAAGTGCGGAAATTTCCCAAGAAGTACAGACACTTATTGTCTCATCAGCGGCTTCATGCGGAATTTTCCGAAATAGATATTGATGCCCGATATCAAGAAAAACTTCAGAAATGGGCTGCTGAGGAAGGTTTTATGATGGTGGAAGAAGATCGAATCGAGCAGCTGGCAAAACCAAAGTTGATCGTAAATTTTTTGAACGATCAGGGCTTTTGATTACCTTCAATATTCTATTTTAAATCATGAATTCATAAAAAATGGCTGGAGTAAATAAAGTGATCCTAGTTGGGAATTTGGGAGCAGATCCTGAAGTAAAATATTTAGAGGGAGATAATGTGGTGGCTAATCTTCGTCTTGCAACTACAGAGGCGTATAAGGATCGCAATGGAAATCGAGTAGAGCAAACCGAATGGCATGATCTGGAGCTTTGGGGAGGTCAAGCGAAAATCGCCGAGCAATACCTTAAAAAAGGAATGCAGATTTATGTCGAAGGGAAAATTAAGTCTGATACCTGGCAGGACCAAGATGGAAACAATAGAAAGCGGACAAAAATCCGTGTGTTAAGTTTTACCATGCTAGGATCTCGCTCAGAGAATCCAGGTGGAGGTCCAGGTGAAGGAAATTATCAGCGACCTGCTTCTGCACCTGCAAGTCCAGCTTCTCAACCCACTTCCAATTCGATGGACTTGGCTCCATCAGGAGATGAGGATGATGATCTTCCGTTTTAAATCAAGTCCCCTGAATTTTTCAGGGGATTTTGTAATTTTGTAGCAACCATCGTGTTTAGTCCATGGACGACCCATACCCGAGTACCGATTTACTCGCTCAAATAGCTGAACCTGGAGCGGCTTATTTATTGCTCAATTCAGTACTTTTTATTCTCTTGCTGATCGGTTCCGCCTTGGTTTCCGGATCAGAAGTTGCGTTTTTTTCTTTGAGCAATGATGAATTGGATCAGCTTTACGAAAAAGATACTTCCAGAAGCAAATCCGTAGTGGAGCTCTTGCAGCGACCCAAAGAACTGCTCAGCACCATCCTTATCCTAAATAATCTCATCAACATCGCCATCGTTACTTTGACCACCTTTGTGGCATGGAGCATTTTTGGGATGAATGCGACAGGAATTATTGTCATTTTGATCCAAACTGTGGGGATCACCTTTGCTATCGTATTCTTTGGGGAGATTGTTCCAAAAGTCTATGCAAACAAAGCCAAAATGGAATTCAGTCAAACCATGGCCCCCACCATGAAGTTTTTCGCGTCCATTTTGAGACCTTTTTCTTTCTTGCTAATGTCCATCAGCAACTTGATTGAGCGAAGAATTGAGAAAAAAGGGTATTCCCTTTCAGTGGAAGAGCTCAACCAAGCGCTTGAATTGACTACCGAAGACACGCCAGACGAAGAGCGGGAAATTTTGAAAGGGATCGTGAATTTTGGGACCCTGACCGTACGGCAAGTTATGCGAAGTAGGATGGAAATCACTGCAGTAGATACGGAGATGGATTTCCATGAATTGATGGACAAAATCAATAAAAGTGGCTATTCCCGAATTCCCGTCTTTGAAGAAACGATCGATAATATTCAAGGCATTCTTTATATCAAGGATTTGCTTCCATACATTGAGCGGGATGAAAATTTTGCTTGGCAGGAACTTATCAGGAAAAGCTTTTATGTACCTGAGAATAAAAAAGTAGATACACTTTTAAAGGATTTCCAGCAGAAAAGAGTCCATATGGCTATTGTGGTCGATGAATATGGGGGTACATCCGGTTTGGTGACTCTGGAAGATTTGATCGAGGAAATTATCGGTGAAATCAATGATGAGTTTGATGATGCTGATGGCTTCTATTTCAAGGAGTTGGATAGTCAGACCTTTATTTTTGAAGGAAAAATTTCACTTAATGATTTCTGCAAAAAACTGGAATTGGATGCTCAGATTTTTGATGAAGTCAAGGGTGAAAATGAGTCTTTGGGAGGTTTGTTGCTGGAGTTGAATAGTAAGCTGCCAAAGAATGGAACAAAGATTACCTTCCTGAATTTTGAGTTTACCATCCTAGCAGTCGATCTAAGAAAGATTAAAAAGGTAAAAGTCCACATTAAGTCTCCAGATGAGGAAGCTGGCAGGGTATTCACCGATTAATCGATTTTGTAATTGAATAGAAAATCCAAATTTTCCATGGCATTGAAATTTTTGAGGTAAGTTCTATTCTGTAGAATTTTAAAAACTCAATCAAAAAAAATCAGCTTTCTTTTAATTTTTTCCTGAAAACCGATTTTCAGGAAACTGACATCATTTTTTCCAAACGAGCCTTATTTTATCATCAGGTTTCCAGTTTTTGGTGAAATTTTATCCCAGATGGGGTGTTTTTTCAACAAAATTTCAAATTATGAAAAAATAAAAAAAAGATCATTTTCTATAAAAAATGTTATTAGAAAAGGCTCTTTATTGTATAAATTTTAATAGAAGTAATTTTTTTGGTAATTTTTGGAAATTTTGAACCTATTAAACTTAATTTATATGCATCATGGATTATACCGTCCCGAACTGGAGCATGATTCCTGCGGGATTGGAGCAGTGGTGGATTTGACTGCAGAAGCCTCTCACGAGACGATCAGCGACGCCCTCTTCATGTTGAGTAATATGGAGCATCGTGGAGGACGTGGAGCTGACCCCAAAACGGGAGATGGTGCGGGAATTTTGATCCAGATTCCTCATGAATTTTTAAAGGACATTACAGCGCGAACTGAAATTAACCTTCCGGAAAAAGGTTCATATGGTGTTGGAATGACCTTTTTTCCTAAAAACAAACAGTTATTTCAAAAGTCAAAAGCCCTTCTCAATCAGATAATTGAGGAGCTGGATTTTGAATTGATTGGTTATAGGCCCGTTCCAGTTGATGAGACAGTTCCGGGTTCTGGAGCTTTGGAAGTAATGCCGAATATTGAGCAATTGTTTGTTCGGCATAAAAGGGGACTGACTGGGATTGAATTGGAGCGAAAACTTTACGTGCTTCGAAACCATGCTTCGACTCAAATCAATAATCAAATCCCAGGAGTAAACCAGTCCTTTTATTTTGCTTCTTTAAGCAGTCGCACGCTTATTTATAAAGGTCAGCTTCGAACGGATCAGGTTTTGCCTTTTTATAAGGATCTTCAAAACAGCAAGATCGAGTCGGCTTTTGCAATCGTACATTCCCGTTTTTCGACCAATACTTTTCCAAACTGGAGACTAGCTCAGCCTTTCCGTTGTCTTTCTCACAATGGAGAGATCAATACAATCCGTGGTAACCTCAACAAAATGAAGTCCAAAGAGACGCTGATGCAATCCAAGTACTTCTCTGATGAGGAACTTCAGATGCTGATGCCTATCACTAATAAGTTGAATTCAGATTCAGCCAACTTGGATGCCATGGTGGAATTGCTGTCACTTTCAGGTCGGTCCATCTCCCATGCCATGATGATGTTAGTGCCGGAAGCTTGGCAGGATAACGAGGTGATGGATAGAGACAGAAAAGCTTTCTATAAATTCCATGCTTCCTTGGTAGAGCCTTGGGATGGACCTGCGGCACTTTTATTTACAGATGGAGAAAATGTAGGTGCAACTTTGGACCGAAATGGTCTTCGCCCTTTGCGATATTTTATCACTAAAGATGAGCGTTTGGTATTGTCTTCAGAGGCTGGTGCTTTGCCTATTAGAGAGGCTACCATCGTTCAAAAAGGCCGAATTAGCCCTGGAAAGATGATTTTGGCTGATTTGGAAAAAGGAAAGGTGCTTTTTGATGAGGAAATCAAGTCAGAGATTTGCCGAAGTCAGCCTTATGAAAAATGGGTGAATGAGCAGCGAATCAAGTTGCGCTTGGAGCCCGATCCGGAAGTTTTGACACATCCTTATTCCACCGAGAACATCCACAAATTCCAAACGATTTTTGGATACACCTCAGAAGAATTGAAGGTGGTTTTGGCGCCGATGGGTGCTAGTGGTCATGAGGCGATTGGTTCCATGGGAGCGGATACTCCTTTGGCAGTCCTTTCCAAGCAAAGCCAACATATTTCCAACTATTTTAAGCAGCTATTTGCTCAGGTAAGTAACCCGCCTATCGATCCGATTCGGGAGCGATTGGTGATGTCTTTGTTCACCAGAATTGGTGAAGGGCATAATATCTTGGAAGAAAGTCCACAGCATACCCGCCAAATTCACATTTCACAACCGGTACTTTTGAATGAATCCTTGGAAAAGATTCAAAACATGGAATCTCAGGGATACCGTGCGGTGAAATTAACTTCTCATTTTAAGGCAGATCATCAGCCAGGTCGATTACTAGAAGCTTTGGACACCCTATGTAAAGAGGCCGAAGATGCGGTAAATGCCAGAAAAAATATTCTGATCATTTCTGATCGAAACAGTAATGAGGAGTGGGCTCCGATTCCTTCCTTGCTCGCTATTGGAGCGGTTCATCACCACTTGGTGAAGAAAAATATGCGAACTAAAGCCGGTTTGGTGCTAGAGTCCGGAGACATTCGAGAAACCCATCATTTTGCGACAGCGATTGGATATGGTGCTTCTGCGATAAACCCTTATTTGGCTTTGGAATCCTTATTGGATCAATACGAAAAAGGAATGTTCCCAGGGGTTAAGGATCGTAAAACGCTCTTTTCCAACTACCAAAAAGCAATTGGAAAAGGTTTGTTAAAAGTACTTTCCAAAATGGGTATTTCTACTCTTCAGTCCTATCAAGGTGCTCAGATTTTCGAAGCCATCGGCTTGGGGCCTGAAGTCATCGATCGCTGTTTCAAAGGAACTGTTTCAAGGATTTCAGGAATTTCTTTTGATGAATTGGCGGAAGAGGTACTGATTCGTCATCGAGCAGCCTATCATACCCAAAGCCCTACCTTAGAAACGGGAGGAGTTTATCAATGGAAACGTAGAGGAGAAAAACACCTCTTCAATCCTGAGACGATTCATTTGCTTCAGAAATCAACGCGGCTAAATGATTTCGAGCTTTATAAAAAGTTTGCTGCAAAAATCAACGAACAAAGCCGAGATGCTTTGACCTTGCGGGGTTTGTTTGAATTCAAAAAGCGAATTTCCATTCCAATCGAAGAAGTAGAGCCGGCTGAATCCATTTTAAAGCGTTTTGCGACAGGAGCTATGTCTTTTGGTTCCATCTCTCATGAAGCCCATACTACTTTGGCGATTGCTATGAACCGAATTGGTGCTAAAAGTAATTCCGGTGAGGGTGGAGAGGATGAAATCCGATTTGAAAGAAAAGAAAATGGAGATTGGGAACGCTCTGCGATCAAGCAGGTTGCTTCCGGTCGTTTTGGTGTGACTAGTAATTACCTCACTAATGCTGAGGAATTGCAGATCAAAATGGCGCAAGGTGCCAAGCCGGGAGAAGGAGGGCAGTTGCCAGGTCATAAGGTGGATGAATGGATTGGTCGAGTAAGGCATTCCACACCGGGGGTAGGATTGATTTCTCCGCCTCCTCACCATGATATTTATTCGATTGAGGATTTGGCTCAGCTGATTTTTGATTTGAAAAATGCCAACCGAAAAGCCCGGATCAATGTCAAGTTGGTATCCCAAGCTGGCGTTGGTACCGTTGCTGCCGGTGTGGCAAAGGCTATGGCTGATGTGATTTTGATTTCAGGTGCCGATGGAGGAACAGGTGCATCTCCGCTATCATCTATTCGCCATGCAGGATTGCCATGGGAACTGGGCTTGTCGGAAGCGCATCAGACTTTGGTAAAAAATAACCTTCGAAGTCGGGTAGTCCTTCAGACAGACGGACAATTGCGGACAGGTCGGGATATTGCCATTGCCACTCTTTTGGGTGCAGAAGAATGGGGGATTTCTACAGCAGCTCTAGTTGTGGAAGGATGTATTATGATGCGAAAGTGTCATTTGAACACTTGTCCGGTGGGGATAGCGACCCAAAATCCTGAGCTTCGAAAACTATTCACGGGAGACCCTGATCATGTGGTAAATTATTTCCACTTCCTTGTTCAAGACTTGCGTGAAATTATGGCTTCTCTAGGTTTTAGTACCGTGGATGAAATGGTGGGTCAAAGCCATGTACTTCAGTCAACAGGTCACTTGAACCACTGGAAATGGGATAAAGTGGATTTATCTCCAATTTTCCACAAAGTGGAAGTGCCAGATCATGTGGGGATTCACAAGCAAATCGACCAAGAGTGGGATTTGTCTGAAGTGTTGGATACCAAATTGATCGAAGCGGCAAAACCTGCTTTGGAACAGGAAATTCCTGTTACAGGCACTTTCCAGATCAAGAATACGGATCGGGCTGTTGGAGCCATGCTTTCCAATGAGATTTCCAAGATTTATGGAAGCAAGGGCCTTCCGGAAGACACCATTCAAATCAAATTTACCGGTTCCGCCGGGCAAACATTTGGAGGATTCCTGACTAAAGGAGTTAGCTTCGAATTGGAAGGTGAAGCCAATGACTATTTCGGAAAGGGACTTTCTGGAGGAAGGTTAACCGTATATCCAAGTCGAAATGCTCGCTTCAAGCCAGAGGAAAATATCATCATCGGAAACGTGGCCTTTTATGGAGCTACTTCCGGGGAAGCTTTTATCAATGGAAAAGGTGGGGAGCGATTCTGCGTCCGAAATTCCGGTGTAAAAACCGTCGTGGAAGGAATCGGAGATCACGGTTGCGAATATATGACCGGGGGATTGATGATCAATTTGGGAGAGGTCGGAAGGAATTTTGCCGCGGGAATGAGTGGTGGTATCGCCTACATTCTCCAGGATTACATCACCGAAATCAATCCTGAATTGGTGGATGTGGATCCTTTGACCAAAGAAGATCTCAGTACGATTCAGTCCTATTTAAGAAGACACGTCAAATTGACGGGGAGTAGTCTAGCTCAATCGTTTTTGGATGATTGGGAGAAAAACAGCCAGAAATTTATCAAGGTAATTCCGAGAGACTACAAAGCAGTTTTGGAAAAGAGAGCAGAAGAACAATCAAAAACATTGGCTTAAGATGGGAGCGAAAGAAGGATTTTTACAATTTAAAAGAGAAACTCCGGTAAGTCGAGATCCAAAAGAAAGGATAGGCGATTACCAGGAAATATATGAGCCTTTTTCAGCCGAAAAGCTGAATCATCAGGCAGCACGATGCATGGACTGTGGGGTTCCATTTTGCCATCAGGGGTGTCCATTGGGCAATGTGATTCCGGAATTTAATGATGCTGTTTATCAGGAAAATTGGCAGGAAGCGATTCAGATTCTAAGAAGTACGAATAATTTTCCTGAGTTTACAGGTAGAATCTGTCCAGCTCCTTGTGAAGCTAGCTGCGTGTTGGGGATCAATAAAGACCCGGTTACAATTGAATTAATCGAGAAAAATATTGCTGAGAAAGCTTATGAATTGGGACTGATTCAGCCGAATCCACCTCAAACTCGAACTGGCAAGCATGTGGCAATAATTGGTTCGGGTCCTGCGGGATTAGCGGCTGCTGATCAGTTAAATCAGGCTGGACATGAAGTAACCGTTTTTGAAAAGGATGCTAAGCCCGGAGGCTTGCTGCGATATGGAATTCCTGATTTCAAATTGGAAAAGTGGGTGATTGATCGGCGCATAGAATTCATGAAGCAGGAGGGGGTGATTTTTATCTGCAATTCTGACGTGGGTTTCAATATCAAAGCCGAAAATATCCTCCGAAATTTTGATGCGGTTGTCTTGGCTACAGGAGCCCAACAGCCTAGAGCGCTTAAGATCAAAGGTTCTGATTTAAAAGGTGTCCATTTTGCGATGGAATTCCTTGGAAAACAAAATCAAGTTGTAGGAGGAGAGATTGAGGAAAACCCAATTTCTGCCAAGGGAAAAAATGTCATTGTAATTGGTGGTGGAGATACAGGGAGTGACTGTATCGGAACTTCCAATCGTCATGGGGCAGCTTCCATTACGCAGTTGGAATTGCTTCCAAAGCCTCCAAAACAGCGGACTGTTTTGAATCCTTGGCCAGAATGGCCGATGACTTTAAAAACTTCCAGTTCCCATGAGGAAGGAGCCGAGCGTATGTTCTCTATCTTGACAAAAGAATTTATTGGAAATGAGGATGGAGAGGTGACTGGGCTTAAGCTTGTAGATATTGAGTGGCTGGAAAAAGATGGACGAATGACCTTTGAAGAAGTAGAAGGAACGGAGAGGACCATCCCATGTGATTTGGCATTTATTGCAATTGGATACATGGGGCCAGCTCAAAATGGACTTTTGGAAGCATTTGGCGTAGAAGTAATGGAAAATACCCTTCCAAAATCCAAGAAATTCCAAAGTACCAATTCCAAAGTTTTTCTTGCTGGAGACATGCGCCGTGGCCAATCATTGGTTGTATGGGCGATTTCAGAAGGCAGGGAAGCGGCTGTTCAGGTTGATGAATTCCTGATGGGTGCATCTAATCTTCCTCAGAAAGATGAATCCTACTTTCAGGTGGAAGATGAAATTCATGGGGTGGATTAAGCAAAATCTTCATCTAGAAAAAAAAAATGCCACCAAATTTGGTGGCATTTTTTGTTGAGTTATTGTTGACCTCCGCCTCGTCTTTTTCGGAATTCTTCTCGATCGTGAATTTCACCCCCGCGATTTCCTCTAGGACCACGTTCCCTTCTTGCTTCTTTAAGTTCTTCCCATTTTTGCCTTTGCTCTTCCGTAAGAATCGACTTAATTTCTTCTTCCTGAGCTTTGGCTTGTTCTCTTCTCGCCTCGGCTTCGGCTTTTCGTGCTTCAGCTTCTGCTTGGCGTTTTTTAGCATTCTCTAAATTGATGGCAAGAATTTTTGCTTTCTGCTCTTCAGAAAGTCCCAATTGTTCTGCCATTCGATCGGTCATCATTTTTGCTCGAGTTTCAGGATCTGGCATTTCTCTTTGAGGGCCTCTTTGGGCAAATGCTCCCATAGAAAGTAGAAAAACTAATCCGGCGCTAAATAAGATCTTTTTCATTGTCTTTGTGGTTTTGTTTGCTCCTTTGACTGGAGAAAGGAGGCAAGGTTTATTCAAAAAAATGGAATTAACATTTATTTGCTTTTCATTTTTTGAAAGGGAGTAAAAAGCTTGAAATCACTTTTTGATTCAGGGTCAAGGAGTTCTCCTCAAAACCAAAAGATTTGCTAATTTTGGCAGCAAATCGAGCAAATCCATGGGAAGAGCATTTGAATTTAGAAAAGAGCGAAAGTTTAAAAGATGGGCTAAGATGTCCAAGGTCTTTACCAAACTAGGTAAGGAAATAGTCATGGCAGTAAAAGCTGGAGGTCCCGACCCTGATAGCAATGCCAAACTTCGGACTGTCATCCAAAATGCCAAGGGAGCCCAAATGCCAAAAGATCGAATTGAGGCAGCGATCAAACGGGCGACCAATAAAGATGAAAAAGACTACGAAGAAGTAGTATACGAAGGCTACGGACCTCATGGTATCGCCGTCATCGTAGAAACTTCCACGGATAATACCAATCGTACCGTAGCGAATGTTCGTTCCTATTTTACCAAGTATGGAGGATCGCTGGGAACTTCCGGCTCTGTAAGTTTCATGTTTGATCATAAGGCGGTTTTTCGATTCGCCAAAGATGATTGGGATATGGAAGAGTTGGAGCTTGAACTCATCGATTATGGGTTGACAGATATTGATGAAAATGAAGGTGAAATCTTCGTATACACCGAATTCGGAGACTTCGGTGCCATGCAAAAGGCCCTAGAGGAAAAAGGTATCGAAATTATCTCCGCAGACTTCCAGCGTTTTCCGACTACCCTAGTGGAGTTGACTGAAGAGCAGGAAGAAATTATTAATAAGTTGATCGATAAACTTGAAGAAGACGACGACGTCAATAACGTATACACCAACATGGCCTAAGCATTCAGCTTAGGCTTTTTTTCTATGAATTTTCCAAAAAGAGAGAACTTAACCGCTTACTCCAATAAGTTGATCGTGGTGGGTAGTGCCAACCCAGTAAAAATAAAGAGTGCGGAAGAGGCTTTTAATCTGGCTTTCGATCACCCATTTCACGTCACAGGAATCAATGTGCCTTCGGGAGTTTCTGACCAACCCATGAATGCTGAGGAAACTTGGGAGGGTGCCAGAAATAGAGCTAGAAATGCCAAAAAAGCTTTTCCAGAGGCGGACTATTGGGTCGGAATAGAAGGTGGAGTGGATGAAGATGAGCATGGATTATTTGCTTTTGCCTGGATATATATTGAGGATAAAAACGGGAAAAGCGGACAGGCCCAAACAGGCACCTTTTATCTTCCTGCACCCATTGCGGATTTAGTAAAGCAAGGAGTTGAGTTAGGAAAGGCGGATGATCAGTTTTTTTCTCAGGAAAATTCCAAGCAGCAAGGGGGCTCTGTGGGGATTTTGACTAAGGGAAAATTGGATCGAAAGAACTATTATTCTCAGGCTGTTTTACTGGCACTAATTCCCTTTGTCCAAAAAGATTTGTATAAATAGGATATAACCAATAAAAATTTTAAAAAAGCCAATTTTAATTGAAAAACTTTTTTCAAAATTTAGGATGTTAGAACTTTTTTTATTTCTTTAGGGAAAAGAATCGTTCATATACGAAAAAGAACTTTTCATCACAGGAATTACAAGTAGAAGTTGCTTTAATCACCCCTAATTCAGTCAAGCAACAAAGCCTCCCTTCGGGGAGGTTTACTTTTTTAGATTTCTCAGGAAATTTCGAAGTGCCACTCTCCAATCGGGATCTGCATCCCATTCAGGTCCAATGTAAAGTTCGTCCCTTACAATCAACTTGATGTAATACTTGACTACCGTTTCTGTTTCAGTTTGTGGGTCGGCTTCTAGCCCCATACTTTTCTTTAAATCAGCTTCGCGGCCCTCCACTCGAATCAATAAAAATTGTACTCGATCCCGAATTAATTCCTCATTGGTTTTGGGTTCAGTAAGCCAAACGAATTCATGGGGATATTCTGCATTCAAGATAGATTCGAGTTGGGTTTTTTGAGTAGCTTGTTCAGCTAAGATTGTTTCAGGAGATTTTCCAAATAGATCAAACCTGAAGAAGCTCAGAAATCCGGTGGCAGCACTACTTCCCTCCAAAGGAATCCCGAGCTTAAAAACTTCTAAATTCAAAGGATTTCTCGGTAGAAATTTGGAGGCAGCAAGGCTGGTGTTGCTTTCTATTCCTGCCAAGCTTGGGAATTCTGGTACATCGATCACCAATAAATTTTTGCTTGGGGTAGTTTTAGCGGCATTGGCAAGCTGCTTTCCAGCTTCCGGTAAATTTGTTGCAGTTGAGCCATATAAAGCCGTACTAGAGATTACTTTTCCATCTCCGCTGAACTCACCGATGTGGATACTGGATTGATTTTTTTGCCGAGTGATCAAGATGATATTCTTCACCAGCCGCTGCTCGAATGCTTTTGCATAGGCGGCCTGCACTTCCTCAGAAAGCACTACTTGCTCCAATTCATAATAGGCCACCGGGTCACCTCCGGCTTCTACTAGATAATGATGCACGGTGTCAGATGCGATTTTCCAGTCCATAACAGGCCTAGCGCCTGGATCTACAGAAACCAAGACGACAGACTTGCCATCATAAAAACTTTGAGGCAATCCATTCTGAGGAAAGGCCTTCAAGGAAATGAAACCAAGAAGTAAAACGAAAAAGAAATATTTCATGAATGAAGGTTTCTGACTGCTTCCTTTTAAATTTCGACTTTAAATAACGAAAAAATTACCAGCTCATGAGATGGAATCTTCAAGTATTCGCTACAATTCTACTGTTTTTTACCATCCACATTTCTTTTTCTCAAAAACTCCAAGAAAAAAGCCTGATCAAACATTTGGTTTATTTGTCTTCAGATGAGCTGAAAGGAAGAGAATCGGGAACTGCCGAAAATCGTGAAGCTCGAGATTATATCCGAAAAGAATTTATGGATATGGGCCTTGATTCCCAATACCCTGATTTTTTGCAGGAATTCCGATTTACCAGTAGAAGAGAGAATAGGACCATCACAGGATATAATGTAGTCGGTTTTGTACCAGGAACAGAGAGTAAGAAAATTATTGTTATCACTGCTCATTTTGATCATGTAGGAATAGGCAGAGCATCTGCTTCGGAAGATTCAATATATAATGGTGCGGATGACAATGCTTCCGGTACCGCTGCTTTGATTGAGATGGCTCGATATTTTTCTCAAAACCCACCTCAGCACTCTATGATTTTTGCGGCTTTGGATGCTGAAGAAAAAGGCTTGCAGGGAGCTAAAGCTTTGGTGGAAGATTTTCCTTTTGAGTTGGATCAAATCCTTCTCAATGTCAATATGGATATGATCTCTAGAAATGAAGCTGGCGAACTTTATGTTTCAGGAACACACTATTATCCTGAATTTCGGAAGTTATTGGAGGATGCGGACTCTGAAGGAAAACCTCTGTTAAAATTCGGACATGATGTTCCTGGAACGGGGCGGGATGATTGGACCCGCTCCTCTGATCATGGTGCTTTTTTCGAAAAAAAGATTCCTCATCTTTATTTTGGAGTCGAAGACCATGAGGATTATCATCAGCCAAGTGATGAATATAGAAATGTTGATCCTCAATTTTTTGTCGATTCTTGCAATCTAATTCTGGCTTGTATCAAAAAAATCGATGAAGAACCCATAATTCCTTGACGCTTTTTTTTCCTTTGATGGAGAGCTTAGTTACTTTGCTTTCTGGAACAAAACTCCACTGTTTTGGCAAAGAATGATTTCATTGCACGTCTGCTCATTTGGAGGCTTCGCCATATGAGCAATCAGAATTTTATCCTGATACTCAGTGGGATAATTGGGATACTTTCTGGAGTAGCCGCAGTGATTTTGAAGGAGGGGGTGCACTTTATCCAAAATTTTTTAACGGAGGACTTTTATGTGGAGTACGCTAATTTCCTCTACATCATTTATCCAATTATAGGTATTTCGGCAGCTTTCATTCTCAGTAAATACCTTTTCAAGGATTTTGGAGGTCATGGGATTCCGGATGTATTGTTTACTATTTCAAAAAAGCAAAGCCTAATCCCTCGTGTAAAAACTTACAGTCGGGTAATTACTTCTGCTTTGACGGTAGGTTTTGGAGGATCGGTAGGATTGGAAGCGCCCATGCTGGTGACAGGATCGGCGATTGGATCCAATATTGGGGTTCTCGTTCACCTTAATTCAAAAAAACGGGCCTTATTAATTGGTTGCGGAGCTGCGGGAGCGATCTCTGCCATATTTGGAGCTCCTATTGGAGCGGTGATTTTCGCCATTGAGGTAATATTGATGGAAATCAGTACCGCTAGTTTCATTCCGCTTCTCATTGCTTCAGTTACCGGTTCTTTGACTTCCATGATTCTCATCGGAAGAGATCGGGTCTTCTATTTCGATCTACAGGATTCCTTTGAGGCTTCTCATATGCCTTATTACTTGGTGCTGGGAATACTTTGTGGGATTACCTCTCTTTACTTTAGTAAGGCCGTGATGCGTACGGAAAAGATCATGGAAGGATTCGAAAGTCAACTGCTTCGGATTCTGTATGGAGGGGCTTTGTTGGGTTTTATCCTATTTTTCTTTCCGCCAATTTATGGAGAAGGCTACGATACTTTGAATATGTTGATTCGTGGAGAATCCAGTCAATTATTGGATAAATCGCCATTCTTCTCTGCGATCGAAAATCCCTACATGATTTTGTTCTTCCTGGCATTTGTAATCCTAATCAAACCTGTTGCTTCTGCCCTAACATTGAGTGCTGGTGGCGCTGGGGGAATATTTGCTCCTTCGCTCTATGTCGGGGGAATTTTGGGTTTCCTTTTTGCATTCGCGAAAAACATGTTTGACTTTCATATGCCGCTCCCTTTGGCTCATTTTACGCTAGTAGCCATGTGTGGGGTGATGGCAGGAGTCCAACATTCACCGCTTTCCGCGATATTCTTGATTGCTGAAATTACAGGCGGTTACGAGCTTTTTGTTCCGCTTATGTTTGTTTCGGCTATTTCATTTGTCACCAAGACTTATTATCAAAAGGATAGTCTTTACACCCTTCAATTGAAGGAGAAAGGACGCTACCTACCAGAGACGCCAGATCAAGAATTGCTGGATATGATTTCCATCCATCAGGTAATCGAGCGGGATTTGCTGCCGATCCATCCAAATGCCCGATTGAAAGATCTGATTGATTTGGTCAAAATTTCCAAACGGAATATTTTTCCTGTGGTCGATGAACATAGGCATCTTCGTGGTATCATCACACTAGATGATATTCGCGATATTATGTTTGATGCTGAGAAGCAGGAGACCGTTCAGATTCAGTCCCTCATGCATAGTCCTCCAGAAATCCTATCTTCTGATGAAAATATGCAAAAAGCAATGGAAAAATTTGAAAAGTCTGGAGCTTGGAACTTACCTGTAGTAGAGGATGGACGCTATATAGGCTTCGTATCAAAGTCGAGAATTTTTAATTCCTATCGAAAAAGATTGATCCGAAAAAAGCACGAATAATTTCTTTTTAGAATAAAATTTGGATTTTGGAATTATCCACGGTTTTTGAAAAATTTTGAATCATCAATTTTAAGTTAGCTACAATTATCCACAAATCTAGGCTTTTTGAAATCAATATAAATAACTGAAAATCAATAATATATATGATTAATGTGGAGAACTGTGGATAAATTAATGAAAATGTGGATAAAAAATTCTTGACTTTTTTAATCTTCAAATACGTTGCGTATAGGGCGATTTTTAACTTTCAGTTAACCTACAGGTAATGCGCTATTGTCAATAGGAAAAACATTCTTGAACAAATTTTATTCTGAATCGTTTCCCGGAGATTTAATTGAAAGTGCTGCTAACTTTTGCTGACAATCCACATGTGAGAATAATACAAAATAGAAATGAAATAATACTATCTACTTCCCAAATGGCAAGGATTCTAGATTTCCCATTTGCCGCATAATCCAGCTTTGTCTTTGGCGTATGTAATTGGTAGGGTTTTTCGGAGACCAGCGCCGGGGATTTGGCAAGCAAGCTGCGATCAAGGCCGCCTCGCTTTTGCTTAGTCGGGCGGCGGATTTCCCAAAATATTTCTGAGAGGCAGCTTCGATTCCATAAATTCCTGGACCCATTTCAATCACATTCAGGTAAACCTCCATAATTCGCTCTTTTCCCCAAATCAATTCGATGAGTAGCGTAAAATATGCTTCGAGGCCCTTTCGGACATAATTTCTTCCCGGCCATAAAAACACGTTTTTTGCTGTTTGCTGCGAGATTGTGCTGGCTCCTCGCACTCTCCTTCCTTTTTGATTTTCTTCCCAGGCAGTTTTCATGGCCTCCCAATCAAAGCCTGAATGATTTAGGAAGTTTTGGTCTTCTGAAGCATAGACTGCCTGAAAAGCAACCTGAGCAATTTCTTCCTCCGATACCCAGTCTTTTTCAAATGGAAGATTTGATTCTCCATCTTGAAGGTTTTCTACCCATCGAATAACCATCAATGGAGTAATAGCTACGGGAACATACTTATAAAATATTACTGAAGCCAATGACAGAATCAGAAAGCCAAGGAATAGCTTAATCAAAAATCTTCCTAACCACTTTAGCAGCTTTTTCATGGCTTTACGGCATTTGCCTGAATAAACTGGTAGAAAAATATGCCATCTGGATCGGTTGATATCTTATCCAGATCTGAATTCATCTCATTTACCAAATGATTTTCTATCAAGCCTGAAGCTACCATTTCAGATGCAGAACTCAACATCAGCTTTTTCCAATATTCTGTCATCAATTTAAATCTCTCAGGTTGGGATTGGTCAAGAAGGAAGCCGCCCGGTTGGACAAGAATATTTTCAAATCCTGCTTGATGCAATAAATTTCCAAGCTGAAGACCAATATTTGGATTTCCTCCATTTTGAACTTGAAAAGTATTGTATGCCTGATAATAATCGGTAAGTCCAGGCAATTTGGGATAAAAATGAAAGCTGGAATTAAATACCTCGGTTAGATAAATGACCCCATGGGGTTCAAGGTGAGAAAAAACGCCTTCCAATACTTTTTGAGGATCTGAAATATGCTCTAAAACCCAACAAATAAAGGCCGAGTCAAATTTCTTGTCCAGTTGAAGTTGAGTAGCATCCTGTTGGATAAATTCTATATTTCTTTTCTGAAAAGCCTGTAAGTTCTTTTTAGCTTGTGATAATTGGCTCGCTTCGATTTCAACACAGGTAATGGATAGGTTTGGATAGAGCTTTAGGAGAATTTCTGTTTGACCGCCTACACCAGAGCCAAGTTCCAATAAATTTTTATTTCGGTTCAGATCAATCCAAGGATAGATCAATCCCTCCAAAAGGCCTGCCTGCTCATATAGGCGGCGTTGTTCTTCTTCCTGATAGCCGTGGAGGTATTTGGTCATGGGGGAGCGCTGTATTTTTCAGAAAATTATGAAAAATTGGCCTCAATCCTGTGAGTTTATTTTTCTCAAAATGATTGGCGTGTTCAACTTTGCAGCAACACTTTCAAGAAGAAATTTTAAGTGAGGATATTCCTCTACTGAGAAATTATCGGAAAGAATGTCCAATCTGCAATTCACTTTTAATTCGTCACTTTGAGAATCTACCAAAAATATAAACCGAGCTTTTTTGGAAGGAATTGTAATAGTTTCAGAAAAAGGGAAATCTTCTAATTCAAACCCTGCTGGAATTGGGATAGAAATGTTGAAATTTTCGTAAAAAGGGAAATCAAAAATGACTGGATATTGCCTTTCTGTTTCAGTGAAAGGGTTTTTTAAAAATCTTGAAAATTCAAATGGTCTAAGCAAAATCAACTCACCCAAGGTATCAATGGGGGAAGTTTTGTAATTCAAGGTAATGGTTTGGTTTGTGTGCAGATCATTCTGCAAATGGATTGATTCAAAATCCACAGTAGAATTATTGCTTTGGTTTGTAAAATAGTTGTCGGTCTTATTCTCTGAATCCCTGAAGAAATTAGCAATCTCGATTGCCATATAGTCCGTGAATCTTTGTTGGTAATTGAAAAATAGATTCCCGAGACTATCAGTTTGAAGTTGGATATAACTGGTGCTTCCTGAGCGGTGTGCCTGGGTAATATCTTCAAGCCTTCCTTTGTCTTTTTCTAGGATAAAAGCTTTTGAGACAAGTTTATTTGGAGGAACCATTCCAAAAGGAATAATTGAATCAGTAAGGTCTAGGAAATAGTTTTTCCCTTCAATTTCCGCTTTAATTATAGAACTGGAAAACTGATTGATAAATGGAACTTCTATTACCTTGTCTCTCCCGTTCCCTCTTTCATTCACCATCGCGAGGTTTGCATTGATCCCATTCTTTCGTAAGAAATGCACGAAAAGTAAGTTTTTATCAAAACTGTTTCCCTCTTTTTTCTCCAGGTAGGTTTCCATGGGGTAAATTGGCTCCAACCATCGAGAAGAATTAGAAATGAATTCACGTGAAATTTTGCGATAGACCTCCTTAATCTCATTCAATGAAGGCTGATTGACCAAAAAGTATTTCGGGTAATTTTTTAAATCGGCTGCATCTGTTTCAAAATAGCTATTGACATCCGGGATTTTAAACCAGTACTCTGCTACCTGATTCCAAGAAGAATAAAAAGCATCTGATTCATCAATTTTATTAGGATTGATATAGGTGCTCGAATACAGGTAACCATCTACTCGCTCTTGAAGGTCCACTACACTTCCGGAAAAAGGCTCTATTGGCATTGAAGGGATATCCCTTAAGGTCCAGGAAAAGGTGTTTTTCTTTCTTGAAAACTCATTGTTTTCATTTAGTCTTTTTCCCTGTACAATCATTTGATACTGGAAAAAATCTGGAGCCAAAAAGCTGTATTTGCTGATAAGTTTTGGCGTTTCTCCCTCAAAGGCCCAGCCCTCCAATACGCTATATTGATGGTCTATTTTTTTGTAAGACCATTCCAAAATAGAGCCTTTTTTTACATGAGGGAAAATGATTCTATACTCAAATTCCCCTCCTCCCAAGTTTACTTCCTTAAAATCATTTTTATTGAGCTTGTATACTTTTCGCTGATTATCTTCTAAATAAGAAACTTGGGCTTCAAGTTTAACGATATCTTCTACTAGGCTTTTCCCGCGAAAAAACTGAATTCCAATATTTCCGAAATCTTCAGAATTCTCATCAAGAATTTTGACTCGGTAGAAATACTCCGTATGGAGTCCATTCACCATGAAATAGCTTTTCCCTTCTTCATATAGGACCACAATTTTGGCTTCAGGTTCGAATGGAACCATTTCAAGTTCTAGTTCTTCAGAAGAAAAGCCGCCAAATTTAACTTGAGCAAAAAGCTGCGAATTTGGAAATAGCCAAAGGCATAAAAAGCCCATGACGAATTTTTTCATATGATGTAATCCGTAGGATAGTTTAGACCATTATTCAATTGTCCGATTCCAAAGAATTTGGGAGCTAATAAATAATCTCCTTTCTTTCATTATGGGAGGAGGATTTGATTTTAAGGATTTGCCACTTTTTTTAGTACAACTGGAGCTGAAAGCTTCGCTGCTACCGATTCCATGAAAAATTTCAAATCTCCATAGCGCTGAACGGGTATCAAAGGATTTCGTACTTCAAGCCTTGCCGTGATTTTTAACATATTGTCCATGATACTAGGCTGAAAGCTAAATCGTATATAATCACCTTGGATTGAAATATTTTCTGCCAATGGATAGTCATCTACTTCATATCCTTCTGGGATTTGAATATTAGCATTGTATGTTTCATTAAAGCTATATTCAAAGTCTACCGGGTAAATTCTGAAATCTTGTGTGAAGGGATTTTCTGCGAATGAAGAATATTGAAGCGGGTTGAAAATAAGGGTCTCTGCCTCACCAAAATTTGGAAGAACTCTCTCAAAATTTATCGTGAAGATATTTTTAGAAGCCAGTTCATCCTCTATTTGAATATTTTTGATTTCTTCATTTGGATTGCCTCCAGCTAGCAGCTCTTTCAGGAATCCAGGGTCATTATTTTCTCTTTTCATCAAATGTGCTGTATTCAAACCTCGATAGATCGAATTCCGGATGGAGTTTTTCATTACCAAGTTTTTGGCACTATCCAATTCTATTTGACTGAAATAGATGGAATTGGAATTATGCCTAATGGTGATGGGTACAAGCGAACTTTCCTCCTCCTTCAGAAGAAGTCCTGCCTTCACGTGTTTGTCTAAATCTACGTATCCAAACGGAGCCAATGGGTCACTGAGGTCAAGGAACTGCAGTTCTCCATCTAGCTTAGTCAGCAAAAGAATTTCATCAAATTGATTGAGAAAAGGGAAGGGGACCAATTCACTTCTACCATAACCCTTACTTCCGATTAAGACCGGATCACATTCTATTCCGACGGATTTCAATATTCCCATTAAGGCTAATACCAGTTCTCCGGGACTTCCTGTCTTTGAATTTAAAAGTTGATTGAGGGTCTTTTCTGGATAGATCCAATCTTCACCCTCATTTTGGAAATTATCCCTCAAATAATAGTATGCCTTTTCCGCAATTTCCCGCTGGGTGTTGCCAGAAATATCAAATTCTACAAGTTCTCTTTCAATTGGATTGCTACGATAATAACCTTTGTCCTTGTAATAATCGATTACCCCGTCGCCCAATTTCTGCCAAGTATCCAAGTAGTCTACCAATTCTACACCTCTTACTGGGTCATATTTTTGGTATTGTGATAGTTGGAATTCAATTCTATCCACATAATCCCGATAGTTTTTCATGTAAGGCTCTTCCTTACTTGAATAGAGATTTCTCAACTTCCAAGTATACAATCCATCGGAATTGGTGCTTTCGGCTCGGGTAGTGAAATTATAGCCCTGTCCCATCATTTTGTATTGGAGTTGGGGGATCATTTTGATCTGATATTCTGAATAGAGTGTTGGAATAGGATTTTGGAAAGTCCAACCATCTAAAAACACCTGATTCTTATCTGATTTTTTGTATTGATATTCTATGATGGAACCTATCTGAACATTAGGGAAGCTAATTCTATATTCCTTCATCCCATTTGCTAAGTCGACAAGGAAAATTCCGTCTTTTTCGACCTTGGTAACTTGTGGTTTACCATTTTCCACATTGGTGATTTGGGCTTTAATTCCACTGATTTCTTCCACCCGATCGTCCCCTGAATAGAAACGAATCCGGATATCTCCATATTCTTTACCTGCTTCCGTCAGGATTTTAAGGCGGACAAAGTATTTTGTTTCTAAAACGTCTCCAAAAAATTGAGTTTCGCCAAATTCTGCCAAAACTACTGCATCAGCTCCCGGTTCGTAGGAGACATCAGTCAGAGCAAATTCATTATCATTTATTTGCCCCATTTTTGAAGACTGTGCAAAACTTAGAGGGCCAACTAAAAGTGCGAAAGCCCCGATAAACAATGATTTAAAGTTCATTTGGTACTGAGTAATTTTTAATTAAATGAATAGGTCTGTTAGCTTGAAAATTCAGTTTTTTGATCAATGACTTTTTGTCTTCTTCCTCCATCTCATCATCGATATTCAGCTCGATGGTTCGCTTAATTTTGATGACTTGGTCTTCCTGCTCTATTTCAAATGAGAGTTGAGCTCCGGCTTCTTCCAGATTGTAAGAACTCAAATCCTCTTCCAAGCGGAGATTTTCGGGCAATTCTAGTGTGAACTCATCTTCCTGAACCAACCGCCCAGAATTGCTTGCCTGAGAGGAAATATCTCCCATAAAAGGTCTTAAAATCATCCGCTTTGCAGTCCGTTCGGCAAATCTTTGGAGGATACCCGAAAATGAAATGTTGGTAATGGGTAAGGAGTCCAAGGCATCATTTTGAAACTGCACTTCCTGAATAATAAGACCTGGAATAGGGAGTTGGGATGTAAGAAAGTTCCGTTGTTCCCGGTCATCTGCACTTTGGGTTTGCATTCTCAGTCTTTCGGAATAAATCCCTTGGTATTTTCTTGAAAATTCAATTTTGGCATTCCCTTGCTGATCTACCTGAATGTCGCTTTGAGTTTGGATTTTATTCCAGATTTCGTCTTGGTAATCTGGTGTTTTGGATAGATATCCTCCATCAGGGCCAGTCACCAGCACATGTCGATCTCTGGTAAAAGAGCCCAAGAAACCAGCTGGGATTAGGTTTGCAGTACATTCCAGCCAAATTGGATCTTGATCAGTAGGAACCTGTAAAATCACATGGTTGAACTGAGTCGAAGGAAGGTCAATTTCGATATCTCGGGCAAATTCTCCCGCCTGTACCAAGGTATAATTTGATGGGATTCCTACTGCGTTTAGCATGGCCTTCATGAGGTTAGTCAGTCCTTTACAGTCGCCATATGAATAATTCAGAACTTCTTCTGCGGTCATAGTTTGCCATCCACCCACTCCAAGCTGAATACTGACATAGCGAAAGTTTTTTTGAAGGTATTCATATAGAACTTCTACTTTCTCATACAGGTCTTCTTTGTCTTTGACCAACTCCTGGAGTTCTTTTTTGAATTTTTCAGGCAACTCATCTCTGCCTTTATTCAATTCATATTGCCAGCTAGCAAGCCCATTCCAGTCTTCCATTTTCCCTTCGAAACCATCCAATGAAAAATGAATTGGAGCTAGCAAAAGTCGATGATCGTCTTCGATTTTGAGGTCTCGATCTTGTACTGGTAAATCCTTCTCGATCCAAGAAAATTGTACCATTTCATCAGGAAGCTTTTCCTCCTTGAACTCTCCTAATAGATTTATAGCTTTATAGCGAAGACCCATGGATTCAGGGAAAATAATTTCCAACTGAGACTCCTTAACCTGCTGATTATAATGCTGAACTGGTATCCAAGCAGGTAGGTAAAAATTACTCTTGTATTCCTTTTCAGTCACCACCCGGACTGTTATTGGGAATTTTCTAGTTTGGATATTGTAAAATTTAAATCGCTGGTCATCAAAAGCATTGGTGACTGAATAAACCGCGGCATCACTCATGTCCCGAAGCCTTGCTTTTTCAATGATTTTTCCGGATTCCGGATCTTCGATTTCAAGACGAAAGTCAATTACTTTCGATAAGGAATTGTATTGAATACTATTAAGGACATGCTCTAGTCCTTCCTTTTTCAAAACTTGAACTTCAATTTCTCTTCGATGAATAAAGTTGAAATCGTCTTTTAATTCAATCCGCTGCTTTTCTGATAAAATAGAGAAAACTGGAATTTCATTAGGGTGATAATTTGGATAGAAAATCATCAAAAAAATCCCGAATATTCGGAGATACAAGAAAGGGATACTCATGTATTATTTCAGGGAAATTAATTATTGGTTTGGTGATCGATACAAAAGAACTAGAATTTTTTAAAAAAAATAGATTAGGTTGAAAAAATTTTTGTGACCCCGCATATCAAACTTCTGGTGATTTTACTTTCTATTTAAAGGTCTCGGTTGCATATAAAAAATAAACATCGCTAATTCGCTTTAAGCAAAAACTATCCTCTAGATCATGACAAATCCTATACGCATCGGCAGTTTTGAAGATTTTGAAGTATACAATGGAAAAGAGTTGGGAAACTCCGATTATTTCAAAATTACTCAAGATCAGATTAATCTATTTGCTGATGCGACGCATGATCATCAATGGATTCACACTGATCCAGAAAGGGCAAAAGCGGAAGGAGCATTTGGAAATACCATTGCTCACGGATACTTGACCTTGAGCATAGTCCCATTTTTGTGGGAGCAAATCGTTCAGGTGGAAAACCTGAAAATGATGATCAATTACGGAATAGAAAATCTGCGTTTTGCACAAGCTGTCACTGTGGATAGTGAAGTAAGACTTGTAGCCAAGCTTAAGAATGTGGCCAATCTTCGGGGGACAGTCAAAGCCGAAGTGGAGGTAAAGCTGGAAATCAAAGACCAAAAAAAACCGGCTTTCACCGGTGTTTTGATTTTCTTATATCACTTCCAAAATTAGGATTTCAGTAAGTCATTGATGACCGTAGCTGCGCAGGAGCATCCAAAAGCAGCTGGTAGGAAGGACATGGTGCCATATGCTGACTTTTTGAAGTTGGTGCCATCTGTCATCATAAGGCTCTCTCGAATTACCCGTTCCGTGGAGAAAACTGCTTTGAATCCTTTGTATATTTTCCGGTTTTTCAACCGCTTTCGAACTAACCTTGCCAGTTTACATTCGTAGGTTTCGGAAATATCGACTACACGGATTTTGGTGGGGTCTACCTTTCCACCGGCTCCCATAGAACTTACAAGTGGAAATTTTCTCCGATAAGCTCCTTCGATGAGGTGAAGTTTGGGAGTGAAACTGTCGATGCAATCAACCACATAATCAAACTCATTTTCTTCCAATAATTTGGTCATCGCATCAGGACGTAAAAATTCCCGAATGGCATGAACTTTCATCTTAGGATTGATCGCAAGTAGCCGCTCTTCCATCCACTCGGCTTTTGACTGGCCAACGTTTTTTTGCGTAGCAGGTAATTGTCGGTTGACATTGCTTATATCCACTGTATCGCCATCAATGATGGTCATTTCTCCCACTCCGGATCGGGCGATGAATTCAGCCGCAAAGGAGCCAACGCCTCCCAGACCTACGACCAACACATGCTTCTGGGCTAGTTTTTCTAATCCCTCTCTTCCCGTAATTAGCTCAGTCCGGCTCAGCCAGGCAAAGTCACTCATTTGATTTTTCTACTTGAGATTTGATTCCAGTTTTCTACGACCTGTTTTCGAAGATTTTCCACAGGCCGGACCAAAATTAAGGAAGCAGCTTCATATATGGAATCAATTCCTAGGGATGCATCGTCTGTTTCAAAAAAAATCCGATCTGAAGGACAGGCTTTTAACCAATTAGAAGCATTGGAGTTAGCATTCAGCAAAGCTTTCCCAAAGGAAAAATAAACCGGAAATTCCAACAATTGACTTGCTAAATGGGGTTTTAAATTCCAACCATGCCAAATAATGGAAGGTGGATTTTTATGATTTTTTAAATAGGCTAGTACTAAGTCGTGTGCCTTAACACAGTGGAGAATTATAGGAATATCCAGTTCCTCCGCAGTTTCAGCTTGAGCTTCGAAGGCAGCTTGTTGGATGGAAATACTCGGACCTCGAAGACGATCAAATCCACATTCACCAATGGCTAAGCAATTATCTTGTTTTGAAAGGGTTTTGACTTTCTGAAGTTGTTCTTTCCAATTTTCCTCCAAAAACCAGGGATGTAGACCTGCTGAAAAATATCCTACTGAGTTTGGAGTCTCATCGGAAGGTAGATTCCAAATTCCGGTAGAGGAGAGGTCATGGGTATGAAAGTCAAAAGACTGCATATTCCAAAGATCAAAAAAAGCCGGAAAATCCGGCTCTTTCTTTATTGCTTTTTGTATTGGAACGTCCCCCCTCCCTGTTTGAAGGTTAGGCTTTTCTCTTCAGGATTGAAGATGAAGACCGCACCCACCTGCTGAAATTCAAAGGTATGCTCAGCTGTCGGTTCTAAAGTTATTTCTGGCTGTCCTGTTGCCTGTACGACCAAGGCGTCATTTTTCTTGGTGAAAGTAAATTGCAAAGGAATTTGCTCTGAGGTATAGACCCCGAGATATTGATCGATTTCTGCAGGATCGAGGTCGTAAGTTTCAAAACTTGGAATCTCTACTTCCTTTCCAAAATAAGTGTTCAATAAGGCAAGTGTCACCTCATTTGCATTCCAATTCATGCCATTTGAAAGTGTGACGATGGTGAGTTTTTCATCTGGAAAATAACCCAGCAAAGACTGAAAACCATCAATCCCTCCATTGTGTCCAAAGGCTCGTTTTTCAAAATATGGGAATGAAAAAATTCCTCGACCAAAGCCATCCTTCATTTCGGTCATCTTCTGAAGGCTTTCTTCAGAGATTAATTTTCCTGCAAAAAGTGACTCAATGAATTTTGCAAGGTCTTCCACGTTGGATTGAAGAGCCCCTGCACCTAGCGGAATACTTGGATCAGTCTCAGGCGAAAGGATCCAACCTCCCCTAAATTCATAAGATCTAGCTTCGTCTTCAGAAGGGTTAATTTCATCAAAAACCCTAGTGTTCGATAATCCGAGTGGCTTGGTGATTTTTTCTTCCAAAAGTGTCTCAAAGTCTTTTCCATTAACTTTTTCTAGGATAAAAGTCAGCAGGATATAATTGGAGTTGGAATATTCTGCCTTCGAGTCCGGTTCGAAAACACTTCCTCCTGAACTGATGATTTGAATCAATTCAGCTTCTGTTTTTGGGGTGGTGAAATAGGTTAGATAGAGTGGGCTATCGGTAAAGTTTGCGATTCCACTCCTATGGTTCAAAAGTTGGTCTATCGTTATTTTTTCGGCATTTGGAATCTCAGGATAAAAATCAGAAAGCGCTTGATCCAATTTAATTTTCCCTTCTTCCAGGCTTTTAAAAATCAAAACCGAAGTAAACATCTTGGAAATAGAACCAATGTTGAACTTGGTAGAAGTCTCCAATTTTTGCCCTGTATCCCTATCTGCATATCCGACCGAGTAGGAGTAGACGGGATTACCCTCCGAAGATAAATATACGGTTCCCATGTATTTATCATGGGCAAAAAGAGCATCAAGGTAATTACTTGCTTGACTGAAGTCGGTTGTTTGGGAGAAGGAGTTTTGTCCAATGAGAGATAAAATGGAGAAAATAAAAAGGAGTCTACGTTTCATAAGAATTTCGAATTTTAAATAAAAAGCTCCCAACAAATATCTTCGTTGGGAGCTGGTTTTCAAAATGTTAAGTTTTAATCTAGTCGGTTTCTTTCTTCAGAGCTACCGGTGCTAGATCTCACACGGAAACTTTCACCTTGTGCAAATCTCCATCGAAGGGTAAAACGCACACCTTGATTGCTTCGGTACTGTCTGAATCCTGTATTGATATCAGCAAAGTCTACATTGGCTCGGATCACTTGGGTTCGGAAAAGATCTGTTCCATTGACGGCTAAGGTTACCTTATCTTTCATCAAGCTTTTGGTTATACCTGCATCCATCCATGCAAATCCTTCGATTGTTCCCTGCCCCCAAATTTGAGGACCAACGTACATGCCGACTAATTCGAGTTTAAATCCCTTTGGCAACTGAACATTGTGCTGAGTTCGGGCCATAAAGGATACTTGATCCACATCTAGGAAATCCTGTCCAATTTGGGATTTAAATTGATTGTAATTCACCTGAACCATGTTGGAAGTATTCCACCATTTCGTGATTTCTACAGGGACAATTCCTCTGAAATTCAAGTTTCTCGTCTTATCGAAATTATCGGTGAAAGTGGTGGTAGTTCTTTCTTCCTGATCCTGAATAAATACTTGCATAAAGGCATCTTCCGTCTCCGAATACCCCAGCGTGAATTGATAAGCCCCATTGATCACATGGTTCATCTCAATATTATTGGAGTATTGAGGACGGAGATTTGGATTTCCTCTTTCTGAAGTCAATGGATCGATGTAGTAGACAAAAGGATTCAACAATCGGTAATTAGGACGAGTGATTCGTCTATTGACATTGTAGATCACCTGGTATTTTTCGCTCACTTGATGCTGTACAAAGAAGCTAGGGAATAGGTTGAAATACTCTTGTTTGTTCTGTTGATCCAAGGTCACAGAATTACCCAAGATGTCAGAGTATTCCCCTCTTAAGCCAAATTGGTAATTTACCTTAGGACTGAATGAACCTTTGAGAGATGCATAAGCGGCCAATACATTTTCATTGTAAATGAACCGGTTGGAATTTGGATCTGGCTCAAATGGTCCTTCCTCAATTGATCGACTTAGATCTAAGTCATTGTCTGATTTCACCCAGCTTCCTTTTACACCTGTTTCCAATACTTTTCCATTTTTAAGCGGTTTGGTAAAGTCTACCTTCGCTGTGAAAATGGTATAGTACATATCATTTAAGGTCTGAATCCGATCTGTGTAAAAGTTAGCCTGTTGCTCCCCTGTCCAATATTCATTTGAAAGGATGGAAGTGGAATTGGCATCCATGATCGTATAATCTATATCGGAAGAGATTTTGGTGCCTAGTGTATCCAATTTTCCATCATAGTGGAGGTTTCCGAAAATCCGTGTTCTGGTTCCATTGTCATCATTCCAGGAGTTCAGATAGTTGAAGTCCGTTTCGCCTGGAATCGAAATCTCCGTAAAGGAGGTGTTGTTTGATCCGCCAGAAGATCGTGATGCCTGTAGATTGACTCCCAAGTTATGATTTGGGTTGATTTCATAGTTAGCAGATCCGGTGAAGTTTGGAGTACGGAAACGTGTCTTAATTCTGGAATCCTGTGTAAACCTGGAAGTTCCTTCTTCCAATTCAAAGTTCCGGATGATGTCCAGGTCATTGTAATTTGCGTATTCGTTGTAGTTCAAATTCGCATTGGTGGACCATTTTCCTTTTTTCACATTGATGGTAGCACCTCCAATTGGAGCAGCCAAGCCATTATATTGAGCACCGACTTGGATATTTCCGAATACTCCATCCACTGTATTTTTCTTCAATACAATATTGATTACTCCGGCAGCTCCCTCTGCATCAAATCGGGCAGAAGGGTTGTTGATCACCTCAATACTCTTGATGTTTTCGGCAGGCATAGAACGGAGGTAGTTGGCAAGGTCCGTCGCACTCATGTAGGTTGGGCGATCGTTGATCATGACAGTCACGCCACCTCTTCCATTCAAGATGATATTTCCATCCTGATCTACATATACGCCAGGTGATCTCCCGATTACATCCAATGTATTTGATCCTTCAGCCATGACCGTTCCTTCTACGTTCACGATCGTCTTATCAGGCTCGATGATGATTTCTGGACGAGAGGACTTGACAGTCACCTCATCCAATCCGGTCATTTCATCATTGATAGTGATGGTTCCGAAATCCCGGGTCATGCCAGGCACTAAATCAAATTTTTCCGATGTGAAAGTTGCATATCCAATGGAGGAAATAACCAGTTGAACTTTCGCAGACTTTACGGATTCGATGAAGAATACACCTTCCTCATCAGAAACTGCACCATCTACTAGTCCTCCTCCCTCGGTATTCACAAGGGCTACATTGGCAAAAGGTACTGGAGCTCCGGTTTGGTCTACCACTTTACCGGATAGTTTACTGATGTCTTTCGCTGCTAGGGTACTTAGTCCCATAAGGTAGAATAGGAAAGAAAGAAAAATCAAGTTGGCAGTTTTCATTTTAGTTGGTTTGAATTGTTTTCATGCCATCTAATGAAAAAGAAATGCCATTTGATGAGAAAGCCCTTGAAAAAGCAATAGGGGCCATTTTTCAACAAAATTTAAAAAGAGGCTTGTTCGAATACGAACAGTTTTTAGTATCAGGGCGAACAAAAAAATCCCCGGATCGGACACCCGGGGATCTTGTAAATTAAACTTTTTATCTCTGAATTAAAGAGCGGCTTGATAGCGCTTTTCTACTTCAGCCCAGTTAACTACATTCCAGAAAGCTGAGATGTAGTCAGGTCTTCTATTTTGGTAATTTAAGTAATAAGCGTGCTCCCATACGTCTAAGCCCAAGATTGGAGTTCCTTTGATTTCAGCCACGTCCATCAAAGGATTGTCTTGATTAGGAGTTGAAGAGACAGCAAGTCCGTTTTCCGTCACAACCAACCATGCCCAGCCAGAACCGAATCGAGTAGCCGCAGCTTTGTTGAAAGTATCTTTGAACTCAGCAAAAGTTCCAAACTTGGTGTTGATTGCTTCAGCTAATGCACCGCTAGGCTCGCCACCACCATTTGGGCTAAGGATAGTCCAAAACAAAGAGTGGTTGAAGTGACCTCCTCCATTGTTACGAACTGCAGTGTGAGCACCTGCTACTTTCATCAAATCCTCAAGGGATTTGCCTTCCAAGTCAGTACCTGCTACAGCATTGTTCAAATTAGTTACGTATCCATTGTGGTGCTTACCATAGTGGATTTCCATAGTTCTTGCATCGATATTCGGCTCAAGGGCGTCAAATGCATAGGGTAAAGATGGTAGTTCAAAAGCCATTTTTTCTCTAAAATTTATGGTTAAACATCTAATAAAATTTTCTATAGAATCTGCTTGGTAAACTCTTATCGAGTATAAAAGGTTCTTTTCTGTCAAAAAACATCCTATTTCCGGAGTTTTTCGAAAAATCTAAGTAATAAATCCCCGCATTCCTGCTCTAAAAGGCCTCCGCTAATCTTTGTCTTGGGATGAAGAATTTTCGGATTGGTCTGTCTAAACCCTCTTTTTGGATCAGAAGCTCCATAAAAGACCTGAGATATTTGGGACCAAAACAAAGCCCCACCGCACATGGTACATGGTTCCAAGGTCACATACAGCCTACAATCAGTTAGGTATTTAGCACCTAGAGTATTTTCAGCAGACGTTATTGCGATCATTTCCGCATGAGCGGTTACGTCCTGTAATTTTTCAGTTTGATTATAAGCTTTGGCAATGATTCTGTTTTTTGAGACGATGACTGCTCCAACAGGGATTTCACCTTCTTCGAAAGCGATCTGCGCCTGCTTGAGCGCCTCATTCATGAAATATTCATCAGAATAGAGCTCCATTATCTGAAGAAATCCAAAATTTCATTTCGAATGCCTTCATTAATTACGATGGCCAAAATCAGTGATACAACTAATCCGATTGTGGCTTTAGAAAGATCGCTACTTGCAAGTTTCAAGGCTTTAAATCTCCAAGCTTGTTTGTTTTTAGCTTTACCATGTTTTCCTATTGCAATGGCAAGTTCTCTACCTCCCAAAAGTCCAATGAAGACCCAAGTGGTACTCATCGGTACATTGTTGTACATCTTGAAGTAGAAAAGAATAATTGCATAGACGAAGTCTACAATAGTTGCTGCCCTTACGTCTGTTACATTGGTTTTTTCGTTTACGATGCCTTGGATTTTATCTCCTTTCATGTAGAAAAGAAATCCAAGTCCAATAAATACAAATCCTGCGTATGCTATAAACTCAAAGGTTCCCAATTGACGTGGAAGAAAAACCGCAATGTTGGCCGCATCTTGCATAATCCAAACTGACCAAAGTGTTCCGGATGTTATCCATTGCAATACAGTCCAGTAAGGTTTAGGTTTTCCCTTAAGATAATTTTTAACAAATCGTTCTAGTAAAAACCAAACAATAATGGCTACCACAAATGCCAGGATATATCCAAAGAAACTCTTTACCATTACGCTTGCAATGGTTCCGGCTTTGTAGGTGAAAACATTGAGAAGCAAGAAGGTGGTTGAAACTGGCATTCTCAATCGAGTCATTACCAGCAAGACAATAGGGGCGGCTAATTGCAAAAAGACGAAATTCTCAGGTGCCTTTTCCAATCCTGGAACAGATAGACGCTGATGACTGACATCTCCATCATAGACTACCCAACTGTAAGTGACTGTAGCCACAAAAATCATCCCCATGAAAATCCAAAGCCAGTACCATTTTCTATGTTGATTTGAGGCGATGAATGTTCCTATGGTCTGAATACTGTCATTGGCGATCGCAGAATAGGCTGCTAGGAAAAATCCAAACCACATGGCAGGATAGGTATAGGGTGCAATGATTGCCGCAATCGAAATCAAAATACAGATGACTATCAAAAAAGTTTTTTCTTTTTTGGTAAAGTCAAATAATGAATATGCTGTTTTGGAAAGGTTTTCCTGATTGATGTTTTGGTCAATGACTTTTTTCTTGGCCATGGTTTCTTTTGGTAGGAGATTGAGCAAAATTAAGTAAGTTATTTTAGCTCATAGTGTTAAGAAATTGTTAAGTCCAAAATATTACCTCGAATATTAGCTTTTTTGATATTGTTAATCCTAAAAAAAATTCAAATTTTGCCCTGTAATCAAATGAAATTTTGGATTCTACCTGATTAATCTTCGCGTACTTTTCCAATTCAAAAAGTCTAATTTAATACAAGACGACCCCGATCGAGATACATGGAAAACTGGGAAATTGAGCCAAAAAGAAATAAAAAATGGAAGAGCTATGTAATCGGTCTGATTGCCCTGCTCTTATTCATTTTTGCTATCGATTTACTCACGTTATCCATGGGGGATTTAAATAGCGGAGTAACAAAAGACCTGTTTTCTGCTACCCAAAATCCATTTATCAGCTTGTTCATCGGATTGTTAATGACTGCGCTTCTACAAAGCAGTTCTACGGTAACTTCAAGCGTAGTGGCTGTAGTAGCCGCAGGCACAATGACTTTGGACCAAGCGGTTCCTTTGGTGATGGGGGCAAATATTGGTACGACTCTGACAAGTACCTTGGTTTCTTTCTCCTATATCATGAAAAAGAAACAATTTAAAAGAGCGCTATCGGCCGGTATAATTCATGATATATTCAATATCATCACGGTTATTATTCTGCTTCCGCTAGAATTGTATTTTAAGCCTTTAACCAAACTGGCTATCTATTTTGCTCATTGGTTCGCACCTTCCGAAGAGTTCACAGGGCCAATGATTTACCATACACTATTTACTCGACCCGTCACCCAATGGTTAGCCGATATTATTGACATTCCTTTTTTGACCACCATTCTTGCTGTGTTTTTGGTGTTTGCTGCTATCAAATTATTGGCGACCTCTGTTTACCGTACATTTGTCAAGGATAGTTTCCAAGAGATCAATAATGTGATCTTTAAAAATCCAAATCTAGCTTTCCTTTATGGCACCTTTTTTACAGCCGCAGTTCAGTCCAGCACAGTGACCACATCCTTGGTTGTGCCTTTGGTTGCTACGAAAAAGGTCACGCTTAGAAAGGTGTTTCCCTTTATAGTAGGGGCAAATATTGGGACCACCATTACAGCTGGAATAGCAGCATTTTATAAAAGTGAGGCTGCCATAGCTTTGGCTATTGTCCACTTTTTATTCAATACATTTGGCGCGCTGATTATTCTGGGAATTCCAAGATTACGTGAGATTCCATTAAATCTCGCCAATTACATGGGAAAGAAATCCGTAGAATCAAGGGTTTGGGGATTTGCCTACCTGTTGCTGACTTTCTTTATTATCCCCTTTTTATTGATTTACCTTAGCTCAGATTAAGTTTGGGATGCTTTCCAGGCTTCAAAAAGTGCCTTCGCGCTACTTGTGCCGATCCGGTCAGCTCCTGCTTGAATTAGTTCCAGGGCAAAATCCAGGGTTTTGATTCCACCACTTGCTTTAATTCCAGTATTGGAAGAAAGGGTTTCCCGCATCAATTGAATATCTTCTACTTTGGCTCCGGTGGGTGCATAGCCGGTGGAGGTTTTTACAAAATCAGCTCCTGCGTCCTGGCAAATCAAGCAAGCTTCCTTGATTTGAGCTTGATCCAAATAGGCAGTTTCTATTATAACCTTTAGAATTCTGCCTTCATCATGACAAAGTTTTGCGATTTGGGCTATTTCAATTTTTGGCCAGTTCATACCGGAGTGGTAGGCAGTTTGTGACCAAACCAAATCCAATTCATCAGCGCCATTTTTAATTGCTTCCTGCGTTTGAGCAACCTTGCTGGCAGTATCCTCAAAGCCAAAAGGGAAGCCGATTACCGTCACGGTTTGTATATCCTCTTGTTCTAAGTCCCGACTAACTTTTTTTACCCAAAATGGAGGGACACAAACTCCTACAAATTGGAATTCGATAGCCTCTTTAATTAAAATAGCTACTTCTTCCAACTTCATGGTTGGCTTCAGAAGGGTAGATTCCAAAAATCGATTGAAGTTATTCATTCCCTTTTACGTAGTCTGTTAGATACATGTATTCCAAAGTCAAATCTCCATCTCGGGCGATGGTTGCTCGCTCCAAAATCGGAGAATTTTCTTCCAATAAAGCAGGAATAATCCATTCTGATAATTGACTGCCAAAATCCTGTGTAGCTTCTCGAGGAAGTTCACAAGGCAAATTGTCGATAGCCATCATGGAAATACTGTTTTGCTTTCCAAAGGCGGGAAGTTCTTGACCACTATCTCGGTCCACATCAAAGACGGGAGAGGCAATAGTGGATGGCCGAAGGGTGGTAGGAATGTATCCGTTGATATCACAGGTAATATCAGCAATCACTGAAATTGAAAAATCCGGTGAGGAAATTTCATTAAGTTGGAAAAGCTGTGGAGCTTTTGGATCCCAGAAAACAGCACCAATCAGGATTTCGCCCTGTTCGGCATATTTCGAAAAATGACTTTCGTAAAGAGAAGGGTTGTCATAAAATTCCTGCTTATCAAATCCTCCATCAGTTTTTCGACCATTGTAGTCTCCTACATCCAATTGGACGTAGACAGGTTCTTCAAAATACTGGTTCAAAAATTCCTCAGGGCTGACTTGACGGATATTCATGCTGTCTAGAATTTCCTTGGCGCCTTTTCCTACTCTTCCCGTACCTGTCAAAATAATCCGAACAGGAGGAAGTTGAATTTTTTGGAGCTCGGTTTTTAATTCTTTCAGGTCAAAACACTCAAAAGCCCGCTTGATATGGAAAAGGTCAGTTTTTTGTCCGTAGGTCCAAAAAGCATTATACGCACCTACTACTCCAGCCCATCGCCCAAAGGCAACGACCCGATTTCCGGTCTCATCTGTTAGTACCTCATAATCGATCAATCGGATGTTTTTTTCCAAAATTTCCTGAAGCAGCTTTCGATTATAGGGTTGTTTTTTGATGGTGTGAGAAAAAAAGAAATAGGTTTTATTCGGGATCAGATTGTCTATTGGAACTTCCTTCACCCCAAATAATATATCGCAGCCAGAAATATCCTCTAGTACCTCAATTCCAGCCTCTTGATACTCGTCATCCGAAAAACCCCGGATAGGACTTGATTCTACATAAAACTGAAGTTCTCCAGCATATTTCTCACTCAAGCTTTTGAGTTGCTCAGGTGAAAAAGGAGCTCTTTTGTCTGGAGGATTTTTTCCCTCACGGATAATTCCGATTTTCATACAGCGTAAATCTTTACCGGATAAATTTAAGAAATGAATTACCTCTATTTGATCCTTTTATGGGCTTTGTTTTATGCTTTGCATAGCATTCTCGCCGCAGGCAAGTTAAAAAGAATTTTGAAGGAAAAATTAGGGGAAGCCTACAAATGGTATAGGCTGTTTTATTCCGTTTTTTCACTCTTTTTATTTATTCTGTTGATTTTGTTTACCCTAAAAATTCCACCTTCCTACGTTTATTATCCTGAAGGATTAGCAGAATATTTTGGGTATATGCTAGCTGCTTTTGGTACCATTATCATGATGCAGAGTTCGAAGGCCTGGTCATTAAGTAAGTTTATTGGGTTGAAGCCTCAGGAGGATTCGGAATCTGAACACTTGATCGTTTCGGGTTGGTATAAGCGCATTCGGCATCCGTTATATGCTGGATTAGTATTGATATTTATTGGATATTTTTTGGTATCTGGAACCTACACTTCGTTGGTACATTTAGGATGCCTGATTATTTATCTTCCTATGGGGATCTATTTTGAGGAAAAAAATCTAATCGCTCAATTCGGTCAGAAATATCTGAATTACAGAAAGGAAGTACCTGCCATTATACCGAAGCTAAAGCTATAATAAATCAAAAAGCCTCTCCAAATTTGATAGAAGAGGCTTTCTATTGGTTTAATTTATTCTAATCCAGTCCGTAGAAATCAATATCAAATCGAAGGACCGAGTTTGGCGGAATTAGGGCATTACTGGTTTGGTCTCGATAGGCGTAAGGTGAAGGAATGATAAATATTGCCTTCGAACCTGACCGCAATCTTCTAAAACCAATATCCCATCCAGTAATCACTGCCCCGGATCCTACCACGAAGTTGAAAATGGTATAAACTCGATTTTCAACCCAAATGTCATTATCGATCGCTACTTGTTCGATGGTGGTATCAAATACAGAACCGTCTGTAATCAAGGATCCAACGTAGTCCGAATATACTACATTCCCACCTGTTGGTCGTGAACCTTGTCCTTCTTCCTGGACAATCACCACTACGCCAGAAGGATCATGGATTCTATACAGACTATCAATACGGGCTGTATCCAAATAGGCATCGATTTTTTCACGATCAATGGCCAAATTTCCCTCCACATCGTAAGTAGGACCTACTACAAACGGATTGTTGGGTTCACAGGCCATCATTAGAAAGACACCTAGAATAGCAAAGACCGGAATCCTTAAAAACTTGATCATTGTTGTGGTCCTTTTTTGATATCAATTAAGTGAAGCTCGAAAATCAAGGGGGAATTTGGTGGGATATCACCCTGAGAAGCATTTCCATAGCCATAAAGAGAAGGCATTATGACAGTGGCTTTGTCTCCAGCTTCCATGATGGCAATGGCCGCCTCGAATCCCTCGATTAGTTGGCCTCTTCCCAAAATAAATTTGATTGGGATATAATTTCTGTTTTCAGAATAAATGTTGTTTTGCCGGGCTACAGATTCAATCGAAGTATCAAAAACCTTGTTGCTCAGCAACTTTCCCGTGTAATTTACCCGTACGGTATCACCAGGAACTGGCAATTGTCCACTATTTGACATTTCCTGCCAGATCACCCGAAAGCCCGTGACTTCATCCACGAAATCCTTTGGGCCAGTAATGGGATTGGCCGCCAAATATTCTTCAATGGCTTTTTTATCTCTTTCCAGAATTGTTTCTACGGTAGATTCTGGATCTACACAGGCAGAAAACGAAATCCCGATAAGAACAAGCGCAAGGAATGAAATAAAAGGTTGTAATCTCATGGGGTTCTTTTAGATTTATTTTTGAACGTCTTTCACTTCAACGTCAAAGATCAAAATAGAGTTAGGGCCGATCAAGCTTCCAGCACCATTTTCTCCGTAAGCAAGTGGTGAAGGAATAAGGAACTTCGCCTTGGATCCCTTCTTCAAGAGCATCAATCCTTCATCCCAGCCAGGAATAACCTGTCCCATTCCTACATTGACTGGAAGCGGCTCATAAGGTCTTGATGGATTGTAAATTCCTTTTTCCTGAGCAAGGGACTCAATGGAAGTGTCGAATATGGTTCCGTCAAGCAAGTAACCTGCATAATCAACATACATAGTTGTTCCAGGAGTAGTTTCAGGTCCAGTTCCTTCTTGCTCGATCACATAGTACAAGCCATTTTCAGTCTTTTGAACATCCAAATCGTTTGCCTGAGCATATTCCTCGATTTTTTGTCCGTCCTCAACCATCAGGACTTTAGCTCTTTCAGCACGTTTCTCGCTATCAATTCGAGAAGCTTCCATGAAAAACTGACTCAAAGAATCCTGAGAAATGATGTCAAACACCCCCAAATTTACCTGAAGCTGATCTTCTGCATTCAAGAAAGGAGGGAAGTTAGGACCGAAAATCGTTTGAACACTTGAATTAAAGGTGATGCTGTCACCCTTACGTAAAGCCATGAAGATTTCATCCATTCCGTTGTTTACGGCAATGGTGTCATTGGCCATCAGATATCCTGGTACGGGTTGATCCAAGGTGGAATAAATCACAGAATCATCTGCGTTTTTGATCTGAAGGTGATACAGGTAAATATCGCCATTGGCAGCCTTTTCAGAGCCTTCTTCGATATAGGTGTATTCGATTCCGTCTTTTTGGGTGACTTTGGTTTTTTGACAAGAAGTCATTGCGCCAGCAATAAGAAACAAAGCAATAATTGCTTTAAGACTAAGGGTATTTTTCATAAGTAGTGTAAGGTTTCTAATTTTTTGGGATCAATTGGCAGATACTGCATTCTCATGGAAAAGATCTTCTTGATGTTCTTCCACTAGCTTCTCAAACCGTTCAATAGTGTCTTTAAGGCTTTGGTCTGATTTTCCACCAGCTGCGTTTTTATGCCCTCCTCCATTGAAATAGTCAGCTGCAAATTTATTTACTGCCACGTCCACAGAAGAGCGGAAGGAAATTTTGATTCCGTCTTCTCGCTCTGAAAACAATGCCGCCAATTTAATTCCATCCAAAGATAGTGCATAATTCACCAAGCCTTCTGTATCTCCGGTGCGGCTTTGATATTTTTTAAGATCTTTTTTGCTGATGACAAAATAGGCGGTATGCAGGTCTTCTCGAATAATCAATCGTCGAGTAATTGCAAAGCCGATAAATTTTAGTCGATTGACCGAATTAGAGTCGTAAATCCAATTGGAAATCTGAGAAACATTGGCTCCTAAATCAATCAACTCGGCAACGACCAAGTGTACATTTTTTGTGGTGTTTGGATGTCTGAAGCCTCCGGTGTCAGTTAAAATTCCTGCGTAAAGACACTCAGCGATGTCTTTATCGATCAAATCCCGATCCCCGAGCTTGACGATGAGTTCATAGACCAGTTCACAAGTTGCGGCGGCTTCAGTACTCCAGTAACGGAAATCTGCAAAATCTTCCGGGTCCTGATGATGGTCAATATTTACGATATAAGCATCCGATTTTCGGATGAGCTCTCCCAATTCATTTACCCGGTTCAAAACCGAAAAGTCGAGGCAAATCACCATATCAGCTTTTTTTAGAGCTTCCTTGGCTAATTTCTGATCCTCTTCTTTGCTGAAGTCGAGCACCAAATCATTCCCTTCCATCCAGTGCAGAAAGGATGGATAATCAGTAGGAGTCACGACCGTCACCTGATGCCCTTTTTTCTTAAGGTAATTTGCCATACCCAAAGAAGATCCCAATGCATCTGCATCAGGCTTGACATGGGTAGTGATAAATATATTTTTGGGGGAGGAGATTTCTTTTTTAAACGAGGCTAATGCTTCCATTATCTAATTCTCTACGGCACAAAGGCACTAGTAGTGCGCAAAGGTCAGGATTTTTTTCGCAAATGCCAAAGTGCTCAGCTTGCTGAAAATGAGAGAAATAACGGATAAATACCTGGGGGCGTTCGGATTCTCTGCCCTTTTCTACTATTTTTGCGCCCGAATTAAACCAATGTAAACTCAAATAAACATGGCAGGAAACAGAACATTCACCATGATCAAGCCTGATGCTTTTGAAGCGGGCAATTCAGGAGCAATCTTGAAGATGATCGAAGAGGCAGGCTTCAAAATCGTGGCAATGAAGGCTACCCGTTTGACTCCCGAAATGGCAGGCAAATTCTATGAAGTTCACAAGGAAAGACCTTTCTACAAGGACCTTTGTGCATACATGTCTTCTGGACCAATAATCGCAGCGATCTTGGAAAAAGACAATGCTGTTGAAGATTTCAGAAAACTGATTGGTGCTACCAACCCTGAGCAAGCAGCAGAAGGCACGATCAGAAAGATTTTCGCTAAATCAATCGAAGCGAATGCTGTTCACGGTTCCGACTCCGATGAAAATGCAGCTATCGAAGGAAACTTCTACTTCTCTCAATTCGAAAGAGTGATTTAATCCTTTATCAACTCAAATTTGATTGAAGCCTAAGGGAAAATTTCCTTAGGCTTTTTTTATTGGCCTTTACTTTCTTTTAAATTTATTATCGTAATATTACGATGAAATAAAAAATCCATGGGAGCTACCCAATCACATTTATTTACAGATGAGCAAAATGAGCTAGCCAGAATTGCTAGGGTTTTAGCTCATCCAGCTCGAATCGCCATCCTTCAATATCTCATCCAAGCCAATGCTTGTATTAATGGAGACCTGGTGCAGGAAATAGGACTTGCACAAGCTACGATCAGTCAGCATTTGCGGGAGTTGAAATCCATTGGGATCATTCAAGGAACCATAGACGGGGTGAAGGTTTCCTACTGTATTGACCCATTGCGTCTTTCAGAAATTAAAAAACAGCTCAACCAATTATTTGACAGTTTTTCATCTTCTTCCTTGGGAAACTGTTGCTAAGCATTCTACTAAATCAAAACCTAATTGCAGCACTATGAGACTTTCAGAAGTTAAAGAAGCCTTAACCCAAATAGATCATCTCCATTTTTATCTTCCCAATGGAGTCCAAATCCCAGATCACTTCCATATCACTGAGGTAGGGAAAGTTTCTAGGCATTTTATTGATTGTGGAGGTACGATTCGAAAAGAAGAGGTGATCAATTTTCAACTTTTTACTGCAGATGATTACGATCATCGGCTAAAAGCACAAAAACTTCTTTCGATCATTGAATTATCTGAAAAGCACTTGAATTTGGAGGATTTGGATATCGAAGTGGAATATCAAGGGGATACGATTGGGAAATATGGGTTGGAGTTTAAACAGGGAGGATTTTTCTTGACCAAAACCTTCACCGATTGTCTAGCCAAAGATCAATGTGGTATTCCAGCGAAAAAACCCAAAATCCGACTTTCTACTTTACAATCCCAGCAAAGTGAATGTCTTCCTGGTTCTGGCTGTTGCTAACCATTAAGAAATGAAATCAAATCCTAATTTTTTATTTCCTAAGCTTGCATCCACAATAGAGGAACTTAGGCAGTTGTCAATTTCAGAAGAACGAAAGAAAGTACTTCGGCCTTTGGTTTTATATATTCAGCGTTGTGTTCAGGAAAGCAAAACCTGCAATCTCAATTTTATCTGCACGCATAATTCCCGCCGTAGTCAATTTGGTCAAATTTGGGCCAAGGTTGCCTCTGAATATTTTGGGATTTCTGCCAATTGTTTTTCCGGGGGAATGGAAGTGACAGCTTTCAATGAACGGGCAGTAGAATCTCTTAAAAGAAGTGGTTTTAAGATTTCTTCGAAGGGAAAAGGTAACCCTATTTATGCTGTTTCTTTTTCGGAAAATTCAGACCCTATCGTTTGTTTTTCAAAATTGTATGATGATCGCGTGAATCATGTTGAAAATTTTGCAGCAGTGATGACTTGCGACCATGCCGAAGAAAACTGTCCCTTTATCCCGGGGGCAGAGGTGCGGATTCCGTTACATTACAAAGACCCTAAGGAATTTGACGGAACAGACTTGGAAGAGAAAAAATATGATGAGCGGTCCATGCAGATCGCTTCAGAAATGTTTCATGTTTTTTCTGAGGCAGAAAAGCAGGGATAAACCTTTTTGAAGGCAAAACGAACTTACAATTCCCCTCCACATTTCTTACAAAACTTATCGTCTACTCCAAGACCTTCTGCACCACAAGAGTGACAGGTTTTGGTGTTGATAAGATCGTGAGGATTTCGGCGTTTGGCCATTTCCGAACTCACGATTCCGGTAGGTACAGCAATGATCGCATATCCCAATAGCATGATTAAGGATGCAATAAATTGCCCTAGGGGAGTGGAAGGAGTAATGTCTCCAAAACCCACTGTAGTGAGCGTGACGATGGCCCAGTACATGCCGCGAGGTATTGAAGTAAAACCAGAAGAAGGCCCCTCGACCAAATACATGAGGGTTCCCATAATCAAAACCACTGTCAAAACAGTAAAGAGGAATATTTGAATCTTGGCCATACTGGCTTTCAAAGACTGACTAATAAAATCAGCTTCTGATAAATACCTCCCTAGTTTTAAGATTCTGACAACTCGCAGCAAACGAAGGGCTCGGACCACAGTTAAAAGCTGTACATCTGCCACGAAGAAGCTCAAATAAAAAGGTAAAATAGCCAGCAAATCTACTATTCCGTAAAAGCTCGTTACATACCGCAGCGTCTTGCCGGTCAACCAAACACGGAGAACATATTCAATGGTAAATAGAACCGTGAAAACAACCTCAAGAATATAAAATGTCGTTCCAAATCTGCTTCTTAATTCGGCGACTGAATCCAAAGTAGCCACGATGACCGAACCAAAAATCAAGACCAAAAGGACTACATCAAAGGTGCGAGAAGCCCAATCATTGTGGTCAAAGACAATTTCTGCAATTCTCTTTTTGGTGAGTTTCATGATGGAAGATAAAAAAAAGCACCCATCAACAAGCGATTTAATCTAGAAAATAGATACGCTTTACCCGGCTACTAATATGGGTCAGTAATTCGTAAGGAATGGTGCCGATTTCTTTTGCCAAGGGAGCCAAAGGGATTTCTGCTCCGTAAATGATAGCTTCGTCTCCAGCTTCTACTTCAATATCGCTGACATCCACCATAACCATGTCCATGCAAACATTTCCTATCACAGGAGCTTTTTTCCCATGAATGAGTACATAGCCTTTTCCATTGCTAAATCGGCGATCATAGCCATCTGCATAACCAATGGGAAGGGTTGCGATTTTTCCTCCCTTAGGGAGTTTCCCTCTTCTGGAATATCCAACAGTGGCTCCCGCAGGTAAGGTTTTAACCTGAGAAACTGTCGTTTTGAGTTGGCTTACAGGCAGGAGATCTGAGGAATAATTTCCGGTAACTTCCACTCCATAAAGACCAATTCCCAAACGAACCATATCAAACTGAAAGTCAGGGAAAGCTACTATCCCAGCAGAATTCAAGGCATGCAAGAGGGGTTTTTGAGGGAGTAATGGCAGAATTTCTTTTGTCATCTGCTCAAAATCCTGAAGCTGTTGAATGGTATAGTTGATTTCTTCTGATTCATCAGCAGCAGCAAGATGGGTGAAAATGGAAGTTATTTTGAGTTGCTGATTTTCATGAATAAGCTTTTTCAACTCTTCCAAATGTTGTTTTTCAAAACCCAAGCGATGCATCCCGGTATCAAGATCTAGATGGATTTTCATGGTTTCAGAATGAGTATTGGTCCAGTTGGCTAGATTTTCAAAAAACTCGGGACTAAAGACTACCGGTTCAAGCTGATATTCCAAAAAACTGGCAAAGGATTCCTCTGACGGATTCAAAACCATGATCGGAAGATGAATTCCTTGTTGGCGGAGGGCAACGCCTTCATCTGTGAAGGCAACTGCAAGATAATCTGCCCCCATAGTTTGAATGTGATTGGCGATTTCTGGAGCACCTCCCCCATAGGCAAATGCCTTGACCATCACCATCACTTTGGTTTCTTCTTTAAGAAGGCGTTTGTAAAAATTGAAATTATGGGTCAGCGCATTGAGATTGATCTCCAAGGTGGTTCCGTGGACACGCTGCTGAAGTTGCTGGACGACTTTTTCCAGTCCAAATGGCCGAGCCCCCGTGATCAGAATCAAATCATTCTCAAGTTGAAATTCTCTCAAGTGAGCTAGTAAATCCTCTGTTCGCTCCCAAGTGTAAAGATTTTGAACTCCTGATTCAGCTAATTGACTCAGTTCTGTCCCAACTCCCAGTATCAAGTCTAATTGGTGATTTTGGATTAGCTGAGCAGCTTCAGGATATATCCATTCTGGTTTTCCTTGTTGCAAAAAGTCGGATAAAATCAGGATTTTTCTTCTCTTTGGACGTTGCTGTTTCATGAAGTCCAAGGCAACCCGCAATCCAGCCAAGTCATGATTGTAGGTGTCATCGATCAGGATACAGTCCTTTAATCCCGCCTTCAAAGTCAATCGCATGTCAACAGGCCGGAGTTGGTCTAGGCCTTGTTGGATCTTTTGAGCCGAAAGTCCTAAAGTTAAAGCAGCTACGATAGCATGAATAATGTTCTCGAGCGATGCAGCATCCCGAAGTTGAGTGCGGAAAGTCAAAGTGGTCAAATCCTTTTTCATCAAAAGAATCCGGTTCTCCTCTTCTTTGAATTTGATTGCTCGAGTATAATCAGCACCTGGTTGATCGGACCAAGAGATCAGTTTTTCAGCTGGAAAAAGGTATTCTACTTCCTTTGAAACAATACCTTGATCTTTGCAATAAATTAGGAATTTGGAGTCCTGAAATAGACTGAGTTTTTCTCGGAGTTTGTTTAATCGATCTGAGAAACCCGCATCGTGAGCCGATCCAATATTGGTCAAAATACCCAAATCTGGCCGGATGATTCGCTCCAAACTTGCCATTTCTCCAGCTTTGGAGATGCCAGCTTCTAATATGGCAACTTGGTGAAACGATTTGATTTCAAAAACCGATAGGGGAACGCCAACTTGGGAGTTATAGCTCTTTGGGCTTTTTGCCACTGAAAATTCCTGACTGAGTAATTGACCCAACCATTCTTTTACGATGGTTTTTCCATTAGAACCAGTAATGCCGATGACAGGGCCTTCAAAGCGATTTCGAAGAGCTGCGGCTAAATCCTGCAGGGCAGCCCGAGGATCATCCACTTGAATAAAGTTTCCTCGCTCAAAAGTAGGAGAGTAGGTCGTAGGTATGATGAAATTCCTTACGCCTTTTTGAATCAGCTCCGGTATAAAATCCACACCATTTGCCTTTGCACCTTTCATGGCTACAAAAAGACAATTGGATGCAGAAAGAGTTTGGCGGGAATCGATAGCGACCTGATCGACTACCGACTCAGGGGAATCTGCTATCAGCTTTCCCTTACAGATTATGGCAACCTCTTGAATGGTCAATGCATTAATCATGGCTTATTTCGCCTGTCTTTTTCTTTTTGAAAAACACCTGTTTGATCCATCTCGGCAGAAATATCGCTCCCAAAATCAAGTAAGGATAATAGGAGAGAAGACGCCATAGAATGCTGGTCACAAAGGTGTATCCATCTAAAAATTGAGCAAAAAACTGTCCAAAAAAGAATTCGGCAGTTCCCGAACTTCCTGGAGTTGGAGAAATCATCATGACAATCCACATGATGACTTGTCGTGCAAAAACGATGACGTGATTTTCAAGGCTTAATGGGACAAAAGCAGAAATCAGGGCATTGAGCATTAGGTATCGGGAGCTCCAAATGAAAATGGTGGCCAAGATGATAGGAGTCCAGTAACTCCAGCTTTTACCACTGAGTTCTTTGGAAGCCTCAATGATTTGATTGCCATATTCTTGGGCATCATGCTTCCATTTTCGCAGCCATTTTAGTGAAAATATCTTGATCAAAACCCATTTGAAAACTCGGGGCCTATAAAATAGAGCGGCTGCCATTACTAAGCTGTAAATCGCATAAAGTCCATAGCTAATCCAGAAAATTGCCTGCAAACTATTCTCAAGTTGGCTTTCGAGTACCTGGCTTTCAGGGAAAATATTTCCCTTGGCGAAAAATAGAATAATGGGGGCTCCGATTACAAAGAAAAGATTGTCCAGAATGGCTGTCACCATCACAAAAGAAATCGCTCGGCCTAATTTGATTCCTTCCTTATTTAAAATAAAGATGGCGACGGCTGTTCCACCCACGACAGAAGGAGTCACGGCGGATGCAAATTCCCAGAGTATAATTACATAGATAGCTCTAGTCCAGCTAAGTTCTTGCTGGGTGATTTCCCGTATTCGATAGATATACCCGGCATCCCGAAAAATAATAACTAGGATCGCAAGAAAAACATAAGGAACAGAAGCATCAAAAACCCCTTTCAATGTTTGGGCATTGACATTGGGGTCTAGGTAAAACATGGCAAAGACAATCCCCAGACCGATCAAAATCGGAACCCAAACCTTATTGGGATTCAGTGTTTTGAAAATCTTCTTATTGTCCAGCTTCATATTAGGCTGCGGCGATAGGCTCAGTCTTTTCTACCCAAAAATTATTGTAGCCTTCCCCTATGACAATGGTAACCTGTGAAAGTTGCAGCAGCTCCAAAATGGCCAAGAAGGTATAAATCACAAAAATTTTGTCGGGTTTGTACTCGATAAATTCTGAAAAGGGAACCTGCTTTTTGAAGCTAATTTTTTCCAAAACGAAGTCTTTTTGTTGCTCGATGGTATAGGGATACTGGATAACAGTGTGTTTTGTTTCATCCCTGCGTGCAGCCATTTTAGCCATGCACTTTTGAAATACCTTGAGGAGTTTGTAGAGATCGACATTTTGAAGCTCTGCATCAACGTCATCGATCTTACTAAGGCTTTTTATTTCGGCTGCAATATTACCTCTTTTTTCTTTTGAAAGCCGTTCTGACTCAAGTGCAGCCAAATCCTGAATGACGGATTTATACTTTTTGTATTCGAGTAGATTGCGAATTAGTTCTTCCCGAGGATCTATTTCCTCTCCATGTTCATTCAATTCTGGACGAGGCAAAAGCATCCGGGACTTAATTTTCATCAGCGTGGCTGCAAAAAGAATAAATTCGCTTGCCACCTCAATTTCCATTTGCTCTAGGTGATGCAGGTAATCCAGAAAATCATTCGTGATTTTGGAAATTGGAATGTCATAAATATCCAATTCGTCCCGTTCAATGAAGAACAGCATCAAATCGAATGGTCCTTCGAAAAGCGGTAATTTGATTTCGAAACTCAAGGGATATTTAGATTATTGGTTAATTTTGCGAACTTATAGTCAAAGATATTCAATTAAAGTAAATTAATTGATTTGGTCGAGAAAGGGAGACTTGATTTTAGTTGCTATGCTAACTAAAAAACAATCGATTTCTAACCTAGTTTATCAATCTTGACCATCTAACATAACGCTTCATGTTGATTCAACCAGGAGAACTACTAGCCCAAATAGACAGCCCAGCTGACCTTAAAAAATTTCCTAAAGACAAGCTCGTCCAAATTTGTGATGAGTTGCGTCATTTCATTGTAGATAATGTATCGGTTTATGGTGGGCATTTTGGTGCGAGTTTAGGCGTTGTCGAATTGACAGTTGCTTTGCATTATGTGTTAAATACCCCTGAAGACGAGTTGGTTTGGGACGTAGGTCATCAAGCTTATGGTCATAAGATTTTAACAGGTCGTAGAGATCAATTCCACACAAATCGAATTTTTGGAGGAATCTCAGGTTTCCCAAAGCGTAAAGAAAGCGAGTATGATTCCTTCGGTGTTGGTCACTCCAGTACTTCCATTTCAGCGGCTTTAGGTATGGCAATGGCTTCCAAATATAAGGGAGTCAACAAACAACATATTGCAGTTATCGGTGATGGAGCTTTGACAGGAGGAATGGCTTTTGAAGCCATGAATCATGCAGGAGTTAGCGATAGCAATATCTTGATTATCCTGAATGACAATTGCATGGCTATCGACCCCAATGTCGGTGCATTAAAGGATTATTTGACAGATATCACTACTTCTCATACCTACAATAAGGTAAAGGATGAAGTATGGAAAATATTGGGCAAACTGAGCAAGTTTGGAACATCAGCCCAGGAAGTCATTTCAAAAGTGGAGGGTGCTATCAAATCAGCAGTGCTTCAGCAAAGCAACCTATTTGAATCTTTAAACCTGCGCTATTTCGGTCCGGTTGATGGGCATGATGTTAATCATTTGGTCGAAATCCTTCGTGACCTACGGGATATCCCGGGACCAAAAATTCTTCACTGTGTAACGGTGAAAGGAAAAGGTTATGAACCTGCTGAAAAGGGAAATCATACTACTTGGCATGCGCCCGGTACTTTTGATAAGGTAACTGGAGAAATTTTCAAAAAATCTCCATCCACACCACAGCCTCCAAAATATCAAGATGTTTTCGGTCATACTATTGTAGAATTGGCGGAGCAAGATGAGCGAATCATGGGGGTTACACCCGCCATGCCTTCCGGTTCTTCTCTCAATATTATGATGAAGGAAATGCCTGATCGAGCATTTGATGTGGGAATTGCTGAGCAGCATGCAGTGACACTGTCTGCAGGTATGGCTACTCAAGGTTTGAAGCCTTTCTGTAATATTTATTCCACCTTCATGCAGCGGGCATACGATCAGGTAATCCATGATGTTTGTCTTCAAAATCTCCCCGTTGTTTTCTGTTTAGACCGTGCTGGTTTTGCAGGAGCGGATGGTCCTACGCACCATGGAGCTTATGATATTGCATATTTCCGTTGTATCCCTAATCTTGTGGTGGCAGCGCCAATGAATGAGGAAGAACTCCGAAATATGATGTATTCCTCTCTAAGTCATGAAGGTCCTTATTCCATCCGTTACCCAAGAGGTAATGGTGTGATGCCTGATTGGAGAAAGCCATTCCAGCAAATTCCATTGGGACAAGGCCGAATCGTCAAGGAAGGTGAGGATGTTGCTGTTTTGACCATCGGACATATCGGAAACTATGCAGTTCAAGCCAGCGAAGAATTGGCTAAAGAGGGACTTAATCCTGCGCATTACGATATGCGATTTGTGAAGCCTCTGGATGAGGACTTACTGCATGAGATTTTTGGCAAATTTAAGAAAGTTGTCACCGTAGAGGATGGCTGTCTTATGGGAGGTTTTGGATCTGCAGTGGTCGAGTGGATGATTGATCATGGCTATTCAGCTCAAGTGAAGCGTTTGGGAATTCCAGATGAAATCATAGAGCATGGAGACCAACTGCAATTGCACAAGCTTTGTGGATTTGATCCTGCAGGAATTGCAGATGCAGTCCGCGCTCTCGCAGAAGTCGAAAAAGTCAGCTAAAATTTCATGTCTTCCATTCATTTTTTTGAAAAAGGCTCTGGTCAGCCTGTGGTTTTAATCCATGGGTTTTGTGAAATCGGAGCCATGTGGGAAGACTTTGCTCAGGAGTTATCTAAAGATTTTCGGGTTCTTTGTCCCGATTTACCCGGATTTGGAAAAACTCCCCTTCAAAAAGACCATATCACTTTAGAAGAGGTGGCTGTCCTTTTGGAGGAGTGGCTGGAAGAAAATTCTGTTGAAAATCCCATTTTAATTGGGCATTCTTTGGGAGGCTATGTGTCTTTAGCGATGCTTGAATTAATGGGAAGCCGACTCAAAGGAATCGGTTTATTTCATTCGACGGCCTTTGCGGATGATGAGGAGAAAAAGGCCATGCGGAATCGCACGATTCAGTTTTTGAAGAAGTTTGGAGCAGAAAAATTCGTCAACTCTTTTGTTCCGCCACTTTTTTCGGAGAAACACCGTATTGAATTTGCATCCGAAATCGAAAAGGCCACTGAACAGGCTGGGCAGTCTAGCTTGGAAGGATTGATTGCCTTTTCCGAAGCTATGCGTGACCGAAAAGATAGGTTTGAGGTTTTGAAGAATTTTCACGGTCCGAAGCTGATGATCGCAGGTACTGAAGATGGAGCGGTTAAAATCGAAGCAAGCCGGCAGCAAAAAGAAGCTTTTACAGACTATGTTGAATTGGTGGGAACAGGTCACATGGGAATGATAGAGGACAAGGAAAAGACGTTTGAGATCGTTCGGGATTTTTGTACGAGGATTTAGATATCATTTTTAGGCATTGTTACCTAAGAAGTGGGTTTTAAAAAAATATTAGGTAATATTTTCTTTTTAATTATAATTAATTTATCTTTTGGATAAGTTTTTGGTCAAAGCTTTTTAATTATTCTTAAACTTTTAAATTTTAAAATCATGAAAAATTTATTGAAAACAGCTTTTTCAGGGCTTTTCGCTTCAATTTTATTATCCCTGCCACTTCAATCATTTGCAGGTTGGGAGTTTAAATCAGTGGAAAGCATTGATAGGATGGATGGTAGGACTTATATAGTCACACATTGTGAAACTAAGATAGGTGATGACTGTACTACCCCAGGTAGTGCTACTCGTATGGATATAACTCCTGTAGTGGAGTTGTTAGAAGGTTATGGGTTAATTCGAAAGCTTTAAAATGGATTTGAAGCTTAATTTATATCAGGGATGTCTATTGACATCTCTGATTTTTTATTTCTTTTCTTGTTCAGAAAAAAAGGAAGAATTTTTTTACTCCGAATTCAAGAGTGTAGATAGTTTAGAGGTATTGTTACCACTTAATTATATTTCCCATACTTATTGGACAACCTATTCAAAAGGGGATCAATTTTACCTTATTGAGTATGGATTAAATTCCAATGGTGATTTATTGATTCACACGGTTGATTTTAGGAAAGGAAGTTATTTGGAACCTATTATAATCCCTCGAGAAGGGCCAATGGGATTTAATTCCACTGATGCCTCAGTCTACTTTCATTCTTTTGATTCAATTTTTGTCTTTCCTGCAAGTAAAGAGTCATTTTTTCTTTTTAATTCTAAAGCTAAGAAAGTTGATGAATTCGCTTATAATGGAGGCGATTTTGTGAGCTATTACCGCAGTGGCTTTTATTCTAATGCTGTATTTTTTGATCAGATTGTAGGGATCCCAACTGTGAGTGATATTCGCTATGATGATAAAGATTATTTCGAAAAAGAAATTCCTTTTCGATTATATGATTTAAAAAAGGAAGAATTTAATAGTACGTTTGAGTTTCCGGATTTTCTAAAAGAAAGTTTCTTGCCAAGTGAATTGACTGGTCCCATTTTAGAAAAAATGGGAAAAGATAGAATGATAGTTAATTATAGGTTTTCTGATTCACTTTATGTATTTAATTTTTCAGATAAAACTATTCAATCGATTTATTGTGGTTTAATAGGAAGAGATTCGGCGCCACTTCTAACCCGATATCCTAGTAGAACCCAAGAATTGGAATATAAAATAAAGGAGCCTGATTTTGAAAGTGTATTTTTTAGAAATGATAGGGTATACAGAGTTGTTTCACATTTGAAAGAAGAAAAATTTCGAGACTACACGGGTTTTGAAATTTTAGAGAAAAACCTTCGAGGAGTGACTCTAATTGAATTGGATATTGAAACAGAAGAACAGCACTTTTTTGACTTACCAATAGCTAAATATTTCGTCTTTGATGGTAAATACTTAATAGCAGGTGGTGTTTCTTCAAGGGAAGAAAACGGTGATATTTATAGGAAGTTTTATCGGTATACTTTTTAGCCTAATTCATGGAGGCCCTCACAATTCTATCCTTACCATTCAAGTCCTGAATTATTTCGGCTTTTGAATAACCCATTTCTAAAAGCAAGTCTTTTACTGCTTTTCCGAAGTTTTCATGGATTTCGAAATACAGTCTTCCCCCTGGTTTTATTGCTTTTTTTCCAGCTTCGGCAATTTTCCGATAGAATAAAAGCGGGTCTTCATTGGGTACAAAAAGTGCCAACCCAGGCTCAAAATCCACTACGTTGGTGTGCATACTGGATTTTTCATGTATGGGAATATAGGGAGGGTTAGATACCAAAATATCCAAACCCTCTATTGGAATTTCCTCTTTCAATATATCAGATTTGACGAACTGGACAGGGGCGTGAAGTTCTTGTGCGTTTTTATCTGCAATTTCTAATGCTGATTCGGAAATATCCGTAGCGAAGACTTCTGCATTTTTCATCTCCAAAGACAGAGTGATTGGAATGCAACCTGTTCCGGTGCCGATATCCAAAATCTTCAATCCGTTTTCTGGATTTTCCTTGATGATTAAATGAACCAATTCTTCTGTTTCATTTCGGGGTATCAAGGTGTCTTTCGTAACCAAAAATTCACGACCATAAAATGGCGCTTTCCCGATAATTTGTTGTATAGGTTCCCCCGTTTTCAATCGGGCAAAATCATCCAAAAGTGATTGAGGTAAGTCTTTTTCATCCAGAAAATGCATCATATCCACTCTCCGAAGCCCTAAATGATGTTCCAATAGCCATTCTACCAAATTTTGAGCTTCTTGGATTTCATAAAGCTCAAGTTCTTCGGCCCATTTTTTAACCAAGCTATTGTAATTGATCATGAGTAGCAAATTGGGTTTTCTCTGCGTAAAGGTAAGCACGAATACAGACTCCTATGAAATCGAGCCTGAATTATCCTTTTTTTGAGTTCATTAAAAATATTCTGCATTCCATTTGACAAAAAACTCAAACCAAAGACTCATGAAAAAAACTATCCTATTGCTCTTTTTTGCCCTTCTTCCACTATTGGTTTATTCTCAGGAGAAGCAGGCTTTGTTCTTCGAAATAGATGGGAATTATTGGGAAAAATCCTTAAGCTATCCCCAGCTTTTTGCCCCTGAAAAGGAGAGGTTTGGAGGTGCCCGGTTATTTTTTGGTTTACCCATGGGAGAAAAATGGTCAATTGGTTTGATGGGTAGTTATCAAGCATATTATGAAGCACAGGAAAACGGTTCCTACAATCGAGAGTTGTATGGACCAGAACCTGACGAAAATGGAAATCCAATCATTATCGGCACAAGCCGTGTAGAAATGCCCGTCGGTCTTCAAAATGATTTATTTGGTTTAGGTCTCTTTCTTCAGCGTAGGATTTCTCTCGGAAAAAGGACAACTCTTGCCTTCAATTTCTATGGAATTAGGGAATCAGGGAAAGGTCAATTGGAAATTTTTCCAGATTACTCCTATTTGTATTGGCCCTGTCCGAATTGCCTATCCATCGCTCCGGGACCAATTATCAGGGAAATGGAGGAGAAAAATTGGAAAGCAGGAATTGATATCTCATTTGCTTGGTCGCTCAATGATTGGATGGACTTAGGTATTCGCGCTAATTTTCTGGAATTCCGAAAGCGGACACTTTCTAATAATTCTGATATTGTCAATACGCTTGTTTACGATCCGCTTTGGGCTTTGGCGGATGGATATACGGGAGATCGCTATGATTTTGGCTCGGCTGTTTCAAGAGAGGGCGTTCGGATTTCTCTGACCCTCCGGCCCTTTTGATATTGGAATTAAGAAGACAAGGAAAGAAAGGCTACCTTTGTGTAGAATTTCTCACTAATGAAGCTACATAATAATACCATCCGCGGAGTGCATTCGGCGCTTGAAGCTATTTTCGAACAAGGACAATATGCCGATAAAGTAATAGAGCGTACCCTCAAGTCCAATCCAAAATGGGGAGCTCGGGACCGCTCTTTTATAGCCGAAACTACCTACGAGATGGTCCGCTGGTGGAGATTGATCAACTATCTCAGTCCTTCAGAGGATTATTGGGATCTTTTTGGGACTTATTGGTTGATGCAAGGAAATGAACTTCCCAACTGGGAGGAATTTTCAAAGATCAATCCTCAAAAAATCAAAGAAAAATACGAGAAGCTCGATAATCCTGCCATTCTGGAGTCTGTTCCGGATTGGTTATATCAGCTAGGTAAAAAAGAGTTGGGTGAAGAATGGGAGACCGAACTTCACAGTCTTAATGAAGAGGCGGAGGTTGTTTTGCGAGTGAATACCCTTAAAACTACCCGTGAGCGATTGAAGGCCCAGCTTATGGAAGAAGGGATTCGAACCTATCAGATCAAAGGATATCCAGATGCCTTGATTTTGGAGGAAAGACAAAATGTCTTCCGGTCTGCTGCCTTTAAAGCGGGGCTTTTTGAGGTACAAGATGCTTCCTCTCAATTGGTCGCTGCGGCCTTGGGGGTAGAACCCGGAATGCGTGTGATTGATGCATGCGCAGGTGCAGGGGGAAAAACCCTTCATCTAGCCGCCTTGATGGAAAATAAAGGCAAAATTCTTTCCATGGATTTGGAAGAATGGAAGCTTCAGCAAACCAAATTAAGAGCTCGAAGAAATGGGATTGATATCATTGAGAGAAAGGTGATAGAAGGTTCAAAAACCATCAAAAGACTAAAGGAATCCGCAGATCGATTATTGCTGGACGTGCCTTGTTCTGGCTTGGGAGTATTGCGAAGAAATCCTGATACCAAGTGGAAATTGAGTCCCGAGTCCATCCAGAAAGTGGAGGAAACCCAAGCGGAGATTTTGCAAACCTACCCTTCCATGGTAAAAAAGGGAGGGCAAATGGTTTATGCGACTTGTAGCATTCTTCCTTCAGAAAATGAAAAGCAGGTTCAGAAGTTTTTGGCTTCTGAAGCAGGTAAAGACTTTGAATTGATAGAAGAGAAAAAAGTATTCGCCCATCAAAGTGGATTTGATGGATTTTATATAGCCCGATTGCAAAAGAAATAAAGCTCTATTCTAAGCAGATCGATAAAATCGGGAAGTTGTGAGCACGAACCAAATTCTCTGTCAAGCTGGGCGTGAAGAATTTGGTGATTCCTGACTTCTCAGATTTTGCCAATACCAATATATCTGGATGATTTCGTTCTGCGTAATACATTACTCCGTTCTCCGGATTTTCAGCATTGGTTAGGAATTGCTGAATGGAGGAATCCCCGTCTTTCATATCCTCAAATCGTTCGTCAGATTCTTGATCCTCATAAAAATTATAAGGTGTATTGACAAAAATCAGATCGATCTGAGCTCCAAGTAAGCTCGAAAGGGTCTGTAATTTTTTGAGAACTGGTTTTTGATTTTCCTCTAGGGTAGTCAGAAAAGCAATCTTTTTGATCTCCGGTCTTATAGGGGCATCCTTTACGATAAGCAATGGGATTTTGATATTCCGGAGCATTTTTTGAGCATAGGACCCCATGTAGAAAGGTTTCCTTGATCCCCGACCTTCAGAACCCATTATTACCATGTCAGGCTTGGAGTTAATCACATGTTCAAATACAGTTTCGGAGCCGTAACTGTAAACCAGAGATGAAGTAGCCAAAATTCCCAAATGCTCGAACTCACCTACCAAGGCAAATAATTTGGCATTAGCAGTAGCAATTTCCTGTAAAGTTTCAGGGTAAAACTGTTCCTTTTCCTTTTCTAAATTAACCCAGTCCACCGGAGTGGTCAGGATATGCATTACTTCTACCTTTCCTTGGACTTTTTTGGCGATTTCTTTTGCGAAGAAAGTGGCATAGCCAGCTACCTCCGAAAAATCGGTCATTAGCAGAATTTTGGCTCCAGTCTTCATCTCATAGGGATGTTTGGTAATGCCCTAAATTACAAAACTACATCAGGTTTGGGCGTGAGGAAAGTGAGTTGAAAAGTTGATTTTTATCAGCTAAAACCCAGCTTATCAAGAGATTTCATTCTTAAGCTAAATCTAAAAAGTAAAGCCGATTTCATTCCTTGAATTGTACCTAAGTATCCGTGCTGGTACGGATAAAAAACCCGCATTTTTTGGTATTTCCTTCGAATAAAAAGTAGGTCAACTTGCAAGCTGTATTTCTTTATAATCTTATGAAAAGTCTATTACTAATTTTCCTGCTTCTATTTGTAGAATTTATGCCTGGGTCTGTTTTTTCTGAAAAAGACCTTAAAATCACCAGTTATAATAAGAAAAAACAAGGTAGCAAGGCTCCTAAAAAAGTTTTTATCCGATCCTTTAACGCATATTTTGAAGTATTTGAAGAGGCTTCAGCCAAAACCTCCGGATCTAAGAAAGAGCGAGCAAATCGTACCACATTCACCTCTGGAACTTCTACCAGAATGGGAGTTCAGATACAGGGAGTTGATGTGCCAGATTTTCAACAAATGATTGATGAAGCCTATGAATCTTTTGTCAATCAATTGAAAAGTCAAGGCTTTGAGATCATGACAGCCGATGAAGCAAGCCAATTTGAGTACTATCAAGGATGGACCAAAATGAGAGGGGGGGCTTCCTCGGATTCCCAAGTTGAAGGTTATATCATGGTAACTCCCACGGGATATGAATATTTAGTGAAATCGGTAACAAAAGAAGGGAAAGAGAAAAAAGGTGGAGGGCTTGTGGACCCTACTCCAAAAATTTCAAAGGAATTAGAGAACGCTTTTATCGCAGATGTGACTTTTGCCTTTCCTTTTGTAAATCTTGATGCAGATGCCTCTGTATGGACTAATTCTTCATCTGTAAAAGCAACAATCGGGTATCGAATAGATCCATTTCTGGACCCAAGTGAAAATAACAGGTCGATCTCCAACTTTGGATCTTCTGTGATTCCTACTCAAGTTCGATTCGTTTCCGGCTTGGACATAGGAAGTAGTCCACTGTTCAACGCTAAAGTCGAACCTAAAAAAGCAGTGTTTGCAGAAGGGGTATTTAAAGACAAAAAAATAAAGGAAGTCACCCAAGCACAAACAGATATGTTTTCCAAAACAAGCTATACTCAACTCGTTATGACTTCCGGAGACCAGGCTACTGTTGCTTCCCATTTTGCCGATTGTGACCGAGATGCTTATGTTCAGTTTGCCTCGGGAGCTATGAAGGACATGATTGATACAGGTATTTCTAATTTCTTCGAGTTGACTCAGGAATAGACACTAGACCATTCCTCACACGAGGTTATTTTCTAGGGCAAATTTCAAAAGACCAACCAAGGTGTTGGTCTTTGTTTTTTGGTAGATGTTTTTCCTGTGGGTCTCTACTGTACGCTCAGAGATATGGAGTTTTTCACCGATTTCTTTATTCGAATACTCCTCAAAAATCAATCTGAGTACTTCTTTTTCACGATCAGTCAAGATTCGCTCATCTTCTGGAAAGCGCATTCGCTGAATCAGGATTTTCTGGATTTCTGTACTGAAATACAAACCTCCCCCTGCTACTTCCCTCACGGCTTTAAGCAATTCCTCGTGAGCAGCTTTTTTCAAAACATACCCTTCTGCATTTGTGGAAAGGGCTTCTTTGACCCGATAAGGTTCTTCGTGCATGCTCAGAAAAATCAATTTAGTTTGAGGAAAGAGAGCCTTGACTTTTTGCGCAAAAGCAATCCCCCCAATTTCTGGAATAGAAATATCCGAGACGATCAAGTCCGGTACTTCTGATTGGATCTGAATTAGCGCATGCTCCACGGTGGAAGCGACATGTACCTGCTTAACGAAGGATTGGTTTTGAAGCAAGAACTTCAGGCCGTCCAATAGAATTTGATGGTCGTCAACAAGTAGAATTTTCATAGAAAAAAATCAAATTAATTTGGGTGTTGAACATACGGAAAAGTAACTAAAAGTTCTGTCCCCTGCTGTCCTGGCTGGGTAAATAGTTCCAGTTTTCCATTAAGCAGCTCTGTGCGCGTGGTGATATTTCTCCAGCCGTTTCGCTTGCTTTGTTTGAAAATACCTGCATCAAAACCATTCCCATCATCCAAGATTTGAAGTTGGGCAGTTCCATGATTTTGAGAGATTCTGAGCGAGATTTGATGGGCTTGGGCGTACTTGAGCACATTATTGATCCATTCTTGACAAATTCTGAAAAGATTGATTTCGACTAGTTCATCCATTCGATTGGGAAGGTTTTCTGTCGAAATATCGAGGTGGACTTTTTGACCTGCATTGATGCGATGAGCTAAATCCTCCAAGGCCGGTATCAACCCAAAGCGGATTAATGTAGCCGGCATGAGGTCATAGACCACATTGCTGATTTCCTTGGACATTTCATCCAAAACTAAATCCGTTCGGCTGACGAGTTCAGTTTTTAATTCTTCCTGAGCCTGATTGCTTTTGAGTTGGGAGACATACATCCGAAGGGCTGAAATATATTGCCCAAATCCATCATGAAGGTCTTGAGCCATGCGCCGGCGTTCCTGTTCCTGAGATTCGATTGAGGCTTGGATGTAGGCTTCATTGACTTTCAGCTTCCGGTCTTTTAAAAGAAGATCTTGCTTTCGTTTGTTTTGTTTTTGATAGAAAACAAAAGTACCACCCAACATAAGCAAGAGTAAGCCCAAGGCGGCAAAGCCAAAATAATTTCTTTGAAGGATAGCACTTTGCTCTAAGATTTCAGATTGTTGCAAAGCGATTTGATTTTCCTTCTTTTCCAGATCATATCGTACTTGCAAATCTGTCAGAAGTTTGGCGTTTTCCTCATTGAAAACTTTCTTGTTCAATTCTACATATTCCTCCAAGTAGGCATTTCCTTTCTCAAAGTCTCCTTTTCTGAAATAAATTTTTGCTAAGGCATTTTTCAGGGTTAAGGAGTAATTAACTAGCTCCGGGTTTTCATCCAATACCTGAAGCCCTCGGTTGGCAAATTCCAGTGCCTTATCTGTTTGCCCCAAATCAATGTGCCCTGTGGCCGCATTACTTACGATGCTGAGTTCCATTTTGGGGTCAGGAGTAAAGCCGTCCGAGTCATCCAAGGCGATAGTTAGCATCAGTAGTCCCTTTTCATAGTTTTTTTGTCCTATATAAAGAGCTCCGAGGTTGTCATGCACTCGGTGAAAAAGGACCTTATTTTCAGCAGTTTTGGCATTTTCAATGGCTTGTTGATAGTATTTTTCAGCCCGCTCCTCTTCTCCCATAAGCCTGTAGCAAATACCCAGATTTGCAGATGAAATCGCAATTCCATTTGGATCCTTTAATCGCTCCCGGATTTCCAAAGCTTCCAGATGATACTTGATAGCTTGGTCGTAAAGTTCGAGTTCCTGATTGGCAAGCCCAAGATTCGAAATACTGCTCACAAAATTAGCTTCGAGGGCATTGGGATCATTTCGGCTGATCTCCAGTGACTTGGAGAAATAATCAATGGCTGATTTGTAGTCCGAAGAGTTGAGCCGATTCATCCCTAAATTATTGAATGACCGCTGTTCCAAAGCTTTCCATCCTTGTTTTTGGCTTTCTTCGAGTATTTGGGAAAAAATAATCAGCGAACTGTCTGTCTGCTGATGGACATCGTAGTAGATGCCGAGATTTTGAAGGATTTCAAAGTAAATGCGGGATTTGCCTAACTCCTTTTCAGCCATTTTCAGGACTTCTTGAATTTTGGGTTTGGCTTCTTCTCCATCACTGAAAATCATAGAAAAAGTACGTTGCTGAATGGCTCGATAGCGAATAGAATCAGAGAGGTTCTGATTTTGAAAAACTTGCTCTAAGCTATCAGCTCTTGATTGTTGCTTGCCTAAAGCCAGAGATGTGACTACCAAAAAAATAAAGAGGAAAGAAATGCTGTAGAGTTTTTTCAATGGAGGTATTTTATTCTCACAAAGTAACTTCACTGATTATTTAATCAAACCATTTTTAGCGTAAAGGTTCAGTTTTTTCTTCAAATAATGATGTGGGCGTACTTTCGGGAAAAGTAGGAGAATTTTGAAAACAGCGTTTCCCATTGCTTGCTCTATCCCTTCCAAACCAAATAATATACCCATTGGCACGGATGCCAAATACCCGATTCTTGGTATTTACCCTAGCACTTTTTAAAAACAACTTGCAATCAAAAACGCAGCATGAAACTCAGATCCCTATTACTTGGCCTCCTGGCTTTTGTTTTTTTTGCTTGTCCGGACAAGGACGATAAAATCCCTCAGGGCTCGCTCAATGTCGAAGCCTCAATCGATGGAGAGGCCTGGAGAGGAGCCGGAAATAGTCGAATCACCTCGGTGGGTGGATTTACGGCTTTTGCTATTGCCGCCGGTTCAACTGACCGCTCCAGTTTAGCATTGACATTGGATGCTGAGCGCACGGGGGATTTTGATCTGGCAGGAAAGGGCATTTGGACTACTGCTAATCAGGTGGTTCACACGGCTAGCTCAGGGACGCTCACCATTACCAAGCTTGATAACGATAAGGTTTCAGGCACTTTTTCTTTCGTGGCTCAGCCAGCTACAGGTGGAGGTTCTGAAGTCATAATTACTAACGGGAAGTTTACCGATGTCAATATCATGCGATAATTAAGATTCAATACTTATGAAAAACATAGTCTTACCTCTACTTTTCCTTTTTCTGGTTTTCCAATCTTGTAAAGAGGAGTCCGAAGACCCTCAACCCATTGACTCATTTACCTCGAGCCTTGAGGGAGATTTGGCTGGACAAAGTCTTTCTATCGGAACAGCCGGAATTCAAAGCACCTATTTTTCTGATCAGGGAGAAATTACCGGAGCCTTGGAGGTCGGTGCTCAACTTCCCAATAGTGAGCGATTAACCTTTTTTATCAATGAAGTAAAAGACGGCACAGTCAATCTGAGTCAAGAATTTCCCGCAGTAATGGGTTTGGGTTCCTTTGGCTTGAGAAAAAATGAATCCAAGGATAACAAACGCATTGCCAATACACCGCCTTCGTTTGTCAAATATGCCAATTCTCAAAATACCTTTTTTGCTATTTCGGGTAAGATTGTGATCAAAATCGATGGAGACAATCTCACCTTCGAATGGGAAGTCATATTCAAGGACGCACAGGGCAATACGTTTACTTCTAAGGGTTCAGCCAAAATCAAAGACTATAAATCTATTCAGCGGCCACGCTCTCAGATAAACTCTCCGGCTTCGAATCTTTCCATCACTTCGATAAGTCCAGACTATGGACCGGCAGGCATGGAGGTGACGATCAAAGGAACGGGTTTTAGTGCCCTGAAAAGTGAGAACTCACTCAAATTGGGTGATTTGGATTTGGGAGAACTTACAAGTGCAAGCGCTACAGAGCTCAAAGTGACCGTTCCGGAAAACGGGACTCATGGTAAGTTTTACCTGACCGTATTGGGGGCATCTGCAGAAAGCGGCTCCTTTTTCTACGAGCCGATTATCGAGTCAGTAGACAAAAACGCTGCAAAGTTGGGGGAAGAAGTCGTCATCAATGGGAAGCATTTTGATGCGGATGCAAGTCTTTTGGAGGTCAAAGTTGGAGAAAAAGTGATGGAAATTCTTTCTGCCACTTTGACCAAAATAGTTTTCAAAATCCCAGAAGGAACAGATACAGGAAGTATCACCGTATCTAGAAAAGGAAAACCGGCGGTAGAAGGTCCCGAACTGACCATCACAGCAGAACCCGTCAATGTAGGTCCTCCAATCAATGAAATTTTTGAGGTCATTTCCGGCGAGTTGACCTTTGAGGAGGTCATCGTCAATAGCCACGAATATGGACCATTCTGGAATCTGGAAATAGATAAGGAAAAAAATATCCTCTATGCAGTAGGTGAAAAGGGCTTGGTATCTATCAATCTATCCACCAAATCCATTACCAAAGTCGTGGACACCAGCAATGAAATTTTCCGGAGTGAAATCGGGATCATCAATGCGCTCACCATTCCTCAAACCATTTTTGCGGCGCCTGACGGAAACCTTTATGGAATCAAAAGCGTGTTTGGCCTTCCTCTTTCACCAAATAATGTATTCAAGATGAATTTGGAATCTAAAGCGGTTACCATGCTGGGCAATTCCAAATTCAACAACGGGGCAGGGTTAAATGGGATTTTTGTTGGAGCGAATAAGAGTATCTACATACCAGAGTTTGCATCTGGATACCATTTGGCAGCCTATGACGAAAATCTGGCAAACCGGAATCTGCTCATCGAAGACATGACCGGAGGATTGGCCACTTTCATCATCCCTATGGGTGAAAATAGCTTTCGATTGGTTCGCGACAATACCCTGAACTCCTTGAAATATCATGAGATCAACGGAACTGAAGCTTCGGGTGAAATTGCCATGGGTGCTACACTTTCAGGAATGCAAGTCGGAGGACAGGCACTAACCCAGCCGGTGGGGCTTGATCAGACTGGAGGAGATATTTATGGATTATTTGGAGGAGCAGAAGGAAATGTAGCCAACTATCCTCAATTCGAATACACCTTAGGCGTTCAGCAGGGAGCCACGGGTAACTTCCAAAAGAAAGGAGGCTTCAGGATCAAGCAAACTTTTGAGTACCAGGGGACTACTTACTATGTGAGTTCAAGAAAGACCTTCAATAAGATCATGGGTGTGGATAAAGATGGAAGCATTTATTTTCTGGTCAGTACTCCGATGACCAGTCAAGGAGTCCAGGTTGCAGGGCCTTTGGGTGGAATTTATAAGGTAAGCTTTTGACGGACCTTATCACTATTTTATTGGGAAAGGGGCTGTTTCGGCGGACCTCTTTTCTTTTTTGGAGAAAATATTAGAGCAATCCTTCCTGAGAAAGCTTTGCCCTGATTTCATTATGCTGTTTCCAAAAATCAGACTTGATTTTTTCCATGACTTGTTGAAAGTCGGCCCTTGACCGGATAGGTCCAAATAAAGGTTCATCCTCCAAATACAAAAACCAATATTGGAAATGTTCCTCCTGAGCAAAAGCCTCTAGATATTCCACGGTTTCTACCCAATTTTCATCCAGGGCAGATTGGGTGGCAAGAGCGATATTTCGATAGATAGATTGATCTGATTCAGCAAAAGTTGCAAACTCTTTATATAGCTTCTTTGCCTCTTGGACGTTTCCGGTTTTCTCGTAAACCCATCCAATTTTTGAATTTTCCAATTCATAGATAGCCAGTCCATTCGCCTCTCGAGCTTCCACAAATTGGCGATAGTACATAAAAGCACTATCATATTTCTTTTCCAAATAGAAGAACTTCCCGATATCCTGTAAAATATCAAGACGGCTGGGGTCTTTTTTCCATTCCTTGATCAAGCGTTGAAGCATTTTTTGATTGTCCTTCTCTTCGGCAAAAAGGATGTAAGCTCTCAGGTGCGGGGCATAGTAATTAGTGGAATCATAAACGAGTGAACGATCGATAAACTCCCTAGCCTGCTCCACAAATCCAGCTGTCATCAGGGCATTGGCGAGCTGTAGAAAGCTGTAGCTTTGGGTAGTGGAGTCACCGCTTGCGACTTGGAGCTGGACTGCTTTCAGGGCATATTCCAAGTACTTTTCCGTATCGGGTGCCAAGCGAAAATAGAAATCTGCTAGCATTTGAATTGCCAGGGAAGAATTAGGATTGTACTCCAGGGCCTTCTGTAGATAAGGAAGAGCTAAAGAAAAATCCTCACTTTGGATATAATAAAAAGCCTTTGCAGTCAGGCTTTCAGCAGATTTTGAGTCGTAAAGCAAAGCTTTGTCGGCATAGAAATTGATTTTTTCGGTGTAAAGCTTTTCCGACCGAAACATCTCCAATAAATAGTAACTAATAGCCACGTGGGCATAAGCCAGGGAAAATTCAGGGTCTTGCTCAATCGCCTTTTCGAAGAGTTCGATTCCTCTTTGAAGCCCCTCATCGGTCCTAGAGTGATAGGGCTCTAATGCCTGCAAGTAATAGTCATAGGCTAGAAGATTTTCCGTTGGCCGCTTTTCAATTTGTTGGAGTTCGGTCGGCGTCACGATTACCTTGATCGCATCGGTGATTTGGGTGGCGATTTCATTTTGAAGAGAAAAGATATCAGCCAGTCTACGGTTGTATTGTTCAGCCCAGATTTGGCGCTCATTTGTGGCATCGATGAGCTGAATACTTAGCAAAACCTGCTCACCGACTTTCTGCCCACTTCCCGTGACAAAGTAGCTCACGCCCAGTTCCTCAGCCATTTCAGGGATGCTTTTGTTGGTATTTCGGTATTTCTCTACCGATGAGCGACTGATAACCCTGAGATTTTTGATTTTCTGTAGATTATTGAGGGTGGACTCCATCAGCCCGTTCACGAAGTACAGATTGGTCGAATCAGCACTTTCATTTTTAAAGGGGAGGACTGCTATGGATTTTTCTTCCTGAGATGGCTCTTCGATGTTTTTGGGCCAAAAGAAGTAGGCCAAAGCTATTAACAGAATCACTGCTAAACCTGTGAAAACCCAATATTGAGATCGGTTTCTTGCTGTAGATTTTGAAATTGGATTTTCAGGTTTTTGGAGTTCTTCCACCTTTTTATTTCCTACTTCACCGGGAGAAAAGCCATAGTGCTCCCGAAAGCATTTGATGAAATAAGAAGGGCTTCCAAAACCGACTCGGTAGGAAACTTCAGAAACGCTCAGATTCCCTTCCTTCAACAATTCCATGGCAATTTCCAATCGTACCTGACGGATAAATAGGCTGGCAGAGAGATTGGTTGCCGATTTCACTTTTCGAAGCAGGTTGGAGCGACTCATATTCATCGCTTCGGCCAGCTCGGACACCCCAAATTGCTCATCTGAAGCTCGCTCAACCACGATCGCAGTGGCCTGCGTGAGAAAGTCTTCCATATGTTTTTGGGGCTCCGCCATGCTAAAAATAAAAATTCAAGGTAGGGAAATTTACTGAAAGCCAAAGCTTGTTTTTCCGAAGATTATCCTGCTTTCTTATCCAGGATGCGCCATAGTTTATAAGGATGCGTCATAATTTTTATTTCTGCACGATACTTTATGCTTTTGGCGACTTGCCTTTTACATCGGCCCCTTAGGTCTGTGCGAACTTTGTCTCAAACAAAAATCAAAAAGTTCTCACACAAAAAACAAGATCATGAAAACGTTAAAATTCAACTCGCTCAAAGTCATCCTTGGCCTTTTATTGGTGGCAGCCTTATTCCCCGCCTGTACCAAAGCCCAAGAAAAAACCGTGCAAAGCCAACAAGTCGAGAAGCCACAACTTGATATTCATACTGCCGTCATGACCAATAATTTGGAGGTAGTCAAGCAGCATATTGCCGCAGGCTCGGATATCAATGAAAAGGAGCCATTTAGTGGATCCACTCCTTTGGTTTCTGCCATAACGTTTGGAAAAACTGAAATTGCTAAATCCCTCATCGAAGCAGGAGCAGACCTTTCGCTCGTCAATAATGATGGAGCTACGCCACTTCACGTCGCTGCATTCTTCGGCAGAGTAGAAATCGTCCAATTGCTTCTCGATGCCGATGCGGATAAGACCCTAAAGAATAATTTCGGATTTACTCCTCGGGAAACAGTGATGGGTTCCTTTGAAGAAGTCAAGCCAATCTATGAGATGATGAAGCAGCAATTAGGTCCATTGGGATTGGAATTGGATATGGAACAACTGGAAAAGACCCGTCCAGTCATCGCAATGATGCTTCAATAGTTTATCATTTCTTGATTTACGATCATGACTACTCAAAGAAGATACGATATTGATTGGCTGCGGGTGATTGCAATCGCCCTGCTGCTGATCTACCACATTGCGATTGTCTTTCAGCCATGGGCCATGTTTTTGGGCTTTATAAAAAGCAATGAGCTCATGGAAGGACTTTGGAAACCTATGTCCTTGCTCAATGTTTGGCGAATTCCATTTCTATTTTATGTTTCTGGAATGGGCGTTTACTTTGCTATCCGAAAGAGAAATTGGAAGCAACTACTAATGGAGCGCAGCAAGCGAATCCTGCTTCCTTTCCTCTTTGGGATGGTTGCGATTGTACCCCTGCATTTCCTGATTTTCCAGGCCTACTACCATTTGCCCTTAGGATATGTGCCGCATCCAGCACATTTATGGTTTTTAGGAAATATTTTCGCTTATGTTCTGCTATTGACACCTCTTTTCTTTTTCCTTAAAAAAAGCGAAAGAGGACGGTTTAAGCGGAAATTGGAAGCTTTTATGGGGAATCCCTTTGGTCCGCTTTCGCTTTCTTTGTTGTTTGTACTGGAAGTGTTGTTGGTCAAGCCTCAGGTCTTTGAAATGTATGCCTTGACATGGCACGGCTTCTTTCTTGGTCTATTGGCCTTCTTTTGTGGGTTTCTACTCGTCTACAGTGGAAAGGCCTTTTGGGAAACAATCCTCAAATGGCGCTGGGCTTATCTAGCTTTGGCATTAGGGTTTTATCTAACTCGTTTGCTGGTATTTGATTTAGCTGCTCCGGGCTATCTGCTGGCCATCGAGTCCAATACTTGGATATTTGCAATTTTCGGATTTGGATATAAATATTTGAATAAGCCCAGCGTTTTGCTTAGCTATTTGAGTCAGGCAGCTTATCCAGTTTATATCATCCATATGGTGGCCCTTCATGCAGCAGCCTGGGTGATTTTGCCATTGAACTTACCAGTTTTGCTTAAATTCATTGGCATCGTCGGATTTACCGCAGGATTCTGTTTTGTCGTTTTTGAATTCTTAATCAGAAGAATTCCTTTCCTCAGGCCTTTATTTGGGCTTTCTTGGGATTTTAAAAAAGCAGCAACAAAAAGTATTTCTGTTAGTGCTTCAACTCAAAAGATTTAAAAGAGGCTAAACTCATTCTTGCTAAAGATTTGTCAAGGCTTTCAAATGAATCCAAAACGCAAATGAAAACCAAAACGATTTTCCGAATACTCATGCCTCTGATTGCTATTGCTTGTACTATTTACTTTACGCCTTGGCTTATTCTTCGGGCCTGGTTGGCTCCACTTCCCGATACGGTACAAGAGCAGGTGGATAAGGCGATAGATTATAAATTGGATGGAATCATTGTTTATGTAGACCAAGGGGGAAAAGAGCCTCAATTCTATTCCGCAGGCTGGAAAGATCGGGATCAGAAAATCCCAGCTGACCCAAATTCGCTCTTCAAGATTGCCAGTATCAGTAAGCTCTATATCGCCGCAGCAGTAAGCAAAATGGTTGCTAGTGGACAGCTTTCTTTGGATGATACCTTGGCTGATTTGCTTCCTGAAATATCTAAACATATTGAGAATTCAGATCGAATCACGCTTCGTATGCTCGTTCAGCATCGCTCTGGGATTCCAAATTTTTCTGATCAACCTGACTATCCCTGGGGCGATCCTTTTACCGAAAACAGTCAGGCTTTAGAGCTGATTTATGGTTTGCCTGCTGATTTCGAGCCGGGAGCTGACTATGCCTATTGTAATACCAATTATGTCCTGATTGGGGAGATTTTGGACAAGACTTTGGGTTATTCCCATCATGACTTTATCCGAACTGAGATTTTAGAGCCTCTGGGATTGAAACGAACCTATTGCCTGCTTTCCGAAGTGAATCCGGACGAACTCATGAGTGGGTACTTTATCGGATATCCTTTGGACATCAAAGGAAATGATTTTATCCATCCCGGAGGATCGATGATTTCAACTGCAGAGGAAGTCGGAATTTTCCTCCGAGCCTTAAATGATGGGAGTTTGTTGACCGAAGAAGAGCAGGAGATTTATTCCTCTATCTATGCGTATGAACATACAGGCCTGGTGCCCGGCTACCAAAGCATTGCGAAATACCATCCGGATATCGATGCAGTTGTGGTGCAGTTTGTCAATACCAATGGGGGCTATGCATGGAATATACACGAGATTGTTTACAATCGGGTAGTTAAGATTTTGAAGGAACAATCAGAGTAAAAAAGCGAGGTTTACTTTTCTTCTGCCCCAGTGAGAGCCTTCACTGACCGGATATTAAATAGGCACTTTCCGTTTATTGCCTCACGTATTGAGGCGATTGATTTTCAGAGAAGAGGGGGGAAGAAGGCTCAATAGGTTATTGTCTTCTTAGATCCTGATTTTTCTTAATTCGGCATCATCCATTTGACTTCCAGCGAATTCCAAAAGGTATTCGCATTTTCTTTCCCCAAAAAGCCCAATTCTGCTATCTTTGTGCCTTGTTTTGAGCGGCATAGGCCCGCGTGAGGGATAGAAGCGGTATCCATCCTGCATAGCAGGTGGATAAGAGCGGATAGCCCGACCCCAGAAAGCTGGGGTCACGCCCAAAATCCATTCAAAAAGGAATTCGATAAGCAGGAAGCAGTGAAAACGTATCAGGAATTTAAGCAGGTAGATTATCCGCATATCGGAGAGTCTGTACTGGCCTATTGGAAAGAGAATCAGATCTTCGAAAAGTCCATCGCCAACCGGGAAGGGGCTCAGACCTTTACCTTTTATGAGGGACCGCCTTCGGCTAATGGAACTCCCGGAATTCACCATGTCATGGCCCGGACGCTCAAGGATATTTTTTGTCGATACAAAACCCTTCGGGGCTTTCAAGTGAAGCGTAAAGGCGGATGGGATACGCATGGCCTTCCTGTAGAATTGCAAGTTGAAAAGGAGCTTGGTATCACCAAGGAAGATATCGGTAAGAAAATCTCCGTGGAGGAATACAATAAGCGATGTCGGGAAACGGTCATGCGCTATAAAAATGAATGGGATGATCTGACTGAGAAAATCGGCTATTGGGTAGACCTGGATGATCCTTACATCACTTTTGACAGCAAGTACATCGAGACGCTTTGGTATCTCTTGAAGCGGCTTTATGAAAAAGGCCTTTTATACAAAGGCTACACGATTCAGCCGTATTCTCCAGCAGCGGGAACGGGTCTTTCTTCTCACGAACTGAATCAGCCTGGAACTTACAAAGACGTTAAGGATACTTCCATTACGGCTCAGTTTAAGCTCAAAAATCAGGATAACACTTATATCCTGGCTTGGACTACTACGCCTTGGACTTTGCCATCCAACTCGGCTTTGGCGATTGGGGAAAAGCTTGATTATGTAAAGGTTAAGACTTTTAATCCTTACACCTACGAACCAGTCAACGTGATTTTGGCGAAGGCTCGAATGGGAGCATATCTCAATCCAAAGGCTGCTGATCTGAAATTGGAGGATTATAAGCCGGGCGACAAGTTGATCCCTTTTGAAATCATAGAAGAGTTCAAAGGAAAGGATATGCTCGGCTGGGAATACGAGCAACTTTTCCCGATCGAAGGGTTGGCGCTACCGTATCCTGCCTTTACCGTTGTTGCTGGAGATTATGTCACTACTGAAGATGGTACTGGTATCGTGCACTTGGCGAAAGCCTTTGGTGCGGATGACTTCCGAACTTTGGTGCAGAATAATGTTCCCGGAGTATTTGTAAAGGACGAATTGGGCAATGACATCCCGGTGGTGGATAAGCAAGGGAAATTCCTTCCTGTAGTAGGTGAATATTTGGCTGCCAAAATGAAGGAACATGGAATCACGGCTCATAAAGAATTTGGCCCAGATGATTTCTTTGTGAAGAATTACACGGAAGATGATGAAGGTGCTTCGGATTATAAAAACACGGATATCATTATCTCCATCATTCTCAAGAATGAAAATAAAGCCTTTAAGGTTGAGAAATACGAACACAGCTATCCACACTGCTGGCGTACAGATAAACCGGTGCTTTACTATCCATTAGAAAGCTGGTTCATCAAAACAACCGCTTACAAAGATCAACTGGTAGCACTTAATAAAACTATCAACTGGAAGCCTGAGGCGACTGGAACTGGTCGTTTCGGTAACTGGTTGGAAAATCTGGTGGATTGGAACCTGAGCCGCTCCCGTTTCTGGGGGACTCCACTTCCGATCTGGAGAACTAGTGACGGTTCGGAAGAAAAATGCATTGGTTCGATCTCTGAACTCAACACAGAAATCGAAAAATCCATCGCGGCCGGTTTCATGGAAAAATCTCCTTATGAAGGAAAGGAACTCGACTTACACCGACCTTATGTGGACGATGTGATCTTGGTTTCTTCCAAAGGAGAAAAGATGTTCCGAGAGCCTGATTTGATTGACGTTTGGTTTGATTCCGGAGCCATGCCCTATGCGCAATGGCATTTTCCTTTTGAGAATCAATCCATTTTCAAGCATAATTTTCCTGCTGATTACATCGCAGAGGGGGTAGACCAAACCCGAGGTTGGTTCTTCACCTTGCATGCGATCGCGGTGATGCTTTTTGATTCCGTAGCATTCAAAAATGTAATCGCTAATGGTCTGGTTTTGGATAAAAACGGAAACAAAATGTCCAAGCGATTGGGCAATGCCGTTGACCCATTCAAGACCCTAAAAGAATACGGTCCGGATGCGCTTCGCTGGTACATGCTTAGCAATGCTAATCCTTGGGACAATTTGAAATTCAATTTGGATGGTGTGACTGAAGTGCAGCGTCGCTTCTTTGGGACCCTTCAAAATACCTATAATTTCTTCGCGCTTTATGCCAATTTGGATGCATTTATCTATGATCCATCCAAGGCTATTGTAGTGAAAGATCGTGCTGAACTCGATCAGTGGATTATCTCCAAATTGCAGTCTTTGATCGCGGAAGTGGAGGAAGCAATGGATCAATACGATGCTACCCGAGCTACCCGAGCGATCATGAATTTTACTGTGGACCAACTGTCCAACTGGTACGTTCGTCTGGCTCGAAAGCGATTCTGGAGAGGAGAGATGAATGCGGATAAGCAGGCAGCATACGAAACCTTATACGAGTGCTTGCTTTCCTTGACTCAGTTGATGTCTTCTTTTGCGCCTTTTTATTCAGACTGGTTATACAAAAACTTGACTGAAGCAGGAGAAAGTGGCAAAGAATCCGTGCATTTGACCGATTGGGTTTCGGCAAATCAATCCTTGATCGATGAAGACTTGGAGAGAAGCATGGAATTGGCTCAGACGATTTCTTCCTTGGTGCACTCACTTCGAAAGAAGGAAAAGCTAAAAGTGAGACAGCCTTTGCAGCGTATTTTGATTCCTGTGCTCAGCAAAAAGACACAGGAGCAGATCGAACACGTAGCCGAATTGATCAAAACAGAAGTAAACATCAAGCAAATTGAATTCTTGGATGATGCTTCCGGTATTTTGGTGAAAGAAGTGAAGCCAAACTTGCCTGTTTTGGGTAAAAAGTATGGACCAAAGATGCGCTTTGTGGTTGCTGCTATCAAATCTTGGGGTCAGGATGAGATCAATCAGATAGAACGAGAGGGTAAATTATCCATCGATGTAGATGGGGAAGCAGTGGATTTACTTTTGGAAGAAGTTTTGATTTCTTCACAAGACATTCCTGGCTGGTCGGTAGCTTCTGATGGAGGCGTAACGGTAGCTCTAGATGTGACAGTGACTGAGGATTTGAAGCAGGAGGGAGTCGCCCGTGATCTAGTCAATCGAATCCAAAATCTTCGAAAGGAGATGGGGCTGGAAGTACAGGATAAAATTCATATTCAAATCGCTGATGGCAATACATTGGTGGATGCTTCCGTAGAAAATTTCGGTTCTTACATTCAATCTGAAACCCAAGCGCTGAGTTTGCGTGTGACAGAAGAAGCTAAAGGAGGAACTCTTTTGGACATGGATGATTTCGAAATCGCTGTTATAGTCCAAAAGGCGGAAGGCAACTAATAAGATGAATAAATACCTTAAATATTTTGGAATCACGCTTTTGGTAATCGCCATTGATCAGGCGGTCAAAATGCTGGTTCACTTCCAAATGGATTTTGGTACCCCAGGTCAGATCATAATTTTCGGAGACTGGTTTAAGCTGCATTACACCACGAATCCAGGAATGGCTTTTGGGATGGAGCTTGGGACAGAGTATGGGAAATTGATCCTTACTTCTTTCCGATTAGTCGCCATGTTTGGTATAGGATATTATCTATACTATATCATAAAAAAGAAACAACATCCGGTATATATCATATGTATTGCTATGATATTGGGAGGTGCTATAGGCAATTTGGTAGACTCTATATTTTATGGAGTTTGGTTAAGAAATGCTCCATATGATGCACCGACACCTTGGCTACATGGGCAAGTAGTGGATATGTTTTATTTTGATATTTGGGAAGGATATATACCTGAATGGGTGCCTATTTGGGGTGGTTCCTATACTGCCCTTTGGCCAATTTTTAATGTTGCCGATGCGGCCATATTTATTGGAGTGGCTATTATTTTGATTTTTCAGGGAAAATTTTTCCCGGAGAAACCGAAGGAAAATCACCATCAGGAAAGCGCTCCTTTAGAACAATAGAACTATTTCTACTAGAAATCATCAATAAAAACCCTTTTGACAGCGATGCAAAAGGGTTTTTTTATTATTTTTCGAGCTATTACCCTTTCTAAATTAGCCGAAGCTTGCACTATTTAAAGCCTTGGTTCTTTTGATAAAATTGTATTTAGATGATTGTAGATCCCAGCAAGCCATTTCAAATAGTATATTCTATTTTCAGTCATGAGTATTTAGGATTATTGTTTGAATCTTTTGTAGTCCAGTTGGATGAGCAAGGCAGGCTTTCGCTGGCATATCAAAATATCAGTTCAGCCAATGCTCAGGAATTTGATGCAGGCTTGGATGAAAGGGACTATGAGTTGATTAAGCTCATGGATGCCATGCAGCCTGAGGAGGTAATCAAAGTTTATTTGCCGCAGAAGAAAAAAGTCCGGCCCAAGGATTACCTGCAGCAGATTTATGACCCAAAAACAGAAAACAAACAGGTTCAAGACCTTGTGGAAATTCGCTTAGAACGTCAACGTTCTGCTATTCTTCCTAAATTAATTGGAAGAAGATTGTTTGAAATGGGTTCGGATGGAAGCCCTACTTGGAAGGAAATTGAGGTCATGCCAGAGCCTGCTTCCATCATTTTTCATTTTCATAAAAACCCGGATAATACTCACTACTATCCTACAATCAAATACAAGGGAGAGTCGGTCCTGATTCATGGCAGAGGAGGTTATTTATTGGCGAAAGATCCCGCTTGGTTTACAGTAGAACAAAAGCTATATCATTTTCACAAGCATGTGGATGGAATGAAGCTCCTTCCTTTTTTGAAGAAGAAATTTATTCTCATTGAGAAGAAAATGGAGCCTGTGTATTTCCGGAAATTTATGGCCCCCATGATGACTCAATATGAGGTCGATGCCAGGGGTTTTGAAGTTTCTCGGGAGCATGGAAAACCCGAACCGATTATCCGTATTCATACTTTAGCCGGAACAGATCAGGGTCTTTTTGAAGGTGCCGCTGAAAATGGGGAAGAGGCTAAAATCGTCTTTGAGATTCGTTTCCAATACGGAGACGAAAACTATCCTTTGGGGAAGGCGGATGATGCCGCTTCCAGTCAGCCGGTTACTCTGATTGAGAAGGATGGGGAATTTATGTTTAAGCAGACCATTCGGGCCGTACAAAAGGAAAAATCCATCGTCTCCTATATCAAGAAATTAGGTCTGAATTTGAGCCATGGAAAGGTTGAGCTTCCGAAGACGCAGGCTTTTGAATGGATAGGGGAAAATGAGGAATTGTTGTCTGAGAAGAATATTAAAATCCAACAGCGATCCAATCCTGATGGAAAAATCTACCACATCGGTAAAGCTCAGATCAGCATTGAGGTCAATGAGGGCATTGATTGGTTTGATGTGAAAGCCATGATCAAATTCGGTGTCTACTTGGTTCCTTTCGCCAAAATCCGAAAGATGGTGATGAAAGGGCAGACCGAATTTGAGTTGCCAAATGGTGAAATGGCTGTAATCCCAGCTTCGTGGTTTGTGAATTATTCCGAGCTTTTTTCTTTCATGGAAGAAGGTACCGTCGATGGCCAAGTTATCATGCGAAAGCATCACCTAGCCTTGGCGAAGCAGTTAGAGGAAGGGAATTTGGTGCAGCTAAGCTTGAGTCGAAAACTCGAAAAACTTCGGGATTTTGATAGCATCGATGATTATGAGATGCCGAGAGGCTTTGAAGGCACGCTGCGTCCTTATCAAAAAGCAGGATATAACTGGTTACGCTTTTTAAATGAGTTTCGATTTGGAGGCTGCTTAGCCGATGATATGGGTTTGGGTAAAACCGTTCAAACCCTAGCTCTTTTGGCTTATGAAAAGGAAGAAAATCCAGGGTTCTGTTCTTTGTTGGTGATGCCTACTTCCCTGATATACAACTGGGAATTAGAAGCTAGAAAGTTTTGTCCGGATCTGAAGATTTTGGTTTACTCCGGAACTCAACGTATCAAAGACCCCTGGAAATTCCGTGAGTATGATTTGGTGTTGACATCCTATGGGATTACCCGTTTGGACATTCATATCTTGAAGGATTTTTATTTCAATTATGTGATTTTGGATGAGTCCCAAGCAATCAAAAATCCAAGCAGTAACATCGCCAATGCGGTCAATAAGCTGAAAAGTAAGCAGAAGCTCATCTTGACGGGTACTCCGGTAGAAAATGGAACCATGGATTTGTGGTCTCAAATGAATTTTGTGAATCCCGGGCTTTTGGGCTCTCAGAATAGTTTTAAGAAACAGTTTTTGCAGCCCATTGAAAAGCAAAATGACAAGGACAAATCAGCTAAGCTTCATGCGCTGATCAAGCCTTTTATTCTTCGAAGACTGAAATCCCAAGTTGCTACTGATCTGCCAGAAAAAATCACCAATGTGAAGTTCTCTGCGATGACTGCTGAGCAGGAGAAAGTCTACGAGGAGGTTAAGACCTATTATCGAGAGAAAATCATCGGCGAAAATCCAATTGCCAACTTGGGAAGACAGCAATTCACCTTACTTCGAGGTCTAACTCAACTCCGCCAAATTGCAAATCACCCCAAGTTAGTTCGAGATGACTATGAGGGAAATTCAGGGAAATTGGAGGATGTGACCTACATGCTGCAATCGACCATTTCGGAAGATCACAAGGTCTTGGTGTTTAGCCAATTTGTAAGGCATTTGTCCATTGTTCGGGAATATTTGGATTCAGAAAACATCGATTACTGCTATTTGGATGGTTCGACTAAGGACAGACAAGCGCAGGTGGAACGATTCCAGCAAGATGACAAAGTGAAAGTTTTTTTAATTTCCCTGAAGGCTGGTGGAGTTGGCTTGAACTTAACCAAAGCGGAATATGTGTTCCTTTTGGATCCTTGGTGGAATCCAGCAGTAGAGTCACAGGCAATCGACCGGGCACATCGGATTGGTCAGGAAAACAAGGTCATTATTTACAAATTCATCAGTAGAGGATCTGTCGAAGAAAAAATCATGGCTCTTCAGGACAGAAAATTGGCCTTGGCGGGTGAATTGATTGGAAGCGAAGAAAGCTTTATGAAAAGCCTCGACAATGAGGATATTAGAGCTTTATTGGATTAAAGTTGAAATGTTGTAAAGTGATAAAGTTGTAAAGTGAGTGACTCAGCCTTTTCACTTTGCAACTTTACAAGCTTGGAACTCATTTTTATCATTTTGATTCTCAGTAAGATGACTTTTAAGTTCAAGGTTTAACCATAATTTATTGTTAAATCATGTACAAGGGTTCTGATATTTTTCTAAATTATTACAACGATTACCACTAACATTTTCCTGCACATGCCTAGAGCCAAATCCGATAAAGATCGGAAAATCTTTGTGCTAGACACTTCTGTGATTCTTTACGCACACAACTCCATCATGAATTTTGCCGAGCACGACGTGGTGATTCCAATCACGGTGCTGGAGGAACTTGATCAGTTCAAAAAAGGCAATGACACCAAAAACTTTGAAGCCCGGGAATTTATTCGATTGCTGGATAAGCTTTCACAGGATCACATGATCCACGAATGGACTCCGCTTAATGGAAAGACCAAGGGGAACTTCAAGGTTCTGATGAATCCCGACAATAAGTTGAATGCCAATGTGATTTTCGGGGAAGAAAAGAATGACCATAAAATACTCAACGCAGCCTTATACCTCAAGGAGCATGAGAAAAATCGACGGGTGATTCTAGTTTCCAAGGATATTAACCTTCGACTAAAGGCGAAATCCCTGGAAATCCATGCGGAAGACTACGAAACCGGTAAAATCAAGAATATTGATGAACTGGAAAATACCGGAAAGTACATTCTCGAAGATGTAAATGTTGATGCAATCAATACCCTCTATGAGGTAGGTTTTGTGGAGGCAAAATCGGTTTTGGGTACCAGAAAGCGGAAGGCCAATGCCTACTACATTCTTCGAAACAATAAGAACTCCGTCCTTACCTATTACAATCCAGAAGAAAATATTCTAGAGCGGGTAGATAAGAAGTTGGCCTATAATATCAAGCCAAAAAATGCTGAGCAGACCTTTGCCCTGCATGCCATCATGAACCCCAATATCAAGTTGGTTTCCATTCAAGGGGTAGCTGGTACGGGAAAAACCTTGTTGGCTTTGGCAGGTGCTTTGGAGCAGCGTCGTTTTTACAAGCAGATATTTTTGGCAAGACCAATTGTTCCGCTATCCAACAAAGACATCGGGTATTTGCCCGGGGATATCAAATCTAAATTGAATCCTTATATGGAGCCACTTTGGGATAACCTGAAGTTTATCCAAAATCAATACAAGGAGACCGATAAGGAATACCAGAAAATCACCGAACTCGTCAATCAGGAAAAATTGGTGATTCAGCCTTTGGCTTATATTCGGGGTCGATCCTTATCCAACATCTTCTTTATCGTAGATGAAGCTCAAAACTTAACTCCACATGAGATTAAGACAATCATTTCTCGAGCAGGTGAAAATACCAAGATTGTCTTTACGGGAGATGTGCATCAGATTGATACGCCTTATTTGGATTCTCAATCCAATGGTCTTTCTTATTTGATTGATCGGGTGAAAGATCATCCACTCTATGCTCATATTAAGCTGGAAAAAGGTGAACGATCGGAGTTGGCCAACCTAGCGAATGAGTTGTTGTAAATGAAAGTCTTATTAATGAAAAAAGTCCCTGCCTAATTGGCAGGGACTTTTCTTTCTGGTTGAGTTCTAAAAATTTTCCAAGGATGAAGAATTATCTGTAAGTCGATTCAAAGCGATACTTTCCTGAGCCCAAAGTGATGATAGCTCTTCCATTCTCATACCCAGTTAATTTCAAACCTTTTGACTGATCTAAAGAGGCGCCTCCCTCGGTAATATCACTTTCTGAAATGGCTGGTAGATGTAAAGTGGCAGAGGTATTTGCCGGGACAGTCACTTCATATATCATCTTGTTACCTTCGATGGACCATCCACTCTCGATTTTGCCATACATGGAATCATAATGACCCTTAGCCCAGATCAATTCTCCCGTAGGGTCAGGAGTAGGAGTAAGTGTGAAGGATTTGAACCCCGGTTCACCTCTTTGGATTCCAATCACATAATTGTACATCCATGATCCCACTGCCCCGAAGGCATAGTGATTAAAAGAGTTCATGCTATTATTTCCACCGAATCCATTTTCGATGGTGTAGGAATTTAATCGCTCCCAGATGGTTGTTGCGCCATTAATTACCGGATAAAGCCAGGAAGGGTAAGTTTTTTGCTGGAGAAGTCTATAGGCCTCCTCATGGTGACCATTTGATGACAAAGCTTCATTCAGGGAAGCAGTTCCAATAAATCCTGTCATCAGAGAATATTCCGGTCTTTCTACTCCCGAGTCATCCGTGTTTTTTCGAGCTACAGCATTGACTAAGTGATCAACAACAAAAGGTTTATGTTCTTCATTGATCACATCAAAGGCTAATGGAATGGCATAAGATGCTTGAGTATCCACTAGATCTCCTGGTTTTGGGCGCTCGCTTTCAGAAGGAGGTGGCCCAAATCGGAATCCTACATGACCCGAATGTATGGTTTTATGACTTTCCGGATCAATGTATTTTTCATTAAAGAAGGCTTTTCGGGATGTTCTTAGCTCTTCATATTTTCTTGAGTCCTCTTCTTTTCCGAGAATCTGAGCTGTCTCAGCTACTATTTCAAGGCATCTTACCTGATACGCTGCCCAGAGAAGTGTATTGTCATTTTTATTGTTTTCAGGACTAAGCCAGTCTCCAAGTGGACCTTCATCCAAAACTCCTGTGTCAGGATCAGTTCTGCTCATGAGAAAATCCACATAGGCTTTCATGGCCGGATAATTCTCTTCCAATATTTTGACATCTCCAAACTGCTGGTAGCTTTCCCAAGGGACTTTCACGCCTGCGCTTCCCCATAAAGTTCCTCCGAAACCACCTGTAACAGGAGCTACATCAGGAAATCTTCCATTTTGTCGTTGAAGATCTCTCATTGCTATCATATGCCTTCTGAGAAAGGGTCCAATATCCGCCAAATAAGTTGCCATTTCGGCGAACACATTCAAATCACCACTCCATCCCATTCTTTCGTTTCTTGCAGGAGTGTCGGTTGGAATGGAAAGAAAATTCCCTTGCATGGACCAGCGAATGTTTTGCCATAGGCGGTTCACTAGTTCATTTGAGGATTCGTAGCTGGAAGAAAAGTCATGAACTGAACTCAGTACAATTCCTTTCACATCTTCAAGAGGAAGAGCTTCGTCCATTCCAGTGATTTCTACATATCGATAGCCATGGAAAGTAAATCTTGGTTGAAATGTATCTGCCCCGCCTTTCATTATCCATTGGTCGGTCGTAAGGGCAGCTCTGATATTTTCCATCATGACCATACCCACGTTCGATCCATACTCATCAAGATCAGGATAAAGGACTTCAGAATACCTTAAGTTCAGAATTTCGCCCTTTTCAGTTTCGGACATCTGAATCTGGGGAACCCCAACCATATTTTGACCCATGTCATACACAAATACTCCTGGTCGAACCTCTGTGACACTTTGTGCGATCAGGGTATCAACGGCAGCTACATTTCGCCCAATTTGTCCCAATAATTGCATATTGGAGTAGTCGTGTTCAGATGGTGTAGTACCTTCAAGAGGCACAATGGACGCTGTTTTCCAGGCAGAATCATCATAATCGGCACTGGACCACCCTTCAATTGATTCCTCATAGTTAGCATCATAGACTTCACCCTGAAAAAAACTTCCCATTCGAATCGGGCCATTAGGGTTCACCTTCCATGTTTCCGGAGAGGTGATGATAATGTCCTCTGTCCCATCCTCATAATTGATCACAATTTTTGCGAGAAAGGATTGCCGGTCACCGAAGTAATTCCAGTTATTTCCGGAGTAGGTAATGTTTCCACTCCACCATCCTTCACCCAGCCAGGCACCAAGACTATTTTTTCCATTCTTGAGTTTATCTGTTATGTCATAAGTCTGGTACAAATGATGTTTGTAATATTGAGTGACACCTGGATTAAAAAAGTCGCTACTGATTCTTTTTCCATTCACATGGAGTTCATAAATACCCCTTGCCGTAGCATATACTCTGGCGGATTTTATGGATTTTCCTTCCGTATCAAAAGTAGTCCGAAGCATAGGTGCGGCATTTTTACTGGGATTTGTCAAAAGCAAATTGCCATTAGCTAGCCCATTTAATTCTAGGCCATTTTCCGATTTGGAAAAGCCATCAGAGGAGATGAAAGCTGAAAATGTTTCATCAGACTCCGGCTCTTTTACCAAGGCATTTGATGGATCTCTGAAGTGTGTCACTTCATAGTTAGAGAATATTGCTTTCTGTCCGGGTTTCATTTGAAACCCAATATCCGCTACCATAGGGAAGCTGATATAATTATTCCCTTCTCCAACAGGGTTGAGGTTATAGGTCTCAATATTTCCACCAAAGCCACCGCCTGCTCCCTTGGGATTCAATAAATTTTGATCTTCTCGACCATCTACATACAGGGTTAACAGGCCAAACTCAATGTCGGCAAATACGGAATGTTGCTGATACATATTCCCCTTATTGACGAGACTTAAGGGGATATCAATGGCATACAATGGTGAGTTTTCAGAATCCTTCTCTGTATAACCAACTCGATAGACATTGACTTTTGCCCGGCCATTTTGAGATTCTAGCAGGGGTGAAATATCAAGTTCTAGGCTTAAATAGCTTTCATTTTCATTCACCTCAACACCCATAAGATTTAGATTTTTATCCATGAGTCGAGGGTCATTTCCCCCAAATGCCATGGCGGCTTTTGTGCTTCCACTTTCCTCATCTAATTGAACAGTGTAACCCAGCTTGAATACCGACAATGCATACGAATAGAAAGGAAGATCGATTTCATCGCCTCCTATCCAAGATGCACCGCTCCAAGCCTCAATAGAAGGATTCATCAAGCCAGTTTCAAACCAGGAGCTTTGGGAAACCTCACGACTGTCAGAAGTCCAAATTTTGATGCTAAAGTCATATCGGGTCGTTGGAGATAATGGATCTCCCTCGTATTCTATGCCAAGGGATTCTGAATTCTCAATTCTGCCCGTATTCCAAACCTCCTGACCCTCATCTGAAACCACAATCTGGTAGGCGGTCTGAGATAAGCCTCTAGAATATTCTTCATCAATAAGTTTCCAGGCAAAGCGTGGTTTTTCTACATCAATCCCAAGAGGTTCTTCTAGGTATTCTACTGTCAGGTCATCGAGGTAAAGTGTAGGTTGGGTGGTGCAAGATCCCGCCAGAAATGAGGTGATGAGTAAAGCAACAAGAATCTTCTTAAGCATGAGTCAGTGGTTTGGTGTAAGTAATTTTACTATTTATTTACCAAAGCTTAAAACCACTCAAATATTCGAGTAGTCCGGAAAAAAAGTCCAAGCCAATCATTTGACTGGTTTGGACTTTATAATAGAATGAAGGTGTTAATTGTGTTCACTTAATATTGATCCATCATCATTTGAGTGGAAGGGAGACTTGGTTCAAACTGGACCGTTTCTTGCATCCCAATTTTTTCAATAGTTAAGAATCAAAGCTGAAGGTGTAAACCCCAGAATTCACTTTGTAAATACTGTAATCTTCCTCAGTTCCTTCGAAGCTAATATTCTCATCGTTGGTTATTTGGGATCCACTTTCCATGATTTTTGAAGGATCACTGAAAGGCACATGCACGGTGGCAGTACTGCCTACCGGAACTGTCACCTTCATACTGAATTTGCCATTCACTTCTTCCCAATGGATACCAGCTTCCCCATATGGTGTCACATTGGAATAAGAAACATATTCCATGTCTTCGATTGGTTGGGGTTTGAAAATGATATGCTTGTAGCCTGGGTTTTCGATATCTACGTTCATTCCGGCTAACTTTCTGTAAAACCAGGACAGGCCACCTCCGAACATCGGATGATTCCCGGAACCTGGGCGGAACCAATGTTCCCAAGAAGTGGTATTTCCATTTTCCACCCACCATCCAAAGGAGGGTTGGGTTGTTTTATTCATCGCTTCATAAGCCAAATCATTCATTCCATAATCGGCTAGTACCTCAAAGAAAAACTGAGTACCGAAGATACCTGTGTCCAGATGCCCATCCCGTGCTGCGATGTCCTCTTTCAAAGCATTTATCACCCTTGGTTCCTGATCTTCAGGTACCCCCATGGTAAGAGCAAAAATATTTCCTCCGTTAGGTCCGTAGGTTCCTTTTTCCTCATCATAGAACTCACCGTAGAATCCTTGCATGGTTTGTTCTGCCAAGGCCTCAAATTCAATGGCTTCCTCATTGTAACCAAGTGCTCTTGCTGCTTTTGCAGTGAAATCTGCACACCTCCATAAGTAGAAGGTGTGTACAAGTGCATCCGGTGGTAAATCAAAAGGCTGTGCCCAATCTCCAAGATTTACCCATCGAAATGGCTCATCGGTATGCCCGGTCCGTTGAGAATACATCACACCATTTTGGTCGGTCCATTCCTTCATATAATTGAGGTAGCCTTTCATTCCCTCATAGGTGTTTTCTAACATTTGCCTGTCTCCATAATGAAGGTAGTATTCCCAAGGCATGATGTTAATTGCAGCACCCCATGCAGGACCACCCCCGCAGCCGGGTTGCCATGGGGCTCCATTTGGTACATATCCTGTTTCCGGGTTTTGAGAAGCAACAATGTCGTCGATCCATTTTCGGTAAAATGCCTTCGCATCAAAGTTGTGCATCACCGTGACACAGGCCACTTGACCATCTCCCGTATAGGGAGACCGCTCTCGATTTGGGCAGTCACTTGCGATTCCACCATGCATATTATCAGTTTGGCTTCTCCACCAGATTTCATTGATTTTATTGAAAAGCTCATTTGAGGTTTCAAACTCACCAGTCGTTTCAATATTCGTATAGACAGCTTCCGCAGTAAGCTGATCTGCAGTGAGTTCTCCAGGCCAGTTTGTAAGCTCGGCATATCTAAATACATACCAGCTAAATCGGGTGGCATAGGACTCGTCTCCGGAACCATTCATGATGTAAGAATTGGAACCTGTCGTTTCGGAGGTGCTGTCGTTTGAAATGTATCGGATGGATATTTTCTCTCCAGACTCTCCATTTAGATTGGAAAGTCTTACCCATCCTGTAATTTCTTCACCAAAATCGACCACATAATGCCCCTCATTGACTTCAGTGATTTGGAGTGGTTCAAATACCTCCATGACCCGGTCTGGCTCTGCCATATGAGCAACTAAATCTCCACCGGGAGCCTTTCTTAGAGCGACATTTTCCCACTCAGAATCATCAAAGCCTGGGCTGCTCCACCCTTCTTGCTCCAGCCTAGCATCATAATGCTCACCTTCATAAATAAGATCTGAGATTATTGGGCTTTTATGTGCTTTCCAAGATTCATCACTGATCAATATTTCTTCACTTCCATCGGTATACTTGATGTAAATCTGGCCTAAGAATCGTGGCGTTCCATAGGATGCGGTCCAAGTTTTTGGAGCATTATAAAAGCCATTTCCTAGAATAGCTCCCATGGCATTATTTCCTTGCTGGAGTTGATCGGTGATATCGTAGCTCAGGTACATCACCTTGTATCTAGTGAAGTTATTTTCAATCGGAACGCGATCCGTTTCTATTCCCTCCCGGTGGCCATAATCTGTCTGATTTGGGATGAGGACATCTTCACCGACTTTAGCACCGTTTAGATAAAACTCAAAGTATCCTAATCCCGTGACCAAAGCTTTGGCTTCAGCCACTTCTTTTTCAATGGTAAATTCTTTTCTCAACAAAGGTGCGGGAGGAGGAAGGGAAGATTTTACATCGAATTGATCATTGCTTAGGCTCGCTCTTGGATTTACCGGGTCCGGAAGAGGTTCTTCCCCTTGCCATGGAGCCCCGATCCATTTCGCCTGCCATTCGGAGGAGTCAAGAAGACCCATTCCCCAATGCGCAATGGAGCTCCACTCTGAAGGGACGTCTTGTAAATTCCAGACTTTGACTCTCCAATAATATGTCTCAGTAGATTCTAATTTGGGGCCGTTGTAAATAACCAAATACGATTCTTCTGAGCTCACTTTATCAGAATCCCAAACGTCAGGTTTCCCTGATTCTAACAATTCTTTTGTGCTGGCCACCTGAATTTGATAAGCAGTCTGTCGTTGCCCTCGTTGCCCTTCATTGGCAGAATTTATCCAGGAAAGTCTGGGTTTTTCCACGTCAATTACTGGAGGGTTTTCAAGAAACTCAGTGGTTAACTCAATGGGGGACAAGGGAAGATTCGATTCCTTTTGACTACATCCAATTGTGATCAAAATAACCACCAAGGAAGCCTTCAAATACTGGATTAAATTCTTCATGATTTTGGGTTTTTGAAGCTGTGGAAAGAATAATGAAACAATTGCTTTATGTTTCACAAAAAGCAAGAAATCAGGATAATTTATAAGTCTGATTTATTTCGATTGTAAAGCCAGCCACTGCATGATCGTTACTGGTACACCATTCACGGTAACCGGTCTGCCATCATAATCAGTTTGAGACTTATTCGCATGAGAGTAAATCCATGACCAATGACCTGGATAGTAATAATTCTCCCCACCATAAACGTTTGTGATATCCACCACATGATCATAAAGAGTCAAATGAACATTTGGTGCTCCAGCTGCCTTTAACTTCTCATAAACGGGTATCACCGTATTGCTTGCAACTGTGGTGGAGTCGTCTTTGGAATGAATGAACCACATTGGGATGTCCTTGATATCTTGTACCTGCTCATCAGTTAGATTTTGGGCTCTGTAAGCCAAAGCACTGATATACCCTGCAGCAAAATATTCTGGGTATTCCACAAGTAGTTTCAAACTCATGTACCCTCCATTACTACAGCCACCTACATAAATTCGGTCGGTGTCAATGTCCGGGTGTTTAGCAGTAAAATCATCAAATAAACCCTTCAAGGCTTCGAAGTAAATATCATCTCGCTCTCCTCTAGTAGTTCCCTCTCCACTATCCATCCAGCGAGTAGGAGTTTGTGGTGCAAGTACGTAAGCTCCACCAAAATATTGCTGGATTTCTTCAGAGGCATAGTTTGCTGCACGATTTCCCAATAGTGGTACAGTGGTGTCTGTTCCGCCTTCACCACCTCCATGTAGCCAGATGACTAATGGAGACTTTCCTTCTTTCTTTTTCGGTGTAAAAGAAGCATAGGTAAGAGATATGTCACCTGAAGTGAATTTGCCAGTTAGATCAAATTGATCAACCAAAGGCATCACTTTTCCAGTAAATTGATCCCATGTTTGATTGCCATCCGTAATGCTAAGTTGATAATCTACCCAGAGATTTCCGCTTCCTCGAACATACTGAAAAGGAGAGGCTATCTGCTGTCTAGGTCCTACTGCCAAAACTAAGGTGACATTACTTCCTTCATCCACTCGATTACCATTTTCGTCCGATACATATGCGGAAAGAACCTCCCGCGGACCCTGTGCAGGCTGAATGGGTTGATCAACTGATTCCAACTTTCGAGTGGCATTCACTGTGAAATCTGCTGCATTCACTTCAGTAGTTGTTTGATCAAGAGAAAGGATCACTTTATTCACAGCTGGCCCCCAGTCAAAGCCTTCTACTACAAGTTTGTATGAGTGTTGAGCTTGGGCGCCATTTAGGCTTGCGAAAAGCCAGATTAGGGTAAAAATTTTGATAAAATGTTTCATTGTTAGAGAGAGTTATTTTGGTGATCTATTAGATAAAAGGAGTGGTTGTTCAATACTAAGATAGAATCAAACTAATAGTCTCAAGAATACTGTCCTGCCCTGTCATGGAAAAGAGCATTTCTCGAGTGGATTCTATTTTTGAGCTCTTCGGAATTTGTAATTCCGAAGCGATACTGTATGATTTGTAATCCGCCAACTAGAAAACCATTCAATTGCTCTCATTTTCCTTAAATCTCCTAAAAAGTGAAACCTGAAACTTGCCCAGTTTCTGTCCGTCCGCGATAGAACACTGTCCGAAATCGTACAAGCTTTTCCTTTAAAACCTTGATTTCAGCTCATTTTGAGCCTTTTTTGACTTTGGTAGTCTTTTGGCATATAGGGTAATCACGAAAACAAACCAATTATTGAAAGCCATGAATACTACATTCTTTACCCAAAAAAATATCTGTGCTGCACTGGGATTTGCCATGGCTTTGACGATTGTTATCAAAGCAAAAGTGGAAGCCGATCAGCTGCAACATACTGCCCGATTTGAAACTACTAAACCAACACCACAAGTCGGAATTGAAAGTGCCAAAGGTCCTGAAGTCCTTCAGGTAACTATTTACAAAACAGAAAAGCCCCAGTTAACTGAGGCTTCTTAAAGACAAACTCGTAAGGGTTAATTTGGTTGATTGTTTGGTTACTAGAAAGAGGTGAGCTTTGCTCACCTTTTTTTGTTTATAGAAGAATTAAAGTGGCAATCAATTCTATTGATTTGAAATCAGAATAAAACTTAATTTTTACTTTCAGTAAACAAAAGAAACACCCAAAATTGGACCTTGTACTTTGACTTTGGTACTTAAATCCCCTGTATCTGAAGGATCCGTTCGGGAATACCTGAATGACCTAAATCCAGCATTTATTAGGATATGCTTAGCTATTTTAAATGAATTTAGGTAAGTAAGATCTGAAGAGAAGTCTGAGGAATTTCCCCATCCAAATCCCCCAATACTTCCGTCTACGGTTACTAAAAATTTGCTGCTAATGATAAATTGAGAACGTAACCCAAGCATCAAATCAGTCCATTTTTGATCTTCGGATAGTGTTCCTTCATCCAAAACCCGGTCTCCAAATACCAGGCTATAATCCAGTTCTAAGTTATTCCTCCAAATTTTGGGGCCTGCATTTGCCGCTACTGACCAGCCTTTGATTACTCCGTTTTGGCCTGATTCATAGGATTCAAATAGGATGTAGCGCAATCTCAGATCCAATATTTGTTGTTTCACCTTTAAATCAACCAATAGAGGAGGATCAGGAAACTCCTCGCCTAACCTCGCAAAGGTTCCATCAAAGTTTAGGGATAGGCGTTTATACCTTATTCCAGCCACAATTTGAAATCCGGCATTGGTTATTGATGCCAAGTCTGAAAAGGATTGTCGGATTTTTTGGCCTCCTACATCTGTGGATTGAGAAGCTAAAAGTGCATAAGGTGTAAGGTGAAATCCCCAGTCACTTTGCTTCTCTGTAAAGTCTAGCTGGCCTTCTTGAGCAATGGCAAAATTCAAAGAAAAGGAGAGCAATATTAATACAAATAGCTTTTTCATTTTGAATCTGTTTAAATAAACTAATTCCTTATTAAAAAATAGCTAAATAACTTTACTTATTGGCTAGAGTTGGCTTCTTTTTTACCAGCTCCTACCGGGATGGTCATGAAAAGATATAAGTTTGAATTTTGAGAGGAGTAGTCATATTGTTCCAAGTTGGATTCTTTCATGATATTGACCAATCCGTAATAATATGTCAATCCCAAGCTCATTCCATTCTTCCCTAACTTATATCCAAAACCACCTGAAAGTCCTGCATCAATCCCTCTGATTTGTTCTCGAATATCAAGTAAAAATGAGGCGTCGTCTTGGTCAATGAAGGAGTTTAAAAACTCATCGGAGGCTTTGTTTCTGAGTCCTATTTGACCACCAGCTTGAACAAATAACTTTTTCTCTTTCCCGAGTCTATATTTTAGATGAACTGGAACATAAAAGTATCCCAGCCTTCTTGATATGCTACCGTCATTGAATATAGCGTCCAATTCTGGGTCAAGAAGTGAATACGTAGGAATATCCTTGGCACCTGCATTTGATTTAATTCGTACTCCTGTATTGAGCCATAGGTCATTTTTCATTCTGAAATCAAAATATAATCCCAAGTGAAAAAATCCCTGGCTTTTGGATTGCTCCAAACCACGAAGTTGGGCTTGATTGAATCCTCCCTCGAGACCAAATTCAATATTTTCTGAGTTAAGCTTGTCTCCGAAAAGTAAAGATATAAGTACCTGGCCATTAGAATTTTGAAAAGTAAAAAAGTAAATAAACAGGAAGAATAGAAGAGAAAGCTTGTTCTTAAATGAATTCAATTCTTTTAGTTTTGATGTGATCAGAATCATAGCAGAAATAGTTAATTTGAAAACCAATTTTTCCCCTTTATTCCAAAGCGATAATTCAAGGAAAATAGACCTGCTGTTCGGTCTCCCAGAAATTGGGCCTCTGTCCTAATTTGCCAGCGGTAATTCAATTGCCATTGAGCTCCAATGAGCATATTCCAAGGATTTTCTATGCCTTTATTAAAAGAATAGCTGATGTAGGAATCTTGTATGCTTTCTCCCAAATTGTCCAATCCTTCTCCGAGTCTATTATAGATAAGTGCATATTTGAGTTTGTCTGCAGGGCTCAAATCTTCATACCAATTATCCAGATTTCCCTGAAGCTCTTGGATCCTTTCAGGAGCATTAGGGGCTAGTTCTAAGGATGGAATATTTCCTGTAGTTTCGCTATTGAAGGAAGTGAGCATAGCACCCGCCCAAAAAGTAACATTACTCTGAGGTCTGTTCTTGAATTTGAAGACCGGCCCTGTTCTAATTCCGAATATGGTAACCTTTGCAGGTTCTTCTAATCTAGGATTATAATTGAAAGTCTGATTCATGTCTAAAGAGGCAAATAATCTACCAACTGCCCCAGCTGCCATCAGTCCGTAGCCTACATAGGTTCCACTTACTTCTGTGCTTACATCCAATGGAATTGGTTTCGTTAGGTTGACATTGATGTCTGCCTTTTTTGTTTGACCTACAATTCCATACACATTTAAAAAGGGTAATACCCAAGTGTCAATTCGAATATTGTGTGTGCTAGTTTGTGCCTTTATGTCTTCAAATTCCACCACTTCACTTAAATCGATCATATTGGGTGGGTTTGGATCTGAAAATCTTCCAAACCCCAAGGATAAATCTGTAAGGGATAAAAATTGGGTACCTACCAGATTATTTACCATGATGCCCATAGGGAAGGGGAGACGAACCTTAGCATTGTGGGCCTTATCACCAAGAATTGGTAAAATATATGGGTATGGTTTTTCGAAATAGGAGGAATCACTCGTACTCGCTTTTTTCCCCTTTTGCGCCTCTGTTGAGAAAGGGAGTAAGGCAAAAAGGAGAAGGAAAATTGCCTGGATTTTAAAAATTTTCTTCATAGCAGGTTTTTTTCTTTATGTGGCATTTAGCGTAAGTAAAACCAGTGAGAGTAGAAGAAAGCGAGATTAGAGCTCAACTACCTCGGGCTGATCCATACTTTAATTCACCTTGTATATTTTAGGTTGTTTCCAGCTTCCATCTAGCACTTCTTTTCTAGGTAAGTATAATCTCATAACTATTGAAAATGGTCCCTTTGGTGCAGGCAGCCAATTGGATTCTTTTTCTTTTCCTGGAGATTCATTTTGAAAATAAAGGGTTAGCCCTCCATCTTCGTCAAAAACGAAATCATCCACCATAGGTGAATTGAGTAGATATCGATTAAGCGGGTTCTCTACCAAAAGGCTTGCCGGAAGCTCATACATGGTCAAGGACCAAAACGCATCCACTGGAGGTAAATTTCCTGGCTCAAATCGAAGCTTGTATCTATTTGCACCATTGAGAGGTTGATTATCCGAGTCAACATAATAGGAAGGATAAACAGCTTCTTCAGCACTCACTCCCCAAATTCCCAATACCGCCCCAGCCATTCTCAGGCTGTAATTATTGTTTAGATGACCGCGATTCCCAAATACATCTCCGGAACCTAATTCACCGGTTTCCGCTTTTGCCTTGATTGCGGCTAAGTCCTCCCAAGCATCTGCTATTCCGAGTTTAATCGCTTCTTGAATTTCGGGTGAAAAATCTTCCCAATTAAATTCCATACCCGCACCAATTCTCAGCTTTGCAAAGCGATTCATTAAATCTGCTTCTGATGGATGAACAGGGCAGAATTTGAGAAGATAGTTTAGCTGCTCAAACACCTTTGGGGATGTTCTAATTTCCTCTTGAGTCAATGGTTCAATAAATTGTACCTCAGGTGCTGTTTCTGGTGCAGAAATTCCTAAAAACGAGGATAGCGGTTGAATTTGATATCCGTCTTGGATCTGCTTCACATTTTCAAGATCATCGGGATTGAATAGTTGGGTTCGATAAACAGCATAAACCAACTCCGTTTCGGAACGGATTACTTTTTCTATACCATCAGGAGTTTCACCATCCCACTCAGGTCCGGCAATAAGAAAATTGCCACCACCATTGCCTGTGGTTCGGGTTCCGATAAAGGCAAAGTTATGGGTGTACATATCAATTAATTGCACACTGAAATAACGTCCTTCTTCAATATCCGAAACTGTAAGCACCATTGGTTCTGAACGCAAATCCAATGCAGCAAAGCTATAGGGGGTATCCGAATTTGGGGTTTGTATTGTACGGTCTTCAGGAGTATAAACCCTAGCCAGGTTAATCAGTTTATTCCAGGGGCCCTTGTAGTCCGGGCTGTTTTTGTCCACGAAATAATTATGAAGTCCGCGATAGTGATCCACCATGGGATTCGCATAAGTATAAGCTTCTTTGGCGATGGCGCGCGCTTCCTCAGGGCTAAGTTCCTCTTGCGTGTTGCAAGAATTCAGGAAGATTAAGGCTACTAAAAAAAGGCCTGATTTGATTAGGGTATAAATAGTTTGCTTTTTCATCACTCTCTAATTTTTTTGAACTACTGGTGGTACATATAGTGGATCTAGGGACTCAGGCTCCGGCCAGTAAAAACGGGCCTGAAGAGAAAAGGGGCCGTCATGTGCTGGAAGCCAATTCGACTCTAAATCGGGGCCTGGATTCTCCTTTTGAATATAGATATCCAGAGAGCCGTCGGGATTATACTTTAGGCCTTTTGTATTACTAGCTATGATGTAGCGATCGATCTCATTTGCCACAAGCAATTGCTCGGGTAATTTGTACATTGTGAAGGACCAGAAAGCTTTTACAGGTGGAAGTCGATCTGCCTCAAAATGAACCGTGTAATTGTGCTTAGATCCGTCTAAATCTTCACCGTCTGCATCTACAGTAGCTTCTGGATAGTAAGCTTCTTCCAAGTTGTTTCCCCAAAGTCCAAAATATGCTGCCGCTGCTCTTCTCAAGTATTTACCCTGCATGAATTCCCGGTTTCCAAAAGCTCCCGAAATCAACATCCATCCATTTTGCCGCTCTCCTAGGTTGGAAACTTCTGCTTCAATTTTTTTCATCGCATTGGCTATTCCCGTTTCAATCACCGCTTTTAACTCTGGATCAAGGCCAGTTTCATTAAATGTTTTACCCGGTCCAATACCAATTTTAGAAAATCTGTCGAACAACTCTTTTTCAAAAGGATGAATGGAGGCTGTCGCCATCAATGCATTTAGATAAGAGATGAAATTGATGTTCTTTATCTGATTGGGATTGAAAGGAGGGATATTCGGGTTGTCAGGAATCTTTGCTATTTCACTTAAGCCGATGAAAACATTGAGTGATTCTACTGAAAACCCTTCGAGAATCTTATTGGTAGTTTCCAAATCATCCGGCCCAAAGACCTGCGTTCTGCCAAGGGCTAGGAGGTAATTGCCTTCAGATCGAAACACCTTATTAATGCCATCAGGAACCTCTCCGTCCCAATTAGGGCCTGCAAAAAGGTAGCTACCCTCCTCAAAACCTGTAGCACGTGTTCCCACATAACCGATGTTGTGAGTGTATAAATCAATAATCTGGAAGGAATAATAGCGATTGTCTTCAATCTTAGGGACTTTTAAGATCTGGGGTTGCTCACTTAAATCAAACCAGACGGATGAGTAGATATTATCATTGTTAGGCCGCACAATAATGGTGTCTTTCGCGGTACTCAATTCTGGCTTATGATACAAAACGTTGAATGGTGCTGTGTATGCTCCCGATTCGGGATACATGGCCATGGCAAACATCATTTTATAATGTTCCAACATGGGGTAGGCAAAGATGTATGCTTCTTCAGCAATTTGCTGGGCTTCCTCAAGGTTTATATTTTGCTCCTTTTCGGCACAACGAGTTGAAACGAAAATGATTGAAGAAATAAAAATGAGGGCAAGTAACTTTTTCATTTTGCTTTACTTTAATGGGTTAAAAACACTAAAATTACATCTCTGCAGCCCGCTTTTCGGAAGTACTATACCGTTGAGTATATGAAATGCATGCAATGGTTATTTCTTGAGTATTTCTACCAGAGGTTGTCCTGAAGCTGCTGATGGTATTTTAATTTTTAGGTAATTGGATAAAGTCAATGCGATATCAACCGTTTCTACATTCCGAAAAACAGTTTGATGCTTCAAACCATTTCCTGCAAAAATTATGGGAACAGAAGAATCATATTTCCATGGTGAACCATGTGTACTCGTTACTTGTAAACCATCAAAATCATTGATATACCAATAGGGTTCGTTTACAATGTATATTTCACCTGATCTTTTAGGATTATAATTCCTTAATACCGACCTGTTTAGCTCAGTATCTGCAAGTTTGCCTTCCAGTAAATCAATAGAAGGAATGGCAAAAGCAATGCTTTCCTGATTTTGTAATTCTTTGGCCAGGGTCCGCGAAACTTCATCGATATCCAGATTATTCTGTTCAATAATGTCGCGGTTTAAATACACATAAGGATGGAAATAACCGGAGACAATTTTTTCACTTAGGTTAAATTTCTTTTTAAATACCTCTCTAATGGCTGAGGTATCAACCGAATTGATATCAAAGTAGCCAGCATCAATTCCAAACTTTTTCAGGCGGTCAGGAACATCAGGTGCCCCATGATCGGCTGAAAAAACAATGAGTACATTCTCCAGTCCAATTTTTTCATCCACGAAATTGATCAAATTTGCGAGTGTTCTGTCAAGCTTGATCAGGTTATCCTCGCTCTCCAGACTTGCCGGGCCAAAAGTGTGTCCAATATAATCCGTTGATGAAAAGCTGACGGATAGATAATCAGTAAAATTATCTGTACCCAATTGTTCAGCTACGATTAGTTCTTTTGCAAAATCCAATGTCAATTCATCTCCAACCGGACTCAGTGTTAAAAAGGTTGTGAAATATCCATTGTCCGTATCTCCAAAAGGATGTGGGAATACTACACCATACCCAGGAAGATTTGTTTCATAAGGCATGTCATCTTCTTCTCCATGTATATAGGTTGAAATTTCGTTTGTTAACTCCCAACTTTTATTTGCATAGGATTTATACCATTCTTTCTCATTCCATTTGTTCACCCATCCAGGGTATTCATCGTAGTAGTAAGTGCTGCTTATAAACCCACCGGTGGCTTTACTAAACCAGAATGCTTTTCCGGCATGCCCTGCCATGGGAATTGCGCCACGATCTTTTACCGAAACACCAAATACTTTGGACTTGCCATTGGTAAACATCATTAATTCATCAGAAAATGTGGTTGAAATTATTGCTGAAGGTGATCTTCCATCGGTTGAAGCAGCCGCTTGGGTTGGATCAATCTCAATGGTTTTGTCTACACCTCTACCTGAACCTATCACCGGATAATGGTAGTCTTCCACATTGTATACGGTACGTTTTAAATCTTTATCGTACCATAAATTACTAATCATGCCATGTTTGGAGGGGTCGGCACCTGTTGCTAAGGTGGAATGTCCAACTACTGTTTCGGTATTAGCATGGCGGTGGTGAGCATTTTCGTAAACAATTCCCTGTTTGTATAAATATTTAAACCCCCCTTCAGGTAATCTATCATACACAGTTCTGGGCATATCTGCCCTTAGTTGATCTACAGTTATTTGTAGGATCAATTTGGGATTTGATTCGCCTTGGCCAAACGGATTATTTGAACCAAAAAATATAATTACGCTTAAAAGCAGTAATGATTTTAATATCATTTTCCTTTTTCCCATAAGACCTACTTTTAGATTAGTTGATACTTAGGTCAGAGGGCCACCAATTCGAATCCTTTTTTCCGAATAGCAGCTAGTCTAAAATAAAAAATAAAAAACCCCGGTTCTAGACAATCCTGTACATAATTAAAGGGTTAGGTGATTTTAAAAGTAGAATACACTTGGCTTTTTGCAAACCTCAGCACGGATTTCATGATTTTTTCTCCATGCAATTGTAAAGTGGGGGCTGATAGGTCATCTTTCGTTATTCTTGAATACCAAGCTTCTCCCACTGTTAACCAGAGATCATAAAGATCTTTACTATCCATCGAAAGAGCGAATTGCTTGGCAAAAAGATTTAATAAGAAGGATTTTGCCGACGCTTCATAGGTTTTGATAAACAGCAAATTGTATTCTGGTATGCTCCGATTATGAAAGAGTTGCATATTGAATTGAAGAGGGATAGGATAGTCAGCCAAAAATTCATAGAAATCAGGAAAAAGATATTTACAAGATTTCCCCCTTTCATTAAACTCGGTAACTATCTTCCAATGAACTATCAATAGCTCCTGAATAAATACATCCATATCTCCAAAGTGGTGATAAAAAGATGCTCGGGATACACCCACTTCATTGCTTAATTTATTGACATTTAAAAGCTTAGGGCCAAAAAGTGCAAATTGTTTATACCCTGTTTCAATCCATGTATCTTTCATAAAAACTTTGATAAGAAGCTGAAATATTAAATTGAACTTAAAAAAATCTAATTAGAAATCGGGACAAATTCATTGAAAAAAGCCCAGAAGACAAGAATTTGTCTTCTGAATTTTAGTGGCTTTTTTTACGGTCCCTCAATTTTACTTTTTATTCCAATTAATAAATATCTCGGAAATCAATAAGGGTATGGACCATGAAATCCATAAGTAAGAAGCTCCCGATATGCTAACACAAAAAGATTCAATTATAGGGGAGTCACTTAATATTCGGAAAGTAACAAATGCGGATGGTTCCATATAACGGTTCAGCTAAGTGTTTGGGCGGGAGACGGGACGCAGTCCTATCCACCGTGACGAACACGAGCGCGAAGTGTTTTGCCCCAAGTTACGCAATACCATAGCCCTGATACTTAGCTTTTGTTGGGTGTAGTTTTTCTTTCCAATTTTAATCAGACCTGTCCAACGATGAAACTCCGCTCGCTGAACGCTGGTAATGAAGGCGGGTCTTCATAGAAATAACGAATATCGTCCTTATTATCTGTCATCCCCAGACTATACAGAACGGGCACATAATGGTCGGGTGTGGGAGCCGCCAATTTTCCGAGTTTGTTGCTCTGCTCGTAGTTGATGATGTTCTCGAAGTTTCGCTCGTCAATCTGCTTTTTGAGCCAAGCGTCATAATCGGCTTCCCATCCGAATGGGGTCATGTCGTTTTTTCTCATTTTTTCCCCTACCAACTTTAGGTTGTGAATGAGCGAACCACTACCGATTATGAGTACTCCTTTGTTGCGTAAGGCTTTTAATTGTTTTCCTAACTCAAAGTGATACTCTGGCTTTGCATAATAGTCGATGCTAAGCTGAAAAACGGGAACATTGGCATTGGGAAACAAGTGCATAAGCATAGGCCAAGCCCCATGGTCTAAGCCCCAATCCGTGGTTTCCGTGATGGATGGAACAAGCCTCTTTACCTCATGCGCTATGTCTGGAGCGCCAGTTGCGTTATAATAAACCTTGTAGTATTCGTCTGGAAAACCATAGTAATCGAATATCTGCTCCTGTTGAGGAGAAACATTTACAAAGGTTCCTCTGGTACACCAATGTGCAGAGACTACCAAGGCTGCTTTCACATCATAGGTACTTTGCAGGTTTCTTCCCAATTCGTAAAGACCATTCCAAAATGGACGCTCTTCTTTGGTCATAAGAATATCCATTGGGTTGCCATGAGACGTGAAAAGTACAGGCATTCGTTTTCCCTGTATGGGAAGTGTGTCGGTAAACGCCTTTAAACTGCCTAATGTGCTCATAGCTGCTACTCCTAAAACACTTTTACGAAGAAACGCCTTTCTATCCATCAGAATTATTTTGCTTGGATTGGTGCTTTTTTGGTTCTGCCCCAAGCAATGAATGCTGCTACCAGTGCCAGCATGATATTCATCCCGATAACTTCATTCTCGCCACGCGTAACATGAAAGCCTGCTGCCAACACTTGAACAACAACTAAACCCGCTGCTGCAATTGGAGTAAGTATTGGTTTTATACGCAGTAAAGCAGGAAGCAAAAGACCTAACCCACCCAGAACTTCGCTAATACCGATAAAACGAACCAGTGCCGATGGAACTTCATTTGCCCAAGGTAGCATTTCTGCAAGTGCTTCAATTGGTTGAGTCGATTTCATTGCTCCAGCCATAATGAACATTGCTGCTAATAAGCCTTGCGCAATCCATAATGAGATATTGATTGCCTTGTTGTTTTTTGTAGTTGTCATTTTCTTAAGTGCTAATTGATTACCCGACAAATTTCTTGCGACAATTTGGGCTAAAACTTAAGGTAGCTTAAGAAATGACAATCGGAGGTTACTTACGTGCAATCTTGCGCCTTATCTCGCTCAGGTATTCCGGAGTTATGCCTATGTAAGATGCAATGAGTTTTAGCGGCAACCGTTGAACAAGTGTGGGATAGGTTTCTGTAAAACCAATGTAACGCTCTTCTGCGGTGGCGCTTAGCATTGCAATAAGCCTTTTGTTGGTTGCAATTAAATTGTTGCGCAGTTTAACGTTCATCTGTTTAAGTGCCTCCGTTTCCCAATTTTCTATTTCTGTCAAAACCGCTCTCGAATAAACTTCCACCTCACTGTCTTCTATGGCTTCGATAAACATGTTGGAAGGCAGTTGATGGAAAAAACTGTCCATGTCTGTTATGAGCCAATCCTCAGGCGCAAACTGTAAAATATGTTCTTTGCCCGATCTATCCAGTACATAGCTTTTGAGACACCCTTTTGCAACTCTGTAACCCTTGGTGGTCGTTTCGCCCGCTTGCTGCAAAATTGTCCCTTTTGCAACAGTTACGGTTTCTAGGTTGTTGAATAGTTTCATGAGTCTCTAAACAGCGGCAGGTAGGGTTGTTCAAATTACACCCAACGTTCCGGCTAAGAAACGTAGGGCTTTCGAAGCGATTACTTGTCCACCGAAACTGAAGTTTGCTAAATGAACGAAACTTTCTGAAAGCCTTATCCGCCCTATGTTTTCTTAGCCTTTGTTACCTGCCGTATTTTTTATTAATATCCAAATCAGTACAATCACTGTAAATCTTGCAACTATTCCTAATAAACCACCTTCAGGCCCATAATCCCCTCCCAACCAAAGTTGACTTTCTTCCTTAATATTTATCTCAAACAACCGTTGTTTTATATATCCACTTACCGGAAATCCATAAATGAAACTTTGAAAAAAATTCCAAGAAAAATGAAGTCCCACAGGTAACCAAAGTTTTTCAGTTCTAATAAATGCGTACCCATACATAAGTCCTCCAATAAATGCACTAAAAGAAGATAATAGAGTTGAGCCACTATTCATTATGTGGACAAGGCTGAAAAAAATTGCTGGAACTAATAGAAGGACAATTTTGGACTTGGTAAACTCCTTAAGACCATTTATAAAAAAACTGCGAAATATCAACTCCTCTCCAATAGCTCCTGCCGAGAACATTAGAATTGCAGTTATAAAATTTCCATTCGTCCATGAAAAACTTATTATTTCTATTAGCTCAAGTTTGATTGCGACTAAAAAAATTGTGGTAAAAACGAATGCACCTAGTAAAAGACCACTTACAAGTTGGTATAATGAAAATGGTCGAAATCCAATTTTTTGACCAATTTCTGTGCGTGTAAAATGATTTTTTCTCCACTTTCTTATTGCGTACAAGCCAAATAAAGCGGGTATCAGGTTTCCAAGTATTTTAATAATTACCATGAATCACTTTTTATATGGCAGGTAACGGTTTGGCTATGGCACGTGTCCCGCAGGGCATGTGCTATAGCCGTTGTTGTGGTTAGTTTTTTCTTTTTATTAATTCGCTGAAGTAGAATAGCACTGTAAGTTTGTATAGCCCTGTTCTTTCGAGATCCTTCTCATTAATGCGCCTATGCAATTCATAGTCCATAAGTGAAAATGAAAGACTTAAGGAATCTGGATCAACCGCTGAATAACTAAATATCATTGGCGCTTCTTTCTTCATATCTCCCCGAAAATTAATTGAATTAACTTTCTCAGCAATTGTGGAGTGAATAAAAACATGAGCTGCGTCATCATTTTTCGTGAAGCCAATTTTATTCAATTCGTTTAAAAGGTTTGAATCTAAATCATTCAAAGCAAAACTTGAGGGATATCCCATGACATGATGAGAATACATAAAATCTGCGAGTAGCTCGATCTTACTTTTATTCATCCACAATGGCTCACCAATTGCTTCATAGAATCTATTTTCAATTTGATCCCAAAGGCTTGAATTGAATTGGTTAATTTCTGCTAAGACCAATTCATCAACAATTATATCCAAGTTTTGGGTTTCAGATTTTCTGTCGCAGGAGATCGCAATTATTATTATAAGGAATAGTCTCTTCATTTTCGAAATTAACCACAACTTACTTATTTACGCCATAAAATGGCGGATAGCGTTCTGTTTTGGGTGGCTAAGCGCCATAAAGCCCTAAGAATTGTGGCGTTTATTTTTCCAAAAATCGTCAAATGAAGATTTGACCTAACGGAAAGATGGTGCGCCCTTAGGGATCAATTGGTTTTCGACAGGCTGCTTGCGGTGGTTTTACTTCTAGGCTAATCTTGATCCAATAGGATCATGGTTTTTATTACAGTTGCAATTCACCTGAATAGCCTTCCCTAATTGAAATTTGTATTACCAATTGATAGGCTTTTTACCCAAAAGTTTCACTAATTTTTATTTTTACAATAAACGGTATTCTTGAGATATGTCAAATACCTTGTTTAAGGTATTCTTCATTAAAATTGATCTATTTTCCGAGTATAGGGAGTTTAATCTTGAGCGGGTTAGGTTTTTTTCTTTTTAAAAAGTCTTGGAGTGGGATTTCCTTTTGTTGATTTGACCCTCCTATAGCGTGAGATAAACCATAATACTGCAAAAAAATCCTGCTTCTCTCGAGGCAGGATTCTTTTTTCGTTAATTGGGTGATTAATTAACTTTCCGTAATGGTATTCAATTTCGCCAAGAAACTGTTGTAGTACTGTCTTCCGACCTGAACTACCGCTCCTGACTTGAGATTGATGTCTTTGGTATTGAAGCTTTCGATCTGTCCCAAGTGGACGATAAAGGATTTTTGAACTCGCAAAAACAAATGAGAAGGTAAGATCTCCTCGATTTCCTTCATGGATTTCCGGATACTGTAATCCCGATTTTTGGTATAAATAGTGACCATGTTTCCATTGGCCTCTACGTAATAAATTTCATCATAAGGCACTCGCTCGAAGGCATTATCGGCTTTGATAAAGACTGCATCAGTTACCAAGAATGGACTTTCATTTCCGTTTTTGACCACTGCCGCCTCCACAGCAGGTTTCGTCCGCTTGTTGTAGAGAACGATTTCTACAATGGCATGAATATCATTCGTGTTGAAAGGCTTTACGATAAAGCCGGCAGGTGCGATTCGCTTGGCTCGCTCGATGATAGTGGGGTCACTGTAGGAGGTCACAAAAACCAAGGGTGCATCGACCATTTGCTTGACGATTTCGCCCAATTCGATACCATCTTTGTCGCCCTTTAACTTGATATCCATGAATATCAGGTCGGGGCGGTATTTCTTGATGACCTTGATACACTGATTGGCCGAGTTGGCGATATCTATGTTGACATATCCAAGGAGCTCAAGTATTTCCTGGATATTCTCTGCGATACTTGGATCGTCTTCGACGATGAGAATCCGCTCTTCTTTCATAGCTTGATTAGCAAACTTTAGTGAACAAAATAGAAGGTTTCTATCACATCAAAACCTTGATGTTCCTAAGTTCAGTAATAAAATTCGGAAATCAAATGCTTTTTTTTGTCTATGAAATATTTTTAGAGGCTCATCATTTCCTTAAATCGGGCTGCTTGGCGTCGGCTGACTTCGATTCTGTCTCCTCCTCTGAGAGTTACGACCAATCCTCCGTTAAACCAAGGTTCGATTCCTTCGACCCAACCTAAATTGATGATATGCTTTCGACTCGCTCTAAAAAATGACTTTTCATCCAAGCGCTCATCCAAAGCATTCAGGGATTTGTGAATCATAGGTTTGAAATTGTCGAAATAAACCTTGATGTAGTTTCCGTCAGATTCAAAGAGTCTGACATTAGCAAGGCGAACAAACCAGCATCGGTCACCATCCTTCACAAATACCTGATCGTCCAAAGTTAGTTTCTTGGAGTTGGTGCTTTGAGCCTCTGCTTCAGCTTTTTGCTGTTTTTCGATTTTCCCGGTAAGCTTGGCAATTGCTTCTTCCAAGCGCTTCGGCTCAATTGGTTTCAAAAGGTAATCCAAGGCATTGACTTGAAAAGCTTTTAGGGCATATTCATCATAGGCCGTCGTGAAAATCACGTGAGGAACAGCATCCAATTCTTCTAAGAGATCAAAACCTGTTTTTTCCGGCATTTGGATGTCCAGGAAAATTACATCCGGCTGGAGTTGTTCAATCTTTTCTTTGGCATCCTCTACGTTTACTGCTTCCCCTACTACTTCCACTGTTTCCAGTTGGTTGAGAAGGTTGATCAGCTCTTTTCTCGCCAATCTTTCATCATCGATTACAATGGCTCGCATAGTTTGTTTTTTTATTGTTCTAAGGTAACCCTTTGTTTGGGTATTTTGATTTCTGTGATTACAAATTCGTTTTCGGAGTTAAATATCCGAAAACTGGCCCGATCTCCATAGATCAGCTTGAGGCGTTGTACCGTATTGCTCAGTCCGTGGCCTCCATCGGCAGTAGGCTTCAAGCTAGGTGGTACAGCCAAGTGTCCGCTGTTTTTCACCTGAATATACAAATCATCTTCCAGTCCTTCCCGGCATTTGATTTCGATAATACCTCCTTTGACCAAATTAGAAATGCCGTGCTTGATCGCATTTTCTACGATAGTTTGAAGCATCATGGGAGGGATTTTATAGGAAAAAGCCTCATCCTCTATCCTATAAATGACTTTTAGGCGCTCTTCAAAGCGGATGGATTCCAGCATGAGGTAATCCTTTACCGTATTAAGCTCGTCCTCAAAATCAATGGTTTGTTTTTTATCCATCATCAAGGAAAAGCGGAGAATGTTGGATATACGGGTGATAGCGTTTTTTGCCTTAGTTGGATCCTCATCTACCAATGCTCTTACGGAGTTGAGGGCATTGAAGATAAAGTGGGGATTCAGTTGACTTTTTAAGTGATTGAGGCGGATTTGGTTGATTTTAGCCTCATACTTTAAAGAGGTGTTGTAATTGTCCAAAAAGTGGAAAAGGAAATAGAGCAAAAACCACATCACATAGAAAAGGAATGCGATGAATAGGTTTGCCAGAATTACAAGTATTTGAAAGTCCTCTTCAGGGTTTAAGGTGCCAAAAGCCAAGTTGATTAGAATCTGAGCGCCGATATTCACAAAGCTCAGAGCCAACATGGCCAAAATGGACTGGAATAGTAACTGGGGAATCTTCAGCTTAAACCAATTGTAGCGCTTGACAATAAAGCGAAGGAAATGAGTGGCCCCCAAATTGAACTGGGCCAAAACAATCAGGGCCCAAATTTGGACAGGGGCAATGCCCGTAGGAGAAAGCGAAGCCAGTGCGATCTGCACCAAAGCAATACTTCCCCATCCGAGAATTTGTAAGAGCCAGTATAATTGATTACGGTTCATCGAACCTTAAATATAAAGGAAGAGGATGAAGCTACTTTTTAGATTTTGATAAAAGGACATTTCTACTGATTGTCACCCCTTTCGCGGATTTAATTCCATCTTCAGGAATTTTCCAGTGTGGCTTTTGAAATTAGCGGCGACTTTTTCTGGAGTTCCTTCTACTATAATTTGTCCGCCTTGATCTCCGCCTTCCGGCCCCAAATCCACGATATAGTCAGCCACTTTGATCACGTCTAGATTGTGCTCGATAATTAGGACAGTATTTCCTTTGTCCACTAGCTTTTGCAAGACATTCATCAGGAGCTCGATATCTTGGAAGTGAAGTCCCGTGGTAGGCTCATCCAAAATATAGAAGGTTTTCCCTGTATCCTTTTTGGACAATTCGGTAGCTAATTTCACTCGCTGAGCCTCTCCTCCGGAAAGGGTGGTCGCATGCTGCCCTAAGGTGATGTACCCTAGGCCCACATCGTTCAGGGTTTTGATTTTCCGAAGGATTTTAGGTTGGTTTTCGAAGAATTCCACTGCCTGTTCCACGGTCATTTCCAGGACATCAGAAATAGACTTTCCTTTAAATCGAACTTCTAGGGTTTCCCGATTGTAGCGTTTGCCCTTACAGGTTTCGCAGGGAATATGCACATCCGGAAGGAAATCCATTTCGATGAGTTTCATGCCGGCTCCTTCACAGTCCTCACAGCGTCCTCCTTTCACATTGAAGGAAAAGCGACCCGGTTTGTATCCCCTGATTTTTGCTTCCGGCAATTCTGTAAAGAGTGCCCGAATATCTGAGAAAACCCCTGTATAGGTAGCTGGATTGGATCTTGGAGTTCGTCCAATCGGGGATTGATCTACTTCGATCACTTTATCCAAATGCTCCAAGCCAGAAATCTTGGAGTAAGGCATAGGTTCTTTTTTGGAACTATAAAAATGTTGTCTTAGGATCGGATATAAGGTTTCATGGATCAGGGTACTTTTTCCACTTCCAGAAACACCTGTAATCAAGGTCAAGGTCCCAAGAGGGATGCTTAAATTGACATTTTTAAGATTGTTTCCAGTTGCCCCTTCCAATTCTAAGGAAAGGCCCTTTCCTTTTCTTCGTTCCTCCGGAATAGGTAAGCCTAGTTTACCTTTGAGGTAATCGGCTGTGACGCCACCTTGTTTCAAGATGTCTTTTGGATGACCCTGAGCTACTACATGCCCGCCGTGCCTTCCCGCACCCGGACCCATATCTAGGACGAAGTCTGATTCCAGCATCATGTCCTTGTCATGCTCCACTACGAGGACAGAATTTCCCAAGTCACGCAAGCTTTGGAGTGCCTTGATCAATTTGACATTATCTCGCTGATGTAATCCTATGCTAGGCTCATCCAATATGTAAAGAACTCCGACTAGTTGCGTTCCGATCTGCGTAGCCAAACGAATTCGTTGTGCTTCTCCTCCGGAAAGGGTCCTCAAAGGACGATTGAGTGTCAAATAATCCAACCCTATATCGAGCAAGAAACCGATTCGCTTACGGATTTCCTTCAAAACCTCGGCAGCGATAACCTGCTGTTTTTCATTTAGCCTTTCCTCGAGTCCTTCAAACCATCTACCCAAGTCCCGGATATTCATCATGGCCAATTCCCCGATGTGAGTATCGTCAATCTTGAAGTGCAGAGCCTCCTTTTTTAGGCGATATCCTTCACAATCTGGACAGGTTTTGGTAACAGTAAATTCAGAAACCCATTCCTGAACTTTTTCAGAGCTTCCTTCTTGATGCTTTTGCAGGAAATTGATGATTCCTTCAAAAGTTGTATGCCACTTAGTTCCCGGATATTTGACAGAATCTACTGCCACTTCCACCTGCGAACCGTACAGAAGCACATCGACAACCTTTTCGGGAAGTTTTCCGATAGGGGTACTCATGCTGCACTTATAGTGCTTGAGAATGGCATCGATTTTTTTGAAGATCCAAATATCACGGTACTCCCCAAGTGGAGCGATCCCCCCACGGGTAATGCTTAAACTAGGATCAGGAATGATGCTTTCTTTGGTGATTTCCTCGGTGATACCTAAGCCATTACAAGTTGGGCAGGCTCCATAGGGACTATTGAAAGAAAAAAGATTGGGAGCTGGCTCATCATAGGAAAGCCCTGTCTCCGGATCCATCAGGTATTTGGAAAAATGATGAATCTGGCCTTCCTCATCGCGGACCATCATAACGCCTTTTCCGTGCTGCAAAGCAGATTTGATGGATTGGGTAATCCTATAACGGTCTGCTTCATCAGCCACAATTCGGTCAATGACGATTTCAATGTCGTGGATTTTATATCGGTCCACTTGCATTTTGGGGACCATCTCCATTACCACACCATCTATCCGAACTTTTGAAAATCCCATCTTTCGGATTTGCTCGAAAAGTTCACGATAATGCCCTTTTCTACCTTTTACGACTGGAGCGAGAAGGTAAAGTTTCTTACCGGAGAATTTTGAAAAAAGCTGCTCGATAATCTGATCTTCCGTCTGACGGATCATTTTATTCCCTGTCAGATAGGAAAAAGCCTCCCCTGCTCGAGCATAGAGCAAGCGCATAAAGTCATAAATCTCCGTAACCGTACCCACGGTAGACCGCGGGTTTTTAGAGGTAGTCTTTTGCTCAATGGCAATAACAGGAGAAAGTCCATTGATTTTATCTACATCAGGGCGCTCCATTCCGCCCAAAAATGACCGGGCGTAAGCAGAGAAGCTCTCTAGGTAGCGTCGCTGACCTTCTGCATAGATGGTGTCAAAAGCCAAGGAGCTTTTTCCGCTTCCACTTAATCCTGTGACAACCACCAATTGATTGCGAGGAATCCTCACATCCAAATTCTTCAGGTTGTGCTCCCGTGCTCCAAAGATTTCAATGAATTCTTCCTGCGAGGCAGTGACTTGGCTCATAAACTTGACTGCAATTTTAAATGGCGAAGGTAAGAAATTATTCTACCAAAAGGGATTGAAGTGCCAATAGGAACAACAAGCCAAGGAAGGATTGGTTCAGAATTTTTTGATGATGTTGATCAGTTCCTAGCGAATCAAAACCGGGAGGAGGAATTGCCGGAAAATTCAATAGTAATTTTTATAAACTATCAAATTAAAAAAATATAAGATTGAAATTCTTTATAAAATATAAATAATGTTCTGAAATGTATTCTGAATTAGTTTATGTTCAAAATATAATTACGAATCGCAAAATGACAGAACACCAGTTTCATATGTGATAAAAGTCACTTTTTGGGTTAACTCTTGTCACGACTCGCTAAGCTTTTGTCCTCTACTTTTGAATCATCCAATGCGGATAAAACCCTTTAATCTTATGAAAAAGCTAAGCGCATTATCAGTAATCCTAGCCCTACTCTGGGTAGCCAATCTCAGTACGGTCCTAGCTCAGCAAACTTTCAGTGTAAGCAATGTTGCAGAAATGAAAGTTTCTGGAACTTCCACCTTACATGACTGGGACATGGTCGCAGAGAATGGTGTGGCTGGTCAGGCTGTTATGAAAGTGGAAGATGGGAAAATTGCAGAAATTCAATCGCTCAATTTTGCCTTGGAAACCAAAGCCCTCAAAAGCGGCAAATCTTCCATGGACAAAAATGCCTATGAGGCAATCAATGCAGATGATTTTCCAAAGATCACTTTCCAGCTAACCCAAGTGGAACAGTTGACTGAGTCAACAGTAAAAGCCAAAGGCAAACTTAACATTGGTGGAAATTCCAGGGATATTGTTTTGAATGTAAACTATTCAGTCAAAGGAAACAGTGTCGTTTTCAGCGGCAAACAGGATATTACCTTCGAGCAATTTTCCTTAGAGCCTCCTACGGCGGTATTTGGAACCATCAAAACCGGTAATGAGCTCTCCCTGAGCTTCAATACCACTTACTCAATGAAAAATTAACCCTTTTAATCCTTTTTATTATGAAAAAGCTACTTACTTGGTTGAATGTGGGCATCTTCGCTCTCGCAGCCGTAACAACAACTCTTGCTCAAGAAAGTGAATCTGATAAGCTTCAGTATTTCAGAGCAAATGACAAGAGAGGACTTAACGTCTTTGAAACGCCAAAGGAAACAAACAGCACATTTGAAAAAGTAAAGGTGTTCGTTGGTGGAGACTTCGCTCTTCAGTTTCAGTCTATCAACCATTCTAATTCCTTGAATAATCTGGTGGACCTTGGATCTAATGTCAACTTACCTACTGCCAACTTGAACATCAACACCCAATTGGCGGATGGTCTTCGCTTACACTTGAGAACATACCTTTCTTCCAAGCACCACAATGAGGCTTGGGTAAAAGGTGGTCACATGCAGATTGACAAATTGGACTTCATCAGTCCTGGATTCTTGGAAGGATTCATGAGCGTAGCCACAATTACGGTAGGTTTGGATGAGTTCAACTATGGTGACGCGCACTTCCGAAGATCCGATAACGCACGCGTGATTTTCAACCCTTTCATTGGTAACTATATCATGGATGCGTTTTCAACTGAAGCCTTTGGAGAATTGACTATCCAAAAAAACGGGTTCATTGGTGTGATCGGTCTTACTAACGGTAAATTGAATCAAAGTGTAGTCGTTAACAACAATTCTGACAATAAGGCATCATTCTACGGAAAGTTAGGTTTCGACAAGCAGTTTAATGATGATGTACGCTTCCGTTTGACAGGTTCTTGGTATATAAATAATGGTACAACGACCGGTACTTATCTCTTCGGTGGTGATCGGGCTGGTTCTCGCTACTACAAAATCATGGAAGAAGTTGGAGCAGAAAGAGTAAACGATTTCGAAGGTCGGTTCAACCCACGATTCAAACAAGTATCTGCGATTCAGTTCAACCCATTCTTGAAAGTTTCCGGATTTGAGTTCTTTGGTATCTATGAAATCGCCAATAACTCTGAAGACCAAGGAAATGGTCAATTTACCCAAGTAGCAGGGGAAGCCTTGTATCGATTCGGAGCTATGGAACAGTTCTACCTAGGTGCTCGGTACAATTCTGTAACAGGAAATGCAACAGAGGATGCTGCCGACTTGAAAATTACCCGTACTAATATCGGTGGAGGCTGGTTTATGACCAACAATGTCCTTATCAAATTAGAATATGTGAATCAGCAGTATAAGTCTGGATTTGCAACTGATAGTAAGTACAATGGTGGTCAGTTTAAGGGTGTTAACCTTGAAGCAGCTATCAGCTTCTAATTGATAGAAAGTCAAAATTAGGTATATTTAAGGCTGGCACTGATGAAAGGTGCCAGCTTTTCAACTTGCTTTTGATATGAAAACCTTACTATATATTTTTCTCGGATTGGTAGTTTACTTGGGAAGTATGCCCAAGGAAACTATGGAAGAAAATCAGTGGAAGGTTGCGTCAGAAAGTGAAGTTGTCATAGTTGGGAAAACCAATATCAATACCTTCGAATGTCAGTCATTTAAATATTCAGGAAAAGATGTGTTGACTGAGATTCTCTTCCCAGAACAGAAATATGCGGTATGGTCCGGGGAGGTTGTGTTATCCTCTGATAGCTTTGATTGTTTCAACCGCATTATGACCAAGGATTTTCACGAGACTGTTCGAGCTGAAGAACATCCAGAAATCCGCGTTCGATTTTTAGATTTGGTCCGAAAAAATCTCGGAACTCCACAAGAAAGCTTAACTGGGAACGTGGAAATCACCCTTGCTGGTGTTTGCCGAAGATTTCCTATTTCCTGCAAATTATTCAAAGAAGAAAACGGCAAAACGCTGCTTAAGGGATCCCAAGAGGTTACGTTTAAAGACTTTCAAATCGATCCCCCTGTTAAATTTTTGGGAGCTGTGAAGGTTCAAAATTCCATCAGTGTCAATTTCGGCCTCGTATTAGAAAAGATTTAATTTTTTTAGAATATTCCTTTATGTGAGGAAACTTTCGAGAAAAGTCAAAAAAGGCATCAAAAATTTCAATTTTTTAGCGAGTACAATCAAAAAATTTTAATTTGATTGCTTAATAAATATTTGATGTATGAAAAGAGTTTTATGGCTTTTCGTCGGAGTTTTTCTGATTTTTTCATGTGGTGAAAAATCCGAGTCACTGACAGCATTACCAGCTCCAAAAATCAAGGTTGTAAAAGTCAAAGCCCAAAATGTCCAACTTGAAAAAGACTTTGTAGCTCAGGTTTATGGGAAAGTGGATATCCCTATTAGAGCTAGGACGGAGGGTTATTTGGAGGGAGTTCATTTCCAGGAGGGAAAACTGGTTAAAAAAGGCGAATTACTATACACCGTAGATCAGGATCCTTTTAGAGAAGCTGTCAACGCGGCAACAAGTCAGTTGGCGGAGGCAAAAGTTGCGCTTACTCAAGCGGAAAATGACCTCGCTCGATATGAGCCTTTGGCAGAAATTAATGCAATTTCCCAGAAGGATCTGGATGCAGCAATTGCAAAAAAAGATGCTGCAGAGGCCGCAGTAAATGCAGCACAGGCTAGCTTGAATTTTCAGCAAATCCAATTGGGTTATACCCAAATCAAATCTCCAATAGATGGACTGATAGGAAAGACCAATGCTAAAGTGGGTGAATTTGTGGGAAGGAATCCAAATCCGGTCATTTTGAATACTGTTTCTTTGATTGATTCAGTGAGAGTAGAATTTTTCTTATCGGAGAATGATTATCTCAGTCTTTTCAGAGAATACCAAGAACATCCAGAGCAAGCAAAAGCTCAATTACCCTTGCAGTTGGTGTTATCCGATGGAAGTATTTTTGACCAGGTTGGCTATGTGGATTTCATCGATAGGCAGATTGATGCATCAACGGGTACCATTTTGATTCAGGCTACTTTTCCCAATCCCGATCGCCTGATCCGACCAGGACAGTTTGCCCGAGTCAGAGCTATCATACAGGAAGTTGAAAATGGATCGATTGTGCCACAGCGAACAGTTAGTGAGTTTCAAGGGCGATTTTTTGTGTTCAAAGTAGATTCAAATAATGTGATATCCCGTGATGAGGTTGAGATTTTAGGGAAATACAAAGACTATTTTTTGATAAAATCAGGGGTTTCAGATGGAGATCGTGTAGTCTTGGAAGGTTTACAAATGGTCCGAAATGGAATGACTATAGAACCTGAGGGAGTGGAGTTCCAATCTCAATTCAACCAGTAATTCCATGAGTCAGATCGAAGACCAAAAGCATATCTTTTTCGTCAGAAGACCCATAGTGGCAATAGTGATTGCTCTATTCATGGTCATTATTGGTGGGGTTTCCATTCTTGGATTGGCTATTGAGCAATATCCGGCGATTACTCCGCCGGTGGTTCGTGTAAGTACCGCATTTACTGGAGCCAATGCAATCAGTGTAGAGCAATCAGTAGCTTCTCCGCTCGAGCAGGAGATCAATGGAGTAGAAAACATGCTTTACATGAAATCCACCAATGCCAATGATGGAACCTTGGCACTGGATATAACTTTTGATTTGGGGACGGATCCGGATATGAATACGGTATTTACCCAAACTAGGGCTGCTGCCGCCACTCCTAAACTGCCTGAAGAAGTAAAAAGGCTTGGTGTGAAGACACAAAAATCCATGCCGAATATTTTGATGCTTATTGCATTGACTTCTCCGGATGGTACTTATGATCAGTCATTTTTGGGAAATTATGGATTAATTAATGTACAGGACAAATTGGCTCGAATTCGTGGAGTGGGTCGTGTGCAGGTAATGGGCTCCAGTGATTATTCCATGCGGATTTGGGTGAAACCTGACCGCTTGGCTAGATTGGGAATTACTGTGCCGGAGATTATGAATGCCATTAGGCAGCAAAGCGTCGTCGCTCCAGGTGGAAAATTTGGAGCCGAGCCAGCTCCTCCAGGAACAGAATTTACCTACACTGTAAGGCTCCCCGATCGTCTTGTTACTGAAGAGCAGTTTGGTAACGTGGTCATCCGATCAGAGGCTGATGGCAGCCAAGTAAAAATCAAAGATATCGCCCGGGTGGAATTGGGCGTTGAATCCTATAATTCCTTTTCCAGACTAAATGGAAGTGAGAGTGCCATCATTGCTATCTATCAATCTCCCGGATCTAATGCCGTAGAGCTTTCCCAACAAATTATCTCAACGATGGATGAGTTGAAGCAAAACTTTCCAGATGGGATAGATTATGAAGTTTCTCTAGATTCTACCAAACCAATCACTGCTGGTATAGCTGAAATTATCGAAACACTAGTCATTGCGCTTGTCTTGGTTATTTTGGTGGTTTTTCTCTTTATCCAAGACTGGCGAGCGACCCTAATCCCTACGCTTGCCATCCCAGTCTCTTTGGTTGCTGCCTTTATGGTTTTCCCGCTCTTGGGTTTTTCAATTAACACACTTTCTCTTTTGGGCCTTGTTTTGGCAATTGGTATTGTGGTGGATGATGCTATTGTAGTGGTGGAGGCAGTTCAGGTGAATATGCAGAAGGGGATGAGTCCCAAGGATGCTACTACAGCAGCAATGAAGGAAGTTAGTGCACCAGTAATTGCGACTACATTGGTAATGGTTGCAGTTTTTGTTCCGGTTGCTGCGATGGCAGGGATTACGGGCAAGCTCTATCAGCAATTTGCGATTACTATTGCGATTTCTGTGATTTTTTCATCCATCAACGCCTTGAGTCTCAGCCCGGCACTTTGTTCTCTATTGCTCAAAGATTCCACCGGTCCGCAAAAAGGTCCTTTGGGGAAGTTTTTTGGAGGCTTCAATCGTTGGTTTGATACCAATACAGATCGATATACAGGAGTAGCAAAGCTCTTTGCAGGAAAATTAAAGCGTGGAGCCGTGTATGTTATCATTACCTTGGTAGCAGCAGGTATTTTTGGCAGGATGGTTCCAGGCGGATTCCTTCCAGAAGAAGATCAGGGATACTTATATGTCAATATTCAACTCCCAAATGCCGCCTCCATGCAGCGTACAGATGAGGTCATGCGCCAGGTAGAGGAGATCGTGATGGCTCAGGAAGAAACCGAATTTGCAACTGCTATCTCTGGATTCAGTTTGCTGGCAGGGTCTTTTATTCCCAATACAGGATTTATGTTTGTCACCTTGAAAGACTGGGATGACCGGGAAGCTACCGCAGCTGAAATGATGAGTCGTCTGAACAGGATTTTTGCTACTCAAATAAAGGGAGGTCAAGTCGTGTCCTTTGGTCCACCGGCAATTCCGGGACTTGGAAATGGGTCAGGATTCAGCATCATGATTCAGGATAAGGAAGGCAAGGATCCAGCTTATTTAGCTCAACACACATACGCGTTTATTGAAGCAGCAAAAAGCCGTCCCGAAATTGCTTCAGCTTTTACGACATATCAGGCGACTGTACCCCAGCGTTTTATCGAAATTGATGAGGAAAAAGTGCTGAAAGCAGGACTGCAACTCTCGGATGTGTATAACACCTTTGCCGCTTATTTAGGAGGTGCTTATGTCAATGATTTCAATCGTTTTGGCAGGCTGTACAAAGCCTATATTCAAGCTGAACCTGAATATCGGCAAGGTGAAGAAGGATTGGAGCTTTTTTACATTAAAAACAGAGAAGGGAAATCTGTTCCTATTTCGAGTTTTGTAACGGTTAGACCCATTGTCGGACCTGATTACACCAATAGATTTAACCTGTTCCGTTCCGCTGAAGTTACAGGGGCTCCAGCTCCGGGCTATTCTTCCACACAAGCTTTGGATGCTTTGGAAGAGGTAGCTTCTGAAGTCTTACCGGATGATATGACTTTTAGCTGGAATGCAATGAGCTATCAAGAGCGGGCTGCCTCCGGACAGGCCGGGATTGTTTTTGCTTTCTCTCTATTCTTTGTGTTTTTGATTTTGGCAGCTCAGTATGAGTCTTGGTCAATGCCATTTGCAATTTTGCTAGGAACGCCTTTCGCCCTCTTTGGAGCCTTCTTGTTCTTGTATGTAGCTAGGCTCTTCGATGAATTGTATTTGAATAATATTTTCGCGCAGATTTCTCTGGTGATGCTCATTGCGATGGCAGCTAAAAATGCCATTTTGATAGTAGAATTTGCCAAAATCAAATTTGATGAAGGTATGAGCTTGTTTGATGCGGCAGTAGAATCAGCCAAACTTCGATTCAGACCTATATTGATGACAGTCTTTTCATTCATTCTGGGTGTATTGCCTTTGATTTTGGCAAGTGGTTCGGGAGCAATTGCCCGGAAGGTCATGGGAATGGCTCTGTTGGGAGGTATTGGAGTGGCTACCCTACTGGGCTTGTTTTTATATCCCATGCTTTTTGTGCTGGTAGGAAAGCTGGCGCGCTACGAGCAAAAACGTGATTTGGCCCTAAAATCAGATACAAAATGAGAAGATTACTGGGAATAGCTATCGTAATTTTGGGGCTTTGGTCCTGCAAATCGGGTCAAAATTACCAAGGGGTAGAGGTGTTGGCCTATGACACTTATCGAACGGATGATTTGAGCAGAAGACTGGATTCATTTCCGGTCAATGTGGATACCCTCTTTATTGATTCAGCAGTTAATATCAACTGGTATTCGCTTTTTCCGGATGAGGTGTTGCAGGATTTGATTCAGCAGGCCCTTGAAAATAATCAAGACCTTCAAATTGCTGCAGAATCGATTCAACAGGCACAAGCTGCTTTGGTTGTCCAAAGATCACAGATGCTGCCTAGTATCGGATATTCAGCCGGAGCACAGCGAGGAAATTTTGCGGGATTTAATCTTGGTTCAACTCAAAATGTGTTTACCGGTTTTGGATCGGTCAATTGGGAGATTGATTTCTGGGGAAAATACCGTCGGTTGAATGAAGCAGCTCAAGCGGCAATTCTGGCTTCCGAAGAAGGCCATCGGGCAGTGAAATTAAGCCTTGTTAATACAGTAGCTACTACTTATTTCCGACTCTTGGAATATAAAATGCGGCTCGAAATATCCGAACAAACACTGTCGCTACGGGACAGTATGCTTTCCATCATCGAGCAGCGATTTGATAAAGGAATTATTGCCGAAATTGACCTGAACCAGGCTCAGATTCAAAAGGCTATAGCTGCAGGAAGTATTCCTATTTGGGAAAGATTGATTGTATCATCTGAAAATCTCCTTAGTCGATTAATAGGTCAATTGCCAGATCAAAAAGAGACTGGAATTTCACTTCTTGAGCAGCCTGAAGAAATTGATTTTCCGGAAATCTTACCAGGGGAATTATTGGTTCGCCGTCCGGACATCTTAATTGCAGAACAAGATGTGGTTGAAGCTAATGCCTTTCTTGGCTCAGCCAAGGCGAGTCGGCTGCCTAATATTTCTCTGTCAGGCCTACTTGGAGTAACAGGAAGCCAATTTTCCTCTCTTGGGAGTGATGGGGCTTCTTGGAATATTGGAGCAAGCATTTTAGGTCCATTATTCAATTGGGGCGCGCTTCAGCGGCAGGTGGACATAGAAGAAAGCAGAACCAGACAGGCAATTATAAATTACGAGCGGACAGTCTTGAGTGCCTATGAGGAAGTGGAAAACTTGTTGTATTCCATCGAATCGCTAAAAAAAGAACTGATTGCCAGACGAGAACATGTAGAAGCTGCTGTCAAGGCGCAGTTCCTTTCACAGGAGCGATATAATCAGGGGGTAACTTCCTATTTGGAATACTTGGAATCCCAGCGTCAGGCTTTTGATGCACAATTGAATTTGGCCGGAACCAAGCAAGAATTGCTTAGCTCCTATTCCAGCCTTTATGTTGCCCTAGGAGGAGGATGGTAAGCCCAAAAATCTAAATAGGAATTTTATTTATAGGAGACTGTCTCCCATAATTTGGTTGTCACATTGAGCCCCTGCCGGCAAGGCAAGCGCTCAATGTGAAAGAAATATGCTTTTTAGAAAGCGTTTTTGGAAATCATATTTTTCCTTCACCGCGACTTACCAATTGGAATAACTTTCCAGTTTTGGTCGAAGTATGGGGTCTTTTCATAAAACCAGCGATAGATCTGCCTTGGGTTGGATGCAAATTCTGAATCATCAGCCTTTTTAGCTTCAAACTCCTGCTTGAGTTCAGGATCTTTTCCCAGCATTTGTACAATCATCGGTTCCAAAATGTAAGCTTCGATGTATTCTGTTTGGGATAAAATTGGCATGAAATAACCCCACTGGAAAAAGCTATCTACCGATTGGGGTTCGAGAAGAAGCGCGGCTAAAATACCCTTTTCCTGATCAGTATTCACTCTGACCGAGCCAGGATTTAAAGTGACTTTTCGTTGGATGGGAGTGGTCTCAAAAGACCGAAATCGAACTTTGCCCTCCAATTGCTGATTGGCAAGTTGATAGTCAGTCAGGAAATCAAACTCCAATTCGATTTCCAATGGTCCAGTTAAGGTTTCCATCTCAATTCCATGAATCTTCAGTTTTTCAATGACCTCAGTCCATTCCACTGGTATATAATAGGCCTTTGGAAGATTGACTGATGCAGCAGGGACATCCATCAAGAGACTAGGGACTTGTTGGGTGATGGGTTTGCCTAGCCATTGGACATATTCAGCTCCTGTATTGGGAGACTTGAGTTTTTGAGAAGCAATCCCGAGAAAATCCATCGTATCGGCAGGATTGTCCCGGAATTTGAAACGGACAATCAGCTCCTTCTTAGCTTGGGCTTGGTCATTTGCAATAGCTTTTTCTATGGCATCATGATGAGAGGAAATGGTAGAAATGGCTTGTTCTAAAAACACATAAGTGCCCAAAACCCGTTGCCGAAAAGGCTTTAGGGAGTGATTTTCAATCAATATGGATGGGATATGCCTGGCATCTCCATAGGTATGTGAAAATCTTGGGCTGAAAGAAAAAGCGATATTCCCTTCAGAAAAATCGTCCCCATTTGCCGCAAATAGCAATGGCCCCGGAATATGCCCCCAATCTTTCAGAGCCTGATCAACTTCAGTTTGGAAAGTTTCCGAAAGAAATTGGCTGATGGCAGGAGAGTAGCCACCTGTCTTTACATAGCCATAGGTGACATCATATTGATAATCGGCTCCATCTGTCACGTGTACATCGACATAGAGGTCAGGCTGATACGAATTCAACACACTGATGACAGCCTTCACTCCAGAAGTTTCGACTTTGGTGTAATCACGGTTTAGGTTAAGATTTCTAGCATTGGTTCGCCAGCCCATTTCTTTTGGTCCTCGTTGATTCACCCGACCAAATTCACTCCTTCTTTCGTGCCCATCCACATTAAGAATGGGGATAAATAGAATATTAGCCTTATCCAAAAGCTGCATTTTATCTCCATGAACAATATCTCTCAAAAGCATCATGCCTGCATCTTTCCCATCGATTTCCCCTGCATGAATTCCTCCGTGGAAAAAGAGAGTTGCCTTGTTTTCCTGCGCCAGTTCTTCGGGCGAAAATTTTTGGCTTTTTGAAGCAATCAAGAGAAAAATATCGCGACCCTGTTCACTTTTTCCCAAGGATTTCATTTCTAAATAAGGGGATGAGTTGGCAAGTTTTTGTAGCCAATCCATGGTTTCCTTATAAGTAGGAGATTCGGTTAAATCTGTTAATTCCCCCGGAGTGACCCATGGATTAGAATCTTCCACAATCAAGGATTCAGACTGTCCAGACCAAGGCAATAAGGGAGGCATAAGGTCTTGAGCCAAAAGAGGAAAAGAAGTAAAAAGGAGTATTAAGCTTAGGAGTCGTTTCATTTTGATTGGGATTAGATCAGAAAAATAAAAGCTCAGCTTGGAAAAACCTCGCTGAGCTTTGTGTAAGGTCAAATTTAAGTTTAGGAATTATGCATTATACATGATTTCGTAATATTCCTTGGCCATTCGGTTACTTTCAAAGAAGCCGACCACGTCTTTCATTCCTTTTTGAACGATATTTCTCCAAGCTTCTCGGTCATCGTAGTAAAGAGGAAGAATTTCATTTTCCAGCACTTCATACAGTTTTTCAAAATCGTAATCATCCTGATCTTCCGCATGCATATTGGAATAATCAGCAGGAGGAACGATGAAGCTGTTCTTTCCATGCTCTGCAAATTCGCAGATCCAACCATCATAGGTAGAGAAATTTACTCCGCCATTCATAGAAGCCGTCATTCCGGAAGTACCGGAAGCTTCCCTTGGTACACGAGGATTATTCAACCAAATGTCGGAGGCCTGCTTTAAGCGCTTGCTCAGGGTAAGCTCATATCCTGTACAAACAGCCATATTTGGATAGTTTTTGCTCAGATGGACTAACTGATTGAAAACTGAAATAGCATTGTAATCCAATGGATAAGGCTTGCCAGCCCAAATGATCTGAACAGGGAATTTGGTGTTTCGCATCAAGGCATCGAATCGACGGACATCCCGGGTAATCAATTCCGCCCGTTTATAACTTGCAAACCGACGTGCCCAAACGATGGTCAGCACATTCGGGTTGAAAAGTTTTCCGGTCTGATCGGCTACGATTTCAAAAGCCCGTTTTTTCAAATACCATTTTCGGTCGTCAAAACCTGCTTCGTCATCATTTTCCATGAATCGATACAATTGTTTATCAGACCAGTATTTGAAGTTTTGAGAGTTGGTGATGTGGGTGATTTCGGGAATATTAGGATAAAACTTCCACATTTCACGGCTGACTTCCCCGTGTAGTTTGGAGACACCATTTGCTTTTCTAGCAAATCGAAGAGCAGCCAAACTGTGATTGAAAATATCTCCGGTAAAACCAACCATTTCCTTCACTTCATCGATGGAATAGCCATTGAAGAAGCTCATTTTGTTTAGCAAATGGATGTCATGTTTTTCATTCCCTGCTTCTTCAGGAGTGTGGGTAGTGAACACCAAACGCTTTTTCACCTCTTCCTTTTTGCCAAATTTCCGCATCAAGTGGAAAACCGAACTGACTCCATGAGCCTCATTCAAATGATAGACATCCGGGTTGAAGTTCAATTCATCCAGTAATTTGGCTCCTCCGATACCCAAAAGCAGGCATTGAGCTACTTTGGCTGCAGTGTCGGAGTCGTATAGTTTGTGTGTGATGGTTTGACTGAGGTAATCATTTTCAGGCAAATCGGTACTCAACAAGAAAAGAGGAGCTGATTTGAAGGTGTCAGGAGGTAGATACCAAGCCTTTACCCAAACGGGAACATCATGGACAGTTACCCGAAATTTGATCCCCGTGTCTACTAAGAAACTATAGGTCTTTTCGTACCACTCAGGCTTCAATGTCTGATCTTGATTTCGGGACTGATCGTAATAGCCATATTTCCATAGAATTCCAATTCCGATCAGATTTTGTCCCAATTCATAGGCACTTCGGAGGTGGGAACCGGAAAGGAAGCCCAAGCCACCCGAATAGATTTTTAGGGGTTGGTGAATGGCAAACTCCATAGAGAAGTAAGCCACTTTTTTTGAATATTCAGGAGCGATCTCGTAAGGAACGCTGAAATTTTTAAAGTCGGTCATAGTCTTTGATTTGAGAGCGCCTAATTTATGGGAAAAGGAATGGGAAATGGTGCCCTCTTGGATAAAAAATCAAGGAAAAATCTTGGAAACCGTTTGAAATAAAGAAAAAAGCTGCTCCCTCTCAGGAACAGCTTTTTAATCTTTTAAGCGTTTAGAGCGGCAAGGCCATTTCCATCCGGTTTGTTTTTGACTTGGCAGGTATCGTTCAGGATCATGGTCTCTCCATTTGATGTCGAATAGCTTGGCCAATCCGGAAGAGCTCCTGCATTCGGATTGCCTGTTCGCATAAAGGCTAGAAGGGAAGCAGACATCTTATCAGATAGGTTTCTTGGTCTGGCTCCACCTCCGGTATGCGTGTACATGCGGTCTGTGTTTTGGTACCAGAAACAAATATCAATACAGTGGAATGCCTTCATTCTACCATCGTATAGATTAGGTTCCCATCCAAACCAAGCCAAGTAAACGGGAGCGTTTTGTTTGGACTTGGCATTGGCCGTATTAATGGCTCCTTGGCGATTCGATAAAATCATCGCCCAAATGTCAGCAGGCGAAGCTTCCGGGAAATCTTTTCTATAGGCTGCTAGGATGGATTCAGATTTGTCTCCAAATCTTCCTTTTAATTGTTCTACTACTCCAGCCCAATCGATTTTTTCAAGTTCTGCATTGGTCCGTGATGGATTCCACTCATGGAAAGTCGTACAAATCATCAAAGGCATATTGGAAGCATGAGCGGAAGTTTCACTGAAAAACTCACCCTTTGGAATGTGAAGTCCGTCTGCCACTGGTCCAAATCCTCCCCGGAATCCCGGTTGAGGAAATTCCTTTCGCATCCGCTCCAAAGCAACGTAGGCTACATCCAGATATTCCCTCCAGCTTAAATCATGAAGTTTGTCGAGTGTTGCAGGGGTTAAACCTGCCGCTTCCAATACATATTTTCCGAGCGTTTGTGCATATTCCTTATCATTGGCAGAAAGCATACTACCGCTGAGAGCCACTCCTTTGTGCACGATTCCTTGGGAAGCAGGCATGGCCATGGCGCAGGTCACTTTTGCCCCTCCTCCTGATTGTCCCATAATAGTGACATTGTCAGGGTCTCCTCCAAAATTGGCAATGTTGTCTCGCACCCATTCTAAGGCAAAAATGATATCCAACATTCCTACATTTCCGGAGTCTTTGTATTTATCTCCCCCTACACCGGAAAGGTCCGTAAATCCAATTGGTCCTAAGCGATGATTGATGGAAACGAATACAATGTCCCCGTTTTTGGCAATATTTTCTCCATGATAGCCGTCTTGCTCAATTCCGTTTCCATTGGTAAAACCTCCTCCATGTAGCCAAACCATAACCGGACGCTTTTTGCCTCCAGCCAAGCCATTGGTCCAAACATTCAATCGAAGGCAATCCTCACTCACATCATCATAATTCCAATGGTCTGCAAAGGAATAGTGGACATTGGCATAGCGGTTGTCCATGATCTGAGGGGCTGTATTTCCCCACCAAATAGTCGGCTTGACATCGGTCCAAGGTTCCGGTTTTTTTGGAGCCATAAAACGGTTTTTACCAGAAGTATCAGCTCCATAGGGAATTCCTAAAAAGGTATAAACCCCATTGAGAATATAGCCTCTTACTTTTCCAGAGTCAGTATCCGTGATGGCAATATTGTCTCCTATTTGAAGAAACTGATCATCAGATGATTGGGACTGTGCGGAACGAGCCTGTGCGGAATGGACAAAAGGCACGGAGGCAGCCAAGGTGCCTACTCCTACTTTTTTGAAAAATTCTCTACGGTTGGTATTCATAGGATTAAAGGTTAGGGTTATTGTTTCATTATGAAAAAATAGGGAAAATTCTTGATAATCAATAGATAGGATTGAAATTCGGTAGAAATACTTTTCTACGAATAAAAAAACCGACCCCAATAAATCGGAGCCGGCTTCTTGATACTAGATACTTGTTACTAGATACTAGAATCTTATTGTCCTACCATAAAGATGGCATTGCTTAGAACTAGTTTGCCTGATTCCCAGAATCCTCGGAAAATCGGGTTATCTACAAAGTAAATGAGTTCCCCTCTTCCTTTGGGCTCCACACCTATGGCCATGGATTCTCCCATTTGGGACTTGATTTTGTAGCCGATATAGCCTGTTCGATAAGAATCATTCGAACTGATTTTTCCAGCATTAACACCATCAGTTAGGTATGCATATTTGTCGGAATTATTTTTCAGAGTGTAGAATTTGCCTAGGGTTCCGTAGCCTAATGGATGCGTGATATCCATATCAACTTGGTAAATTGCTCCTGCGGTACCACCCGCGATAGCTAGACGTTCTTCCTGCAGATAAGGAGCAAGTCGTTCTTCTTTAGCTAAGGATTCAGCCGCTTTTTTAGCTTCTTTTTCTTCCTCTTCAGAATCGTATGTTTTGAGATCAAAGCCTTCCTTGTTCGCGAAAAGATTCAAAGCTCCATCAATAGCGATTAGCTTTCCTCCTCCACGTACCCAATCAAGGACTCTTTCTTCTGCAGCTTTGCTAAGACCCCCACCCCAAGTGGAAGGAAGAATCAACACGTCATACTTGCTGAGATCATATCGTCCCAAGTTCTGCATTTCCAAATTGACTAAAGGATAATCCAACTCCTTTTCGAAGAAGTGCCAGATTTCCCCATAGTTCAAGGAAGAAGTTCCTTCACCTCCAGCCAAAGCTACTTTTGGAGCTTGGATTACTCGGATATTTGGTGAGCCGAAGTCTTTCCCTTCTTCCATATAGCCAGTCATCGTAGTTTCCAGCTTGATACCAAATCTGTTGGCTGTTTCGGTCACCTTTTTATCAAAATCAGCTACATACTCATTTCCACCTTTGGTGATCAAAAGAGTACCTGCAGGAAAGCTTTTACCCTCGGTTTTGAATGGAAATTCAGGGTATTTAACTCGGATTCCTTGCTTCAACAGGGCAGCCAAAAATGCTGCATCCCGCGTACCTTCCCAAGAAGCGATATAAGCCACTGGAGTTTTTCCAGCTGTATTTGGAGTAAAGGTTTCCGCTTCAAAATCCTTTGATGGATCCAAGCGGCTTTCCAAAGCATAGGCTTTTACATTGTAGGCATAAGGAAGCGCCCAACTGGTAATATCGTAGGTGATGCTATCATTCAACTGAGGGTTCGGCTCGAAGAATACTTGAGTCAAAACAGCTTTTGGCTGGTAAGCCGATATGACGATATCTTCCTCACTTGTGGAGAAAGTGGTGTTTTTTCCACTTTGGTATTCATAGCCACGAAGACCTGATCTGTTTCCGGCTTGTCCATAGCGAATACCATTTTTGTCCAGTAATTCCAACAACTTGGAAACTTGAGCAGGATTGCTGTCACCTTTGATGACAAAGCTTTTGTATTTGCCTTTTGGATTGCTGGAGTTTTCCTGGAAATATTGACTGTATTCCGCCAAAAGACGATCTGCATTAGAACTGGTAACTTCCACAGCAGACATGGCTGCGGTGTAGTGACCTTCGATTCGATAGCTGAGGGTAACCGTATCTCCAATCGCATTAAAGCCTCCGCGTCCTGCTCGGCCCCCACCTCCCTGCTCAATCGTCATACCGATGGCACCATTGTACATCGGGTAAGTGTCTCCATAAGATGGATAGAGCAAGTCAAAACGCTCCTTGGTGAAATAGAATCGGCCCATTTCATCAAAATATTTCGCAGTATTCTTTCCGAAAATATCCTGAAACTCATGCTGCCAGTCTGTCAATTGCTCATGCAAAGGTTCAGCGGCTGGAGCCATGTAGAAAGGATTATTGATTCCTTGCTCATGGAAATCCAAATGCAACTGAGGCATCCATTGCTGATAGATTTTTAAGCGCTGCTGAGATTCCACCTGAACCTGCCAAGCCCAGTCACGGTTTAGATCAAAAAGGTAGTGGTTTGCCCGTCCACCTGGCCAAGGCTCGTTGTGCTCCACTGACTGAAGATCAGGCTGAAGAATGGTATTCATTTTTTGATTGTACCACATGGCGTAGCGATCCCGGCCATCTGGGTTGATACAAGGATCGATGATCACCACTTGATTTTTCAACCATTCTTGGGATTTACTATTAGTTGGATTTGCTAGGGTATAGATGGTTGAAATAGCTGCTTCCATTCCCACGGATTCATTTCCGTGCACGTTGAAGGACATCCAGTTGATAGGCACAGAAGTGCTGGGAGTACCATCCACGATTCCGGCTCTTTTCAGATTGTCTTCGCGGATTTCTTCCAGGTTAGCCATGTTTTCAGGGCTGGATAGAATTGCCACGAAAAGGGGCCTTTTTTCATTGGTTTCGCCGTATTGCACCAGTTTTACATTGGGATTATTGGCTGCGATATGCTCGAAATAATCCACCATACGGTGATGAGGGGTGAAGCGATCGCCAGGTTTATAGCCAAGAAACTGCTCGGGAGTCTGGATTTGGGCTTGGACAAAAGTCCAGCTTACCAAGCTGAGTAGCGTGAAGAGTAATCTTTTTTGCATAAGAATTTATTTCATTGAATGCCGAATTTAGTGTTAAAACCCTAGCTGTGGAAATCAACTGTGTAAAAGGCTCTGGTGCACCAATAAAAATCCACCGTCTCAATTCAATTTACCATGAAAAACGTAAATTATACTTTCGAATATCATGGTAAAAATATTTGAATTCTAGATTTATATATTTACTTTTACCATGAAAAATGTAAGTCAAATATTCGATTTTCATGGTGAAGAACCGAAAAATTGTTTCGCTTTTACAGGAGTATCTTTCGATTTTCCCCGCTGTAGGGCTTTTGGGGCCTCGGCAGGTGGGGAAGACTACCTTAGTCAAACCCCTGGATTTTGAAAAGGAAAGCCTATATCTCGATCTTGAAAAAGCTTCTGATCGTGCTAAATTGATGGACCCTGAACTATTTTTAAAAACACATGCAGAAAAAACAGTCATTTTGGATGAGATCCAACTTATGCCTGAGCTTTTTTCAGAGTTGCGAAGCTTAATTGATGAGCGACGTGTTCCGGGTCGATATATTATCCTGGGTTCGGCATCTCCTGATTTAATTCGAAAGAGTGCTGATTCTTTGGCAGGAAGAATTGGTTATTTGGAACTAACGCCCTTTTTTCTTGATGAAGTAGAACAAGATGAGGATGAGAAGCTCTGGATACGGGGTGGCTTTCCGCTTTCATTTTTAGCAAAGAGCGAAAGGGAGTCTCAGCTCTGGAGGCAAAATTTCATCAAGACTTATCTGGAGCGAGACTTGGCTCAGATTGGATTGAGTACTGATCCGAGACTGGTAGAGCGTTTTTGGAGAATGTTGGCTCATGCACAAGGAGGAATTTGGAATGGGGAAAGTTTTGCAAGGGCTTTAGGAGTTACTCGCCCAACTGTCAATCGTTATTTAGAATATTTGGAGGGTTCGTTTATGATTCGAGTTCTTCGCCCATTTCACCAAAATATTAAAAAAAGGTTAGTTAAATCACCCAAGGTTTATATTCGAGATACCGGGCTACTTCATTCCCTAATCGGTATTGATTCCATGGTTCAATTGCAAAATCGAATTGAAATTGGATCTTCTTGGGAAGGATTTGTAATTGAGCAAATTATTGCATCAAAAGGAGAAGAGTACGGGTATTTTTTTTATCGTACTCATCAAGGTGCAGAATGTGATCTCTTACTTGTTAAAAATGGGGAAGTACAACGCGCAATTGAAATCAAAAACACACTTTCTCCGAAATTGACCAAAGGCTTAAGGATATCTATGGAGGATACTGGGGCTCGGGAAGGCTTTGTTATTTGTCGAATTGAAGGACAATTTCCGATTTCTGAGAATGTTTTGGCAATTGGACTGAAGGAGTTTCTTTCAGAGTAATTTAAAATATTAGGTTAACCCCTAATCTCCTTTTGAAAAACTGATATCCACCAATATCCCATTTATTCATCCAAGCAGGTTAGGGAAGGAGGTTAATTTATCTGGGTTTTTAATTAAAATTTGCTTTCTTAGTTTTTCTTGACTTGAGCCCCCACCATATAGCGATAGGGATTGAGTCTTAAAAAATAAAATGAAAAAAAGTCAACCCGAAATCGGCCTTTTTATCCCCTGCTATGTGGATCAATTTTTCCCACAAGTGGCAATAGCTACCTTGGAATTATTGGAAAAATTGGGCTGCAAGGTGAGCTATCCTTTGGGTCAAACCTGCTGTGGGCAGCCATTGGCCAACGCGGGATATGAGCGGGATACAGAAGGATCTAGCCGTCATTTTTTGGAGTTATTCAAACAGTTTGACTACATCGTCGCTCCTTCCGGAAGTTGCGTTTTGCATGTAAAAGAGCATTTCCCAAAGCTTTCCGACATGGAGCAAGAGCAAAATCGGGTACATGATCGAATCTATGAATTGACAGAATTCTTGACGGATGTTCTAAAAGTAGATTCCTTGAAAGGATCTTTTCCAAAGAAAGTTGGATTTCATTCTTCTTGCCATGGATTGCGGGGACTTCGCTTGGCTTCCAGCTCTGAGATGAACGTTACCCCTTTCAATAAGGCCAAACAACTTCTACAAAATCTGGAAGGACTGGAGTGGGTTGAACTAAGCCGAGTTGATGAGTGCTGCGGTTTCGGAGGTACTTTTTCCGTGACAGAGGAAGCACTTTCTGTACAAATGGGAAGGGATCGCTTACAAGATCATCAATCTCATCAAGTGGAAATAGTGACTGGAGGGGATATGTCCTGTCTGATGCATCTTCAAGGAATTGCAGATAGAGAAGGGAGCAGCCTGAAATTTATGCATGTGGCAGAAATTCTAAACCAAGCCATCTTATGAGTCATCCTAAAGCCGCAAGTCAGTTTCTGAAGGATCATGCTAATTCCCTTTGGCATGATGAGACGCTTTGGATGGTTCGAGAAAAGCGGGATGCCATCAGTAAGACTATCCCAGAATGGGAAGAATTACGAAACCTTGCCTCCCAAATCAAGGATAAGGTCCTTTCCAATCTCGATGTCTATTTAGAGAATTTTGAGGCAAATGCTCAAAAAAATGGTATTAAGGTTCATTGGGCCAAGGACGCTGCAGAGCATAATCAAATTGTCTTAGGAATCCTACGGGAAAAGAATTGCCAGGCTATCGTCAAGAGCAAATCCATTCTTACGGAGGAATGCCATTTAAATCCCTATTTGGAAAAGAATGGGGTGGAGGTAGTGGACACGGATTTAGGTGAGCGAATTGTCCAATTTCTTCAGCAACCCCCGAGTCATATCGTCATGCCGGCAATTCACTTGAAAAAGCGGGATATTTCGGCACTTTTTCATGAGAAATTGCAAACGGAAAAAGGAAATGAAGATCCTTCTTACCTGACCAATGCCGCTAGACTTCATTTGAGAAAAAAGTTTTTGGGGTCTAAGGTGGCCATTACAGGTGTGAATTTTGGGGTAGCAGAGACTGGTGAATTTGTTGTCTGCACTAATGAAGGAAACGCAGATATGGGAGTGCATCTAGCAGATGTTCATATCGCTTGTATGGGAATCGAGAAGATCATTCCGAGAAGAAAGGATTTGGGAGTTTTCCTACGCTTATTAGCTCGGTCAGCAACTGGACAACCCATCACCAATTACAATTCGCATTTTAGAAGCCCTGCCAAAGGAAAAGAAATCCATTTGGTGCTTGTCGATAATGGAAGAAGTCTTCAATTAGCCCGTGAGAAATTCAGGAATTCGCTGAAGTGTATACGCTGCGGAGCCTGTATGAATACCTGCCCTATCTACCGAAGAAGTGGAGGCTATAGCTACGGAAGCACTGTTCCCGGACCTATTGGATCCATCCTTTCTCCTGGCTTGGATATGAAAAAATACAGCACGCTTCCATTTGCATCTACCCTTTGCGGAAGCTGCTCGGATGTCTGTCCTGTCAAGATCAATATCCACGAACAGCTCTATGAGTGGAGACAGGAAATCACCAAGCATCACGGGGAATTTGGTAAGGGACTTTCAATGAAATTGGCCAGTGGAATTTTCAAAAGCCCTTTGGCTTATAAGATTTCAGGGTCTACTATGAGAAAAGCGATCAAGCTTCTTCCGAAAGGATTGATTTATAATCCTTTGAATGTATGGGGTAAAAACAGAGATCTACCCGAAGCTCCAAAGGAATCTTTTCAGGAATGGTATAAGAAAAATAGAGGATGAGCAGTAGGGAAAATATATTGAAAGCAATCCGTGGTATTCAACGGGAAAGGAAAGAATTACCAACTCTTCCTGATTTCAAATTGGAAGGTGATTTGGTGGATTTATTTATCCGAGCCATCCAAGCCAATAAAGGAGAGGTGATGGGCGAGGAAGAATTCAATAATTGGGTTTCCTCATGCGACTTTCATTCGATTATTTCTTTGTCTGAGCCCTTCCAATCTTTGTCAACCTTCGAACTTCCTGAAGACCCGCATCACCTGAATCATTTGCAACTGGCTATCATTCAAGGGCAATTTGGAGTTGCAGAAAATGGCGCTATTTGGTTGAATGATTCCCAGCTGCCGCATCGGGTACTTCCGTTTATCACCGAGCATTTGGTGATTGTGCTGTCAAAAGAAAACTTGGTGGATACCTTACATCAAGCCTATGAACGAATTGGGGAAGAACACTCGGGCTTTGGATTATTTGTAGCCGGACCTTCCAAAACCGCAGATATAGAGCAATCCCTCGTGGTAGGTGCACATGGTGCGAAAAGTTTGAGAGTTGTACTTATGTGATTTTTGAAATCAAAAAAAACTACCCAATAGGCTAGTTATTGTGAAATCTATGTCATTCAAGCCCCTGTGTAACGGCGGTCAGGCAAGAACTCCGCCCTGTCAAGAGGGCGCTCAAAACCAGTTGAGCTAAGATTCCAATATTTCTTTACAGGCTCTGATTTTTGATGGTTTTATTCTCCTTCTAGCAATTTCTTGTGAATAGCCAAAACCTGAGGAATCAAGAGCATGTTGTCCTTGTTTTTGATGACGAAATCGGCTTTCTCATTTTTAATTTCGTCTGGTAACTGCTGATTGATGATGTGGTTTACTTGATCTTCCGTTCGGTGAGGATCACGCATTAATACGCGGGCCATTCGAACACGTAGTGGAGAACTGACATTAATTAAAGCATCCAGTTTTTTCTCCCCCCCTGTCTCAAAAATTAAAGCTGCTTCCTTCAATACATAAGGGCTTTTTTGTTTAGCAGCCCAATTTTTGAAATCCTCGGCTACTGCCGGATGAACCAAACTGTTGATTTTTTTAACCTTTTCCGGGTCAGCAAAGACGGTTTTGGCTAATAATTCCCGATTGAGTGATCCATCTTCCAGATAACTGCTTTCTCCAAATGCATTGATTATTTCCTGCTTTAATGGATTTTGAAGCATGAGGCTTTTGGCTCGGTCATCGGCATAGTAAACTGGGATGCCTAAAATTTCGAAAAGCTGGGCAACAGTGGATTTGCCAGAACCTATGCCTCCTGTGAGACCAATCAGTTTGGGATTAGTTGCCATAGCTCAACTTAAGAGTAGCGGGTTCTACGCGAACTTGATCTAAAAATGGAGGCATAGGATTAACCTGAACAGCAATGGTTGAGTCTTGCCTGTTTCGCTGTGAGTAGTTTAATACCGCTTCAAATTCCAGATCTTTCAATTCATCTGTATAGCGCTCATCCACCAAATAATACATCATGATAGAAGGGTCTTCCTCGACTAGATGGACGGTTCTTGGAAAATTGACTTTCTTAAGCTTCATGCGCTTGTTCCCTTCCAAGAAAGCAACTACATCGATGTGGACAGAAATGCTACTTTCTTCGATGGAAATAAATTCTGAAAGTTCTTTCGAAATTTCAATTTTCACATTTTTGGTCAGATCTCGGTCTAGGCGCTTTTCATCTAGATTCACAGGAAACTTCCCGTCATAAATTTCTAATATCGATTCAGCTCCAATAACTGTGATTTCCTTGGGTTCAAATTCCGGTTCATTTAACATACGGATATTTTTACCCAAACTGTAACTCATGGAATCCAAAACAGGCCTCATTTTCACGGATCGGATTCGATCGATATCGATTTTTAGCGTGTCGTTTGAGAGCGAAACGATTTGAGTAGGGCTTAGGAATTCAGATAATTCCCTTCTCAAATCGGTAGGAATGAGATAATCTTGAGAAGATGGCTGCTCCAGATTAATGATGAAAGGAGGGGTATTGAAGTTGAAATACTTTCTCAAAAGATCCCATCCATTTCCGTTTATTTCTACCTCTAGGGTAGGGGGTAGAGGTTCGACGGGGATGTATCGTTCCCGGTCGAATTCAAATTGAATTGGATAATCGACAATAGTCGTGTAGTCGTCCTTATTCAGGGCGTTTAAAATCCAAAAAGTGGTAGCCGCTGCTACACAGAGGACTACCACTTTTAGGTTAGAGAGTTTTTTTGGAGAAATCCCCTTAGGGGACTTTTTAGTATCCGGCAAAATTCAACTTATTTAGAAGTCTTTTTGGAGAAATCTAAGGAAATGGCCGACTTTTCCACCGTGACTTTAAAGCCTCGGTCTAGCTCCAGAACAACTGTATCTCCTTCAACAGAGGATACTTTTCCATGGAGGCCACCTATGGTGATTACGGAATCTCCTTTTTTAATTTCGTCGATAAATTTCTTGGTTTCTTTTTGCTTTTTCTGCTGTGGCCTGATCATGAAGAAGTACATGATCAAAATGATGGATCCAAACAGAAAAACCTGACCCATGATACCCGCTCCACCTGCTGGAGCTTGTGCCAAAATGCTTGTTATCATTCGAAATTATCGCTTAACAGGTCCTACAGGTGCTGGTCCTCCTGTTTTAGGAGTTACATTTCCACGCAATCTTAATCTGGTCACAGTAGGATTGGTGTTAGCCTGAATAGTAACGGTAGGTGCCTGAGCTCCAGACTTAGCAGTTGAGTTGAATACTACCTTCACAAAACCAGTCTCACCTGGATTAACAGGAGTTTTGGTCCAGTCAGGGCTAGTACATCCACAAGAAGCAGTAATGTTAGAGATTACCAAAGGAGCTTCGCCATTATTGGTGAAGTTGAATACTCTTTCCACTACCTCACCTTCATTGATGGTGCCGAAGTTGTATTCCATTTCTTCAAATTGGAAGGCACCCAAAGTAGAAGGATCTGCTGCTTGAGTAGTTTGTGCATTTACTGGAGTGATGGAAGAACCTTTTGCCTCCAACTGTGCGATTTTTTCCTCCAATGCTTGGATTTTTTGCTCTTGCTCGGAGCTTTGATTACAAGCTGTAGTAAATGAGAGCGCTGCAAACACTCCCACTAAACCTAGGATTCTTGCTTTCATATTAGTTGTCTTTATTTATTTGATCGATTAGTTTATTTACGTCTTGAAGAAGGTTTTCAGCCTTGCTTTTTGCTTCGTTGATTACTCGCTTTCCTTCGCTCTTGGCCTCATTCAGGTGAAGTTCTTTTCCTTCTACCAATTCTTCAATAAGGTCTTCCAATTCCTTTTTGTATTTGGAAAGTCTGTAAGAAAGCTTGTCTCTTGTATTGCTGCCGCTGTCCGGGGCAAAAAGAACCCCCAATGCGGTACCAATGCCTGCGCCTACAATGAATGCTAAAAGTGAATTACTGTTCTTGCTCATACTGTTTTTATTTATTGTCTAAAAGCCCTCTACCACTCTTACGGATTTTTCCCTGTTCCGTTAATTCACGAGACATCACATCCAAAAGACCGTTTACAAACTGCTTGCTCTTTGGCGTGCTGTAGGTCTTCGAAATATCAATGTACTCGTTAATACTTACCTTCACAGGAATACTTGGGAAAAGCTGCATCTCGGTAATCGCCATGGAGATGATTACCTTATCCGTAAATGCCAGTCTGTCAATATCCCAATTTTTCGTTTTTTGGGCGATTAATTCCCGGTTTTCCTGGTCTTTTTCAATGGTGAAGTTAAAGATATTTTGAAAAAACTCCTTATCCTCTTCCCAGTTCATGGCAATTTCCGGAAGCCCTCCTTCTCCAGATTCTTCTGCCTGTACGGCATTTTTCAAAACCTTGGCAGCCAGACTTCTCACGACGGACTTGTTCTCTGTCCAATTAAGGTCTTTTTCAGAGAAGTGGTTCAAAATCACCTCGTTTTTGAACAAAATCTTTTTCAGAAGGTCTTCCGTAGCTTCCAAGTCTTGCTCCAAACTTGGATTCGAGATCTTCAAATATGCCTGATATTCTTCTGAAGGTTTGATATAATCTCGGAACCATTCCTTGATTTCAAGTTCTACATCTTCCAAATTGACATTATTCCTTGCCAAGGCTGCTTGATAGGAAGGTGAATTCCGAAGCTTTTTGATAACTTGGTTGTTATATAAATTCAGTTCACCTGCGAATTCTACGGAGCTTTCACCTGCTAATTTCCGCTTTTTCTCATGCTCTCGACCCACATGGGCCGCAAAAGCCTGAAGCAGCTCGATAGCCAATAAATAAAGTTGCGGAATACGTTCCGCAGAAGTGACCATATTTTTCAAAAGAAACTCCTGATCTTTTTTATTGGCGTTTCGGTATTGAACGATCGCTTCCTTTACTACCTGCTTGACTTTTGGACTTGCATCCGCAGCATCGATTGCTTTCGTATTGTCCAGATTTTTTTCAAAAATCGACAGCGCCAATTCGGCTTCCCTATTCAGAGCGGCCTTATCCTGAACCTCCATACTATTGAGGTCTGGTTGAAAGGATTCTTTGATAAAATCTCGGGAAAGATTATAGTTGGAAGCTTTACACTGCTCAAAGGCGTAAAGGTTTTGAAAAGCTTTGACCCTGAGGATTCTTCGATTTAACATAATTGTTCAAACAAGCCGTAAATATAGGGATTTTAGGCGGGCTTCCCCCAGCAGATTTTTCATAAAAAAACCACCGGATGCCTGTTCCGGTGGTTCCAAATTTATGGATGTGATTCCTTAAAAAGGAAGTTTAACTCTTCCGATTGCTTCAATCCGCTCTTTGGCAGCTCTGATTGCTGCTTCTTGTGCTGGAATCTCTTCTTTTTCGGATTTTTCCAAGATATGAAGACAGGTATCGTAAATCTTTTCTGTTTGCTTATAAACAGTCTCTTCTTGGTAGTCACCATAATATTCAGCGCCTACATTAATAACACCACCAGCATTGATTAGGAAGTCAGGAGCATAGATAATTCCTTTTTCCAACAAGATTTTACCATGCTTAGCTTCGTCTTTCAACTGGTTGTTGGCTCCTCCTGCGATTACAGCACACTTTAATCGGTCAATGGTATCATCATTGATAGTAGCGCCCAAAGCACAAGGGGCATAAATATCCATATCCAAATTGTAAATGCTATTTGGGTCAACGGCTACTGCACCGGTTTCTAAGGCTACTTTCTTCAGCTTATCCTCGAAAATATCTGTGATCAATACTTCAGCATTTTCTTTTACCAAGTGTTGGATGAGATATTTTCCGACCTGACCAACGCCCTGAACGACGATTCTTTTTCCAGAAAGATCATCCGAACCAAAAGCTTTTTGCGCAGCGGCTTTCATCCCCACATACACACCATAGGCAGTAACAGGAGATGGGTCACCTGCTCCACCTTTGATTTGAGGAAGTCCGGTCACATGTGTGGTCTCCATGGCGATGTACTCCATATCGGCCGTACTCATGTTGACATCTTCAGCAGTGACATAGCGACCGCCAAGGCTTTCTACAAAGCGACCAAATCTTCTTAGGAAGGCTTCACTTTTCAATTTTGGATCTCCAATAATGACCGCCTTTCCTCCTCCTAGATTCAATCCGGCAAGGGCGTTTTTGAAAGTCATACCTCTCGAAAGTCTAAGCACATCCGTAATTGCTTCGGCTTCCGTGGCGTAAGGCCACATGCGGGTACCTCCCAAGGCAGGACCAAGGGTAGTGTTGTGAATTCCGATCAAGGCTTTTAGACCGGTAGCTTGGTCATGGCAAATCACGAGCTGCTCGTGATCCATGGTGGTAATTTGTCCAAAGATGGACCCTTCTTGCAAGGTTTCGGAAGCTTTCGTTTCTAACATGTGAACTTCGCAGTTTAGATTGTGTTATATTTGGGTTGTTCCTTTCCCACGAGAGGTAGGCCGATACAAAATTAAATACTTTTATCGGCCAGCAAAGGAATAATTTACCCAAGTTTCCTTAATCAATTTCTAATTTCAAAAGTTTTTATTTGGTGAAGCCGCTCTGGAGACTTAATAAATATTTATACAAATACAAGGGCTTATTGCTTTTGGGTATCTTTTTTACCGTCATTTCGAACATCTTCGTAATTATTCCTGCCCAATTGGTGAGATTAGCCATAGATTATGTGGTTGAAAGTTTTTCCATTTTTAAGCCAATTCAGCTAGGTGGAATGGGGGATTTGGCCCAAGAAGTTTTTTTAAAATTCGTCTTAGTCTTCGGTGTTTTAATCCTGATAATGGCCCTTTTACGTGGCTTTTTTCTCTTCCTAATCCGGCAGACTATCATCATCATGTCCCGTCGGGTGGAATATGATTTGAAAAATGAGATTTTCGAAAAGTATCAGAATTTACCGCTGAGTTTCTATCGGAAAAATAGTACCGGTGATTTGATGGCTCGGATTACGGAGGATGTCAGTCGAGTGCGAATGTACTTGGGACCGGCTATCATGTATGGGCTTAATTTGTTGATTTTGTTCCCCTTGGTGATCAGCTATATGGTCATGGTAAATCCTCAACTGACTCTCTATTCCCTACTTCCTCTGCCGGTACTTTCGATCAGTATTTATTTTGTCAATAACCTAATTAATGAACGCTCCGAAAAAATTCAGCGTAGCCTCTCAGGCTTGAGCACCTTTGTTCAAGAAGCGTTCTCCGGAATCCGGGTGTTGAAGGCTTTTGTGAGAGAAAAGGATAGTGTCCGGGACTTTGCCACAGCGAGTGAGGATTACAAGGATAAATCCATTCGTCTGACCAAAGTCAATGCTTTATTTTTCCCTTTGATTATGGCTTTGGTAGGGATTTCTACCATCCTGACCGTATATATCGGAGGCCTTCAGGTGATCAATGGTGAAATTGGCTATGGAGTCATTGCAGAATTTATTCTCTATGTCAACATGCTTACCTGGCCGGTTACTTCTTTAGGTTGGGTTACTAGTATTGTACAGCGCGCTGCGGCTTCTCAGACTCGAATCAATGAATTTTTAGATGAGAAAAATGATATCCAAAGTGCCAAGGATTTGGAGGTGCCTATTCATGGAAAAATCACTGTCCGCGATGTTACCTTTATTTATCCTGATTCTGGAGTAAAGGCCCTGGATCATGTAAGTTTCGAAATTCAAGCAGGACAGACATTGGGAATTATTGGAACCACAGGCTCTGGAAAGTCTACTATCGCTAATCTTCTCATGCGCATGTATGACCCGAGTTCGGGAGAAATTTTGATAGACGATAAACCGATTCAGGATTTTAATATTTCATTCCTCCGAAAAAACATAGGATATGTTCCTCAGGATGTCTTCTTGTTTTCGGATACCATTGCAAATAATATTTCCTTCGGGGTAGACCAACCAAATGATGAGCTGATTCAGCAAGCGGCTCGGGATGCGGATGTTTACCAGAATATTGTGGACTTTCCGAAAGGCTTTGACACCATGTTGGGAGAACGCGGCATTACACTTTCCGGAGGTCAAAAACAGCGTGTTTCTATTGCAAGAGCCATAGCCAAAGAACCGCAAATCCTGATTTTGGATGATTGTCTTTCAGCAGTGGATACCAAGACCGAGAATTCCATCCTCAATGCGCTTAAAAAGATCATGAAAGATCGGACTTCAGTAATTATTTCCCACCGGGTCTCTTCAGCCAAGCTAGCAGATCATATCATTGTATTGGATGATGGAAAGGTGATCGAGCATGGAAACCATCAAACCCTGATGGACCAAAAAGGAACCTATGCAGAGCTGTATGAAAAACAAACTCAAGCAGGAGAATCTGTAGAGACAGAACTGGAATAAGCGATTGATTTCCTGTATTTAAGGATAATTTTTTCTAACTTATTGTTCTCAACCAACGAATATTTTTAGCTATGGAAAAGGAAAAAAAAGGCATACAGGAAATCGAGAAAACCCTTCAGGAAATCGGTCATAAAATCGAAGAACTGATTCAAAAAGGTGCCGATGCCAGCGCCGATGTGAAAGAGGAAATCGAAAAGAAGATCGCAGCTTTAAAGGAAAATAAAACCACCTTGGAAGAAGAGCTGCGAAAGGGAAAAGCCTTACTGGAGAAGGAATTCAAAGAAAAGAGGGAGGAATATGAGCCCCGAATTCAAGAGTCTAAGGGATTTCTCAAAGAAGGCTTGAAGCAATTTGGAATGGCATTTAAAGCCCTCTTTTCTGGAAAATGAGTTCTTTTTCAAATGAAAATGGCCGGTTGAAAGACCGGCCATATTTTTATCGTTCGCTGAGTGCATTACATCGATCATAGGATGGATCGATGTCTATAAACACATCTTCTTTGGCTGTGACAAACCACACGCCAAGCAGCTCATCTTCTTTCTTTCGTAAGGCTGCAGCCTTCATTTTCTCATAGTCATCATTCAGATTCGCCCGATGAGCAGGATACCTTGCCTGATAGTATAATATTCGCAGCTTGGTTCCTTCACGTGGATCTTCAAATCGGATAGGTTTGGTGATCGACCCAACTTCCATACTATCAATAGTAAAATAAAGTACCGGGTCTTCTAAAGTCCGCAGGGTTAAGCGATTGGAGCTAGTTCCTGGGTCAGTAAAGAAACCGCCATTATCGGAAGTAGCTCGATCTTCTGAATAATCTTTTGCTGCTTTGGCAAATTCAATGTTCCCATCCAAGATTTCTGTTCGCAAGCTGTCCAAATATCGTTCTGTTCGTTGGATATCTTCCTCGCTTGCTTGAGGGATGCGAAGAATGTGACGGGTATTGTAAGTGTTTCCACGAATTTCGAGAAGCTGAATCATGTGGAACCCAAATTGAGTTTCTACTGGGTCACTGATTTCACCTTGACGAAGCCCCAAGGCCGTAGCCTCGTATTCTGGTGCTAATTGCCCTCTACCAAAAAAGCCTAAATCACCGCCTTGAGCTGCAGAGCCAGGATCCTCAGAATATTGTCTTGCGAGAGAGGCAAAATCAGCTCTTCCAGCCAAAATATCCTCTTTAAACTTCAATAGCTGATCGTAGATTTCCTGTTTAGTCCTTTCGTTGACTTCTGGCTTTCTTACAATTTGACCTACTGTCACTTCTGCCGAAAAGAAGGGTAGGGAATCGGTAGGAATACTCTCGAAAAAGGCTTTTACCTCAGCCGGAGAAACGGTTACTCCCTCGGTGATTTTATCCCGCATTCGCTGAACGATCAATTGCTCCTGAATTGCGTCATACATTTCGGATTTCAACTGATCCGCCGTCTTACCGTACATCTGCAAAATTAGGTTTTCATCTCCACCTATTTGTTGAAGTACCATTTGGAAGCGGTTTTCTGTTTGCAACTCCACTTCCGCATCGGTTACCACAACGGAGTCGATTTCTGCTTTTGCCAGCATCAGCTTATTGATGACCAAAGACTCAAACACCTCGCAACGTGTTGGTGGAGTTATCCCCTGTTGGGATTGGGCAATGGCTTCAATAAAGGTGCGCTGAACATCAGATTCCAAAATGATGTTGTTGTCGACTTTTGCTACAATTTTGTCTAATACCTGGCCGGTAGTCACGGTCTCTTCTTGGGCCATGGCTGATTGGAAAATAAAGACAAAACTGATTGCTACTAGAATTTGGTTTAGTTTACTCATTGTAGGTATGAAAAGGCTAAGCCAGGGTGATTATTGATTCAAAGCAATAAATGCTTCTTCTTTGACTTCTTCGTTGATTTCTACAGGATATTTTTCCCGTAGTGTTTGGATTAATTTTTCGTCCAAATATTCCTGATAGTCTCGAATAACGAGGCCTCGGGTTTCTTCAAACTTTTTAGGACCTGCTGGATAGGAATCGCCTAAGAGAACTAAATGCAGATGTCCATCAATTTCCAGTTCCTGATATTTCTGATTCAAGTCTACTTGGGAAAGAACAGGGCTGCTGGGGATTTCCAAAGTGCCTGATTGAACTTGGAAGGCTAGCGGTTCATTTTCCTCGAACTTATTTTTGAATTCATCAGCCAACTCACTGGAATAGCTTTGATCTCTGAGGAGATTGCGTGCTTCGTTAAGTTGGTTCATATCCAATACCTTGACGATAAGTGCCTCAGTCCGGTTTTTCCACTGATACTGATTCAAGTTATTTTTAAAATATTGCATTTGACCCAAGGAATCCTGTATTCCCTTTTGCCAAACCTCCTGATTCATCAATGAAAATAATAAGATTCCGTCTCGATATTCTTTGAGTAGCATTTGATACTCGAGGTTATTGGATGCCAAATCCTTCTCTTCCAGATCTGCTAGGACGAAAGAAGCGAAGCGGTCATACCAAAGGTCAAAATTTTGCCCATTTGAGCTCAATCTCTGTTCTTGATCCTCGATAAATTTCAAGAAATCATCTACTTGATAGCTGTTTGATCCTGCTTCGAATAGAAATTCGGATCCCCAATCATTAGTCTCGATTACACCTTGGAAATTGGTGGCGGAAATTGGATTGAGCGCTTGTTCTAATCTTCCCACCAACTCTTCATTTTCCTTAAATCCATAGCGGGATTTTTGGATGGCCAATTCCTGAGAATGAATCATAGAAGAGCGAGAGTCTCGAAGAATTCTGGAGCGAATCATAGGCTCAAGTTCCTCAAAGGAATCCAGGGGCTTTTTCCCTTCCAATCGTAAAATATGGTAACCATATCGGGTTTTGACCGGTGGAGAAACCTCCCCTTCCTCTGTGAGAGAAAAGGCCGCCATTTCAAACTCCGGGATCATATTGCCCACGGAAAACCATGGAAGAAGACCTCCTTTTTGGCTGGTGCCAGGATCCTCAGAATAGTTTTTGACTATATCTTCCCACAAGGTTGTGGGCTTTTGAATTTCATTATAAATGTCAGAGATTTTTCTTCTTGCTCTGTCTTCAGATAAGGTATCTGACTCATCCACTCGAACCAAAATGTGAGAAACCTGTACTTGCCCAGGATTTGCTCGTCGATCCTGAACCTGAATAATATGGTAACCAAAGCTCGTCAAAACAGGATCAGATACCTCCCCAGCTTGTAGCATATATGCTGCATCTTCAAAAGGCTGAACCATCTGAAGCGCAGAAAAATACCCCAAATCCCCGCGGTTAACCTGAGCGGATGGATCTTCTGAATATTCTACCGCTAGTTCATTGATAGAAGCGCCATTTTGAATGTCTTCTTTAAGTTTCAGCGCCATTTTCAAAACAGCAATGGAATCTTCTGCACTTGCATTGGGAGGGAATCGAAGCAAAATATGGCTAGCCCGAATGATTTCCTGCATCCGTGAATAGGCTTTTCGTAATTCTCCTTCTTCCAATGAGTTTTTGATCAAATAGGGTGCTTTCAACTGATCTTTAAATGAATCAAATTCCCGCTGAAATTCAGTAGTTTGATGTAAACCTTGAGCTTCAGCTTCCGCTACTTTCAATTTGTAATTGATGAAAAGCTCTAGATTGTCTTCAAATTCTTCTCTGGAAAGTGCAGCAGAAGTTCCTTCCGAATTCATCCCTTTTCCAACCAAATAGATGAATTCGTTAAGCGATACTTCTTGGTTGCCTACCGTCAATAAGGGCTTTTTTTGGCCCATAACGGGCTGAACTGCAGCCCCGATAAGAGTAAAAGCAACCAATAGGTTAAAGGTAAGGGCCGAAAAAGATCGGTAGATCATGAATTGTTGAGCTTTCTATTTCACTGCAATGTTACAAAAATATGAGGATTTTGGGTGAAATGCCCGAGCTTACAGGTATTTAACAAGAATTAGGAGCCAAAAAATTTAATCAGTCGGCAGGTATTTGTCCCGCCTTGAGATTCAAACTCGATTTCATCCATGATTTTTTTCACCAAAATGAGCCCTAAACCTCCCTTGCGTTTTTCTGAAATAACGGTTTTGAGGTCCGGCGCTTCATAGTCCAATAGGTTGAAGGCCTTTCCCTTATCCATTATTTCAAAAACTAATCGATCGTCCTCCTGCCTCAAATTCAGGGAAATATGATCGCTCCCATTACAGTGATGGGAATGGATGATTAGATTGGCACATACCTCCTCTACAGCCAAGATGACCTGATGCTTGTCTTTTTCAGAAAGCATAATCTGGGAAAGATTCTTATTCAGAAATTTCCTCAGTTCTGACAGGGCAGTGGTTTGGCAGATTAGCTGAATTGTATGCTCCATGTTTTAATTTGCGTTCAAAGCAGCTTCTTTCTCTGGGAATATAGGAATCAATTGATCGAGCCCAAGGATTTGAAATACCTCCAAAACCCGAGGGCTGAGGGAAAAGATTTTCAGGGTGATTCCCTGCTCCTGAAAATCCTCCAAATAGGACATAAATACACCCAATCCTGCAGAAGATATGTATTCAATTGCCGAACCGTCAACGAGAATTGATTTTGCCCCATTTTCGGCTAGTCTTCGAATCGATTCATCCAATTGCACCGAGTTGCTGGCGTCTATTTCTCCTTTCGGCTGCAAAATGTAATGTTGGTTTTCCTGTTGGGTTTCTATGGAAAGCATATTTTCTAATTAATTGAATTTGACTACCAGAAGTGAATAATCATCATCGATCAGTCCATCTCCTCCAACAAAATCATGAAGGCTGTCGATCAGTTTGGTTTGAATCTCCTTTGGTGAAAGATGATGGTTCACTTCCACGAGAGCTCGGATTCTTTCAAATCCAAATTGTTGGGATTTTTGATTTTTAGCCTCAACAATTCCATCCGTGAAAAGAATCAGAATATCCCCTGAATGGTACGTAAACTCTTTTTCCTCAACGTGTTTTTCGTATTGCATGTTTCTTAAAATTCCCAATCCCAAACCACCAATTCCGAGATATTCGGCCTTTTGGTTTCCGGATCGGTAGAAAAGGGTAGGAACATGACCCGCCCGGGCATGACAAACTTGATGATGAAGTGTGTCAATGATAAAAATAGACGCCGTGATAAAGTGATTTCGCTCCAGGCAACGACTTAAGGCTGCATTGGAGCGAATCATAAATTCTTTTGGGCTCAGGTTGAGTTGTATCAAGCTTTGAAAGACTCCTTTCATCTGAGCCATGTGGAAAGCAGCAGATGTTCCCTTTCCCGATACATCGCCGATGATCAAAGCATATCTGTGCTGATCCAATTGAAAAGTGTCATAATAATCACCTCCAACCTCATCGGCTGCATTGGAATAAGCACATATTTCAAAGCCTTGATTATGCTCAAGATTAATTGGTAACAAGGCTTTTTGAACACGCTGCGCAATTTTTAATTCCTCCTGATAGCGTTCGTTTTGGATGGCTTGATTCAAGAGTCGATGATTTTCAACCGAAATGCTTGCTTGCCGGGCAAAAGTCTCAATAATGGAGACCATTTCTTTATTGAATCCATCTTTCAGCTCTTTACAAAGGACCATTCGCCCGATTACAGACTTGTTGATTACTAGCGGGACCAAGAGCAGGGAACCAAACTTGGGGTGAGAAATTTTCAAAGGAAGTGGATTCAATAAATCCGCCTTGGACTCTTTTGCCCAATTCTGTGCAGCCGAATTTGATTCGATTAATTGAGAAAGTTCTTCTTTCTCCTTTTCCTCAATCCATCGGGTCTGAATAATGGTTTGATTTCGATCGGTTTGGTACATTTCCAGCCAAGCCCCGTCAGCAAAGGAGGCGCTCATAGAAGAGTCCATCAGGATGTCCAGTACTTTTTCTTCGTCCTCTTCCGGCTGAATCGATTGGCTCAAGCGCTGAAAGTTGATGGCTTCCGTTAGCTTTTGCTCAAAAACAGAAGAAGTAGGCAAATTGAAAAGCGTCACCAAGAAGCTAAATAGGGCATAGATCAAAATGAAGACATACAAGGAAATCAAAAACAGATTATCCAACAGGTTGATTGGATAGGTCTGTTGGGCGCTAGAATAGGCATTAGTCTGTAGAAAGAGGTATACCGAACAGATAATGATGATTGCCAAAAAAAGGAGTGATTTCCACTTTTCTTTGAAGGTGAGGTAGGGAATCCATTTCAGATTTACTGAAAGGAAGCCACCCAAAACTGTCAAAATCACAAACCCAAAAATAAAGCTGTAGCCAAAGGTGTTTTGGCTGAAAAAGACAAAAAACATGGCGATGAGTAGCCCGATTTCATAGGTCTGCCATTGCTGTACTACCTGCTTGGTTTTTTGATAGAGTATGAGTTTTTTCCAAAGTAAGGTGGTCGAAATCAGGAAAATAGCAATCAATGCAAAGTGTACATGGTAAAAAAAGTTTCGGAGAAATGGCTCCTGACCCAGTTTGCTATCGCCGAGAAATTCATAGAACAGCTGAATGACCAAAAAAGCCGCTGATGCGAAAATCCCTGTGGAGGCAGCTCTCCAAAGGAGGTTCAGGAATTCGTTTTGGGCGTTTTTTTGAAGATTGTAATTGTAAAAAAAGTAGACGGTTAGAAAGAAGAGGATTTCTAAAACCCAGGTGATTTCCGGGGCAATTCCGGAATTCAGATTGTTGATCACCCCAAAAAGCCGTACTAAATCCACAAATAGTAAGGACAGCCATACCAAAATGGATAGCAATAGACTCAGTCTTCCGATATGTATGGTGGGAAGTTTGATCATGGATTATACATCCCAATATTACTCAAAGGGATTGGAAAAATTGGGGGCTGACCCATTTTGCTAACTCTTTGAATGTTAAAAAATTTTAATCCGGACGGATTTTATTTACAAGCAAACCAAATCTGTCACGACCTCCTTGCCAAAACGATCTTCAATGAGTTGGAGGATTTTACTTTTATTCATCTGAATTTCCCTTTTGATGGGACCTGAGCTGAGTTTGACAAATAGCTTTTTATCTTGAATAAATACAGATTGCGTACGATCTGCAATGGTCTTTCCAACCAAATCTCCCCACTCATGGATAAGTGATTTTTCACGGAATTTTCCTTCCAGTCGATATGCTTTCAGCAATTCCTGAAAGGCTTCCTCTAATGGAGCTGCTTCTTTTTTTCGTTCTGAAAATGAGGTCATAGGTTAGTAAAATAAAGCTTGGGCTATGCTATCAGCTAGTAGCATTCCTGATTTAGTCAAAGATAGGCTTTTCTTTTCCCACTGTAACCATCCCGCTTGTTCAAATTCCCGGATCTTTATTGATCGTTCATTCAAGAGGTCTTTCTTGAATTTTTCTTGTAGAAATTCTAAATCCACTCCCCATCGTGTACGCAAAGCGGTAAGCAAATATTCGTTGAGACGATCAACTTCCTCCAGAGGCTCAGGAATTAAAGGAAGTAAATTCTGGGATAAAGCTTTGATATAATTTGGGTTGTGACTTGGATTAAGGAAGCGCTGCTCCCCATCAAAAGAATGGGCCCCAGGGCCCAACCCTAAATAAGATTGTCCTTTCCAATACAAGGAATTGTGGAGAGATTCCTGTCCCGGCTGAGCAAAATTGGATATTTCGTACTGAATATATCCCGCTTCTTCTGAAAGGTGTTGAAGGATTTCAAATTGCTCCGCCACAAAATCTTCATCCGCAGGATTGAATTTTCCCTTTTGGGTCCAATTCCCCAAGGCGGTTCCTTCTTCCACAGTCAAGGCATAGCAGGAAAGGTGGCCGGGATGCTGTGAAATTGCCGTTTTTAAATCCTGTATCCAAAGCGAATGATCTGAATGCGGGAATCCATAGATCAAATCCATGCTGAATTTTTTGAATCCTTCCCCCCGTGCCATTTCAATAGCTTCTAAGGATTCTTTTGAATTATGGGCCCGATTGTAAAATTGGAGTACTTCATCCTGGAAACTTTGAATCCCCAGGCTAAGTCTATCAATCCCCAGTTTTTTCCAGGCAGCCAATTTTTTTGGACTCAAGTCATCTGGATTTGCTTCTAGTGTTACTTCCTGAAGATCCAATTTGAAATTGGTATGGATTGCTGATAGAATTTCTTCCAGCCATTCGGGCTTGGCTAAGGAAGGTGTTCCCCCTCCAAAATAAATTGTGGTAATGCTTTCGCCATTCAAGAAATCCTTGCGTAGGATAGCTTCTCGGGCGATCAGAGAAGTCATGTTTTGAAATTGGCTGGTATTTGTGCTGAAATGAAAATCACAATAATGACAAGCCTGCTTGCAAAAAGGGATATGAATATAAATTCCAGCCAATTTGAATTCTTTAATTTGCAAATATAAGTATTAGCCTTTCGTCTGTGTTCCAAAAGTTCCTCTCGGCCTTTTTTCTGTTTTTCATTTTATGCAGTTCTGCATTCTCACAGCATGGCTATTGGCTGAGCTGGAGAGATAGTTTGGATCGAGATACTTCGGGTAATTGGAAGGTTTTTGAAGATTCGGTACAGCGGAATTTTTACCTTGATTCTTTGGTGCAAGTAGCTTGGGAAGAGGGGTATTTAGGTGCTGCTATAGATCGGCTTGAAGACCAAGGCGATTCGCTCTGGGTCAAATTCTATCAAGGACCAAAAATTCAGCAAATCCGGCTAAAACAGGGAAATCTTTCTAAGGACTTTGTACAGATTTCTTCTGCCCCATTAAATTTCACCGAAGTCAATCAACTTTTTCTGGATGTATTGAAGGAAGCGGAGAATACAGGTTTCCCATTCGCCAGTATTCGTTTGGATAGTTTGCAGCGGCAGGGGGAGGAGTTGAGTGCTAGTCTCAAAATTAGTCTTGGTCCCGAAATTCGCTGGGATACACTTCAAATAGAAGGAAACTCGGTCACAAAGGAAAAATATCTTCAGCGACTGTCAAGATTAGAGATAGGGGCTCCCTTTTCTCAAAATGAGCTCGAGCAAGCCACCAAACGAGTAGGTAGAAGTCCTTATTTCAGGTTGGGGGGCGCTCCAAAAATTGATTTTCGCCTACAAAAGGCTAGCCCCGTCTTTCAGTTAAGCGATCGAAATTCCAATGTGTTGGATGGGATTTTGGGAGTTTTGCCCAATGAAAATCAACCCGGAAAGGTCTTGATTACCGGGCAATTAGATTTGGAACTATACCACTTGGGAGGAAAGGGGCGGGATGTGTCGGTTCATTGGCAGCGGTTTAATGAATTGACGCAACGATTAGACTTGGAGGCGAAGGAGTCTTTTGTTTTCGGTTCTGGTTTAGATGTGGCTGCCGAATTCAGTCTGCTCAAGCAAGATACAAGTTTCATTAACCGTAGGCTTGGTGTTCATTTCGGCTATCAGTCGAAAAGCCCATTGTATTTTGATTTTTTTCTGCGAAGGCAAGCGGGAGATTTGATTTCAACAGTTGCTTATAATGAGGTTACCGAACTTCCAGAGACTGCGGATTTCCGATGGTCCGAGTATGGGCTTCATGTGACCTTAGATCTTTTGGATGATGTGATTGCGCCAAGGAAAGGGGTGAAAATAGAATTGGGTCTATCAGCAGGGAATAAGGAAATTTTACAAAATACAGGGATTCCCGAAGAGGCCTATCAGGGATTGGACCTTCGAACGCCGCAATATTCTTTGAAAGGGAAAATAGAAAAGCATTTTTATCTCAAAAGGAACTGGGGGATCTATTGGGGGGCTGCAGCAGGGATGATTCGAAATGAAAATTTGCTTCAAAATGACTTATATCGTTTAGGAGGTTTGCAAAGTATCCGAGGATTTAATGAGAACTTTTTCTTTGCGAGAGACTATTTTTACATGAATTTGGAGCCAAGGCTATTTTTAGGAGAAAATTCCTTTCTCTTTCTTTTTTCCGACTTAGGCTTATTGGAAAACCCGTATTTTGCGGACTCGATTGAGCAAGCCTTGTCTATAGGCTCTGGGATTAGTTTTGAGACGGACTCTGGTGTTTTTCGCTTTGTATATGCAGTAGGAAAAACCAAAGAACAGCCGCTTTCATTACAATTTTCAAAAATCCATTTTGGGTATTTAGTTCGGTTTTGATTTATGAAGTTTCGGTTTTCGGTTTTATTACTTCTTCTTTTTTTGGGTTCAGGGTTGACCTTCCTTCGTGCGCAAGTCCTGGAGGATATGACCGATGCCTGGAAGCGAGAGGAAGTGAAAAGCTGGTTTTCTTCATCCAACCGTCTGGATCAATGGGTTGATTTGAAAGAGTTTCCCGAGGCTTATTTGGTGATGGAAGTTCCAGGACAGACCCTAGTATTTGAAGGGGAACGACTTTGGTTTTTTTCCAAGAAGGATACTTTTTTGCTACGTCAAGTCAAAGATTTACGACAAGAATTTGGGAAGGATTCTATCCAACTGACTTATTTCAAGAAGAGACTGGGTAGTGTCCGTCCTTTGCTCCAAAAGACCGTCAATGCCAAAAATTTGGATACGGTTGGTTTGGGGCAGCAAGCGGAAGTGGAAAGTTTTAGTCAGGTATTTTCTCGACAAGAGGTACGTGATTTTTTCTTAATTGCTTTTTTGATTGCCTTATTTCTTTTGGCAGGCTATCGGCAAGTCTACCCTTATATTTTCTTTTCAATTTTGAGTCCGAGAGGGCTGGTCACGGATGAGGATTTTTCAGAAAGTGGAAGTCTTCAGAAGTTTTTCTCCTTGGATATTTTACTATTCGTCTTTTTGGTGAATATTTTGACCTCCTTGGGCGCGATTATGGGCTTGATTTTCTTTCAGCAGGACTTGCTTTTGCAATGGGGAGTAAATTCATCAGATCGCCTTTTGGGGCTATGGTTAGTAGGTGCAATCGGATTATTGGTTCTTACTATTTTCAAATTTATTGGGATTCGAATTACTGCCACACTCTTTGATTTGACGAGATTGGAGTTTCCTCATTTTTTCTATTTGCTTCGCTTAATCGTTTGGGCTAATTTATTATTTGTCTTAGTAGGATTTTTCTATCTGATGAACGCCTATTACGAACTTGAAATATTCCTTTCTTTATCCTATGAGGTATTTTTTTGGATGTATTTGTTGGGGATAGGGTTTTTGTTTCTCACAATGATGAATCGCTTGTCATTTAAGAAATATCATTTATTTACTTACCTTTGCATCGCAGAATTGGTGCCTTTCCTGATTTTGGTAAAAGGCGTCATGGTTTTCGGACAGTACTAAAAGTAAAACGCATTATTTAAGCATGACTGCATCGACAAAGGACAGGCTCAGACCCGTTAAAAGTATTCTTGTCTCCCAGCCAAAACCAGCCAACGAAAATTCCCCATACTTTCAGTTAGCGGAGAAGTACAACCTGAAAGTGGACTTCAGGCAGTTTATTGAAGTTCAGCCGGTTTCTCCTAAGGATTTTCGAAAGCAAAAGATCGATATTCTCAAACATACGGCGGTGATTTTCACCAGTAGAAATGCGATCGATCACTTTTTCAATATCTGCAAGGAGTTCAAGATTGAGATGCCTCCTGATATGAAGTACTTCTGTATTTCTGATCAGACTGCACATTATCTTCAGAAATACATTGTAATCCGAAAAAGAAAGCTTTTTGTGGGTACAAAGACTGCTCAGGATCTTTTTGATTATTTCAAGAAGCATAAGAATGAAAAGTATTTGTTTCCATGCTCTGATATTCGAAAGGATGATATTCCAGAATATTTAGAAAAGAACAATATCGATTTTACTGAAGCAATCATTTATCATACTGTAGCTGCTGATCTTTCTGATTTGGCAGACGTGAAGTATGATATCTTGGCTTTTTTCAGCCCTTCAGGTATCAAATCCTTGAAAGTGAACTTCCCGGATTTTGTACAGGGACCAACAAGAATTGCTGCTTTCGGCCCGACTACAGCAGAGGCGGTTCGTGAGCAAGGCTTGATTTTGGATATCGAGGCACCACTTCCAAATGCCCCAAGTATGACGGGTGCATTGGAACTTTATATAAAAAAGGCCAATAATTTGTAAGATTAGAAATCAAAATCAGTGGTTTTTCAGTTAAAATCCTTACAATAGTCCTTTAATCTGTAAAAGCCACTTTGGTTATGATTTTGAGCTTACGCTGGAAATATATTTTTGCTTTTGCGATATCGATCAACTTGCTGTTTTCCAGCAAGGTCTTTTCCCAGCAGGATGCGCAGTTTACTCAATACATGTTTAATGGCATGTATTATAATCCCGCGTTTGCTGGGAAAGAAGGCGGATATCGCTTTTCTGCTTTGCACCGTTCCCAGTGGTTTAATTATGCGACCTCCACAGGTGGAGGTGGAGCACCAGTAACGCAGTTATTGACTGCACAAGGAAGGTTAGAAGGTAAGGATATCGGCTATGGACTTACCCTAGTCAATGATCAGATAGGTGCAACAGGGAATTTGGAGATTAATCTTCAGGGAGCCTATCATAAGCAAATTAACCGAACGACACTTAGCTTTGGTGCTTATGTGGGGATGTTTTCGAGTTCCTTGGACTATGGAGAGCTTATCGTAGTGAATCCTGAACCAAACTTACCTACTTCAGGGAAAGAGAATTCCATGAATCTCAACTTTGGTGCAGGACTTTTGGTAGATAGAGGCAGTTATTATATAGGCCTGAGTAGCAGACATATTAATAGGCCAAGTTTTGATTTTGGGGATGGAGGAATCTCAAATCCCCTAGAAAATCATTCTTACCTTTTGTTTGGATATAGGTTCCGGCCAGTGGGACAATTTCGAGTGGAGCCAAGTTTTCTCTTAAAATCTGTTTCTTTTAATAATTTTTCCTTTGACCTCAGCGTTATTGGTACCTATCAAAACCGAATTACCGGAGGTTTGGCATTCCGAGGAGAGGAATCCCTATCAGTTATTTTGGGATATTCACTTTTGCCAGACAATTCGTTGACCTTGGGTTATGCATTCGACTTGGTGATCAGTGGTCTGGAAGCCAAGTCTCCAACCAGTCACGAACTCCTATTAAGGTATCGTTTGACAGGGGTAACTCGGGAGGTTCAGCGGGTGATTCAGCGGACTCCGAGATTTAGGTTTTAGGTTTTAGTTTTAAAATTACAGCGGGAAATAATAATAATTTATTGATTTTAAAGTTGGCAGGTTATTTGCATAAATGTCAAAAATTCCGCTAAATTTCGCTGAATGAGAAGATTTTAAATTGGAAAATCATTTGATGATATAAAAAATGTCATTTATGTATAATAAAATTAACCTACGCTTAGCGAGCATAACATTAGGTCTTGCGATCGCTACAATTCTTCCGGGTTGTGGACTTTTTAGTAAGAAAGGATCAGCCAGTGAAAAGTTGAACAGAAGAGGCGAAGTAACTGGTGTTCCTAAGCGGGCTCAGTGGCAGCAAAATCTCCCTTACGATATGGTGCCTGTGAAGGCCGGTACTTTTTGGATGGGACAGTCTGATGAAGACATCGCTTTTTCTCAATCATCCATGAACAAACAGATCACTATCTCTGAATTTTTTATGGATAAATATGAGGTTTCCAATAATAAGTATCGACAGTTTTTAGAGTCGGTAAGAAATGGAGAACTCACTTATGGTACTCCTACCACCTTAAAAGAAGAACCCCAATTTAATTTAGAAGAATTGAAGCCAGATACCACCGTTTGGTCTACTAGCTTCACTTTTCATTATGGTGACCCATTGATGGAGTTCTATTTCGATCATCCCGCATTTGATGATTATCCTGTTGTAGGCATTACTTGGGACCAAGCTAAGAAGTACTGCGAATGGAGAACTTACTTTATGAATGCCAATGATGAGTTCGAGTTTGATCTTCCAAGTTTCCGATTGCCTACTGAGGCAGAATGGGAATATGCAGCTAAGGGAGGAAAAGACGTGGCTAAATATCCTTGGGGTGGTCCTTATTTGAAGAACAAGAGAGGTTGTCTGATGGCAAACTTTAAACCTGGTAGAGGTAATTACATCGATGATGGCTTTGCTTACACAGCTCCTGTTGATGTATTTGCTCCGAATGGTTTTGGACTACACAATATGTCTGGAAATGTCGCTGAATGGGTATTGGATGCTTATTCACCAACTTCTAGAACTGTAACTTGGGATTTGGACCCGGTATATGATGTGGAAACTGAGCCTCGAAAAGTAATTCGTGGAGGAAGCTGGAAGGATATTGCACACTATTTGGAAACTTCCACTAGAACTTATGAATATCAAGACGTAGCTCAAGCGCATATTGGATTCCGTACCGTAATGACCTTCATCGGTAGATCAGGTTCAATGGATGTAAAATCCAACAAGCGTAGAAGACGATAAGAAAAATTCAATCCTTTTTAATAAAAAACCAAACACCTTAATTCTAACAACAAAAATGGCTAGCAACAGCAACTTCTTTTATTCCAACGTCATGCCGAAGATCTATGGTATCGGCGCGGCTGTCGTAATTCTCGGTGCGATGTTCAAAATTTTGGACTGGCAAGGTGCTAACTGGATGATCGGTATCGGTTTGAGTACTGAAGCCGTGATCTTCTTCCTTTCAGCTTTTGAGCCTAGACCTCAAGAAGTAGATTGGACGAAAGTTTATCCTGAGCTAGCCGGAGGTGAAGGATCAGGAAGAGCAGCAAAAAGTAAAGTAGCTGCTTCCGATGGTGTAACTCAGAAATTAGATGACATGCTTTCTAAGGCGAAAGTTGGTCCTGAACTTATTGAAAGCTTGGGCAAGGGAATGCAAAACCTAGCTTCGTCTGCTGAAAAAATGGGCAACCTAGCCGATGCTGCTGTTGCTACAAATGAATATGCTACAAACGTAAAATCTGCAGCCAAGACTTTGGTTGATATGAATGCTTCTTATGGAAAGACTGCAGCAGCTCTTACTGAAATGTCCGCTGCTTCTCAAGATGCTAAAGAATATCACAACCAAGTAAAGGCTGTAACTCAAAATCTTTCTGCTCTTAATGCAGTCTATGAATTGGAATTGCAAGATGCTAATAGTCATGTGAAGGCATTGAACAAGTTCTACTCTAATATGACTACTGCTATGGAGGGAATTACTGCAGCCGGTAAGGAAACAGAAGCATTCAAAAATGAACTAGCGAAATTGAATGCTAACGTAAGCTCTCTAAATAAAATCTATGGTGGTATGCTTTCAGCTATGAAAGGGTAATCAATTCCATTCATCCAAACTGACAAACCAAACCAATGGCAGGAGTAAAAGAGACACCTAGACAGCGGATGATCGGGATGATGTACCTGGTTTTGACGGCCTTGTTGGCCCTCCAGGTCAGTAATCAGATCCTCCAGAAATTTATCCTCATCAATGATGGGATGGAGCGAACCTCCCGCAACTATATTTTGGACAACCAAGCTGCGGTAAGTTCGATTGAATATACTGTAGAGCAACAGGGAAATAATGAAAAAGACGTTCCTAAAGTTGCTGCTGCAAAACAGATTCGCGATGCTTCTAAAGAGATTTATGATTATTTAGAGGTACTCAAAAGAGACCTGATAGAGCAATCCAATGCGAAAAATGAAGAAGGTAACTTCGTCAATGCAGCATTGAAGAATACAGAAGTTGCCGGTAACATGTTCGTTAATTCCGGCAAAGGCGAAGAATTAAAAGAGACTTTAAATAACTATCCTGCGAGAGTAGAAGAGATTCTTTCAAGTGTAGGAATTACCGATTTGAAATTTGAGCGAATTGCATTGGATGCTTCTGAAATTCCGCTTTTCGCTAATAATAGCGAGGTTAATGGAAAAAGCTTCGTTGCTCTGAACTTTGTAAAGTCACCAGTTGGTGCTGTAATCGCTTTGCTTTCTCAGTATCAAAATGAAGTGCTAAATATTGAAAGTGAAGCACTTACAAACATTGCAAATACCATCGGTTCTTTCTACTTCAAGGCTGATATTACCGAAGCTCAGATTTCTGCTGTTTCTAATATCGTAGCAGCCGGTACTAAGTTTGAAGCTACCATGTTTATTGCTTCTTCTTCTTCCTCTGCCCGTCCTTCCATGTCTTTGGATGGTCGTCAAATCGAGGTTGACGAAAAAGGATTTGGTAGAATTGAGTTCACAGCTACTCCTGCTTCGGAATATGATGACAGAGGATTGGCAAGAAGAGTACTTCAAGGTGAAATCATTACCAATATTGGTGGTGAAGATCAAGTTCTACCAGTTGAATACGAATATTTTGTTGCTCAGCCAGTTGTGAAGGTTTCTTCCGAAGTGGTTCAGCAGTTGTATGCAGATTGTGCTAACGAACTCCTAATTGAAGTTCCAGCACTTGGTAATACCTATGCTCCTGAATTCAATGTAAGTAATGGTCAGGCTATCAAAGGAAACTCTCCTGGTCAAGTAACCATTATTCCAGGTGCTACAGGTAAAGTAACAATCGGTGTTAGTTCAGGTGGAAATAAAATTGACGACGTAACGTTTGATATTAAGCCTGTTCCTGCTCCATCACTTGTACCTACCATGTCTAATGGAACTCCAGTTGATATCGCACAAGCTCAGGCTATCGGTTCTTTGACTGGTTTGCAATTGCAAGCAGTTCCTGAACCAACATTTGGTAGAACAATGGCTAAAGACGCAAACTTTGAAGTAACTGGAGGTGAACTTCGATTGCTTCGAAATGAGGTTCCTAGACAGACCGTACGAATTTCTTCTGGAAACAACCTAGCTATGCGTCAATTGCTTGAAAGTGCCCGACCTGGGGACGATATCGTGATCGAAGTAAATCAAGTAACTCGTACCAACTTTAGAGGAAATAAGATTCCTTCTGAATTGAGACAAATTATTCGAATCGCGATCAAATAATAAGCGTCGAAAAGTTTAAAGATTATGAAAAAGATCCTTCAATATTCCTTCGTTATCATCTTGATGGCAGCAATGTCTTGGACATTTGATGCCCAAGCACAGGTAGCTACGAGTGTCAATCCTTCTGGATTTGGAGACCGTCAATTCAAGATGGACACTATTTTTTCGTCCAAGCGAATCCGCGAAGATGATAAAATGTATCAAATCGGTGTTTGGAGGAGAATTGATCTTCGAGAGAAGTATAATCTTTCACTCTATGGCTCTGGTGATACCAAGTCTAATGGGATCATCAATCAGATTTATAAGGCCGTAGTTGAAGAAAATGCATTGGAGGTATTTGGAGATGAAGATTTCACACAGCCTCTTTCTATCGCTGAATTCCAAGAAAATTTCTGGTTGAATGCCTTGGGAGATAGCATTTTCGTGAAGCAATTGTATTATTTGGATTTCAAAGAGGATTTCGTTTTTGATAAGCATCACTCCGACATGGTTTTCGATGTGAAGTACTTGCATTTAGTGATGCCATCTCAAACCAATTCTAATGCAGGTGAAAAAACTATCGGTTTCATCCGATACAAGGATTTCTACAACTACTTCAAGGACCATCCCGAAGCACGTTGGATCAACTTCCAAAACCTGTCTAAAAGCTTAACTTACGATCAGGCTTTCGATACCCGACTATTTAGATCCGTGGTTCGAGAATTTACCAATCCTGATGAAGCCCTAATTGCAGATATGGTTAATCCAGATCATCCCAATCCGGAAATGCAGGCTTACCTAGATGCTTTGGCCTTCGAGTACAAACTACTAGAATTTGAAAATTCCCTCTGGGAATGGTAATAGAAAAGGGAGCTTAATCGCTCCCTTTATTTTTTTCCATCCATTCCAGCAATTCTTTTGCTCGGCTTTTTCCAATTACCTCCACAAGTTCTTCCTCAGAAGCTTCTTTGATCTTCTTTACGGATTTAAAATGCTTTAATAATTTATTTGCGGTAGATTCCCCAATTCCGGGAATAGCTGTCAGCTGAGTTCCAAAAGCATTCTTACTTCTAACCTTTCGGTGAAAAGTAATGGCAAAGCGGTGAGCTTCATCTCGGATTCGTTGTAAAAGCCTTAGGCTTTCCGATTTTTTATCGATGTGAATAGGGTACATGTCTCCGGGGAAGTAAATTTCTTCCAAACGTTTTGCAATGCCTATTATGGGCATTTTGCCATAGATACCCAATTCTTGCAAAGCTTCTACAGCAGCCGAAAGCTGACCTTTTCCTCCATCGATCACAATGAGTTTTGGTAGGTTTTTACCTTCTTCCAATAAGCGCTTGTAACGCCTTCCTACGATTTCCTTCATACTTGCGAAATCGTTGGCCCCTTTTACTGTTTTGATATGAAAGTGTCTATATTCTTTTACAGCCGGCTTACCATTCAGAAAGCAAACCATACTGGCTACAGGACTTGTTCCTTGAATATTGGAGTTATCAAAGCATTCGATATGGTCCGGAATTTCGGGCAAACTCAAGTCATCCTGTAATTGTCGGATTACTCGGTCTTTTTTATCCTTATTTAATCCCTGAAGTAAAGCTTTCTCTTGTTTATAGAATCGAGCGTTTTTCAAGGATAGTTCAATCAATTTCTTTTTATCCCCGATTTTTGGGTTTACAAGGTTCAATCCATCGATTGGGTTTTCAATTTCAAAGGGAACTAGTACTTCTTCAGCATCACTTTGAAATTGGTCCTGTAGGCGAATTAAAGCAGTCAAAAGAAGCTCTTCATCCGTTTCATCGAGTTTCTTTTTTAGCTCAACATTTTTTGAGACAATTAAAGCCCCATTTTTAACCCGCATGTAGTTGACATAAGCATATTTCTCATCTACCACCAAGGTACATACATCGTGATTATGAATATTGGGATTCGCGACAAGTGATTTAGCTTGATATTTCTCCAGTAAGTCAAGTTTTTCCTTTGCTCGTTGGGCTTTTTCAAATTCCAGGTTTTCTGCAAATTTCTGCATCTCCTGCTTGAAATAGGCCTTGGGTAAACCCAGATTTCCCTTCAAAATATGCTTTGCTTGATCTAGGTCTTTCAGATAGTCTGATTCTTTTTGCAGGCCAACACAAGGACCTTGACAGTTGCCAATATGGAATTCAAGACAAACCTTATATTTTCCTTCTTGGATTTTGTAAGGAGAAAGATCCAGCTTACAGGTCCGGATGGTGAACAGCGAACGAATCAAATCCAACACGTTATTCATGGCCTTCACACTTGCAAAAGGACCATAATAGATTCCTCTTCCAGGGATCACTTTTCGGGTCTGAAAAATGCGAGGAAAGGGTTCTTTGGTGACCAGTAAATAAGGGTAAGTTTTATCATCCCGAAGAAGGATATTGTACTTTGGCTGAGATTTTTTGATCAGGTTGTTTTCCAGAAGGAGCGCATCAAACTCCGAGTTAACTAGGGTGATTTCAATCCGTTCGATTTCCCGAACCATACGTCGGGTTTTGTGATTGACTCCCGTGTTTTTGTTGAAATAACTGCTGACGCGTTTTTTCAGGCTTTTGGCTTTTCCTACATAAATCAATTCCCCTGCGGCATTGAAATACTTGTACACTCCAGGATGATCTGGAAGTAAGTTGTATTCGTTGGGACTATATGAAGAGGATTCCATAGCGCTAAATTAAAAAAACAGCTTTGAAGCAAAGCTGTTTTTAGAAGGGAGTATTTATTTAGACTTAAAAGTCATTCTTTTTGGCATCGTAATCAAAATCCACGAATCGTTGACTTTCTTGCTCATAGACGTCACAGTCGATTTCGATACTTAATGGTCGCTCAGGTCTTGGGAATGGCCCTTTGGTATAGCCTAGGTCTTTATCTGCATAAACTTTCTCCATGTATTTGACCCAAACCGGTCTCGCCGTTCGGCTACCTTGACCAGAAATCCAACTTCTAAAGTGAATAGCTCGGTCATCTCCTCCAACCCATACTCCAGAAACCAAATCTTTACTGATTCCCATATACCATCCATCGGACGCATTTTGAGTAGTACCGGTTTTTCCACCAAGCTCATTGCCTTCGCGAAGACTCCATGGCACACCTTGGCTAGTTCCTGATTCCTCTTCAAATCCTCCTCTAAGCATGTAAGTCATGAGATAGGCATGCTCTTCACTCATGGCAGGTCGTTTCTTTGGTGTGAACTGCTGAATGACATTCCCGTTTTTGTCCTCGATCCGATCGATATAGAATGGGGTAGTGTATTCTCCTTTGTTGACAAAAGTTCCAAAAGCTCCCACCATTTCGAAAATGGAGACGTCATTTACACCTAATGCCAAAGCTGGGACTTCTTCCAAATCACTGGTAACCCCAATTCTTCTGGCAGTTTCCACTACCACTTTTGGGCTAAGCTTTTTCATCATATAAGCAGTTACCGAATTGACGGATTGAGCCATTGCCTTTCGGATGGTCATTTTTTCGTAGGTAAACTCCCCATTTGCATTGGAAGGACTCCAAGCAGGTTGGCCTGGAATGAAAACTTCTACAGGCTGATCGATCACGGAATAACAAGGGCTGTATCCATTTTCTATAGCTGCAGCATAAACAAAAGGCTTGAAGGTAGAACCTGGCTGACGTTTACCCTGCTTGACATGATCAAATTTGAAGTACTTATGATCGATTCCTCCGACCCAAGCCTTGATATGGCCGGTGTGCGGATCCATGCTCATAAAGCCCGCTTGCAAATATTTTTTGTAATAGCCCAGGGAATCCATCGTACTCATCAGCGTGTCAATTTCGCCTTCCCAAGAAAAGACCTTCATCGGTTTTTTCTCATTGAGCTTAATATTGATAGAGTCCTCATCGCTTTTGTAGCGAAGCTTCAGCAATCGGTATGCTTCCGTCCGCTTGACAGCATTTTCAATGAAATTTGGAATCACTCGGTTTTCACTATCCACCCAAGGGTCACGTCCATTCATTTCTTTGTAAAATGCTTTTTGTAGCTCTTTCATGTGCTCTGCCATTGCTTCTTCCGCATAGCGTTGCATTCGGCTATCGATGGTAGTGTAGATCTTCAGCCCATCTCCAAACAAGTCATAGGAACTTCCATCAGGTTTTAAATTTTCCTTGCTCCATTTCAATAAATCTGCTTTTAGGATTTCCCGGAAATAGGTGGCAAGTCCCTTGTTGTGATTGGCGACATTATAATCCAATTCAATAGGTAATTGCGCTAATGAGTCATATTCAGCTTCAGTCAAAACGTCATTTTTGACCATTTGGCTCAAAACGGTATTTCTCCTGCGCAAAGAATTATCCGGATTGTAAACCGGAGAGTAATAAGTCGGTGCTTTGAACAAGCCCACCAAAACTGCAGCTTCCTGAACATTTAGCTCAGAAGGCTCCTTGTTGAAGAATGTTTCAGCCGCAGTTTTAATACCATATGCATTTGATCCGAATTCGGAGGTATTTAAATAAAGGGTCAGGATTTCCTTTTTGGTATATGCCTTTTCCAATTGAGTGGCTACGATCCATTCTTTGGTTTTGATGATGAGCATTCTTAGCCCTGGCACCGAACTCAAAAGTCCCTGGTTTGCATCTGTTCGAGTTTTGAATAGGTTTTTAGCGGTTTGCTGACTCAAGGTAGAACCACCACCTGCATCCTGACCCAATAAGATGGATTTGACAAAAACCCGAATCATGGCTTTCAAGTCTATCCCGGAATGCTCTTCAAATCGAACGTCCTCCGTCGCAATCAACGCATTGACAAGGTTAGGGGATAATTCATTGAAGGTAACCGGACTTCGATTTTCCCGATAAAAAGTCCCAAGCAACACACCATCAGCTGAGTAGAGCTCCGAGGCAACTTCAGTATCAGGATTCTCTAAAGCTTTGAAATCGGGAAGGGGGCCAAAAAGCCCCAAGAAATTCACACTGACCATCCAAACAAAAACAATGAATCCCAAAACGCCTGCGGCGAAGGCAATCCATAGAATTTTGATGGTTTTATTTACCCAGGTTGGGGTAGTTGGTTTTTTTGATTTACTCATATGATTAATAGGCGACCTTAAAGAAGGCTCGATACTCTTCGATATTTTTTGTTCGGTTTAAAGTCTGGAAGTTTTCAATGGAAATGAAGAATGCATTTCCTTTGATCTTGTCAGTAATATTTGGCGACTCGAAATCCTCCATGAATTTCTGATAATATTCTTTAGCCTTTTCAGCATTGTTGAATGGACTAATGATGAAAATGGCATTTTCTCTATTCATGTTCATATTTCCGGTACGGAGTCTGGCATTGGAGAAGTTTTTCGCATGGAAATTTTCCAAGTCTCCAATGACTCCCTGGAATTGCTCAGCTTCTTCCGGATTCATCACCAAAACCATGATATGGGTTTGATTTTCATTCAGTTTAAATGGAGAATCCGATAAATCCGGTTTGATTGCTGTAGAATCTGCTTCTGCAAGCACCTGATTAGCTGAATCCAAAGCCGTCGAGTCAACCGGATTCAATGCTGCCAACTCTTCTGCCGACAGCAAGGGTTTTAGCATATTTCTTGCCAATTCCACCAATTGTTCATCTTGGGAATTTTCGATGTATGCCTCCAATCGGCCTCTGAACCTGTCCTTACTCTCGATTTTTCCCGTTACCATGATGTCTAGCAACAAAAGGCGTTCAGTATTTCGGGTAAGGGGATATTCCTCTAAAGTCCGCTGAATCAATTGTCTAGCCTGTCGGTACTGTCCAGCATAATACATATCATAAGCTTGCTCGTAATTTTTTGAGGAAGCCAAATAGGCTAAATTCCCCGAAGCAGCATCCGGATTATTTACCGAGAAAGTGTATTGAGATTCCGGGAATTCCCGATTGAGGCGACTGACATATTGTTGGAAGTTGCCACCTCGATCTTTTTGAGCGAGATAAAGCAAGTAATAGGCTTCTGGTTTTCGGCTGCTAGTAGGATATTCTCGCACCAAAATCTCCAAATTATCGATACTTGCCTCATCTTCTTCCAAATCAAAATAGAGAAGTTTACCCAATTCGAAGTAAGATTCCTCCAACTCTTCATTCAAGGTTGCTATCTCTTCCTCGCTTTGTGGGATTTGTGCCAAAAGGCTTTCGATATCGGGTAATTGGCTGAGAGGATTCTCTTCACTTGAACTCAAAGAATCAGGTTGGGATTCAGGACTAGTTGGTGAATTAGTTTGAAAAACTGCTGCACTTCTCCGCCAATTATCCTGCAATGGGCGATTTCCCCAAACCCGTCGGAAATCAATAGCTCCTTGCTGCATGGCTACTGCATTGTCGAAGTAGAAAGTTGAACCAGAACCGCGATCTGAAAAGGCGAGTAGGTTGTCGAAAATGCTGGTACTCTTAGGCTGCTCTTTTTCCCTAGCTTCTGCCAATAGGCGCTCTTCTTCCTTTTTGATGAATTGTTCTGCAATCAGCCGCTGCTCTTCTTCACTGAGCCCACTTAACCTTACCAAGCTGTCATTGCTTTGGATTCGCTCAACATGAAATACATATTGGTCTAGGACTTCTTTTTGGTCGGCTATCTGAGCAGCTACAGGGTCGGTTTCTTTTATAAAGGTAAGCGCCGAATCCAAATAGTATTTGGTTGCTCTGTAGTCACTGTATTCTTCCAGATAAATATCAGCCAACTTTTGATAAATGTATCCTTTCAATCGCGGATTGCTTCCCGGTTCTTTTGCCGCTTGATGAAGCAAGTCAACTGTTAAGGGCAGATCGCCTTGCTTCTCCTCAAAAAGCGCTCTTTCATAAACCACCACATCTTTTAGATCCTTGTTTTTGGGATCTTTGTATAGAGCCTCATAGTAATTGCGAACTTTACGCAAGTCTTTAGAGGCATTGAGTTCGGCTACTTGCTGCGCAAAAAGTTGTGCGAAAAATGCCCGCTCGTAAGGTGGATTTCCTTCCAATGTCTTTTTGTAAAAATCATAAGCTAAATTATCCAAACCTTCACGCTGATAGCGTTGTGCTAAGATGAAGTAAATGCGGGAAGCTTCTTTTTTATTTTTGGAGTATTCCACAGCACGGTCCAAAGCACCAATGACCCCATTTTGATCATTTCGCTTTTCGTAATAATAGGCCAAGGTTTTGTATAGCTCGAAGCGATTGTCTTCCGAGATCTTTTGCTCCTTGGAAAGGTAGTCAATGGTAAAGTTGGCGTTTTCGATTTCTCCTAAATCCACATAAATGCGAAGCAGCCCAATGAGAGCCTGATGGCGAAGGTCCCGGTCCTTGCTTTCTACATTTACATACTTCAGCGTGTTTTTAGCGTCATCAAAATCCGCTTGTAGATAGTCGATTTTTCCCAAAAGAAAATAGCTATCGTCTACCCATTTGGAGATGCGATGCCATTCGATGGCTTTGGATGCTAGTTCCCGGGATGATTCCAACTTCTCCTGATTTGCCTGAATGACGCCGGAATCTATGGGGATAAAAACCGGTAGAATCTGCGTGTAGTCTTCTTTGTAATCTGCCCTGTTTTCGTCCAAAACCTCCTCAATTTTCACATCTGCTAAGTAATAAGCATTGTAGTGAGAAGTGAGATTGTGGAAAGCCCGATTGGTGAAGGTGTCCCGCTCGGATGAACAGGCAGCCAAGAGTAGGAGGAAAAGGAAAAGAACTCTATTTAAAAAACGCATGCAGACTTTCAGAATTGATTAGCAAAATAGTCTTTATTGGACAAAAGAGGAACGATTCGGGATTTCTATTTATTTCAAAACAAAGGCCACACCTTCTTGAAGGGAAAAATTTTTACCTAATTTAAGAGAATGAATCCCTCCCAAAAGTCTTCGGATACAAAAGAAAAGAAGCCGGTTCCAAATCCCCCGACTTTTGTGAAGTACATCGGGCTTTCCTTTCAACTTTTCGCCATTATCGGAGCAGGGACTTGGTTTGGTTGGTGGGTTCAGCAGAAATCAGCCATGAAGTTCCCGGTTTGGCTACTTCTATTTAGCTTTTTATCAGTTTTTGTAGCCTTTTATCAACTGTGGTTATCCATGAAGCAGGACCGATAGTTTGAGAGAAATGGGCTACCTTTGCCCAAAATTCACCTTCATGAAGATTCTCAACAACTTACAGTTCAAGTTCTTTTTGTTATCTGCTGTCCTTGCGATTCTGATTTTGGGACTTCAGGTAGTCTTTCCTGCAATCATTCATGAACGCATCTGGGATATCTATTTTTTCCTCTTAATCCTCTCATTTTTAATAGGATTACTTCAGGGAGCACTGCTTAAAGCACTTTCTGAAAATTTCTTCCAAATTTCAGTTTTGGCTATGATACTAAGGTTGATTGCCTCTTTGGTCTTCATTGGAATAGAAGTTTGGCCCGGAATGGAAAATATTATTTTGTTTATAGCGGATTTCTTTGTGATTTTTTTGTTCTACTTAATATTTGATATATACGCCTTTCTATCTAACTTGCGCCCGATTTCGAAGTAGCCCTCAAAAAAAAGAGTTGATGACGCGCAAATTTCTGGTCCTAAGTCTTTTATTTTCAGCTTTTTTGCTGTTCAATACTCCACAGTCCTTCGCAGCAGGTTCTGAGGAAGACAAAACAAGCTTCATCATGCATCACGTGAAGGATTCGCATGAGTGGCATATTGCGACTTTTGGACATACCCACGTAACCCTTCCGCTTCCAGTAATTGTCTATTCATCCGATCGCGGATTGGAGTTTTTCAGTTCCACTGATTTTCAAAATCACGAGACTCATGCTTTTGGAAAAGAGTATGCGCACGAAGGCTATTATATCGATGAGCACGATCATTTGGGAAGAGTAGATGGTGCAAGCTTTTTAGAGCTTTCCATTACCAAAAACGTGGTCATGATGTTCATCGTGATGATTCTTTTGGCTTGGGTGGCTTTGTCTGCAGCAAATCACTACAAAAAGAACGGTGCTGTTGCTCCAAAGGGTGCCGCGGCGATCATCGAGCCAATTGTGATTTTTGTTCGCGACGAAATTGCTCAAAAATCCATAGGTCCGAAATACAAAAAATTCGTTCCTTATCTCTTGACTTTATTCTTATTCATCTGGTTTGGCAACCTGCTAGGTCTACTTCCAGGTGCAGCTAATATGACTGGAAACATTGCTGTTACCATGACTTTGGCGGTGTTGACATTCATCATTACCAATGTCAATGGAAATAAGGATTACTGGAAGCACGTATTTGCAACTCCTGGAGTTCCGATTCCAATGTTGTTGATTATCGTTCCGGTTGAAATCATTGGTTTGTTTACGAAGCCTTTTGCCTTGATGGTCCGATTGTTTGTGGCGATTACGGCAGGTCACATTGTAATCCTAGGTTTCATTGCCTTGGCATTCATCTTTGAATCATACACAATCGGGGTAGTAAGTACCTTGATGGTGACCTTTATCAATATCATCGAATTGCTTGTAGCTACTATTCAGGCTTATGTATTTACGCTGTTTACAGCAATGTACATTGGTAGTGCGGTGGCTGAACATGCTCATGATGATCATCATTAATTAGGAATTTCTTTGTTCAATTTATAAATACAACTACTATGTTAATGTCTATCTTGTTGACTGCTGGTTACGCTCTAATGGGAGCTGGTATCGGTGCGGGTATTGTTGCGATTGGCGCAGGACTTGGTATCGGTCGTATCGGTGGTCAGGCAATGGAATCTATTGCTCGTCAGCCTGAAGCTGCTGGTAAGATCCAAGGTGCTATGTTGATCATCGCAGCTTTGATCGAGGTGGTTTCCCTGTTCGCAGCGGTAATCTGTTTGTTGATTGCTTTGAATATCGCAGGCATCAGCTAAAAAATCTGATTGGGGAATGGCGTTAGGCTTTTCCCCTTTCTTTCTCTCTATTGAACAAACTGAATTAAATCATACATCATGGATTTGATAACCCCTGGTTCCGGTCTTATTTTCTGGCAGCTTTTTGGCTTCCTGGGATTGCTTTTCATTCTGATCAAATTTGCTTGGAAGCCTATGTTGGCAGCCTTGGAAGAGCGTGAAAGCAGCATTGAAAATGCATTGAAGTCAGCTGAAATCGCTCGAAACGAGATGGCTAACCTGAAGGCTGAGAACGAAAAGCTTTTGGCTGAAGCTCGTTTGGAAAGAGATAACATTTTGAAGAAAGCTCAGGAAGCTTCTAACAAAATGATTGAAGAAGCTAAAACCGAAGCTCAAAAACAAGGTGCACAGTTGATCGAAAATGCGAAAGCAGTGATCGAAACTGAGAAAAAAGCTGCTCTTGCTGATGTAAAAAATCAAGTGGCTGCTTTGACCCTTGAAGTAACAGAGAAATTATTGAAGAAAAACTTGTCTGATGATGCTTCTCAGAAAGCATTGGTGGATGAGTTTGTTAAAGATTTGAAGCTTAACTAATCCGACCTCCATGTCAAACCATCGAGTAGCCTCCCGCTATGCCAAGTCCATTTTGGAACTGGCCCTTGAAAAGGGTAATCTGGAGGAAGTACATGCAGATTTTCAGAAACTTTCAGCAATCGAAAAGGCTAATAAAGAATTGGGCTTTTTGTTGAAGAACCCTGTGGTTACTTCTGATAAAAAGTTAAAGGTCTTGAAGGCTTTGTTTGTTGATAGTGCTCAAAAAATGACAATGACCTTTTTTGAGATTATTTCCCGTAAAAACCGGGAGGCAATTCTGGTGGATGTAGCCCAGGAGTTTGAAAATCAATATAATAAGTATAAGTCTATTCAGGTCGCTCAATTGACTACTACATTCCCGATCGATTCCAAGCTTCGTGAGGAATTTGTAAAAATCGTAAAGGAGATTTCCGGCTTGAAGACTGTAATTCTGGAAGAGAAAGTTAATCCGAACCTTATAGGCGGATTTATATTGAAGGTCAATGACCGGCAGCTTGATGAATCATTGAGCAGCAAATTGAGAATTCTAAAGTCAGAATTCTTGCAAAATCATTACGAAAGTAAAATCTAATCAAAAAGCATTAATCAATCGATATCATGGCAGAAGTAAGACCAGATGAAGTTTCGGCAATCCTAAGAGAGCAACTCGCAGGTGCCAGAACAGAGGCCGAACTCGAAGAAGTGGGTACAGTCCTTCAAGTAGGGGACGGTGTAGCCCGTATCTATGGACTTTCTAAGGCTCAGGCCGGTGAATTGCTGGAATTCGACAATGGTCTGAAAGCAATGGTGCTGAACCTTGAAGAGGACAATGTCGGTGCGGTATTGTTTGGTGATTCCAAAGCAATCAAAGAAGGTGATACTGTAAAGCGTACCAAGAAGATTGCCTCCATCCAAGTAGGTGAGGGCATGTTGGGACGTGTAGTAGATACTTTGGGTAACCCTATCGACGGTAAAGGTCCTATCACAGGTGATTTGTACGAAATGCCTTTGGAGCGTAAAGCACCTGGGGTAATCTATCGTCAGCCTGTAACTGAGCCTCTTCAAACTGGTATCAAGTCTATCGATGCCATGATTCCTATCGGTAGAGGACAACGGGAATTGGTAATCGGTGACCGTCAGACTGGTAAGACTGCGGTTGTAATCGATACCATCCTTAACCAAAAAGAATTTTATGACAGAGGCGAGCCTGTATTCTGTATCTACGTGGCAGTAGGTCAGAAGGCATCCACTGTTGCCGGTGTGGTAGCAGCTTTGGAAAAAGGTGGTGCTCTTCCATATACAGTAGTTGTTTCTGCAGCTGCTTCTGACCCTGCTCCAATGCAGTTCTTTGCTCCGTTTACCGGTGCAGCGATCGGAGAATTCTTCCGTGATACAGGACGTCCTGCTTTGGTGGTTTATGACGACTTGTCTAAGCAAGCTGTTGCTTACCGTGAAGTTTCCCTATTGTTGAGAAGACCTCCGGGACGTGAAGCATATCCTGGTGATGTATTCTACCTACACTCAAGATTGCTAGAAAGAGCTGCGAAAATCAACAAGTCTGATGAGATCGCACAGCAAATGAACGATCTTCCTGAGTCTATCAAGCCTTTGGTGAAAGGTGGAGGTTCTTTGACCGCTCTTCCAATCATCGAAACTCAGGCAGGTGACGTTTCTGCTTATATCCCGACTAACGTAATTTCCATTACTGACGGTCAGATCTTCTTGGAGACCAACCTTTTCAACTCCGGTATCCGTCCTGCGATCAACGTAGGTATCTCCGTATCCCGAGTAGGTGGTAACGCACAGATTAAATCCATGAAGAAAGTAGCTGGTACTTTGAAGTTGGATCAAGCGCAGTTCCGTGAATTGGAAGCTTTCGCAAAATTCGGTTCTGACTTGGATGCTACTACTAAGCGTACTATCGAAAGAGGTCGTCGTAACCAGGAAATCCTAAAGCAGCCTCAATACGCTCCTGTTTCTGTGGCGCATCAGGTTGCCATCATCTACGCTTCTACTAGAGGCTTGATGGATTCCGTTCCTGTAGAGAAAGCTCGTGCATTCGAGAAAGAATTCTATACCCTGTTGGATACTTCTTATCCTGAGGCTTTGGAATTGATCTTGAAAGGAGACATCGACGGTGCAGGTGAAGTGTTGAAAAAAGCAGCCGCTGAATTGGCTCCAAAATTTGCAAAGTAATATTTGAATCTATTCCGGAGGTGAAAGCCTCCGGAGATTATACCACGTAGTAGAAAAACGCAAGGATGGCTAACCTGAAGGAAGTAAAGCAGCGAATCAACTCGGTAGTTTCTACCCAGCAGATCACCAAAGCGATGAAAATGGTGTCCGCTGCGAAACTGCGTAGAGCACAGGACCGCATTGTGCAAATGCGTCCTTATTCCCAAAAGCTGACCAATATCCTAACCAATGTTTCTGCCGCTTCTGACGGAGCTGCGGATATCATTTATGCCCAAAAGCGAGAAGTAAACAAGGTCTTGATTGTACCTGTGACTTCTGATAAAGGACTTTGTGGCGCATTCAACTCCAACATCGTAAAGGCAACAAATGCGGCCATCCGTGAGCAATTTGCCGGTAAGGAAATCACTATTCTTCCATTGGGGAAGAAAGCTTTTGAAACTTTCAAAAAGCGTGAATTCCCAATTGTAGATCAGTTTTTCGGAGTATTCACCGACCTTTCTTTTGACACTGTTCGTGAAGCAGCTGAATTTGCCATGAATGGATTTGCTGCGGGAGAATACGATCAGGTAGTGTTGGTGTATAACGAATTCAAAAACGTAGCTACTCAAATTATCCGAACTGAGCAGTTTTTGCCGATGGCAAAAGAGGAAAATGAGCAGGAGGAAAAAGCTACTGAAACTGATTATATTCTAGAGCCTTCCCGTAGCTACATCATCGAAGAGTTGGTGCCTACTTCCTTGAAGATTCAGTTCTATAAGGCAGTCTTGGAAAGCAATGCTTCCGAGCATGGTGCCCGAATGACTGCGATGGATAAGGCGACTGAAAACGCGGGAGAATTGTTGAAAGAATTGCGTCTGATGTACAACCGTACTCGTCAGGCGGCGATTACCAACGAAATCTTGGAGATTGTTGCCGGTGCAAACGCACTCGAAGGAAGCTAATTATCAATCAACCCATATTCGAAACCACAGCTCCAAAGGCTGTGGTTTTTTGTTTTGCTTTTTTTATATTCAACTAAAGTTTTTAAGATATGATGTTCAATTTACCTGAGGATCAGTTTCTTCCTGTTCAATTTTTATCTGCAACCTTTAAAAAAACATCAGCAACCTATAAGTTTTATTGGTTTCTTTCTTTGATTCAATTGCTTGAGGAAGAAGGTTTAAAAATTGAAAAGCGAAAGATTTTTGCTCGAATGCTTGCAAATGCATGGTATACTGTAAACTATTTCAAAGTCTCTTTCGGAAAACAAGATAAAATTCAAGAGGCAATATCCTATTTTCATCAGAAGAAAGGTATTCCCATTGACCTAGGAAGGACTCGAGTTTGGGAAAGAATTCTTTCTTTTAGTGATCATGGTTCAATATCTGTTCTTTCGCATTTTGATAATCAAGTTCCTCACTGGTTTCTATCCCCATGGTTTCCAAAAATGAGCAAAAGCCAGATTTATCTCAATTCCCGAGATTCAAAAAGAAGAGTTCCTTATTTTTTAGACTCCGATTTTGTTGAGATAAATACTGAATGGCTTGGGTACTTTTTAAAAAACGCAGCAATTTTAAAGGATTTTTGCTTTTGGAATTTGAGTTTGTTTTTGCAAAAACAGAATCCAAATGTACCCGACATCCCAAATAAGCTTATCAAACCAATAAATCGGGCATCTCTTAATAGGCAAAAGAAGGATTTCTGGAATTTTTATTTTGATGAAGTCAAAGAACAGAAATGCATTTATTCTGGCGAAAATCTTACATCTAAAAACTATGTATTAGATCATTTTATACCCTACAACTTTGTTTCTCATGATTTGAACTGGAATCTGGTACCAGCACATTCATCAATTAATGCATCTAAAAGCGATAAACTTCCACGACTAAATCAGTATTTTGATTCCTTTTTTGAAATTCAAAAAAGAGCGCTTGAAATCGTCATCAAGAGAAATCCAAGTACAAAATTTATTGAAGACTATTTGTCAATTTTCCCATCTATCGAGAGTTTTCAGTACTCTGGTTTACCAAAAAATAGATTTAAAGAAACAATAGAGCCTTTAATTACTATAGCTCATAACAATGGATTTGAATATTATGAGCCAAAAATCTAATTCTTTTTCTCACCTAACAGCGAAAGAGCGGACATCGCTGTCATTTCCCGCCAGAATAGTAAAGGAAAGAGATTTACTAAAGGGTGAAATTTTGGATTTTGGATGCGGTTTTGGGAAAGACGTTGAAATTTTATCAAACCATGGTTTTTCAATTGAAGGATATGATAAACATTATCAACCTAACTATCCTGAAAAGAGATTTGATACAATTATCTGCTTTTATGTGTTGAATGTCTTGATACCTGAGGAACAATCCTTGGTGTTAATGGAGATTTCGGCATTACTTAAGCCTTCTGGAAAAGCGTACTTTGCTGTTCGGCGAGATTTGGTTTATGAGGGATTTCGTACCCACAAAATCCACCAAAAGCCTACTTACCAAACAAATGTTTTTCTTCCTTTCAGATCAATTTTCAAAAATGATAATTGTGAGATTTACGAATACCAGCATTTCAATCAAGTAAAAACCAAAGGCTCCGATTGTCCTTTTTGTAATCCAAGTTCAGAATTTGAATTAATCCTTGAATCTGCACAAACCTTTTCAATTTTTGATAAGTACCCAGTCAGCCCAGGTCATTCTTTAATAATTCCTAAAAGGCATGTCTCCAATTATTTTGACTTGAGTTTTAAAGAGCAATCTTCTTGCATCTTTATGCTCAATGAGGTGAAAAAGAACCTTCAAAAACGCTTTAAACCTGATGGATATAATGTAGGGATCAATATTGGGGAAAAAGCTGGACAAACAGTTTCTCACGTGCACATCCATCTAATTCCCCGATATTCTGGAGATGTAGAAAATCCTAGAGGTGGAATTAGAGGCGTAATCCCAGATAAAAAGGATTATTAAATCGTTCTTCTTGAGGAAATCGCCCCATCAATCGAAAATTTTCCACCTCCAAATACTGCCAAGCCTAAGAAGGTTAGGAAAAACATCAGTGGCAGTTCTTTTCTTGAAAAGGGATCATCCCAATGCGCATAGAAAGCCGCAGTGAGCATGGTAATCATAAGAGGGATGGTAGCTAGGCGAACCTTAAATCCAATGATGACCAATGCCGCACAAACTACCTCCGCGAAGGTAGCTAAGGCCAAAGAAACTGTAGGTCCCAAACCAAATGGGTCAGCAAATTTCACTTCATCCGCCATCAGACGACCAATTTTTGGGATACCGTGAGTCATTATCATAGCTCCTGCACCTAGGCGAATAATTAATAGGACGAGGCTTTTTTCGATGGTTTCACGCATAAGATTAAAAGGGTTAGTTGGTTGAGTAATTCAAAAATAGAACGAGTGTCCAAAGACAGAAGTTAAATTTTATTGGCTTTAAATTACTTAGGATGATTGGCTTAAGGCTTTTTTGTCTTGACTTGTATTCCCACAGATATACACAGAAAAAGTCACAGATAAGCTCAGATCGGTTTCTATTAATGAAAAAAAATGCTCATCAGTTAAATCTACCTACTTTAAACCCAGCCAATTCCATCGCTGTTTCTTTTTGCTGATGAAGTTCTGATAATAGCTTACCCGTGGCCGGGGCCATGGAAATTCCCATCATGGAATGGCCGCTTCCCACTAAGACATTGGAATAGCCGGGAGCGTAGCCGATGTAGGGAAGTCCGTCAGGCGAGCAGGGACGCAATCCCTTCCAAATGTCTTCCTGCTTGGGGAATTTGGCTTGGAAAGTAGGGTAGTAGCGATTGATGGATTCAAAAATCCCCTGCACGCGTTTCATATCGATTTTTTGGTTGGTGCCTGCAATTTCCAGTGTGCCTCCAAAGCGAATCTGATTTCCATAGGGACTGACGGCGACTTTTCTCTCCGTCAAAATGGTAGCTTGTTTGATTTCGGGCCTATTTTCCTGTAAAAAAGAGTAGCCTTTTCCACCCATCATGGGTAGAGAGAATCCGAGCATTTTTGCTAATTCTCCCGACCAAGAACCTCCGCATAGTAGGACCTTTTCTGCCTCCAACTTTCCTTTGTCAGTTAGTACGGCCTCTACTTTCCCGTTCTTTTTCTCAAAACCAAAAACCTGTGTTTCAGTAAGGAATTGAACGCCTTTTTCTTCCAAATAACTTTTCAAAAAGCTATAAAGCGCACCGGGGTCCAAATGGGCATCACCTGGAAAAAGTACTGCTCCTCTAGCATTCACCTCCAAATTAGGTTCTACTTTTTGGATATCGGCAGGACTTAGGATTTCTGCTTCCAAACCATATTTTCTCGCCAAATGGGCAAATTCCACTTCCTCCTTTTCCACCGCTTCTGTTTGATAAAGCATCATCAGCCCCTTTTCCTGAAAGGCTAAGCTTGCTTCTGTATGCTCATCTCGGAATTGAAGATAGAGAGATTTGGAAAGTAGGCTGATGGTTTTGAGGTAGGGGATGGCTTTTTCTACCTGTTTCTGATTGGCAGATTTAAAAAAAAGCAGACTCCACTGCAGTAATTTATAATCGAATCGGGGATGGATATAGAAAGGGCTTTTGGAAGAAAACATCCAAGAAATCCCTTTGGCTACCATTCCTGGAGCAGCGAGGGGAATGATATGGCTGGGAACAATCATACCCGCATTGCCCGTGGAGCAATTGTCCTTCAAATCCGTCCGATCTACAACTACAACTTCGATTCCTTCTTTTTGAAGAAAATAGGCAGAAAACAATCCGACGATGCCTCCGCCGATGATGATGGTAGGTTTCATATAACTTGTACTAAGTACTAGGTACAAAGTACCAAGAAGCTAAACCTTAAAGGTCTTTGTACTTGGTACTTTTAACTTTGTACAATTAAATAACTTGAAATCCGTGTACATAGGGATCATCATCGTCTAAGATGATGGTGTTGTAGCCATAGACTTTTGCCCAGCCTTCAATACTTGGAATGATAGCTGGCTTTCCTGCGATTTCTGTGACTTCCTCAATTCTCCCAATGAATTTTGAACCGATAAAGCTTTCATGAATAAATTCATCTCCCGGCTTCAGCCAGCCTTTGGCAAACCACTGTGCCATGCGTGCTGAAGTACCGGTGCCACAAGGAGAGCGATCAATAGCCTTGTCTCCGTAGAATACCGCATTTCGGGCCGTGCTGTTTTCATCCAAGGTTTTTCCAGTCCACATCACATGGGAGAGGCCTCGGATTTTTTCGTATTCTGGATGAACAAAATCATAGATTTCATTCATTTTGCTCCGAAGGTTTCTAGCCATGCTGATCAATTGCTCGGCTTTAAAATGCTCCAATCCTGGAAAGTTTTCCTGTGGATCCACAATGCAATAGAAGTTGCCTCCATAAGCCACATCAACAGTGAGTTTTCCGAGCTCCTCGATCTCGATTTCAAGGTTTTCAGCTGCCAAATAGCTTTTGACATTGGTTAATTTGACAGACTTCACCTTTTTTCCTTCCTGCTTGTATTCTACCAAAACCAATCCTGCCGGAGCTTCCATTCGCAAGAAGCCTTGGGTTTTGGGATAGATCAATCCCTCTTCAATGGCAATCGTAATTGTGCCGATCGTGCCATGTCCGCACATTGGGAGACAACCCGAAGTTTCTATAAAGAGGATTGCAAAATCATTTTCCGGATCGTGTGGAGGAAATAGCATAGAACCCGACATCATATCATGACCTCGAGGTTCGAACATCAGTCCTGTTCGAATCCAGTCATAATGCTCCAGAAAATACTGTCGTTTTTCGAGCATTGTATTCCCCTTCAAAAAGGGAACTCCTCCGGAAACTACCCGGACAGGATTACCGCAGGTATGGGCATCGATGCAAGAGAAGGTGTGGCGGGATGACATTTATTGTAGGTTTGGGGGATCTTATGTTTGATGAAATAAAGTTGAGATCAAGTTTTTTTATCAAGAAGATAGCTGCGCAGATATGAAAGATATGTCCGCTAAAGCGGACAAGAAAGCATAGAGATTCAATGTTATCTAGGCCGAATTTTTCGGCCATATCTTGCGAAGCATATCTTTAAAAATATCTTATTTTTCAAATTCTCCATCCACCATTCTCCAAATCCCCAAAGGATTTCCGTCTTTCAAGGCATCAGGAAGTAATTCCTGCGGCATATCTTGGAAAGCGATGGGGCGGGCAAAGCGCTTGATGGCATAAACACCCACAGAAGTACTTCTAGCGTTCGTGGTAGAAGGATAAGGGCCTCCGTGCTGCATGGCATAACCCACTTCCACTCCGGTAGGAACCCCCTTGAATAAAAGTCTGCCGCATTTCTCTTCGAGGAGATTCAATAGGAATAATTGATCTTGAAGTTCTTCCTGTTCCGCCCAAATCGTCACTGTCAACTGTCCATGAAGATGCTTGGCAATTTCGATTAGTTCATCCTCATTTTCATACACCACCATCATCGCAAAGGCTCCGAAAACTTCTTTTTGGAAGACGGTATCTTGTAGCCAATCGCTTGCTTTGATCTCTGCTAAAGCGGTACTTCCGTTGATGAGATGCTGGGCATCCGCAACTTTCACCCAACGCAATTCCTCGCGTGATTGGAGGTATTGAATGGAATTGTAATAGGCTTCTGCAATTCCAGGGTGCAGCATGGGAGCCGAAGCAATATCATTCAATTCGTCGGCAATGGCTTTTTCAAAAGCCTTCGCTTGAGATTTGGGTACAAAGATTAGCCCTGGATTGGTGCAAAATTGTCCCACTCCCAAAGTCAAAGACGCAACAAAAGCTTTTGCGAGGACATCATTTTCATTTTGAAGCTTTTTTGAAAAGCAGAAAATCGGATTCACCGATCCCATTTCTGCATAGACTGGTATAGGTTCCTCCCGTTGATTAGCTAAGTCGAATAATGCCTTTCCACCTGCATGGGAACCGGTAAAGGCTACCGCTTTCGCCAAAGGATGCTTCACTAAAGCCTGACCTTCCGGAATTCCTCCCTCCACATGGGTGAAAAGAGCAGAAGGCATATTGGTTTTCAAAATCGCTTCATGAATGCACTCGGCAACTTTTTGAGAGGTCTTGGGATGAGCAGGGTGGGCCTTGTAAATTACCGGGCAGCCTGCAGCAAGGGCTGAAATGGTGTCTCCACCTGCTGTGGAAAATGCCAAAGGAAAATTACTTGCACCAAAAACAACTACAGGCCCTAAAGGAGTTAGCATTCGTCGGATATCGGCCCGCGGTAGGGGAGTTCTATCCGGCATAGCAGGGTCGATGGTTGCTTCTATCCAAGAACCTTCTTTGACGACTTTTGCAAAAAGACGGATTTGGCCGACTGTGCGTCCCAATTCCCCGTTGATTCTTCCTTCAGGCAAATTGGATTCTATGACAGCGAGAGAGACGATTTCTTCGCGATTTGATTCAAGTGTATCTGCAAGCTTCTCCAGAAAAGCTCCCTTTTCCTGTCCTGAGACATTTTTATAGAAAAGAAAAGCTTCTTGGGCAGCGTTGAAAAGGTTGTCTAGGTTCATGGTTTATTAATTTTTGGAAATACTATAGAAATACATGGAAATACTCTTCGCTTCGCTCAGAGAAATATTTCATCCCGCTTGCGGGATTTTTTTCAATTGTATTTCCACCGTATTTCAATCTTATAATAACGGCCGATTTTTGATCCCATCCAAAATGATTTTCTCAATTCTTTCTCGCTCTTCCCCAATCAAAGTCAATCTCGGGGCGCGGACATATTCTGAACCGATTCCACAGTGATGTTCAGCCAGTTTAATGTACTGAACCAATTTCGGATGAATGTCCAATTCCAAAAGTGGTAAAAACCAACGGTAGATTTCCCGAGCTTCTTCGATTTTACCTTCTTGGACTAAATTATAGATGGCTACAGTTTCCTTTGGAAATGCACAGACCAATCCTGCGACCCAACCAACAGCCCCCATCAGCAATTCTTCCATGGCCAAAGTGTCTACTCCACAGAGAATTTGGAATCGATCCCCAAATCGATTGATCATGCGGGTGACATTGGAAATATCACGTGTAGATTCCTTGATGGCTTGAATATTCGGGCATTCCGCCAATTCGGCAAACATGTCTACGGTTACCAAAGTCTTGTAGTCTACCGGATTATTGTAAATCATCATGGGCAGACTCGTGGAATTTGCTACAGCCTTAAAGTAAGTCACCACTTCCCGGGCATCAGCGGCATAGCGCATAGGAGGCAAAATCATCAAGCCGGAAGCTCCCAATTCCTCTGCTTTTTTTGCCCAAAATACCGCATCTTGAGTAGCTCCCTCAGCAATATTGAGGATGACAGGTACTTTTCCATTGATATGTTTTACCGTTTCTCGGGTCAGGGTGATTTTCTCTTCCTGAGATAAAACAGAGCTTTCTCCCAAGGTGCCCCCTAGAATAATTCCATGGACTCCTGACTCTAATTGAAAGTCCAGGTTTTTGAAAAATAGGTCCATATCCAAACTTCCATCTGGGTGAAATTTGGTAGTGACAGCCGGGAATACGCCTTTCCAATTCATGATGTTTTTGATTTTTTCACAGAAAAGCCTGTGGGTTGGATGAATAAATAATTTCCATCAAAGGTACTTTCTAGGACTCCGGAATTCTTTTACAGAATTAATGTATTGTGATACTATTTTGACAATATCAAAAAGATTAGGCTTTGAATTGAAATAATTTGATACCATTTTTATCAAATGGCTAAAGTAATTTCCTTTCAGGTTCCCAAGTCGAAAAAGGAGTTTGTTCGCTATCAGGAGGATAGAGGAAAGCACTTTTATGACAAATTGCATCAGCATCCGCAATTGCAATTGACAGTTATTTTGGAAGGGAAGGGGCAGTTCCTAAGCGGCGATTATGTAGGTCGCTTTCAGCCCGGAGATGTGTTTTTTTTAGGAGAAAATGCTCCTCATGTTTTTCGAAGTGATTCGGAATATTTTGAAGAGGAAAGCTCCTTGCAGGTAGCTGGGAATACGATTTTTTTTGACTTTGAGGCGATTCAAATTTTGGGTGAATTGGAGGATTTGGAAGGTTTGAATCACTTTCGGGATTTCTCAGGAGGCTGTTTTCAAGTAAAGGGAATCCCTCAGGAGGAGATTAAGCAAGAAATGCAGCGATTTTCAATGCTAAAAGGACTTGATAGATTTCAATCGGCTTTTCGCTTATTGGCAATTCTTGATCGAGCGGGAGAAGAATTGGTCTCCCTAAACCGATCGGTTTTGAGTAGGGGATTTACCGAGCGGGACGGTTCGAGGATGAATCAGGTCATGCAATTCCTGCTGGAAAAACGCTTTGAAAAAATCGCTTTGGAGGAAGTAGCAGCAGTTGCTAATCTGTCCAAGGAGGCTTTTTGTCGGTTTTTTAAACTCCGAACCCGAAAGACCTTTACCCAATACCTTTTGGAACTTCGGATTAATGAAGCTCAAAAGCTCCTTCGAGAATCTGACCTGGGAATTGCGGAGATCGCTTATCAGGTCGGATTTGAAAACCTTTCTTATTTCAATCGGGGCTTTAAGAAAATTGCCGGAATCACACCCAAAGAATGGAGAAAGCTCAATTCTTAGCTCACTTTTTTAGGATCAAAAACTTCGAGTCCATGACATTCCCCAAAAACAAATAGTCTCCAAATGGAATAGCGACAGAGGTGGCAGAAAGGGTTTTTCCATCATCGAGCCAAACTGATTCTACTTGGGATTGTCCCTTGCTGTAAGAAATTTTCAAAATCTCGGAAGGAGCAAATTCCTTTTTCCCTGAAGCATAGGCCGAGAAGGTCATCAAATCAGGGTGTGCACCTGTCCAAATTGCTCCTGATTCATCGATTTCTAAATTATCAATACCGCTTCCTATCGAAATATCCTCCACCTTGACCAAATCACCATTTTCTTGAATGTCATACACTCGAATTAGGAATCCTCGGGAGGAGGCTACAAATAATTTTTCACCGGATTGGTCAGGAACAAGTCCATTGGGATAGGCTAAATCTTCCGCCACAATTCGGAAATTTTCTCCATCAAAATAACCCACATTGGCAGCTGCCACACCCAAATAGTTTTCTGCAAATACTCCCAATTTTGATGTATTTCCATGATCATTGGAATAATAGAATTTGTCTTTTCCTACCAAAACCAAATCATTGGGAGAGATGAGTAGCGGATCCTGAAGTGTTCGATCGAATTGTACGTTTCCATCCTGAATCCTGAAAAATTCTATAGAATGCTTTCCATCCACATGGTTGATAACTGCCAGTTGGTATTGGCTAGGGCCTATTTCAATAAGACTGATTCCATGAGGATAAAGTGTCAGATTTTCCGGAACCGAAATTTCCTTGGTTTCAAAAGGAGTCTGCCTCAAATCCAACAAAAAAAGCCCATGCAAGCCATCTTCTCCGGCCCGTCGTTTGGCTCTATCGTCTACGGATAAAATCAAAAAACTGTCCTTTTTAGCCAAAGCCATGTCTTCCACTCCCGGAAGGTTAATGGTTTGGAAAATTTCCCCAAAATCATGTTTAGGTTCGATATCTCGAAAATATCCTGTGGAGGAAAAAGTGTGGAAAATAAATGCAATCAATCCAAAAATCAGGATTAGGAAATAGAGTGCGATTTTCTTCATAGGGTCGGATAGTATACTAAAAGACAATATACTTTTTTCTGTTTTTCGAGATTAATAGAGGTTGAGAAAAAGCGAGAAGGCGTGAAATTTTTCACGCCTTCTTGATTCTGGTTTCCTTTAGTTAGAGGTACTAATTCTCGTTGATCACTTTTGCGGCATCTGTAGTGCTTATTTCGATTATAGGATTGCCTCTATACATAATTTTGGAAGCATCGGTAGCTTTTCCTTGCAAAATATCTACAACAGTTATTTCAAGCTTTGATGCATCTTTTAATCCAACGTTTACTGTATTTGCCAGGAAGCCAAAGCCAAATACTTTACCTGCATCTGAAATTTCGATATTGAGAGTATTGGCATTGCCATTTAAGGTGAGTTTTGATGCGTCCTGCATTTCTAGATTTAGTACTTCAGATATCATAGACAATTCGCCTTCTGCAGCATCTTTTAACTTGAGCTTTTTTAAATCCGGAACCTGAATATCCAAGATGAAAGTGGAGTTTTTGTAAGAACCATTCTTCAGGGAGATTTTAAGCGTATTGTCTTCTACTTTTGTGATTAGGTTTTCAGTCATATTTGTATTGGTAGTCGCCAAAATCTGCTGAATTGGACCCTGTGTGATTTTCACTGTTATGTTTTCTCCTGCGATAATATTTTGGAAGGAATCTAGATCTCTTTCGATAGTGACGAGATCCTCAGATCCTGAGAAATGATTGGTCAAATCGCATCCCATCAGCATGGAAAAGCTGATAAGGAAAATGCTGGTTTTTAAGATGTAGTTTTTCATAGTTTTTGGGGTTTAGTTTTTTAAAAGAATCGGATACCGGCTTTCATTCCATACCAGAATTGACTGCCTATATTTCCATTATCATAAGTTCTTTCATGACGGATTTTTGGATCTCCATAAGCAAAGAGTTTGGGATGGTTTTCGATGCCTGTTTCAAATACTCGGAAGTTCATAGTAGGTCCACCGAAAACAGCAATTTTAGAACTGATTTGATATTCAAAACCTAAATAAAATCTATTGATCAAGTTTAGGTCAATCACCTCTCCCTTACTTACTTGCTCTGAGGTGGCTTCGATATTCAGGTAAGTCTTCTTTCCCAGTCTTGGAGAGGTTCCAATACCATATCCAAATGACCAAGTCACTTCATTCTCAATTTCTGGTCGTATACCTGCAAAAAGGATATTGTAAAAAGGCCTAACACCTGTTCGCCATGCCATATTGAAAGGCATAACTTCATTTGTACTTAGCTCCAGCGTATGGTAGCCGGATTTCACTACGCTTATCAACCCGATGGGAACTCCAGCAATACTGTCAGCATAGTTAAAAAGGGCGATTTGTGCTCCGTTTACCTTTCTGGCAAAATTGAGGACACCACTGACCTGTGTACCATTCACATCGCCGATTGAAAAGTTGCTTACTCCAGCAAGTTGGGTTCCTTTCAAGCTTCCAACGGCAAAGTTCATCACTCCAGCTCCTTGAAACCCTTCTACACTTTTTGTGGTGAAATTGATAACCCCTGCAAGTTGAGCTCCCTTTACCGACCCGGTAGTGAAATTTGTTACACCTGCTGCTTGAAAGCCATCAACGGAATCCAAGTTTGAGTTGATTACTCCTGCGAATTGAGCTCCTTTCACCTTACCATTTACTTGGTTAAAAACACCTGCAAACTGGGCATAACTCACATCGCTCCGATTGATATTGAATAGTCCAGCCAATTCCAACTTATTGGTACCGGCAGAAAATCCTCCTAATACATTGATAGAGTAGTCATTGATGGTAATCCCTGAGTTTATTCCATTGGTACCGACAAAAGGGACAAATGAAATCTGGAAATCTTGGTGGAAGTACACTTTAGAATTTTCTTCCTTTTCTGTTTGGGCTTGAAGGGGATTCAAGGCGAAAAGAAAGATTCCAGCAATAATCAATTTTAAATTTTTCATTGGTTTAGGTTTGTTTTCGCCTATATGACAAGCGAAGAAGCCCTAACCCCTATGAGAGATATAAATTTTTTGAAAAAAGTTTGAAATGTTTGTTTAAAGCCTAAAAAAAGCGAATTCCAGCTCTAAATCCCCACCAAATTTCCTGTCCCAGATTCAGGTTTTCAATGCTTTTTCGACCAAAAACTCGTGGATTGAAGTAAGCAAATGTTTCTGGGTGATCATCAAAACTGGTATCAAAAATCCGAATATTGAAAGAAGGTCCTCCGTAAATGCCTACTCCTTTGGCTAATTGATAGTCTATTCCCAGATAAATACGGTTTATGAGATTCGTGGCAAGCACTTTCCCTTTATTCATTTGGGATGTGTTCAATTCAAAATTGAGATAGGTCTTTTTCCCTAGCCTTGGCGAGGTGCCTATTCCATATCCAAATGACCATGTTGTAGAATCAGCTTTTTCAGGTCGGATTCCTGCAGAAAGGATATTGTAAAACCCTCTTGTTCCCGTCCGCAAACCAATATTAATCGGGTAAATTTCATCTGCGCCAATTTCGATGGTATGATACCCTTTTCTTACAAAACTCAATAAACCAATAGAAGCTCCATTGACACTATCAGCATAATTGAAAAGGCCAAATTGAAATCCTTCCACATATCCTCCTGCTATATTTCCTAGGATGCCAGCCTGAACTCCTTTGACATGTTTGTGGGTATAGTTTGCTAAAGCAGAGGCCTGAAAGCCATTTATACTTCCTCCGGAAATATTCAATAATGGCGAAGCTTGAACTCCCTTGACATCTCGAAGCGTAAAATTGGTAAGACCTGCACCCTGAAATCCCGATAATGAATCTAAGTTTACATTTGCTAATCCTGCAATTTGAAAACCTTTTACTGATCCACCCACCTGATTTATGAGCCCTGCTATTTGAACTCCACTGACCTGACCCCGATCTAAATTAAAAAGTCCTCCAAGCTCGAATTTATTGGTTCCGGCGGAGTAGCCTCCGAATAGATTGATGGAATAATCATTTACTACACTTCCTGAAAGTTTATGATTTGTTCCCAAGAAAGGCAGTATAGAAAACTGGAAATTTCTAGAAAGAGTATCTCTTACGTTTTTACTGTTTTTGACCCCAATCGATTCTTTAGCCCATTGCAGAAAATCCTTCATTGGTTTTGTAAGCGTCTCGGCAGTCTCTTTCCTCAGAAAAATCCGTTTAAATGAAGACCGTTTTTGATCCACCAGAAGTGTATCAGTATATCTCTCCTGATTGATGATCAATTCAAAATCTTCGCCTGTGGGATTTTTTAAAGCAATTTCGAAGAACCCAAACTCATCAGTCGTAGAGGATTTGAGCGTGATGGGGTCATAAACTGTAGCGTTTCGTATTCTTTCTCCTGAACTTTCATCAACGAGGTATCCGCTAATCGTAATTTCTTTTTCAGGAGCAGGGGCGGGCGAAAGAATGATATAATTCCCTTTTTGCTTGTATTTAATTTTTCCCTGGAAGACTGTTTCAAGAATCTCTCTGCAGGATTTATCTGTAAAATCCCCAGTAATTCTTTGGCTTATATCGATGGCTGAAGGACTATAAGAAAAAAATCCTCCAACCTCCTGTGAAAGTCGATTTAGAAAGTCATCCAAACGCTCATTTTCTACTTTGATACTTATTTCCTTTTCTAAAAGACGATTTTCTTCAGAATGAATATTGAAGCTGAAAAGAAGAAAGGTGGATATATAAAAAAGGATTTTTCTCATCGATTACATTCTAAAAGCATCCCTCACCTGAAAGTGTGATTCCCTCTTCCGTTTGCCTTATTTCCAATCCCAAAGTTTCGGCAATGATGGAAATAACCTCCTCCAATTCCTCATTTTCAAAATTCACGGTCAATGTGCAATTGCCGATATCCCCTTCCAAAAAAATTGCTGTTTGGTAGACCTCGCTTAATTGAGTTACTATATTTTCGAGCGTCTGATTCTCATAGGAGAAAACTTTTGATTGATATGCAGCGACATTCCGGTCCGCCACATCTAGCTGGAATTCTCCGGTAGTTTTATTATAACTAGCTTTTTCCCCGGCAGAGATGTTTATTCCATCTGTATCTATTTTGTAAATGTGAACTTCCCCAGAAAGAACAGAAACTTCGACTTCGGAGCTTTGGGGATAGGCTTTCACATTGAATTCTGTTCCTATGTCCTCAATAACTAGCTCTTCCACTTTCACTTGCCAGTTTACCTTTTTGTCCTCAGGAATGGATATCAAGGCTTCTCCACTTAGTTCAATGACTCCAGTGTTCTTGCGTTCGTTATAGGTTACTTTAGAAACCGATTCACGGTTTAATGCAAGAATTGTCTGATCTGGAAGGGTATGTATTTGTACTTCTGTTTCACTTGTAAAGTTGAATTCTTCTTTTGAACCCAAACTCTGAAAGAAAAGATAAGAAAGGGCTGCTATCAGGATTAAACCTGCTGCTGCTTTCCAGAAGCCAATGAATGCAGTTCCTCCCTTTGGTTTGGAATCTATTCTTGCTGAGACTTTTTTCCATGCTTCTTTGGAGTCAAATTTTTCATTAACAGCAAATTTTGCCCGCTGAAAAATTTTCAGAGCGTCAGCTACATATTTTTCATTTTCCTCGGATTGTGAACGCCACTTTTCAAGCTGTTCAATTTCAGATTGATTGCATTCATCCGTAATGAATTTTGCGATTAGGGTCTCTATGTCAAATTCTTCTTTTTCGCTCATGGATCAAGAAAATTTTTCAATAGCAAAAGGATTAGCGGAAGGTATTCCTTGAGTTCTTCACGCATAATTTTCAAAGCCTTACCCATTTGGTTTTCCACTGTTTTGATGGAAATATTGAGCTGATCAGCGATTTCCTTGTATTTCAATTCTTCAAATCGACTCAAAGAAAAAATCAAGCGGCACTGTTCAGGTAATTTCTGCATGGCCTCTTTGATTTTCTGTTCTAGTTCACCTCGAATAGCCATAGAATCAGAAGCCAACTCAAATCCCGCGCTGTCCATTTTGCTCCATTCTTGATGTTGATTTTTCACCTTTTGGTGTTTTATTTCATTCAAACAGGAATTTCGAACTACGCGATATAAATAGGCTTTGGCAGAAGTCTGAATTGTGATTTCTTCACGCTTTTCCCAGATTCGAACAAAGGAATTCTGAACTACTTCCTCTGCCTCCTCACGGTCGTTTAGTAAGGAAAAAGCATATTGGCAAAGTGGTTGGTAATATTCATGAAACAGCATTTCCAGAACTTTCTCGTCACCAAGTTTGATAGAATTAAAAATCTCCTGATCTATGTTCTGCATGGAAATGAATTATTCCTTCAATTTAACACATAAGGGGATTTATTAATAGGACAAGTGAAATCGCTTTTACCCCTATCTAGAAATTAAAGAATTGTAGAAGAAGCTTAATCCAGGAATTCTGAATTCAAAATGCTAAAACTCAAAATTCTAGAAATCAAGCTCCTTCAAACTGAGTTTGACAAAAAGACAGGAATTAAGGAGCCTAAATTCCTTTGCATTAATTAAAGTTCTTGATCAGTTGGTAGCTAAACTGAATGATTTCCTTGTAATTCTCCTTGCTGATTTTTTCATCAATCCCATGGAATCGTTCCATAGATTTCGGATCAAGCCGAACAGGATAGAAGCGGTAAACATCATCCGAAATATCAATGAAATAGCGAGAATCAGTTGCGCCTCCCAATAGTCCCGGTACCACAACTGTCTCAGGGAACATGCTTCTGATGGTTTTCTCAAGGATTTTGTAAGATTCTGAATCGGCGCTAGATACAGCTGGAGGGTTTGTTAAAAAGCCTACGGGTTCTACCTGTACTTTGTCTGATACGATGCTTTCAATATGAGCCTGCACAGACTCTATGCTTTCTCCGGGAAGTATTCGGAAGTTGATGGTCGCTTCAGCTACGGTAGGAATTACATTATTTTTCACTCCTCCTTCAATGATGGTAGGGGCTGTGGTTGTATGCGCATTTAGTCCTTCCAAAAGCTGTTTCTTGAAGAGCCAAGGGTTTGCAAAAGCTACTCGGGTCAGGAAGGGAAGTTCGGGGCCAAGGTATTCCAATTGTGAATCAATTGGAGGAATTAGCTTGTAGGGCAATTGGTTATTTTCCAAATCCACAATGGATTTTGCAAGGATACCGATGGTGTTCTCCTTGGGAGGTGCAGAACTGTGACCTCCATTTGTTCGCACAATTAATCGGAAGGATGCAAAACCCTTTTCTCCCAAATTAATCATGGCTACGGGAGCTTCCACACCGGGAACCATTCCTTCGGCAATATAACCGCCTTCGTCTATAGTCATCGCAGCCTGAACACCCTGTGACTTGAGGTATTCGGCGATTTTGGCAGCACCCTTTGGACCTCCCACTTCTTCATCATGACCTGAAGCAATGTAGATCGTTCTGGCAGGCTGATAATTTTCTTCAAGGAGTTTTTCGATCGCTTCCATCACTGCAATCAAGGTGCTTTTATCATCCATTGTCCCTCTGCCGATGATATGCGTATCGGTGATTTTTCCTTCAAATGGACCTGCTTCCCATTGATTCAAGGTAGGTTCGTCCACAGGAACCACATCCTGATGAGACATGAGAATGATGGGTTTTAGAGATTCATCGGACCCTTGCCATTTGTACAACAGACTGTAGGTGTTGATTTTTTCTAAACTCAGGTTTGCATGGAGTAGGGGAAATGTTTCCTCCAAAAATCGGTGAAATCCAAAAAACTCTGCAGAATCAGGAATTGCATCCTCATTGAAGGAAATGGTTTTGTATTGGATAGCCTTTGAAAGGTTTTGATAAACCTCATCGGAAATGGTTACTCTTTCAATGGGTTCAGGATCAACTTGCTTGGAGCTTAATCGAAAGGTGTTGATCAATAAAATGGCTACAATCACTACAAGAGCAATGAGCAAAGCAAAGATTAATTTCTTCATAGGTGATGAGTTTGCCAGGGAAATCTAACAAATGAAAGTAATCAAAAAAGATTTGACAATAGGTTCTGTAGGAGTGATTTAAATCAGGCTAAGGTTAATAAATGATTTTCAGCGAACGGTGATATGAAAGCAGTTCTGCTTTCGTTCCTTGATCACGAAGATTTTATTTTCTTTTTGGAAGTGACTGAGCACTTTCTCCAATTGCTTTTGCATCTTCCAGTTGAAGGCCTTTTTGCCATTAAATCGGATGTAGGAAATATCAAAAGAAAGTCCATAAGAGTGAGAACTAGTTCCTTTGGTTGCATTTCGATTTCTACGGCTCAGTTTCTTTTGCTGCTCGATAGTGCGCGTACCTGAGGAGATTGTGAAGAAGCTTTCTCCACCGACTAAGTTCTGAAAAGTCTGACCTAGCTCCTCCAGAACTTTTTTTGATTCAGGAGTGAGATAGGGATGGCTGTGAGTAAGTTTTTCGACCTGATAGCCTATTCCTGAATTGATTTCCACTAAAGCTCCATTTTCCACGAGTTGGAAAAGTTGCTTTTCGTCCAAAATAAGTGCACCGCTTAACTCTGCAGCGGAAAGGTGATCGGAATAGGAATCTTTACGTAGTTGGGCTTTGTACTCCTTTAGGTCAGGTATGATAAGGATTTCCTCCGGTTCGGGTATCTCTAAGGGTTGCTGCTCTTTGTCGGAACTTGGATCACCTATAAGGCTTGTATAAGTTTCGGTGAGTTGCTTTTTGAGTGTGGTCGGGTAAGTGACCATAGCAAGGGTGCCTAATGAGAAAAGTGTAATAAAAAGAATTACGAAGAACAGGGAGGTTTTCTTCATGAGAAGTAGAATTGCACTTTATCAAGATGATATTTGAAGGTAAGAAATGAGGGTAATTGAGCCAAATTTTAATTTTTGAACGGTTCTGATTCCTGCTTTATTGCAAATTAAGCTTTTCAAAAAAATGGCCCTGCTTGTTGAGACAGGGCCAGTTTATATTATTCTATTTCTACATCAATCGTGTTGTCATCCGGTATTCGGTCGATCAGTTTATTATATGGGTCAATTCCAGCCATGACAGGCTCGCCTTTCACCCTTACGGTGATGGTGCTTTGACCAGGTTTGATCTTGTGTTTTTGGATGTACAAAGGATTCACTCGGGTTCGTCCATTTTCGTCTGTATCCTCATCGGCAAATACTCCGATATCAATGTAATCGCCTTCATACTGAGCTTCAGATTCTTTACCCGTTTCGTCAGCGTAGAGTTTTTGAGACCGGATATTTAGCGTGATTTCATACTCATCATCGGATACTTTTGTTGCTTTTACCTCTTCAGCTCGATTGTCATACAGTGTGATTTTGTTCCAAGTATCATCCAAATAATACTGAATGCTATCAGGAGTAACTGATTGAAGATGTCGATAAAGATCCGAGCTCCCAGGGAAAGGAGGACTTTCCCGAAGGCCAAATTCCTGATTAAAGGAATGGAGGGCAGAGTCCATGGCATGAGCTCCTATCAAATCCCGAAGGCCATATAAAATCAAACTTCCCTTATAGTACCACTGATATGCGCGATTACAATTAATAAAGGTGTTTTCCTTTTTGGATTCGTTCGCCCTACCGGATAGGTAACGATCTAATTCATCCTTCAGAAAACGTTTCATATTGTCTTTTCCATACCTCCTTTCGGTCAAAATCAGGGCGGAAAATTCAGCCAAGGCTTCCGAAATCAAATTGGATCCACGGGTATAATTCGGGGTAATCTGATGCCCCCACCACTGATGGGCGAGTTCATGGGCTGTTACATAATACACATAGTCAAAATCATTCGGATCGCTGAATTTGGCCACCCAGCCAAAGCTTTCCGAAAAGGGAACCGTATTCGGGAAGGACTGCGCAAAGCCTGCATATCGTGGGAACTCAAGCAGTCGCATTTGTCTAAACTGGAAGTCCCCGTAGGTTTCTGAGAAATAGGTCAAACCATCCTTATAAGCCTGTAAGAACCGATCCAAGTTGTAAGGATGCTGCTCATCGTAGAAGATTTCGATGTTCACCTTCTTTCCATCCGGAAGGGTGGCTTCTTCCCGAAGAACTTCATAATCCGCTGAAACAAAGGTGAAGAAGGACTGAATGGGCGTGTCCTGAATGTAGTGGAAATAGCGTCTTCCATTTTCTTCCCATTCTCGCTGCAAGTATCCTGGAGCAACTGCAATTTGAGAAGGAACTGTACTTACCACTGCTTCGAATTGAATGAAATCTGCGTCATCCACAAAAAGAAGTGTACTTCTTCCTTTTGGGTCATCATGTGGAGGAAGGTCCTCGGGCTTTTCCGGAAGATCGTACTTTCTTCTATCCTCATCCGAAGAAATTTCTGCTTGTGCATTATACCCTATTTCTGGAATTCCTCCAGAGAAGAAGGTTCCGTTATATACGATTTGTCTTCCAAAGCCAGAATTTGGAAATCCATTGTACCCAGCTTTACTGATAATCGTGAAATTCAGGGTGTCTCCGGGCATCATAGTTTCCGGTAGAGCTGTGATTTTATACCATTCCCGTTCAGCTTTCTTTCCAAATACCTGGAATTTGCTTGGTTCATAGACTAGAGGGAAGCGATGGTTTAAGGTGTCTCCATTTAGAACAACTTTGAAGTCACTTAAGTCAGTGGAATTGAAATGTATGGAGTCAATCGGGCTGTCTGTTTTATTGACCATTTCGACTTCAGCCTGGAAATAAGCCTGACGCTCCATCGGATAAAGATCCGCTTGAATATTCACCTTCGTATATTTTGGCTGTGGGATGCCTTCATATTTTTTCAATTGCTTTTCATAAGCTACCATTCGTATCGTACCCTCATCCGGAGTGCGGTAATTATTTTTATAGACTACATTATTGAAGATATATCCTCCTGATATCAAGGCAACCAACAAGAAAAGGAAGGAAAGTCTTGGTGCAGGCTTGGAGAGTCGGGACTTAGCAACTTGCCAACGGCTTTTCCAGGAACTTTCTGTTCCCCGACTGAAGAAAATACTGAAGAAAAGCACCAAAAATATTCCCCATGCTGTCCAATAGAGATTAAACCAAAATAGCGGCTCGCCAAAATGGCCCAACCCATTCATGTCACTCCAAGTGTACCCTGGCTTGTAACTGTAGAAGAACAGATTGAAGTTGTAGTCAGCAAAATTTCTCAAAATCAACATCACCAGCCAGATGGCAATGGCAGTCGCATGACCAGCAAATTTGTTGTTCACCACCACATGCACAGCGAATACCAACATCACCATCTGAAGGTAATCTGGCAAGGATATTAGGTAGCTATCAACCAAGTAGACAGGAAGGTCAAAATTGAAATAGCCTTTAAGACTTTGAATAAGGATCCCGACAAAAATCGGAACAGTCGTCAAAACCAAACAGATAAAGGCCATTCCCAAAAACTTGGAGGCGATGATCACGCTGTCCTTTACTGGAAAAGTATCATTAATGACTGAATATCCTGTGGACTGATCTCGATGAAGTGCCTCTCCCGTGAAAAACACGATGATGATGAATACAAAAAGATTGTAATCAAAGGTTTTGTATTCCATCAAAAAGGAGGTGGAGGGATAGTTGGGTACGCTGTAGAGCGTCATCCCAATCCAGAAATCCAAAACAAGGAATATCAAACCACCCAATAGGATGGAGCGGAAATACACGTCCTTGGTGATATTTTGGACTTCGATTCGCGTAAGTGTCTTCAAGCTATTCCATTGGTATTTCTTGGAGAAATCTGGAATTACTGAAATCACTTTTTGAACGATTCCTGTGGACTCTTCCTGCTTAGCTTTGCTCTTTTTCTGAGCAGTTTGGAAGAAGTAGCTAAAGCTAAATCGGAAATATGAGGCAATAAATAGAACCAGTCCAACGCTTACCCAAAGGATCCGATTGAGCAATAAATTCCCCTCTAAGGGAAGGAAAAAGTTGTTTTGTTCATAAGGCGTGAGGTATCGGGTCTGAAGACTGAATGAGTTTAGTCCAAAGGGGTCAATTAGCTGGACCAAGTCTTTGTTTTCAATATCCTGAGAAAGGAAATTCGCAAGGAGATAAATGATAAATACCACAATCCCACCGGAATAAATGGAGCGGATATTTCGGGTGAAGATGATTAGCGCGAAAAACAAAGCACTGGCCAGCCATAAATTGGGCAAGAGAAGTGTAAACCAAGGCTGGAAATAGTTGACCAATAAATTGGGACCATAACGCTCGGCTTCTGTTCCAAATGCCGGGCCTAATAAACTTCCTAGATAAATCCCCAAGAGAGCTCCGAGGGAAATGAATAGTAGGGTGACAAAAGATCCCCAAAACCTTCCCATAAAATACCCGAATTTGGTAATGGGATAGCTGAAAAGAAAGGTTCCGGTTTTATGTTCTAGATCACGATACAACGGCACTCCCATAACAGCGGAGGCGATCAAGATTCCAAAAATGGAAATCAACAAAAGCAGGTTGGCAATGACAATTGGGGCATTGTGAAAGACTTTTTCAGATGCCGGTGTATTGCCAAAACCAATCAACAGTAAGGCTACCAATAGCAGGAGAAAGAAATAAATCCAGGTAGCCGGCCGACTGAATCGGTATTTGAGTTCGAATAAAAAGATGTCTTTAAACATAGCCGGCGATTAAATAGTGATCGGATCTACTTTCTTCGAAATAAAGCTGAAGTATACATCTTCCAAATCTGCTGCTGCAGGTTCAAATCCGTTGCCTGGATCAGATTCACTTTCAATTCGTAGGCTTAATTTTCCAGAAATCAATTTGGTGGAAATGACATGGAAGTCTTTTCGATAATGATCCAACTCTGATTTTTCGATGGTTTTTTGGTAGATTTTTCCATTTACTAGAGCCAAGCCTTCTTTTGGTGTTCCCTGCATCAAAACTTCTCCTGTGCAGATAATGGCCATATTGGAACATAGGGTATTAACATCTTCTACAATATGTGTCGAAAGGATGACAATGGTATTTTCACCGATTTCAGAAAGTAAGTTGTAAAAACGATTTCTTTCCGAAGGGTCAAGTCCTGCAGTAGGCTCATCCACAATAATTAAACTTGGATTTCCCACCAATGCTTGAGCAATTCCAAAACGCTGTCTCATTCCACCGGAATAGGTTCCAAGCGCTTTTTTTCTGTCTTTAAATAGGTTTACCCGATTCAAAAGAGAAGCAACAACCTCTTTTCGTTCTGACTTATTGCCGATCCCTTTCATTTGGGCGATGTGGTCGAGCATGGTCTCTGCATTGATTCGAGGATATAGTCCAAAATCTTGAGGTAAGTAGCCCAATCGTTCCCGAACTGCCTGTTTATCATGGAGGACGTCAATTCCATCTAATTGAATACTGCCTGAGTCTGCCTCTTGGAGAGTGGCGATTGTCCGCATGAGGGTAGATTTTCCGGCACCGTTTGGTCCTAAAAGTCCAAACATGCCTTGAGGGATGGTAAGCGAAACCCCATTTAATGCTTTGACACCATTGGGATACGTTTTGGAAAGGTTGTTAATGATGAGTTCCATAGAAAATTTGTTAAGGAAGGCTATGTGATAAAATTTAGAATTATAAAATAAGCTAGCTCAATATAACGATTTGATTTTTCGGAACTTAGAAAAATTAAAATTTGAATTAGCTGTCCAAGAGATGCATAATTTGGATGAATGGCTGCTTAGACTTCAGGAAAAATCTTTAATTCGGTATCTTCAATTTCAAAAGCTCAATATTCCATGAGATTTAAAATTCAGGTTCTTTTTGTTTTAGGGTGGCTTTTTGCTGCTTGTCAATCTAAGAGTTTTGAAAGGGAATCCGGCCAAGTTGAATCCTTTGCTGAAATGGTAGCTGCCGGAGTCAAACCAATTGCTTTAGGACCTCCCATGACCCCTGCAGAGCTTGATCTTTTTATGCCTGAGGCAGAACGGTTGGCGGGAAAATATGGAATTCAGCTTTACAGAGAATCGGACTTAATCAAAACACAGCTTTTCCCTGCTGAGGTAAGTGATGGGAAAGAAGTACTCATTCTATTTCAGGAGCCTATTTATTTGCAGGCATATCAAGATTTGAAAAATGAAATAGAATCCGCAAAACCTGAGGAATTACAAGATTTGAGTAGAAGGTTTGGACGCCTTTTAGGCTATCCGGTATGGAAAATCAACGAACTACTAGAGGCTAATTCAAACTTCAGGGATTTGGAAGATTTTGGAATTCAGGGGCAGGAACTGAACTGGTACTATCGCGATTTACCCAGAGCAAAATCTTTTTATCAAGACAAGCTTGGGTTAAAACTTTTGAGTGAGACAGAAAGTAAGGTGACTTTTCAAATCGCAGGCGATTCACGATTGGTTCTTCATGATGTGAAAAGCTCGGGCTATAATGGCATTGAACCAAAGTCTGTTGCTTTGGCATTGCTGACAGATGATTTGGATACTTGGTATTCTCACATGCAAAAGGAAAATATACCTATAAAATACTCTCTCAAACGGAATCCTGGAGGTCCTCATGATGGGTTCGTGGCGGTTGACCCGGAGGGGTACTTATTGGAATTTGAGATTTTTTACCAGCATCCTGAAAATGAGCGATTGATTCCAGAATTGCATCAGTTAGCGGAGGAAGCTACAACCTTGGGTAAGTCATTTTCTTTCAAAGGTTCAATCACTTGGCTGTATTATAAAGATATGCTTCCTGCTCAGCAATTTGTGGAGGAAAAGCTCGGACTCCGGCTTAGTGCTGATCAAGGTTGGGCGAAAATATATAAACTATCCTCCAATTCTTACCTTGGGTTAGTTGATGGACTCCGAGGAATGAATTCCTTTTCGGAGGAAAAGTTGGTGGATTTGAAAATCAGCCTGAAAAACCCGGAAGGCTGGGAGGAATATTTACAATTAACTTCAAAGGATACATCTCGCAATTCCGGTAGTTTCAAAGATTCGGGTCTATATACCATTTACTTCAAATAAGTTTTTGCTATGAAAAAACTAATACTCACCCTTTCATTTTGCCTTTGTTTGAGTTTGGCTTGGGCCACTGAGCTTGCAAACATGATTCAAACCTATCAGGCGGATCGTGGAGCTTTAAGCCGCTTGTATACCAATCCGCTTTCTGACGAATACTTCAATCGAATGGAAGCATTCAACAAAGAGTATTTGCAAACTCTTGAAAGCTTCAATTATGATTCTTTTTCCGAAGATGGCAAGATCGATTATGTGCTTTTCCGAAATTACTTAGAGAAGGAATTAGCGGAATTGAATCTTGAACGAAGGGCTTTTGACGAAGTAAAATCGGTAGTCGCTTTTGGGGGACCCTTGCATGATTTTGTGGTTGCCAGAAGGCGAGCTAAGCAACCTCGATCACAGGATTTGGCGGCGGAATGGAATATGGTTGCCAAGGAAGTGGATGGCCAATTGGCTGAACTTTCCTCCAAACCCAAATATAATTCTTGGCAAAAGGCGGATTTGGCAGCTTCTGCTGTAGAAAGCCTTCAAAGGACGGTCAAAGAGGCCTATGATTTTTATTTCGATTACGATCCCGAATTTACCTGGTGGATGCCCGAGCCCTGGAAAAAATTAAATGCTAGCCTGAGCGCATATGCCAAAGCACTTCGTGAGCACTATACGAATTCGGTCAAAGATGATGGAAGTGGGATTATTGGCAAACCTATAGGAAGGGAAGCTCTTCTGAATCAATTGGCTTTTGAAATGATCGCCTATAGTCCGGAAGAATTGATTGCAGAAGCTGAGCGTCAGTTTGAATGGTGTGAAAAGGAAATGCTCAAAGCGTCCAATGAATTGGGTTTTGGAGATGATTGGAAAGCAGCTTTGGAAATGGTTAAGGAAACCTATTTGCCTGCAGGTGCTTGGCCGGAAGAGGTGGTTAGATTGGGGAATGAGGCGATTGAGATTATGGAGAAAAATGATTGGATTACTGTTCCGGAATTAGCAAAGGAAACTTGGAGAACCAGTATGATTTCAGCAGAGCGGCAGCGGGTAAGTCCATTCTTTTTGGGAGGAGAGGTGATACAGATTTCCTATCCTACTTCCGAAATGAGCCATGAAGAAAAAATGATGTCCATGAGGGGGAATAATCCTCATTTTTCCAGAGCTACCGTACAGCATGAATTGATTCCTGGACATCATTTGCAGCAGTTTATGAATCAGCGTTACATGACGCATCGCAGATTGTTCCGCACTCCATTTTGGACGGAAGGATGGGCTTTGTACTGGGAGTTTGTCCTTTGGGATAGGGATTTTCCAAGAGATGCCAAGGACAAAGTCGGAATGCTTTTCTGGAGAATGCACCGCTGTGCCCGAATTATTTTCTCCCTAAACTATCATTTAGAGAAAATGACGCCTCAAGAATGTATTGATTTGTTGGTGGATCGAGTGGGGCATGAGTATGCCAATGCAGAGGCGGAAGTTCGTCGGTCTTTTGAAGGACGGTATGGCCCGCTTTATCAAATTGCCTACATGATTGGAGCTTTGGAGTTTTATTCTTTGCGACAGGAAATGGTCGAATCAGGCAGAATGGAGGAAAAAGCTTTTCATGATTTGATCATGCAACAAAACACCATGCCGGTAGAAATACTTCGTGCAAAGGTGACCGGAAATACTTTGGATAAAAATCACCGGGCAAGCTGGCGGTTTTTGGATTAAATTGAACGCTAAAATTATTGACAAATGTACAAGTTTCTAATACCCTTTCTATTTATTGGGACGATGGCTTATGCCCAGTCTCCGCTTCGCTCTCAAATCGATCAAAAGGCAGCAGAAGTTGAATCTCAAGTGATCGAGTGGCGGAGGGATTTTCACAAATACCCCGAACTCGGAAATCAGGAATTTCGCACAGCAAAGATCATTGCGGATCATCTTCGTTCTCTTGGAATGGAAGTTACGGAAGAGGTCGCTGTGACTGGGGTCGTTGGAGTTTTGAAAGGAGGAAAGCCCGGTCCTATGGTGGCTCTTCGGGCGGATATGGATGCTTTGCCAGTAACCGAGAGAAATGATCTGCCTTTCAAATCGGTCAATACCGCCGTTTACAATGGTCAAGAAACGGGTGTCATGCATGCTTGTGGTCACGATTCCCATGTGGCTATTTTGATGGGTGTTGCGGAGGTTTTGGCTGGAATGAAGGATCAGTTGAAAGGTTCGGTGAAGTTTATTTTCCAACCTGCGGAAGAAGGCGTTTATGATGTGGACATCGCCGGTGCTGAACTAATGGTTAAAGAAGGGGTGATGGAAGATGTGGATGCCATTTTTGGCTTGCATATTTGGTCACAAATTGAGGCTGGGAAAATCGGATATCGATCTGGTCCATTTATGGCAGCAGTAGATAATTTGGAAGTGACCATCACAGGAACTCAGGCCCATGGAGCCGCTCCTTGGTCTAGTGTGGATCCCATTGTGACTTCAGCTCAGGCGATTATGGGATTACAAACTATCCTCTCTCGAAATGTGAATATCACCGAAAATCCTGCAGTAGTAACTGTGGGTGCTATTCATGGAGGTATTCGTCACAATATCATCCCGGAAAAGGTGGAGATGATCGGGACTATCCGAACTTTTGGAGATGAGCAGCAGGCTTTGGTTCATAAGCGGATTACCGAAATCATCACCAATATTGCCGAAAGTGCGGGAGCCAAAGCAGAAGTGAATATTGGAAAACTCTATCCATCCACGGTTAACCCTCCTGAGCTTACCTCTCAGATGATGCCTTCCATGGAAGCTGCAGCTGGGAAAGGAAATGTAATTGCGATGCCTCCGGTTACTGGAGCAGAAGACTTTAGCTTTTTCCAACGGGAGAAACCCGGCTTTTTTATTTTCCTCGGAGGAATGAAAAAAGGAGGTGATCCTTTGACTACGCCTTCCCACCACACGCCGGATTTCTTTATCGATGAAAGCGGATTCATCCTAGGGGTAAAGGCCTTGAGTTACTTTACAGTGGACTTTATGGAAAGTGTGCAGTAGGCAGTGAACAGTTTGCAGAAGATTATAAAAAATGGAGCATGTAATTTCACATGCTCCATTTTTTATTTTTTCATAGAAAGGAATTTTAGCTTCCTACCAAAAAATATAAGCCCTTGTTACGCTGCGTTGGTCTTTATGGTTTTAATTTCTTCAAACTCTTTTGCTTTTTGATTAAGCTCCTCTTCGAGATCATAATCATCTTGAAGACCTAACCAAAATTTGGGAGTTGTTCCAAAAAACTTTGCAAGCCTTAATGCAGTATCTGCAGTTATTCGTCTTTTGCCTTTAATTATTTCACTAATTCTGGTTTGAGGTATGAAGGTTTCTTTTGAAAGGCGGTAGGCGGAAATTTCCATTGGTACCAAAAACTCTTCATTTAGAATTTCCCCTGGGTGGATATTGTTGAGCTTCTCCATATTGAATAGGATTAATGGTAATCAGTTATTTGTACTTCATATGCATCATTATTATTCCATTGAAAAACAATTCTCCATTGGATATTTATTCTGATGCTATAATAATCGATTAGGTCACCCCTCAATTTTTCTAAATGATTTGCAGGTGGAATCCTTAGGTCGTTAATATTTTGAGCATTATTTATCATTCTTAGCTTTCTTCTGGCAATATTTTGAATCTCGTTTGGGAGTTTTTTGGATCTAATTCCTTCCCAAATTTTTTCGGTTTCTCTATCACCAAATGTTTTGATCATTAGTTATGCTTTGCGTTACTAACGTTAAAGGTAAGCAATAAGTTCTTGTTTAAGAAGAGTGTGTGGTCGAATTTTTTTGAAGCTAACTTCTGTATATCAGACTAATACCCCGCTATGCCAACTCAAACCAATGTAATTGTCGAAGCATGTAAATTCACATGCTCCCTTTTTTATTTCTTCATTAAAAAGAATTTCAACTTCCTACCAAAAAATACAATCCAGCTGCCAACGCTGCTCCGGCAATTGGTCCTAAAATCGGGATCCAGGCATAAGCCCAATCGGAACTTCCTTTTCCGCTAATAGGTAATAGTTGATGAACGATTCTTGGCCCCAAATCCCGGGCGGGATTTATGGCATAGCCTGTTGTTCCTCCCAAAGCCATACCGATGACCCACACCAAAAAAGCCACGGGCAAGGCTCCAACTGATCCCAGGCCGATAGGTGTTTGATTACTGTCTTCGATTTTTGCCCCTGTGATATATAGGATCACAAAAATCAAGACAAAAGTCCCGATGACTTCTGAGATAAAATTATTTTTCAAGTTTCTAATTGCTGGACTTGTCCCGAATGGTGCCGCGATTTCTCCAGGGTCCTGGGTAACTTTAAAATGGTCAATATGAACTATATAGGATAAAAATGCGCCCAAGGAAGCACCAACAACTTGGGCTCCTATGTAGCCAGGAACCATTCCCCACTCGAATTTTCCAGCCAATGCCAATCCAATGGTTACAGCCGGGTTTAGATGAGCCCCGCTATAAGGTCCAGCTACCACCACTCCGACAAATACGGCCAAAGCCCATGCTGTGGTAATCACCAGCCAGCCTGAATTATTTCCCTTGGTTTGTGGTAAGACCACATTGGCGACAACCCCTGAACCTAATAGAAGCAAGAGCCCGGTTCCTATAATTTCTGCTATGTATGGATTCATGTTATTCTACCCAGTTTTTTGATCGTTCGACTGCTTTGTGCCAAAAATGCAATAATTTTTCCCGCTTATCTTTATTCATTTCGGGTTGGAAGCTTTTATCTGCCTGCCAAAGTGATTGAATTTCGGTTTGGTCCTTCCAGAAACCAACCGCCAATCCAGCTAGGAAGGCTGCTCCAATGGCTGTGGTTTCAATGATTTGAGGCCGTTTAATTTCACAATCCAAGAGGTCGGATTGAAACTGCATCAGGAAATTATTGGCCGTAGCACCTCCATCCACTCGAAGTTCCTTCGTCTTTTCACCGGCATCTTTTTCCATGGCTTTGATGACATCATAGACCTGATAGGCAATAGCCTCCAAGGCCGCTCGAGTAAAATGTGCAGTAGTCGTTCCACGGGTAATCCCAAAAAATGCTCCTCTTGCATTTTGGTCCCAATGAGGAGCCCCTAGTCCCGCCAAAGCCGGAACAAAATAGACGCCTTCATTATCGTCCAAGCTCGTAGCTAGTTTTTCGGATTCTTTGGCGTGCTTAAATAATTCCAAACCATCCCGTAGCCATTGGATAGCAGCCCCGCCAATAAAGACAGAGCCTTCCAAGGCATAATTTATCTCATTCCCGATTTTCCAGGCTACGGTAGTTAGCAATTGATTTTTGGATTGAACAGCCTCTTTACCGGTATTCATGACCAAAAAGCATCCTGTTCCGTAGGTTGTTTTGGCCATGCCAGGTTCGGTGCAGAGTTGACCGAAAAGGGCAGCTTGCTGATCACCTGCAATTCCTGCAATAGGGATCTTGCTTCGCAAAACATCGCCGGCTGTTTCGCAGTACACTTCGGAGCAACTTTTGACTTCTGGAAGCATGGATTTGGGTATCCCAAAAAGGGAAAGTAATTCTTCATCCCATTGCTGAGTGTGAATATTGAACACCATAGTACGGCTGGCATTGGTAATGTCTGTCAAATGATTCTGGCCCTTGGTTAATTTCCAAACCAACCAAGAATCCACCGTTCCAAAAGCCAATTCCCCAGCCTCGGCTTTTTCTCGAGCTCCTTCTACATTGTCTAGAATCCAGCGGATTTTGGTGGCTGAAAAATAGGCATCGATGATCAAGCCGGTCTTGGAAGCAACAAGCTCAGAATGACCTTTTTCTTTCAATTCGTTACAAAAGGCAGCTGTTCTCCGGTCTTGCCATACAATAGCTTTATAAATTGCTTTTCCGGTTTTTCGATCCCAAACAAGGGTAGTTTCCCTCTGATTGGTAATTCCGATTCCCGCGATATCATCCACAGCTATTCCCTGATTGACCAAGACTTCGATCATCACCGAAGATTGGGAAGTCCAAATCTCCTCCGGGTCATGTTCTACCCAGCCTTGTTTGGGAAAATACTGCTTGAATTCTTTTTGGGCGACAGAAATGATTTGCCCTTGCTTGTCAAAAATGATGGCTCTCGAACTGGTGGTCCCTTGGTCCAAGGCCATGATATAGGGTTTTGTTTGGGTCATTTTGGGTTATTTCGATTTATCCTTTATGCAAAGAATTAGGGTTATTGTCAGGCTTTAATTAAATACTTTTCAGCCACTTTTCTAAAATCTTCCAGTTCCCGTTCTATCCAATTCTCATCCTTTTGCATTTCCTTGGCCATTAGTTTGGCTACTTTTTCAGCCGAATCCAATGCAGCTTGAGCATCAAGAATCAGCATTCGAATTCGCCTTGATAGAATATCTTCGACTTTGACGGCCATTTCTTCCCGAACAGACCAAACTACTTCAGCCAAAATATTGGGGAAGTCGGGATGAATCCTTTCAGTGAGTTCGGGATGCTCTTTTGACAGTTTTTGAATATAGGCCGCATCTGAACCATAAACCGTCCAATGTCCACCGGGAACTTTATTGGTGTATCCATGAAGTTTCATTTCAAAGGATTCACTCGGAGCCAATAATTCTTTTGTGATTTCTTGATAATGATCCACGGTATCTTCACCCATTTTTCGAAAAGTCGTCCATTTTCCTCCTGTCAGGGTGACCAGATTGCTTTCTGAAATAATGACTTTATGTGAGCGTGAAATTTCCTTGGTTTTTGCCCCTTCCTCCTTTGGACGGGCTAAGGGGCGAAGGCCAGCAAATACAGATTTGACATCTGCCCGAGCGGGAGCTTTTGTCAAGTAGCCATCTGCTGTTTCAAGCACAAAGTCAATTTCCTTTTGAAGAGCTTGAGGTTCCAGTTTGGCTTTTTCGCGGAGCGTATCTGTGGTCCCTACAACTAGTTTTCCATGCCATGGCACGGCGAAGAGAACTCTTCCATCTTTTGTTTTTGGAATTAGTAATGCATCTTTTCCACCTAAAAAATCCAAATCCATCACTAGATGAATTCCTTGGCTCGGTTGGATCATTTTTTCCGCATTGGGGTTATCCATTTGGAGAATTTTGTCGGCAAAAACTCCCGTTGCATTGACAATCATTTTGGCTTTAAGCGTGTATTTTGTTTTGTCCAGTTCATCCCGAACTTTTAAACCAACGAGTTTGCCGTTTTCATCTTTAATCAAGCCACGAACTGAGGCATAATTGAGGATGCAAGCCCCAGCATCATCTGCTGTCATTGCAATTGCCAAGGCTAGCCGAGCATCGTCAAATTGTCCGTCGTAATAGACCACTCCTCCTAATAATCCTTTGGATTTGATTCCGGGTAGTCTATTGAGCGTTTCATCTTTAGAGATAAATTGACTTTTTCCGATTCGAAGTTTTCCAGCCATCCAATCGTAGACTTTAAGTCCTGCGCTATATTGAATGCGGTCAAACCAGGAATAAATGGGGATAATAAATGGCTGATTGGAGGTTAGATGTGGGGCGTTTTGTAAAAGTTTCCCTCTTTCCTTTAAGGCTTCCAATACCAGCCCAATGTCTCCTTGGGCCAAATACCGTACCCCACCGTGAACCAATTTGGTACTACGGCTCGAAGTTCCTTTTGCGAAATCCGCCTTCTCTAAAAGTACTACGGAAAGTCCCCGAGAAATTGCATCCAAGGCTACTCCCAATCCTGAAGAACCTCCACCTATTACAGCGATATCCCAGGTTTTTGTGGAGTCAGCTAGTTGCTTTATATTTTCTTCTCTTTTCATTATTTTTCAAAAGTAGAAACAAAAGAAACAAAAAGAAATAATAAAAAAGTAAGATGTAAATATTTTCTTTGCGTTTTCTTTCTTTTTATAATTTAGTGAAAAATTCAATTCAAATGACACTGGCGGAGCGACATCGTTATATTTTGGATCAATTGGAGAAGACGGGACTGGTGACTGTCTCTGACTTGTCCAAAGCACTGAATGTGACCATGGTGACTGTGCGGAAGGATCTCAAGTTGCTTGAAAAAAAGGGCTTGCTCTATCGCTCCCATGGCAGTGCTACCTCTGTCTCACCCTATGTATCGGATCGCTCGGTGCAGGTAAAGAAGCTGGAGCAAGTAGAGGAAAAGAGTCGAATTGCTCAAAAGGCTTTGGATTATTTGGAGCCGCATGAGGCGATTATCATCGGCTCGGGTACGACGGTCGGTGCCTTTGCGCAGGCAATACCGAGGAACTATCCACTGACGGTCTTGACGGCTGCGATGAATGTAGTCTTAGCACTAATTGATACGGCGGAGCTCGAATTGGTACAGCTTGGCGGTGTGGTAAGGAAGAGTAGTGGTTCGGCAGTGGGTCATTTTGCCGAAGAGATGTTAAAGAGTTTTGCTTGTAATAAATTATATCTCAGTGTAGATGGAATCAGTCTCGAGCATGGCTTGACTACCTCCAACATGATGGAGGCGCACTTGAATGCGGAAATGATTCGCTCGGTGCAGAAGACAATCATTCTGGCTGACAGCCACAAGTTTGGCCGAAAAGGCTTTGGGAAAATCTGTGATCTTGAGGATATCGATGTCATCATCACGGATGCGGGCATTCCTGAAATCTATAGAGAAAAGCTGGAGGGAAAAGGGATAGAGGTGGTGGTTGTTTAAAAATAAATTAAAAAATAAATGAAATAATTTTGAAGTTTTAAAAAAAAGAATAGTTTTAAATAGATATAGATTTTAAACTGGTTTTTTCTTATTCGCAGCTATCGACCAAGCTGTGATTTGGTCTTTTTATATCAATTTTATAACTATGAAATTTATTAAAATTTTAACTTTATTTCTAGGCTTTAGCCTATTTGGAATCTCAAATTCTTATGCGTTTTTATGGACTCCTCAGGAAAGAGATTGTACTGCAACTTTAACTTATACCATTGAAATAGCAGGGGTTGAAGTTGAATTCACAGAAACATGGGAGGGTACAAAACAAGTCTGCAAGGATGGAAATAGTTTTTGTTGGGCTTCAGATTGTGCTTAAATTATGAACTATAAATTTGTGTTAAGTATGCTCATTTTGAGCATACTTTCCTTTATTATTGGTTGTAAGAATTCAGATCATTTAGATGAAGAAAGAGCTAATTCGAAGTTTGATTGGGTTGAATCCAGCAATATTTCGTCTGATGAATTAAAGATTTTGGATCAAGGCAATAATGTCTTCATCGATCGAAGTGGAATAGATCAGACTATTCATTTGTCTGAGTTGATTTCTGAATTTCATTACTTACAGCTTAAAAATGATCAAGGACATTTATTGGGTGATATCGATAAAATATTATTCACTGACTCCTTGATTTTTGTGATGGATCAATACATTACTAATACTCTTCAAGTTTTTGAAAGAAGTACAGGGAATGAGGTAGCCTACCTTGAAAAGTCCGGAGAAGGTCCAAGGGAGTTTTTAGAGATTTATGATTTTGATATAGATCGAGACAAAAACCAGCTTTTACTATTCGATGGGAAACTTTCCAAAATATTGGTTTTTGATTTTAGTGGTAAATTTATAAAGGAGTTCAAAATTCCAAGAAGAGCTCAGAATTTTAGAAAGACTTCTTCTGATGAATATATTTTTTACACTGCAAACCTTCCAAATGATCATCTTGAAGGGGGTAGTAGGTGCGGATATTTTGTATTAAATTCTGATTTTGAAGTTAAATCTTGTTTCAGTATTGATGAAGAACTCGAAGAATATGGAAATTATTTTTCAAGAGATTATTTTTCTTCTGACGGTCATAACATCTATTTATTCCCGCGATTCGGGAATGATTTCTTCAGAATCAATAACCAAGAAAAGGAATTGATTCAATTGGTTTCTCTGAAGATTAAAGGTGGAATTGAAAAGCAGGATTTTGTTGGAGATGGTATTTCATTTGTTAGTGATAGGAAAACAGATAAGAAGTTCTTTTCACATGGAGGGAGTTTTATTACTAACAAAATTTATGGTTTAGAATTTCAAAGGTTTGGAGGAAACTCCTTCCATTATTTTGAAAGAATAAATTCCAAGGAGCAATTTTATGGGACTAAATTTGACTTTGATATTCCAGGAATGCCGTTTTTTTCTTTTCCTATTTCTTCCTATGAAAATGAAGCAATTTCTGTAATTAAACTCCAACCACTGAGGAATTTTGGAATTGATAATTTTAAGGAGTCTTTGAAAAAATTAAATATGTTGACTGATCAATTTGCTGAATTCTTGGATAGCATTGAAGATTTCGATCAACCTGCAGTTATGATAATGGAATTCAGATAGTTAAGAAAAAAAAGAGGATAGAGTTTGTGTTGGTTTAATACTCTTTATATAACTTTCTCACCACCAAACTCCCGCTTTTTTCTAAGCTGACCTCGTAAATAAAGTCATATTCGATATCTTCTAAATCTTCGAATTTTTCTCCATCACCCACAAAATAATTTGCTAATTGACTAACTGTATTGCTGTGACCTACAACTAGAATATTTCCTTCTAAGCTCCGTAGCTGCTCTACAAGCGCATCTTGATTTCTAGGATCGTAGGATTGGATACTTAATCCAAATTGCTCAGCAGTTGGTTGGGCTGTTTGACGGGTTCTCTTATAGTCAGAGCTGAAAATGTGTTTGATTTCTTGATCCTCAAGAATCTGTGCAAGCTTTTTTGCCCGAACCTGTCCCACTTGCGCCAAATCAGGATCAGGATTATCCACGAGTTGCTTCTCGGCATGCCGCACGATGAAGACTGTTTTGGGGGAATTTTGGGAGGTGCAGGAAAAGAAAATTAAGACAAGAATGAAAAGGGTGAGTAGATTTTTCATGGTTTTAAAAGATATGCTTTACAAAATAAGCCTTCGGCAAAGAAATACCTCACTTCGTTCGGTTAGAAAAGCCTTCGGCAAGATATAGCCTCGTTCCTCGTCTGAAATATGGCTTCGCCGAAATATGCTTCGCGAAATATAATGGAAATAGGCCTTCGGCGAAATATGTTCGGCTGCGCCTTACGAAATATACCTCATTTTGTTCGTGCCTGCCTGCCGTGGCAGGACATATACTTCGCTACGCTTTGTAAGATACAGCCTCGTTCCTTACCTGAGATATGGCTTTGAAGAAATACGCTTCGCGAAATAATCATTGAGGAATCGTCACTGCGACGACGAAGGAGGAAGCCCGCCTCCCGTAGGGCAGGCAGTCTCAAATGCATGAAATACAACTTCGTAGAAATATTTCGCCCGACAAAGAAGGGCTTATTTCAATTGTATTTCTACCGTATTTCAATTTCCTTCTTTCCTACTTGTCGGGAGATTTAATTACCCTGAGAAGGAATTATCAATATGCTGATCCTTGGCCTTTACGGCTTCAAATTCATAAAACTGCTCCCAAAACTCAGTTTCAGGAAGGGCAGCTCGTAGATATAGTTTTTCCTTTTTGATCGGGTGAACAAACACCAAATGAAATGCATGGAGATTGATGCTCGCATCCGGGTTAGGCTTGGGGAAACCATACTTCAAATCTCCCCGAATCGGACAACCCATAGAAGCCAATTGTACACGAATCTGATGAGGGCGACCGGAAACAGGACGGACTTCGAGTAGCCAATGATCATTAAGTTTGCCAAGCGTTTTGTAGTTGAGTTCGGCTTTTTGCGAACCAGGAACTTCCCGCTCATGGGCAGTCACAATATTTTTTTTCTCATCCTTGGTCAGCCAATGGGTTAGTTTGCCTGCTTCTTCCCTTGGACGTTTTTTCACTACAGCCCAATAAACTTTGTGAATATCCCGCTTTCGGAAGAGCTCCATCATACGTTCCAAACCCTTGCTGGTACGTGCAAAAACCACCAATCCGCTCACAGGTCTATCCAATCGGTGCACAGGATGCAAAAAGACTGCTCCTGGCTTGTTGTATTTTTCGGCAATGTACTCCTTGCAGTAATCGGTGAGTGTCTTGTCTCCGGTTTTGTCACCTTGAACGAGAATTCCCGCAGCCTTATTGACTACAAGTAAGTGATTGTCTTCGTAAACGACGTTGAATGGCTTCTTTTTCATAGATGCCACAAAGGTAGGCAATTTGTCATTAGTTAGGGCTAGCCTAGCTTTTCTCTTGCCTTTTTAGTTTAATCAGCTTATACTAGCGTTTTAATAGATTGAATTATGAAGTTATCCCAATTTGCTTTAGTCTTTTTGATTATTTTTTCTTGCACTCCTTTTGAAAAAGAGGCGAATAAGAATGAAGCTGATTCCAAAACCATTTCTTTAATAGCTGAAGATTCTACGGTCGTCAGAGATGTTCTTGCATCTACTTTTATATTTCAGGATGGAGATCAGGAACATTTGATTTTCCGTGATGCTCCGGCGTCGACCATCTATATTTTTGATCGAAAGAGTGGAGACCTAGTATATAAATGGACCAAAACAGGGGATGTGCCGGGAGCCTTTTCCATGGCAGTAAGTAATTTGAATATTTCGGAATCCGGCGAAATAGTAATGGTTGATCCCAATAGTGGCTTACTGGTTTTTGGTAAAGATGGGCAATTAATCAAAAGAGCAAATCCAGTAGCGAATCAGTGGAGTTTTGGTGGCGCATTTAATCTTTTTAGAGTCAATGAACTGGTGACAATAAAGGGTGAAAGATATTTACTCTATTCCTTGGACAAGCTGGAGGCGGAACAAGAATATACAGCCGAGTATCTAAAAAACCGGAAAAATCTAGTTTTGACTAACTTGGAAACGGGTGAACATCGTTTGATTTTGCCTTTTCCTGAGGGTTCAAAGTTTTTGAATGGAAAGGTTTATCCTTTTGAGGATTTCAGACCTCGATTTCTCGTTGATGAAATTGAGAATAAGCTTATTGTGATTTTTCAAAATGAGCCCATTCTATACACCTATTCCTGGAATGAAGGAGCTCCTGAATTGCTTTCCAGTATTAGGATTGATTTGCCGGGGTTTGAGGAAAATGAGGGTTGGGAGCCTGGATCAATTCAAATGGCCCAAATTACCGATCAGGAGAATGAACCCTTCCCAGCTCGAATTCAGGGTTTGGAAGCCGTTGAGAATGGTTTCTTGCTTAGCTATAGTACGAAACCAACAGACTTAGATAACTATAATCGCTACAAAAGCAAGGAACGAACAAAGGAAGGCTTAAACCAAATCTTCGAGGAAACTCGTCGGAAAACCGTTTTTGTAGATTTAGATGGGAAAGTTTTTCCAGTTGATTTTCCAGATATGCATTACGAAAGTTTCCAAATCATTGATGGAAAAATTCACTGGATGAAAAAGCCTATCCCCGGGGAAGAGGCAGAAGAGTTTACCGTCTATTGGGGAGAGCTTCGGGCCGATTGATTTAATCCAGCTTTTTCGCAATATCTTTCATAATCGATTCGGCGTGCACGATAGAGTTTTCGATAAAAAACTCCCGGGTATTTAATCCTCCGCAGACGACTCCGGCGAGATATACTCCCGGTACATTGGATTCCTGATTGGCTTGATCGTAGCAGGGTTGGCGCTTTTCATCGAGGGATAATTCCACTCCTAATTGATCCAAAAGAGCAAAATTGGGTTTGTATCCTGTCATTGCTAACACAAAGTCATTTTCAATGGTGACTTCACCATCAGGGGTGGAGATCACTACTTCATGCTCTCGAATCTCCTTGACTTTGGATCGGGTGAATGCTTTGATGGAGCCTTCTTTGATTCGGTTCATGATATCGGGCCGAACCCAATATTTCACATTTTCATCCACTTCATCGCCGAGTAATACCATGCTGACTTCGGCTCCTTTTCTCCAGCATTCCAAAGCTGCATCCACCGCAGAATTGGCTCCGCCTACAACTAGTACTTTTTGAGCTACGAATGGCCAAGGTTCTTTGTAATAGTGCATGACTTTGGGAAGTTCTTCACCGGGTACATTCATCAAGTTCGGTAAATCGTAGAAGCCGGTTGCCAATACGATTTTGCGTGTGTGATAAACTGCCTTTGAAGTAGTGATTTTAAAAAATCCATCTTCCTTCTCTAAGGTTTGTACAGCCTCATATAGGTTGACTTTGAGCTTGAAGTGAAAATAAATCCGTCTGTAATACTCCAAGGCCTCCGTTCGGGTAGGCTTATTACCAATGGACATAAATGGGATTCCAGCCATCTCCAGTCGATCCGATGTGGAGAAAAAAGTCATGTTGACGGGATAATTGTAGATGGAATTGGTCAGGGCTCCCTTTTCGAGAATCAGGTAGTCTAGGCCATTTTTCTGTGCTTCGACTCCACAAGCCAAGCCAATTGGTCCTCCTCCTACAATGATAACGTCAAATAGGTGATTCATAAAAGTTTGATGTTTAATTAGGTTTGAAGAAGCGCTTTTGTATCTGTAAAATTAGCATAATCCCATTGAAAGCGACGTTCTTGGATTTCAATCTGTCCTTTTTGGTTTTGAATGACTGCGCTAGAAGAAACGGTTCCGTAATTTCCTTCCGTTCGAATTAATTGAGCCGAAAGTGCTCTTTCTAGGCTTTGCGGTGCTCCCGTATCCGGGAGTTTTTCGATAGGGTAGGTTTCCGTTGATTTGAGGATTTGGAGCAAATTGCCATGTTCGATTTTTTCATTTATCGCTTCCTCTAACTGTCTTTTTGCTAATTCTACTTTTGGCCAAGGGTCATTGATTAAACCATTGCTGAGTCCATGGATTCCCGGTTCTATTTCCTTGATTTCTTTACCATAGTTACTCAAGTAAAAAAGCGAATTCCCATCTGAAACCAATAGATTAAACCCTTCGTAGCGGTCTTGATCTTTTTGGATTTCTCTAAGGTAATCTTCGGGAGAAATGCTGTTTTCTAGAAAGTCCTGAACTAGTTTTCCGCGGCTGATTTGACCCTGACCCATGTTTCGGAAATCCCGATAATTCGTCAAAAGAGACCATCTACCATTCGGATGAAAACCCATCCAAGTTCCGCCACTTCGTAGATCTTTTCCCGCTAAAATTCCACTTTCCCATTGATGAAGGGGAGCAGTTGGCCGATCGAAAAACTCATCTCGATTAGCAGAAATGATTAGAGGGAAATTAGAATGTTGTTTCCAGGAAAAAGCTACGAGGCACATGATTTTTAAATCTAATGCTTCAACCAGCATGAGCTGTAGCAGGTTCAAAAAAAAGACCGCTTTTATGGAAAAGCGGTCTAAAAAAAATGGGAAAAGGAAAATTAGAATGTCACTGTGACTTCGTTGGAGCAGGTAGAGGTTCCTCCTTCACAAATTTTATAAGTCATGCTGCCTCCGCCCTTATTTGATGTTTGATCAGTAAAACTTGAACCAGAAACATTTGAAGCAATGATGCTTCCGTCACGATAGATATCCACTGAGCCGGTATTGCCCGACCAGGTAAGCTCTGCTCCCCATCTGCCCTTTACTTTGAATCCTTGGGCCGAAAGATTAATGCCAGTAGGATCACTAGGGTCTCCTCCACCATCTCCAGGATCTCCTCCTCCACCGTTATCAGGTGTACCTAAGGTATAAACCAAGTTATTATTAACACTTAAAGAATTTGAAACAACTGATTTTGCTGCGGTTGCTGATAAGTAATCATAGACTTCTTGTGCAGAAGCGCTAGGATTAGATTCTAAATATAAGGCTGCAGCACCTGCTACGTGGGGAGATGCCATCGAGGTTCCGCTTAGCCTTGCTGTTGCAGTGCTACTAGTATACCATGCGGCAGTTATAGAAGAGCCTGGCGCAAAAATATCAACACAATCTCCGTAATTAGAGAAAGAAGATCGACTATCACTGCTTGTCGTTGCTCCAACCGTGTAGGCATTTGGAGCGCTTGCTGGGGAAGAGTTGCAGGCATTAGTATTATCATTTCCAGCTGCTACAACTGTAGGAATACCAGCATTATACATTCTATTGACAGCATTATTAATAGTACTACTTGCTCCACCTCCCAGAGACATATTTGCTACAGAAGGTCCTGAAGCATTAGCTGCTACCCAATCCATACCAGCTATAACACCACTCCATGTACCACTGCCGTTACATCCCAAAACTCGAACAGCAACCAAGGATACATTTTTGGCTACTCCATGAAGAGTGCCTCCTACAGTTCCCGCGACATGGGTGCCATGGCCATTACAATCTTCAGAATTTCCGCCAAAGGCATCAAATCCCTGCAAAGCTCTTCCTCCAAATTCAGCATGGTCTGTACGAATTCCTGTATCAATGATATAGGCTGTAACACCTTGTCCAGTCGAATTATAAGTATAAGTACCATCCAGCGGAAGGGAAGCCTGATCAATCCGGTCGATTCCCCAAGTAGCATTAGATTGCGTAGTGGTGGTATATACATAGCCGTCTGGCTCTACATAACTCACTGAAGGGTCATTCTCCAGGTCTGAAAGTTGGGTCGGAGTTAATTCTGCCGAAAAGCCTGGAAGAAGATTTCCATACACGCGTTCGATTTTTTCCTCTTGGATATTGTGTCGAGCAGCGATGGTATTGGCAACTACGCGCATGCCAGCCTGAACAGATTCATAATCATCAGTTCTTCTGAATCGGACCGTTTGATCATTGAGGACCACAATGTATTTTCCGGGAATAAATTCCGGCTCACCTGTTTGTGCAACTTCGTCTAGGGCAGTAAGTTGAACTTCCTGTTCTATTTCAGAGCAGGCACCTATGATCAAAATCAAACCCAAAAGGAATCCACCACTGGGTTTTAGATATGATTTGATTGATGAAAACATAGCTTGATTTATTGATGGTTATGGGACTAAATAGCAAAAAATATTTTGAAAATAACAATCACTAAAACATAAAATTTTGTTTAAGACCTATATATCAAAATCAAACAGAATTTTATCCCGAAAAAATAGTATTTTGTGTTTTGAAACTTGTATTTGAAATAAATAAATGGGAGAAAAAAAATTTATAATTATCACCGGTGCTGCCAGCGGTATAGGTTTAAATCTCGCTCAAACCCTTGAAGAACAGGGGGAAAGATTGGTATTGGTTGACTTTAACAAGGAAGCGCTTTTTGGGAATTTTAAACCTTCGGACCGAGTGAAATTGGTGGTAGGTGATGTATCTCAAAAGGAAGTCTGGCAGCAAGTGATTGAAATCTCTCAGAACGAATCCAGTTCTATTACTCACCTGATAAATAGTGCGGGAGTGATTCGCCCTGGGTTTGTAACTGATTTTGAGATTTCGGATATCGATTTTCATCTTAATGTCAATACGAAAGGGAGTATTTTGGGTACTACTTTGATTGGACGATTAATGAAAAAGCAAGGCTTCGGACATATTATCAATATTTCTTCCCTGGCAGGCTTGGCTCCTGTTTCGGGTTTGAGTCTTTACACTGCATCAAAGTTTGCAATACGTGGTTTTTCTTTGGCGGTAGCTGCTGAATTGAAAAAATTTGGAGTCCATGTATCGGTAGTTTGCCCTGATTTAGTTAATACCCCTATGCTAGATTTACAATTGGACTATCCCGAAGAAGCAGTTTTGACTTTTAGTGGTCCTAAAAAGGTTCTCCAGCCTGAAGATCTTACACAGTCAATCCTCAACTTGATGAAGAAACCAAGACTATTGGTCTGTATTCCAGAGAATCGGGGGCTGCTAGCAAAAATTGCCGGGGCTTGGCCTTCTTTGGCAGAGGTTTTTAGAAAAGGACTGGAGAAAAAAGGAAAAGAGACTATCAAGAGATTAAAATAAATCCCTGATATCTCGTGGTTTAACACTTTTTAATACGACTATTATCGTACTTTTTTGGAAATTACGATTCCTTTCGTATAACTTTGTACGAAAGCTATCGTATAATTCGCCATGAGTAAACCTACAGAAGCCGAACTTGAGATTCTTTCCCTGCTTTGGGAAATGAAAGAAGCCAGTGTTCGTCAGATTCACGAGCGACTATCGGAAACCAAGGAGACTGGATACACTACTACCCTCAAAATCATGCAAATTATGCATGCGAAAGGGATGGTAACACGAGATGAAAAAAGCCGAACCCATATTTATCGCGCTGCGATCAAACAAGGGGAAACGCAAAAGTCCTTGTTGAAAAACCTAATGAATTCTGCCTTTGGAGGTTCTGCTAAATCATTGGTAATGCAGGCCCTAGGTCAAGAGGAGCCCAGCAAGGAAGAGCTGGATGAGATTCGAGCATTTTTAGATCAACTTGAAAACAAAAAATCATGAACCTTTTAAATGATTGGATTCCGGATCAATTGCTACAGGCCTTGGGTTGGACCTTAGTGCATTCAATTTGGCAATGGATTCTAGTAGCAGGATTGCTATGGGGGGCATTGCGGATTTTTTCAAAAAAATCTCCTCAATTCAAATACAATCTTTCGTTGGCTTCGTTGGGGCTTGGATTTTTTGCAGCTTTCGGGACATTGATTTATGAATGGTCATTGCTGACCGAATACGGAGAAAAATCCAACATCATTTGGGCTGTCCTAGATTCCCCAAATTCGGTAAAGCAAGATATTGGTTTGCTGGAAAACTCGGTGATTTGGATTGAATCTCAGCTTCCATTTCTAGTAAATGTTTGGTTCTTGGGAGCAGTTCTATTCCTATTTCGACTATTTAATAATCTTTCGGCAGTAAGAAGCTTACGTTTGAGTAGTAAGCCTTCTTCTGATTCAAGATTGGATGGATGTTTAGAAGTGCTGTCCAAACGATTGAATATTTCACGAAAAATCTCCTTGAAAATCTCCTCAGAAGGTTTGTCACCTATGGCCTTTGGGATATTCAAGCCCCTCATTCTAATTCCAGCTGGATTGGTTTTTCAGCTTTCACCCAAACAGATCGAAGCCATCCTTGCACACGAACTCGCCCATATCAAGCGGAATGATTACCTCTTAAATTTGATTCAATCCATACTCGAAGTGGTCTTCTTTTTCCATCCTTGTTTCTGGTGGATTAATCAAACTGCGAAGGAACTTCGGGAAAATGCCACCGATGATTTGGCAATTTCTACTGGAATCGAACCTCAGATCCTTGCAAAAGCTCTCGCCGAGGTGCTCAATTATTCACAACAGCATGTGCCGGATTTGGCTTTGGCAGCATCCAAACGCAGAAATCCAACCCTTCATCGAATCAAAAGAATGCTGGGTTTCCCGGCACAGAACTATCCACAAAACCCTATTATTTCACTACCCATGTTATTTACCCTATTACTTACCGCTGGAATCCTGGCTAATGCAAGTCAGCATGATTCCCCTGAGAAGAGGGAGGTACTTCCTCTAGTCTCAATTGAAAACCCTGAGTTGGATTTTATTGCTCAAAATCAGCTAGTTGAGCCAATTATGATTTCGGTTCAGGATACCACCGATCAGGAGAAAAAAGTGATTGTTATCCCCGAAAAAGGAGAGCAATCATGGACTAATGAAAATGGCAACACATACGTTTTTCGACAAAAGAATGGCAATCAAAAGTTCCGCTATGAAATCAAGGGAGACACCTTGATTGTGGATGGAGATACCATTGTCAAAGGCGGAAAAAGCTTCTTTGTAATTCAGGGTGTACCTGCACCTGAGTTTGATTTTGAATCCATGCCCAAGCTCGAATTGGATGAGATGATTGCTATGCCGGCCATTCCACCAATGCCAGAATTTCCTGCTGAATTTTCATTTGAATTTTTCGGAGATATGGAGCCATTCATTTTCGAACCAGGCGAGCCGATGATTTTCGACTTTGATTCCGACATGTTTTTCTTCCCTGATACAGCTGAAATGACCAAGGAGGAATTAAAGAATTGGCAGAAGGACCGCGAGCGTAAGATGAAGGAATGGGAAGAGCAGCGAAAGGATCATGAAAAGCGAGCGAAAGAATGGTCCAAGAAGATGGAAGAGCGTGCAAAGGAATTTGAGGAGCGGTGGAAGGAAAATGAAAAGGAGCGGGAAGAACAGCTGAAAATGTGGGAGGAACAAATGGCTCCAAAAATGGAAGCTTGGGAAAAAGAAATGAAGGCTTGGCAAGAGCAATGGGAAGAAAAGCAGGCTCCCAAAATGGAGGAATTTCAACAAAAGCTGAAAGAGTGGGAAAAAAGCCAAGCTCCTAAGATTGAAGAGTTTCAGCGAAAAATGGAAGAATGGAGGCGTGAAAACGAAGTTAAACTTCAGGAGTTTCAGCGAGCTATGGAAGAGAAAATGCAAAAACTCAAAGAAGCAGAAAAAGACAAATAATTTGTGTGTTGATACCTATTGAAAAGCAGTGGCTCTTGGTCACTGCTTTTTTTATGCTCTGGGAAATTCTCCCACTTTTTTTGAAAGGTTTCAGAAATTTTCAGACTTCTGTTTTTCTACTTTTAACAAAAACGGCCAATTTGGCCTGAAAATGAGCTTTTTGAGCGAAAATCTAATTCGTGGTTAACTACCTGATAGCCAATTAAAATTCCTCGATTTTTTTTCAAAAATATTGGGATGGATAAAACTTTTAGCTACTTTTAAGTCAAAGTGGGAAAAAGTGGAAGAAAGTGGTAGAATGTGAAAATCATTTTATTACTTTTGTTTTTACTAAAAACTTGTCCAAAGCGCTAAGGGGAAATGTTTAACAGCCATTACGATTGTAAGCTAGATCCGAAAGGTCGTCTGGCGTTGCCTTCAAAGATCAAGGCAGCGATACCGGAGGCTAATGGATCCACTTTGATGCTTCGAATGGCTGAAGATCGATGTCTGGCTTTGTATCCGATGGTGGAATTCAAGAAGCTGGAAAATCAGATAAAATCGCTCAATATCAACAATCCTGAACAGCGTGCTTTGCAGCGGGCATTTTTCAACTCGGTGGTGGATGTGGAGCTCGATAGTGCCGGCCGGGTTTTGATCCCAAAGCAATTTCAGGCTTATGCAGGTCTAGAAAAAGAAGTAGTAGTCGCTGGAAATGGGATACGCATTGAGATTTGGAATCCAGAGAATCATGCGAAACATGTAATCCCTGATCCTGCGGACTTGTCGGCACTGATGGAAAAATATCTCTCCTAAGTCATGACTACTTCTGTGTACCATATTCCAGTGATGCTCGCCCAATGCACTGAAGGCTTGGCTATTAACCCGAACGGGGTGTATGTCGATGTTACGTTCGGTGGAGGTGGTCATTCCAGGGAAATTCTGAAGCATTTGGACAATGGACACCTTTATGGTTTTGATCAAGATCCTGATGCTGAGGCTAATGCAATTGAGGATGATCGCTTCACTTTTGTGGCTGCCAATTTCCGGGATATCAAAAAGTTTCTTCGGCTATATGGCGTTCGAGAAGTAGATGGGATATTGGCAGATTTGGGAATTTCTTCCCACCAGATCGATGAACCTAAAAGAGGTTTTTCTACGCGTTTTGAAGGGGAATTGGATATGCGGATGAACCCTAGCCAAGGATTGAGTGCAAAAGATGTCCTCAATACTTACGAGGAATCAAAGCTACATCGGATTCTAGGGATGTATGGTGAAGTCAAAAATGCCAAGACTTTGGCGCAAGGAATTGTGTCGGAGCGAGTGGATAGACCATTTGAAACGACAGAAGGCTTTACCGCTTTTTTGAAAAAATATGCTCCGAAAGGGAGAGAGTTTAAATATTTCGCGCAGGTATTTCAGGCTTTGCGAATTGAAGTGAATGATGAGTTGGGTGCTTTGGAGGAATTCCTTTTGAGTGCCGTCGATCTTTTGAAGCCTGAGGGAAGATTGGTAGTGATGAGTTACCACAGTCTAGAAGATAGACTGGTAAAAAATCTCATAACCAAAGGGAAGTTTCAAGGGGAATTGGAAAAGGATTTTTTCGGCAACCCTATTCGTCCTTTGGAGCCTGTCAGCAGAGGTGCTATCACTGCTGATGCGAAGGAAATAGCTGCAAACCCCCGGGCAAGAAGTGCGAAACTTAGAATAGCAAAGAAAGTAGGCAAATGAGTCAAAACACATTTAAGAAAAAATTGAAATCAGGCAACAGGTCCAAGTCGACCCGTCCCCGGAAGACGATTTTCTCTTGGATGGAGGAAAAGCTGAATGTGACCCGGATTCTCGGAGAAGGAGTTCCGGTACAATTGGTTCCTCCGGTTGGCTTTGTAGTCTTATTGGCTTTGATCTATATCTGGAGTAATCACCGGGCTGAAAATATGGTCCGAAAGATTGAAAAGGTACAGCAGGAAGTGGAGGACATTCGGGCGGATGTGACAACGCTGGAAGCAGAATACATGCTAAGTAGCATGCAGTCTGAATTGGCAAAAAAAGTAGCAACAAAAGGAATCATAGAACTTAAAGAACCACCTGTCAAAATAGAAATCGAAGAGTGAATATCAAGCGTTCCATAGTGCTTCGAGTGAGGGTTGTTTTTATCCTCATTGCGCTCGTTACGACGGCGATTCCTCTTCGTATTGCCAAAATTCAATTTGAGCAGGGTGATAAATGGCGGGAAAAAGCACAAACGATCAATTTCCAATATCGGGAAGTGCCAGCCACTCGGGGAAATATCTATGCGGGTGACGGAAGCCTTTTGGCTACCAGTTTGCCATTTTATAGAGTAGCCTTGGATCCTACTATGTCCAAAAATTCAACTTTTGAAGAGGGGATTGATTCTTTGGCTCAGTTGCTCTCCGGATTTTATAAAGACAAATCAGCCAAGGCTTACAAGCGAATGATTACCGATGCTCGCTTGGATAAAAAGCGCTACATCGTTCTAAACAGAAGACAAATTGGCTATCAAGACATGCAAAAGATGTCTCAGTGGCCTATCTTCCGAGAAGGTCGGCTCGGAGGAGGAGTACTTTTTGAGAAAGTAGAAAAACGTTATCGTCCTTTCAATTCCTTAGCCAGCAGAACGGTAGGCTTCATCAATGAAGATGAATACGGAGCAGGTATCGAGTACAGCTTTAATAATTATTTGAAGGGAAAAGACGGAAAAGCTCTTTTTCAGCGATTGGCGGGAGGTAGCTGGAAGCCTGTTTTTGATGCTGAAGACATCAAGCCGGAAGACGGATATGACGTAATCACCACCTTGGATGTGAATATTCAAGATGTGGCAGAGACAGCTTTACTCAGACAATTAGAAGCTCGGGATGCAGCATTCGGTTCGGTGATTGTCATGGAAGTCAAAACCGGGAAAATCAAAGCCATTGCTAACCTCCAAAAGAATAAGAGCGGTCGAGGTTATGGAGAGAATTACAATTTCGCAATTGGAGATCAGGGAAATACTGAGCCCGGTTCTACCTTCAAATTGTTCTCCATGCTAACCCTATTGGAGGAAAATAAGATTTCTCTAGATGAAAAAATCGAGACTGGAAACGGTGCTCACCGATTCTACAATCAGATAATGCGTGATGCCAAAAATGGAGGTTATGGAACGCTAACCATTCGAGAGGCTTTCGAGAAATCTTCCAATGTTGCCATCTCCAAATTAGTAGATGAGCATTTCGGTTCCAGTCCATCCAAATTTATGGGCTACCTAGAAAAGGTTGGCTTAAATGAACCCTTTGATTTTCAGCTTGCCGGAGAAGGTAAGCCTTTCTTCAAAAAGCCCGGAGAAAAAGATTGGTATGGTACTTCCTTGCCTTGGATTTCCATTGGCTACGAAAGCAAGCTTAACCCCATTCATACCTTGGCCCTCTACAATGCCGTGGCCAATAATGGAAAGATGGTGAAACCGTATTTGGTGCAGGCCATTGTAAAAGGAAATACTTTTGAAAAAGAGTACGGAACAGAAATAATCCGAAAGCAAATCGCATCTGAAAAGACCATTAAGCAACTGCAGGAACTATTAGAAGGAGTGGTCGTGAGAGGTACTGCTAAAAATATTTCAGATGCTGAATATTCTATTGCAGGAAAGACAGGGACCGCACAGAAATTAGAAAATGGTCAATACACCAAGCGGTATTACACCAGCTTTGCAGGGTATTTTCCAGCGGATCGCCCTAAATACTCCATGATTGTTGTGATTGATAGTCCTTCAGGATTTGCAGCGTATGGAGGGGACGTTTCAGCACCGGTTTTCAAAGAAATTGCTGATAAAATTTATGCCTTGGATTTGGAATTGAATCCAAATTCTCAGACTCAAATTGCTTCAGCGCAGCCAAATTCGGCTCTTCCCTATGTCCGAGCAGGAAAGGCAGAAGAAATCCATCAGATTTTCGAAAAGCTAGGAATTAAAGCCTCTCCAACTCAACCCGAAGAATGGGTGAAAGTGGTAGCTGACGATAATAAAATCGATTGGCGAATCAATGAAAGCGACCCGAATACGGTTCCGGATGTCTCAGGTCTTCCCTTGCGGGATGCGCTATTTATTCTTGAAAACAAAGGCATTAGAGTGAATTATCAAGGAAAGGGATTGGTGAAAAGTCAGTCGCTTATTCCTGGAAGCAAATTAGAACCCAATACGACCATAAATCTGGAGCTCGGATAAGTGAAAGTTTTAAAGGACATATTATATAAAGTATCCCTCCTCACTACCCAAGGTGACATGGAAGTGAAGGTGAAGGACTTGGTTTTCGATAGCCGAAAGGTATCTAAAGGTTCTGCCTTCGTTGCTGTCTTGGGGACCCAAGTGGATGGACATGATTTTATTCCTACTGCTATTGAAAAAGGGGCGAGAGTAGTCGTCTGCGAAAAATTACCGCAAGACTTATCAGAAGGAGTTACCTGGGTTCAGGTGACTGATTCTGCCAAGGCTTTGGGAATCATGGCATCCAATTACTATGACAATCCTTCCCTGCAGATCAAGGTAGTAGCAGTTACTGGCACCAATGGTAAGACAACGACTGTCACCTTATTGCATCAGCTGTTTATGGCAATGGGTTATAGTACGGGGCTTCTTTCTACGGTTGAGAATAAAATCAATGAGGAAGTAATCCCGGCTACTCATACCACACCGGATGCGGTCAGTATTCAGGCCTTGCTTCGCCAAATGGTAGATGCCGGCTGTACCCATTGTTTCATGGAAGCGAGCTCCCATGCCATTGTACAGGAGCGTATTGCCGGGTTGCAGTTAGCTGGAGCAATTTTTACGAATATCAGCCATGATCATCTGGATTATCATAAAACCTTTGATGAGTACATCAAGGCTAAAAAGAAGCTATTCGATGACTTGCAAAAAGATGCTTTTGCCTTAGTCAATGGAGATGATAAGCGTGGGCTGGTTATGCTTCAAAACTGCAAGGCTACTCATCAGACTTACGCATTAAAATCAGCTGCTGACTTTAAGGCCAAAATTATTTCCAATACCATCGAAGGTCTTGAATTAGACTTGAATGGAAAACAGGTATGGTTTAGGCTGATTGGAGCATTCAATGCATACAACCTGCTGGCTGTCTTTGGAGCAGCAGTGCTTTTGGGAGAAGATGAAGAGGAGGTATTGCAGCATCTGTCTGCTATTCCTGGAGCGAAGGGTCGTTTTGATCGCATTTCCAAAGCAGGAATTACGGCTATTGTGGACTATGCACATACTCCTGATGCATTGGAAAATGTGTTGAAAACCATCAATGGGGTGAGAACTGGTGGAGAGCAAGTAATCACGGTAGTGGGTTGCGGTGGAAACCGGGACAAAGCCAAGCGTCCTGTGATGGCTAAGATTGCTGTTCAGGAAAGCGATAAGGTCATTTTGACCTCAGATAATCCTCGGTTTGAAGATCCCGAGGCAATTCTCGATGATATGCAACAGGGCGTTGGTCCATCTGATCTTCGAAAAGTGCTTCGAATTGTCGATAGAAAAGAAGCAATTCGAACAGCCTGCATGCTTTCTCAAAAAGGAGACATCATTCTGATTGCCGGAAAAGGGCATGAAGACTATCAAGAAATCCAAGGTGTAAAGCATCATTTTGATGATGCTGAAGTGGTAAATGAAATTTTAGATCAATTGAGTCAAAACTGATATGCTATATCCGATTTTTGAATATTTAGACCAAGTATTGGATTTTCCGGGAGCGGGAGTGTTCCGCTATATTTCTTTCCGGGCTGGCATGGCAGCATTGGTTTCGCTGATCATTACGATCACCTTTGGAAATCACATCATCAATTGGATCAGAAATAAGCAAATCGGAGAGACCGTCCGAGACTTAGGGTTGGAAGGGCAGGCTCAGAAAAAAGGAACTCCAACCATGGGAGGCTTGATGATAATTGCGGCGATTGTGATCCCAACTCTACTTTTCGGAGATCTAGACAATATTTACATCATTCTGCTGCTAGTTACCACTGTTTGGTTGGGAGGAATTGGGTTTGTGGATGATTACATCAAGGTTTTCAAGAAGAATAAGGAAGGGCTGAAAGGTCGCTTCAAAATCGTGGGTCAAATCGGAATTGGAGTGATTGTAGGGGCTACACTTTATTTCCATGAAGATGTGGTAATCCGTGAGTTTTCTACACCTGTTTCAGTAGAAAGTGGGGTAGTTGAAACTCCCGCATTTCAGGATGTGAAAGCCTTGAAAACAACGATTCCATTCGTCAAAAACAATGAGTTGGATTACGAAAGATTGCTTGGGTTTTTGGGTGAGTCAGTAACTCCAATTCTCTACATTTTGGTAGTGATTTTCATTATCACAGCGGTATCCAATGGGGCGAATATCACTGATGGAATAGATGGGCTCGCAGCCGGAACTTCGGCAATCATTGGTCTGACCATCGCCATTTTTGCTTACCTCAGCGGTAATGCCATTTTCTCTCAATACCTGAATATCATGTATATCCCCAACTCAGGGGAGCTGGTGATTTTTGCATCTGCCTTTATTGGAGCATGTATTGGATTCCTTTGGTACAATGCCTATCCGGCCCAGGTTTTTATGGGAGATACAGGGTCCTTGATGTTGGGTGGGGCGATTGCGGTCATGGCCTTGACACTTCGAAAAGAACTTTTGATTCCGATCATGTGCGGGATTTTCGTGATCGAAAATCTTAGCGTGGTTTTGCAGGTCAGCTACTTCAAATACACAAAAAAGAAATTTGGGGAAGGGCGTCGGATTTTCTTGATGTCTCCTTTGCACCATCATTATCAAAAGAAAAATATTCCTGAGGCAAAAATCGTCACCCGTTTTTGGATTGTGGGGATTTTACTGGCAGTCATTACACTAGCAACCTTGAAATTGAGATAAACCTTGAAAAACGTAGCCATCATAGGAGCAGGAGAAAGTGGATTGGGAGCAGCATTGCTAGCCCAGCGGATAGGCTATGGGGTATTCGTAAGTGATGCTGGTCAGATTAGTGCGGATCGTAAGCAAAGGCTTATTGATGCGGGAATTGAATTTGAAGAGGGCCATCATTCAGAAGAAAGGATTCTTGATGTGGATTTGATTGTCAAGAGTCCAGGAATTTCTTTCCAAGTGCCTATTATTCAAAAAGCACTTGATAAGGGTTTGGCAGTAGTGGATGAATTGGAGTTGGCGCACCATTTTTCAAATGGAAAAGTCATTGCGATCACAGGAACAAATGGTAAAACTACGACTACCTTATTGACTTACCATTTGCTAAAAGAAGCAGGTCTAAATGTAGGTCTAGCGGGTAATGTTGGTCATAGTTGGGCTGCTCAATTATTGGAGTCGGATAAAGATTGGTGGGTGATTGAAACTAGCAGTTTTCAAATTGACGGTTTCCAGACATTCCATCCTCATATCGCTATGCTGACCAATATTACCCCGGATCACCTGGATCGATATGAGTACAAAATCGATAATTACGTTGCTTCTAAATTCCGATTGTTCATCAATCAGAAGAAGCAGGACTATGCGCTATTCCTAAACGAAGATTCGCTAAGCCAAAAAGGATTGGCTTCTTCGAAAATCCGAGCTAAGAAGGTTTTTATTTCTCTAAATGAAAAAGATGCTAGCAGCTTCTTGGATGGAGAGATGCTTCATATCGGAATTGGGGATGAGCCGATTCAAATTTCCAAGGAACTACTTCCGATTCAAGGGAAGCATAATGTTCTCAATGCACTTTTTGCTATTTCTGCAGCTCGATTGGCAGGATTAAGTCAGGAGGAAATTGAAAAGGGTATCAAGACTTTCCAAAATGCTCCTCATCGCATGGAAAAAGTGTCCGAACTAGATGGTGTAGTCTATGTGAATGATAGTAAGGGTACCAATGTGGAAGCGACTGCTTATGCACTGGAAAGCTATCCTTCGGGAATTATCTGGATAGCAGGAGGTGTGGACAAAGGAAATGATTATTCCTCCATTCTCCCATTAATCCAAGGAAGGGTAAAAGCCTTGATTTGCCTTGGAAAGGATAATCAAAAGCTTCTAAAAGCATTTAACGGAGTCATTCCTGTCATTCGGGAAACTCAAAATATTCAGGAAGCAATCGCATGGGGAAGGGAATTGTCCCAGCCTGGAGATGTGGTATTGCTTTCGCCTGCCTGTGCCAGTTTTGATCTTTTCAAAAACTATGAGGACCGAGGCAATCAGTTTAGAGAGGGAGTGTTGAACCTTAAAATGAAAATCAGCGCATGAGCCAATTTAAGTCATGGATCGATGAGCATTTCAAGGGAGATCCCATCATTTGGGGGATCGTGATACTGCTATCTCTATTCAGTATTCTGGTAGTGTATTCTGCCACTGGCTCTTTGGCATATAAATATGCGGGAGGAAATACCGAGTTGTATTTGGTAAGACATTCTGTTTTGGTATTTGTCTCCTTGGCAGTGATGTGGTTAGCCCACAAGGTGCCTTATAGAAATTACGCCCTCTATGCAAGGCTAGCGATGTACTTGTCCATGCCTTTGCTTTTGATCACGTATTTGTTTGGTTCCAATATTAATGAAGCAAATCGCTGGTTAACTATTCCGGTGATTAACCAAGCCTTCCAGCCTTCTGATTTGGCCAAGTTGGCTTTGATAGCTGCCTTGGCGGCTATGTTGGCGAGACGTCAGAATAATATCACAGACTTCAAAAGCACCTTTTTGCCTATCATCATTGCGATAGGAATTATCTGCGCTTTGATCGGTCTGGCGAATATGTCTACAGCCATCTTGTTACTTTCTACCTGCCTCTTGATCATGTTTATCGGTCGGGTGCCCCTCAAATACCTGATGATAGTAGTGATGGTAGGTGTATTAGGCCTGACATCAGCCATTTTCTTGGGACAACGCGGTGAGACTTTTAAATCCCGAATTCAGGACTTTGTGGAGTCATCAACTGATGAATCCAAGATTCCTTTCCAGGCAGAACAATCATATATCGCTATTGCTACAGGAGGGATTACGGGGAAAGGTCCTGGAAATTCCGAGCAACGAAATTCATTACCTCACCCTTATTCCGATTTTATCTATGCCATCATCATTGAGGAATATGGAATGGTGGGAGGAATGTCGGTGCTGTTTCTCTACCTAGCCTTGCTCTATCGAGGAATGCGCATCGTAGCCAATTCTAATAAAGCATTTGGAGGACTACTCTCTGCAGGATTGAGCTTTGCCTTGGTGATTCAAGCATTGGTGAATATGGCTGTAGCCGTCGGCCTAGGTCCTATCACAGGATTGCCATTGCCTCTTCTGAGTATGGGAGGGACTTCCTTGGTATTTACAGGGATTTCTTTAGGGATTATTCTTTCGGTGAGCCGTGGTGATCATCAGGATGAAATGCAGACTGGAAGCGCCATGAATAGACCAAAACTTAAAACTGCTTAACCATTAGTACTACACCTACATATCGCCTGATGATCAGTGGAGGAGGAACCGGAGGTCATATCTATCCGGCCATCGCCATTGCTAATGCCTGGATGGAAAAACATCCAGACAGTGAGGTGCTTTTTGTGGGTGCTTTGGGGAAAATGGAAATGCAAAAAGTGCCAGAAGCTGGCTATAAAATTATTGGACTTCCTGTAGCAGGTCTACAGCGAAAATTTACATTGGCAAACCTTAGTTTCCCAATCAAATTGTTGAAAAGCTTAAGTCAAGCAAAACGAATCGTAAAGGAATTTGATCCTCAGGTAGTAGTAGGAGTGGGAGGCTATGCAAGTGGTCCGGTACTCTATGCTGCTCAAGGGAAGAAAATACCAACGCTTATTCAGGAACAGAATTCTTATGCAGGCCTGACCAATAAAATTCTTTCCAAAAAAGCGAGAAGAATCTGTGTGGCCTATCCAGGAATGGAGAAGTTTTTCCCAGCAGACCGCATAGTCAATACTGGTAATCCGGTAAGGAAAGACTTATTGAATTTGGAAGGAAAGCGGGAAAAGGCTTTAGACCATTTTGGGTTGGATAGCAATCGTAAAACCGTCTTGGTTCTTGGTGGATCCCTAGGAGCCCGAACATTAAATCAGGGAGTCCTCAGGGAGATGGAGGAGTTTGAAAAAGATGGATACCAAGTTCTTTGGCAGTGCGGTAAATTTTATTTCCAAGAAATGGCTGATCGTACTGAGCAGTCCGGATTGAAGCATATTCATGTGCGGGAATTTATCCGGGAAATGGATTTGGCCTATGCCGCTGCTGATGTGATTATTTCCCGTGCAGGCGCTTTGTCTGTATCTGAGCTTTCGCTGGTTGGAAAACCTGTGATTTTTATTCCTTCACCCAATGTGGCTGAAGACCATCAAACCAAAAATGCGATGGCTTATGTGATGCATCATGCGGCAGTTTTGCTAAAGGATGTCGAAGCCATTGGGAATTTGAAGAAGGAGGTTGATCAGATTTTGAATAATCCTGACTTGGCAGAAAGCCTAGGTGAAAACATTAAGAAGTTGGCAAAACCACATGCCACAGAAACAATAGTAAATGAAATCGAAAAACTGGTAGCGTGAAATTGGAAGGCATACATAGCGTCTATTTCCTAGGGATCGGAGGGATCGGCATGAGTGCCCTTGCTCGCTGGTTCCATCAGGCTGGCTATGCAGTAGCCGGATATGACCGCACGCCTTCCCCTTTGACTGATGAATTATTCGAGGAAGGAATCAAAATCAGTTTTGAAGATCAAATTTCTGCAGTCCCTGAGAAATACATAAATGAAAAGAAGGGATTGCTGGTTGTTTGGACTCCAGCCATTCCAAAGGATTCTGTCCTGTACCAATTCTTCACCTCAGGTGGTTTTGCGATGAAAAAAAGGTCAGAGGTTTTAGGAATGATTACAGCTGATCATTATACCATTGCCGTGGCTGGAACCCACGGAAAAACTACAACCTCATCTCTAATTGCTCATTTGCTGAAATCAGCTGGTAAGCCGGTAACAGCGTTTTTGGGAGGGATTACCCAAAACTACCAGAGCAATCTGATTTTAAATACTACAAAAGAAGCTACCATCATGGTGGTAGAGGCTGATGAGTTTGATCGGTCATTCTTGAGACTTCATCCGGATGTGGAGGTAGTGACAAGTGCCGACCCTGATCATTTGGATATTTATGGGGATGAAGAAACCATCTTAGAGGGATTCAGAGAATTCATCAAGCTTCTTCAGAAAAAAGGGAAACTCTTGATTCAGGAAAAGGCTGCCGCTAAAATCGGAACTGAAAATCTTCCTCAAAAAGGAGTGAAAATTTATGGGCTTCGGTCAGCAACCGGAATTCATGCTGAAAATGTGCAGGCAAGACCAGGTTCTTTTGCCTTTGATTATGAAGATGGAAAGGTCCAAATCAAGAATTTGGAATTGTTTATTCCAGGTTTTCATAATGTAGAAAATGCGCTTTCTGCTATTGCTATAGCTTTGGATCATGGTCTCTCTCCAATGGAAATCAAAGCTGGTTTGGCCTCTTTCCGAGGAGTGAAAAGACGATTTGAAATATTGGTTCAGGAGGGTGGAAAAGTATATATCGACGATTACGCTCACCATCCTGAAGAGATTAGAGCTTGTCTGAGTTCGGTGCGTGCAATGTATCCAGGTAAGAAATTGACCGTGGTATTTCAACCACATCTTTTCTCCAGGACAAGGGATTTTGCCGAAGGATTTTCAGAAAGCCTTTCCCTCGCCGATCAGGTGCTTTTATTGGATATCTACCCTGCTCGAGAATTACCGATTCCGGGAGTAAGTTCTGAGATGCTTTTTGATGATATCCACACTGCGGATAAAAAGATTGCTTCGAAGGAAAAGGTATTCGAGGTATTGGAAGAGTGGAATCCTGAGCTCTTGGTAACCATGGGAGCCGGAGATATCGATAGGCTTGTACCAAAAGTGAAAGACTGGATGCGTTCACGATTAAAACCTGAGTTGCTATGAAAAAGACGCGGATTCGAAAGTTTATCGGCTTCTTAATTCTGAGCGTGATTTTGCTTGGGTTTATTGGCTTTGTCGAAAAGCAAAGTCAATACAAAACCTACCAAGGATTGGAGGTGCAGATTCAAGGAGTTAGTGGTCTGTACTTCGTGGATTCGAAAGAGATCGAATCCCTGGTTCAGGAAGGTTTCCCGAATCTAAAGGCAGGAATGATGCTGGAAGAAGTGCCTTTGAAAGAGATCGAAGATAGACTGAAAGGACATCCTTTTGTGAAAAACGCGGATGCAAGTCTGGGTCAAAAGGGAATTCTTCAGCTATGGATTGAGCAACATCAACCCATTGCACGAATTGCTAGGCCTCTTGCCGCTGACGCCTATATCACTACGGAAGGGAAAATCATTCCAACCTCTCCTAGTTACACCAGTCGTGTCCTGATTCTACATGGACCACAATTGGAGAAGTTGTTGGATCAGGGTGAGGTCATGACCGAAATGCCCGAATTGATGGATTTGATCACCTTCATTAATGGGGATGAGTTTTGGAAAGCTCAAATCACTGAAGTAGAAGTGAATAGCAAAACAGATATCCGCCTTTATCAGCAAGTGGGAAGACAGGTGATTGAGCTGGGAGATGCCGGGAATCTGGCTGATAAGTTTGAGCGGATCCAGATTTTCTACAGTGAGATTTTGCCAAGAAAAGGGTGGGATGCCTATGAGAGAGTCAGTGTGAAATTTAAAGAACAAATAGTCTGTGAATAATAGCTTGGGTATGGAAAATGAAAAATTAATCGTCGGACTGGATATCGGTACCACAAAGATTTGTGCTATCGTCGGTCGCAAAAATGAGTATGGAAAGCTCGAAGTGCTCGGAATGGGCAAAGCTGTCTCTGATGGCGTAGAGCGTGGAGTTGTCACCAACATTGACAAAACCGTTCATGCTATCGAAAAGGCTGTTGAAGAAGCATCCGACATGGCTGAGGTAGAAATTGCCGAAGTGATCGTCGGGATTGCCGGGCAACACATCCAAAGTAAGATTCAAAGTGGCAGCATCATGCGACAGCCCACTGAAGATGAAATTACAGTGGAGGATGTTCGTCGACTTTCTTCCGAAATGGAAAATATCCTTGTGCCTCCGGGAAATAAAATTATCCATGTCATGCCACAGGATTACACCGTGGATTATGAAGGTGGGATCAAGGATCCGGTGGGTATGTCAGGTACTCGCCTGGAAGCAGATTTTCACATCATTACTGCACAAACCACAGCTATCAACAACATCAACCGATGTGTTCGCAGAGCCAATCTTTCATCCAAGCAATTGATATTAGAGCCTTTAGCGAGTTCGCTTGCAGTACTCAGCGATGAGGAAAAGGAAGCAGGGGTTTGTTTGGTGGATATCGGTGGTGGAACCACAGACGTTGCCATTTTTTACGAAAATATCATTCGACATACAGCCGTGATTCCTTTGGGTGGAAATATCATCACCAAAGACATTAAAGAAGGGTGCATGGTGATGCAAAACCAAGCGGAGTTGCTGAAGACCCGATTTGGAAAAGCTATTGCTGAAGAGGCTAATCCTAATGAGATCGTTTCCATACCCGGTCTCAGAAATCGGCCTCCAAAGGAAATTTCGATCCGAAATCTTGCCTCTATCATCCAAGCTAGAATGGAAGAGATTATCGAGATCGTCCAAAACGAAATCATGCAAAGCGGATACTACAAAAAGCTAGCAGGTGGAATTGTCATAACCGGAGGTGGATCCCAGCTTCAGTTTGTAGCGCAGCTATTTGAATACATGACTGGCTTGGATACCCGAATCGGTCATCCTAATGAGCATTTGGGCAAAACAGTCATTGAAGAAGTGAAGAGCCCAATGTATGCAACGTCAGTAGGGTTGGTTTTGGCCGGCTTCAAATCACTGGATGATCGCGAAGAACTCTACAATCAGCGGATTGCAAATGCTGGAGGGACGACCAAAACAATCAAAAAAGAATTTAATGCAAAAGATATTTTCCGAAACATCGGTGAAAAGCTGAAAAGCATCATTCACGATGATATAGGAGACGATAGTAATTACTAGGGCTTATGATTGGGGGGAGATCAAGGATTCTGTCCTTGATTTCCCCGATTAAAACTCAATTAACAATAGAAAATAACTAGTTCACCAATTCAATAAATATGTCAGATAACATGAAAGATTACAGATTTGATCTTCCAAAGAATCAAAAATCGATTATCAAGGTAATCGGTGTCGGAGGTGGCGGTTCGAATGCCGTCAACCACATGTACAATCAAGGAATTAAAGACGTGGAGTTTGTAGTAGTCAATACCGACGCACAAGCTTTGAAGTCTAGCCCTGTTCCTTTGAGACTTCAATTAGGCGCCAACCTGACCGAAGGTCTCGGTGCGGGTGCCAATCCTGAGCAAGGCCGAAATGCTGCTCTTGAATCACAAGAAGAAATTCGGGAATTGCTTGCAGACAATACCAAGATGGTTTTCATCACTGCCGGAATGGGTGGTGGAACCGGTACAGGCGCAGCGCCGATTTTAGCTAAAATCGCCAAGGAATTAAATATTCTGACGGTGGGTATTGTGACTGCTCCATTTATGTTTGAAGGTCGTAAGAAAATGGCTGTTGCTCAAGCAGGCATTGAGGCACTTAGAGAAAATTGCGACACGGTTTTGGTCATCTTGAATGACAAACTCCGTGAGATTTATGGCAACTTGGCTATTCGTACTGCATTTGGTAAAGCGGATGATATTTTGACAACCGCTGCTAAGTCTATAGCAGAAATCATCACCGTTCATCAAGACGTCAACGTTGACTTCGAGGATGTCAAGACGGTAATGAAAGATGCAGGAGCGGCTGTGATGGGATCTTCTACTGAAGAAGGTGAAGGTCGAGCTATTCGTGCTGCCGGTGCTGCAATTTCTTCTCCGCTTTTGAACAATGTTGATATCAAAGGAGCTCAGAAAATTCTTCTTTCCATCATGTCTGGAGAGGAAGAAGAGCTGTCAATGGACGAATTGAGCGAGATTACTGAATACATTCAGGAGAAAGCCGGTGACAACGCCGAGGTGATCTTCGGTCAAGGTATTGATCCGGAATTAGGTAAGGCTATTCGAGTGACTGTAATTGCTACAGGATTTGAAATGGATAAGCTGGATAAAAGTTCCTCCTCTACTGAAGCTGCGAAAGTTCAACCTACTCCTGTTGTATCTACGCCAACAGCCACTCCTGAAGTGCAAGATGAGGATGTGAAGACAGTTATCAACTTGGAAAGTGGAAAGTCTGAAAAAGTAAAAGAAGAACCAATTTCCAATGGAAGCACCTTCGTTTTTTCAACCCCTAAGACTCCTATTCAAAGCACAGAAGGTCCGGTAAAAGAAGATCCAAAGCAGGAAAGTTTCAAATTTGATTTTCCATCAGCTAAAGAGAAAACAGCTGAGGTAAAATCTACTCCTGAACCTGAAAAAATCGTACATGATCTTTATGAGGAGGAAGAAGAAACTCCGAAGAAGGAAAATCTTTCTGAAGAAGCTTCAGCCGAGCCAGCAAAGCCGGTATTTGCCAATGATTATTATGAGCAAATGAAGCAGAAGGCTATTCAGAGAGCTCATGAGCGATTCGAAAAGTTGAAGGGAAGCCGTTCCTTGAATCCAAGTCCTGAGGAGTTGAAAGAGAAGTTGGAAGTTCCGGCTTACCTTCGAAAGAATGTGACATTGAACGAACCTGAGCACAGTTCTGAAAACTCTATCAGCAAGTTCAATATCAATGATGAGAATGAAATTTTAGGAAATAATCGATTTCTACACGACAACGTGGATTAATCCCTAAAATTCAAGAAGCATTTCCGCTTGGGTATGTAGTAATTCTAAATAAAGCTTGTTGGTGAGCAAGTTATCTGACATATTCTGCTCTATTTTCGCCAGTTTTGGTTTTAGAGCTAGGACATGCATCCCCAAGTAGTGAAATATATCAGTGAGGTGGCTCAATGCGATGCCACCTCCTCCTATTCCAGAGGAAAGGCCGACTAGTGCGGCCTTTTTATTTCTAAAGGAATTCGGGTAGGTCATTCCGTCTATGAAGGTTTTTAAGACTCCAGGAAAGGACCCATTGTATTCCGGAACGATAAATACAAACTTTTTACCTTCCTTTACCCGTTGGTGAAACTGATTGAACCCTTCGTTTTTTCCATTATTTTCATAGAGTGCTGTTTCAATAAAATCAGCTGGTAAATCCTCTAATTCTAAGATTTCAGATTCAGCCCCTTTTTCTTTTAGTATTTGTTGGTACTGTAGGGCAATTAGTTTAGAAACGGAGTTTTTTCGGTTGGTGCCTAGGATAATTTTTATCATAGCTAGAATCAAATATGATAGCAATACAAGCTAAGCCCCCCAAAAGTTCGAGGAATGGCTGAGTTTCCTATCTTTGAGTTAAAATTTTCCCTTATGAACTACCTATCCCAAATTCACGAAGCCGCTCAATTTTTGAAAAACCTATGTCCAGATCCGGTTGAAAATATGATCATTTTGGGCACTGGTCTTGGGAAATTGGGAGAGGATATTGATCCAATTTTAGAAGTGGACTATGGGGATATCCCTCATTTTCCAGTTTCAACAGTGGAGACCCATTCTGGGAAATTGGTGATGGGAACCCTCGCCGGGAAAAAGGTCTTGGCAATGAAGGGGCGTTTCCACTATTATGAAGGGTATTCTATGAAGCAGGTGACCTTTCCTGTTCGGGTACTCAAGCATTTGGGAGTGAAGCGTTTGTTGGTTTCCAATGCATCGGGAGGCTTAAATCCAGAGCAGGAAGTTGGGGATGTGATGATTCTGACAGATCATATTGATCTTTTTCCAGATAATCCGTTAAGGGGAGAAAACCCTGCTGAATTTGGGCCAAGATTCCCTGATATGAGTGACGCGTACTCAGAGCGATTGGTAAAATTGGCTCTGGAAATTGCCAAAGAAAATGGGATGAAAGTTCACACCGGCGTTTATGCAGGAGTGGCTGGACCCAATTTGGAAACGCCTTCCGAGTACAAATACCTTCGAATAATTGGGGCGGACGCAGTGGGAATGAGTACGGTTCCAGAAGTGTTGGTTGCGCGTCAATCAGGCATGGAAGTCTTTGGTATTTCAGCCATAACGGATTTGGGTGTACCTGGGAAAATCCACAAAATCACGCTTCAGGACGTGGTGAACGCAGCATCAAAGGCTGAACCCGTTTTAAGTAAGATAATTTACCATTTGGTGGAGCGGCTTTAGTCCTGCGGAAGTTGATCTATTGCCTGAAGGACAGATTCCATGTATGATTTTATTCCCTCAGGCCAGGTGGCTGGATCCGTATCAATCTGCCAGTAAAGTGCTCCTGATGCATTTTCAAAAGCAAGATAAATTGCTCCTTGATCATAGCAATCGGGGCATCCAACTACCGCAAATTGATTATCCAATAAATATTGAGGGAAATTGGCTTCTAAGTTTTCAGCAATTGGGACCCATTGAGCATCGAGTGGTTGGGAGCGATAGGTAATAAGAGCAGCCTCTCGAAAGCTATTCAAATTGTCTACATAGAGCTTCCCATTTTCTAGTTTGTAGATCTTAATGCAGTTACCTGTACATATTGCAGACCACCAACCAAAAATGAATGCGTCCTTTTGAGGCTCTTCATCTTCTTGCTTACAACCAGAGAAGAGAAGTAAAATCATCAGACCATAAACATAAATTCGGTTCATAGTAATGACTTTTTTATGGACTTTTACGTAGTAAAATTGAGACAAGTTTTTCAAATTAGAAAGTATATAATTTTCAAAACTAAGTTTTGACTCATGAGGTTTCCTTTATTTTTCATTCTTTTTTTTCTGATATCCTCTTTATCCTTTGCCCAAGCTATTCCCGATTCCTTGAGATTCAATTTTGGTGATCCCAATGGGGAACATGAATCCACCTATATTTTGACGGGTAAAATTCTAGATCAAGACTCAGGTGAACCTATAGAAGGCGTGGGTTTACATATCGATGGGTTTTATACTGGGACCAACACAGATAGATTTGGAACCTACCTGGTAAATCTAACTCCCGGCTTTCATCGAGTGACCTTTAGACACTTGTCAAAAGTCCCTGTTTTCACGGAAGTCACCTTGTTTGAAAATGGAGTGGTAAACCTTCAAATGGTTGACAAAAACTATGAATTGGAAGGAGTTGTCGTTTTATCCGATGAGCCGGATCGAAACGTGCGAAATCCAATTACTGGAATCACAAAACTCACCACTCGTGAATTGCAGGCTATTCCGGCTTTTCTTGGAGAAGCTGATATTTTCAAGGGATTGCAACTTTTGCCTGGGGTAAGTTCGGTAGGAGAAGGAACTTCTGGTATCAATGTGAGAGGGGCAAAAACCGATCAGAACTTACTCTTGATGGACGAGGCTATCGTGCTAAGTTCCAACCATGCACTCGGTTTTCTTTCAGCTTTTAATACAGATGTAACGGAGACTTTTACACTATATAAAGGCAATCTTCCAGCGACCTTTGGAGGAAGGGCGGGTTCTGCATTGAATATTCAAATGAGGCCGGGATCTGATGAAAACTGGCAAGGTCAAGTAGGGCTAGGTACTTCAAATGGGAAATTGGTTATCGAAGGCCCGCTCAAAAAAGATAAAGCAAGTCTGATTTTTGGTGGGAGGATTTCAAATGCCAATTGGCTATTAGGTCAAGCTCGCGATTTTGATATTCAAAATTCCAAGTTGAATTTCTACGATGGCTACTTCGGAGTAGCATGGAATGTATCACCCGGACATGATATAGAAGCCCGCACTCTGTTGACTGGGGACTATTTTAAATTCTCCAATGAATTTGGCTATGATTGGTCCAATCGTGTGAGTAGTCTCAACTATCGGGGAGTTTTAGGGGAAAACCTGTCCATTCGAGCCTTGTTTGCAGATGGAGATTTTTCCAATGCCTTTTTTGATCCGGAGGGACTTGATGCCGCTGAAGTTCGGAATGGAATGCGCTACCAACAAGGGAAAGTGACCTTGACTTGGGCAAATGAAAAATTAGCGATCAGCTCTGGATTGGAAGGTGTGCGCTATTCAAGTAAGGACGAAGAACTGAATCCATTTTCTTCGGAATCCAATATCAGTCCTGAAAAAGCAGGAAAAGAACAAGGATTGGAATTAGGAGCTTTTGCCAGTTTGGAATGGGATATAAGCGAGAAAACAGGTCTCGTTGCTGGATTGAGATATTCCTTCTACAATCAATTGGGGCCTGACACGGTGTATCAATACAATGAAATTGGTCCGATCTCGGAAGATAGAATCACCGGAGAGGAAGTTTTTGGAAAAGGATCCATTCAAAGCTATTCAGGTTTTGAACCACGATTATCCATCAGGCATAATTTGGCAGAAAACACCTCGGTAAAGGGGAGTTATGCTCGACTATACCAATACATTCAATCTGTGAGCAATACCTTTGGTCCTACACCGATTGATCTTTGGCAGCTCAGCACCCGTTATATTCCTCCTCAACAGTCGGATAATTTTTCTTTGGGGATTTTCAGAAACAGTAAGGACAATAAGTTTGAGTTTTCGGTTGATGGCTTTTATAGAACTACCCAAAATCAAGTTGAATACCGTGATTTTGCACAGATTTTCTTGAATCCCCATTTGGAGACGGAAATAGTTTTGGGAGAAGGGAAAGCTTATGGAGTCGAGTTTTTATTCAAAAAAAACCTAGGCATACTGACAGGATGGGTAGCATATACTTATTCTCGCTCATTTTTCAGAAGTTCGGGGCAGTTTGAAGAAACCCAAATTAATCGCGGAGAATGGTTTCCCAGTAACTATGACAAGCCTCATGAGGTGAATTTTATTCTTAGCCGAAAGATGTATCCCAGAGGTTTGTTTAATCTGAGTATCAATTATGCTACAGGGCGCCCTGTAAGTGCTGTGAACGCCAGCTATGTGATTAATTCATTGATAATTCCTGAGTACAGCGATAGGAATCAATATCGTATACCAGATTATTTCCGAGTAGATGTTTCCTATACTCTGGAAAAGGTATTTTCAAAGAAAGGAGATAGTCTGAATTTCAGTATTTATAATTTATTAGGTCGGAGAAATGCCTATTCGGTTTTTTGGCAAAAGGACGGAGACAGTCGCCAATTGAGACCTTATCGACTAGCAGTTTTGGGGTCGATTTTCCCGTCTATTACTTATAGTATTCAATTCGGAGGAGGTGAAGATGAATAATTGGAGACGTTTTTCGATTCTGGCAATGATTTTCCTTGTATTCAACTCCTGTGTGGATCAAATCAGTTTTCCGCTGGATCGAGGAGTGGAAAAACTGATTGTATATGGTCAATTGAGCAATCTGGATGAGGATAAATTTGTTTTTCTTTCAGAGACTACCTCGGCAGATCGAGAACCTCTATTCGCCGGTCAATATCTAGTCTTGAATGACCTGCCTAGGCCTGTGACTACCGCACAGGTTTTTGTGGTCAATACAGACAATCAGCGCTATTTGTTGAATCAAATTGAACCCGGGAAGTATATGCTCCCAAGGAATGTGGAGATTAGAGAAGATGTCTCCTATTTTGTTGAAATTCTGATTGATGGGAGGGTTTACCGATCCGAACCTGAGCAAATGCCCCAGGTTGTAGGAGAGGATGAGTTGGGTTATACCTTCTCAAGAGGAAATTTTGAAGGAGCTCCGGAGACCGCTTTTATTTCCATTGTTTCGGATGTGCAATTGCCAACCGCAGATATTCCTTATTTTCTACGTTGGGATGTGGATGAGGCTTATTATTGGAATTTGACCTTTTTTCCCAACCCTTTTAACAGGGCACCACCGGATTGCTATGTGTTTGGTTTTCCAGATCCAGAAAGAATTACGCTTTTCAATGGTGAGAATGCTCCTGCTTCAGGACAAGGAGGCTCGCAAATAGTAGCTGAACGGATAGTAGATGAATCCTTCTTGAGCAGACATTATTTCAATGTCCGACAGGTAAGTACTACCCGAGGGTCACATGATTATTGGAGGCGGATACGTGAATTGGTAAATAATTCAGGATCAGTATTTGACACACCACCTGCTCCTGTTCGGGGAAATGTTAAGAATATTTCAGACCCGGATGAAGTAGTTCTCGGCTACTTTGAAGTGGTTCGTGTTTCTCAAAATCGAATTTACACCACGCGAGCGGATGTTCCGTTTTTTATCCCGGAAGTCTGCACTTATGATCCTGCCAGGCCATTGGATAAATATCCGCGAACTTGCCTTCGATGCAGTGAGTTTCCGAATAGTACCACCCAGACTCCGCATTGGTGGTTTGATCAATGATGCCCTTCTAGCCAATTGTCAAAATTTCGCTGAATTGAATTGCTGATTTTGTATTTTGGGAAAAATCAAACCCAAAAAACCTATGAAAATCAGATTTTCAATACTTGCCATTCTTGTTTTCCTTGTTGGATTTTCTTATGCAGAAGCCCAGCAATTCCGAGCCTTAGTATTCAGTAAAACTACCGGATTTCGGCATCAGTCTGTTCCCGTCGGTGTTGTGGCAGTACAAAACCTCGGTCGGTCCCATGTTTTTGCCGTGCATACCACGGAAGATGCTTCCTACTTCACTGATGAAAACTTAGAAAAGTTTGACGTAATTATCCTGTTGAGCACTACAGGGACGATTTTTAATGAAGAGCAAAAAGCAGCTTTTCAGCGATTTGTGCAAAGTGGAAAAGGGGTGGTTGGTGTCCACGCTGCTACAGATACTGAGTACGAATGGCCATGGTATAATCAAATGATGGGAGCTTATTTCTTGGCCCATCCACGGCAGCAAACCCTTCGTTTGGAAGTGGTAGATTCCGATCACCCAGCTACCTGGCATCTTCCAAAAAACTGGCTTTGGACGGATGAATTGTATGAATTCAGAAATATCAATCCAAACATTAAAGTCCTAATCAACGCTGACGAATCCACTTATTCTCCGGCAAAGCCTATGGGTGAAAAGCATCCTATGGCTTGGTACCATGAATTTGATGGAGGAAGAGTATTCTACACAGCATTAGGACATGTGGAGTCTGCTTATGAAGATCCTGATTTCTTGAAGCATTTGTATGGAGGGATTTGGTATGCTGCAACAGGAGAGCCTTTTAAATAAATAGAATCAATGATTTTGGAACTTATCCCCATAGAATGGGTTTAACTTTACAAAAAAATCAGAATCCTATGCTAAAAGCTCAGTCCAGGCCTGTCCATTTGTATATGGAGGCAAATCCAAATCCTAATTCTTTGAAGTTTGTTGCCAATTTCATGTTGGTGGATGACGGTTTGAGTTTTGACTATCCATCTGCGGAACAGGCGACTAATAGTCCTCTTGCACAGGAATTGTTCAATTTTGCAGCTGTGGAGCGGGTTTTCATCGCCTCTAATTTTGTGACGGTTACCAAGTCTGAATCTGTAGAATGGCCGGAAATTCAAACCATCATTCGGGATCATATTAAATCCTATCTGGAAGCAGGTAAAAAACCTGTTCAGGCAGAATTCGATAAAGATCCTCTGTTTGATGAAAATGATTCTGAAATCGTTAAAAAAATCAAGGGTATTCTCGATGAATATATTCGTCCTGCAGTAGAACAAGACGGTGGAGCTATCGTATTTCACTCATTTCAAGATGGAGTGGTGAGGGTATTGCTTCAAGGTTCTTGTTCAGGTTGCCCTTCCAGTACCATCACATTGAAGGCAGGAATTCAAAATCTTCTGACCCGAATGCTTCCTGAAGTGAAGGAAGTGGAGGCAGAAGGTATCTAAGTTTATTAAATGGGAATAAAAAAATGGGCTTGGGCACTGTTAGGAGTAGCTTCCCTAGGATTTCGTTGGGTAGCATCTAATTCTCCTGAATGGACTGAGCACTATTATTCTCGAGGATTATTTTTATTCATTCGACAAGCATTTGATATGACGCTGGGGAACTTACCTTTTCCCAGCGTCTTTTTATTTATCCTTTTTATTGGGACTTTATTCCTGTTTTTAATCCGAAAATTAAGCCGGTCCCCAAAGGGAAAGAAGAGATGGATTTTTGCCTTTCGCTCACTTCTTAACTTTTCTGGTGCTTTGATTTTCTTTTTTTTGATTCTCTGGGGTTTCAATTATCAGCGAACATCCATCATTCAGCAATTAGGGCTTGAAGTAAAGCCTTTGAATTTGGAGCAGCTGGAAGAAGAAATTGAGGAGAGCCATCATCAATTAGTCAGCTTGCGGCAGCAAATAAAAGCTGATACTTCGGCGATAGAAGAAATCGTCGATTATAGAAGTTTGGAAAGTCAAGTAAGGAAAAACCTTTCTCAAAATCTAGCTTTGGTGAAGCTTGAATATCACGGGAATCCCCGAACTCGGATGTTTCCACCCCCAGGCTTTATGCGAAAAATGGGAATTCTAGGAATTTATTTTCCTTACACAGGTGAGAGCTACATCGATCCAACCTTGCACCCCCTTGAGCAACCGTTTACAATTGCTCATGAAATGGCTCATAGTTTTGGGGTCACAGATGAAGGAGAGGCGAATTTTGTAGCTTGGGTTGTTGGTACGCGTTCTTCGGATCCTTTACTAAAGTACACAGCCTATTTGCGATTGTTCTTGTATCAGGTTCGGGATTATTATCGGATGGACCCTGATGGATATAGAGTTTGGTTAGAAAAATTAGATCGAGGGGTACTTCAGGATATTCGCTCTATTCAAGATAGAAATGCGAAATACCCTCCTTTTTCCATCGAATTGAGCAGAAAAACCAATGATTTATTCTTAAAATCTCAAGGTGTCAAAGCCGGGGTTTTGAGCTATCAACAATTGCCAATGTTGGTATATGCTTGGAAACAAAAAGCCGGTAATTAATTACTCGGACGATTGACCTTTTTACGATTTCCGATCCATACTCCCAAAATCACGGCTGCAAATCCTAAATAGTGTCCTAAAAGCAAAACTTCTCCATCCCAAACTCCCCAAAGGATAGCTACGATTGGAATCAGGTAGGTAACGGAACTGGCAAAGACTGGACTAGCGGTTTTGACCATCATATTGAAAAGAATCAATGCCAAGGCGGTTCCTACAATTCCTAAAATTGCCACATAACCTAGGGCCCGCCATGCACCATCGACTGAGGAGAGTTTGTAGGCGAATTGGGTTCCAGCCATTAAATAGATTAGAGCAACAGGTAATACTAGGAGGAGGGAAATAGCAGTAATTTCTACAGGACGAAGGGTGACGAATCGATATTTGATCAAATTGAGGTTAAACCCATAACAGGTACAGGCTAGGATCACAAAAAAAGCATAAGCATTTATTTCGCTAAAGGCCCCAAAGCCATTTCCTTCTTTTACAAGAACCAATACCGTCACACCTAGAAATGCGATGGCTAAGCCAAGGGCATTCTGTCGGGTGATTTTGGATTTAAAAAAGATGGCTCCTACCAACACGACAAATAAGGGGGTCAATGCATTCAAAACTCCAGTCAAAGAACTGCTGAGTTGAGTTTGGGCTTTTGCAAAAAGAAAGGCAGGAATAAAACTTCCCACTAACCCTACCAAAATCAGATTTTGTATTTGTGTGCTTGTCAAACGTCGCACTCCAGGAAGAGAAATTGGCAATAAAAAACTAGCAGCAGCTACAATTCGAAATGCTCCCAATTCACCCGGAGAGAAAACTTCTAAGCCTCTTTTGATCAAAATAAAAGAGCTTCCCCAAACCAAAGCCAAAACGATGAGGAATCCCCAATTTTTCAATGTGTTTTCAGAAGAGTGATCGGACATGGATAGGATGATCTATTCTACCGCAAAAGAAGCAATTCCATTCCGGAATTGTTTGTGAAAATTACAAGATTGGGATAAATGGGCTGAAAATTCTTAGAAAACGTAATCAGCGTAAACCTCGCCTACCTTATCTAGAATTTCACAAACCTCCTCATAGCTTTCCGCAGTCACCATTTCAGTTCTGTAGCTTTTGAAGTTGGGCATTCCTCGGAAATAATTAGTGTAATGTCTGCGCATTTCAAGGATTCCAAGTTTTTCCCCTTTCCATTTAACAGAGAAATCCAGGTGTTTTTTAGCCACATTGAGGCGTTCTGCTAAATCTGGCTGAGGTAATTTTTCACCGGTTTGTAGGTAATGCTTGATTTCATTAAAAATCCATGGGTATCCAATGGATGCTCGCCCTATCATCATTCCATCCACATTGTATTTGGCTTTGTATTCAGCCGCTTTTTCCGGAGAATCAATATCCCCATTTCCAAAAACCGGAATACTCAGACGAGGATTGTCTTTCACCTGATTCAGATAGGTCCAATCAGCCTCTCCCTTATACATTTGCTGACGGGTACGTGCATGAATTGAAATAGCTTGGATCCCTACATCTTGTAGTCGCTCAGCCACTTCGACGATTCTGATTGTTTCATGATTCCAGCCAAGTCGAGTCTTCACGGTCACTGGAATTTTAACCGCCTTGACAATTTCAGCCGTCATGGATACCATTTTGTCGATATCTAGAAGAATTCCCGCTCCCGCACCTTTACAGGCTACTTTATGCACTGGACAGCCGTAGTTGATATCTAAAATATCCGGACCTGCTGCTTCTGCAATTGCTGCGGCTTCCCGCATGGACTCGATTTCATTTCCGAAAATCTGTATTCCGATAGGACGTTCGTACTCAAAAATATCGAGTTTTTGGACGCTTTTTGCGGCATCCCGGATGAGTCCTTCTGAACTGATAAACTCCGTATACATTAAATCAGCGCCGTTTTCCTTGCAAACTGCACGGAATGGGGGATCGCTGACATCTTCCATGGGTGCCAGTAACAAAGGGAATTCTCCCAGCTCCAACTTTCCTATCTTTACCACTGCTTATTCTAAATTTGGCGTAAATTTACGGCCAATTATGGAGATTTACGAAACTCAGCGAGAAATCGCACAGCGGAAAAGCTGGCTTTTGTCCCTGGTAGTCATTGTTTTAGTGTCATTTGGCGTGCTGATTGTCCTTCAGGGAATCGCATTGGGCCTTGTTCCTTTTCTTTTTGGAATTGGTCTAGAGGACATTGTGGCCCTCTTATCTGGTGATTTTTCAGTTCCGAATGGTCGGATGGCCTTATATTTTGTCCAAGGCTTAGGCTCCGGGATAGGATTTATGGTAGCCGGCTACATCATTTCCAGTTGGATTGACAAAGCTAACTTGAGATGGGATATTCAATTGAGTAGAACTCAAGGAAAGAAAATTCTTATCACTGTCTTTTTGACTTTTGGGGCAATGTTGTTCAATGCCCTGTTAGTGTATTTAAATGCTCAAATGGAGCTACCGGAGGCACTTTCAGGATTGGAAAGTTGGATGAAGGAAATGGAAAAAGACTTAATGGAAATGACCATGTTCCTGACCGATTTCCAGAATATAAAAGAGTTATTGATGGGAATTCTGGTTATTGGGGTATTTGCGGGGTTGGGAGAGGAGCTATTCTTCAGAGGAGTTCTTCAGCCAAAAATGCATTTATATACAGGTTCTTACCATTGGGGAATTTGGTTGACAGCAGCGATTTTTTCAGCTATTCACATGCAGTTCTATGGATTTTTACCACGCTTGTTTTTAGGAGCTTTGTTTGGTTACCTCTATGTTTATTCAGGAAGCTTGGTATATCCCATTTTGGCTCATATCTTCAATAATTCCTTTACTGTATTATTAGTATATGCTTCTGCTCAGGGATGGATTGAGTTTGATTTGGAGTCTACAGATACCGTTTCTTATCCAGCAGCCCTTTTAGGACTATTGGTTCTTTCGGCAGGATTCTATTATTTTAAAAAAACGAAGCCCTCCGAACATGAAGGATTGGATCAAAGTATTTGAAACACCTCAGCAAATCCGAGCTGAAATCGTCAAAGGAGTTTTGGAAGAAAATGAAATTCCAGCGGTGGTCTTGAATAAAAAAGAAACGGTCTATCAAGTGTTTGGTCTATATGAAGTTCATGTAAACCGTGCGGATGCTTTGAGAGCCACTACCCTGATCAATAATGAGATCTCGTTTTAATATCAACAATTACAGCAATCTTGGCCAGCGAGCCATTACAGCCGTTGTGGGAGCTGCAATTGTTATTTCTTCGATCATATATTCAGATTGGACCTATTTTTTGGTGTTTGCCTGCATTTTGGGCTTTTCTCAAATGGAATTCTACAAATTGTGCGGATTGGACGGGATGTTGCCTTTGAAGAGTTTTGGGACATTTTTAGGACTCTTGATTTTCACACTAACCTTCATGATTGAGAAGGAACAATTGCCCAATGAGTATCTCTATCTGATTTTTCCGATCATCTCCTTGACTTTCTTTATCAAGCTGTACAAAAAGACGGATAAAAAGCCATTTACAGGTGTTGCATTTACCTATTTAGGTATTTTTTATGTCGCAGTACCTTTCTCCTTGTTGAATTTGGCGGTGTTTTCAGTGGATAAAGTGTATCACTTTGAAATCATTCTTGGCTGTTTGCTGATTCTTTGGGCCAGTGACACAGGAGCTTATTTTGCCGGGACCAAATTTGGAAAAACGAAGTTATTTGAGCGGGTTTCTCCCAAAAAATCTTGGGAGGGATTTCTTGGTGGAGCATTCTCCGCCATTGCAGTTGCATTTTTATTGGCCCGATATTTTCAGTCTATTCAAGACTGGAAGTGGTTGGTGATTTCCGGAATTATCATCATTGCCGGGACTTATGGAGATCTCATTGAGTCCTTGTTTAAGCGGTCAATTGAGATCAAGGATTCAGGTCATGGTTTGCCTGGACATGGAGGTTTTATGGATCGGTTTGACGGTTTGCTTTTGTCGGCCCCCTTTATTACTGCTTTTTTGAAAATCTTCTGATTGTTCGGAAGGGCTAATCTGAAAAACTACGTAATATTGTATTGCATTTCACTACTCTAATTTAAACCCAATATGGCTTACATTGAACCGGCTCCAATTAAGGATAGAGAGAATCCTTTGGAGTCAATGATGGAAAGATTCAACATCGCGGCAGAGAAACTTGGTCTTTCCGATGAAGTTTACAATGTCTTAAAAAATCCCGCTCGTCAAGTAATCGTTTCCTTGCCCATCACGATGGACAATGGGAAAATTCAGGTTTTCGAGGGAATCCGTGTGGTTCACTCCAATATCCTGGGTCCTGCAAAAGGGGGAATCCGATTTGCTCCAGATGTGCATTTGGATGAAGTGAAGGCACTTGCTGCTTGGATGACCTGGAAGTGTGCGGTAGTGGATATTCCCTATGGAGGTGGTAAAGGAGGAGTTCGTTGCAACCCTAGAGAAATGTCCAAAGGTGAAATTGAACGCTTGATGCGTGCCTACACCATGGCTATGATTGATGTTTTTGGTCCGGATAAGGATATTCCTGCTCCCGATATGGGTACTGGACCGAGAGAAATGGCCTGGTTGATGGACGAATATTCCAAAGCTCATGGAATGACCGTAAACTCGGTAGTTACTGGTAAACCTCTTGTTTTGGGAGGTTCATTGGGTCGAACTGAAGCGACAGGACGAGGAGTAATGGTGTCTGCATTGGCAGCTATGCAAAAACTGAAAATTAATCCTTTCCAAGCCACTTGTGCAGTGCAAGGATTTGGAAACGTAGGATCTTGGGCTGCTCGGTTATTGGAGGAAAGAGGCTTAAAAGTCGTTGCAATTTCTGATCATACTGGTGCATTCTATGACGAAAAAGGAATTGATATTGTGAAAGCTATCGAATTCCGAGATGCAAATGGAGGTCATTTGGAAGGATTCAAAGGTGGTGACAAAATGGAAGACCCAATGGATCTATTGACCTTGGATGTGGATGTGTTAGTGCCGGCTGCGGTGGAGGATGTGATCACAGCTAAAAACGTGGATCAAATTAAGGCAAAATTGATCGTAGAGGGTGCTAATGGACCTACTTCTGCTAAGGCAGATGCGATCATCAACGAAAAAGGAATCATGGCTGTGCCTGATATCTTAGCAAATGCTGGTGGGGTTACTGTTTCCTACTTCGAGTGGGTTCAAAACCGATTAGGTTATAAATGGACTGCTGACCGTGTGAACAGACGTTCCGATCGGATCATGAAGGATGCGTTTGAACATGTATATGAAGCTTCCAAAAAATATGATGTTCCTATGCGGATTGCAGCTTACATTGTGGCAATCGATAAAGTAGCAAAGACATATACATTCCGAGGAGGATACTAAAAACTCCAAGTATATTCAGAATCATGTATCTTTACGGCGCAGGTTTTCCTGCGCCTTTTATTTTCAAAAGATATGACCATACACCGAGAAGGACGCGTACTCTTGTTTTGGCTGATGATCATTTTGGTTGCCGGCAATTACCTTCTGTATTATTTCTTTCCTGATGCCAGGTTTTGGCTCAACGTAAGCATGTTGGGAAGTTTGATACTGTATTTGTTGATTTTACAGTTTTTTCGAAATCCCCTATTTACCCTTCCTCAGGAAGAGGGTGTAGTTTATGCGCCAGCTGATGGTAAAGTGGTGGTGATAGAAGAGACTGAAGAGACCGAATATTTGAAAGAAAAGCGAATCCAGGTTTCCATTTTCATGTCTCCTTTGAATGTTCATGTGAATCGCTCACCTATCAAAGGAGTGGTGGAGTTTTTTAAATATCACCCTGGAAAATACTTGGTGGCTTGGCATCCAAAATCCAGTATTGAAAATGAGCGGACTACGATGGTGGTTCGTGCAGAATCTGGGACAAAAATCTTGGTTCGCCAGATTGCTGGTGCTTTGGCAAGACGAATCAAATGGTATGTGAAGGAAGGTGATACGCTTCCTCAATGCGGAGAATTCGGCTTTATTAAGTTCGGATCTCGAGTGGATGTGTTTTTGCCACTTGGTACAGAAATTTTGGTTTCCTTGGACCAAAAAACCAAAGGAGGAAGAACACCAATCGCTAGACTTAAATCATAAAAAAAGGCAGATTTTATTCTGCCTTTTTCCATGCTCTGGTCATTTCTTTTTTTCCTGGAGGTCCTGGAGGGGTCTCTACTTCCAATCCCAATTCTTTTAAGTCCCGCTTCAATTGTCCTTTTGCGCTGTAAGTGGTGAAAACTGCTCCCGGGCGCATGCTGTTTACTACTTTAGTCAGCATATCCTTTTCCCAAAGTTCCGGCTGCTTGCTTGGAGCAAATGCATCAAAAAACACCACATCCGTAGGGTAGAGTTGAGCTTCCTGCAAACTCACCTTGTCTTTTTTGAAATTAAAATATTCTGAAATAGGGCCTCCCTCATTCCATGGAGCATCATGCAGCGCTTCAAAATATTTATGATAATGCCAGATGGCATCGTTCTGATGGATGAAATTCAGTTGAGAATAAATTTCTTTTTCTAGGGGATAGGGCTCGATAGTATGGTATAGTACCGGAATTTGGTACTGTTCTGCCCATACTAAGGTCAGCCAAGCATTTAATCCAGTGCCAAAGCCTACTTCGAAGATGCGGATTGGATATTTTTTGGGATTCATGGCAACCCAAGAATCCAATCCATAAATCATGAAAACATGCAAAGATTCCCGATAGGCTCCGTGAAAGCTGTGGTAGGTTTCTTTTAGCTCTTCGTGATAGAGTGAATGGGAACCGTCTTCAGTTGTGATGATTTTTATATTTCCACTCATACTTCATAAATCAAGGCCACACAATAAGCAGAAACTCCTTCTTCTCTTCCAACAAAACCTAGCCATTCAGTGGTAGTAGCTTTGATGGAAATATCTCCCTCGTCCACTGCCATCACTTCGGAAAGGCAGGTTTTCATGGCTGGAATATGTGGGTTGATTTTAGGATTTTGAAGACAAATCGTCATATCTAAGTTGCCAATTTCAAATCCGGCTTCTCGAAGAAGTTTTAGCACTTCTTTAAGCAAAATCTTGCTATCTATTCCTTTGTATTTGGGGTCCTTGTCTGAAAAATGGTATCCAATATCCCGCAAATTGGCTGCGCCAAGCAAGGCATCACAAATGACATGAATCAAAACATCCGCATCTGAATGGCCTACTGCACCTTTGGTGTGAGGGATTTTTATTCCTCCCAACCAGAAATCTTGTCCCTCCTTTAATTGGTGGACGTCATAGCCAAAACCTATTCGAAATTTGCTCATTTGTTTGTCGATTGATAATGTAAAACTGTGGACTTTTCAGGTCTAATCAAAGTATGAGCCCAGTCCATGATTTGGTTAGGAGTGATGGAAGATTTCCGATCGAATTCATCCCAATATAGGTCAGGATGGCCCAAATTTGCATAAAAGGCCAGATTCATCACCCGATTGATCAATTGGATGGATTCGTAAGTTTTCATGGCTTCTCCTTGATTTTTGACCTTTTGAAGAGTGAGTTCATCTACACCCTTTTGAAGAAATTCCTCTAAGAACTTATCCAATTTAGCTTCAGCATCCTGACTACTTATTCCTGCTTCCATTTTTCCTGAAAACACCAATAATCCTGGGTCCAAGCTTCCTAATATGTAGGCTCCGCATGAGGCAAACTCTTTCCCGCCTCTTACCAGTTCCTGCTCGATCGGAGAGGATTTTCCAAATCCCAAAATATCCGTTATCAAATCCGCTTCTAAATATCCTACTTCTCCTTTGCCAGGCATTTTGAAAGTCTTGAAGAGTAGATCTGTAGGAACAGCGGCTGTATGGGTCTTTTCTCTTTTTTCGTTTTGCTCGGGCTCCTGATAAATTTTTTCCTGAGGCTGTGATGCAGGAGGAATATCTCCAAACCACTTTTCTGCCATTTTCATGATTTCCCTTGGGTTCACATCGCCGCCAATAACCAAAATGGCATGGTTAGGTGCGTAATTCTTTTTATAAAAATCCCAAACATCCTCTTCAGTATAGTTGACGATATCCTCCGTGGTAGCCCCAATCGTAGGCCAGCGATAAGGATGAACCTCATAGGCTATAGGCCGTAATAAATGCCAAATGTCACCATACGGTTGATTGAGATAGCGCTGCTTGAATTCTTCTAATACAACTTTCCGCTGGGTTTCGATGGTTTTTTCCACCAGTGAAACATGAAGCATGCGGTCCGATTCCAACCAAAAAGCTGTTTCCAAATTGCTGACCGGAAGAGTCATGTAGTAATTGGTAATGTCCGGACTGGTAAAAGCATTGCAATTACCGCCAACCCGCTCCAAGGCCCGATCGAAAACTGGTACATTTTGAGAACTGCCAAACATTAAATGCTCAAAAAAATGGGCTAAACCTGTTTTTCCAGGTTTTTCATTTCTTGACCCTACCTTATAGAGTAAATTGAAAACAGCAATTTTAGAATGAGGATCAGGATGGATAATCACCTCTAGTCCATTGTCCAGAAAATGTCTTTCGTAGGGGAATTTCATCGGTGGCAAAGCTACACTTTTTTGAGTTTGACCGCTTCTATGGGTAAAACCAATTTTAGGCAAAAGGTTCTACAAATCAATTGAAGAATGATAGCCTCCGTCCATGTAAGAGTCTGGTGATTTTCCTAAAAAAGCCGAACTTTGGATAAACATCAGTAGTTTGCCTTCGAAAACCCATCATCCTTACTCTTATGAAGCATCATTGTATTGATCTGAAAAAAACTGGACAGTTCTCGAATTTTTTTCTGGATTACCTTGATGGGAAAGTTGAATTACGACCTTTTTACAATCATGCTCCCAAAATTGAGAGCTTTCATAATGCCATAAAGGAAAAGCGTTATCCGGAAGCCCATCGGCAAGTTTTGGTGGAAAGTCTTCAATCCCAATACGCTGATATTTCTCTTTTCGAAGAAGAAAAAGACCAAATTCAAAAGCTTGTTTTTTCAAACACCTTTACGGTTACTACCGGTCATCAGCTCAATCTGTATACAGGTCCACTCTATTTTATTTACAAAATCGTTTCGACTATCCGATTGGCGGAGGAGTTGAAAAAAGCATATCCGGATTATGATTTTGTGCCTGTTTATTGGATGGCTACGGAAGATCACGACTTCGACGAGATCAATTATTTCAAACTGGATGGTAAGAAATACCAATGGCAATCGGATCAAACTGGAGCTGTTGGGAATTTTGAGTTGGATAAGAGCTTTCGTGAATTTGAAAAGACTATCCCTTTTGCGGCTGAAGTTTTCAAAGAGGCATATAGAAAAGCCAAGACCTTGAAAGATGCGGTTTTGAATTATGTCCATGAATTGTTCGGAAAAAAAGGTTTGTTGGTCGTGGATGCACAAGTTCCTGCTTTGAAAGGATTATTCCGGCAGGTGATGTATGAGGATGTTTTTTCACATGCGCCCCACAAAGAAGTGGTCTTGAAAACAGAGTCTTTGGAATCCTTGGGTTACTCAGGTCAGATTTTTCCAAGAGAAATCAATTTCTTCTACATGGATCAGGGAATCCGGGAGCGAATCGAGCAGCAGGGAGATGAGTATTTGGTATTGAATACTGACCTCCGTTTTTCAAAATCTGAGTTAGAAAATTTAATCGAGGCCCATCCCGAGCGATTCAGTCCAAATGTCGTTTTGAGACCTTTATACCAAGAGACTATTTTGCCCAATTTGGCTTATTTGGGTGGACCTGCTGAAGTGGTGTACTGGTTGCAGTTAAAAGGAGTATTTGATCATTTTTCTGTTCATTTTCCGGTGTTGCTCCCTCGAAATTTCGCTTTGATTTTAGAGCCGTTAATTATTCAGAAAATGGAGCAATTGGGCTGGTCCGAAAAAGACTTATTCCAAGATTTCGATACTTGGAAAAGGGAATTTGTAGCTTCTGAAGCATCTGTGGATTTTGAATTGGAAGAGGAGAAAGAAAGGCTTTCTGATGTTTTTGATAAAAAAGGAAAAGAAGCCGAGAAGCTGGAGAAAAGTCTAGGAGAATCTTTCGAAGCTGCAAAAGTCAGAGCTTTGAAGATTTTGGATCAAATGGGCAAAAAGATTCGAAAGGCCGAGGAGCGTAGATTGGAGGTTCAAATCAAGCGAGCTGAGGCGATTTTTGATTATATTCAGCCAGGAGGTAGCCCTCAGGAACGGGTGGTGAACGTTATGCAGTTTCTTTTAGCTGATCCAGAATTCATCGAAAAGCTTTATTCGGTTTTTGATCCACTTGATTTTTGTATGAATGTCATTGAGGCATGATTTCCGAAAAAGCTGAGATTAGGAAAGAATATAAGCGAAAAAGGGCTGCTCTTTCTGAAGATGAAAAGGAGAGAAGGTCTGGAGCTATTTTTATTCAGTTTTTGGCATGGCTTGAAAATTGGTCCTCCTCAAAAACTGTACACATGTACTTCCCTATAAAAAAGCAGGGAGAAGTAAACACCTTTCCCATACTTCATTGGTTTTGGGAGAGTGGTTGGTCAGTTTTTGGATCTCTCATCGACCAAGAAACGGGAAAAATGGTTTCTGCCCGAATTCCTCAAAATACTCACTTTGTCGAAGATTCTTGGGGGATACCCATTCCTCAGGAGGTTGAGAGAGTTCCTGCAGAAAAGTTTGATTTAATTTTAGTTCCTTTGCTTGCTTACGATCAGGAAGGATGGAGAATTGGATTTGGGAAAGGGTATTATGATCAATTTCTTGCAGGTTTAGATTTTCAGCCGGTGAAAGTAGGCTTGAGTTTTTTTGATCCGGAAGAAAAGCTAGCGCATGAAGCGCATGATATTCCTTTAGATTATTGCATTACACCAGAAAAAGTCATTAGATTTTAAGTCAAAATATTTCGATATGAAAAATGCAGTTTTGCTTTTTTTCTTTTTTGGGCTGTTTGTTTTTACAGCAAAAGCACAAGTAGGTGCATATAATACAATGGTGGGAGTGACAGGTGGAACGAATGTAGGAGGCACTGTAAAGCAATTTATTTCTGAAACAGGTGCTGTAGATCTATTGGTTTATAATCGTTGGAGGGGTTGGGTAGGAGCTTTATTGTATGAACACCACTGGGATATTCGTGAATTTGATGGCTTGGAATGGTATGTAGGGGCTGGAGCTCATTATGGTATCTGGAAAGACGGAAAAGGGGAGCCTCCTTGGGTGTATAAAATAGATCAGGATTACAATGTTTTTGGGGTTGATGCGATTGTGGGGTTAGAGTACAATATCAACCATAGTAATTTTTACATTGGGCTATATTGGAAGCCGGCATATAACTTTGAAGAGTTTACAAAGCTTTGGGAAGACGAAGCAGCCGTTACTTTAAGATATTCTTTTTGAAATTTCGTATATCTCTAAAAAACAGAACCCACTTTTAGGGAATTTGCAAAAAAATCTAGTCAAAGCTGTGTTTTTGAACCCTGAACCCTGAAAAAAATTAATTTTTGGAAAAAAATATTTCTATCTTTTTTGCCTTTCAGAATTTTATTTTAAAAATAGACCACTATACGTTTATTAATTTTTAGAGAATCGATTTTGACAAAAGTCAAGCTGATTTTTTTCATGATTTTCCACAAAAAATTTTTTCAATTTTTATTGCCTCTGAGAGATAGGCCAAATTTTGTTTTGTTAAAGTCCAAATATCTCAATCGAACAGTTAATATTTCTTAAATGAGCGTTACTAGCCAAATAATCATTTTTTCTAGCCGTTCAAACAAAATTTTCACCGTTTATTTTCAAAATTTCTGTTAAAATTTACCTATTCAAAGATTTCATTTAAAAAATGAATGAAAATAATCAAAAATTAAACTTTATCAGCTTTAAGTATAATTATATAAATATAAAAATCAAGCTTTCTCTATTTTGATTTTCCACAGAAAGGAATTTTCTTTACGCATCAACTAAACTAAAATACCTTATGAGAAAAGCTTTACTCTTTGTTGTTGCGCTTTTCACCATGATGCTCAGTTATGAAGTATCGGCGCAACAGCGGGTAATTACCGGACAGGTAATTTCCGACGAAGATGGCCTTGGCTTGCCAGGTGCTACCGTTCTCGTGAAGGGTACAACTGTAGGTACTACCACCGATTTGGATGGTAATTACTCTATTAGTGTACCAGAGGGCGGTGAGATCCTGATTTTCTCTTTTGTAGGTCTTGAGACCAAAGAGGAAGTCATCGGCAACCGGACCGTGATCAACGTGACCCTGACGACTGACGCAGCCCAGCTATCCGAGGTGGTAGTTACTGCGATCGGTATCGAAAGGGAGAAAAAAGCCTTGGGTTATGCAGTTACCTCCGTAGGTAACGAGCAACTCGAAAACCGTCCTGAGCAAGACGTTGCCCGCGTTTTGCAAGGTAAAGTACCGGGTGTGAACATTACTTCCACCAATGGTATGTCAGGTTCTGGTACCAACATGGTAATCCGTGGTTATTCTTCTGCGACTGGTTCTAACCAGCCATTGTTCGTAGTAGATGGTGTTCCTTTCAACACTAGCACTAACAACCAAAATGGATTTACTACTGGTGGTGCAACCACTTCTTCCCGATTCTTGGATATCGACCCTAACAACATCGAGTCTATTTCCGTGTTGAAAGGTCTTTCTGCAACCGTACTTTACGGTGATCAGGGACGAAATGGTGTAATCTTGATTACAACCAAATCTGGAGCTTCTAAGCGTAAAGCTGCTGAAGTAACCATCAACCAATCCATCTTTACCAATGAAGCGGCATCCTTGCCAACTTATGGTACTACTTATGGTAATGGTTTCCAGCAAGCACCTGGTTTCTTCTTCTCCAACTTTGGACCGAGAATGGATCAAGGACTTACAGTAAATCACCCTTATGCAACTTCTTCTGTTCAGAAAGTAAGAGAGGCATTCCCTCAGTTCTGGGTAGATGGTATTGTAGGTGGTACTCCAGTGCAGTATGAGTATAAGTCTTATGCAGATCCATCTCAAATCTTCTTCCAGACTGGTTTGATCTCTAATACTTCCGTACAAATTGCGGGTGGTTCTGACCGTACTGGATTCAATGCTAGCTTCGGTTACACTGACGAAGAAGGTTTTACTCCTGGTAACAACTTGAAGAAATATAACTTCGGTTTGGGTATCAACTCTGCTGTAAATGATAAGCTTTCTGTGAAGTCTTCTTTCACTTTCGCTATCACCGACTTGGAGTCTCCTCCAGTTAACGCAGCATTCGGTTCTGGTCCTTCTGGAGGTATCCCTTCCGTATTTGCTCACGTATTGTATACTCCTCGTTCTGTGGATTTGGGTGGTCTTCCATTTGAAAACCCAATTGACAGAAGCTCTGTATACTACCGAGGCGGTAACGATATCGTAAACCCGAACTGGTTGGTGAAATACTATCAGAATACTTCTGATGTTCAGCGTTTCTTCAACTCTACATCTTTGATTTACGATATCAATGACGATTTCTCTGTGACGTATCGTATCGGTTTGGATACTTATACTGAATTACAAGAGTTGAGATACAACAGAGGTGGACCATCTGCTTCTTTGGCAACTACTTCCGGTTATTACAGATCTGTTAACGTTCAGAATACAATCTGGAACCAGGATTTGATCATCAACTGGAAGAAGCAATTCTCTGATAAGTTTGGAATGAGTGCCTTGATCGGTGGTAACTCTCGTTATGATTCTTATGCTCAAAACGGTGTTGCTTCTCAAGGTCAGTTGGCTTTCGGATTGTTCCGTCACTCTAACTTTACAAACTCATCTTCTAATGACGCTTACAGTGGTAGTAACTTGAACTTCACTCAGGAAGAAAGAAGAATGGGGGTTTACGCTAACGTAACCTTGGATTACTCCAACTACCTATACTTCAACCTTTCTGCTAGAAATGATTGGACTTCTACTGTAGAGCCTGAGAATAGAAGAATTCTTTACCCAGGTGCTTCTGTTTCCTTCATTCCTAGCACTGCTTTCAACTGGAATAGCAGCACAGTAAATGATTTGAAACTTCGTTTAGGTTATGGTACTTCTGCAGGTTTCCCTGCACCATATAGAACAAGAAACGTATTGGTTCAAAGTGCACGTGCATTTGATAGAGATGGTTCTGTAACTCAGACTCACTCTGTATCAAACGTTTTGGGTAACCCTAACTTGAAGCCTGAGCTTCACGAAGAAATTGAATTCGGTGTGGAAGGTGTGATGTTCAACAACAAATTGAGATTCGACCTCTCTTTGTATCAGAAAAACACCAGAGACTTGATCACTCAATCTCCAATTGACCCATCTACTGGATTTACCTCTACTGCAATCAACATTGGTAAGATCAGAACTCGTGGTATTGAATTCCAAGCTACCGTAACTCCTGTTTCTACAGCTTCTGGATTTGAGTGGAATTCTACTATCAACTGGGGCATGTATCGTTCAGTAACAGTTGAATTGGGTGCTGGACTTGATGAAATCGTTGTGGCAGGTTTCACTACCTTGGGTAACTTTGCAATCCCGGGTGAGCCATTCAACGTGATCAAGGGTATCGGATTCGAAAGAGATGAGCAAACTGGTCAGCCTATTGTACTTTCCAATGGTATCTATAAGCCTGCTGCAGATCTTCAAATCTTGGGTGACCCTAACCCACGATGGAACGGATCTTGGATCAATAGCTTCTCTTACAAAGGCTTTACTTTGAACGCAATGCTTGAGTATCGTCACAAAGGTGCCGTATTCTCTAATACAGTAACTGCGACTCTTGCCCGAGGTGTGACCAAAGATCCGGTTGTTGATCGTGAATTTGCTTTCATCATGCCAGGTGTTAAAGAAGACGGAACTCCTAACGACATTATGATTACCGCTTCTGATTACTTCTTCTCTGGATATCAGGGTGCTACTGATGAGCCTAACGTATTCGATGGTTCTATGGTCCGATTGAGAGAATTATCTTTGGGATATGAGTTGCCTTCTACTTTGATGGCTAAGACTCCATTCAAAAGAGCTTCTATTGCCTTGAGTGGTACTAACCTTTGGTTCCTAGCCTTGAATTTCCCACCAAACATGAATTACGATGTTGACGTGTTGGGTACAGGTGTAGGTAACGGTTTGGGCTTTGACTTTGTAACAGGTCCTAGCTCCAGAAGATTCGGTGGAACTGTAACCCTTACATTCTAATCCCAAACAGAATCAATTATGAAAAAGAGAATATATAGTTTATTGTTGGCTGCGAGTACTTTGTTTGCGGTTTCCTGTGATCTTGATCTATTGGAAAACCCAAATGCAGTAAATGCTGACACAGCAGATCCAAGTTTTCTGTTAAACAGAATTCAGTTGGATTATCAGTCCCTATTCAACACGATTGGGGATGACGGAATGAGATTGACCCGTATTATCAATCAGGGATCAGCTCAGTACGAAGGTGCATATACTCCTGTTACTACAAACGGTTATTGGAGTAATGCTTATGCAAACATCTTAGCAGATATTCAATTTTTGGACGGAGTTACAAGAAATCCTGATACTGGTGAAACAAGAACTGAATTTTATAGACATATGGGTATTGCAAATACCATAAAGGCTATGGTTCTTTTCCACTTGGTGGATTCTTATGGTGATGTTCCTTATTCTCAGGCTTTGGATCCAAATGAATTCAATCCTGCGGTAGATTCCGGAGAATCTGTTTATGATGCTGCATTTGCAGCTTTGGATCAAGCGAAAGATTATTTTACAGATCCAGATGGTTCAGGTGCTCCTAATGACTACTATTATGGTGGTGGCTCTAGCTTTAGAACACAGTGGGTTCGGTTAGTGAATACCTTGAAGTTACGTTACTATCTTAACAGAAAGTTGGTAGATCCTTCTGGTTCTACTTCCGGAATTAACGCATTGATCGCTGAAGACAATATGTTGAAGGAAGGAGATGACTTTGTATTCCAATTTGGAACAACTGCTGCTGACCCTGATTCTCGTCATCCAAGATTTGCTGGTCAGTATACTTCTGGTGGTGGTGATTATCAGTCCACTTACTATATGTGGCACTTAACTGAAGCAAAAGGATTTGATGATCCAAGAGCTAGATTCTACTTCTATCGTCAGGTATTGGTAAATTCTACCAATCCAGATGAAATTGAGTGTATTACTCAGTTGCCTCCAGCTCAATACCTTGTAGGTGGTTTCATTTACTGTCTACCAGGTGAGAGAGGATATTGGGGTCGTGATCACCTTGATCCAGACGGTATTCCACCAGATGGTTTGAAGAGAACTGCATGGGGCGTATATCCTGCAGGTGGTCGATTCGATGATGACTCTGCTTCTCCTGTGAACAACCCATCTTTGGGTGCTCAAGGAGCTGGTATCCACCCAATCATGTTGGCTTCTTATGTTGATTTCATGTTAGCTGAAGCTGCGTTGACTTTGGGTACTTCCGGTGATGCAAAAGCTTATATGCTTGACGGAATTAAAAAGCATATGAATTTCGTTATCGATTGGAGTTTGGGTACTTCTCAGGCTGGTGTTATCACTTCTTTCTTCAGTGATGAAGAAATTGATTTGGATGAGGAAGTTGCATCTTACCTTGAGTATGTTTCTGATGAGTACGATGCAGCTGCTTCTGCTGATGATCGTATGGACATCATTGGTCGTGAGTACTGGTTGTCTCTATTCGGTAGCGGTATTGAGGCATTCAACTTGTACAGAAGAACTGGTAAGCCTGATAATATGCAGCCAGGATTGGAGCCAAACCCAGGAACTTTCCCTCGGTCATTCTTCTATCCTAACAACTACATGGTTACTAACAACAAGGCTGTTCAGAAAGCAGATCAATCCGTACAGGTGTTCTGGGATACAAATCCTGCTGGTAACGCTTGGGTTTATTAACCAAAAATTCTAGAAAAATATGAAAATGTTAAAATATAGTTTCGGTTTGCTAGCAAGTGTGCTGATCTTATTCAGCTCTTGTAGAGATTTCGTTGAGCCGAATATCCCTTATACCGATTTCGATACAGGGGCATATTTGAGAACAATCGCACGGACTAGCACAACCTTCAATTTCTTCGATTTGACTAATTCCAAGTTTGCATTGACTTTGGAAGCTGTTGATGCTGAAGATGGAAATACCGTAGAGACGGTTGAGATTTATGTTCGTCACAGACGATTGATCCCAGGTGTAGGATTGGAGTTTACTCCATCTTCTGGCGATAATTTGGTTAAGACTCTTCAGAAAACTGATTTCGCTCCAAACTCAGAGTCTAGATTTCTTCGAACTTCTTTCGAGATTACTGCTCTTGAAGCAATTCAAGCTGTTGGATTGACTCCAGCTGATATCGAAGGTGCAGATGTATTTGAATTCCGCTTGGTATTGAATGATAGATTCGGTCGTTCATTCACCAACACATCTGTTAACAACAACGTTGCAGGTGCTCCATTCTATGCATCTCCATTCCAGTACAATGTCAGTGTGATCTGTCCATCAGATCTAGCAGGTACTTATGACTTTGTACATACTTCTGATTACTGTGGAGATGCTACAATTACTGGTCAAACCACTTGGACCGCAATTGCTAGTGCTCCAGGTTCTTACTCTGTAGATGATGCTGCATTTGGTCTTTGGGGCGAATGTTATGGTGATCCATGGGAAGGTACCGTTAGAATTAGTGATGCTTGTGGTAAGTTGACCATGTCTGGTACAGATACCTACGGTGATTCTTACTCCATGACTGTTGTAAGTGCTAATGCAGATGAGTTAGTATTTGATTGGATCAATACCTGGGGTGAATACGGTACAGTTACTGTTAAATCCAATGCTGGAAAGCCTTGGCCTGCAGGATTGAGATAATCCATCTATAAGTAATTGAATAATAGCGGTGTTTTTGCACCGCTATTATTTTTTAAACTAATATTTGGATAAGCAAATATCCAATTTTTTAAAACAACATATTCAGGTTAGTTTTGTTGTGCATAGACAAAATAACCATGGATAAATTTTCCTTCATTGCGAATGCTCATGTTTCTTACATCGATGAGTTATACGCATCCTATAAATCTAATCCCGAATCTATCGATCAAAGTTGGAAAGAGTTTTTTGATGGATTTGATTTTGCCTTAACCCAATATGGTGAAAGCGAAGATGGACCATCTGCTGTAGCTGCGTCTGCTGCATCTCCATCGAAAAATGGTTCTTTGGCGACTCCGGGTACCATTATGGACATGGAGCAATTACCTAAAGAAATAAAGGTAAGAGCTTTGATTCATGCTCATCGATCCAGAGCACACTTACGTTCAAAAACCAACCCTGTTCGAGAAAGAAGAGATCGTAAGGCTTTGATCGATCCCCAGGATTTTGGATTAGGTCCGGAGGATATGTCCACTGAATTCCAGGCCGGAAAGGAAATAGGAATCGGTCCAGCAAAATTGTCTGAAATTATCGCGGCTCTCAAAACTATTTATGAGGGTTCTATGGGATTTGAGTATCTCTATATTCGCGACCCAGAAATGTTGGATTGGTTTAAAACCAAGGTCGAAAAAGAAGCTTTGGCTTTTAATCCATCTACTGAAGAAAAGAAACGAATACTTTTTAAGTTAAATCAGGCAGTAGTATTCGAAAACTTTTTGCATACCAAATACTTGGGGCAGAAACGATTCTCACTGGAAGGGGGAGAAAGTACTATCCCATTTTTGGATGCTGTAATTAATGCGGCAGCCAATTTGGGAGCTGAAGAAGTGATGATAGGGATGGCTCACCGTGGTCGCTTGAATGTTCTTGCCAATATCATGGGTAAAACCTATGAACAAATTTTCTCTGAATTTGAAGGAACTGCCAAGCCAGACCTGACCATGGGTGATGGTGATGTGAAATATCACATGGGATATTCCTCGGATATTGTTACTCCTGATAACAATAAGATCCACCTAAAATTAGCTCCTAATCCATCTCATTTGGAAGCAGTTAACCCGGTTGTAGAAGGTTTTATTCGAGCAAAAATCGATTCTGAACATCATGGTGATGCCAGGAAAGCTGTTCCGATTTTGATCCATGGTGATGCTGCTGTAGCAGGCCAAGGAATTGTTTATGAGGTAACTCAAATGTCTGGTTTGAAAGGATACAATACCGGTGGAACCATTCATTTTGTTATCAATAACCAAGTTGGATTTACTACGGATTTTGACGACGCCAGATCTTCAATTTATTGTACAGATGTCGCCAAAATTATTGATGCTCCGGTAATTCACGTAAATGGTGATGATGCTGAAGCGGTGGTTTATGCTGCGAAATTGGCGGCTGAATTCAGACAAAAATTTGGAAGGGATATTTTCGTAGACATGGTTTGCTATCGTCGTCATGGACATAATGAATCAGACGAGCCGAAATTTACCCAGCCTGAACTTTATAATATTATTTCGAAGCATCCGAACCCAAGAGAGGTTTACATCAAGAAATTGACTGAGCGAGGGGATATTGATGCTAAGATTGCGAAGCAGATGGATAAGGAGTTTAGAAAACTCCTTCAGGATCGCTTGAATATGGTGAAGGAAAAACCACTTCCTTACCACTTGACCAAATTTGAAAGAGAATGGGGAAATCTCCGTCATTCCAATCCGGAAGACTTTGAAAAATCTCCTGAAACTGGGATTTCTTCTGAAGCCATTGATACAGTTGCAAAGGCTTTGACTGCCATTCCAAAAGGCTTCAAAGCGATCAAACAGATCGAAGTTCAGATGAAGCAACGCAAAGAAATGTTCTTTGAATCGAAGAGCTTGAACTGGGCCGCTGCAGAACTTTTGGCTTATGGATCGCTTCTTTTGGAAGGAAAAACAGTTCGATTGACCGGACAGGATGTACAAAGGGGTACTTTCTCCCATAGACATGCTGTCATCCATGATGCGAATACAAATCAACCGTATAACTCGCTTCGTGAAATGCCAGAGCGAAAAGGTCAATTCTACATTTATAATTCCTTGCTTTCTGAATATGCCGTTTTGGGATTTGAATATGGATATGCCATGGCGAATCCAAATTCTCTGACTATTTGGGAAGCACAGTTTGGAGATTTCGCAAATGGAGCACAAACCATGATTGACCAGTTTATTTCTTCCGGTGAATCAAAATGGAGAAAGCAAAACGGTATCGTAATGCTCCTTCCTCATGGATATGAAGGACAAGGACCTGAGCACTCCAATGCAAGACCGGAGCGTTTCTTACAGCTTTCTGCTGAATATAACATGGTGGTCGCCAATATTACGACTCCATCTAACTTCTTCCATCTCTTGAGAAGACAATTGACTTGGGAATTTAGAAAGCCTTGTGTGGTGATGTCTCCAAAGTCACTTTTACGCCATCCAAAAGTGATGTCTCCAATCGAGGAGTTCACTTCAGGAAGCTTTAGAGAAATCATTACAGATTCTTCTGCGGATCCTAAAAAGGTGAAGCGAGTTATCCTTTGTACAGGAAAGATCTACTATGATCTTGAAGAGGTAAGGGAAAAGGAGAAGATCGATAATGTAGCAATTATCAGAATTGAACAAATCTATCCGCTTCCTAAAAAGCAAATCATGGAGGCATTGAAACCGTTCAAAAATGCAGAATTGGTATGGGTACAGGAAGAACCTGAAAATATGGGCTATTGGACCTATTTGCTGCGCTTACTTTATAAGGAGTTGAGCTTGGAATTGATCGCAAGAAAGGTTTCTGCCTCTCCTGCTACAGGCTACAACAAAGTCCATGTGGAAGAACAAAAGAATATTGTATCCCGAGCCCTTAAATTTTAAATCAATCCAGAATAATCATAGTGATGCTTTGACCGAAAGGTAAAAGCCAAAACCAAAATCTCATGAGCAAAGAAATCAAAGTTCCGGCCGTTGGAGAATCCATCACAGAAGTGACAGTTGGTCAATGGTTTAAAAAGGACGGTGACCAAGTCGAAATGGACGAAGTGCTGTGTGAATTAGAATCTGATAAAGCAACATTTGAACTTCCGGCAGAGGCTGCAGGTACACTCCGAATTAAAGCAGAGGAAGGTGATACCCTGGAAATCGGTGCGGTGATATGTGTCATCGAGGAGTCAACTAGCGGTGTTGCTACTGAAAAGCCAAGTGCTGCTGCTCCATCAAAAGCAGGTTCTGAATCTGCTGCTCCAAAAGCTACAGGAGAGGTGAAAGAAATGGTAGTTCCTACTGTTGGAGAATCCATTACTGAAGTGACCTTGGCTAATTGGTTAAAAGCTGATGGAGACTTTGTAGAATTGGATGATATTATTGCCGAGGTTGATTCTGATAAGGCAACATTTGAATTGCCTGCAGAAGCAACTGGTATTTTGAGACACGTTGCTCAAGAGGGTGAGACTCTTGAGATTGGAGGATTGATTTGTAAAATTGAGGTGATGGAAGGAAAGCCAGCCGCTACTAGCTCTGCAACTCCATCTACCACTCCAGCTGCTGTTTCAACTCCTTCTAAGGAATCTTACGCTACAGGTCATGCTTCACCTGCTGCTTCTAAGATTTTGGCTGAAAAAGGAATTAATCCAGAGGAAGTGAAGGGAAGTGGAAAAGACGGCCGCATCACTAAAGAAGATGCTCAAGCCGCTCAAAAACAAGTTTCTGCTGCAGCAAAGCAAGAGAATAAAGTAGAACCTGCAGCTCAACCAGCTATTCGAGTAGCTGGCTCACGAGATGAAAAGCGCGAGAAGATGTCTTCCCTTCGCCGAACAGTTTCACGACGCTTGGTTGCGGTGAAAAATGAAACGGCAATGTTGACTACTTTCAACGAAGTTAACATGAAGCCAATCATGGATCTTCGATCCAAATACAAGGAACTGTTTAAGGAAAAGCATGGTGTAGGGCTAGGCTTTATGTCATTCTTTACCAAGGCTGTTTGCGTAGCATTGCAAGAGTGGCCGGCAGTAAATGCGAAAATCGATGGAAACGAAATTGTTTACCACGATTACTGTGATATTTCAATCGCGGTATCTGCACCAAAAGGATTGGTGGTTCCGGTAATTCGCAATGCAGAAGGATTGAGTTTCGACCAAATCGAAAAAGAAGTGGTTAGACTTGCGACTAAAGCCCGCGATAATAAATTGTCTATCGAGGAAATGACTGGTGGTACCTTTACGATTACTAATGGTGGTGTATTTGGCTCCATGATGTCTACTCCGATTATCAATGCTCCACAGTCTGCCATCTTGGGAATGCATAACATTGTAGAGCGTCCTATGGCTGTAAATGGGGAAGTAAAGATTCTTCCGATGATGTATGTGGCTTTATCTTATGATCACCGTATCATTGATGGAAGAGAATCTGTGAGCTTCTTGGTACGAGTGAAGCAGCTTCTTGAAGAGCCAGAGCGTTTGCTTTTTGGAGTTTAATTCTAGTACAAAGAACCAAGTATTAAGTACGATGAATATAAGATAAAAGATGTTTTAGGTAAATTGTAGAGTATCATTTATCTAAACTCTCTTATTATGCATCGATTTAAAGAACTCAAGGTTTGGCAAAAGGCCATTGATTTAGCGGTTGAAGTCTATCAGGTTACAGAAAGTCTACCAGCAAAAGAGCAGTATGGACTGGTTTCACAAATTAATAGATGTGTAATTTCTATTGCGTCAAATATTGCAGAAGGGGCGGGTAGAAATTCTAATAAAGACTTCAATAATTTTCTGGGGATAGCTTTGGGCTCATCATTTGAGCTCGATACTCAAATAATTATTTCAAACAGATTGGGTTATATCAATGATAAGACGTTTGAAAAATTAGAATCTGAGCTTGAACATATCCAAAATATGATTGTAAAGCTCAAACAAAATTTGAATATATAACCTCAATGTGCTTAGTACATCGTACTTGGTACATTGTACAATCAAAATAAAATGTACGACTTAATTGTAATTGGCTCAGGACCCGGTGGATATGTAGCGGCTATCAGAGGCGCTCAATTGGGAATGAAAACGGCCATTATCGAGAAATATCCAACCCTTGGAGGTACTTGCCTAAATGTTGGTTGTATTCCTTCAAAGGCTCTTTTGGATTCTTCCGAGCATTACCACAATGCCCTGCATACATTTAAAACCCACGGCATCAATCTTTCCAACCTCAAGGTTGATTTGAAGCAAATGATTGCTCGAAAGGAAGATGTGGTTAAGCAAAATGTGGATGGGATTCAATACTTGATGAAGAAGAATAAAATCGATGTCCATCAAGGATTTGGTTCATTTGTCGATGCGAATACCATTAAAGTGACAAATGCAGATGGTAGTGAGAAGCAAATCCAAGGAAAGAATATCATCATTGCTACTGGTTCAAAACCTGCTTCTTTACCTTTTATCAAAATCGATAAGGAACGAATTATAACCTCTACTGAAGCATTGAAGCTGAAAGAGATTCCTAAACATTTGATCGTGATCGGTGGTGGTGTGATTGGAATGGAATTAGGTTCCGTTTATGGCAGAATGGGAGCGAAGGTTTCAGTGGTGGAATATTTGGATTCCTTGATTCCTTCCATGGACAAAACTATGGGTAAGGAATTGCAAAAGTCACTTAAGAAACTTGGTTTTGATTTTTATCTCAAGCACAAAGTCACTGCTGTTGAAAATAAAGGCAAGGAGGTAGTTGTAACTGCTGAAAATAGCAAAGGGGAGAATGTCGAATTGAAAGGTGACTATGTTTTGGTTTCCATCGGTCGCAGACCTTATACAGATGGATTGAATGCCGAAGCAGCAGGAGTAAAAATCAATGAAAGAGGTCAGGTAGAAGTGAATGACCACTTGCAGACTTCTGTCCCACATATTTATGCGATTGGAGATGTGATTAAGGGGACTATGTTGGCGCATAAGGCTGAAGAGGAAGGCGTATTTGTAGCGGAAACTATAGCAGGTCAAAAGCCCCATATCAATTATCTTCTTATTCCTGGAGTTGTTTACACTTGGCCGGAAGTAGCTTCTGTAGGCTACACGGAAGAGCAATTGAAAGAAAGTGGTAGAAAATATAAAGTTGGTAAATTCCCATTCATGGCTTCCGGTCGTGCGAGAGCCTCAATGGATACTGATGGATTGGTGAAGGTTTTAGCTGATGCTGAAACTGATGAAATCCTAGGCGTTCATATGATTGGTCCAAGAACAGCCGATATGATTGCCGAGGCTGTTGTTGCTATGGAATACCGGGCTTCAGCTGAGGATATCGCTCGCATGTCTCACGCACATCCAACTTACACGGAAGCATTTAAAGAAGCTTGTTTGGCTGCGACCGAAAATCGAGCTTTGCATATTTAATTCACCGATTTGAAAAGAATGAAAGCCATTTCCTTCAAAGGATTTGGCTTTTTTATTTTCTATCAAAAATGATTTAATTCATTCATGACTTATAAAATAGCTTTTTTGGGCGCAGGGAATGTCGCTTGGCATTTAGCTCCTGCTTTGGAGAATGCCGGACACCAAATCACAGAGGTCTATTCGCGGAATTTAGATCATGCAAAAAGGGTGACCGGGCGGCTTTATACCGCTACTCCCAAGGATGATTTAGATTTCTCCGAAAGTCAAGCTCAGATTTTTATACTAGCTGTAAAAGATGATGCGATTCCAGAGGTTGCTGATGCGGTAATATTACCTGATGAGAGTATTTTGGTACATACATCCGGATCTCTTCCTTTGGATATTTTGAATTATAGCTCAGCTACTTATACAGGCATTTTTTATCCTTTGCAATCTTTCACTGCTGGGCAAAAAATGGATATTTCGGAGGTTTCCTTTTTGTTGGAATCAGATGATCAGGAAATCTTGAAAATTCTGAAAAAATTAGCCAAGAGCCTCTCCCATCATATTTATACTGTTCGATCCAAAGACAGAAAGGCGGTGCATATCGCAGCTGTTTTTGCTAGCAATTTTACTAATCATATGATTCGAATTGCTGAGGAATTGATGCAAAGGCAAGGCTTGGACTTCGAAATGTTAAAACCCCTGATCGTGGAAACAATTTCAAAAAGTTTGCAGATTGGAGCGAAAAAAGCTCAAACAGGTCCCGCAATCCGAGAAGATTACGAGACCTTGGAAGAGCATCACCGATTTTTAAATTATAATGAACAGCTTGCCGAGATTTACAGGCTGATTTCTCAGGATATTATCGATTCTTAGCCATTCCAAGAACCGAATTTCCCGTTTTGATAGTCTTGGTAGGCCTCATAAATCTGCTGCTCGGTATTCATGACAAATGGTCCCTGAGCCACTACAGGTTCATTGAATGGTAGAGCGTGACCTAGAATCACAACTGAATCCTCCTCTGCCTGTACTTTCAGCGTTGAACCTTCATTTGAAAATTCAACCAAATTTCTGAAAGGAACGCTTTGTCCATTCACGTTTACTTTCCCTCGGACAATGTAAAAGAAGATATTCTCAGCCGCAGGGATTTCCTTTTCGAATTCTCCTCCTTGATCGAGATAAATAGTACTCAAGCTAACCGGGAAATTCCCCTCAAAGGCGCCAGAAACACCACTCCATTCTCCAAATAGCTGCTGGATTTTTACCTTTCCTTCATCTAGTTCTAATGTTGGAATTTCTTCTTTTTGTAATCCTACATACTGAGGAGATACCATTTTCTTCGCTGCTGGCAGATTCAACCAAAGCTGCAAAATTTCCAGGTCTCCACCTTTCTTTTTGAATTCCGAACTGGAAACTTCTGCATGAATAAGACCTTTGCCAGCAGTCATATATTGAACTCCTCCTGCCTCGATCACAGATTCATGACCTGATGAGTCTTTATGCATAATGTCTCCCTCCAAAATAAAAGTGACGGTTTCCATTCCCCGATGAGGATGGGGGCCAAAAGGCAATCCTCGGTTATTAGCTGGATAGGTTTGGAACCCATGATGATTCAAAAAAAGAAAAGGATCTATCATATCTAAGCTCCGGGTAGGCATCGGGCTGTAGGTGATTAAATCAGCTATTGGGCGGTATTCTGAACCATGTATTTTTTTAATAGATCGAAGAGTCATATGCATTTGGTCTTGATTCGTGTATAGACATGTAATCCTGAATTATCCTAGAAAGTTCAGTTTTTTCTGTAGGAATTTCAGTGAAATTTTTGGTCTAATGCCAAAATGGTATTCAAAAGGACATTGGCGCCATTTGCAATGTCTTCTTTGGTAGAAAACTCCTGAGGAGAATGGCTAATCCCATCTTTACTTGGAATAAAAATCATTCCCATCGGGGCGATTCGAGCCATTTCTTGAGCATCATGTCCTGCCCCACTTGGAAGGCTAAGAGTTGATAAACCCAAAGACTCAGCGGCAGATTGAATGACTTTTCGAATCTCCGGATCTGCCAAAGCCGGTGTGGATGCTACATCAATGTGACGGATATCTAGCTCCACATTGTATTCTTCAGCGAATTGGAAGGCTTGCTTCTCAAGGTTCCGATAAATGTCCCAAATCTTTTCAGAGGATAAATCACGCATTTCCAGATTTAATTTTACTTCTGCTGGTATTACATTTCCTGCTCCGGGGAAGGCTTCAATTTTTCCAACTGTTCCCACTTGACGGCCTTCTATAGATCGGACAGTTTCATTCACAGCAAGAATGAATTTGGCAGCAGGAAGCATGGGGTCTTGTCGTAGATTCATGGGTGTAGTTCCTGCATGGTTGGCAAATCCTTTAAAAGTAAATTCCCACCATTCGATGGCAACAATTCCTTCCACTACGCCAATATCCAGCTTTTCATTGTAGAGATTGGCTCCTTGTTCGATATGGAGCTCCAAAAACGCCGCAAGATCACCGGGTTTTCTGGCTACCTCAGGAATTCGGTCTGGTTCTCCTCCTAGTTTTTTGATTCCTTCATATTGGGTGATTCCTGCATTGCTTACTACTTGAAGAGCTTCCTCGCTTAGGGAACCAACCAAAGCTCTGCTTCCAATTACCCCGCCTTCCTCATTGGTGAAAATGATCACTTCCAAAGGATGCTGGGTTGTGATGGAGTTTTCTTGTAGTGTTTTGATCACTTCAATCGCACTCAAAGATCCAACGGGTCCATCATAATCTCCTCCATTTGGCACTTCATCTATATGCGAACCGAAGGCAATTGGCTTGAGATTAGGATTTTGACCGGCTCTTTTTCCAATAATATTTCCTGCATAGTCAATGGAAACATCTAGCCCAGCTTCCCTCATCAATCCCATAACGTATTCACGTCCTTGAATATCAAATTCTGAGAAGGCTACCCGATCCGAACCTCCTTGTGAATTTTTGCCAAAAGTGGAAAGCTTCATTAAGCTTTCGTGTAGTCTGTCTGAATTGACTTTTAATTGTTGAGCAAAGGATGGAAATGATAGGAATAAGGAAAGAATAAATCCTAGGGTAAGTATTTTTTTCATGAGGGCAATGATTTGAAATAAAAAAGTCCTTCCCCAAAAGGAAGGACGATTGAATTATTTAAGCCAAGCTAGCTGGACTTCATCGGGAGCTTTCATCCTGTCAGCCAAGCGCATGTATCGGTCGGCAAGGTTGGATAAATAATCCTGGGCTTTTGCAGCCATGTCATTTAGTCCTGTCAATGCTTCGATTTTCCAATGGTCAACCAAGTGTTGGATAATTCTTGCATAATCCCAGCCGGTATAGATGCCCACCTTTTGGGTGATTGCAGAGAATTGCTCGAAAAGAGAAGGGTTACTTCCACCTTGGCCCATCAACACGGCTGGCATGACTATTTGCTTACGCATCATTTTTTCAAAAGCTAGAATAGCTCCACTAGGGTCGATTTCGAAAATCTTTGACATGAAAGTTTTATAGGCTTTTTCATGCCTTGCTTCGTCGCCTGCAATGGTTTTACAGATTTTCGAAAGCACATGATCTCCAGCTTTATCAGCCAATTTCCCCGTATTCACATGGGAAATCTTGGTGGCTCTTTCCTGAAAACTAGTATAAATCATAGCCTGATAAGGATCTGATTCTGATTTCGGATCAAAACCATTCGTGATCAATCGGTGGATAGTGCGTTCTACGGCGTTCATATCCACTCGACCCGTAAGGTAGAGGTATTTGTTCAGCAAATCCCCATGTCTATTTTCTTCTGCAGTCCAGGATTTTGACCAGCGTACCCAACCTGAAGGATTGAGCAATGATCTTTCATCATTGATGCCTTCCAAAAGGTTGAAATAAGTCTGGTAGGAAGGAAGTGCTTCCTCAGTGATCATATTTCCGATTAGGGAAGTCAAAACCGTGTCAGGGATTCCTTCGGCTCTTTTTTGAAGTAATTTTACTTCTTCGAAAACTTCTGGGTTTTGAAAATCTGGAAGAAAATCGGAAGGTTGCCAACAGTCATCGGGATCAACAAGAATGTTATCTACTGCTTCACCGACGATGTCATCCAACTGGGAAATTACTTCCATATTTTTCTCCAGTTCGTGATTGATTGGCTTTGATGTACTCATAAAATAGCTTTAATGCTGGTTTGAGAAATTATTATTCCTACAAGTTAAGCACTAATGGGCAGAAATAGTATTAAAAAAGCTAAATCACACTTTAGCTTCCACCAAAGGACGTTTTTGGGGATATAAAAAAAGCCTGCAATAATTGCAGGCTTTGAAGCTAAATTCTTTGACTGATTAATAGTCTAATTTATACGCAGCTACCTTGTTCTTAAAGAAGGTTGGAACGTAAACGATGTTTTCAGAAGGATTGAATCCGATATCAGCAGTATTGGATTCAGCTTCTTTTGTGTCTAGCATTTTGGTGGCGCCATCAGGTGAAACAAACCAGATTTCTCCAACCCATCTTGAAGCCACAAAATTGTCATTTCCCAAAATTACCAATCCGTCTCCACCAGTTACTTCAGCATTTACAATCGTAGTGCTTCCGTCTGCATTCCATTTCTTCAATCCACTTTCATCCAAACCATAGATGGTGCCATCATTTGCGACAGCGATTCCATTGATAGAATTATGCCCTTCAGAAATAGTGGAAATGCTTCCATTTTGGTAGCTATGGACTTTTCCGGTATTCATGTCGGTGAAATAAACCACTCCATCATGAGCAGCTACATCATTTAGGAATTGAGCTCCTTCCACCGCCCATTTGTTCGTGATTTCTCCTGATTCAAGGTTGATCTCCACCAATTCATCAATATCAGTCACATACAAATGACCATTGGAAATAGCCATTCCTTTAGGAGCATTTAAGCCAGTTACCCAGTCTTGCTCGATGATACTTCCATCAGTTCCAATGATAGAAATAGAACCCTTTCCGTCTTTTTCTAATGGATTTTGACCGATAATGTTGGAAGTGTAGATTTTTCCTGTGGATTCGTCAAATAATACTGACTCCACAGTTTCCAAGGTAGGTTCGGTTTCCCAAAGCATGGTGAGGGTAGGAGTTTTCACCTCTTCCACTACTACGGTTTCTTCTGTTTCAGTCGTTTTTTGAGGAGTACATTGGGCAAAAACTACTCCGGCAGCTAATCCCAAAAGGCTAAATTTTATTCCAGTTTTCATATTCATGAGGTTTAGATTTTTCTAACTTTCTCTCAAATTTCGTAATTATCTTTCACCAAATAAAATCCTGTTTCAGGTGTTTTGTTTAAGTTCTATCCAAATTTTTTAAAAGAGAAAAAAGGCAGTTACGGGAAATGTTCCGAATCTATATTTTATGTTTTTACCGCTTGTGGATTTCTAATCCTTGTATACTCCAAAGCTGTTATATTCAGGACTTTAATTATCCGCATTTATGAAAAAATTCTTAATTCCGAGCCTTTATCTAGGATTACTGATAGCCTGTAATTCCCCAGAAAAGACTATTGATTACACTCAAATGAGTGATGAGGACCGTCTAGCAGCTGCCAAAGAAATCGCTCATCAAACTATTATGGTTGATGGTCACGTTGACCTTCCCTACCGGATGAAGGTGGGAGGCTTTACCCTTCAACGAGAAATATTGGATGTGTCAGTCCGTACTCCTGATGGCAACTTTGATTTCCCGAGATCCAAAGAAGGAGGATTGGATGCACCTTTTATGTCCATTTATATTCCTGCCGGTAATCAACAAATTCCTGGTGCCTCAAAAGCGCTTGCTGATTCCTTGATTATGATGACCGAGCGCTTGGCCAATACTTTTCCAGATAAGTTTGCTATGGCCTACAGCCCGGCCGATATCGAGGCGAACTTTGCCAAAGGATTGATTTCACTTCCAATGGGTATGGAAAATGGAGCTGGTCTCGAGGATGATATCAAGAATGTGGAATACTTTCATCAAAGAGGTATCCGCTATATCACTTTGACGCATGGAAAAGCAAACCTGATCGGAGATAGTAGTTACGATTCCTTGAGGCCTCATGGAGGTTTAAGCGAGTATGGTGAGCAAGTGGTAAAGGAAATGAACCGGGTAGGAATAATGGTTGACTTGAGTCATGTCTCCGATGATACTTTTAAAGATGCTTTGGCTATCACCCAGGTACCGGTTATTGCTTCTCACTCTTCAGCTAGAAAATTCACCCCTGGTTTTGAGCGAAATATGAGTGATGAGCTGATCAAAGCAATGGCTGAAAATGGGGGAGTAATGATGATTAATTTCGGCGGAAGTTTTATCGATTCTACCTATGCTGCAGGTCAAGCAAAAGTTCGAGAGCACATTGTGAATTGGCTTGCAGAAAATAATTTGAGCCGTAGAGACTCTGCTGCTCAGGCTTATATCGCTGAATATGCAGCAGCAAATAATCCATTCCCAACCGTACAAAAAGTTGCCGATCATATTGATCATGTGGTTAGTCTGGTTGGAATTGATCACGTAGGCTTTGGATCTGATTTTGATGGAGTAGGGGATTCATTACCTACAGGCTTAAAGGATGTATCCATGTTCCCGAATTTGATCGCTGAGCTTTTAAAGAGGGGATATTCTCGGGAGGATATTGAGAAAATATGTTACAAAAACATTTTCCGAGTTTGGAAGGCAGTGGAGGATTTCGCATCCTCTCAGCAGTAAGCTTTGATTTAAAAAGCTCCTTTTCTTACGAATTAGGAGCTTTTTCGTTTTTCGTTTAGTGGATTTTAAAGAAAATTTTTCTGATTAGTTCGAATCTTGACTAACATTATTGCTCCAAGCATGGTTTTTCAAAAATTATTTCGAAATTCCGACTCTATTTAAATTATTCAATTCGATAAAAAAGATGAAAAGTTATTTACTCGTTTTTTCGTTCCTCTTCCTAGGTTTTACTGGATTTGCTCAAATTGCGCCAGTCACAGAAAACAGCATTTTCATGCAAGGTGTGAAAGGTTGCTATTCCGATTATTACATAGAATTTTATAATCGAGGAGCTCAAAAGCCAACTGATGGCGAATATGAAGTTGTAATCTCCATTATCAATTCAAATAATAACCAAAGCGAATGCTACATGGGAAAAGCCACGGTAGCAAATGGAAAATTTACTTCTCCGGTTTATATTCAGAAGACTGATGGAAGTTATATGCCAATAAACCGGATGATTAAAGCACTTGATCAGGATTGGCTTGAAAATCAGGATATGAATACCATTAATGAGGTTTCTGATGGAATGACAGCACTGTTTTATACACAGGAGAAATATTGGGTTCGATTGTTTTTCCCTTCATTGATTAATAGTAAATCAGTTAGCAATCAAAAAGCTCCTCCTGCAAAAGAGTTGTTGAAAGCAGGAAATTGATCAAAATCCTTTCATTGAAAAGACATTATTTTTCCCTTGAGCAGCAAACTCAAGGGTTTTTTTATGCCAAAAATTCCGAAAAAATAAGATCCATCGAAAAAAAATAGACAAAATGACTTGTTTTTAGACTTGGCGATTCTTTTGATGAATAGAATTAAAAAGTAACTAAACCACTAGCGATACATGGATTTCAAGCAATTTACTATCAAGTCTCAGGAGGCGATCCAAAAAGCCGTTGAGTTGGCGATGGGTGCTGGGCAACCTACCATCGAGCCGGCTCATTTGCTTAAGGGGATTTTTACTGAGGATGAAAATGTTACCGATTTTGTCTTCAAAAAACTCGGTGCAAATAAGCAGTTGATTACCCAAAAGCTTGATGAGCAATTGGGGAAACTTCCTAAAGTAAGTGGGGATAATCAGCAGCCTTATCTTTCAAGTGCTGCCAACCAAGCTTTGACCAAAGCGAAGGATTATCTTAAAACCTTTGGGGATGAATTTGTCGCCATTGAGCATTTGCTCTTGGGGATTTTGGCAGGCGCAGATGCCACTGCCCAACTCTTGAAAGATCAAGGTATAGCTGAAAAGCCCTTGATTGAAGCAATTAAAGAACTACGAAAAGGAACTAAAGTGACTGACCCTAACGCAGAAAGTAAGTATAGGGCTTTGGAAAAATATTCCAAAAACCTAAATGAGTTGGCCAAAAAGGGCAAAATCGACCCTGTCATTGGCCGAGATGAAGAGATCAGGCGCGTGTTGCAAATCTTGGCAAGACGTACAAAAAATAATCCTATCCTATTGGGTGAGCCTGGGGTAGGTAAAACAGCGATTGTAGAAGGATTGGCTCAGCGAATCGTTTCTGGGGATGTGCCCGAAAACCTAAAATCAAAAACCCTCATCTCTTTGGATATGGGTTTGTTGGTAGCTGGCGCCAAGTACAAAGGTGAATTTGAAGAGCGACTGAAAGCCGTCATTAAAGAGGTGACCGACTCGGAAGGGGAGATCATTCTTTTTATTGATGAGATTCACACCTTGATCGGAGCAGGCGGTGGAGGTGAAGGGGCCATGGATGCCGCCAACTTACTGAAGCCAGCTTTGGCAAGAGGGGAATTGCATGCTATCGGTGCGACTACTCTTAAAGAATACCAGAAATATATCGAAAAGGATAAAGCCCTCGAGCGAAGATTCCAAGCTGTTATTGTTGATGAACCGGATGTTGCGGATGCGATTTCCATCCTCCGAGGAATCAAGGATAAATATGAATTGCACCACGGGGTTCGGATTAAAGATGATGCAGTAATCGCGGCAGTGGAATTATCCCAACGTTATATCACCGATCGATTCTTGCCTGATAAAGCCATTGACTTGATGGATGAAGCAGCAGCCAAACTGAGAATGGAGATTGATTCTTTGCCTCAGGAATTGGATGAGTTGAATCGTCGAATCATGCAATTGGAAATTGAGCGAGAAGCGATCCGAAGAGAAAAGAACAAGGATAAAGAAGCTTCTTTGAGCAAAGAGATTGCAGAGCTTTCCGAAAAACGTCAGTCGGTAAAGGCTAAATGGGAAAGCGAAAAGGCTGTGATTATGGGCATTCAGCGCGAAAAAGAGAACATTGATAAGTTCAAGCTGGAAGCCGAGCAAGCTGAGCGTGCCGGTGATTTTGGAAAAGTAGCCGAAATCCGATACGGAAAGATTGTGGAATCTGAAAAGAAATTGGAATCCTTCCAAAAGCAACTGATAGAAATGCAATCTGGCTCACCTCTCCTTAAGGAAGAAGTGGATGCTGAGGACATCGCAGCCGTTGTTTCCAAATGGACTGGAATTCCGGTAAGTAAAATGATCCAATCCGAGCGAGAAAAATTACTCCACTTGGAGGATGAATTGGGTAGACGCGTGGCAGGACAGAAAGAAGCGATCGCCGCACTTTCCGATGCAGTTCGTCGAAGCCGAGCAGGATTGCAGGACCCAAGACGTCCGATTGGTAGCTTCATCTTCATGGGTACGACTGGTGTGGGTAAGACTGAGTTGGCGAAAGCCCTCGCTGAATACCTCTTCAATGATGAAAATGCCATGGTGCGAATTGACATGTCCGAATACCAAGAAAGACATGCCGTCAGCCGATTGGTAGGAGCGCCTCCGGGATATGTGGGATACGATGAAGGTGGACAATTGACCGAAGCAGTTCGAAGAAAGCCTTACTCTGTTATTCTCTTGGATGAGATCGAGAAAGCCCATCCGGATGTATTCAATATCCTATTGCAGGTTTTGGATGATGGCCGTTTGACTGATAATAAAGGGCGAATCGCCAACTTCAAGAATACGATCATCATTATGACCACCAATATCGGTTCGCACTTGATTCAGGAACGATTTGCCGAAATGGAGGACTGGAACAAGGAAGAGGTTTTGGAAAAGACCAAAGGAGAGGTTTTCGACCTTCTCAAGAAATCTGTTCGACCTGAATTCCTCAACCGGATTGATGAAGTGATCATGTTTGAGCCTCTCAACAAAGAGATAATCCGCAAAATCGTGGATATCCAATGGAGAGAAATTCAAAAGCGATTGTCTGAATCCAATATTGAGATCGAGGCTACTCCAGAGGTATTGGATTACTTGGCGGATGTTGGGTTTGATCCTCAGTTTGGAGCCAGACCGCTTAAGCGAACGATGCAACGATTGATATTGAATGAGCTTTCCAAGGAAATCTTGGCTAGATACATTAAGAGTGATTCAGCAGTAATGGTTGACTTGGATGCTGATAAGCAGGTGTATTTCAAAAATATTGAAACGCCGGTCGTTGTAGAGTAATTTTTGCTCTAACTCTTTTATGACCCTCGAGATAAATCCTTCTCGAGGGTTTTTTATTTTACAAGGTTTGCAAGGCTAAAATGGCTAATTGTATTTTTCCAATTTTTCTAAAAAGAAGTCCTTCCCCTTTCGTAACTTACCTTTCACCACCAAACCAATCTATCATGCGATTTAAATTCATTCCCATTTTGCTGGGACTGCTTGTGCTTTTTTCACCAGAAATAGCGTTTTCCCAGAAATCTAAAAAGAAAACTGAGCCTGCTCAAACGGCTACTTTTGATACTGCCCTTTACAATGCGATGGAATTTCGCCTTGTTGGACCATTTCGAGGTGGCCGAGCAACGGCAGTTGCTGGGGTTGTACAAGAACCTTTGACCTTTTACATGGGCTCCGTTGGTGGAGTCTGGAAAACCACAGACGCCGGTGAAAGCTGGTTTAATGTCTCTGATGGCTATTTTGGGACGGCTTCAGTTGGAGCGATTACCGTAGCCGAATCCGACCCAAATGTGGTTTATGTGGGAATGGGGGAAGCGCCTGTCCGAGGTGTGATGACATCCCATGGAGACGGGGTCTATAAATCTACTGACGGAGGAAAAACCTGGAAGAACATGGGGCTTTCAGAGATTCGCCAAATTTCAAAGATCGTTGTCCATCCTTCCAATCCTGACTTAGTGATCGTGGGAGGTCAAGGAAGTCCCTATGGAGCCACTGATGCCCGGGGAATTTATCGCTCTGAAGACGGAGGAGAAACTTGGGAGAAAGTTCATTATGTAGATGAAAACTCAGGGGTTTCAGACCTTAGTATGGATATGAAAAACCCCCGAATTGTTTACGCGGCCTATTGGGATCATCGAAGATTTCCATGGAAAGTACAAAGTGGAGGCCCGGGAAGTGGAATTTATAAGTCCACGGACATGGGAAAAACTTGGGAAAAGCTTTCTGAAGGTCTCCCAAAAGGAGTGATGGGTAAAATTGGCGTATCTGTATCCCGAGCAAATCCAAATACAGTTTGGGCAATTATTGAAGCGGAGGACGGTGGTTTATATCGATCTGATGACGCAGGAAAATCTTGGCGCTTGGTAAATGGAGATCGTTTACTTCGGGCAAGATCCTGGTATTACATGCATATTTTGGCTCACCCTACTGAGCCTGAAACGGTGTATATCATGAATGCTCCTCTGGTGGAATCGAAGGATGGAGGGAAAACATTCGTCAATCTTCGCACTAGACATGGAGATAATCATCAGCTTTGGATCAACCCATCTCATCCTCAATACATGGTTAATGCTAATGACGGTGGAGGAAATGTTTCTATTGATGGAGGAAAAACCTGGTCACGACAGGATAATCAGCCTACCGCTCAATTTTATCGGGTGAATGTAGACAAGCAGTTTCCTTATCGGATTTATGGAGGTCAACAGGATAATTCTTCTGTCTCCATTGCTTCACGAGCAAATGGTGGAGGAATTGGTTGGGATGAGTTTTATCCGGTTGGAGGTTGTGAATCAGCCTATTCAGCCTTTGATCCAGAAAATCCGATCTACGTATATTCCGGATGCTATCAAGGAATCATTACTGAGTGGAATTCCCAAACAGAATTGGAAAAAGACGTGATGGCTTATCCTTATCAGGGTTTGGCATCCAAGCCCGCTGAGGTTAAATATCGATTTAATTGGAATGCGCCTATCATCGCCTCTAAGCATGACCCATCTGTGATTTATCATGCTGGAAATGTGGTATTGAAGACCACTAATCGAGGCTTGAGTTGGGAGGAAGTTTCGCCTGATTTGACTAAGAATGATCCAGAACATTTGGATAATGGTGGAGGTCCAATTACCAATGAAGGGGCAGGAGGGGAAGTCTACCACACCATTATGTATTTAGCCGAATCTCCTCATACTCCAGATGTCTTGTATGCTGGAGCTGATGATGGATTGCTTCATGTGACTCAGGATGGTGGTAAAAGCTGGACCAATATCACCATCCTAAATACACCGGATGGAATGGTCAATCAGATTGAAGTTTCACCGCATGACCCGGCAACGGTTTATGTGGCATTTACAAGCTATAAATTCAATGATTTCACGCCTCATATTTTCAAGTCTACGGACTATGGAGCTAGCTGGACTCGTCTTGTTAATGGAATCCCTGATGAAGCTTTTGTTCGGGTAGTTCGAGAAGATCCAAATCAAAAAGATTTGTTGTATGCAGGAACAGAAACTGGCCTTTATGTTTCTTTCAATGGAGGTCAAATGTGGGAGAAATTCCAGTTTAACTTACCTGTAGTTCCTATTAATGACTTGATGATTCAGGACAATGACATGATCATCGCCACTTCAGGAAGAGCGTTTTGGGTGATGGATGACCTTAACCCTTTGTACGAGCTGAAAGAGGCCGCTTCTTCAGATTTCCATGTTTATGAGCCTGAAACTGCTATTCGGGATTATGCGATGCGGGGGAATAACCCTCAGTTAGGGCAAAATCCATATCCCGGCTTTTCTATTCTATACTATTTGAAAGAGAATGCTGATTCAGTCCTTTTGGAAGCAGAGGTCCAAGATATGAATGGAAAAGTACTTCGAAAGTTCACTACGGATACCAAAGCCAAAACCGGAAAAATCAAGAAAAAAGCTGGGATGAATAGGCTTAATTGGGATTTGAGTTTGGATGCTTTTGAAGGTGTGGAAGGGGTGTTTTCCGGAATCGGTTCATCTGCTCAGCGAGTGATCCCCGGTAATTACAAACTTGTGATGCGCTATGGTGATCAGGAAATAACCCAAGATCTTACAGTCAAAGCTGACCCTCGATGGACTGCAACTGCCGCTCAATATCAGGAGCAAGAAACCCAGCTTCTGACTTTGCGGGAAGCCATTATTGATACCCGAAGTATGGCAGAGGATCTTCGAAGTATTCGAACTCAAATTAAGGATTTGCAAAGCCGCGTCGATTCAGAAAAGTATGAGGCTTGGCATACTCAGGCCAAAGAAGTACTTGCTTCTATTGATAGTGCAGAGTCTGAATTGATTCAAACAAAGCAGAAGACTTTCCAGGATGTGATCAATTTCCCGAATAAATTGGATGCAGATTTACTGCATATATACGGTGCCATCAACGAGGGAGAGCCTCCTGTTACGGAAGGGCAGAAGCAGCGAGCTAAGGACCTACTTGATGTTTATTCAAAGGTTAAGGTCCAAGTGAATCAAGCTTTGCAAGATACCAAAGCTTTGGAAAAAGCCATGATCGATCAGAAGATCCCGATTTTGGCTCCGAAAAAGGATTAAATTGGAAAGAGTATCACGGTAATAATCGTCATTGCGAACGAAGTGAAGCAATCTCATTTAAGTAAGAGAGATCGCCTGCCATCCGGGAGGCGGGCTTCGCTTAGCTCGCGATGACGTTTTTTTTAAGGGTTCCACTCAACTTTTTAGAGCCTCACAAGTTTCTACACCATGTTAGAACACTTCTTCCAATGTCCCCATTGCTTTCAGGAGATTTCCATGCTTCTCGATCCCTCTGTCGGCCGACAGGAATATATCGAGGATTGTGAAGTTTGCTGCAATCCCATTGAGCTTCAGGTGGAGTTTGAGGATGGTGAATTGGTCTATTTTGAAGCTAACTCAATTGAACAATAATGTTGTTTAAGGAAAGTGATTCCCTAGAAGAAATTTGGCAAGTAGTCAAGCATGAACTACATCGAGGGGCATTAGATGCTAAGCATCCTTTTCATTGGGTGAATTTGGGTACGGTTTCTTCGGATTTTCCATCAGTTAGGACTGTAGTGCTGAGAAAGGTAAGTGAGGAGTTTCATTTTTTTGTTTATACAGATTACCGATCAGAAAAGTGCTCGGATTTGAAGATCAACCCGAATGCTACGCTTCATTTTTACCATCCTAAAAAGCAGGTCCAAATTCGGGTAAAAGCTCAAACTAAGCTTCATTATCAGGATGAATTAGCAAGAGAAATTTGGAGGACTATTCCAGCACAACGAAGATCAGAATATTCCGCCGCCAAAGCCCCAGGAACTCCCATTCCCCATTTCCAAGCGGGCAGTAAAGAGGGAAATCCTTCTGATCATTTTTTATGTGTTTTGGAATTTTTGCCGATAGAAATTGAGCTTTTGCAGCTTCAAAGAAAAGGACACTTGAGGTTATTCTTTTCGAAAAAGGAAAACTGGCAAGGGACTTGGATGGTGCCTTGATTTTCGATCCTGTTTTACCCTTGGGAGTTTATACTCATCAACTCCCGAACAGAAATTGCTGGAATAGATGATGATTTAAAATCCTTGAGATTCCGAGTAATGATATAATCGATCCCAACAATCTCCTCAGCAGTAGTGATTTGCACAGCATCTTCGAAATCCTTGTGAAGTGACCTAAGCGCAGTCAAAAAGCCCTTTGCTGTTACATCAGAGATCTTAATCATTTCGGCTAATTCGAGCAGTGTTTCTCTTAGTTTTTTATCCTCCAAATATTTTTTTAGTACGTAGTGGGTATTTGCCAAGACATGAGTGGAGGTGTAAAGCTCAATTTTTCCGGATTCAGCAAGTTGAAAAAGCTCTATTGCTTCCTGCGTAAATGGAGGTCTATTAGTCAAAAAGTCAATAATAATATTAGTGTCTAGAAAGATTTTCATCTCAAATACTTTTCCTCCAGTCCTTTTCTTAATTCTTCTTCCAAATCAAAGTCGGCAGGAATTTCAATCTTTCCCGAAATGTGTTTGATCTTTGAAGAAATTTCTGAAGATGCAGGCTTTTCAGTCAGATTTTCAAAAAAATCCTCTACTAAACTGGAGAGGCTTTTTCCAGTTTGGGAGGCATAGACTTTTGCCTTTTCGATGATATCCTCATCCAAAGAAAGAGTGAGCTTTTTATTCATACGTATAAAATTAAAAATTATACGTGAATTATTCAATAATACCTGTTTTTCTGCCTTAAATATTCCACCAATAGGTGAATTTCAGCACAATTGATCTGTTTTTGGTATAAAAAGGAGCTGGAAGGTAATTATCCGTGTAAACAATAAACAAGTCCGATGCAGGCTTAAATCTCCATTGGAAACGGGTATTCAGATTGATGTTTTTGATTTGTTCATTGTACTGAACAAATGCTGTGAAAAAGAGGGTATTGGTCATGGTCACATCTACCCGTGGGCCTACCAACCAAAAATCTGTATTCCCCCAAGGTTCTGGAAGATTGATGCGATTGAAATTCGTGCTTAAGGCCAAACTGACATAGGGCTGAAAACGATAGCCAAGATCCGTGGTGAAATTATATCGTTTTCCATCAGCGTAATATCCACCAAGTCGAGTAGTGAAGCTGTAGGTAAATAAACTTTGGGGCTTGGAGGTGTATTCTGCACCTAAGGCCGTCCAAGAATGGTCTGTTCCTGCTGGCAGTGTTTCTCCAGAAAAATTGGTGGGATCAAATGGTCTTTGCAGTTTGATAAAGTCATAAGCCGTCCATAGCATAAAAGTGCTTTGGCTTCGCCATTTGATGCTGTAGGCCACATAGGTGGTGTTATCGGTTTTGACTCCTTCCTTGTTGAAGAAATAGGTTACGCCGATATCGGGTCCATGACTGAGGATTTTTTCGCTTACTGGAAACCAACGATAACCGATGGTAGGGTTGATTTTGGTATAGCCTCGTCGGGGGACATAACCAACTTCTGCCGTGTAGTTTTCAGAAACCAATTCATGCTGCCAATTCCAGGTCAGATTACCGGATGCATATTTTAAATTGGCTGCATGCACAAAGCCATTTGCCAAGTTATCCGGCCCGAAGCTTTGGAGTAGCATGGCTTTTCCAGTCCACAAATTATTAGAAGAAGCCAGGTTGTATTCTAGCCCCACATTCCGGTTGAATTGAGAGTAAACAGGCGCTTCTGAATCTGGATCAGGATTGTAGTTTAGGGATTGCTTGTTGATGAAAATCCCAGTGATATTACTTCTGGCCCCAACCTGTCTTTGCAATGCCATCACGGTGAAATTTTGAGAGGGAAGCCCCTCCTCACTTACTTCTCCCGTCTGCATATTCATGGCTCCGATACGCCAGTCCTTGTTGATTTTCCCGCTAAGTCGGGCGCCAAATTGGATAGGAGCATTGAGACCGATTCTTCTGGAGAAAAAGGGCCGGATTGTACTATAGCCGAAGTTGGCGAAGAGATCTCCGTTCTCTAGAAAGAATTGCCTTCTTTCTGGGAAAAAGAGCTCAAATCGATCCAAATTGGTCACTTGTCGGTCTACTTCCACTTGGGAAAAATCTGGATTGACCGTCAAGTCCAAATTCAGGGAAGAAGTCAGGGAAATTTTAGCATCCATCCCGATTTCTCTTCGATAGGAAGTTTCCCCATTGTTTTCAAAATCCTTGGAAACTCCTCCCAATAAATAGGGAATGACTGAAATATTGGCCCCCGGGTCAGGAGGTGGATTATCCCAAACAAGAATTCCAGTGTAAGCTAAGGATGCTGAAGGGAATTGTCGAGGTACTGGAGCCCAGCCTGATTTTTCGGTTGTCTTGAGGTCGAGTCGGGAAAAGTTCACTCCCCATTCTTTAATTCCCTTTTTGTATCGAATGGATTTGAAAGGAATGGCTGCCTCAAAAATCCATTTGTCCTCGTAGTTACGGACTTTGGAAGTCCATTTGTTATCCCAACTTAAATCTACGCTTCCACCATTGTACATGATGCCGTCCCATTGGGCACCGGCGGCATTGGCTCCAAAAGAAAACCCATTTGTTTGATCATCAAAAGGATCCATGAAAAGGAGGAAGTTGTCATTTTTCCCAAAGCTGAAATCTCTTCGTAGAGACTCCACCATGTAGGGGCCTTCGACTGCATGGTGATTGACGACGATTAAGTACAAGTTTTGGTCGTCATAAGTCATTCTGACATCAGTTTTGACCTGAGCAAAACTCGTGTCCATTGGGGTAATCATAAAAAAGTCAGTGGCCACTTCGGCGTCTAGCCAGGCTTGTTCATCAAGAACTCCATCAATAATGATTTCCGAACTTGCTTTTTGGATAGCCAAGCGGTAGGCATCATTGATTTTTTGAGCTTTCACAGGGAATACAAGCAAAAAGCCAAGAAGAAAGGAAAGTAGGCGTAATCGGGTCATGGGGATAAAGCCCTCAAAATTAAGATTTTTGGAGGCTGATTTTTGTGACTTTTATAGCAAAGGCTGGATGAATGGATTATTGTTTGACTCGGAAGGAGAAAGTAAGATTGATCTGTCTTCGGATGAACTGTGAGTCTCCTTCGGTGTAGAAGTTTACTCCTTCGGTAATGAATCGATTTCTTCTGGAATTGAGAATATCATTCACTGTGAAGATCAAACGGCCTCGCTCGTCCAAAATTTGTTTACTTGCAGAAAGGTCCATGAAGAATATTCCTTTCCTTACGCCTTGAGCCGTTTTTTGTCTTGCATCATAATTGGTTCTAAGCTGCAAGTCCCAACCTCCTTCCAAGGTAAATCGGGAAGTTTGCCTTGCTAAGAATGAAGTGGTTTTCGCTTGAAAATCTGCTTGAATATTACTTCCGTCAATATCTGCATGAAAGAAATTCAAATTCAGATCCAGTTTCCACCAATTCACTGGTCGATAGTCTGCACTGAATTCTAGGCCGAATGATTGCTCTCCTGTCAAATTGTAGGGTAGGGTGGTAGCAAAACCCTCTTCATTGACAGTTCGTATCCGTTCGATTTTGTCGACCGTATTCCGAAAATAAGCTGTTGAAAATAGTGTTCCTTTCTCGAAATATTTGATGTGACCCAGTTCGAAGGCATCCGTAAATTCAGGATCTAAATCTGGATTGCCACTGAAGAAATTCCGCTGATCGGAAAAAGTCACATAGGGGCTGAGATCATTGTAAACCGGTCTCCTTACTCGACGGGAATAGCTGAGTTGAAATGCGTTTTCTTCCGAAATATTGTAGGTCAAATGTGCACTTGGAAATAGATTGGTGTATTTGCGTGGATTCCGCTCATTGGTTTCTGCCAAAATCGTCTCCACATCCGTATGCTCCGCACGAAGGCCCGCTTGGTAGCTCCAATTTCCCGTTTTGTTTCCCAGAATTCCATAAGCTGCCAAGATATTTTCATTGTAGAGGAAAATATTATCCAAACCAGGAAGCGGCACTAAATCCCCGCTTTCGTTTTCTTGGGAAACGATAAAGTCGTTTTCCATTTCCCGAAAACTGGTTCGAATTCCTGTTTCAAACTTTCCTTCCGTTCCTAATGGCTTGGTGTAGTCCACTTGAAGCAGGTATTGATTTTCGAATTCATCATTTAGGGAAGTCTGCACCAAATTCTCTTCGGGAATGGCTTGTCCATTTTCATCAAATCGAAACTCGGTAAAGAGCTGATCTGAATTTTCCCAATAATTCAGGTAGGTAAAGGTTGCCGTTAGTTCATGGCCTTTTTCTGCAAAGCTCCGCTTGTAATTCAATGCAATTTCCGAGTTGGGCTCTTTTTCTTTTTCGTCTTGTCTTCGAAGGGAGTAGCCTAGGAAATTATCCAAAGAATTTAAATAGTCATCATAGCGGATATCGGTGATTCTTCTACCGTCAGTTCTACGCCAAAGGTAAGACAAGGTCAAAACGCTTTGTTCGGAAAAGAAATAATCCAAGCCTCCGCGAATATTATTATTCCAACCTCGAAGCTCTCCTGAATTGGCTTGGTTTAAAATCAAGGTATTTCCATCTTCATAGACTTCTTGGTACTGTTCGCTTACATAAGGCTGATATCTGCGCGCAAAACCATAATTGATGAACCAGTTGATCCGGTTTTTCCGGTAGTTCAGATTGGCAGAGAATCCCAGATTTAAGGGAGTGCCCGCAATTACTTCAAATGATCCATTGAAACCCTGTTTATTGTCCTTTTTTAGGATAATGTTGATTACGCCGGCCATTCCTTCTGCTTCATAGCGCGCAGAAGGGTTGGTAATGACTTCGACTCGCTCGACGAGATTGGCGGGGAGCTGACGCAATCCTGAGGAGCCTTTGAAGCTTACTAAACCAGAAGGTTTTCCGTCAATCAAAATCCGAACATTTGATGAGCCTCTAAGCCGAACATTACCCTCAGGATCCACGGCTACAGAAGGTAAATTCATCAAAATATCCGTAGCTGTTCCTCCGGCATTGGCCAAGTCTTTACCTACGTTGAAAATTCGTTTATCCAAAGAAAGCTCCATCAAGGTTTTTTCCCCCTGAACGAGAACTTCCTCCAAGTCTTCAGCAGAAGATTTGAGAAAAATGGTACCTAAATCCACTTGAATGCCAGATCGGGAAAGCTCAAAGAGCTCGCTTTTAAAGGATTCAAATCCCATGAATTCTACCAATGCGTAGAACTTCCCAAAAGGTAGATCGATGGTAAAACTTCCATTTTCTTCAGTAATCCCCCCTCCAACAAGGCTGTCGGAAGGAGAGTAAACTGCTACAGAAGCAAAAGAAAGGGCTTGTTTGGAATTTTGGTCCTGGATTTTTCCCTGCAGTTTCCCTTGCGAAAAGGCAGGGAGGCTAAAAAGCAGAAAGCAGGTAAACCCGGCTAAAAAAAGCCGAAAGTTGAATTTTGGCGTTATCATAGGTTTGTAGGCTGGGCTGGTAAGTTTTAGCTCACCATTAAGAATCTTAATTTAAAATTCTTAAATGGGAATTAAACTTAAATTTTTACCAATGGTGTGAGGGATGTTGGGTTTGGGGAAACGCCCTTAATGAAGACTGAATTTTTTAGCGACAATTACAGTCAAAAACTATTTTTTAAATATTCAATAGCTTAAATTTATTCTTGTAATCAATTCATTTTCAATTATGTGGATCGCTAGTAAAAATGGATTTATATCCATTGTTCAACATCGGGATATGCCCGATCAGGTATTGCTTCGGGCTCGGGTTAAGAAAGATTTGGAATCACTTTTTCCAAGTGAGGAGATCATTGCCACTCCGGAGGCGGATTATGGTTTTCGGGTATTTGTGAGTAAAGAAAAGGCTGTAGAAATCATCTCCAAGCAGGTAATGGATATCGACTATCCCAACTTTAAAAATGCTATCGCGAAGATTCCGAACCAAAGGGATAAGCTTGATGCGTATCATGACATTTGGGGTGTGATGTGGAACTATGCAAAAAATCAATGAATATGAAAATCACGTTTGTTACAGGTCCGAGCGGGGTCGGAAAAAGCAGCTACATTGAGCGGGAATATTCCGGAAAAGAGAAGGTATGTATCTTCAATATTTCGAGAAAAGCGAGGGATCTTTTTGGAAGTTATGAAGCTATGGAGGATGGCGATAAGGAATTGCAGGCTATAAACGAATCCTGCAGCGAAGCATTTATGGCCTTGATGGATGGGAATGAAGTGGTCGTGGAATACTACACTGATGGGTATGATGATGGGCTTTTTGCTCTTTGTAATAAAGCTAAATCTTTGGGGATCCGAACTGAGGTCATCACGCTCACCACAGATGCGGATGTGGCATGGGTGCGTGTCCAAAAAGCTGGAAGAGATTATTTTCCTTCTTCAAGAATTAAAGAAGATACAGAAATGGTATTGATGGGAGTGCTGGAGGATGTGGAATTCAATTTGGATTTTGAGAGAATCTGTGAAATAGGAGCAGAAGGTGGCACCATTAATTTTTATCGTTTTAAAAAGGGGAATCAGGATCGTTTTTTCTTTACTACAGATGAGAGTGGGTATTTTGACTTTGAGCCTGATTATGACTTTGAGAAAATCCTTGGGGTGAATTACATTGAAGAGTTCGATAATTTCAAAGAAGCTTTTTCTGCATTGTTGGAGAAGTACCCGATTTTTCGTCTTTATCCATTGGGAATCCATGATAAATACAAGCGGGAATTCAAGGAGGCCTATCAAAACTTTCTCAAACAGGAAGGGATTCTAGAGGAAGATCCTACTTGGGGTCATCATTTTAATTAAACTCCTAGAGCGAAGCTAGCTTTATGATTTTCAGCTAAATCTACCTACCTTTTAACATGCTATAAATTCAAATTTTATGAAAAAGTTAGGCTTAGCTTGCTTGGTGCTATTCATGAGTTTTTCTCTGACAGCCTTGGCTCAGGATGAAATTCCAGCCCATATCAAAGATCACATTACTTATCCTGTTTTGGACTTTCATCCATTTGTTGGAGTTATGCCTATTCAGGATCCAGCTTTAATGTATGATTCTACTTTGGAGTATAAGGTGGTTTTGGACTTATATGGAAGAATTCGGGATACCACAGCTATACATCAGACCTTTTTGGAGGTAGCAAGAACCTATAATTTGGGGATTGCCACAGGTGTCCCAGCTGAAAAACTTCATATCGCTGCAGTTATTCATGGAGGTTTGGTTCAGGCCATCTTGAATAAAGAGAAGTATCAGGAGAAGTTTGGGAAAAGCAATCCCAATTTGGAAGCGCTACAAAAATTAAAAGAGGTTGGAGTGGAATTTTATGTCTGTGGGCAAAGTATGGGATTTATGAACATCAAAGAAGAAGAAATCTCTGACTTGGTTCACCCCGCGATATCAGCAAAATTTTCCTTTGTCACCTTGGACAAACAAGGCTATACCTATCTGAATATTAGTAATTAGGTTCGGAAAACTTATTTAAAAAAAATCCCCCGATTTTACTTCGGGGGATTTTCATTTTTTAATCTTTTTATCAGAATGCTCTTTCCTTCAAATGATCATCTAGGTTTAGTAATTCCACTCCTTTTTCCAACCAATCTGGAGCAGCTTCACCTTTCAAGTGATGATTGAAGAATTCCATCATCCGTACGCTGTAGTCCTTTCGATTTTCCAGCTTACTCAAACCGTGGTTTTCCCCTTTGTATTGCACCAAAACCACTGGTTTTTTCAACCTTCTCAGGGCAGAATAATATTCGATTCCCTGCGTAAAGTCCACCGCTCCGTCTTTGTCATTATGAAGCATCAAAAGAGGAGTCTTGACATTTTTCACATGGTAAACTGGGCTGTTTCGCTCGTATGCTTCCCAGTTTTCCCAAGGTCCACCTCGGAATCTACCTTGTGAAGCTTCGAAGATGGACATATTTCCACTTCCTGAATTCCAATAGATCAAATCGTACATGGAAATCATATTGGTCAATGGAGCTCCTGCAGCGGCAGCCTTGAACATATCAGTTTGCGTGATCAGGAAGGAAGTTTGATAACCTCCCCAAGAGTGGCCATGAATACCGATGTTATTTTCGTCGATGACACCTGTTTTGATAGCTTCTTTTACCGCAGGGATTACACACCAAACTGCGGACATGCCTGGATCGTCGAGCTTGTAAACGATGTCTGGAATAAAGACTGCGAAACCATTGGAAGTATACACGTTTGGATTCCAACCCGTTCCGCTATACCCTGGATTGGACCAATTGTGACGGGTTTGGGAAAGCTTTTCGTAATAGTACACAACGGTCGGGTACTTTTTGCCCTCTTCGTATTCGGCTGGTAAGAAAAGCGTACCTTGAAGTTTATCCCCTTTATCGGAGACATAATCTACTAGCATAGTACCTTCAGACCAAGCATATTTTTTCGCATCAGGAGCATTTTCCGTTACTTGCTGAAGGGAAGAAATGGAGGCGTCCGTCAAGTAAACTTGGGTAGGCTCATTGAATTTCTCCTTGTATAGATAATAGGTTTCCGAATTCTTGGCTTTAGAGAGTGTTCCGAAATTAGCATCATCCCAAATCAATACCTTGGCTCCGGCCATCATTCCGCCTTTTTTCGCTGGAGAAAGCTGTGCAATTCCAGATTTTTTCGTCCATTCCCCATACATGCGGATATAGGCAGGCTTGCTGAGATCGATGCCTTTTTCCTCAGGATCCAAGGTGAATCGATACTGATAGCGGATTTGATCTTCTCTTCCGTTTACTGTCAAATTAACAGGGCTTTCTTTAGTAGAAGCCACTGGAACTTGCCAAATGTCCCATCCGTCTCGAAGAAGGACGTATTTACTGTCTGAGCTCCATCCCAAAGCACTGTATAATGGCTTTTCTACATTATGATCGTCTTCCACATTGACAAAGGAAACAGGCATTCCTTCGGTGATATTTTTGCTTTGCCCTGTAGGAATATCATAGATGTAGTAATGTCCATCTTGACCATAAATCAACTTCGTTCCATCAGGAGATTCTCTTGGGAAAGAGCCAAAAGAAGGCAAATAGAATTTTTTGAAAAGCTCTTTTCGCTCTCCAGTCTTCAGATCCACGATGTAAAAATCCCTGTAACTCTGACCGTTTAGATTTCCATCCAATTCATAAGCCTGAAAATCCGATCCTAAGGCATAACGCTGCTTATCCAAAATATTCAAGTCTCTCATGCTGCTATCCTGCAATTGGATATGTTTGCCAGCATTGACATCATACATGGACCAGAAACTATAATTTTTATCCTGATTCTGCATGACTTGTTGTCTTGATTGCAAGCGGGTGTCATTCCAGTGCCAGATGGTCATATCAGGCTTTTTCGCATCGTTTTCTTTTTTGCCATTCACCTTGCCAGAGTCCAATTTGGCGATAGCTTTTTGTAAATCTGAAATGGATTTGATGGTGGTGTCTGCCATGATTTTCTTCATGGCTTCGGCTTCGGCCTTTTTCACAGAGTCTTGATCTACTTCTTTTTTCTCCTCCTTTTTCTCAGCTAAAACCAAAGGATGGATGCCATAAAATAAGCGAGTCAAATCTTCGGACCACATCGGTCTTCTGTTTGGAGAAATGGTGTAAGCCTGATCAAAATTGACAGAGTCTTTTTCAGGATTATAAACCGTGACCTGAGGAGCAGCTAGATTTTTCACTCCCACAACCTGTCCCTTGTCTTGCTTATATTTCTTGTCCTTGACCATTTTTAAGGCAGCAAAAGCATCGCCTTTTTCAGTCCATGCAAGAGATCTATAGGAAGCCTTATCTGAATCCAAGATTTGCATGCTATTGCCTGCTACATTCATCAAATACAAACCATTCCCTGATTGATTGGCTGCATCGACTGTATAGGCTAGATAAGTTCCGGCTTTGTTGAAAACGAAATCTGCCACATTCCCCACATTTTGAGTTTTCTCAGAGGCAAGATGGTAGATCAATAAATCCGAACCGCGGGCATCTCCACCATTTCCATTTCCCTCTTTTGAAAGGTTGATGGCCAGATGGGTAGAGGCTTCACCATTAAATGAGTAATTGCTGACATTTTCGAATTCCTTCTTGTTATCAGTTCCGAGTTTTACCAGAATTGCCTTGTTCTTCAAAGGCTTCCCTTTGCTTTTCTCATTGGCCTTCTTCTGGGCAAAGGTTGGGTATTCGGTGTAGGCAAACCATTTTCCATCCTCACTAAATTGCATAGATGGGAAGTTGGTCGAACCAATTTTGAAAATTTTCTTACTGGATTCATCTCCTACTTTTTGGAGAATGATTTCACCGTCACCTTCGAGTTGGACGAGTCCATAAGCCATCCACAGTCCGTCAGGAGAAAGTCGGAAAGCTGAGCCTGGCATGTATTTCCAGGTAGGGATATCTTTCCAAGTGATGGGTTTGGTGTCTTGGGCGATTGCCAAACTGGCAACAAGGAAAAGTGCCCAGAATGTGAATAAGTGTCTTTTGATCATTGGTAAATCTTTTTTCTGAAGCAGGAAATTAGGGAAAATAAAGGATAGTCCTGTGCGATTTTGTAAGAACGGATGAAAAAAGCAACATTATTGCATCTTCGAAAATGAATTTTATACCGATATCGCCGAAAATTCTTAATTATCTCTTCCCGGTTTCATAGATTTTGCTGCTGTGTTGACTTTAGGCTTACTGATAATTGTACTTGTACAGGGCCTCCCGGGTAAGATTTCTCGTCTTTCGCTCGTAAAATCTTGAAAAAATATTCAGCCCAACTCCAGTGAATGTCAAGGGAATCAGGAGATCATTCTGACTGGAAGACTGGGATTCAAAACCTACTGCAAGAAAGAAAATCCCGATCCCTAGGGCTGAGTTGACTACATTCGCTACTGTGCTTACTTTTTCTCTTCTCAGAACCTGCTCATATAGCTGCAAAGCTTCCGGATTGGATTGAAACCGTGTTAAAACCTGATCCGTTTCCAGCTGCATGGGGCCTTCGGAGATATTGATTTTTGGACCCAAAAAACCGTCCATTACATCCATGCTTAGAAATGCATCTGCACCTCCAGAATAATGATAGGCATTGAAATCATTGATTGAACGTCGGATTCTTCTATCTGCATCCCGAATCAGAATACTCCCAGTCCCCTGTACAACCCCTCCACCAAAAGTCACCCAAAACCAAGGTCGGACATTGGCCGGGGTGATTTCATTGGTAAATAGATAGGCAACCGAACCGATGCTTACTGCCAAGCCTGTGAGATTGATGGCAGTACCCCAATTCTTTTTTCGCTGGTAGGCGGAAAATCTAAACTCTTCACTTTGCACAGAATTTATTAAGGCCGCTACCTCTGCGGGACTGGATTTTTGCCCATCCAAGTAGTATGTGGTTTGATTCAAAAAGCCTTCTTTGAAGGTGATGATGGGTTGTGTAGAATAATTTCCAGGAAAGTAGGTTCGGGACTCTTGGGTGTTTTGGGCTGAAGAAATGCTAATGCATAATGTTAAAAATACGGTGAGGAAGAATTTCACAAAATTATTTTCCATGACCTGAATCACTTTTTGTAGACTATTTTCACATTCAACGAAAAGCTTAACTGAAAGTTTCTGAATGGAGGGTTTTCATATCTGGAAATTTTAAAGTTAAAGAAGCCTTTCTGTGCTTTTAGGGGCATAAACAAAAAAACCTTCCAGGTTTTCAAATCCTGGAAGGTCACACAACTTACAATCTAAATTCAGATTTCTATCGATTACTTTTTAAAAACCACTTTTCCCCCCATCACCGTCATAGCAACTTGAGTTTTCAATATTTCATCCTCAGCTACCTCCATGATGTTTTGATCAAAGACCGTGAAATCAGCTGCTTTTCCCACTTCGATTGAGCCTTTGAAATCCTCTTCAAACTCCGCAAAAGCTCCGTCTAGGGTGTAAGACTTCAAAGCCTGCTCTCGGGTCATTTTTTGATCGCCTTCATAGCCTCCTTCTGGAAGACCTTCCAAAGTTTTTCGGGTTACAGAAGCATAAAATGAAGGAATTGCATCCACCGGTTCTACAGGAGCATCTGTTCCGTTGGCGATTCGAGCTCCTGTTTGAAAGAGTTTCTGCCAAACATACGCTCCGTCAATGATTCGCTTTTCACCCAATCTATCAATGGCCCAAGGACGATCCGAACTCAAATGAATGGCCTGCATAGCTGCGATGACTCCCAATTCTCCGAATCTTGGGATATCATCTGGATGCAAATGTTGGGCATGCTCGATGCGGAATCGATGATCTTGGATTTCTGGATTTTTGGCAAAAGCTGCTTCGTACCGATCCAAAATCTCCTGATTTGCGCGATCTCCAATAGCATGCGAGCAAACCTGAAATCCGAGTGGCAAAGCCTTTTCAGAAACTTCTGTTACCACGGACATCGGTAGAGTTTCATGTCCTCTATGTCCCGGTCTGTCCGCATAGTCTTCCAGCAACCAAGCTCCTCTAGGTCCTAAGGCCCCGTCGCAGTTCAATTTGATGGAACGGACTGTCAACAAGTGATCTTCAGAATCAATCATCGGGCCTTTCTTGTACCACTCTTCCAAAAGCTCCGGCTGACGCCCTGTAAGCATAATATACATTCGAGCGGTGAGTTTGCCTTCATCTTTGAATTTTTGAACCAAATCGATCACATCCTGACCTGATCCTGCATCATGAAAAGAAGTAATTCCCTTTTCTGCTAATTCCTGCAATGCCAAGGTTAAGGCTTCTTCTGCTCGCTCAGGGGTTTCTTCAGGAACTAATCGTGCCACAAGGCTTGATGCTCTTTCGGTCAAAACGCCTGTAGGATTCCCCAATTCATCCACGATAATTTCACCGCCTTCTACTTCTCCCGGACGCTCACCTTGTAAATTGGAAATACCTGCTAGTTCAAGTGCTTTCGAGTTGGCAAAAGTGGCATGCCCTGATGCATGGCGAAGAAATACCGGATTGTCAGGAGAAACTTCATTCAAAGCATCATTGGTTTGGAAGCCTTTGACCATTTTCTCAGGTTTTTGGATCCACTTGTCCTGATGCCATCCACGACCCGTAATCCAGTCTCCGGGCTTGGCTTTTGCGACAGCCTCGGCTACTTTTTCCACTAATTCATCATAGGTTTTGACATACATCAGATCAAGCTCCAGCTTGTTGTATCCGATTCCCATCAAGTGGGCATGAGACTCGATAAAACCCGGAGTCATGGTTTTCCCTGCTAAATCGATGACTTCAGTATTTTCTCCAACCAATTCCTGGATTTCGGCAGTGGTTCCCACCGCCTGAATCATTCCGTATTTGACAGCAACTGCTTCCACTTTGGGATTGGATTCATCAACTGTATAAATGATTCCGTTGATAAAAACAGAGTCAGCAGGATTTTCCGGCCCGGAGGTACAGGAAAACCCGAAAAATGCCACTAGGGCAAGGATATATAATTTTCTCATAATCGTTGATTTCTAGTACGAAAGCTAGTGCATTTATACCATCCGAACAAAACCCAGCGATAATTACCTAATCCAGATTTTTTTGGAAATAATGCTTCGATTCGAAGTCTCTAATTGAAAAATATACAGGCCCGGAGTCAAAAATCCAGCTTGAATTTCCAGTTCTAGTCCTGCATTGATAGAAATATCAGAAAGGAGAACCTGCCCCATGGCTGAAATCAATCTTCCTTTTCCATTTTGATTAGAGATTACTTTTATGGGGCCATCACTAGGATTTGGATACACTAAAAGCTGAATCGATTCGGAAGGAGGTGAGGAAGAAGCTAAAGCAGATAAGTAGATCAAACCACCGCCTCTGCTTCCTAAAATCAAGTCAGGATTGTCGCCCAGCAGATTCGGAACGAGTGCTATCCAAGTATTTCTGCCTAATCGAGTCGGGAAATCTAGGTTACCAATCCGGATTTTTACTTCTTCTCGCTGGCTGTTTTCCATGAAATTTTCGATAAATACAACAATCCCTCGTTGATCGACTGCATAGAGATTTGGTTGATTTCCTTGTTGCACCGAAATGCTCAGATTCCGATTTGCGGGATTATCCTGAAAACCCAAAAAATCCCTTTCTGAAAGTTGAGCTGAGAAAGAATCCCAATTCATTTCATAAAGATCCAGTCCTCCATTTTGCCGGGCAACCAAGAGGTATTCCTGATTTTCAAAGGAATAAAATTGAAGGTAATCTCCCCGATTGGGTTCATATCCTGTTAGTAAAGCTTCTTGCCAAGTCCCTTCTAAAAATCTAAAAAGTACCTGCTCGGGAATGTTCCCTTCAAATCGAATTCCGCTGATTAGCTTCTGCGAGTTGTTTTGGAGTTCTGAGTATTCCAAATATTGGATTTCTGTCAAATTCAACTCTCGGAGTTCTTGATTGCGGGATCTCAAATCAAATTCACCGTTTTGAAAAGAAAAGGAAGCCAATTCACCCAAAACTTCTCCCTCTCGGGTCACATTGGAAGTGATCCACAATTCTCCACCGTTTTGATTTCCTTTGAAAAAAGGCCGGCTGTTTTCTCCAAGATCCAAAACCTGATCCTGCAAAAATGGGGTTGTATTTCCATTGAAAAGAAAGACTGAGGATTCGTAATCAATTCCGTAAATAGTTGCTGCTTCGTTGGAATTGAGGCTTATCAGGAGTTGATCATCCACCCAAGAAGCATTATGAAATGAAGGAAATTGGGGAAGGGGACCAAAGGCGGGCAAGCTATTCGAAAATTCATCAAAGATCGGCTCCTTTTCTGTGCCTTTATTCGGGAAAAAATAGAGAATCTGACATTCATCTCTGCCCAGTAACATATCAGGAATACCATCTCCTGTAAAATCCTGATAGAGGATAGAATGTCCTCCGGCATGCTGAATTCGAAGGTTTTTGGTTTGATTTTGACTTAAATCGAAACCGCTACAGGTTTTTCCGAAGGAAATGTCTCCACAGGCACAAAATTCAAAATTCCCCCAATGGGTTTTGGGAAAAGCAAAACCATCCAAATCAGGAATTCCTGTTCGGTCTACCGACGTATTTTCATAGAATTCTAAATAATCACCCGAAGCGAAATTGAAGATCGCAAGGTCCAAATCCCCATCCTGATCCAAATCTCTGATTAATGGGGTATCCAAATTATTGGCTTGGATATTTGACCCATTATCCAAAGGGAGAAAATTTCGCTCCAGTTCCCAGGAAATTTCATTCTGTGTAGATGTGTTTTTATAGACCTTGATTCCTAAAGCCGTCGAGGTGAAAAGATCTTTTTTCCCATCTAGATCAAAGTCAGCCAAAACCAGAAACCCACTAATGTCGCTTGGGAAAAAATAAGCCCATTCGGGACGGAGAGTAAAGATTTCCCCTGACTTTTCAAACACACTCAATTGTCTGGAATTGATATCCCAAATCACCCATTCTTCGATTTCATCCCCATTCAGATCTATGGTTTGAATTTGTGCCGAATTGATTCCTCCGCTCCAAGCAGCAGGAAGAGTTTGGCCATTTTCTAGAATGGAAGGTGAATCACTCAGGGAAAAAGTAGTTTGCCCGAAAGCAAGCACAGAAGGAAGAAAAAGAAGAAGAAATAAAGTGCTTCGCATGCGTGATATGAAAACCAAAATTAAATATAAAACGATGTCTGTACTTCCAAGATGCGTTAGATTGGTTTATTTTGGGGAAAATTGATTGGAATCATGAATATTGTTACGCTTTACCAAGCATTTCTGAATAGCACTGGAGTTAGTACCGATACTCGTCAAATTCAAAAGGACAACTTATTTTTTGCCTTAAAAGGTCCCAACTTCAACGCCAATGAGTTTGCTGCCAAAGCTTTGGAAATGGGGGCATCTGCTGTAGTGGTCGATGAGGAGAATTATTATGTAGAAGGGGATGATCGCTATTTCATTTGTCAGGATGCTTTGGTTTGCTTGCAGAAGCTCGCCAACTACCATCGGCATCAGTTTGATATTCCGGTCATTGGTTTGACAGGATCGAATGGAAAGACCACTTCCAAAGAACTGCTGAATGCCGTGTTGAGTAAAAAATTCAAAACCTTGGCCACCAAAGGTAATCTCAACAATCATATCGGAGTTCCCTTGACTTTGCTCCAACTGAATGCTGAACATGAGATTGCCATCATCGAGATGGGGGCCAATAAGCAAGGAGATATTCAGGAACTATGTGAAATTGCTGAGCCAACCCATGGATTTATCACCAATATTGGAAAGGCTCATCTGGAGGGAATGGGTGGGCCGGAAGGTGTTTTGAAGACAAAAACAGAACTCTATCAGCATCTTCGGGAAAATAAGGGCACCGTTTTTATCAATTCTCAGGACCCAATTCTTTCGAATATGATTAAGAGATTCTCGGATCCAATTCTTTATCCGGCGAAAGGGGATTTCTGTGAAGTGAACTTTTTAGGAGCTGATCCTTATGTAAAATTTTCGGTTGAGGGTGTGGAAGGCGAGCATTTGACGTCTCTAATCGGGGGATACAACTTTGGGAATATTGCCACCGCCTTGACTATAGGGAAATATTTTGGCGTGCCGATGCAAGATTCAGTAGAGGCTGTAGTCAATTACAAGCCTGAAAACATGCGCTCCCAATTGATAGAAAAGCGAAGTAACTTGATCATTTTGGATGCTTACAATGCCAATCCTTCAAGTATGGAGGTAGCGATCCGAACTTTTGGAAGGATGACTGGAAAAAAGCATAAAATGATCATTTTGGGGGATATGTTTGAGTTGGGTGAGCATGCAGAAGAGGAGCACCGAAAGCTTGGGGAAATTGTGAGTGAGTATCCAATTGATAAAGTTTGCCTTACTGGAAAGCTTATCGTTTCAGCATTGGAAAAAGCCCCAAAGGCCTTGTACTTTCCCGATCCTTTTTCATTTAGAAACTGGTTGCAGGACAGTAAATTGGAAGATTACCTCATTCTTATCAAAGGAAGCCGAGGAATGAAATTAGAAACCCTGGTGGATTTTATTTAAACTCTCTTTACTTGAGGTAGTTAAGAAAATAGGGATCCATTAAATCGATAAAAATTATGAGGCCATATTTGAAATTCCTTTCTGAGCTTGCGCAAAACAATCATAAAGACTGGATGGATGCGAATAAGCCTTGGTATCAGGAAACCAGGAAGGAATTTTTGGCAGATGTGGAAGTAATGCTCAAAAATCTAGCTGAAATAGACCCTGTTTTTTCTTCTTTTCAGGCAAAGGATTGTGTGTTTCGACAAAATCGAGACGTTCGATTTTCAGCAAATAAAGATCCCTATAAGACAAATTTTGCAGCGTACTTTTCTCCAAAAGGAAAGAAATCCGAAGGACCAGGATGGTATTTACATATTCAACCCGGAAAATCTTTCATAGGTGGAGGAATTTGGATGCCCATGTCTGATACCCTCAAAAAAATCCGAAAGGAAATTGACTATTCCGGTGCTGAATTAGAGCAAATTCTTTCCCAGCCAGATTTTAAGAAGTTATTCCCAACAATTGAAGGGGAAAAGCTGAAAACCTCTCCTAGGGAATATGAGGCTGATCATCCTTATATCGAATTCCTTCGAATGAAAAGCTTTGTCGTCTCCAGTCCGATCAAAGATCAGGACGTTGGTTCTGGGAATTTTATCAATATGGCATTACAAGGATTCCGAACCATGCATCCCTTCCTCCAATTCTTAGAAAGAGCAGTGGAGGAAGTAGAAGATGGAAGCGGGATTTTATAAAAAAGCTTTTTTACCAGTCCATTTGATCTGAGAAATGGGTAAAAAAGCTTAAGCCTACGATCGAAATAATAATTACTCCAATAAGGAATCCGATTAGGCGGATTATTAATTCAGACTTTGCCCAATTTGCCTTGTTCGGTTCGGTGGACTTGTCAATAGCCCAAACAATCAAAACGATAAAGCCAATCAGGGGGATTTTTGAAATAATCAAATTAATGATCCAGTCACCCAAGGTTAGGGGTGGTTTTTTGAATTCATCAGGAAAATTCATAATGGAAAGGGTTTAGGGTTAGAAGAAATCACTCACCTGAAATTCATGCTCCTGGATGGCATAATTTTCCGGTTGATAGGGGTCAGTTTGTACAAATTGAATAATGATTTGTTCGTATTCCTGCGCATTGTCAAAATCACGAAGGTAGATTTCTGCACATTTTCGGGCTAAGATTTCAGGTTGGTTTGAAAGCTTTTTGGGGTCTCCATTTTCTAGGCGGAGGATTATAATTTTTTCGGTAGGCGTATTGGTTAAATTGACCTGCACGTTTTCAAATTCCCCCAAAGCCCGGATTTCATCAGAAGGGAGAAACCCATCTCCAACGATGGCTTCGATTCCAGTAAAAGCCACTTTGATAATATCTTCTGGATTACAGGCACAAGAAGAGAAAAGTCCTAAGACTGAAAAGAACAAAAGGCTAATTTGTAAAACCCTTATTTTCATTGGGAAAGCTTTTTCCCAAGATACGATTCCTCTTTTTTCTTTTCAAGGTGAAAAATCGTTTCGTTCAATCCTTGGCTTTGAAGTTTTGAGTGAAAAATAAAGGATACTTCAAGAGGTAAGGGGAGGAAAAAGAAAAGGCTTGCAGTCAAAGCAAGCCTTTGGTGGAGAATAACGGATTCGAACCGATGACCTCTACACTGCCAGTGTAGCGCTCTAGCCAACTGAGCTAATTCCCCTTGAATTTTTTGTTTAGAAAGTCTCAGATGACCTTCCCGAATGCTTTCGGGACGCTTTGGGTAAATGAGCCATTTCTTCTAAATGGATTGCAAATATAGAACAGGGATTGGATTGAACCAATAAAAAATTATTGACCTGAGTAATTTACCCTCGTCATTATACTTCGACCTAATGTCACCTCATCTGTAAACTCCAATTCTCCTCCTACAGGAATTCCTCGGGCAATAGTGCTGATATCAACTCCTTTGTCTTTTAGTCTTTTGGAAAGATAAAAAGCTGTGGTATCTCCTTCCATCGTCGCACTAAGAGCCAAAATTATTTCTTTGACAGGTTCTCCTTCTTTTGCGACATCAATTCGATTGATAAGCGATTCGATGTGTAACTCTTCCGGACCAATTCCCTGAATTGGAGAAATCACACCTCCAAGAACATGATATTTTCCATTAAACTGGTTTGTGTTCTCAATTGCTAGGACGTCACGAATATCTTCCACCACACAAATGATGGATCCATCCCTTCTATGACTTTTGCAAATGCTGCATTCTTCCTCATCCGAAATGGTATGGCAGGTTTTGCAATACTTTACCTCCTGTCTCATTCTGGTAATGGCAAGCGCCAAGGCTTCCGTATGTGCCTCGTGCTGTTTTAGGAGATGTAATGCGAGTCTTAATGCTGTTTTCTTTCCTATGCCTGGAAGACGGGATATTTCCGTTACAGCATCTTCAATCAATTTGGAGGGAAGATTCACAGATTAGTAGAATTAGGTGATGGTAGCTTGGATTCCGGCATCAAGAATGGCTTCGCACATGGGCTTCAATTCTTCGAAACTACCCTTTTTGACGGCGCATTTCCCTTTGTAATGAATGATAAGGGTACATTGTTCGGCCTGTTCTCTAGTATGTTTACAAACTTTTATCAGAATATTAATGACATGGTCAAAGGTATTGACGTCATCATTGAATACGACCAAGTCATGTTCCTCGAGATCCAACAGCTCCTCTAATACAATCTCTTCTTCTTCCAACTCAGGAAATGATGTCCTCATATCGATCATGTTGCAAAATTAAGAATTATGGTCAATTTTAGCGATTCACATCCCTTCTCTTTTATGAATCCGCAAATCGTCCTAATTGTTATTTCATTTTACTTTTTGCTGCTTTTTTTGATTTCATGGTTCACTTCACGAAAGGTAACGGCTGAAACCTTTTTTACAGGTGACCGACAATCTCCTTGGTTTTTGGTGGCATTTGGAATGATTGGGGCTTCTTTGTCGGGTGTGACATTTATATCTGTGCCGGGCGAAGTTGGGAACAGTAATTTTTACTATTTCCAGGTCGTTTTGGGTTATACACTGGGATATTTTACCATTGCCAAAGTACTTCTGCCGCTGTATTACCGACTAAATCTAGTATCCATTTATTCCTATTTAGAGGATAGATTTGGATTTTGGTCTTACAAAACCGGGGCTTTCTTTTTTATTCTTTCGAGGACTTTGGGTTCCTCTCTCCGCGTTTTTCTAGTCGCTTCTGTTCTTCAGTTAATTCTTTTTGACTCCTTGGGGATTCCATTTTGGGTTTCGGTATTGATAACGGTCGGATTGATTTGGATCTATACCCATAGAGGAGGAATCAAAACTGTCGTTTGGACGGATACCTTGCAGACGTTTTTTATGCTTGCCTCGGTAGTGGTATGTATCAAGTTGGTGGGGGATGAATTAGGTTTTTCAGGTGTGATGGATTATATCCAGCGAGTTTCGGAAGACCCACGATCTGATATTTTCAATTGGGATTGGAAAGCGGGTACCAATTTCTTCAAGCAGTTTATCTCTGGGGCTTTTATCACCATTGTGATGACAGGCTTGGATCAAGACATGATGCAGAAGAACCTGACCTGCCGAAATATTGGGGATGCCCAGAAAAATATGTTCTGGTTTACTGTCATTTTGGTGATCGTGAATCTTCTCTTTTTGGGTTTAGGCGTCATGCTTTACCTATATGCCGAGACGAATGGAATTTCTATTCCAGCCAGAACAGATGAGCTTTTTCCTATGCTTGCTACCCAACATTTTTCGGCCTTTGCAGGGATCATTTTTGTATTGGGAATCACGGCTGCAGCTTATTCCAGCGCGGATTCTACCCTGACTGCTTTGACTACCTCATTTTGTATTGACTTTTTGGAAATCGAGCGGAAATACCCTCAGGAAAAACGGGTTACAATTCGCAAAAAAGTCCACCTAGCGTTTACCTTGGTGATGTTTGTAGCAATCATGGTCTTCCATTGGATAAATGATCAAAGTGTAATCAATTCTGTATTTGTGGTTGCTGGCTACACCTATGGGCCACTTTTAGGACTTTATTCCTTTGGATTGTTTACCAAATGGAATGTTAAAGACCGAGTTGTCCCTTACTTAGCGGTGGCCGCTCCAACGCTCACTTTCATTATCAGTTCCAATTCAGAAGATTGGTTTTGGGGGTATAAATTCGGATTTGAAGCCCTAATTTTAAATGGTTTGCTGATGTTTTTGGGGCTTTATTTGTTCCGCAAAAAATCCTAAAATCCCAATTCCTTCTCAGGGTCCCAAAATAGCTTGTCGAAATTCTGAACCTTGTCATTTTTTACAACAATGCCTTCGGCTTCTAATAGCTCTTGCATTAGAGTGGGAGTTTGGAAATGGTGCTTTCCGGTCAATACTCCAATTCGATTGACTACTCTATGGGCAGGGACATCTGGAAGTGTATGGGCTGCATTCATGGCATATCCTACCATTCTTGCTCCTCTTTTGAGTCCCAAATAATGGGCGATGGTTCCGTATGTGCAGACCCGACCGGCAGGGATCTCTCGGACAACTTGATAAACCAAGTCAAAATAATTCACTTTTTCATCACCCATATCACTTGGAGAGTTTTTGGTGTATTCCTCAAGGATTCGAAAAATAACAGCTAATTTTAGGAATTATCAACCGATAAAATTCAAATGACACGAAATATCATCATCACTGGTGCAGCAGGAAATTTAGGATCAGCAGTTGTTGGGAAATTCAAAAGGGAAGGATATAAGGTGATTGCCTTACTCAATCCCGGAATGGATGAGGAAGTAGAAGATGCAGATGATAGCTATGAAGTGGATGTGACCAATGAAGAAGCCGTTGCCGAATTCGTAAGGGAATACCAATTGCAATACCAGGATTTAGATGCCTTGGCGATGTTGGTAGGTGGTTTTGGTACAGGTACCATTGAAGAGACTTCACAGGAAGATCTTGAAAAAATGATCCAACTCAATTTTTTCAGTGCATTTCACCTTGTAAAAGGATTTCTGCCTGTGATGAAAAAGCAGAATAAAGGCACTTTTCTATTTGTAGGTGCAAGACCTGCTCTTCAATTAGAAGACGCTTCTTGGGCGGTAGCTTATGCGATGAGTAAAGGGATGGTGATGAATTTGGCGGAGATTGTTGCTGGACTTACTAAAGAAACTTCCATTCGTTCTCATGTTTTTGTGCCAAGTATCATTGATACTCCTCCTAACAGAGAATCAATGCCAGATTCTGACTTTTCCAAGTGGGTAAGACCGGAAGAAATCGCAGAAGCCATGCATTATGCAGTCAACAATTCTGCACTTAGAAACATGACATTCAAATTATATGGAGAAGTTTAATATGAAAAATTGGGTGGCCTTATTGGGATTGATTTTCCTAATGCTTTTCTCTTTTCAGATTCAGGCTCAGTCCTCTGAGGAAGAAGTTAAGGCGGTCATTGAGCAATTATTTGATGGAATGCGCGCTAAGGATGGGCAACAAGTTGGTGCTGTGTTTTTAGAAAATGCTCCAATGCAAACTGTAATAGCTGGAGAAAACGGAAGCAAAGTCGATAGCAATTCAGTGGCAGATTTCGTAGCAAGGATTTCCCAGACACCAGAGGATGTTCAGCTTGATGAACGAATTCTGGATTATCAAATCCAAGTTGACGGGGATATGGCTGCTGCTTGGACTCCTTATGAGTTTTATGTCAATGGCAATTTTAGCCATTGTGGTGTCAATTCCTTCCAATTGGTTCGTACAGAGGAAGGTTGGAAAATTGTATATATCATCGATACTCGACGCAAAGAGGGCTGCTAATTATGAACTTAAATAAAGAAGAGATTTTTCAGAAGGCGGTGTCCTTTTTGAAGGATAGGCTTAATCAACTCCGGGAAGAGCGAAAAGCTATATCGGAAGGGATTTTGGAAGATGATAAGAGTAGCGCCGGAGATAAGTTTGAGACTGGGAGAGAAATGCTCACGCAAGACCTTCGTCAAGTAGAGGGTCAAATCAAATCCAATTCAGACCTTTTGGAGGAACTTTACCGCATTCAAAGTATCAAGGGAATCGGTGAGAAGGTCCGGGAAGGAAGTTTGGTGAAAATCGGAGATGATCACTTCCTGATTTCTGTGGCATTGGGAAAATTACCCTTACCTGAAGGAGAAATTTTCTTGATCAGTCCTGTTTCCCCCTTAGCTCAGCAAATAATGGGGAAAGGTCATGGAGAGACCGTTCTTTTTAAAGGCAAGTCTCAACAATTCGAATTGATCGCTTAGATCTTGCTCTTCAGTAAAAAGAAATTTTCAGAGGTAAAGCCCAAGGATTTTAAAATTTTTGGGCTTTATTTTTATAAAATTTCATCAAATCGATGCTTTTTCTAACAAATTTCAACAAAAAAGGCTTGGAGTTTGGCAAAAAGGAAATAGCTGATTAAACTTGTGGAGTCGTGTGAAAAAGATGAAAAATTCCAACAACACCTTTTTTTATTTTTTCGATAAGGCTTCCATGAGCATGGAAATGCCTATTACTTTTATGATGACGACTGGTTGGACAACCATTACGGGGTGATCCCGTGCTAGCTAATTGATTTCCGCCCCTTTAGGCTTTTGCCTTTTTTATCATTAAACGCTCCTATTTACTATGAAAATTATCAAGTTTGGAGGTTCGTCCATTGCGAATCCCGATACGATCCAAAAAGTTTTTTCCATTATTCAGGAAAAGCTAAAAAGACAGGATTTAGCCATTGTTTTTTCGGCATTTGGTGGAGTCACGGAGACTCTGCTAAGTATCGCACGAATGGCTCGTGAAGGGGATCAGGTGTACCGGGATTTGTTGCAAAGCTTGGAAGAAAAACACTTGGATATGGTTCGGCAACTCATTGCTGTTCAGAATCAATCCACAGTCATGACCTATGTAAAAGTCAGGTTCAACGAGCTGGAGGACCTGTTTCATGGGATTTTTCTTATCAAGGAAAATTCTCCCCGAACTTTGGATTATGTGGTCAGCTTTGGAGAGCGTTTATCGGCATTTATTTTAGCAGAAGCGCTAGCAGCAAAAGGTATGAAGACCAAATTTTTGGATGCCCGAGAAGTTATTCGCACTAATGATCGATTTGGACAGGCACGCGTGGATTTTGAGAAAACCAATGCGCTTATCCGAGAATATTTTCTTAACCATGATGGAATCAAGGTAATCACCGGTTTTATCGCGGCCACAGAAAAGGGGGAAACTACTACGCTCGGAAGATCCGGGTCGGATTACACGGCTGCGATTTTTGCTTCTGCGTTGGAGGCAGAGGATTTAGAGATTTGGACAGATGTTTCTGGAGTTTTGACCTCTGACCCTAATTTGGTTTATACTGCTTTCACCATCCCACAGCTCAGTTATAATGAGGCGATGGAGCTTTCCCATTTTGGTGCGAAAGTAATTTTCCCGGCTACTATGCAGCCGGCAATGAAGCGGAATATCCCGATTCGTATCAAAAACACCTTTGATCCTTCCAATCCAGGAACTTTGATCAATGGAGAAGTGACCAAAGAAGCCTTGATCAAAGGGATCAGCTCCATGTCCAATATTTCTATTGTGACGGTGCAGGGAGCAGCTTTATTGGATGGGACGGCCGGTAGTCGGGTTTTCAAAGCTCTGGCAGAAGCCAAAGTGAATATTGTCCTGATTTCACAGGCATCTTCTGAGCATAGTGTTTGTTTGGCAATCAAAACCACTGAGTCATATTTGGCAAAGGAAGTTGTTGAACAAGAATTCTATTATGAAATCAAATCCGGGGAAATGGATGAGGTTTCATTACTTCATGGATTCTCCACCATCGCAGTGGTTGGGGAAAATATGAAGCATAATCCAGGTGCATCTGGCAGAATGTTCCGTGCATTGGGAAGAAATAATATCAACGTTGCGGCGATTGCTCAGGGAAGTTCAGAGCTTAACATTTCAGCAGTAATTCCTCAAGCAGACCTTCAAAAAGCTCTCAATGCTTTGCATGAGGCATTTTTCTTGTCAGAAAATAAAGTTCTCCACGTATTTCTTGTTGGTACAGGCTTGATTGGAAAGGCATTGACCAAGATGATTGCCAATCAGCAACTAAAGCTTCGGGATGATAGCGAGTTGGATATTCAGATTCATGGCTTGGCCAATAGCCGATATATGGCCTTTCATGAGGATGGATTTAATCTCAAAGAAGGTTATGAGCTTTCTGATGCCGATCAAAAAATGGATTTAGGAAAATTCATTCAGCAAATGGAGGACATGAACTTCTCCAACTCAGTGTTTGTGGATTGTACAGCAAGTCAGGAGGTGGCAGATGCCTATTCCCGAATTTTGGAAGCAAAAGTCGCTATCGTTACTCCAAACAAAAAAGCAAACTCCGGCTCGATGGAGCAATATCTATCTCTGAAGCGTTTGGCAAAGAAACGAGGCGTAAAATTCCTTTACGAAACCAATGTGGCAGCAGGACTTCCTGTGATCAACACCTTGCAGGATTTGATGCTTTCCGGAGATCGGGTTATTCGGATTGAGGCAGTATTGAGTGGGTCCATGAATTTCATTTTTTCTGAATTGGAAAAAGGAGATCCTTTTTCTGAGGTGGTTCGAGTTGCTCGCGAAAAGGGATATACTGAGCCTGACCCTCGAGATGATTTGAGTGGAATGGACGTAGCTCGAAAGATTTTGATCCTGGGAAGAGAAGCCGAGCAAAAGCTAGAGTTTGATGATATTTCCATTCAAAGTATGGTTCCTGAAGATTGTCGGGATGCGGCTTCCGTGCATGAGTTTTTCGAAAAACTCAAACATCATGATACCTATTTCAAGAAGCTTTTGGAAGAAGCAGAGGCAAAAGGTGAGAAGCTTCGGTTTATGGCTACTTTAGAAAATGGAAAGGCAAAAGTCGGCTTGAATTCCCTTCCCAATTCCCATCCTTTTAGTAGTTTAAGCGGTAGCGATAATATGATTTTGCTGACTACTGAAAGGTATTTGGATAGGCCGATGATTATCCGAGGACCGGGAGCTGGAGCTGATGTGACTGCAGCTGGAGTATTTGCAGATGTAATTCGAATTGGTAACTATACTCGGGAATAATGAAATCAGTCCAAGCATTTGCCCCGGCCACCGTAGCCAATGTTTCTTGCGGCTTTGACATTCTAGGTTTTGCCATTGAAGGAATGGGAGATCGGGTGACTTTGCGGGAAAAAGAGACTCCCGGTTTAGTCGTGTCATCTATCCAAGGAGATGGAGGAAAACTTCCAAAAGATCCAATCAAAAACACCTGTTCAGTGGCTATCCAAGCTTTGCTAGATGAGTTGGGACAAAATGTTGGGATGGAGATTTGTTTAGAAAAAGGCCTGCCTTTGGGTTCGGGGATGGGATCGAGTGCTGCTAGTGCGGTAGCAGCTTTGGTGGCTGCCAATCATTTGTTGGGGAATCCATTTGAGAAAAAGGATTTATTGCCATTTGCTATGGCAGCAGAGAAGGCTGCTTGTGGAGCAGGTCATGCTGATAATGTAGGACCAAGTTTGTTGGGGGGCTTTGTTTTAATCCGGGATTATCACCCCTTGGATGTGATCAAACTCCATGTGCCTAAAGATCTATATTGCACCTTACTTCATCCTCATTTTGAATTGAATACAGCCGATTCAAGATCGGTCTTGCGAGATAGTATTCCTTTAAAACACGCCACGATTCAATCAGGGAATGTTGCAGGTTTGGTTGCTGGCTTGTACGAGGAAGATTTTGATTTGATTTCCAGGTCCTTGAGGGATGTAATTGCGGAGCCTTACCGAGCTGTATTAATACCTGGATTTTATGAGGTTCGCGAAGCAATCAAAGGTGCAGGAGCACTTGGAATGGGGATTTCAGGTAGTGGGCCAACCTTATTTTGCTTGTCAAAAGGAAAAGAAAAGGCAGCTAAAATTGCGGAAGCCGCAAAGGAAGTATATCAATCGATTGGTTTGGGTGTGGATGTATACTTTTCGGCGATCAATACTGCTGGGGGGTATGTTTTAGAAGGTTAATTTTATGAAGTACTACAGTACAAATAATCCGTCCCATCAAGTCTCCCTTTCTGAAGCAGTCATCAAAGGGCTTGCTCCTGATAATGGCTTGTACATGCCGGAGCGAATTCCTGTTTTATCCCCTGAGCTTATAAATCGAATGTCAGAAATGAGTTTTCGGGAAATAGGCTATGAAGTGATTAGTGCTTTATTCTCCGAGGATCTCAGCGATCATCAAATCCAAGAATTGGTAGATCATACCCTTGCTTTTGATGCGTCAATTGTCAAAGTGGAGGAATATGTTTACAGCCTGGAACTTTTTCATGGACCAACCTTAGCATTTAAGGATTTTGGAGCACGCTTTTGCTCCAAATTGATGAGCATGTTGGATGAAGAAAAGGCTCAAAAGATCTATGTTCTTGTTGCTACTTCTGGGGATACGGGAAGTGCAGTTGCCAATGGATTTCTTGGGGTAGATGGGGTAGAGGTGATTATTCTTTTTCCAAGAGGGAAGGTGAGTCCACTACAGGAAAAGCAGTTTACTACTTTGGGAAAGAATATTACTGCTTTGGAAGTTGAGGGGGTATTTGATGATTGTCAAACCTTGGTCAAACAGGCTTTTTTGGATGAAGAATTGAATCAAAAGTTGCTTTTAACCTCTGCTAATTCTATCAATATTGCCCGATGGATTCCTCAGTGTCTATACTATTTCTACGCTTATTCAAGATTGCCTAAAAATGGAAAGAAGGTCGTTTTTTCGGTTCCGAGTGGGAATTTCGGAAATATTGGAGCTGGAATTTTAGCAGCGCGAATGGGCCTGCCGATTGATCATTTTGTAGCAGCTACAAACTTGAATAAGGTTGTTCCGGAATACCTTAAAGGTGCTGAGTTTTTAGCACAACCTTCCATTCAAACCCTATCCAATTCCATGGACGTGGGTAACCCAAGTAATTTTCCTCGTTTGAAGGCATTGTTTGGGGACGATGAGTCATTTTTTAGAGAAAAAGTAAAAGGGTATTTCTACACCGATGAAGAGACGGTGCGGGCTATTCAACAAGTCAAAGAGCAGGGTTATATTTTAGATCCTCACGGAGCTGTAGGGTATTTGGGTTTGAAGGATTTTATGGCAGAAAACCCCGGATATGTGGGAGTCTTTTTGGAAACAGCCCATCCGGGTAAGTTCAAAGATGTAGTGGAAGAAGCCTTAGGCGAAACGCTGGTTTTACCGGATCGATTAGCCGCTTTTTTAAAAGGTGAAAAAAAGGTGATCCCAATGGAGAAGGATTTTGAGAGGTTTAAGGCGTTTTTGAAAAACTTAGGATGAATGGATTCTTGAACTATGGAATAGAGTCACTATTGAAATCAATCATTTTCCTGCTTTAAGATTTTTTCTTGAATTTCGTTTTTGCCTTTCCCTTTACTATTTTCAGACCCAATCAAACCTAAATTAACCATGAGAATTTCTGCTTATTTGCTGGGATCTTTGCTTTTGGCTTTTGCTTGTTCTCAACCGAAGCAGGTCACCGAAACTGAAGAAATAGAAGAGCTATCAGTATTTGCTCATTCTCCACTCGTAGAGCATATCTACACCGCAGATCCTTCGGCACATGTTTTTGAGGGAAAAATCTACGTCTACCCTTCACATGATATAGAAACTGAAGTCAGCGAAGATGATATGGGCTCCCATTTTGACATGAAGGATTACCATGTTTTTTCGATGGATCAACCTGGAGCTGAAGTGGTTGATCATGGGGTTGCTCTTAAGTTAGAAGATATTCCTTGGGCAAGTAGACAGCTTTGGGCCCCGGATGCCGCTGAGAAAAATGGGAAATATTACCTCTATTTTCCAGCTAAGGATAAGCAGGATATTTTCAAGATTGGTGTAGCAGTGTCAGATAAGCCTGAGGGGCCTTTCGTGGCAGAACCTGAGCCAATAGCTGGAACTTTCAGCATGGATCCCTCCGCATTTCAAGATGGTGAAGATTATTATTTGATTTGGGGTGGAATCTGGGGAGGTCAACTTCAATGGTATGATGATCAAAAATTGGTAGAAGGTAGAAAAGGGCCTACAGATGGGATTCCCGCACCGGACCAAGCGGCATTGATGCCATACATTGCCAAGCTTTCGGACTCAATGACCGATCTGGCAGAGCAACCTCGAGAGGTTTTGATTTTGGATGAAAATGGGGAGCCTATTAAGGCGGGAGACCATGATCGAAGATTTTTTGAAGCTGCGTGGATGCATCGACACAATGGCAAATATTATTTGTCCTATTCAACAGGAGACACGCATTTCATAGCATATGCCATCGGTGATTCTCCATATGGTCCTTTTACTTATCAAGGAAATGTTCTAGAACCGGTACAAGGCTGGACTAATCATCATTCTATTGTGGAATTTGAAGGAAAGTGGTATCTCTTCTACCACGACACCGAGTTGTCTGGAAAAACTCCACTTCGAAATATCAAAATGACGGAATTGACCCATCTCCCGGATGGGAAAATTCAAACAATCAATCCCATGAAATAAAATAAGCCGGAGAAATTCCGGCTTACTTTTTTCGCTCGATTGAATAACTTACTAAATCCCTAAGAGAGGTTTTGTAGTCTGATTCGGGGAATTCATCCAAAAGACTTAAGGCTTCCTGATAGAAGCTGTTCATTTTTTCTTTTGCGTATTCTAATCCACCACTACTTTTCACGAAGTTTATTACCTCGGCTACTGCTTTTTTGTCCTCAGATTTATTTTTGATTAGACTGATAATTCTTCTTTTTTCCAACCAATCTGCATTTCGAAGTGCATAGATAAGCGGTAAGGTCATCTTTTTCTCTTTGATGTCAATACCTACTGGCTTGCCGATTTCATCTTCTCCATAGTCAAACAAATCATCCTTGATCTGGAAAGCCATCCCCACTTTTTCACCGAAATCCCGCATTTTGCTGACTTTCTCCAAATCTCCATTGACGCTAGCAGCTCCAACTGCACAGCAGGATGCTATTAGACTTGCAGTTTTTTGTCGGATGATCTCATAGTAAACCGATTCGTCCACATCCAACTTTCGGGCCTTGTAACTTTGCAGAAGCTCTCCTTCAGACATTTCCTTGACGGCATTGGAGACTATTTGCAACAGGTGGAAATCTCCATTATCGACCGATAATAACAAACCTCGGGAAAGCAAGTAATCTCCGACTAAAACCGCGATTTTGTTTTTCCAAAGGGCATTAACCGAAAAAAATCCTCTTCGATAGTTGGCGTCATCGACTACATCGTCATGTACTAATGTTGCCGTATGAAGCAATTCAATGAGTGCAGCACCTCTATGGGTTGAGTCATTGATTTTTCCACAGATTCCCGCCGTTAAAAAGACGAACATGGGGCGCATTTGCTTCCCTTTTCGCTTGACAATGTAATTGGTGATGTGGTCGAGGAGTTTGACTTTACTCTTCATGAAATCCCGAAACTTCTGCTCGAAAACGAGCATTTCGGAAGCTATTGGGACTTGTATTTGTTTGAGGTCAGGTTTCATCAGGAATTGCTGGCGTAAAAATAACAGGCTTTCACTCTAGGACAAGCGATTCTTACTTCATAACTCACAAACTTGAAATAGAAGGTTTCGTTTCGGGATTTTGTGTATTTTGATGAATTAATTCAAAACCCAAGTCCCCTGCACTATGAAAAATCTGCGAATTGAAATTAAATGGGCCATTGTCTTTTTGGTGATGACCCTGCTCTGGATGATGTTCGAAAAATCTATGGGCTGGCACGACGAAGCTATTGCCGACCATGCTTCCTACACCAATCTCTATGCAATACCTGCAATTATGGTCTATGTTCTAGCCTTATTGGATAAAAAGAAAAATTTTTATGGAGGGCAGATGACTTATAAACAGGGATTTATGACAGGCCTAATCATTACCTTGATTGTGGCGATTTTGAGTCCTCTGAATCAATACATAATCAGCACCTTTATTACTCCAGAATATTTTACCAATGTGATTGAATACTCCGTTTCCAATGGGATGATGGAACAAACAGAGGCAGAGGCTTATTTTAGCCTGAAAAATTACATGCTTATATCAGTGATTGGCGCATTGATGATGGGTCTAATCACCACCTTGGTGGTTGCCTTGTTTGTTCGTTCAAGGAAATAAGTGCCATTCCAAAACCAAGTTCCTAGAATTTGTAATTCTTTATCTTTGCCTTCTCATTTTAAAATGAAGTAATCCCCTTGGAGGAAAAATATATTAAACACCGGTATGAACCAATCCTTCCCAGTAAGGATGAGTGGCCTGTGGTCAAATTGGCTAGGGAGAGGAAGGATTTTGTCAAAAAAGTTTCCGAGAAGTCACAGCGAAGAATCTTAAATCAAACCGGAAATAATCCAGAAATTTTAAAAGAAGAGCTTGAAACGACCTTGTATCGGGAAAAGCTTCGGATTAAACAAAATCCTTGGGTCGTTGATCCGGATGATGAGGCAGAGTTTTGGGGGAAAGTAAAGGCTTCCCTTTTGCATATCAATAGCGAAAATAAGCTGAGTGATGCCCAACGAATTCATGAGTATCAGCAAATTCTTGAATCCATCACTACCCGCTATTCAGAGGAGATTGCGAGCAATTTCAAGCATCAGCATTATAAATTCATCCGGAGTGTTGTCACCTTTGGGTTTGCCCGGCTTTTGAATGCAGCTCGGGTAAAGGGCTTTAAGTCCATATTTTCCAATCAATATTCTCTTCAGGATAAGATTCAGATTACCGGAGAGACGGATCAACTTCGTGATTTAGCGACTAAGGGCACGATTGTCATGGTTCCGACCCACTTCTCCAATTTGGATAGTATCTTGATTGGTTGGATTATTTCAGTTTTGGGCCTACCTCCATTCATTTATGGAGCGGGACTGAACCTGTTTAATATTTCGATTTTCGCTTACTTCATGGATGCCTTGGGTGCTTACAAGGTGGATCGCCGGAAGAAAAACTTGGTTTATCTGGAAACTCTCAAAACCTACTCCAAAGAAGCGATCCGTTTTGGCTGTCATTCCCTGTTTTTTCCGGGAGGTACACGAAGTAGAAGTGGAATGATAGAGAGCAAATTGAAGTTAGGGCTCCTGAGTACAGCGATTGAAGCTCAGCGAAGTAATTACCAGCATGGCTTAGATGAAATTAATGGGAAGGTATTTATCGTCCCTGTCACAATCAATTATCATTTTGTACTGGAGGCTCCTAGTCTTATCCGAGACTATTTGAGCATTACTGGACAGGAGCGCTATTACAAGGAAAATGATGAGTTTTCTACCTCTTACAAAATCTCAAAGTTTTTGATAAAGTTTTTTACTAAGGGGTCAGATATTTCTGTTTCCGTTGGGAAGGCGATGGATGTGCTTGGTAATTATGTAGATGAAAATGGGGATAGCCTCGATCAACATGGCCGTGTCATCAATCCGAAGCATTACTTCATGTCAAATGGGGAAGTGAATGTGGATCATCAGCGGGAGGAAGAATATACACAAATGCTTGGGAAGCGGATCGTGGAGGAATTCCATCGAATCAATCGCGTGTTTAGCTCCCATTTAGTGGCATTTACGGCTTTTGAGATGATTCAAGCAAGAAACTCCAAGTTGGATTTATTCGATTTGATTCGCTTGCCCGAAGAAGAGATTTTCATCGACTACCAGGAATTTAAAGATGACTGTCAACGAGTGTATGATCAAATCATGCGTTTGCGGGAAGAGGGGAAAATTAAAATTGCTCCCCATATGAAACAGGGAATGGACGAGATTATTGCTCACGGGTTGGATAATGTGGGTATGTATCATGCGAAGAGGCCTTTGATTCAAAATAAACAGGGTCAAATCGTTACCGAGGACATCAGTTTGCTCTACTTTTATCACAATAGATTACATGGCTATGGACTTGAAAAACTTTTCTAAAGACGCTGTGGTAGGAGTAGTTGGTGTGGGGAGCTTTGGTACAGTCATAGCGAATATGCTGGCCGAGAAAAATAAGGTGCTGGTTTATGCCCGCAAGGAAGAGGTGGTTGAGGAAATTAATCAATTTCATCGTGCTCAGAATCGGGAATTTGATCCAACCATTCTAGCTACACATGATCCAGAAGAACTCTGCAATTCTTGCCATACCATATTTTTTATGGTTCCTAGTTCGGGTTTTCAGGAGGTAGCTAGAAAATTTGCTCCTTTTCTACAGCCTTATCACTTGGTAATTCATGGCACCAAAGGCCTTTGCTTGGATTTACCTGAAGGAAAGGATTTGGATTCATTGAAGAGTATCAATCGTCGCCGAATCTTAACCATGAGTGAGGTGCTTCAAAAGGAAACGGTTGCTGTTCGGGTGGGCTGTTTGGCAGGGCCTAATATTTCTAAAGAATTAGCACTTTCTCAACCTGCTGCCACCGTAATTGCTTCAAAATTCAATGAGGTGATTTTGGAAGGGCAGCGATTGCTTCGATCGGAGCGATTCCAGGTTTATGGAAATTCCGACATTATTGGCGTCGAACTCAGCGGGGTTTTGAAAAATATTATTGCCATCGCTGCTGGGGCTTTGGCAGGCTTAGGTTTGGGAGAAAATGCCAAAGGCCTATTGATCTCTCGTGGAATGGTCGAGATGATCCATTTGAGCAAGGCTTTGGGAGGAAGTGTCAAATCGGTTTTTGGATTGGCAGGAGTGGGTGACCTTGTTACTACTTGTAATTCTGTCAATTCTCGAAACTTTACCGTAGGTTATCGCTTGGCCAAAGGAGAAAAATTAAGTGAGATTTTGGCTGATATGGAGGAAGTAGCTGAAGGCATCAATACCGTAAAAATCATCAAAGGATTTCTGGAATCAGCTGATTTAAGGGCTCCGATTACGGAAAATTTATATAGAGTTTTATTCGAAGAGCTTGAAATAGAAGAGGCCCTCCAATTCCTTATGAAATACCCCTTCAATGTGGATGTAGACTTTGTATAAAAAAAGCTCTTCGTTTTGAAGAGCTTTCTTGATTTTTATTGTACCGGAAGTAATTTCACCAGAAGACCAGTTCCTTCGGTTATTGCATACAAATAGCCATCAGGGCTTTCAGAAACCTGTCTTACACGCCCCAAGTCTTGGAACATGATTTCCTGAGAAAGTGCATCAGTACCTTCCATATCCACACGGTTAATGTGCATTTTCGCCAAAGCACCAATTAAGATGTCTCCTTTCCAGTTTGGATATCGATCGGAGGTAACTAGTGTCATTCCGCAGGTTGCAATGGAGGGAACATAATAGGTTACAGGTTGTTCCATGCCTTCCTTTTCGGTGATGTCAGTAATTGGTGTACCATTATAGTTGACGCCATAGGTGATTACTGGCCAACCGTAATTCTTGCCTTTTTCAATCAAGTTCAATTCATCACCACCCATGGGTCCGTGTTCAGTTTCCCAAAGTCGATTATTGACCTTGTCGAAATACAAACCTTGAGGATTTCTATTTCCATATGACCAAATGGAGGCAAATGCATTCGGCTCATTTACAAAAGGATTGTCACTAGGAATACGGCCATCATCATGGATTCGGTGAATTTTTCCGTGTGGATTGGTTAGATCTTGGGCGTTCTCAGGCTTGTTTCCTTTGTCTCCATTTGAGAAATAAAGATAGCCATCATTATCAAAAACGATTCGGCTTCCAAAGTGTCGGCCGCCTTCCCATTCTGGAAGGGCTACAATTAACTCTTCCTGATTGATAGCCTGATTGTTGTCATCCAGCTTAAATCGCATGATGGTCAAAGCTCCCTTATTATCCGGAAAAGGTTTGGCATAGGCGATATAAATCCAACCGTTTTCTTCATAATCCGGATGTGCAGCAACGTCGAGAAGGCCAGCTTGGTTTACCTCGTGAACCTCAGGTAGTCCCTGAACTTTTTGTCCTGTGAATTGGTCATTTTCGAAAATCAAGATTTCACCTTTTCTCTCCGTGATAAGCATTCTACCATCAGAAAGCCAAGTCATTCCCCATGGGCCTTCCAATTCGGTGAAAAGCGTATCTACTTTGATCAAATGCTTCTCTGTTTGCGTAGCAAAAGTAGGGTCAATCGGCTTGGAAGCTTCAATTTCTTCTTTTTGAGAACATGAAGAAAAGGCCATAATAGTCCCTGCGAAAAGAAATAGAATATGCGGTTTTTTCATAGTTAATTAGTCTTCAATATGAAGCGCAAGTTAGTACATATCTAGTAATCAAGACCGCGGATTCTTTCAAATGGTCGCCTGCTCTTTAGCTAGTTGGATATGATGCATAGCCTCGTCGACCAACTCAGCGGATCCAATCAATAAAGGAGTGCGTTGATGAAGGGATTCCGGGACAATATCAAGAATCCTCCTTTTTCCATCACTCGCTTTAGCGCCCGCCTGTTCTGCAATAAAAGCCAATGCATTTGCTTCATATAAAAGGCGCAGTTTCCCAGTTGGGTTTTTCTTGGTAGCAGGATATAAATAGATGCCTCCTTTAAGAAGATTTCGATGAAAATCAGCTACTAATGAACCAATGTATCGGGCAGCGAATCTATTTTCTTTGCATTGGTCTACATAGCTTTTTATTCCGTCTTGCCAATCTTTTTCCAAACCCTCATTTATTGAATATATGGTGCCTGAGGTCGGAGCCTGAATTTGTGGATGGGAAAGGAAAAATTCTCCTAAGCTGGTTTCATAAGTGAATCCATTGACCCCGAATCCAGTCGTGTACACTAGCATGGTGGAAGACCCATAAAGCACATATCCGGCAGCTACTTGTTCCGATCCGGGCTGCATGATGTCTTCCTGCTGAATGGGGCTACCAATTGGTGTTTTTCTGCGGTAAATAGAAAAAATCGTTCCGATACTAATGTTCACATCAATGTTGGAACTTCCATCTAAAGGATCGATGGCTACCACATATTTTCCGGAATTATTCTGCAAATCCACCACTGCATCCTCTTCTTCGGAAACTATGGCACAGACTTCGCCACCTTTACTCAAGGCTCGCATAAATCGAATGTTGGCAATGACGTCCAGTTTTTGCTGTTCTTCACCTTGCACATTTGTTTGACCAAAGGCTCCTCCGATATTTGCTAGGCCAGCTCTGTTGGTTTCGCGATTGACGATCTTTGCGGCAAGTGCAATGTCCCGGAGTAATTGTGAGAGTTCACCGGAAGCAAAAGGGAAATCGCTTTGTTTGAGTTTGATAAAGCGATCTAAAGTAGTCCCAACCGAATAGGCCATGCCTGATTGGTCAGGTTGGTAAGGATTGATTTTCATTATTAGAAAAGTACAATATTTGGGTTTATATCTACCCGAAATTAGGAAGAAAATTGAATGACAAAAACAATCATTTTCAAATTTGGAGGTGCATCTGTTAAAGATGCGGATTCTATCAAAAACTTAGCTGAAATTTTGCGTAATCGATTGCGAAATCGGATGGTTTTAGTGATTTCTGCTATGGGGAAAACGACAAATGCCCTTGAAAGTCTGATTCGGCAGAGAATGGAAAATTTAGAATATTCTAAGGAATGTACAATTATTAAGAATTTTCATTTGGAGATTTGTCAGAAGCTTTTTCCAGAGGATCATTCTATTTTCCCCCGAATCGACAACTTATTTACCCAACTTGAAAATCAGTTTCATGCTCCTATCAATCAGAGTAATTATGACGAATCTTACGATCGGATTGTGTCCTTTGGGGAGTTAATTTCGACTCGCATAATTTCTGAGTATTTATGTAGTCAGGGATTATTGGTTGTTTGGCAGGATGCACGCGAGCTGATTCGGACTTCTTCTGATTTTCGTTTTGCCCTAGTGGATTGGGAAAAGACCCGAAAACAAAGTCAACGAATCCTGAATCCTATTTTGGATCAATTCCCTGTCATCACGCAGGGATTTATAGGAAGTGATGGAAAAGGTCGAAGCACCACTTTGGGAAGGGAAGGATCGGATTTTACTGCAGCTATTTTGGCCTCTTCACTAAATGCCAACTCTGTCACCATTTGGAAGGATGTCCCCGGAGTTTTGAATGCAGACCCCAAGATTTTTTCACAAACCCAAAAGTTTGATGAATTGGGCTATAAGGAGGCAGCTGAGATGACCTATTTTGGGGCTTCTGTCATTCATCCCAAAACCATTAAACCACTTGCGAATAAAGGAATTCCCCTTTTTGTAAAGTCCTTTTTAAATCCTGAAGCTTCGGGGACCAAGATTCATGGCCAAGCTCCCAATCAGGAAATTCCTGCATTTATCCTCAAGAAAAATCAAATTCTGATCACCTTCAAAGTGACTGACTTTACATTCATTGGGGAGGAACATATCCATCAGATTTACGATCAATTGAAGAATTTAAAGCTTCGTGTCAATATGTTGCAATTGTCGGCAATCAGTGTCTCAGTAGTGATCGACGATGAATTGTTTAAGCTCGACCGATTGCTCAAGTATTTGAAAAATGATTTTGAAATTCGTTTCAATTCGGGCCTGGAGTTATTGACGATTTTGAACCATAAAAAAGTAGATTTTGAGCCTTTTCTTGATGGCTACGATCTTTTGCTAGAGCAGACGACAAGAAACACCTTTCAAGCCGTACGCCGGAAAATCGTAGAGCAAGAAAAAGTTTAGTAACTTAAAGAGTTATTAAAATTTCTAACCCATGCAAACTCGAAGACAATTTATTCAGAAGGCAGGCCTAACTACTTTGGCGGCTGTCAATTTACCTTTTGCAGATAGTTTTTCAAGGTCTGTTTTTCCCAAAGAAGATAAAGTTCTTCGGGTAGCGATAATGGGGCTTGGAAGTTATGGAACTCGCGTAGCCGAGGCTATGCGGGATTGTAAGCGGGCGAAATTGGTAGGAGTGATAAGTGGTACGCCTTCAAAAATCGAGAGCTGGAAAGAGAAGTATGATATCCCCGCTAAGAATTGCTACAACTATGAAAATTTCGACCAAATCAAAGATAATCCAGACATTGATGCGGTTTATGTAATCACTCCCAATTCTTTGCATAAGCCCTATTCGATTCGAGTAGCTCAAGCGGGAAAGCATGTCATTTGTGAAAAACCCATGGCTCTTAATGCTGCTGAAGGAAAAGAAATGGTAGATGCCTGCAAAAAGGCAGGAGTTCATTTGCTGATTGGTTATAGAATGCACTTTGAAGCAAAGACTTTGGAAGTAGTAAAAAGGCAAAGAGCTGGTCAGTTTGGGAAAACTCTGTTTTTTCAGGGATTGAGCGGGTTCATTATTGGTGATCCCAATCAGTGGAGGCTGAATAAGGAATTAGCAGGTGGAGGCTCGATGATGGATATTGGAATCTATTCAGTAAATGGAGCACGCTATATGTTAGGTGAAGAACCGATCTGGGTGACCGCACAGGAAGTGAAAACTGATCCCGTCAAATTTAAAGAGGGAGTGGATGAGACGATTACGTTTCAAATGGGCTTCCCGTCCGGTGCTGTAGCATCCTGTCTTTCCACCTATTCTCTCAATAATTTGGATAAATTTTTCTTAAACGGAACAAAAGGTTTTGCTGAAATGCAACCATCGACAGGCTATGGGCCCATTCAAGCTTGGACAAATCAAGGGCCTATTGAGGCTGAACATATCACTCATCAGACTACCCAAATGGACGAAATGGCTCAAATAATTTTGGAGGGGAAAAAGCCAATTATTCCAGTGGATGGAGAAGAAGGTTTACGAGACATGGTGATTATTGATGCCATCTATGAAGCGGTACGAACTGGAAAAAAAGTAGAGCTTGTCTAGTTTTTAAACACTTAAAAAATTTTAATCCAAAATCAATTGCATAAAGACAAGAGTTAGCCACTTGTCAAACTTGAATGCTACTTCAGGAATTCGAGCGACTTCCCGAAAGCCCAATCGCTCATGAAAGCGATAGCTGCCCGTGTTTTCAGAGTCCATTCCCGCAACCATCACATGATAACCTTGGGATTTGGCAATATGGATGAGCTGTTTCATCAATTCAGTTCCAAATCCTTTTCCCTGAGCATCCGAATTCAAATAGATGGTATGCTCAAGGCTTCGATTATATCCGGGTTTCGCTCTGAATTTACCATAGGTAGCATAGCCACAAACTTTTCCATTTAATGTTCCCACTAATACCGGATATCCCTCTTTGATTTTACTCTCAAAGTTTTGCTGAACTTCCTCTAGGGTTTTTGGAAAATAGTCATAGTTGTGAGAGGTGTTTTCAATGGAGTCATTAATGATCCCCAAAATGGCTTCAGAGTCGGCAGGTTGATATTCTCGGATTTCTAGGCTCATTATTGAAAGCGATTGACGATCTTTTCTATTCCGGGAAGGTAGGCTGTTCCAAATAAATTGAGATGAACTAGAAGCGGATAAAGATTATATATACCCATTCGATTTTCAAAACCCGGTTCTAAAGGAAATACAGATTCATAGGCTTCATAAAATTGCGAGTCAAAACCTCCAAAGAGTCTGCTGAATGCTAAATCCATCTCGCGGTGGCCAAAATAAATGGCAGGGTCGATAAGACAGGGTTGACCATCTTCATGGATGATCACATTTCCAGACCACAAATCACCATGAACTAGGGAGGGAGACTCTTCAGGAAAAATTCCTTGAAGTTTGGGATAGATCTCCTGGAATTTTTTTAGAAAATCCAAAGGAATGAGCCGGTCAAAATAGGCTTTTCCCAGAAGCGGTTCCAAGCGCTGTTCGATAAAGAAGTCAAGCCAATTTTCTGTATGAAGATTTTTCTGGTAAAGAGATGCAATAAAATTATCTTGATGTAAGCCGAAGTAATCCTGTTGGGTGAGATGAAGGTGGGCGAGACCAATTCCTAAATTTTCCCAGTAATTTGGCGCTTTTCTTCCTCCAGGAATGAATTCAGTAAGGAGATAATTGTAATCTTCAACTCTGCCGAATCCATAAACTTCCGGAACCTTTAAAAAGGTCGATTTTCGAAGTAAATCAAGACCTTGGGCTTCTCGAACAAGGATGTCTTTTTCATGATCAAAATTCAATTTGAGAAAAAAAACACCTTCTGAACTGCTGAGTCGAATTCCTTGATTATGATTTCCTGCTGCAATTAGGGTAGCAGATTTAAACTCCGCCATGGGACCTAGGCTTTGAAAAAGTACTTGCTCGTAGATCCCGTTCAGGTCAAGCATAAATGCGGTGACGTTCCTGGATTGTATTTAAAAAATGGTTAATCGCTTCATCAAGGATGCTGTAGATTTCATGGAATCCTTCCTCCCCACCATAGTATGGATCAGGTACAGGTTGACCTTCGCTTCCTTCCACAAAATCTCGAATCAAGTAAATTTCCTTTTCCCCAAAGCCATACTTTGATTTCATATGGTTGAGGTTTTGGATATTTTGATGATCCATGGCCAAAATGTAATCAAACTCTCTAAAATCCACCCGGTTGACTTGTCTTCCCCGATGTTGGATTTTGATATTATTGGCGTTTGCGCATCGAATAGTACGTTCATCCGGTAATTCACCTATATGATAGTCGGAAGTCCCTGCACTGTCACTTTTAAAGTAGGATTCAATGCCGAGTTTTTTGACTTTATCATTAAATATGGCCTCCGCCAAAGGGGATCTACAAATATTACCTAGGCAAACAAATAGTACTTTAATCATTACAAAATTTCGATTCGCGTTGGACTAGTCTAAAACGGTAACTTTGAAAATAGAAATTTTTGTTCTGAATCAACAAATTGTACGCTCATTTTTTGAAAAATATCTGAGCTTTAACTTTTTGAGTCCTTTGAGGACCTTACTTGTCTTGATAAAAGCTAATTTTAGCCATGGTTTGGATTTACCGATTGGTGCTCTGGATAGTTGATGGGCTATTGCCATTTGCATCCCTATTTTCTCCAAGACTGGCTCTTTTTGTTAAAGGCAGAAAGGATTTGTTTGGAAAGCTGAGTGACTTCCGTAAATCCCATGATGGAAAATTGGTTTGGTTTCACGTGGCTTCTCTTGGAGAATTTGAGCAAGCAAAACCTTTAATTCATTTGTGGAAGCAAAAAAAGCCTGAAACCAGGATTTTGGTAAGTTTTTTTTCTCCTTCTGGCTATGAGCCAGTAATAAAGCGACAAGATCAGGATTTAGATGGGGTGGTGTATTTGCCTTTGGATCGAGTGGGTTATGTCCGTAAGTTTTTAGAAATCCTACGTCCAGACATCGTGTTTTTCGTCAAATATGATCTTTGGTTCAATTTTTTGAAAGAAATAGCATATCGTCAAATCCCCTTGTATTTGATTTCCGCGAGTTTTCGGGAAGATCAAGTGTTTTTCAAAAGGAGAGGATTCTTTCGGAAGCCTCTGTTTTTTTTCGATCAGATATTCACCCAAAATGAGAAAAGCGACAAGTTATTGTCACAAATTGGTTTTTCGAGATATACAAAGGTTGGAGACACTCGGTTTGATCGAGTGGCTGCTACCGCAAATTCCCCCAAAGCCTTTCCTCAAATAAGAACTTGGATAGGTGAGAAAAAAACGATCGTATTAGGTTCTGTTTGGGAAGAAGATATGGAGATTCTTATTCCACTTATTAATTCTCATCCTGATTATTCTTGGCTGATTGCTCCTCATAGTATGAATCCAGAACCTATGGAAAAATGGAAGGCAAAAATCATCCTTCCTTCTCAATTCTATACCGGTTGGGACTCAACAAAGTCTTCCTCAGTTTTATTTGTCAACACCATTGGGATGCTTTCTTCTCTTTATCAATTTGCCCATGTGGCTTATGTGGGAGGAGCTTTCGGAGCAGGGCTTCACAATATTTTAGAACCTATCGGATTTGGAGTGCCTGTTATTTTTGGGAAAGTGAGGAAAGCCGGAAAATTTCCAGAAGCCATGGAAGCTGTTGAAAAAGGCTGTGGATTTGAAGTAAAAGATCACAAGGAATTGGAAGTGGTTTTTGAAAGTCTTGCTTCTTCAGAATATTATTCCCAATCTCAAAAAGCTGCTAAAGAATGGGTAAAATCGAATCTGGGTGCGGCGGAAAAAATCTACGAATTAACCAGTAAATTGCAGTGAAATGAAAGGAAGAGTCATAAAATCTACTGGTAGTTGGTATACAGTCATGGTTGAAAACCAACATGTTCAGGCAAGGCTAAAGGGGAAATTCAAACAAGACGACTTGAAATTAACAAACCCGATTGCGGTTGGAGATTGGGTTGAAATGGAAGAGGAGTTAGGTCAAGCTACTGCGGTGATTCGTTCTATTCTTCCCAGGGAAAATTACATTATTCGAAAGTCTACGAGGAAGCAGCATTTTTCACACATCATCGCTAGTAATTTGGATCAGGCCATGCTTTTAGTAACCATGGAGCAACCAAGGACTTCCTTTGGTTTTATTGATCGATTTTTAGTCAGTACAGAAAGTTTCCGGATTCCAGCCCTATTGGTAGTCAATAAAATGGATTTATATGGTAGCACTGAGAAGGGAAAAAAATGGCTGAAAGAATTACATGAAATTTATGAACCTTTAGGTTATCAAGTAATTGAAATATCGGCTGAAGAGGATAGGGATTTGCCTCAAAAATTTCAGGATTTGCTGAAAGACAAATCCACCTTGATATCAGGTCATTCGGGGGTAGGGAAGTCTACCTTGCTAAATAGATTGGTTCCTCAAGCTGCTCAACCTACCAAACAAGTATCCAAATTTAGCAGTAAAGGGGTTCATACGACGACATTTGCCGAGCTTTTTGAATTGCCAGCCGGAGGAGATATTATCGATACACCTGGAATCAAGGAGTTTGGAATTTTAGACATTGAAGAGAATGAGCTATCGCATTATTTTCCTGAAATGCGAGCTTACCTTGGTCAGTGTAAATTTCATAATTGCCGACATGTGAATGAACCTGGATGTATGGTGATGCAAAAACTGGAAGAAGGGCTCATTCATCCCAGCCGTTACACAAGTTATTTGAACATTTTACACGAAGAAGATACCCATCGATAGTTAAGGATTTTGATTGCAAATCAAATAGGCCTAATTTTCAAACTTAATTATTACCCATGAGCGAAGTTCTCAACGACAAACAAATCCGGCAGAAAGTCACCCGAATGGCTTATGAGATATATGAGCGAAATCTCCATACTTCAGGAGTTGTCTTTGCCGGAATTTCAGGGATGGGTTTGATTCTCTCCGAGCTTCTTGCTAACGAGCTGAAAGTGATATCTGATCTTTCGGTTGAGGAGTTGGAAGTACAACTTGATAAATCCAATGTTTCTCAATCAAATATCACGCTTTCAAAAGAGCTTGTATTAACTGGTAAGACATTGATTTTAGTGGATGATGTTCTCAATACGGGAAGGACTGTAGCCTATGCTATGAAGCCATTTCTTGAAGAGGATATCAGTAAAATGGAACTGGCGGTACTCGTTAATCGGGAGCATGGGCTTTTCCCTTTAAGACCTGATTATACTGGTTATGAACTTGCCACCACACTCAATGAACATATTCGTGTGGATCTTTCTGGTCCACAATTTTCAGTACATCTTCTCTAATAAATATGTCTGTTCACGCAACCTCATCAATTAAACGGGTGACGACCCATATCCTTCAGGAAATGAAAGATAGAGGGGAGAAAATATCCATGTTGACAGCCTATGACTTTTCGATGGCATCAATCGTGGATCGTGCAGGAATTGATATTGTTTTGGTGGGTGATTCAGCCTCCAATGTGATGGCCGGTCATGAAACTACCTTGCCCATTACCTTGGACCAGATGATTTACCACGCATCATCTGTCGTTAGGGCAGTTCGTCGGGCATTTATTGTAGTGGATATTCCCTTTGGACATTATCAGGGGAATAGTTCTGAGGCTTTACGATCCGCTATCCGGATAATGAAAGAGTCGGGTGCTCATGCAGTCAAAGTTGAAGGGGGATCGGAAATTAGAGAATCGGTTAGTAGAATTTTAAGTGCAGGGGTACCGGTCATGGGACACTTGGGATTGACCCCTCAGTCTATTTATAAGTTTGGGACTTACACGGTTAGGGCAAAAGAGGAGGCTGAAGCTCAAAAATTATTGGAAGATGCCAAGTTGCTTGAGGAGTGCGGTTGTTTTGCAATTGTACTTGAAAAAATCCCAGCTTCTTTGGCCAAAAAAGTAGCCGAAAGTGTACGTATTCCTGTAATTGGCATTGGAGCCGGTCCTGATGTAGATGGTCAAGTTTTGGTGATGCACGATATGTTAGGAATAACTCAGGAATTTAAGCCTCGGTTTTTACGTCAATACGCCGACTTGCAGTCTATTATGACCGAGGCATTTCAGAATTATATAAAAGATGTCAAGGGTAGAAAATTCCCGAATGAATCTGAGAGCTACTGAATAGTAGCTTTTTTCATTTAAAGAATAGGAGATTGCTAATCTGGTTATGCTTACCTAAATAAGGAGGGTTAAAGATTTTCGAATCAAAAAGAAATGAAAATGAAGAAAGCCATCTATTTAGATGGCTTTCTTGATTTATACATTTACGTGACGTTCGGCATGGTATGAAGAGCGGACTAGGGGTCCAGACTCTACATATTTCAAACCTCGCTTCAATCCTTCTTCGCGATAGTGCTCGAATAGATCCGGATGGATGAATTCAGCAACCTCAATGTGCATTTTGGTTGGCTGTAAATACTGTCCCAAAGTCAAGATGTCACATCCGTGTGCTACCAAGTCGTCCATCGCTTTATAGACTTCCTCTTTGGTCTCTCCAAGGCCCAGCATGATTCCTGTTTTGGTTCGCTTGCCATATTCCTTCGTAAGCTTAATTTGCTCAAGGGAGCGGGTGTATTTGGCTTGAGGACGGACTCTTCTGTAAAGGCTCTCTACAGTTTCCATATTATGAGAAACGACCTCTTGGCCACCACTGATCATTCTGTAAAGTGCATCCCAATTTGCTTTTACATCTGGGATAAGTGTTTCAATGGTAGTTTCCGGAGAAAGCTCTTTCGTCTTTACCACCGTTTGATACCAAATTTCTGCGCCTCTATCTTTCAGTTCATCACGATTGACTGAAGTAATGACAGCATGCTTTACCCCCATAAGTTTGATGGCTTCTGCTACTCTTCTCGGTTCGTCTTCATCATATTCAGGTGGCCTGCCAGTAGCTACAGCGCAAAAAGAACAAGAACGTGTACAAACATTTCCTAAAATCATGAAAGTAGCTGTGCCAGCTCCCCAACACTCTCCCATATTGGGACAGTTTCCACTTTCACAGATGGTGTGGAGTTTATGCTGGTCTACCAATTTGCGGACTTTTGCATACTCTTTACCCACAGGAAGTTTCACTCTCAACCAATCTGGCTTTTTTCTTCGAGTTGCTTCTTCGGATATTACGGGTAATTCTATCATGTCAGTAGATTTTTCAGGTCAAAATTATGCGATATTCTGGGAAAAACCAGTTCCTTATTTTCTGAACCCATAGTAGAACGTAAAATAGACGGATTGGAAGACCTGTCTATTTTCTGTAGTAGGGATCAGTGGAATTTCTTTGTTGAAACCCTCAATCATGTATCCAAGTTCCAAGCCAGTCACATTGCTTCGAAATACTCCAAATTCCAAGTTTACAGCAGCTTTTGCATTCGCTCCTATTGCCAACTGGGATTGTCCCAGTCCTTCAAACAAACGACCGGTTCCTAAAATATTGAATCGACTTTGATGGATTTCGTGATCATATTGTTCCCGAACAGTTTCTAATCGATTGATGGCATATTCGATGTAGTATGGGGCAATTAATCCTATGCTAGGACCTACTGCAGCTAGGGCAGAGACTTGGACCCCCTGGTTGGGAGCCTTTTTAAATAAAATTACTTCCCGGCCATATTGGGGACGGATGGAATAGAGGTAATTGGATTTTCCGAAAATGTAACTATTTCCCAAAACGGTATTATATCGGACTTCTTTTGGGTTTTTGACGTTTGAAAGTTCAAGGGCAAAGAAGCTGAATTGTTCGTCCGTTATTCTAGTACCAACTTTGAATGAAAACCCTCCTATAAGTCCTCCGTTTGTGTTTTTGTTTAAGCCAAAAACGAATTCTTTGTCATAGTCATAGTTTCCGGCATCTTCGCGCTGAGCATAAGCTTCCGATAAAAATAAAAAGGGAGCGATTCCAAACAGCAATAATGATTTTAGAAACTTCATAAAATATTAACCTATTTTTGGTTAAAGTATTAAACTCAAATTTAAAAGTAAGAGTTTAGAATCGTGATAAAAAGTACGGCTAATTGAATTTTCCAATGAGATTTGCCTGAAAAGATAAACCCAAATAGATATGTGTTTTTTGTTTACCAGTTTTAAGGATTGGAAATCCTACTGTGAGTCTCATGATGAGAGCCTGGATGAATCTGTTATAGCTTATGAATGTGAGCAAAAAGGCTCATCTCCAGAAAAGATACATGAAGGACTAATGCATGCCTATCGGGTTATGAAGGATGCTGTCCATACTGGACTTGAAAAAGAAATGAAATCCCGCTCTGGAATGATTGATAATGGTGCAAAAAAAGTTTTCAATTATCCGCTTAGCGTTTTGTCTCCTGAATTTCAAAAGCTGATTGGAAGAGCTTTAGCAGCCAAAGAAGTAAATTCCTGTATGGGAAGGGTGGTTGCGGCACCAACGGCAGGTGCTTCCGGAATCCTTCCTGGAACCATGGTGACATTGCAGGAAATTCATGGCCTATCAGATGATCAGATCATCAAAGGTTTGTTGGTTGGAGCAGGGATTGCATTGATCATCGAGCAAAAAGCAAGTTTGGCAGGTGCAGTTGGTGGCTGTCAGGCTGAGACGGGCTCTGCTGCTGCTATGGCGGCAGGTGCAATTGTTTTTTGTTTGGGAGGAACCATTGACCAGGTATTTAATGCAGTTGCGATTACTATTCAATGTATGTTGGGCTTGGTTTGTGATCCGGTGGCAGGATTGGTGGAGGTGCCTTGTGTGGTAAGAAATGCAAGTGCTGCGAGTATTGCATTTAGTTCGGCTCAAATTGCCCTTGCAAATGTAAGTGCGGTGATTCCAGTTGATGAATGTATAGAAGCTATGGGAGAAATCGGAGCTTCAATGGAAAGTAGATATAAGGAAACAGCTCTTGGAGGCTTGGCTGCAACTTTGACTGGGCAGGAGATATCGAAGCGGGTTTTAATTCAGGATATTGAAATTCTTCCTGATGAACAATTACCCCAATAAACTGTTTAAAATGGGAATTTGGAGGAGTTTGTCAATCGAAAAACTAAATATTGTCGCCCAAAAAAGAGCACTCCAGAACATGTGAAAGTAGATCCTGCTTTTTTTACTTCCAAATGAAACCAAAATCAAGGTTCCTCCAATAGGAGTTAATACCAAGGGGGTAAGAAAGGCAATTCCAATTTCACCATATTTTTTCCAGATAGTTACAATTTTTCTATTTCTAGAAGTGAATACTGGTTTTTTCTTTCGAAACCGGAGCATTAGCTTTTTCTTGAATTTTTTACCTATCAGCGTAAAAATAAAAACACTGGACATCATGCTCGATACGGTAATGAAAATGGTAGTTCCTACTCCGAACCCAGCTGCAGGAACAAGAATCGGCCCGGCGATAAATTTGAAATAGCCTAAAAAGTAAATCCCAATTAAGCTAATTATGGTCTCATTCATAATAGGAAATACATGTATGCAAGGTAAGCCACAAGCAAAATTGAACCCTCAAACTTTGAAATTTGCATCTTAGTTCTCATCAAAGGAAAGAGCAATACCGTAATACCCAGCATCCACCAAAAGTCCACTTTGATGAATGCCTCAGCTACTCCAATTGGTTCGATCATGGCTGTTAAACCAATGATTGATAGAATATTCATGATGTTACTACCAAGAATATTCCCTAGGGCCATATCTGTTTCTTTAGCTATGGCTGCCATCACAGAGGTGATTAATTCCGGAAGACTTGTTCCAATGGCAATGATAGTGACACCAATGATTCGCTCAGAAACTCCGTAATTTCTGGAGATCAGAACCGCATTTTCAACCAAAAGTTCTGAACCAAAATATAATCCAACGATCCCACCAAAGAAGAGGCCTAAGGCCATCCACCAAGAGAGTTTTTTTACTTGCTCAATTTCTTCCTCTACCTCTTTAAATTGTTCTGCAGCACCCTTTTTTTCCAACCAGAATAGGTAAAAATTGAAAATGATAAATAGACAAAAGAGAAGGATCCCTTCCCATCGTTCTATACTTCCATTTAGGCTTAATAAGAAGAAAAGTCCAGTAACCAAAAGGGTGATTAGGTATTCAAAACGAATATGTCTTCGGTTGATTTTCGTGGGATAGAATAACCCACTTAATCCCAAAACTAAGCCGATATTGGCAATATTTGAACCCACTACATTCCCAATGGAAATCTCACTATTTCCTTTTAGAGCTGCATTGACACTTACTAAAAGTTCGGGCGCAGAGGTTCCGAAAGCCACAATAGTCAATCCTATCAAACCGGCGCTCATACCGAGTTTGACAGCAATTCCGGAGGCACCATCAACCAGGAATTTTCCACCAAGCAAAAGAATGCCTAAACCTACAGCTAAGAGAAAATACGCCGACATGATTTTTTATAATTTGGGGCCAAAGGCAAGGTCTCCGGCATCGCCCAAGCCTGGAAGAATATAGGAATGGTCATTCAATCCTTGATCCAAAGCTCCGATCCAAAATTGATGAGGGATGGAAAGATTTGATTTTATATAATCGATTCCTTCAGGAGCAGCCACAGCACAGGCAATATGAATCTTTTTCGGAGTACCGTTTTTCAATAGATTTTCAATGGAAGTTATAAAGGATTTACCTGTTGCTAGCATGGGATCAGCAAAAATCAGCGTCTTACCTTCTAAAGAAGGACTTGCACAATAGCCTAAATGAACTTCAATAGAATCTTTGGATTCTTCAGCTCGAAATGCACCAATAAACCCGTTTTCTGCAGAATCAAAAAAATCTAGAAACCCCTGATAGAATGGAAGAGAAGCTCTCATCACAGCTACCAATACCAATTTTTCATCCAAATGAAGAACATTTGTCTTCATAAGTGGAGTCTCAATCTCGTGAACTTTAAAGGAGAGTGTTTTCGAAATCTCATAGGCTAAAATTTTGCCTAATCGTTGAAGATTAGTTCTAAATCTCAATTGATCTTTCTGAACAGTTTTGTCTCTCAGTTCGGCCAAAAATTGATTGGCAATAGATGGGGTATTGGCTAAAACAAACATAGGACGAATTTAATAGAAAAAACCCAGCTTCAGATAGGCTGGGTTTTTTCAAATTTCTAGAATCAATGATTAGTCGATCTCAAAAGAAACTCTTCTCGCCATTTGTCTTGCATCAGGTGAGTTTTTATCTACGCTAGTGTCTTCACCATAGCCTTTATAGCTAATTCGACTTGAGTCTATGCCTGATGCGATTAGCAAATCATAGACCGACTTAGCTCTTCTTTCTGAAAGTTTTATATTGTAATCCTCAGAACCTAATTCATCTGCATATCCTTTAACTTCAAGTGAAGTACCCGGATTCTTTTTCAAGAAATTGGAAATAAATTGAACAGCAGAAACTGAGAATTGAAGAGGTTTCGATGAATCGAAAGCAAAGTAAACATTCAGGTATTGGTCATCTATTGCCTTTCGTATATAATCTACGGGTTCCGCTATTTCTTCAATTGGGCAACCTCCATTTGAACTTGGTCCAGGAAGGAATGGACAATTGTCCTGATGATCCGGCATTCCATCCCCATCTGAATCTAGTGTAATACCCGATGCATTCACTCTTGCGCCAGCTGGGGTATTAGGTTCTTTATCCAAATAATCTGGAATTCCGTCCCCATCTGAATCCTTAAGCATGTCCTTAATTTCTCCGATTTGGGATGCAAGTTCTTCTTTTGTGGCATATCGGTCGGCAGCAAAATACCAATCAGCATGTTCTTCTTTGGAGCCTAGGTAAAAGTTTATTCCGAGCGTACCAGTCCACCAGGTACCCGGTGCATGGACGAAAGGGTTAGAATTTGGTTGTGTAATGGGTTCGGGAGCATTATATAATCTTCCGTCGAAAGTGTAGGTTTGTCGACCATTGAAAATCATTGAAATGTCTCCAATTAATGCGATTTTGTTGCTTAATCGGTATTGTCCTGTAAATCCTGAGATGATATTATAGTGAACATCTTTTTCTGATGTAAGAGGAATCGCTCCTTCATCAAATGACATTAAACCAAATCCTGCTCCTAAATGTCCCAAAAATCCCAATTTTGGTGCAAAAGATTCAAAATTTAGCATTCTGCCAAAATTTGCAACACCTTGAATATTCATACGAAAATAATCAGTTGAAAACTCTGGGCTAATACCTCTAACTTCTCGGAAGTTCCCAAAACCCAAATCACCTTTCACACCAAAATATTCATTGAACATGTATCTGGTTCCTAGATTAATATGCCCAATATTCAGTGTAGGAGAAAGGTATCCTGGAGTGAGCGGTGACATGGGTTTATTGAAACCCGCATCAATTTCTATAGACCAACGGTTAAAATCTTTTTGGGCATAGATGATCTGGGTTATACCTAATGCCAAAAAAGCAGTTAATAGTAATTTTTTCATAATAGTTACTTGATTGAAAGGATGACGATTCAAAAGTATTGATTTTATTTTATCCTTTCATCAAGCAAAAAAAAATCCCGTTCGGTAGGAACGGGATTAATTTTTTTATGGGGCTTTAATTATTTCACTTCAAAAGAAGCTCTTCTTGCCATTTGTCTAGCATCAGCAGAAGACTTATCTACACTAGTGTCTTCTCCATATCCTTTATAAGAAAGTCTAGATGCATCAACACCTGCAGCGATCATTAAATCGTAAACTGCTTTAGCTCTTCTTTCAGATAGTTTGATGTTATAATCTTCAGGACCTAACTCATCAGCGTATCCTTTGATTTCTACACTAACACCTGGATTTCTCTTCAAGAAGTTTGCAACATAATTTGCAGCGCTTACAGAATAACCTAGCGGTTTGTCGCTATCAAATGCATAGTAAACATTTACATATCCATCATTGATAGCTTTTCTCAAGTAATCAACTTCTTCTCTTTCCTCAACAACTGGACATCCATTTGTGGAGGCAGGACCTGGCTGGAATGGACAATTATCCATGTGATCAGGAGTACCGTCACCGTCTGAATCCAAAGTTGTACCAGCAGAGTTTACTCTAGCACCTGCAGGAGTATTTGGTTCTTTGTCCAAGTAATCAGGCACACCGTCACCATCAGAATCCTTCAACATATCTTTGATTCCGTTGATCTGAGAAGCTAACTCTTCTTTTGTAGCATATTTGTCAGCAGCAATGTACCAGTCTGCGTGCTCATCATTAGATCCTAGATAAAAGTTAAGACCGATAGTTCCAGTCCACCAAGTACCATTAGCTCCATAGAAACCATTATCGACTGATGGATTAATGAATTCATATCCGTCCCAAGTTACAGTCTGACGACCGTTTAGGATGGTAGAGATATCACCAACAAGAGCAATGTTTTTAGATAATTTCAACTGAGGAGTCACACCGAACATAATGGTGTAAACATTGTCATCGAAATCATTGAAAGTATTCATCTCAGGGTTCACCAAACCAATACCTGCACCACCGTGCAATAAAAGTCCGAATGAACGGCTAAAAGATTCAAAATTCATGATTCGGCCGACGTTAGCAACAGCTTGAAGGTTTAGTCTGTTGTATTTGGTGTCGAATTCAGGGCTTTGAGAATCGCCACCTCTTGCTTCTCGCATAGAGCCAAATCCATAATCCAACTTTACGCCGAATTTTTCATTGAACATGTAACGCGCACCAAACTCAATATGACCGAGATTTAGTGTTGGAGATAGGAATCCTCCAGATAATGGAGCCATTGGTTTGTTAAAACCACCTCCAACTTCAAGTGACCACTTATCGAAGTCTTGGGCGTTTGCACCGAAAGCAAGAGCTCCGGCAAGCAGGGATGAGAGTATTAGTTTTTTCATAACAAAAAATTTTTGTCCAAATTTTAAGTGTTTGATTGATGTGAGTACAAATTTATAAACTTTTAACTTACTGCAAATCTAGATGAATTATTTAATTGTCGATTGTACAATTAAAATTTTCCATCGCTTTTTTTAAATAATCTTCCAAAATCTAACATAATTTATGCCAGAATGAAAATTTTGTTTGACCTTTTAACTATACAAAGTGTCTCTGGGGACGAAGGAGGAGTTTCAAAATTTCTCCTTGAATACATCCAAAAACGACAAAAACACTGGAAGGTTCGGCCAATTATTTATTCGGGGGAGGAATTCCATGATTGTATTCTTCTGAAATTCGGAAAGCCATCTACTGCCCTTTTTGCCCATATGGATACTATTGGTTTCATGACTCGATATGAAAATCAGTTAATTCCTGTGGGGGGGCCAGAATATATAGATGGAGCTTTTTTGGTGGGGAAAGATAGTTTGGGAGATATTCGATGTCGATTGAAAGTCGAAGACGATCAGCTATTTCATGACTTTCCCCGAGCCATTGATCGAGGAACCTATCTCTCATTCGAACAAAATGTTCGTCTAGACGAGGAATCTATTCAAGCTGCTTACTTAGATAATAGGTTAGGCGTTTTTACAGCTTTGAAAGTATGTGAAACTTTAGAAGATGGCTGGGTGATATTTTCTACCTATGAAGAGCATGGAGGGGGTAGTATGCCTTTTTTATTGAGGTTCATTCAAGAAAATTATCCGATTCAACAAGCTTTGATCGCTGATATTACTTGGGTCACTGAAGGAGTGAGACCACATGAGGGTGTAGTAATTTCTCTTCGGGACAAATACATTCCTAGAAAAAAATTTCTGAATCGAATCCTTGATTTGGCAGAAAAAAGCGAAATTCCCTTCCAATTGGAAGTGGAGGCATATGGAGGAAGTGACGGACGTGAAGTTCAATTTTCATCTTATGCCATCGATTGGTGCTTTGTGGGAGCAGCTGAAGAAAATGTCCATAGCCCGGATGAAAAAGTCTCGCTGCTTGACCTGAACTCAATGATTGAAATGCATCAATACCTAATGAAAAACCTGTAAAAATGAATCAATTCATCCATGATAAAGAGTTTGAACCATTCGTTTCTGAATCCAAAATTCAGGAAAGGGTAAAGGTATTAGGTGCACAAATCACTCAGGATTTTCAAGGGAAAAAGCTGGTTTTACTCGGGATTTTGAAAGGCTCATACATGTTCCTTTCTGACCTTTGTAGGGCAATTGAATTACCTCTCGAAATCTCTTTTTTAAGAATTTCTTCTTACGAGGGAACTCAAACAACTGGAGAGGTCAAGCAGGTTGCAGGATTTCATGATGACTTGTCGGGAAAAACAGTCATTATAGTAGAGGACATTGTGGATACTGGAATAAGTATGGATTACCTATTGAAGGAAATCAAAAAGTATCAACCGGCTGATGTAAAGATTGCTACATTTTTATACAAACCGGATGCTTTTCGCTTTAAATACTCGCTTGATTATGTCGGTTTTGAAATTCCCAATAAATTTGTCGTCGGTTATGGGTTGGATTACAATGACCTAGGTCGTAATCTACCTGAACTATATCAATTAGTGAATTCTCAATAAATCTAAATACGGATGCGTAATATCGTCTTATTTGGCCCTCCGGGTGCAGGCAAAGGTACTCAAAGCGAAAAGTTGATTAAGAAATATGGGCTGACACACCTATCCACCGGTGACCTTTTCCGAAAGCACTTAGGAGAAGGAACGGAGCTTGGAAAACTTGCTCAGAAATACATGGACGAAGGCAGGTTGGTTCCCGATGAAGTTGTTATCGGAATGGTTGAAGATAAAATCGCAGCTACCGAAAATAGTCATGGATTTATTTTTGATGGATTTCCAAGAACTACTGCACAAGCTGAGGCCTTGGATAAAATGTTGGATAGCCATCAAATGGAAATAGCAGGGATGATCGCTTTGGATGTTCCTGAGGATATCTTAAAAGAGCGAATCAAACTGCGAGGAAAAACATCCGGTCGAGCAGATGACCAGGATGATCAAAAAATCCAAACTCGAATAAAAGTTTACTTGGATGAAACTTTGCCGGTTGCGACTTATTATGAAAAGCAGGGAAAGTTCACCAAAATCAATGGGGTAGGAGAGATTGATGAAATCTTTGATGCCATCAGTGAAGTAGTGGATAGTTATTAAGTAGTTGATTTTCCTTACTTTTGCACCAAAATGAGCTAAGCCAAATGCTTAGCTTTTTTGTTTCTATGGCAGAGTCAAATTTCATCGATTACGTAAAATTTTGTTCCCGATCAGGGGCAGGTGGTGCTGGTTCCCTTCATTTTAGAAGAGAAAAGCATGTGCCAAAAGGTGGACCTGATGGGGGAGATGGTGGCCGGGGAGGTCATATCATCCTTCGGGGGAATGCACAATTGTGGACCCTCCTTCACTTGAAATACAAGAAACACGTGATCGCGGAAGCGGGAAAACCTGGTGAAGGTGGTAGAAGGACGGGAGCCAATGGGCAGGATGTAATCCTTGATGTCCCATTGGGGACGGTTGCCAAAGATGCAGAAACCGGTGAAAAGCGCTTCGAGATTACGGAAGATGGTCAAGAGGTTGTCTTGACCAAAGGTGGTAGAGGTGGTCTTGGTAATCACCATTTTAAAACTTCAACCAATCAAGCTCCTCACTATGCCCAACCAGGTGAGTCAGGGATTGAAGAATGGATCATTTTGGAGCTCAAGCTCTTGGCAGATGTGGGTTTGGTAGGCTTCCCAAATGCTGGGAAATCCACGCTTTTGTCCGCTCTTTCTGCAGCCAAACCAGAAATTGGAGATTACCCTTTTACTACTCTTGTTCCTAACCTTGGAGTTGTTAGCTATCGAGACGACCGATCCTTTGTAATGGCAGATATTCCGGGAATTATAGAAGGAGCCGCGGAAGGTAAAGGGCTTGGGATAAGATTTCTTAGACATATTGAGCGGAACTCAATTTTACTATTTCTTATTCCTGCAGATACTGAGCTTATTTCTAAGGAGTATCAGATTTTGTTGGGAGAATTAGAGAAATACAATCCTGAGCTTCTGGACAAAAAGCGACTGCTAGCCATTTCCAAATCTGACCTATTAGATGAGGAGTTGATGAATGAAATGAAATCTGAAATACCGGAAGGAATCCCTTACGTTTTTATTTCATCTGTGACACAATTTAATCTTGAAAAGCTGAAGGACATGATTTGGCAGGCCATTCAGTCAAGTTGAGGTGTCAGATTGTCAGAAATATTCTGATGGCAAAAATATTGTGACTAGAGGCTGGACCAGCTATTGAACTAGATCTATGGAAAATAATAAAGAAGAATTACGCGAAAATGAAGAGGTGCTCGATCAGCAAGAGCAAAACCAAGAAAATTCCGAAGAACAAGAATTAGATCAGGAGCAAGTGGAACAAGAAAAGGTAGATCCAATAGTCAAATTGGAAGGTGAGTTGGCAGAAATGAAGGATAAATATCTACGCCTTTATTCTGATTTTGAAAATTTCAGAAAGCGAAACGCCAAGGAACGATTGGACTTGATCAAAACCGCATCCGAGGAAGTTTTGAGGGACTTGCTTCCGGTAGTGGACGATTTTGAGCGGGCATTCAAAGCCAGCGAAAATGAAGAAGACGCTCAAAAGGTTCGAGATGGAAACCAGCTTATTTTCCACAAGCTTGTTAAAATTTTGGAGTCCAAAGGGCTAAAAGTAATGGAAGACTTGATTGGAAAGCCGTTTGATGCAGATATGCAAGAGGCAATTACTCAAATTCCAGCCCCAAGTGAAGATATGAAAGGAAAAGTGATCGACGTGGTAGAAAAAGGTTACACCTTGGGTGACAAGGTAGTGCGCTACGCTAAAGTCGTAACTGGAGCATAATTTAGTATGGCAAAGAGAGATTATTACGAAGTACTAGGAGTCAGTAAATCCGCTACGGCTGAAGAAATAAAGAAGGCCTATCGGAAATTGGCCATTCAGTACCATCCTGATAAAAACCCTGATAATCCCGAAGCGGAAGAAAAATTCAAAGAAGCTGCTGAAGCTTATGAAGTTTTAAGCAATCCGGAAAAACGTCAGCGATATGACCAATTTGGCCATCAAGGCTTAGGCGGAAATGGCGGCTTCGGAGGAGGCGGAATGAACATGGAAGATATCTTCGCTCAATTTGGAGATATTTTCGGTGGGGGAGGTTTTAGCTCTTTCTTTGGTGGAGGAGGCGGAGGCCGACGAACCAAAAAGGGCACTAATCTTCGTGTAAAATTAAAACTCAACCTTCAGGAAATCTCTAATGGTGTTGAGAAGAAAATCAAAGTAAAACGCCATGTAGTCGCTCCTGGTGTGACTTTCAAAACGTGTTCTACCTGTCAAGGTACCGGACAAGTGAAGAAGGTTGTTAATACGATGTTGGGTCAAATGGTATCTGCTAGTACCTGTGCAGTCTGTGGAGGTAGTGGTCAAATCGTAGATAAAAAACCAGCAGAAGCAGATTCACGCGGATTAATCATTAAAGAGGAAGTTATTACTATCAATATTCCTGGAGGAGTAGCTGAAGGAATGCAACTCAGCATGTCAGGAAAAGGAAATGAAATTCCAGGTGGAATTCCCGGTGATTTATTGATTGTCATAGAAGAGATCGAAGAAAAGACTCTTCAGCGTGATGGAAACAATGTGATTTATGACTTGTATGTTTCCTTTGTGGATGCGGCATTGGGTGCTTCTGTGGAAGTTCCTACAATTGACGGTCGGGTGAAAATCAAAATAGACCCGGGAACTCAAAGTGGAAAAATGCTTCGCCTGAAAGGAAAAGGTATCAAAGATATTAATGGCTATTCCCGCGGGGACCAGTTGATTATGGTTAATGTATGGACACCGACTCAATTGACTAAGGAGGAAAAGCAAGCTTTAGAAGCTTTAAGGGAGTCTCCGAATTTCAAACCGGATCCCGGGAAGTCGGAAAAGTCCTTTTTTGATAAAATGAAGGAGTTCTTCTAAAAATTACAAGCCAGATGCAATTCTGGCTTTTTTTATATTTTTAAAAACCTTTTCAGATTCCAAGTCGTAACCTATCCGTATGCTGCAAAAATTCTGTCTGCTTCTTCTGGGTGTTTTCAGTGGGATAGGCGTCAGTCAGGCACAATTGGTCAAAGAATTCCGGGCTCCAGAGAGGGATGGCTTCGAAGTTGTCCAACTGGACTTTTCCACCTATAAAAGCACCACTCACCTGAAACGGATGAGAAATTCCGATCCTGTCTATATCCATGGACATTTGGAAGAGGTGAATATTCTCCCTGTTTTTGACCATAAAGTTGAAAATCAAACTCTTTATACTTCCCTTTCTCATAAAAATATCGAGTCTGATAATTTAGGCAGGAGCATTACAACCAAGCTTTTTTCTCCTTCCAAAGATGATTTTGGACATTCTTGGGATGTAGGTTTGGCTTCTAATTACCTTTATCATTTGAATTTCAATTTAGGCATTGGAATGGCCGACTTTGACCTTTCACAGCTTCCTGTCGGGCAGTTGAAAGTGCATAGTGCAAGTGCCGATGTCTTGGTACATTATGGAAGTCCTGAACCCAACCAAATCCAAATGGATACGCTTTTGGTCACTTTGAACATGGGGACCGTTGAAATCCAAAATGCCAACTTCTCCAATGCCAATAAGATGATTTTGGAGGTGAATTATGGTAAAATTGATTTGAATTTTAGTGATGGGATGTCCTCTTCTTGCCAGGTTATTGCAGCAGTTGGGGCAGGGTCCTTGTATTTAAAATTACCCTCGGATAATTACCCTATAAAAATCAAAATGAAGACCACCCCGATGTGTAGGACGTCTTTACCGAATTATTTGAAGTCGTTGGACAAGGAGACTTATGTGACAAAAGGTTACGCGCCGGATGATCCTAAACTACTAAGCCTGACCATCGATGTGGGGGTGGGGTCGCTCAAAGTAGAATAAAAATACATGTTAGAAATTGAGAAATTAAATAAATCCTATGGGCCCAATCGGGCTTTGACGGATGTTGATCTTTTTGTCCCGAAAGGAGTGATTTTTGGATTACTGGGACCAAACGGAGCAGGGAAATCTACTTTGATCCGAATAATCAATCAAATTATTGATGCCGATTCCGGTTCAATTCAAATTGAGGGGAGAAAGCTTTCACCAAGTCATATTTCCAAGATTGGATATTTACCCGAAGAAAGAGGGCTTTATAAAAAAATGAAGGTCTGGGATCAGATGCTTTATTTTGCCCGGCTCAAGGGTCTGAGTCAGATGGAAGCCAAAAAGCGGATTAGTCACTGGCTGGAAAAAATGGATATGGGAAGCTGGAGGGAGAAAAAAGTAGAAGACCTGTCCAAAGGAATGGCGCAAAAAGTACAGTTTATTTCCACTATTCTCCACGAACCGGCCTTATTGATTTTGGATGAGCCTTTTTCAGGATTTGATCCGGTTAATGCAGAAATTATCAAAGACCAGATTTTGGAGCTAAAGCAAAAGGGGATCACGGTTATTTTAAGTACCCATCGGATGGAATCAGTTGAATTGCTTTGTGACCAAGTAGCCATGATTAATAAATCCCGAAAAATTCTAGATGGTAGCATTCGGGAGGTGAAGAATTCTTATCGGCCAGATATATTTCATGTTTCACTTGAAAAAATACAATCTCCTTTGCCAGCTAGTTGGGAAGCTGTAGAAGAAGAGGGCCAATGGCACTTTTCAAAAGCACTGGATGGAAAAACTCCCAATGAATTACTGGCTGAATTGATGAATTATGGACAGATTTCAAGATTTCAGGAGCAGGTCCCAAGTATGGAGGAAATTTTTATCCACCAAGTAAAATCAAGCGCGCATGAATAAGATTTGGCTAGTTATACAGCGGGAATATCTTTCCCGGGTAAAGAAAAAGTCCTTTTTGCTTGCGACGCTTTTAACACCGTTGATTTTTCCAGCCATTATGGCAATTTTTATTTGGATTGCCGTGGAGGAAAAAGAGAATCAAGCGCTTCGGATTATTGAAGTAGTGGATGAAAATGATCTGTTTTTTCTTGAAAGCTCAGAACAATATGCTTTTTCATTTTCAAGCCGAAGTGTAGATGAGGCTAAGGACATGGTGAAAAATGGAGATCGCTATGGCTTTTTGTACATCCCGAAAATCAATCTTGAAAAACCTGAGGGAATAACTTACTACGGAGAAGAAAATCCCAATATGAACTTGATCTCCTATTTAAGGAGCAGTCTAAAAAAGAAAATCGAAGATCAACGACTCTTCGAGTCGGGTATCGATCCGGAAATACTATCTCAAATCAGAACCTCGGTAGATGTAAAAGCAATCACTTTGGATGAAGGTGGTGGAGAGCGGGTTTCTGATGCCACAGTTAATTACGCCATAGGATTTATTGCAGGGATTTTGATCTACATGTTCATCTTCATTTATGGTAATCAAATCATGCAGGGCGTAATTGAAGAAAAATCCAGTCGTATTGTGGAGATTTTGGTTTCCTCACTGCGTCCTTTTCAACTCATGATGGGAAAAATTGTCGGAATTGCTGGAGTAGGATTAACCCAACTTCTTATTTGGATTGTGTTGATTGGTACGTTGACGACTTTGGTGACGGGGATTTTGGGAATGCAGATGCCTCAGCAACAGGCAATGGAACTAGCACAGGGAGAAATGACTCAGGCTGTTCCGGATACTGAAATGGGTGAGATTCTAGCTGTGATCAATGGGATTGATTTCGTGACCTTAGTGGCTTCTTTTGTTTTTTATTTTTTGGGAGGTTACCTGTTGTATGGAGCATTATTCGCAGGTATCGGTTCTGCAGTAGAAGCACCATCGGATGCCCAGCAATTTATGCTCCCGGTGACTATTCCTTTGATTGTAGCCTATATGGGGTTATTTGTTTTTGTATTACAAGATCCAAATAGTACCACCTCTTTTTGGCTCTCCATTATTCCATTTACTTCCCCGATTGCCATGATGGGAAGGATTAGCTACGGAGTTCCTTTTTGGGAATTAGGACTTTCAATGGGTTTATTGGTCTTAGGATTTTTGGGAACTACCTGGTTAGCAGCAAAAATTTACCGAATCGGAATCCTTATGCATGGAACTAAGCCAAGTTATAAGACACTTTGGCGCTGGATAAAAAGTAGCTACTAAAAACAAAGCCAGATCGATTTCGATCCGGCTCTGTTTTTTTATCTCAAATAAGCTGATAGCATCCAAACTACCTTTTCTTTCGCAGTGATGTAATCACTCATCAGGGTTACAGTACCTTCGTCTCCTTGTTCGGAGGCTGTTTCCAAAGCTTCCCTTTCAAAATCTAAAAGCGTATTGATGTTATCCCGTGTGATGGAAACCATCTCTTTGGAATCATGCACCTCTTTTGCTTCTTGAATAGTGGAATTTTCGATGTATTCTCCATAAGAAGACAAAGGTCTGCCTCCTAGAGTCAGGATTCTTTCTGCAACTTCGTCAACGCTTTCATTGGCTGCAGTGTACAACTCTTCAAATTTCGCATGCAATTCAAAGAAGTTAGGTCCACTGACATTCCAATGGAAGTTTCGAAGGTTTTGATAGTAGACTTGATAGTTTGCTAGAAGCTTATTGAGCTTTTCTACCAATACGATGGTGTCTTTTACTTGTAATCCGATATCGTTCGTTTTCATGATTTTCTTCTCGTTTTTTGTGTTTTAATTATTAATTTAAATTTACTAAAAATTCCCCTCGGATGCCAACTGAAAATATCAATCCCAATGAGATACTATCTATCGTTTTGAGGAGTTAAAATAGGGATAGGCAACTGTAAAATTCTTCATGAAAAACCGCTTTCAGGATTTGACTTCCATTGATTTCTACCAAAATCGTCGCCAGGTAAAATGGCTGGTGGTATTGCTTTCCATACTCATTGGGGCCGGCTCCATTTGGTATACCAATCAGTTGGTGGAAGAACTTAAGTCTAGAGAGCGACGTCAAATTGAACTCCTGTCCAGTGCCTTGGAATATGCTGCCAGCAATGCAGATAATTTGTCATTCATTAACCAGGAGATTATTCAGCAAAACTACTCCATCCCCATCATTATGGTAGATGCGGAAGGAAACCCCTTAGAGTTCCGGAATATTCAATTTCGAAAAAACGCCACCTCTCAAGATTCGATTAAAACTCTTTCCGAAGAACTGGAAGAAATGAAAGCGGAGTATGAGCCCGTTTTACTACAGGAAGCAGATATTCAGATTTTTTATCGCAATTCAGAGTTGCTAACAAATCTTCGCTATTACCCTTATGTGCAGCTTGCCGTGATTATGATTTTTGGGGTATTAGCCTATGCACTTTTCAATCAAAGTAAAATAGCCGAGCAAAACCGAGTATGGGCTGGTTTGACGAAGGAAACAGCACATCAATTGGGAACGCCAATCGCTTCTCTTATGGCTTGGATTGATTACTTGCGAAATTCTCCCGTTTGGGAAGAAAATAAGGAGATCATCCAGGAAATGGATAAAGATGTGGTGAAGTTGCGGATGGTGACCGAGCGATTCAGTAGCATTGGAAGCAAGCCGGTAATTCAATCCGAAAATCTCTATCAGGCAATTGAAGAAACGATCAATTACCTTCGGCCTCGTATTTCCACCAAAGTAGATCTTCATATCAATGCCGATTCACAGGATTTAGATGCGATGATGAATAAACCACTTTTTGAATGGGTTATTGAAAACATCTGTAAAAATGCTGTAGATGCCATGAAGGGCAAAGGGACGATTACCATCGACATCATTCAGGATAGTGATAAGTTCGTGATCGTTGATATCACCGATACAGGTAAAGGAATTGAAAAAAGAAATTTCAAAAAGGTCTTTAATCCCGGTTTTTCAACTCGACAGCGAGGATGGGGCTTGGGCTTAACCTTAGCCAAACGTATCATTGAGGGCTATCATGGTGGAAGGATTTTTGTTAAGTCATCTGAGCCTGGGGTAGGAACGACTTTTAGAATTATCCTGCATAGCACTGTAGAAGGTGCTGAGCAATTTGTGACAGAAGGAATTTTGGAATACTAAGGGATTTACGAATTCAAATTAACGATTTACGAGGTTAAAATGGACTTCTAAGCTTTTTCCCCAAGTTTGAACCCAAGGAAGTAACAATGAGGTATGGTGTTGATATCGTAAATCGTATTTCAAAAATCGTAAATCCATTTTCCTTACCTTTGCCCCCTGAATTTTACTACCCATGAGTTTGACTGAGGAAATCAAAAAACGCAGAACCTTTGCCATCATTGCCCACCCGGATGCGGGTAAAACTACCTTGACTGAGAAATTGCTTCTTTTCGGAGGAGCTATTCAGACTGCAGGTGCAGTAAAATCGAATAAAATCGATACGGCTACCAAGTCCGACTGGATGGAAATCGAAAAGCAACGGGGAATCTCTGTGGCAACCTCGGTCATGGGGTTTGAATACAAGGGAATTAAAATCAACCTTTTGGATACGCCGGGTCACCAGGATTTTGCGGAAGACACATACCGAACTTTGACTGCAGTTGATTCGGTAATCATGGTCATCGACTGCGTGAAAGGGGTGGAGATTCAGACTGAAAAACTCATGGAGGTCTGCCGGATGCGAAATACACCGGTGATTTGCTTTATCAACAAGCTGGACCGAGAAGGGCGTGATCCTTACGATTTGCTTGATGAGGTGGAGGAAAAGCTCAATATCCAAGTAAGACCTCTTTCTTGGCCTATCGGAATGGGAAAAAGCTTTAAGGGAGTCTATAATTTGTATGATCAAAAGCTCAACCTATTTACCCCGTCTCAGCGGAAGTTGAGTGATGATAGAAAGATTTTTGAAAACCTGGAAGATTCCGAATTGGATCAATTGATAGGTCAAAATCCTGCTGACCAACTGCGTGAGGATGTTGAATTGATCGAGGGAGTATATCCTGAATTTGATGTTGCGGAATATTTGGATGGAAAAGTCGCACCGGTGTTTTTCGGTTCTGCAGTAAATAACTTCGGGGTCAACGAGATGCTGGATACGTTCATTCAAATCGCTCCACCTCCAAAAAGCCGAATGACGGATGTACGGGAAGTAAAACCTGATGAGTCCAAGTTTTCTGGTTTTGTATTTAAGATTCATGCGAATATGGATCCGAACCACCGAAACCGGATTGCATTTTTGCGTATTTGTTCCGGGAAATTTGAGCGAAACAAACCCTATAATCATGTGGGAGGACCTAAGCCACTTCGCTTTTCAAATGTGACGCAGTTTATGGCTCAAGATAAAGAAATTATCGATGAAGCTTTCCCCGGAGATATTATTGGTTTGTATGATACTGGCAATTTGAAAATTGGTGATACGCTGACAGATGGAGAAAATATGGTCTTTACTGGAATCCCTAGTTTCTCACCGGAGATCTTCCGAGAAGTTGTCAATAAGGATGCAATGAAGACCAAACAATTGGAAAAAGGTCTAAAACAGCTTATGGAAGAAGGGGTGGCCCAGCTGTTCACTTTTGATATGGGTTCACGAAAAGTGGTTGGTACAGTTGGTCAGCTTCAGTTTGAAGTAATCCAGTTCCGGTTGAAAAATGAATACAATGCCACAGTGGAATTCCACCCGATGAATCTATACAAAGCCTGCTGGATCAGTAGCAAGGATAAGAAGCAATTGGATGAATTCGTCCGATCAAAAAACCGACACATTGCCTATGACAAAGACGGCAAACTGGTTTTTATGGCCGAATCCAAAGCTTGGTTACAAATGGTTCAGGACAATTATCCTGAGATCGAGTTCCACTTCACTTCGGAGTTTTGATATTCACCCTCCAAGGGTTTCAATCCCTTGGAGGGTTTTTATTGGAATACCTCTGTAAATTCAAATTTTTTCCCATCAAACAATCCCTTATCACTCAATTTCAAATCTGGAATCACCAGCAAGGCCATAAAGCTTAGAGTCATGAAAGGAGAGTTTAGGGTAGAACCCATTTCCTTGGCCATTTTGTCGATTCGGGTGTAAGACTCGGCCACCTGATAGCCATCCTCTGGTGACATAATACCTCCAACGGGCAAAGGAAGTACTTCCTCCTTTTTTCCCGAAACAGCCGAAATCCCACCTTTCGCTTTTATCAAGAGATTCACTGCTCGACAAATGGTTTCATTATCCACTCCCACAGCGATGATATTATGGGAATCGTGGCCTACTGAAGAAGCAATAGCTCCATTTTTTAATCCAAAGTTTTTGATAAAAGCTACTGCAGGAGGGGCATCTTGATAGCGATTGACCACCGTAATTTTCAGGATATCCTTTTCAGGATTGGATTCTGCAAAACCATTTTTTATTAAAATATCTCCTTGAATTTCTGGAGTAATCAACTGTCCGTCGAGCGCTTCAATGATCCGTACTTGTGAGCCTTTAGCCTCGATCTTAAAATCTTCGGGCTTTTTTAAGCTACTAGTAAAATTGTTAATCACCATGTTATCAACACGATCAATTAGCGTGTTTCCGTTTTCAGCTACTTTTTCCCCATTTATATAAGTAGCCTGTACCTGGAAATCTTTCAGGTCTCTGACTAAAATGAAATCTGCCGGATCACCAATACGCAATTGCCCCACCTCTAAAGAATAATGATGAATCGGATTGAGGCAGGCTGCCTGAAGCACTTTAAACAAATCCTTTCCCTTTGCAATTGCTCTAGCTGCCAATTCATTGATATGCCCCAAAGCTAGATTGTCGGGATGCTTGTCATCTGAGCAGAACATAATCATCCCAGGGTATTCATCGATCAGATCGATCAAGGCTTCGAAGTTTTTGGCGGCCGAACCTTCCCGAATGGCGATTTTCATCCCAAGTTTGATTTTCCCTAAAGCTTCGGAATAGGTAAAGCATTCATGATCCGTACTTGGACCCGCACTAACATATTTCTCTGCCAATTCGCCGATCAGTCCAGGCGCATGTCCGTCTATTGGTTTGCCATATTTTTGGGCAATTCGGATTTTTTCCATGACCAAAGGATCCCGATTCACTGTACCGGGCCAGTTCATCATCTCAGCCAAATAGATAATTTCCGGTCTGCTCATCAGTTCTTCGATATGAGAGGCGTCGATTTCCCCACCGGCTGTTTCAAAAGGTGTAGCAGGCACACAGGAAGGGGCTCCAAAATAGAATTTGAAGGGAACTTGTCTTCCATTTTCAATCATGTAATCGACTCCTTCAATCCCACAGACATTGGCAATTTCATGAGGGTCCGATACGGTAGCCACAGTTCCATGGACCACTGCGAGTCTTGCAAATTCCGAAGGAACGAGCATGGATGATTCCACATGCACATGGGCATCAATAAATCCTGGAAGTAAAAAAGGAAGATCCGGGTTGGCGTCGATTTCTTCAATTGCTGAAATTTTTCCTTTTTCAACAGTAATAGAAACCGAATAAATTTTTTGGTTAGGGATATCTACTAATTGACCTTGAATGTGCATGAAAATCAGTTTAAAAGGAGGAGAAATAAAGGCGGAATTCCCGACGCTCTCCAATTCATTTGCTTTAAAACTACTATATTTGCCCCAGAAAAATAAAAGGAGGCAAGCGCACTTTTTGGATGGGAAAAATAGTCATCGCAATTGACGGATATTCTGGTTGTGGAAAAAGCTCGACTGCAAAAGCAGTAGCCAAAGAATTAGGGTACACCTATATTGATTCAGGGGCCATGTATAGGGCAGCTACCCTGCATTTTTTAAACAATTATCTCACTGCTACCAATCCGAAAGATATTCAAAAGGGCCTCAAGGATTTGGAGATCAGTTTTCAATTGAACCCTGATACCGGTCAACAGGATACCTACTTGAACGGACTGAATGTAGAGCAAGAAATTCGAAGCATGCGCGTATCCGAGCGAGTGAGTGATTTTGCCAAGGTCAAGGAAATTCGGGAAGAACTCGTTGCCCAGCAGCAACGTTTAGGGAAGGAAAAAGGTGTCGTTATGGACGGTCGGGATATCGGTTCGGTAGTATTTCCGGACGCTGAGCTAAAGGTTTTCATGACTGCTGATCTCGATACCAGGGCTTTCAGAAGGCAAAAGGAACTATTCGAACGTGGTGAGATTGTAGACCTAGAAGATATAAAGGCCAATTTGGGTGAACGAGACCGAATAGACAGCAGTCGAAAAGAAAGCCCCCTTTTAAAAGTGGAGGATGCTGTAGAAGTGGACACCAGTAATTTGAGTTTTGCGGAGCAAGTCGCACAAATCGTGGGCCTTGCAAAGCAGCGAATTAATCAATTAGAGAATTATGCAAGTAACCATCGATAAAAATTCAGGCTATTGCTTCGGAGTGGAATTTGCCATCAAAATGGCAGAGGATGAAATGGAGCAATCAGACAAACTCTATTGCCTGGGCGATATCGTGCACAATGATATGGAGGTTAAGCGCCTGGCTGACAAAGGTCTTGTGGTCATTGACCGGGATCAACTTTCTGAATTGAGTGATTGCAAGGTTTTGATCAGGGCTCACGGCGAACCGCCTGAAACCTACAGAACTGCCATCGAGAATAATATCGAGCTGATTGATGCTTCCTGTCCTGTAGTTCTGAAACTGCAGCATCGTGTAAAAACTGCTTTTGATAAAATGGAGCGGGAAAATGGTCAGGTGGTTATTTACGGCAAGAAAGGCCATGCAGAAGTGATCGGATTGACCGGTCAAACCATGGAGAAAGCTATTGTGGTGATGGAGGATTCCGATTTGGAAAAAATTGATTTCAATCGTCCGGTAACCCTTTTCAGCCAAACCACCAAGAGCACCAAAGGCTTCTATGAATTATCCCAAAAAATCCAGGATCGTATCAAAGCTTCCAAAGGGGAATTGACTGAGGTAGATTTTAACGCAAATGATTCTATCTGCCGTCAGGTTTCTAATCGGGAACCTCAACTACGCCAATTTGCTAAGGAAAATGACGTGATCGTTTTCGTTTCTGGAAAGAAAAGCTCCAATGGGAAAGCCCTTTATCAAGTGTGTTTGGAAGAAAATCCTAGAAGTTTTTTTGTTGAAAATCAAACAGAGATACAACCTGAGTGGTTCTATCCCACAGATAAGGTTGGGATTTGCGGAGCGACTTCCACGCCTATGTGGTTGATGGAGGATGTCAAAAAACACTTGGAGTCCATGGAAGCAAATACGCTTCCTGTCTGAAATAGAGGGGATTCAGGTATAAATCCTACCGCTTACGAGAAAGTTGAAAGATTAAAATTCAAATCGCCTCAAAATAAAAAGGTATTTATTAGATTTGGGGCGTTTTTCAAAAGCCCATAGTTACGAAATAGATATGTCAAAAAACGTGAAGCTTAGGAAAGGCTTTGACATCAACCTGGCAGGAAAAGCAGCCAAAGAAATGGTTGACTTTGAGCCGGCTCAAACCTTTGCCATTAAGCCGACAGACTTTGTGGGTATGCAACGACCCAAAGTTCTTGTCAATGAAGGGGACACTGTCAAAGCAGGTACACCCATCCTATTCGATAAAGCCATGGACCAGGTGCAATACCTGTCTCCAGTATCCGGCGAAATCATCGAAATCAAACGTGGAGAAAAGCGCAAACTTCTTGAGATCAAGATTCTTGCTGACAAAGAAACCAGCTATGAGGATCTTGGTAAGATCGACCTGAAATCAACTGACCGAGCTACCTTGGTTGAAAAGTTGGCTGCAGGGGGAGTTTGGCCTCATATCATCCAGCGACCCTATGGGGTAGTGGCGAATCCAGCCGACGAGCCAAAGGCAATATTCATTTCTGCCTTTGATTCCAATCCGCTCGCACCAGATATGGGATTTGTTCTTCAGGGAGAAGAGCAATATTTCCAGGCAGGTTTGGACGCTTTGACCAAATTGACTAGCGGAAAAGTTCACCTAAATGTAAATGGAGCAGAGCAAGTTTCTGCTTTGTTTGCAAATGCAAAAGGTGTTCAAATCAATAAATTCTCCGGAGCTCACCCAGCAGGAAACGTAGGTGTGCAAATCCATCATTTGGATCCAATCAACAAAGGCGATATCGCTTGGACTGTGAGCCCTGTTGGCGTGGTTCAAATTGGTAAATTGATTGTAGAAGGCAAGTATGATGCTTCCAAAACCATTGCTGTAACCGGATCTGAATTGACGAAGCGTGGTTATGTAAAAACTATCTCAGGAGCTTCTGTTTCGACTTTTGTAAAAGGAAATCTTCAAAGTGGAAATATTCGAGTGATTTCAGGTAACGTATTGACTGGAGAAAAAATCTCCATGGAAGGTTACCTTGGTTTCTACCACAATCAAATCACTGTAATTCCTGAAGGAGATTATGAGGAATTTTTGGGTTGGTTGATGCCAAGTACCAAAAAGCTCAGCTTCCATAAAGCAATCGGAATGCTTTCTTTCTTGAATAAGGGAGAATTCAAAGTTGACACCAATACACACGGGGAAGAGCGTCCTTTCGTAGTATCCGGTGTATTCGAAAAAGTCCTTCCAATGGATATTCTTCCTACCTATTTGTTCAAAGCGATCATTGCTGAGGACTTTGATGAGATGGAGGAGCTAGGACTTTATGAAATTATTGAAGAAGATGTGGCCCTCTGTGAATTTGTGGATCCTTCTAAGAATGATTTGCAGCAGTTGGTAAGAAGTGGGATTGAATTATTAATGTATAGCTAAATATGAAGGCATTACAAAATCTTTTCGATAGCATAAAGCCGAATTTTGAAAAAGGTGGCAAATGGGAAAAATTCTATACTCTTTACGAAGGGCATAGAACCATTGCATTCGCTCCTGATTTGACTACCAAATCAAAAGGTGCACAAATTAAAGATGCTACTGACCTGAAGCGAGTGATGATCACAGTGGTAATCGCCATGATTCCTGCGTTGATCTTCGGTATCCTTAACATTGGTCATCAGCACTTCTTGGCAATCGGTGAAGAAGTTACTTGGATAGACAAGGCCTTGTTTGGTCTTTGGTCTGTATTACCTATTCTGATTGTATCCTATGCGGTAGGTTTGGGAACAGAATTTACTTTCTGTGTGATCAGAAATCACCCTGTTTCTGAGGGATTCTTGGTTACAGGGATGTTGATTGCGCTGGTGATGCCTCCGCATATTCCGCTTTGGCAGGTGGCTTTGGCTACTGTTTTTGCGGTTGTGGTAGGAAAAGAGGTGTTTGGAGGTACAGGAATGAATATTTTGAACGTGGCAATGACAGCGCGTGCATTCTTGTACTTTGCTTATCCAGCTCAAATCTCTGGTGATCAGGTATGGACTTATATGGGAGATCAAACACCTGTTGATGGTTTCTCTGGAGCTACTGCTTTGGCAGTTGCATACAATGCAGGAATCGACGGTGTACCTGTCAGTGATGCCTTAGCATCTCATAACGCTTCCTTGGGAGCTGATTTCAGTTTCTGGAATATGTTTATGGGATGGATTCCTGGTTCCATTGGTGAGACATCTACTTTGATGGCTTTGATTGGAGCAGTTATCTTAATTTATACAGGAGTAGCAAGCTGGAAAATTATCGTATCCGGATTCGGTGGAGCTTATTTGATGGGCTTGGTGATGAATCTATTTGCATCCAATGAATTCATGGCGATGGCTCCTCATTTCCACTGGGTGATGGGTGGTTTGGCATTTGGTGTTGTCTTCATGGCAACTGACCCGGTATCTGCCGCTCAAACCGAAACAGGTAAATGGGTTTACGGATTTTTGATCGGTGCTTTGACCGTTATTATCCGGGTAACAAACCCTGCATATCCAGAGGGAATCATGCTAGCCGTTCTTTTGATGAACGTCTTTGCTCCATTAATTGACTATTACGTAGTGAAAGCTAACAAAACAAGGAGGTTACAACGTGCAACAGTCTAACGCATATATTATCACATTTTCGGTCATTTTGACCGTAATTCTTGGCTTGCTTCTTTCAGGTACCTCTCAGGTATTGGGACCTTTGCAGCGGGAAGCTGAAGCTTTAGATAAGAAGAAGCAGATTTTAGGAGCTGTGATTTCTGGAGATGAAATCAGCGCTATGTCTCCTGAAGAGGTAAATGCTTTCTACACTTCTCATATTGCAGCTACTGTAGTAGATATCAATGGTCAGGAAGTTACAGAAAAAGACGGTGCTGCCGTTACTGCAGAAAATGTAGATATCGCAAAGAACTACAAAATGCCTGCTGAAGACAGATTGTATCCTGTGTTTATCTATCATGCTGAAGGAAACCCTGACGCTGTTGAGTCTTACATCCTTCCTCTTTACGGAGCAGGACTTTGGGATGCTATCTGGGGATACATTGCCTTGGATACTGATATGAATACTGTTGGTGGTATTACCTTGGCTCACGCTGGTGAAACTCCAGGTTTGGGTGCGAGAATTACTGAAGCCGGTGTTCAGCAGCGATATGTAGGAAAAGAAATCTTCGATGAGTCTGGTGCTTTAGTGGCTGTTGAAATGCAAAAGGGAGAGGGAAAAGATTATTCTTCCGATCCGCATAAAGTTGACGGTATGTCTGGAGCAACTATTACAGGTAATGGTGTGAATGCAATGTTGAAGGCTTATTTGGGTCATTACAGTGCATTCATTGAATCCAAAAAATCATCACAGGCTGTTGCGGCAGCTTTTTAATCAATCAATCACTCTCTGACAATCATACGTATGAGTACTGAAACAGTAGAAAAAGCGATCGAGAAAAAGCCCGCAGAAGCTTTATTCTCTAAGCGTAGAAAAAAACTCATCACGGATCCTTTGGTGGATGACAACCCGATCACCATTCAGGTATTGGGAATTTGTTCTGCCCTGGCTGTGACTACCCAAATGAAGCCTACCTTGGTTATGGCAATCTCGGTTATTTTCGTAATCGTGATGTCCAACCTGGTGATTTCAATCATGCGGAACACCATCCCAACTCGAGTTCGTATCATCGTTCAATTGGCGGTAGTTGCGACTTTGGTAACCTTGGTATCCGAAGTATTGAGAGCCTTCGCTTACGACATGTATAAGGAATTGTCTGTATTCGTTGGATTGATCATTACCAACTGTATTGTAATGGGTCGTTTGGAAGCATTTGCTTTGGGTAACAAGCCTTACGATTCAGTTTTGGATGGATTTGGTTCGGCACTTGGATATTCTTGGATCATTTTGACCGTAGCTTTCTTTAGAGAGCTTTGGGGATCTGGTTCTGTATTTGGAATTCAAGTATTTGAATATATCTCTGGTATTTTCGGTCCTGATTTCAAATTGGCTACGAATGGCTTGATGGTTTCTCCTGTAGGAGCTTTCATCATCTTAGGATTGATCATCTGGGTACAGCGTACCAAGACTGGCTATGTAGAACACTAAAACCGGTAGAAGAAAATGGATTTAATCAATTTAGGTATTCGGTCGATCTTTATCGACAACATGGTTTTCGCTTACTTCCTCGGCATGTGTTCATTCCTAGCCGTATCCAAAAAAGTAAGTACAGCCCTTGGCTTGGGTGCTGCGGTTATTTTTGTATTGACCGTAACTGTTCCAGTTAACTGGCTTTTGAATGAATATGTGTTGAAAGAAGGTGCGTTGACTTGGGTTAATGCTGAATTGGCAACCGTTGATTTGACTTTCTTGCGATTCATTATGTTCATCGCCATCATCGCTGCCATGGTACAATTGGTTGAGATGGTTGTTGAAAAATTCGCACCTGCACTTTATGGAGCTTTGGGTATCTTCTTGCCTTTGATCGCTGTAAACTGTGCGATCTTGGGTGGATCCCTTTTCATGGCTCAGCGTGATTATACCTTGGCTGAATCTGCTGTTTATGGTTTTGGTTCCGGTACAGGATTCTTCTTGGCCATCGTAGCCTTGGCAGCAATTCGTGAAAAATTGAAGTATTCTGCAGTTCCAAATGGTTTGAAGGGATTGGGTATCACCATGCTTTTGACTGGATTGATGGGAATTGCATTCATGTCATTCATGGGTATTGATCTATAAAATTAGATTTCATCAATATTTAGAGACCCTGAAAATTTCAGGGTCTTTTTTTGTTTTAGGCTATGGGGAAAGTTCTGGATTTTGGATTCAGAAAGGAATTGACCTCTTTTCTAATTATCTTCCCATATTCAATCAAAATTCCTAGCTATGAAAAACCTATTGTCGCTCTTTTCATTTTTCCTAATTGTCTTTTCCGCACAAGCCCAAACTGGTCAATGGATAGAACTCTTTAATGGGAAAGATCTAGAAGGATGGGAGATTTCAGAGAATCCCAGTTCCTTTTCTGTGATAGATGGGATGATCAAAGTTGATGGACCTCGAGCGCATGCTTTTTATCAAGGGCCGGTTGGAAATCATGATTTTAAGGACTTCGAATTGCTAGTGGAGGTGAAGACCATGCCCAAGGCGAATTCTGGAATTTTTATCCATACCCAATATCAAGAAAGCGGCTGGCCCAATAAAGGGTATGAGATCCAAGTCAATCAAAGCCATAGCGATTGGAGAAAATCCGGGAGTCTTTATTCTTTCAATGATGTACGAGATGTCTATGTAGAAGATGGAGAGTGGTATACCTATCACATCATTGTGGAAGGAGATCAGGCTACGGTTAAAATCAATGATCGAATTGTGATGGAATATGATGAGTCTGAGGATTCGAATCGTCCTGAAAATGCCGGAATGAAGGAGTTTGATCGTGGTACTATCGCCTTACAGGCTCATGACCCTGAGTCTGTGATTTATTACCGAAGTGTAAAAATCAAGCTTCTGGATTAAGACCTGAATAATTTTTTTGAGGCAATTCGATACGGCATTTCTTTTGCCTATAATATGCTATGGCATTTACTTATAGGCGAATTCTTTCCTATTTCTTCCGGGGTTTGTTGTTTCTAACTCCCCTTGCGGTCACAGGATATGTGATTTATGCAATTTTCGTTTTTTTGGATGGATTGATTCCTGTCCCTTTTCCTGGAATAGGTATCGCCATGGTACTGGCTTTGATTACATTTATTGGCTATCTGGCCAGCCTATTTTTCACCAAGCCCTTTTTTGACCTTTTTGAGCGGGCAGTATTTAAGATTCCCTTGGTTAATCTGCTCTATACTTCGATCAAGGATTTGATGGCAGCTTTTGTGGGGGAAAAGAAAAAATTCAGCTCCCCTGTAATCGTGCAGGTTTCTGAATCACTTTCACGATTGGGTTTTATCACTCAAGAAGATATGTCTATCATCGGAGAGCCGGAATTGGTAGCTGTTTATTTTCCACACAGCTACAATGTATCAGGAAACGTATTTCTCGTTCCCAAGGAGAAAATCAAACCCTTGAAGGGTGTGAAAAGTGCCGACGTGATGAAGTTTATGGTGTCGGGTGGAGTATCTAGCCTGAAGTAATAATTCAACGATGATACCTCACAAAAGCAATCCACTCTCCATCAGGTGACCAGGAATGCACATTGATGGTCCCTTGGCCACCATAGAATACTGGAGTCAAGTCCCGGATTTCTTTACTTTCTACATCTAAAAGCCTCAACTTGACATCCTTTCCAAAAGGATGTGCTCCTTTTTGGTCTTCTAAGTAGGAAATAATCACAGCAGTTTTTCCATCTGGTGATGGATGAGGAAACCAATTGTCGTAATCATCAAAAGTTAACTGTTCTTGTCCACTTCCGTCTGGCTTCATTCGGTAAGCATGCATTCTTCCAGTTCGGTGACTATTGAAGTAAATCCACTGTCCATCATAGGAATATTCCGGGCCATCGTCCAAGCCTTCGGCAGAAGTTAAGCGAACTTCTTTCCCTCCTTCAGTAGGAATTCCCCACACATCCCAATCGCCATTTCTTTCTGCACAATAGACCAAAGTCTTCCCATCAGGACTGATTCCGTGCCAGTAACTAGGATAATTTTCTGTGATTAGTTTGGGTGTCCCTCCTTCAAGGGAGATCGTATAAATCCTTGAACTTAGCCCTTCATCATTTCGGCTAAAGACTAGTGTTTTTCCATCAAAGCTTAGCCCATGGTCATTGTTTATCCGGTCAATTTGATCAGGAAAAAGAAGTCCCAACTTTTGACCGTCTAGACCAATTTTCTCTAATTTTCCTGCGGCATTTATCAAGAGGTAGTTCCCGTCTCTAGACCAATTTGGAGCTTCAAAGTGTCTGTTTTCTAGCAGAACAGTTTTTTCCTCTCCTGTATGGACATTCAGGATAACGAGTTCGCTTTTTATATTTTCAGGCACCTGGGAAAATGTGAGGAGAGGAGCGAGCACAATCAAAAGGGATAGGAGAAATCGGGAAATCATCTTAGCTGGGGTTGATGGCTTAATAAGTTACCAATCTTCTCCCACAAATTACAGCACTTCGACTTTAAAGACCTGTTTTTCAATAAATCGTCCAATCTCCCAGACGATTTGATTTTCAGACTTCATGGTGTCTTCAAACCATTTTTGATTTTCTTCACCTACAGCTATTAATAGTCCGCCACTTGTCTGAGGATCGCAGAGTGGTACCAAATCCATTCCATTTACCCCCTTTACTTTTGATTGAAAAGCATTCCAGTTTCGGTAGGTGTTGTCTGGAAAAATGAATTGCTTGATGTAATCCTGTACCCCTTCAAGAATGGGGAGCTTTGAAAAATCAACTTGTGCAGAAATTCCAGATGCTTCAGCCAGTTCGATCAGATGCCCTAAAAGTCCAAAACCAGTCACATCCGTCATGGCATGGACTTCTTCGTGATTTCCCAAAACCTGCCCGATATGATTTAAGCGACAGGCCGTATCCACTAAAGTCAGGTAATCTTCATCTTTGATTTTTTGTCTTTTCAAAGCTGTTGCCAATACACCAATCCCTAGAGGTTTTGTTAGATAAATGAGATCATTCGCTTTGGCACCTTGGTTGGTTTTGATTTTTCGTGGATGAACAATCCCATTCACAGAAAGTCCAAAAATCGGGTCTTTTGCAGCAATGCTATGTCCTCCTGCCAATTCGATCCCGGCAGTTTTACAGATGCTTTTGGCACCTTCGAGGACTTTGGCAGCTAGTTCGGGAGAGATTTTTTCTACCGGCCAACTTAAAATCGCATTGGCGAAAAGTGGCTTTCCACCCATGGCATAGACATCCGAAATGGCATTGGCAGCGGAAATTCTTCCAAAATCAAAAGGATCATCAACTATTGGAGTAAAAAAATCAACGGTATTCACCAACGCCAAATCTTCACTCACTTGATAGACCGCAGCATCATCTTTGGCGGAATTTCCAACCAACAAATTAGGGTCTGTCTGAGTCCAGGATTCGCTGGAAGAAAGAATTTGATCTAGAACAGCGGGTGCGATTTTACAACCACAGCCGGATCCTTCACTCCATTCAGTCAATCGTATTTTTTGCTCGTTCATATAGTTGGTCTTTCGATTGGATTAGCAAATCAATTTGTTTTGCTAAAGACAAGCCTGTCAAATCCAGGTTTAAAGTATGTTCTTTCGGATGTTTTTCCAGTTCAAACTCATAGGCTTTGTCGTAGTATGTCAATAGGTTTTGAATCCAGCTTGGATGATCTCCTTCTTCTATGGCTTCCAAAGCTTCTTTGGTTCGTAGTCCTCCTAATTTCTTGCTTAGTTTCTTGACAGCCTGTTTCAATTCTTCTTTTGGAAGCCCAGCATATTCTGACTCAATATGTGCTATCCTTTCATGTTCAGATTTGCTGATATCCAAATGTGGACTTGCTTGCATTTGGGAGAAAAATATATCTGGTAGGATTACGCGGCCAATTTTTCTACTTTCATTTTCCACCCAAATAGGGGAATCTGAATTCAGTTGAAGCAGTGCTTCTGTCAATTTATTTTCAAACTGTTCTACCGAAGGTTGGGGAGCTTGGCCTATTCCACCAAAGGCAGACCCTTTGTGATGGGCTAAATTTTCCAAATCCAAGACTTGTTCTCCAGCTTCTTTCAAATATTGGAGTAATACTGTCTTTGCGGTACCTGTTTTTCCGCCGAGGACAATAAAATTTCGCTTTTTTCGAACTTCCTCAAAGGTGAAGTTTCTATAGGTTTTATAGCCTCCTTTTAGCCTAAAAACTTCAAAACCAACCATGCTCAAAAGCCAGGAGAGAATTTGGCTGCGCATACCTCCTCTCCAGCAGTATAGGATGATTTTCCGATTTGGAAAACGCTTAATGGCTTCTTTTTGAATTTGATGAAAGCGTGGTCCTACCAATTCAAAGCCTTTGAGGGTGGCCTTTTCACTACCTTCTTCTTTGTAAAGTGTACCGATTACTTTCCGCTCTTGATCATTCAAAATCGGAATATTGACGGCTTCGGGAATATGGCTTTGGGAAAATTCCCCCTCACTTCGTGCATCTAGGATGGGGAGCTTTTGCCGAAGTTCCAAAAATTCAGAAAGTGAAATTAGGGTCTCTTTCATGCAATCCGAATATAAAAAAATGCCACTGGAATTCCGGTGGCATTTCGTTTTGGATAAGTTTTTATTAAAGCTGTGCTTCCAACTTTTGAGTCAAGATTGTTTTCGGAACAGCACCGATTTGCTTGTCTACAATTTGACCATCTTTAAAGAACAATAGGGTAGGGATAGACCTAATTCCAAATGCTTGAGCAACACTTGGATTGGTGTCAACATCTACTTTCCCAATGATAGCCTTTCCTTCATAATCACCAGCCATTTCTTCTACGATAGGTCCGATCATTTTACAAGGTCCACACCACTCTGCCCAAAAATCAATCAATACGGGCTTATCTGTTTTGATAACTTCCTCAAAGTTGGCGTCAGTTATTTCTACTGCTTTTCCCATTTTATAATACGTTTAGTTTCGGTTCAATTCTTCAAATATATGAGAGAAAGTAGATTACAGGGCAATAAGTTCAAATTGCTCGGCAAATAATTTCTATGAGCGATAGTTTTTTCTTTATAACTAGTTGCTGATCACCTTATAGGCGATCTCTGGAATCAGTTTTAACTCACTAATCAACTCCTCGCAAGGGTTAATGGAAAAGCGTTTCGAAAATAGCTCCAAAGTGATATTTTCTTTCCGGTCTTTGACGGTGAAATATAATTTGGCATCGCCTTTATACTTCTCAGTAATTTCCTCCAATTTCTCCATCAGGTCATAATTGAGGTCGTCCAAATCTATATTTACTCGAAGGCCTTTGACCATTTTCCCACGAACTTCGGAAAGCAGCATAATGGAACTCACCTTGAATTCCAATTCGTTTTCAGCCCATTTCTTCTGACCGACTTTTCCCTTGACGAAAAGGAACCAGCCTTTCATAAAATACTCCTTATACTTCACATAATCATCTCCAAAAAGGAAGAAAGTGAAACCTCCTTGATAATCTTCCAAGGTTAATGTCCCAAAGGGCTTTCCATTCTTGGTGGTCCGGTGAGCAAAGTCTGTAACGATCCCCGCCAATTGAACTTCATTTTTTGACCGAATAGAATCTAAATCATTCAAATCAGGCAAGGTGGAATTGGTAAAGCTCTCAATTTCCAATTTGTATTGATCCAAAGGATGTCCGGAGATATAAAGTCCAACCACCTCTTTTTCAATATTTAGCTGTTGAAGTTGAGAAAAAGGCTCCATTGGGTTCACGGTAGGTAAAGGAATATCCATTCCACCTCCTGCTCCTCCAAAAAGACTGACTTGAGCACTTTCTTCCTCCTGTTGGATCCGTTGTGCATATTTAACTGCCTTTTCGATCAGCGTTACATCACCTTCCGGAGCCTCTAAATATTGCCTTCGATGATGCTCGGGGAAGCAATCAAAACTTCCCGCCATGGCAAGTGCCTCCATGGTTTTCTTGTTCAGAGCCCGAGAATTCACCCGCTTGGCAAAATCGAAGATGTTTTTGAATGGGCCATTCTTTTCCCGCTCTGCGATAATATCATCTACTGCTGCCGATCCTGCACCCTTGATTGCGGCCATTCCAAATCGAATCTCTCCCACTTGGTTTACGGTAAAACCTCCTTTGGATTCATTTACATCTGGTCCTAAAACGGGGATTCCCATGCGCTTACATTCCTCCATGAAGAAGGTCACCTGTGTGATATCATTCATGTTGTTGCTGAGTACCGAGGCCATGTATTCAGCAGGATAATGTGCTTTGAGGTAAGCTGTCTGATAGGCTACCCAAGCATAACAGGTCGAGTGGGATTTGTTAAATGCGTATGATGCAAAAGCTTCCCAGTCAGTCCAGATTTTTTCAAGCTTTTTAGGATCATGTCCTTTTGCAGCAGCCTGATCGATGAACTTAGGTTTCATCTTATCCAACACGTCCTTTTGCTTTTTACCCATGGCTTTACGAAGAACGTCTGCTTCACCTTTAGTAAAGCCGGCAAGCTTCTGGGACAGCAGCATTACTTGCTCTTGGTATACGGTAATCCCATAAGTTTCCTCGAGATATTCCTTCATATCGTCGAGGTCATAGGTGATTTCTTTTTTCCCGTGCTTTCTATCGATGAACTCTGGGATATAAGCTAAAGGTCCCGGACGATAAAGGGCGTTCATTGCAATCAAATCGGCAAAAGCTGTAGGTTTCAAATCCCGCATGTATTTCTGCATTCCGGGACTTTCGTATTGGAAGATGCCGACTGTTTCACCGCGCTGGAAAAGCTCATAAGTCTTCTCATCATCTATCGGGAAATTATCAGGATCCAATTCGATTCCATGTCTTTCCTTGACGATTTTGCAGGCATCTTTGATCAGGGTGAGGGTTTTCAAACCCAGAAAGTCCATTTTTAGAAGCCCTGCAGATTCTACCACGGAGTTGTCGAATTGGGTGCAAACCATGTCGGAATCCTTCGCAAGCGCAACAGGGACAAAGTTGGTGATGTCATCCGGTGTGATGATGACACCACAGGCATGGATTCCGGTGTTTCGTACTGAACCTTCCAAAACGGTTGCCTGATTGACGGTTTTGGCGGATTCGTCTTGGCCTTGAGCTACTCGTAGTAATTCCTCAGCTTTTTGAATCAATTCAGCCTGTCCTTTCAATTTATCCGCTAAGGCGGATTTATTTTTTGCTAGGTCAAAAAGGACTTTTAGCTTCAAATCGGGAACCATATTGGCTAATCTGCTAGCTTCTTGCAATGGCAAATTAAGTACGCGAGCTGTATCCCGAATGGCAGATTTGGCGGCCATGGTGCCGTAAGTGATGATTTGAGCAACCTGATTCGAGCCATATTTTTTGATCACATAGTCGATGACTTTTCCGCGACCTTCATCATCAAAGTCAATATCAATATCGGGAAGTGAAACCCGATCCGGATTCAAAAATCTCTCAAAAAGGAGATCATACTCGATTGGATCCACATTCGTAATTCCAATGCAATAAGCAACTGCCGATCCTGCTGCGGAACCACGACCCGGCCCAACCGAAACGCCCATATCCCGAGCTGCTCGGGTGAAATCTTGTACAATCAAAAAGTAACCGGGATATCCAGTCCGTTCGATTGTTTTCAATTCAAAATCTAATCGTTCCTGAATCTCCGGTGTGATTTCACTGTATCTCTTTTTAGCACCTTCGTAGGTGAGGTGTCTCAGGTAAACATTTTCACCACGTTTACCTCCATCTACTTCATCTTGTGGGTCTTTGAATTCTTCAGGAATATCAAATTTTGGCAACAATACTTCCCGCGCAAGCTTATAGGCTTCGCACTTTTCTACAATTTCCTGAGTGCACTCGATAGCTTCCGGTAGGTCAGCGAAAAGCTTTTTCATTTCCTCAGGAGACTTCAGATAGAACTCATCATTTGGAAAGCCATATCGGAATTCTCTACCTCGCTTGCCAACATATTTTTTAGGTTTTTCTACCAGTTCCCCGTCTTTCACACAAAGCAAAATATCATGTGCTTTTGCGTCACCTTTGTCATTGTAATAGGTGTTGTTGGCGGCGAAATACTTGACATTGTATTTCTTAGCAAATTCGAGCAAAACCTCATTGACCTTCTCTTCTTCGGGAATTCCATGTCGGTTTAATTCTACATAAAAATCATCTCCAAACTGCTCTTTCCACCAGATAAAGGCCTCCTCAGCCTGTGTTTCACCTACATTCAAAATTAAAAATGGAATTTCTCCCCAAAGTCCACCGGTTGTAGCAATCAGGTCTCCTTTGTATTGAACGAGAAGTTCTTTGTCAATTCTGGGCACATAATAAAAGCCCTCGATATTTGCATAGGAGGCTAGTTTGGCCAAATTGTGATAGCCCGCTTTATTCTTTGCGAGAAGAACGGTTTGGTATCCGTCATCCTTGTTACTCTTATTTTTTCGATCTCGACATAGATTAAACTCACACCCCACAATGGGTTTGATTTCTGCAGCCATAGCAGCTTTCACAAAATGAAAAGCCCCCATCATATTTCCATGATCAGTCATGGCGATAGCAGGCATATTTAGGGATTTTGCCTTGGCGACCATAGCAGGGATTTCAGTCGTAGCCTGCAAAACCGAGTATTGGGTGTGAACATGCAAATGGGTAAAGGGCACATCCACCAATTCTGAAATGTCTGCCTTCCCGGCCTGCTTTAAAATTTCCTTAGCAGCTACCTTTTGTTCATCCTTTGCTTGGGCAAAATTTGCCTCACCCAAATCCGGAGCTTCATAGATCACTTGTTCCAAAAGAATCCCTTCCTCTGGAGGATGGACTCGGTGGGTGATCAATCCAAAGAAGCATCGAGCAGTCGCATCTACGTCATAGGCGGCATCGTGTGCATCGCCAAAGCCCTTCCCAAATAGCTTTTGATGGAGTTCCGTGAGGGTAGGCCATTTGTATTTTCCGCCTTTTCCTCCTGGAATCGCGCAAAAATCAGTAGAAATATCCTTGGTATCCAGTGGATTTGCAGTCAAAGGCATTCCCAATTCAGACCGAAGGAATTCCGAACCAACCACATTGATATCAAACTCAATATTGTGTCCGACTAGGTACTTGGCTTCTTTGACATCCTTTTCAAAAATCTCCAAAACCTCCTGTAAAATATGACCTTCTGCTAATGCTCTCTTCGTAGAAATACCATGAACCTTTTCTGCATTATAAGGAATGGTAAAACCTTCAGGTTTGATAATATAATTGTGATTGGAGAGAAGTTTTCCGGTAGCATCATGCAGTTGCCATGCCAATTGAACCAGCCTAGGCCAGTTGTCCAAGTCGGACATGGGAGCATTGTAATCGCGGGGTAATCCAGTAGTTTCAGTATCAAAAATGATATACATAGTCTGTCGGAAAATTGAGGCTTTAAATTAGGGTATTTGAGGTAAGCAAAAAATGGAATGGCAGGAATTGTCAGAGATAATTTTCCCAAAAAACAGAAGAGGTTTTTAGGGAGAAAATTCGTTGGCTTTTAGAAAATTTTTGACACCTGGACTTTATTGGAACTCTCTGGTTCCTTTTTCCAAATCAGAATAAATTTATTTCGATTTTACCTGGATTACCGCTTGTCTTCCCAAGGCATGTAAACCACTTTCTTGGTTTCAAAAAAGTCCTCCTTGAAATAGTCGCTCAAGTGGTAAGTGACATAGGATTTCCCGGTTTCCTCCATTTCTTCATCTACATCACCACCTTTTAGATATAAAATGCCGTTTGGAAACTCATTGAAATCTTCTTTTCGGATTTTTCCTTTTACCCAAGGGTAAAAATTGATCATTCGGGTCACTGCCCGGCTGATCACAAAATCATATTTTCTAACTAGTGTTTCTGCTCGCGCTTGCTGAGCTTCAACATTGCTAAGTTTCAGAGCACGAGCTACTTCTTTCACCACAATGATTTTTTTTCCAATAGAATCTACCAAATGAAAGTGTGTATCTGGAAAAAGGATAGCTAATGGGATTCCTGGAAATCCTCCTCCAGTCCCAATGTCCAGAACCTTGGTTCCAGGCTGAAAGCGCATGACTTTGGCGATCCCCAGCGAATGAAGGACATGGTGCACATAAAATTGATCCATGTCTTTGCGGCTGATGACATTAATCTTGGCATTCCAGTCTTCATACAAGGACTTCAATCGGTCAAATTGTTCGATTTGCCGCTCGCTAAGATTCGGAAAATAGGATAGAATCAATTCAGTACCGGAGTTCATCAGATGTGCTTTTCTTTGCCGGAAGCGATTTCATAAAGCAATTCTCTTGAGCGGTGTAATTGCGCTTTTACCGTTCCGAGAGGCTTGTCCAGTTCTTGGGCAATTTCTTCATAAGAGAGCTCATCAAAATAGCGCAATTGAACTAGTTTCCGGTATTTAGCTGGAAGTTTGTCCACAAAAATTCTCACCATTTCAATCCGCTGAGATTTGATGAATTCATCTTGTGGGTTGTTTTCATCATCTTCTACATCAATATTGACTGCGTTTCCGCTGTCATCGGACATGGTGGTATTTAAGCTCATGGTTTTGAGCTTTTTCTTTCTGATAAAATCAATTGCATTGTTTGTAGCAATTCGGAAAAGCCAAGTAGAAAAAGTATAGTCTTTTTTAAATCGATGTAGGTTTTTGAAAGCCTTTGCAAAAGCTTCCATGGTTAAATCTTCGGCATCATCTGCATCCCGAATCATTTTGAGGATCATGAAATAAACGGCTTTCTTGTACCGCTTCATAAGGGCCGCATAGGCAGACTGATCCTTCTCGATGACTGCTCGATCGATCAGTTCGAAGTCTTCTAAAGCCTTATTTGAAAAACCGCGTTCGTTTATTTCCATTTGATGTCTTTTGACTGATGGGAAAATGTCCCTAATCCCCAAAAATACCAGATATACAAGAAGTCGTTGACTAGGATATTGGATCGGGTTTTGGTCCCGTTAAGTTTTCGGTTGGCTGATGAATAAATCCAAAGTACCAACAGAACCCTTACGAGGAATATACCGAAAACGACGGGAAATTGTTCCCAATTTTGCTCCAATCCCAAATAAATCAGCAATCCAATACCTCCCGCCCAAAATAAAAGGTGGGAAAATGCAAACCAACCAATTTTCATCTTGTCTTGGCTTTTATACTGCTTCCCTACGTGCAAATGCCTTTTTTTCTGTCGGAAATAATCCTTCCAGTTGTCCTTTGGGATAGAAATAGTTCGTGCATCTGAGTCAATGACCACTTGGGTATTTTTTCCAGTTGCATATTTATTAATGAAAAGATCATCATCGCCCCCTTCAAAATGCCACAAGTCTTTGAATGCTTTTACATCCATAAAGAAGCTTTTGCGGTAGCAAAGATTTCTTCCAATTCCCATAAATGGTGCTTTCCATCTCGCAAAGGAGAGGTAAAACAAAGCTGTTTGAATGGTTTCGAATTGAATCCAACTGTTCAAAAAGCCTTTTATTGCGTCATAACCTCCGAATCCCAAAGAGAATGTCATTCCTTCGTTTCTAACTGGTGCGGTCATCTTTCGTATCCATTGATTGGAAGCAGGAATACAATCTGCGTCAGTTAAGAGGATAACGTCATGTTTGGCGACTTTGATACCTAAAGTCAGTGCATATTTTTTGGAAGTGACGTGCTCAGGGGTGTATTTTACGGTGACTGTACGAAGCTTGGGATAACGATCCATCATTTCCGCTAATAATCGGGATGTTCTATCCCGACTTCGATCATCGATCACCAAAACATCAAAATTCGGGTAATCTTGCTCAAAAAGTTTGGGGATTAAAAGCTTGAGGTTTTTGAATTCATTGTGAGCTGCAATGACAACAGTCACCCCTTCCTCGTTTTCGGATTGCTCTTTTTGCTTTTTAGGATTAAAGAATGCCGTTCTGCCAAAAATAGGCAAGAGGTAAATGAGTTGGATGAGGACTCCTAAACCGAAAATTATCCACAATAAAAATAGGGCCATAGGTCGATTGTGCTGGGCAAATATAAAATCAATTTCAGCATTCGTTTAAGAATAAAGGGATATTTTTGCGGGCAGATCATTTCCCGGAAATACGTCTAATTTCTTTTCGATGAAATTCACTTTACAGCATGCTGATCCCCAGACCAAAGCCCGTGCGGGGAAGTTAGAAACTGATCACGGAACTATCCTTACACCGATTTTTATGCCTGTTGGTACCGCCGGTTCGGTTAAGGCAGTTCATCAGCATGAGTTATTGGATCCGATTCATGCTCAGATTATTCTGGGGAATACCTATCATTTGTATCTCCGTCCGGGATTGGATATTCTGGAAAAAGCTGGAGGACTTCATCGTTTTATGGGTTGGGATCGTCCTATTCTGACAGATTCGGGAGGATATCAGGTATTTTCCTTGTCAGGAACCCGTAAGATAAAAGAAGAAGGAGTCATGTTTAAGTCACATATTGATGGCTCAAAACATCATTTTACCCCAGAGAATGTCATGGATATTCAGCGAACTATCGGGGCGGATATTATCATGGCTTTTGATGAATGTACTCCTTACCCTTGCGAGTATGGTTATGCCAGAAAATCTATGGAAATGACCCATCGTTGGTTGAAGCGCTGCATGAATCGATTTGACGAGACGGAAGGAAAATATGGCTATTCTCAAACACTTTTTCCGATCGTCCAAGGTTCTGTTTACAAAGATTTACGAGTTCAAAGTGCCCAATTTATAGCCGATCAGGGAAGAGAAGGGAATGCTATCGGTGGATTGTCCGTAGGAGAGCCGGCAGAGATGATGTATGAAATGACCGAAGTGGTGACGGACATTTTACCTAAGGACAAACCACGTTACCTAATGGGGGTAGGAACTCCGGCAAATATTTTGGAGTGTATTGCTTTAGGTGTTGATATGTTTGATTGCGTGATGCCGACCCGGAATGCCCGAAACGGAATGCTATTTACTTCTGAAGGAATCATAAATATTCGAAACGAAAAATGGAAGGATGATTTCAGTCCGATCGATCCAGGAATAGGAAGTTCAGTTAGTTCCTTTTATTCAAAAGCTTATCTTCGTCATTTGACCATTTCAAAGGAGATTTTGGCAGCACAGATTGCCAGTATTCATAATTTGTCCTTCTACCTTTGGTTGGTGGGAGAAGCAAGAGCCCATATTTTAGCTGGTGATTTTGCAAGCTGGAAAGCCGAAATGGTTAAGAAAGTAAGTACTCGACTCTAAAATGAAATTAATAGACCGTCTCATCATCAAGGATTTTTTGAAGACCTATTTCTTCGTGGTCTTGATGTTGATTTTGGTGGTTTTGGTGCTGGACTTTACAGAGAAAAACGATAAATACATCCAGAATCAGGTGCCAACTATAGAAATTCTCAAGTACATGGGGAATTATGGATTGTACCTGAATAACCTCCTAACCCCAATTACGGTCTTTATTTCGGTTATTTTCATTACTTCCAAAATGGCTGGTCGAACAGAAATCATTGCCATTCTTGGAAGTGGGGTAAGTTTTGTCAGATTGCTATTTCCTTTTCTTTTTTCAGCGGCTTTGATTGGCGGAGTCAGTTTTTTTCTGAATGGTTGGGTGCTTCCTGCTGCCACTGAAAATCTCACTGTATTTAAATTGGTGTATTTGGAAAAAGGAACTCCTCAAAACGAGCAAAATATTCATATCAAGGTAGGAGACGAAAGCTATGCCTATTTGAGCCGATTCTTTAAGACGAGTAATACTGGCTACAACTTTACTTTAGAGACAATACGAGATGGGGAATTACTTGCTAAACTTTCCTCTGATCGAATTGAATGGGATACAGCCAAAAGTGTTTGGACTTTGAGGAATTGGAGACTGCGCGAACTTGAAGAAGAAGGGGAAAAGTGGTCCGTGGGAACAGAATTAGATACAGTTCTTTCCATCATTCCAGATGATTTTGGGGTGCCTGATAATCACCATGAAACTCTCAAACTTCCCCAATTAAGTCGTCAAATTCGAATATTGGAAGAGCGAGGAGCAGATAATGTGAATTATTATAAAATTGAGCGCTATGTCCGATTTATGTCTCCTTTTGCAGCTTTGATTCTGACTTTTATAGGAGTGATTATGTCAGCTCGAAAAACTAGAGGAGGCTCCGGTTTTCAAATTGCCATGGGATTCTTGCTGGCTTTCATTTATATACTATTATTTATTCTGTCAAGGACCTTTGCAGAAAATGGTTCGGAATATCCCATTTTGGCTGTTTGGCTGCCTAACATCATTTTTGGATTAACTGGTTTGGTGCTTTACAAAACTGTCCCTCGATAGATGCAAGCCTCCATCAAAGACTATCTCTTACTCCATCTGATTGTCCTTATTTGGGGATTTACAGCCATTCTTGGTTTGTTAATTAGCCTTCCTGCATTGGAGTTGGTTTTTTATCGAACTTTGATTGCTTCTTTGGGAGTAGCTTTACTTTTTGCTTGGAAGAGAAAACCCATTTTGATTCCGCCTAGTCAAATGATCAAAGTGTTGGGCACGGGAGTTATTATCGCTTTGCATTGGATTTTATTCTTTTGGTCGGCTCGAGTTTCCACTGCTTCAGTTTGTCTTGCAGGGATGGCAACAACATCACTTTGGACAGCTTTTGTAGAGCCTTTCTTTAATCGAACCAAGGTGAAATGGTATGAAGTTGCCTTGGGCTTGATGGTGATTTCTGGGCTTTTGGTAATTTTTAAATTCGAGACTGGATATTGGCTGGGACTCTCCATGGCCTTGGCCTCCGCTTTTTTGGCAGCTTGTTTTTCTGTGATTAATGGTAGGCTGACTAAGCGTCATGACCCTTATCAAATTACCTTCTATGAAATGTCAGGTGCTTCGTTGTCAGTTCTTCTTTTTATGCCCATTTATGCTTTTTGGCTGTCGGATGGAGCAGGGATTCAGTGGGGCTGGCAAGGCTATGATTGGTTTTGGCTTTTGATTTTAGGAGGGGTTTGTACAGTTTATGCTTTTTCTGTTTCTGTAGAATTGATGAAGCGATTGACGGTATTTTCCATCAACCTTACGATAAACCTTGAACCTGTCTATGGGATTGTACTAGCTGTTTTGATTTTTGGGGAAAAGGAAAAAATGACCCCAGAATTTTATTTAGGTACCTTGATTATTTTGGTTTCAGTCTTGATTTACCCTGTATTGAATTACTGGAATAAACGGAGAAAAGCTGTTCGGACTTTGGGTTAATCTAAAGAGTAGTCAAATCCTTAAGTGTCTCTAAAGCAAGTGAAAGCTCAGTTTTTGTAATTTCCCCAATCTTTTCTTTTAGCCTTTCTTTGGTAATGGATCGCAAATGAAAAATCAGAATTTCTGAATTCTGTTTTAATCCGTTTTTTGGATTGGCCTTTAAAATCGGATTGCCCTTGTAGTTTTTTATTTTGCTAGTGAGCGGAGCGACGATCACTAAGTTTAAATACTTATTCATCAAATTTCCACTTAGGATCACCACAGGTCTGTAGCCCGCCTGTTCAGAGCCTCTTACAGGATTGAGGTCAGCATACCAAATTTCACCTTGCCTCATGCTCTTCCAGCTGCTTGAAGTAATCTGCCATTCCCTCCTCCGCCAAAGCAAGAGAGTCTTCATCCCCCGCTGCTCGTTTAAAAGATTGAATGTATTCTACCCTTTTGAGGTGTTCTAGGTATAGACGAAGGGCGTTTTCTAAAAGCTTATTTTTCGGAAGAGAAAGCTTTTTTGCCTCTTTTGTGAGCCTTTCCAAAAGATCATCAGGAAGTGAACTGGTAAAAGTAGCCATACAAATCATATTTATGATTTGTAAATATAATTTGTAAGTAATTTGATTACAAGTGTTTCTCAAATACAAAATACTCCCCTTTCCAGCTAAGGTTACTTGGCTTTTCATGGAAAAGCCCGAAGACTGTCGAACCCGAGCCCGACATAGCTGCATAATAGGCACCGGATTCATAGAGTTGGGTTTTGATTGCTTTGATTTCAGGATGGGATTGAAAAATGCTTGCCTCAAAATCATTAACCAATTCTTCTTTCCATCTGGATTTATCAGCCAAAACCTCTTCCAATTTAACGGAAGGATGCTTTGGAGTGACTCCCGCATAGGCTTCCTTGGTTCCAATGTGAATTCCGAGATAGATTAAAACCAGATAGGAACCTTGTAAGGAAACATCAATAGGCTGGAGTATTTCCCCCCTTCCCCTAGCGATTTTCGGTGCGTTTTCTACAAAGAAAGGGCAATCGCTTCCTAATTGGGCAGCATATTCTTCTAAGAAAAAATCATCCAGATGAAGGTCGAACAGGTTATTCATCAGTTTCAAAGCAAAAGCCGCATCTGCCGATCCTCCCCCTAGGCCAGCTCCCATGGGGATGTTTTTGTGTAGATGAATTTTCAGATTAGGTAGTCCCTGAAAATCCTTTCGGAAAAGCTTTTCGGCTTTTAAAATGAGATTGTCTTTAGAGTCTCCGGGAATGAAAAGCCCCGTGCTTTCCCAGCCTCCTTTTTTATCCACGATCATTTCCAAAGCATCAAAAAGTGGAATCGGAACCATACAGGTCTCGATTTCATGATAGCCGTCTGTTCGTTTTCCGGTAATGTGAAGGCCTAAATTGATTTTGGCATTTGGAAAGGTGATCATAGAATCTAGATTTCAAGCAAAATAAGGGATTTTTAAGAGGAAGTGCTTGACTATTAAGCTTGAGAAATTTTTAAAACTTCTGAATGGTGGTTGTTGAAAAAAGACTAAATCTTCATTTTTCTTGTCAAAATTGAAAAAAAGAATCGGTTTGGTTGAAAAAGAATCAATTCGATACAAAATTTTGAAATTTTAAAAAATTTAGAATTCCAATTCAAAAAATAGCTTTAAAATAAATATTTGAAAAATAATATTTTAAAATATATGAAAATACAAGAATTTATTTTCTGCAAAATTTAAAATATGACAAATTAAATATTGTATCTATGGTTTAAGAGGGTTAATTTTGAGTCGTCATTAATTGAAAAGCAGCTCAACCCAATACTATGAACGGAAAAGTCTTTTTGCTAAGCATTATTATTCTCCTTGAATTTTAAGGTGAGGCACTAGACTAATATCAACATATCAAACAAATAAGTGCCTCATTTGAAGAGGCACTTTTTTTTATACCCAAACTATGAACCTAAAGAAATACAGCTGGGAAATTTCAGATAACCCGGAGCATCCCGCCGGGAAAGCCATGCTTTATGCAACTGGCTTGTCTGACAAAAAAATGAAACAGCCTTTCGTTGGAATCGCGAGTTGCGGTTATGAAAGTAATCCCTGCAACATGCATCTCAATGATTTTGCCGGTCTCATCAAAGCCTCCTCTCAGGAGTATGATTTGACCGGTTTGGTTTTTAATACTATTGGGATTTCTGACGGAACATCCATGGGAACCATGGGGATGCGTTATTCGCTGGTATCGAGGGAAATAATTGCTGATTCGATTGAGTCTTTCATTTTGGGGCATTCTTTTGATGCTTGTGTAGCAGTCGCAGGCTGTGATAAGAATATGCCGGGTGCCGTTATGGGTATGCTTCGCATCAATCGCCCTTCTATTATGGTATATGGAGGTACGATAGCATCGGGTAACTATAAAGGAGAAAAGCTGAATATCGTATCTGCTTTTGAGGCTTTTGGTAAGAAAATTCAAGGGACGATCTCGGATGAAGATTACGATGGAGTCATCCGGAATGCCTGTCCGGGAGCAGGAGCTTGTGGTGGGATGTACACTGCAAACACAATGTCTTCAGCCATTGAGGCGATGGGAATGTCCTTGCCATATTCGGCTTCGTATCCAGCCAATTCACCTGAAAAACTTCGGGAATGCCGGGAAGTCAGTCAGTACGTGAAAGTTCTTTTGGAAAAAGACATCAAGCCCAAAGACATTGTCACTAGAAAAAGTATTGAAAATGCTGTTCGCGTAGTGATTGCACTTGGCGGTAGTACGAATGCAGTACTTCATATTCTAGCAATCGCCAAAACTGCAGGAGTGGATTTTACCCTTCAGGATTTCAAAGCACTTAATGACGTGACTCCTATGCTGGGAGATTTCAAACCTTCTGGTAAATTTTTAATGGAGGATTTGCATGAGCAGGGAGGATTGCCTGCATTTATGAAGTTTATGCTAAATGAGGGTTTACTTCACGGTGATTGCATGACGGTGACCGGAAAAACTTTGGCTGAAAATCTGGAGAAGATTGAGCCTATTGTTCCTTCCATGGTCAATTGCATTCGACCTCTCGATCAACCGATCAAGAAGACCGGTCATCTCTGTATTCTTAAAGGAAACTTAGCTCCAGAAGGAGCGGTGTCGAAGATTACGGGTAAAGAGGGAATCTCCTTTACGGGACCAGCCAAAGTTTTCGATTCTGAATTAGAAGCCAATAATGCCATCCGGGATCATAAGGTTCAGGCAGGTGATATCGTAGTTATTCGTAATGTAGGACCAAAAGGTGCTCCAGGAATGCCTGAAATGCTGAAGCCTACTTCTATGATTATCGGAGCAGGATTGGGTTCAGATGTAGCCTTAATTACAGATGGTAGATTTTCCGGTGGGACGCACGGTTTTGTCGTGGGCCACGTGACTCCTGAAGCTTGGTGTGGAGGTCCGATTGGGCTTTTAAGAGATGGAGATATGATTACTATCGATGCAGACAAATTGGAGCTTTCCGTAAATGTTAGCGAAGCTGAATTTGCAGAGCGGAAAAAATCCTGGTCGCCAAAAGTCATTGAAGGACTTCAAGGCACTTTGAAAAAATACAATAAACTCGTTGCCACAGCTTCTGAGGGTTGTGTGACTGATAAATTCTAAACCTATGAAGGAATCCATGATCCGGGGAGCGGACATTGTAGTTCAGTCCCTAATTGCCGAACAAGCAGAGATTATCTTCGGGTATCCTGGTGGTGCAATCATGCCGGTCTATGATGCATTGTATGATTACCATGAGCAGATCAAGCATGTTTTGACCCGTCATGAGCAAGGAGCTATCCATGCTGCCCAAGGTTATGCTCGGGTATCAGGAAAAGTGGGAGTATGCCTTGCTACCTCAGGACCTGGCGCAACGAATTTGATCACAGGTTTGGCGGATGCGCAAATTGATAGCACACCTTTGGTTTGTATTACTGGTCAGGTAGCTGCTCATTTGTTGGGAACAGATGCTTTCCAGGAAACGGACGTGGTGGGGATTTCTATGCCAGGAACAAAATGGAATATTCAGGTTCGCCGCGTAGAAGATATCGCACCAGCAATTGCTAAGGGTTTTTATATCGCCCGTTCAGGTAGACCAGGACCAGTTTTGATCGATATCACCAAAAATGCCCAAGTCGATTTTGGGGAAATGAATTATGCTCCTTGTCTTGGTTTTAGGTCATACAAGGTTCACAAGCCGGTAGAACAATCTTCGATTCAGGAAGCTGCAGAATTGATAAATCAAGCGGAGCGTCCATATGTATTGTTCGGTCAGGGCGTGGTTCTTGGAAAGGCAGAAACTGAGCTGAAGTTTTTCTTGGATAAAACCGGTATTCCAGCAGCCTCGACTTTGTTGGGATCTGGAGCACTATCACAAGATCATCCTTGCTATGTAGGGAAATTAGGGATGCATGGAAATTATGCTCCCAATTTGTTGACGAATCAATGCGATGTGCTGATTGCGGTAGGAATGCGTTTCGATGACCGGGTTACAGGAGATTTGAAGCGATATGCCAAGCAGGCAAAAATTATCCATTTGGAGCTTGATCCAGCCGAAATCAATAAAAATGTAAAAGTCAATATACCAGTTATTGGTGACTGCAAGGAAAGTCTATCCATGCTGACTGAGGCGGTTGAAAAAAAGACTCATTCAGAATGGTTGGCTAAGTTCCGTGAATTGGAGGAGTTGGAAAAAGAAGCAGTCATGCAGCATGATATTTCTCCAACCAAAATCGGTTTGACGATGGGAGAAGTGATCAATCAAATCAACCAATACAAGGCAGATGATGCGGTTTTGGTGACTGATGTGGGACAGCATCAGATGATTGCTTGGCGCTATTTCAATTACAAAAAACCTCGAACTCAGGTGACATCGGGTGGCTTGGGAACTATGGGCTTTGCACTTCCTGCGGCTCTTGGAGCCCAACTTCATGATTATTCACGACAGGTAATTTGTGTTGTGGGTGATGGAGGAATTCAGATGACCATTCAGGAGCTAGGGACCATTATGCAAACAAAAGCTCCGGTAAAAATTGTCCTTTTGAATAATAATTACCTCGGAATGGTGAGACAATGGCAGCAAATGTTCTTCGATAGACGCTATTCCTTCACCGAACTGAACAACCCTGATTTTATCAAAATCGCTGAAGCCTACGGAATCAAAGCCCAAAAGGTAAAGGCTAGAGAAGAGTTGACCGAAGCGATTGAAGATATGTTGATCTATGATGGTCCTTATTTCTTGGAGGTAGTGGTTGAAAAAGAAGACAATGTGTTCCCGATGATTGCCACGGGATGTTCAGTTGAAGAGGTGAGATTAAGCTAATCCAGACTATGAAGCGTTACACGATTTTTGTCATTACCGAGAATTTTATCGGAATTCTGAACAGAATCACCATCATCTTCACGCGAAGAGGAATCAATATTGATGCTTTGACCGCCTCAGAGAGTAGAGTGGATGGCATCCATCGAATTACCATTGAGGTGACAACTTCCGAGGATATGGTCATTCAATTGGTCAATCAAATCGAGAAAGTCATTGATGTGATTAAAGCTTTCTATCATGAAGATGAAGGCGTAGTCTACCAAGAGATCGCTTTATATAAGATTCCGGTAACTCGATTGGATGGTGGATTGGAAAAAGTTATTCGACAGCATAATGCCAAGATTATCGCAGCCGAGCCTCAATTTGTAGTGCTCGAACTTACTGGGCATAAAGAGCAAACACAGGAATTACTGGAAATTTTGAAAGGTTATGGCCTTTTGGAATTTGCTAGATCGGGAAGAGTTGCAGTCGCAAAACGGATGGTGACTATAGACGACTTTATTAAATAAAATTCTGATATTCAATCTATTAAATCAATAAAAGCTATGAAGTTAAAATTTGGCAACGTGGAAGAAAATGTAGTCACTCGGGAAGAATTCCCCTTGGAAAAAGCAAGGGAAGTTCTAAAGGATGAGGTGATTGCTGTAATTGGATATGGGGTTCAAGGCCCTGGTCAGGCTCTAAACCTGAAGGACAATGGCTTCCACGTCATTGTAGGTCAGCGAAAGAATTCCAAAACTTGGGACAAAGCCGTTGCTGACGGCTGGGTTCCTGGCGAGACACTTTTCGATATTGAAGAAGCTTGCGAGCGCGGTACTATTATCCAATTTTTATTATCAGACGCAGGCCAGATTGCTTTGTGGCCAACTGTGAAAAAGCATCTGACTCCTGGAAAGGCATTGTATTTTTCCCATGGTTTTGGAGTAACCTATAAGGACAAAACTGGAATCATCCCGCCTGCTGATGTAGACGTGATTTTGGTAGCACCAAAAGGTTCTGGGACTTCTTTGAGAAGAATGTTTGTAGAAGGAAGAGGCTTGAACTCTTCTTATGCCATTTATCAAGACGCTACCGGTAAAGCCAAAGATCGAGTGATTGCTTTGGGTATTGGAGTAGGTTCCGGATACCTTTTTGAAACAGATTTTTACCGGGAAGTAACTTCCGATTTGACTGGAGAGCGTGGAACCTTGATGGGAGCTATTCAAGGGATTTTCGCCGCTCAGTATGAAGTATTGCGTGAAAATGGTCATACTCCTTCAGAAGCGTTTAATGAAACAGTTGAAGAATTGACGCAGTCTTTGATGCCTTTGGTGGCAGAGAATGGAATGGATTGGATGTATGCCAACTGTTCTACTACTGCTCAGCGTGGAGCTTTGGATTGGTGGAAGCCTTTCCGGGATGCGACTAAGCCGGTTTTCGAAGCACTATATGAATCTGTGAAAACAGGAAAAGAAGCGCAAAAATCAATCGACTCCAATTCCAAGCCTGACTACAGAGAGAAGTTGGAGGAGGAATTGAAAGAATTAAGAGAATCTGAAATGTGGCAAGCAGGAGCTGTCGTCAGACAGTTGCGGCCAGAAAACAATTAAACCCAATTTATTATGAGTGACAAGCTGTGGATATTTGATACCACCCTCAGAGATGGAGAACAAGTTCCTGGATGCCAGTTGAATACCCAGGAAAAAATTGTGGTGGCGAAAGCCCTTGAAGATTTAGGTGTTGATATCATTGAAGCTGGATTTCCGATTTCCAGCCCGGGTGATTTCAATTCGGTCGTGGAGATTTCTAAGGCTGTATCCAACCCGATCATTTGTGCGCTTTCCCGCGCGGTGGAAAAGGATATCGAGGTAGCGGCTCAGGCTTTGCAATACGCCAAAAAAGGCCGAATCCATACCGGAATAGGTGTTTCTCCATATCATATCCAATACAAACTTCGATCTACTCCTGATGAAATTATCAGAAGGGGAGTAGCTGCAGTCAAATTTGCCAAGCAGTTTGTGGAGGATGTGGAGTTTTACGCTGAAGATGCAGGTCGATCTGAGCCGGATTTTCTTTGCAAAATCATTGAGGAGGTAATTAAAGCTGGGGCGACGGTGGTGAATATCCCTGATACAACCGGATATTGTCTTCCGGAGCAGTATGGGGGAATCATCGCTGACCTCAAAAACCGTGTACCAAATATCGACAAGGCTATCATTTCCACGCACTGTCATAATGACCTCGGCATGGCAACTGCCAATACTGTAGCGGGCGTTCAAAACGGAGCTCGACAGGTTGAGGTGACTATCAACGGAATTGGAGAGCGGGCTGGAAATACGTCCATGGAAGAAGTGGTGATGGCAATTAAATGTCACCAAGCCATTCCGGTCCATACGGATATTGTCACTCAGAAAATCTATCAAACCAGCCGCTTGGTTTCCAAATTGATGAATATGCCTGTCCAGCCTAACAAGGCGATTGTGGGTAGAAATGCATTTGCCCATTCTTCCGGTATTCATCAGGACGGTGTGTTGAAACATCGGGAAAATTATGAAATCATCGACCCGAAAGAGGTTGGTGTAGAAGAGTCTTCCATTGTTTTGACAGCTCGTTCAGGAAGAGCGGCCTTAAAGCACCATTTGGATGCATTGGGCGTGGAATTGGAAGGAGAGGAACTTCGAAAAGTTTACGAGGCCTTCTTGGAGCTTGCTGATTCCAAGCGGGATATCGGTCGAAAAGATCTACTTTCTCTTGTTGGGAAATACTTGGATGAGTCCAACTTCATCGAATTGCAGGAAGTGAATTACTCCTCAAACGGTGAAGTGAAGGCCCATGTGAAATTGAAAATTGGTGACACAAGCCATGAAGCTTCGGCTACTGGAGTAGGACCTGTGGATGCGGTTTTGACAGCTATCGAAAAAATGGTACAACCACAAGTGGACTTGGAAGAATTCCTAATTCAAGCCATGTCTCATGGCTCCAACGATGTAGCAAAAGTCCACATGCGGGTCATCAAATCTGACAAACCTTATCACGGCTTTGCCTCCAATGAAGATATCGTTTTGGCATCTGCACAAGCATTTGTGGATGCATTGAACAAAATACCAGTCAAAGAATACGCGACTGCCTAATTATGGAAAAAACAACACTATTTGATAAAATCTGGGATTCCCATGTGGTGCGTCACGTACCTGCAGGGCCAGATGTGTTTTTCATCGATAAGCATTTTATCCATGAAGTAACTTCCCCTGTAGCTTTTCTCAATCTGGAGAAAAGAGGCATTGGGGTAAAATATCCGCATCGCACCATTGCGACGCCGGATCATAACGTTCCTACCGTCGATCAGGATCAAACTATCAAAGATAAACTTTCCCGTATGCAAGTTGAAAAGCTTCGGGAGAACTGCAGGAAATATGGTATTGAACTACATGATTTGGGAACGGCTCATCATGGAATCGTCCATGTGATCGGTCCTGAATTGGGGGTGACTCAACCGGGAATGACCATCGTTTGCGGCGATTCCCATACTTCTACACACGGGGCTTTCGGCGCAATTGCTTTTGGGATCGGTACTTCTGAAGTGGAAATGGTTTTAGCCACTCAGTGTATTATGCAATCCAAGCCTAAGAAAATGCGGATTTCTGTAGAAGGAGAGCTTGGAAAAGGTGTGACTTCTAAGGACATCATCCTATACATCATCTCAAAAATCTCTGCAGCAGGCGCTACAGGATATTTTGTTGAATATGCAGGTTCGGCTATCCAAAGCCTATCTATGGAAGCTCGAATGACTATCTGTAATATGTCCATTGAGATGGGTGCACGGGGAGGATTGATTGCTCCTGATGAAACCACCTTTAATTATCTCAAGGGTCGTCAGTATGCTCCAAAAGGTGAGGACTGGGGAAAAGCAGTTGCATACTGGAAAACACTCAAAACCGATGAGGGAGCAGTCTTCGACAAGGAATATCATTTCGATGCAGCTGATATTGAGCCGATGATTACTTATGGTACCAATCCTGGAATGGGAATCAAGGTGAAAGACAGAATTCCTACCGCAGAAGGACTGGAAGGAAGTAACAAAGCTTCTTTCTTGAAATCATTGGATTATATGGGATTTGAACCGGGTGAGCCAGTGAAAGGAAAGCAAGTGGATTATGTATTTGTGGGTTCTTGTACGAATGGCCGAATCGAAGATATCCGTGCTGTTGCAGAGTTTGTGAAAGGCAAGAAAAAAGCAGAGAACATCACTGCTTGGATTGTACCGGGTTCTCGAGAAGTTGAAAAAATGGCTCATGAAGAGGGACTTGTTCAAATTCTTGAAGAAGCTGGGTTTGAATTGCGTCAGCCGGGTTGTTCAGCCTGTTTGGCCATGAACGATGATAAGATTCCTGCCGGAAAATATGCGGTTTCGACTTCCAATCGAAACTTCGAAGGACGTCAAGGTCCGGGAGCTCGCACTATGTTAGCTTCTCCTTTGACGGTAGCAGCTGTCGCGGTCACTGGCAGAATTACAGACCCTAGGGAAGTATTTGATAATTGAAATACGAAGTTGGAAGTACGAAATACGAGAAAATTCGAAACTGATTTTCCCTTATAACCTTCCAACTTTCCAACCTTTGAACTATTTAAAAAATGGCTTACGATAAATTCACTGTTCTTCGAGATACGGCGGTTCCATTACCGACCGAAAACGTAGATACAGATCAAATTATTCCAGCTCGGTTCCTGAAAGCAACGGAACGTACAGGATTCGGAGATAACCTTTTCCGAGACTGGAGATACGATGTGGAGGGCAATCCCAAGAAGGATTTTGTTCTCAATGACCCAACTTATAGCGGGAAAATCCTGGTTGCCGGTAAAAACTTCGGTTCAGGATCTAGCCGTGAACATGCAGTTTGGGCATTGTATGACTATGGCTTCCGCTGTGTGGTATCGAGTTTCTTCGCAGATATTTTCAAAAATAATTGCCTGAATATTGGGGTGCTGCCGGTGACGGTTTCTCCTGAATTTGCTGATAAACTCTTTGCTGCGATTGAAGCAGATCCAAAAACTGAAATCGAGGTAAATCTTCCGGAGCAAAAAATCACTTTGCTATCCACCGGTGAGTTTGAAACCTTCGACATCAACGAGTACAAGAAGAGTAATATGCAGAACGGTTTCGATGATATCGACTATTTGTTGAATATGTCTGACGAAATTGAAGCTTTCGCTGCGTCTAGATAATCCAAATACCATGGAGGCAAACAAGAGAATTGAAATAATGGATACTACTCTGAGGGATGGTGAACAGACCTCAGGTGTTTCCTTTTTGCCTTCTGAAAAACTTCAGATTGCCAAGTTGCTCCTAGAGGAACTCAAAGTAGATCGGATCGAGGTCGCTTCGGCACGTGTTTCCGAAGGGGAACTGGAGGGTGTGCAGAAAATTACTCAATGGGCTTCCCAAAAAGGATACTTGAATCGAGTAGAAGTTTTGGGTTTTGTAGATACTCCGGCTTCAGTTAATTGGATTGTAGAATCTGGCGCTAAGGTGATGAACCTGCTGACGAAAGGTTCTTTGAACCATTTGATTCACCAACTCAAAAAATCTCCTGAACAGCACTTCGAAGATATTCGAGAAAGCATTGCTTACGCTCAAGATAAAGGAATTACGGTCAATGTCTATTTAGAAGACTGGTCCAATGGAATGCGGAATTCTAAGGAATACACCCTTTCCTTGATCGAGTTTCTTCAAGGTCAAGCTGTCAAGCGGGTGATGTTGCCGGATACCTTAGGGCTGCTTGCACCTGAAGAGGTGAAAAGCTATTTCCAGGAGATCACGCAGCAGTTTCCCAATCTTCATTTTGACTTCCATGCACATAATGATTATGACCTTTCCGTAGCCAATGTGATGGAGGCTATGCTCTATGGCGCAGCAGGGATTCATACGACCATTAATGGCTTGGGCGAACGGGCTGGAAATGCTCCTTTAGAATCCGTGGTTGCTGTGATTAAGGATTTCACGGATTTCGAAATCGGTATCCATGAGCAAAAGATTTTCCGGGTTTCCAAATTGGTTGAGCAGTTCTCCGGGCAGCACATCCCCGCTAATAAGCCTGTCGTGGGAGAAAATGTATTTACCCAAACTGCCGGAATTCATGCGGATGGGGATAATAAAAAGAATCTCTATTTCAATGATTTGATGCCGGAACGATTCGGTAGACAGCGAAAATATGCTTTAGGAAAGACTTCCGGAAAAGCCAATATTCTCAAGAATTTGGAAGAGTTGGGAATTTCTTTGGAGAAAGAAGAGCTCGCAAGGGTTACCCAACGAATCATTGAATTGGGGGATAAAAAGGAACGGGTGACGACCGAGGATCTTCCTTACATTATTTCCGATGTTCTCCAGAATAACGTGATCTCCAAGCATATCAGTATTGAAGGCTATCATATGACCCATTCCAAGGGACTCAAACCAACGGTGCAACTTCGGATGAAAATCCATGGAAAATCGTATGATGAAAGTGCCACTGGAGACGGTCAATATGACTCCTTTATGCGTGCTTTGAAAAAGATCTATAAGTCTTTAGGGAAAGAGCTTCCCAAATTGACAGATTATCATGTTTCCATTCCTCCAGGTGGGAAAACCGATGCTTTTGTGGAGACGGTTATTACTTGGGATTATGGAAAAATATTCAAAACCAAAGGTCTGGATCCAGATCAGACAGTGGCGGCGATGATGGCTACTGAAAAAATGCTCAACATCATCGAAAACATGACTTACCAACCAGAAAAAGAAGAATCTACCTATTATGGAAATGAATATCGCGCTGTTGCCGGGTGATGGCATCGGCCCTGAGGTAATCGCTCAGGCAGTAAAAGTTGTCAAAGCAGTCGGACAAAAATTTGGTCATCAAATCACCTTCAAGGAAGGTCTTGTGGGTGCTTGTGCTATCGATGCCACAGGAGACCCATATCCAGACGCGACCCATGAAATCTGTGCTGCCTCCGATGCGGTACTTTTTGGAGCGATTGGTGATCCAAAATATGACAATGATCCCAAAGCCAAAGTTCGACCTGAACAAGGCTTGTTGAGAATGCGTCAAAAACTTGGCCTTTTTGCCAATGTGCGACCAACTTTTACCTTTCCTTCTCTGGTACATAAGTCTCCTTTAAAATTGGAGCGCGTGGATGGAGTTGATTTTGTTTTCTTCCGCGAATTGACAGGCGGCGTGTATTTCGGTGAGCCTAGAGGTCGAAATGAGCAAGGAACAAAAGCTTTCGATACCAATGTGTATAGCAAAGAAGAGGTCGTTCGATTAGCTCGGATGGGCTTCGAAGCGGCGCAAAAACGAAGAAAATTGCTTACCTGTGTGGATAAAGCCAATGTGATGGCAACTTCTAGATTGTGGAGGGAAACAGTGCAGGAATTGGCAGCTGAGTATCCTGATGTGAAAGTTGAATATGAATTCGTAGATGCGGTGGCTATGCGCCTGATTCAATGGCCTAAAGCTTATGACGTGTTAATTACAGAAAATCTATTTGGAGATATTTTGACGGATGAAGCTTCCGTTATTTCTGGCTCCATGGGCTTGATGCCATCGGCTTCCTTGGGTTCCAAAGTGAAGCTTTTCGAACCGATTCACGGTTCCTATCCTCAAGCTGCCGGAAAAGACATTGCCAATCCATTGGCTACGGTTCTTTCTGCGGCTATGATGTTTGAGTATGCTTTTGATATGAAAGAAGAAGCTCAAGCGATAAGCGATGTGGTCAATCTTTCTCTTGCAGAAGGAGTAGTCACAGAAGATATCGCTGAAGGTGGAAAAGCCTACAAAACTTCCGAAGTGGGAGATTGGTTAGCTGCTAAGATTTTGGGATAGTAAAAATTAGAATAGAAGAAGAGGCTGTCCAATTTAGCCTTTGTCACATTGAGTGAAGTCGAAATTGAGTTTATTAACCTTGTATAGGCTTCGACTCCGCTCAGCCTGACAAAAGACTAATTTTAGGAAAGCCTCTTCTTGGTTTTAATAAACCGTAAATGGATGGACCATTTTTCGATTCATGGCATCTGGAACCTCCGAAATCAGGACATAATTACCTGGGCTTAGTTCAGCTTTGAAATACGCTTTTTTTCCAGCGGGCATATCTTCTGCTCCTCCCATGAAGACAAATTCTTTTGGTTCCGGAGAGGATAATGCAAACATATCCGATGGGTTGATCCAAGCAACCAAGCTATCCAATTCAGCACCTTCTTGAAGTTTTACCAGATTGATATCATGTCCGGCGAAATGTTCATATAGCTGCTGATCCAAAAAATCCACACCAAATTCAATATTACCAGCCGGAATAGAGTCTAAAAATTGTATTCCCTCTGTGCTGGAAATTGTGATGCTATAATCTGCTTTTGGTTCAGCCAATTCGGAAACTTCATCCGTAACAATTACTTCTTTGAGCATACCCATAAAAACGTGAGGTGTGCCATCGGGCATTCGGATGTAACACTCCATGGCATATACTCCTGGCTCCAAAAAGAGGGTTGTTTCTCCTGTAGAGTTCCCAGAAAGTATGCCTACCCCTCCATGATTAACCACTCCTCCAAACCATTGAGGGATTTTTTCAAAGGCTTTCATCCCTTCTTCCATGTTCCCCAATTTCATAAAGTCAAACCCTTCTTTAAATACTGGGATTAACTCATTTTCATAATTGGAAAGTCTGATGCCTTCGGGGAGTTTCTCTAAAACAAAAAAGTGAACTTCATTCGACTTGTTTACATATCGGAAAGTATTCCAACCTGAAGAAATGGAATCCACCATCTGGAAATCCATTGCATTCGTTACTACTTCGATTATAGGATCAATTTTTTCGACTTCTTTTTCTTCCTTTTTCTCATTGGAGCAGGAAAAAAGAAGGGCTGATCCAAGGATAGATAAATACTGGAATTTGTTCATAATTATTAAAAGTGTGTGTTAATTAATTTCTTGCTGGATTAATCATGATATGCGCCCGATGTGTGCCTGGATCCATAATCCAAGGCAATCCCGGTCCGGCTGGTTTTAGGGGCAGTCCGGTGCTTTCTGCAGTTGCCCAAGGAATGTACACTACAGAGCGTGTGTAGGTATTTTGTGCTTCCCCAGTAGCCCAATTGACGTCTTTTTCATCAGCCACTAAGGCATGCAAAACACTTCCTTGGTCCGGCAATTGGAGTTTTCCTGCTTTGGCTTCCGCTTCCCGGGTGTTAAAAATTTCCTGAGCGTTTTTCCCTTCTTTTCTTAAGGCCCAACCTCGTTCCATAAAAGGTTGAGCACTGCTATGGTAGCAGGATACACTTAGCCCTTCGCGATTTGGATCATCTCCTAGGCAGACGGTCTGATTACTGCCTTTTCGAAGTAAAACAATTTCTCCGTTTTGATAGCCATACACGGTAGCTTCAGCTCGCTGATCTTCCGGAGCGGCTAATAGAGCCAATTTGATTTGGATTTCCTTGCTTGGTGCTTGTTGGCAAAAGGCTGAAAAACTAAGGCTTAGAAAAATTAGGGTTAGAAAGGATTTCATGGGTTACTGGGTTTTGGATGGAATTGAATTTAAGAAAATTCTGAAAAATATAGGGTTTGGCGTGGTGGTCGATTTTTGAGGGTGCTTTTGGTGAATAAAAAGTCTAACGTGGAGATACGTAGGGATGAAGTATATTGAGATGATCCTCTGTTCTTTTTTCTTGGCAAAAAAGAACCAAAAAGCCAAGACGCAGCAAAGCTTCCCCCCACGAGGCTTTCGCACACCCCGCTGCTGCGTCAGCCCTCCGCGCAAGTGAAACTGTAAATTATTAGTGGTTTAATAAGACTTAGTTCCGAAGGCATTAAATAAAAATCCGTGCGTGAGGACACGCATGGAGGCTTTCGGAGGCAATGATGATAAATTTGGGTGGTCGGTGAGCGGAGTCGAACCGAACCCACCTTCCCTCAATAAGAATACCCAACCTGTGAACCTTTCTCGGGATCAAGTTCTACCTGAGCAAAGACTCCGATTTCCTGTTGCAATTCCTCAACATGGCTGATGATACCGACGATCCGGTTTTCGTGACGGAGGGATTTGAGTGTCTCGAAAACAACCCGAAGGGAATTTCTATCCAAAGCCCCAAATCCTTCATCCAAAAAGAAGAAACTCTGATCGGCTTGATTAAGCGCTTTGACTTTTTCGGCCAAGGCCAAAGCCAAACATAAAGAAGCCTGGAAAGTCTGACCTCCGGAAAGTGTCTTTAAGAGACGTCTTTTCCCTCCATTCAAATAATCAATCACCCAAAAGGTATTGTCCTCGTCTATCTCCAAACTCAGACTATTTTTGCTGAGTTTCATAAAGCGCTGATTGGCGGTGTGGCATAGTTCCTTGAGGTAAATCGAACTCACGTATTTTACAAAGCCACTTCCTTTGAATAGCTTTTCCAGTTCTTTCAAATAGGTTTCCCGCTTTTCCACCCGCTCCAACTCCTTTTTCAGCATCGCCTTTTCCTGAAGTTTTTGTTCGGAAACTTTCACTTCTTTCTGCAAAAGGATCACCTCCTCTTGCCGAGCATTATTCGATTGCTGCAGGTTTTCAAGTTGCTGAGAAAGCTCCTGAAAGAGCTCCTCTTCAAAATCCTTCACACCTTTCTCAGATTCCAATTCCTGAAGTCTATTTTCAGTCAAGTCAAGCTGACGATCGAATTGCTCAATTTCCTTTGCAGTCTTTTCGGCATCTAGCGAATGCTCAAAAAGTCGAATCAAAGCTTCTTCATCTTCAAAACCATACTCCTTTTTTAAAGACTCAAATTCACTTTGCAGCTCTTTGATTTTAGTCTGAGCTTTTTCCAAAGAGTTTTTGAAATTCTTTAGGTCAGCCAGATTAGTTGTTGCTTTATTTTGAACCTCCTGCAGGTATTTTTGCTTGCTTTCCAAGGCTGCAGCTGCCTGTTCGATATCATGCGCTACCCGTAAAATCATGTCCTGAATTACGGTCGGGTTTTTATCGAAAAAGCCTTTGCAAAATGTCGGATCCTTGATTTCCTCTTCTTTGGTTTTGATGGCGGTGGCTAGGCTTTCCTTTTTCAGTTGGGCTTGCTGAAGTTTTTGCTGTATGGTATCTAGTTCAGCTCTGACTTGATCAGATTCCTGCCGCTTTCGTTGAATTTTTTGAAGTAAATCTTCTCGTTTTTGATTGGAATTTTCCAATTCTGCAATTCGCGAAGAAAGCCCTTCTTGGTCCTTTAAATCAAACTCTTTCAGGCTTTCGAGAAGTTTGCTTAATTTCTCCGTTAATTGACCTTTCTCTTTCCTTCTTCGCTCGAGATTGTCTCGATGACTTTGCAAGTAAATTTCCTGTTCCTTTAATTGCTGCCTAATAAGAAGAATTTTTTCCAGCAGATCTTTTTCTTGAGAAATCTGCAACTCAATTTCTTTGATTGCTTGATTCTGAGCGGATTGATCGAGGGGATTGGGGTGCTCCACAGAACCACAAAGCGGGCATGGCTTTCCATCTTCCAAGAGATGTGCATGAACTTTCAACCCGGAATTCCTCAAGAGGTGTTCCCGTCTTTCATCCCAATTTAGAATCACCTGCTTTTGGGCTTTTTGCCAATCTTCGGTGTTTCCAAACTCCTCAGGAATCGAATAGTGGAGTTTCTCTAAAAATGCACTTACATTTTTCTCTTCCTTCTCGAATTGCCCAATGAGCCTGTCATGTTCCTGAATCTGTGATTCCCAATCTGACCAGGATTGAAGTTGGCTTTTTAGGGATGCTAATAGATTCGAGTCATTGGAAGGCGAGGTTTCAAGACTTTTGCTAAACTCCTCTATTTCCTGTTGAATCTGCTTTTGCTTGTTAAGCAGTTTTTCTTGAGAAGGAGTAATTTGAGCGATGGCATCACTTGCTTCGATCATTTTGTCTCGAAGCTCCTTGATTTCCAAGACCTTTTTGAGATCACGAATTTTACTTTCCCGGTCAGGGCGTTGTTGGTTTTTTTCTCGTAGTTTTTGTTCTTCTTCTTTGAGTTGGGAGATTTCTTGTTCGAAAGCCAATGCAAAGCGCTCTGAATCGGTGATGCTTACGCGGTATTTTTCGGCATCCACCTGAAGTTCAGAAAGTTGATTCCATACTGGACGCAAATAGGTTTTTGCCTGAATGAAATCCTTGTAAATCCGACGTTTTTCCTCGATTTCCGGTTTGCGTTCCAGAAGTTCCCGCTTCGTTATACTCAACTCTTTCCAAGTCCTGTGTTTATCCCGGAGTTTTTCGAGACTTTTTACCTCTTGGTCCAGTTTGTTGGCTTTCTTCAGTTCTTGGTCTTGTTCCGCTTGAAGCTGATTCAGCTTTTCCTTTTCAGTTTTTAAAGTTTCTTCTGAATAAGCTTCTAAAGCTTGCAATTGAGTTTCCAAGCGGATTTTTTCATCTTTTACCGTTCGAAGCAAGAATCCTGTTTTAGCGGCAAGATCGAAGCGTTCCAAACCAAAAAGTTCCTTCATCATCTCCGCTCTTGGGCCCGGAGTCAAGTCGATGAATTCACGGAATTTTCCTTGAGGGATGATGACCGTTTGCTTGAAATGCTCCTTTTTCATTCCCACAATTTCCTCTGCCCTAGCTTCGAGAGGTTCCCAATCATTTCCAGACTTTTTGTAAAAGGTGTGGGTGGCAGGATCTACTTTTTCGGGATCTTTTTTATTCCGTTTGGCTTCGTATCGGGCAAGGAAGGTTTCGCTGTTGTTTTTTCCGGAGTTAAAAATAAACCGAATCAATACCTCATCGCTCTGCAGGTTTAGCATAGAGTTTTTTTCACCCCGATCAGAAAGTCGCTCGGTACTCCCATAAAGGGCCAATAAAATCGCTTCTAAGATGGAGGATTTTCCACTTCCTACTGCTCCAAAAATCCCAAAAAGCCCGGCAGCCGTCAATTGACTGAAGTCAATGACCTGACGCTCCCGGTAGGAATACAAACCTTGAATTTCTAGCTGAACCGGAATCATTTGCTTTCTTCTTGACTGATGACTTCCTTAAAAACTTCCATTAATTCTTCATTAGGCTCTTTTCCGCGCACGCTTTCGAAATAGAGTTTGAATAGGCTAAGCATGTCTTTTTCCAGATCCTCTGCCTTGAGGGTTAATTCATCCCGATCCCGTGTATTTTGTATTTGAGGAATCAAATTGACAATCCCATCATGGGCTTTGAGAATGGCCTTACGAGTGGCCGCATCGATGGAGTCTTTTGTTTGATAGGTCAATTCTACAAAGCAATAGGGGTTTTCCTCAAGCCATTGGACCGTTTCTGGTAGCTTGTCAAAAGTCTTGCGATACAGTGGTCTACCTTTTTTCAAGCCAATAGGCGTGTAGCTAGCGGATTTTCCAGCCTCCAATTCAATCATCACAACCTGTTTTTGCTGGTCAGCCTCCGAAAAGGAATAGGCAAGGGGACTGCTGGAATAGACGACAGGACAAGGATTTTTATCCACTGCATGGTAGCGATGCAGGTGCCCTAGCGCTGCATATTGAATCTGTGGAGGGAGATTCTCTGTAAAAAGTGCCTGTGTACCGCCCACATGTAGGATGGGGCGCTCGGATTCAGGTTCGGGCTCTGGGGCTTCCCCTTCTTTGACAAAAAAGAAATGTCCCAAAAAGAGATTTACGCCACGTTGATCACAATAGCGCTCTGCTAAATCTTGCCATTTTTCAGAAAGAATTTTCCGCAGTTCCGCTTCCCGATTTTCTTCCCCGAGATAGGTTTTCAGACTCACTTCATGCGCATAGGGCGCTAAAATTATTCGGATGGGATCTTCGAAAGTAGGGAGTTTTACTTCTATAAATCCACTTTCGGAATGAAGGACTTCAACCCCTGACTCCAATTTTCCTGTGGGAATAACGGTATCATAGCGACTATAGAAAAAGATCCCCATCTCTCGGGCCAAAGGATCCGGTGCTTCCACAAATTGACTGCTATCATGATTGCCAGAGATAGCGATGATTGGACGGGTTCCGTTTTTGGAAAGTCGATGAAGGGTTTTATAAAGAAGTTCTACTGCTTCATGGGAAGGATTAAATGAATCAAAAATATCACCGGCTAGCAGAACTAGATCCGCCTGCTCCCGATCGGCAATCTGACAGATTTCATCAAGAACCAGCTTTTGCTCATCCAAGCGGGAATATTCCTGTAAGCGCTTACCTAGATGCCAGTCAGCTGTATGAAGAATTTTAAGCATAAAAAGAATGAAATTTTCTTTATCGAAAGTAGCCCTAAAAGCTCAGGAAGTCAATTTACATTTTCAAACTGACAAAAGCTGTCATAATCATTCAAGACGAACTTATTCTAGAAAAGTATTTTGAGTATTTGGGGTGTTAAATTTTTAAGGTAATACTATAAAAGAGCGTAACTATATTTGTATTATTAGTTTGAAATAAATATATTGAAAATTCAAAGATCCAAAAGCTGGCCGGTGATCGATTTTTCCCCGGAGTCAGGGTGGCTTCGGAAATACATGTTTTATCTAAAATCTAATAAAAATGAGAAAGTCAATTTTAAAACTTGGAGTTTTAGGCTTATTCCTGTTCTCTGTATTTTTTATCAATGTTACAGAGATTGATGCACAATCGTCAAGCACTTGGTATGAAGTTGAATACACAACTTCTATAACTAGCAGTGGCATTTATTTGGTTACTACTTGTACAAATATTCAAGGTTCTGCTTGTAACATGCCTGGTTCTGTTCATAGAACAGATTTATCACCAATAATATCTAGGATTGGTGTTTGATAGGGTTTAAGTTTTATTTTAATCATGAGCCAATAATTGAAAAAATTATTGGCTCTTTTAAGTGCAATTGATGATGAGAATATTTATATTTTTAATTTTATGGGTTATACTCTTGCCCTCTTGTGACTTTAGGGATAATAGGTTGGAACAAATAAATTCTTTGCCTTTTTCCGATACTCTTGTAATTGATTTTGAAAATTTACCAATGCCAAATGAAAAAAGTTCTTCAGGCACCCATGAAGGACGATTTTATTTTACTTTCAATTTCCTCGATTCTATGGGACTTTATTTTTATGATTTTGTTTCAGAGAAATGGGAGTCTAATTTTTTCCAAAAGCAAGGTCCCAATGGAATTATAAAAGATGGCCCATTTCTTATTATTAATGATAGTTTAGCCTTTCATCCCTTAATTGGTTTGTCTGGATTTCAATTAGTTAATTATCAGGCTAGGCAAGTACAAAATTTTAAATTTCCGGATAATCGTTTTGAAGTAGGTAAAATATCTGATAAGTCGATTCATTTTGATGGTCGATTTATTCGTTTTCCAGTCTCATTCTCGAAAAGCAATTGGGATGAAGACTACGTATCCGAAGTACCTATTTATGGGGTTTTTGATACATACTCTTCAAATTTTACCTCACTGATGAAGTATCCGGAAGAGCTTTTTGGTGGTACCTATAGTTTGAATTTTTTATCCAAAACATTTTTGGTTGTAAATGATCATATTTACTTAAATATGGCTAAATCACACGAGATTTATAAGTACGATCTGGGTTTAAATCTGGTAGAAGAAATAACTCTTCAGTCACAAAATGTAGATGTATCAAATCCTGGCTTACTGAACGATCAAATTCTCAATATGATGAATTCCAAATTGGGGGGAGAGTACTCTTCTCTTTTTGAATCAGACGGCTTTCTTTACAGAACTGTTTCTTATTTGCCGAATTCATCAAATAATTCAGTAGAGAATTTAAATGGATATATAGAGGTTTTAGAAACATTACGTTTTGAAATTCTTAAATTTTCACTTTCAACAAAAGTTATTAGTCGATATGATTATTCAGGTTCCCCTACCTCAAAAGGGATTGGAGATGGTTTGGTTTTGAAGAAAAATTCAAATCTATATTTTTGGCTTTTTGACAAAGTGGAAGACGGAAAAGAAAAATTTGTTTCTCTTTCAAATATTAGCGGTTGAAAGTTCAACATCATTTTCGAGAATTCTTCCGCCTCCTTTGATTTTGATCTTATCAATCAAAAAGTCTATACCTTCGATAGCCAAACTGATCAATTTAAAGTTCATGATCTACCCTTTGAATTTAACTTGAAGGCTTCCCATTTTTTGGACAATACTAAAATAGACCAAATCAGGTTTTGATTATGACTATTACTACTATTACGGGTGTTAATTGTGGGTAACTTCGGAGAAGTTATCCACTGTTAACGCCCATTGCTTTGCAAACTCAACCGGAGAATAGTCATTCAGACTTCCATGTGGTCGATTCTGATTGTAATCTTCCACCCATTCCCTGGTAATTTCTCTTACTTCCTGTATCGAGACAAATGAATAGTAGTCCAATACTTCTGTTCGGTAAGTTTTATTGAACCGTTCCACAAAGGCATTTTGCATCGGTTTTCCGGGTTGGATAAATAGGATTTTTACTTGGTTTGTTTCCGCCCAAGCCCTGAGTGGTTCTGCGATGAATTCCGGACCATTATCGACTCTAATCCATGACCGCCTTCCGAAAAACTCCAGAAGGATCATTGATTTGTCAAGGCATGTAGCCTCCCTGCTTCAGATGTTCGATGATGGAATAGCACAGGTCAAGATTGAAATGGCTTCGATAGATGCCATGAATGATTTGTATGATCAATTCGAAGGGGAAGCGCACGGGACCTTAAGGATTCGGTACTTTGAGGAGGCTGTTTTATTTCGAAAAAGACCGGTTTCCTGGGCTTGGCCGATTTGGTAAGGGCATGATTCTTTGAAAAATAGGACTATTTTAAAACTAAAATTATTCAATCCTTAAAAAATATTTCTAATTGATTGTCAACAATTTAAATCAACTAATTATTTTTATTTATTAAGACAACTTGCAGGCTTAGGAATTAGGTTTTAGTTTAGACGAAGAAAGATCAAGGTACTGGCCAATCATCGATTTTTCCCCGGAGTCAGGGTGGCTTCGGTCTGCGATGTTTTATTAAAACCAAACAAAAATGAAAAGACTATTTTAAAACTATCAATCTTAAGTATGCTTCTCATTGGGGTTTATTTTTTAATCCCAACTGAAAGTGAAGCTCAAAGTGATTGTATTCCTTCTGGTTGTTGGAAAACGATAACTCAACGAAATGGCTGGCCAGCCATGTATTGTGACACTTGCACCTATATAGAAAATAGTATGGGAGTGGGAACGGATACAGGCCTTTGCTATCAATGTCCTGGTATAGGTTAAATAATTTATATAAAGTAAGGCACAATTCCGTGGAAAGTGTGCCCATCAAAAACTTAAATAATGAAAATTAAATCTAGACTCAAGCAATTAGTATTTTTAGTATGGACTGTGCTCATGGCCTGCTCTCAAAACGCCGATGATAAGGTTTTTGTCCAGGCGGTACCCCAAAACCCCAATTTTATGACCTTTGATTCTGTTTATTTGGTCAATAAGTTTCCAAAAATTCACAGTATCGAAAAGGGAGTAAGCTTAGGGAAGGAATTTATTGGAATGAAAGATTTTGAGATCATAGATAGTCTCATGGTCGTTTCTACATCTTTTCAAAAGTTTTGGAGTATTTACCAACTTCCTAGCTTTGATTCCTTGGGTAGTTTTCTGTCCTTAGGAGAAGGGCCAAAGGAATTTTCCTACCCGTCAATTGCTTCAGATAAGGTCCTTTTTCAATCGGAAGGGAATGATATTACAGCCTTGATTTATCAATTCTCAAAAGGAAACTTACTAAAATTCAACCTAAATCAATCTATACAATTAGGACAGGATAGCCTGGAGTTAGTTGACTATGATTTGCCACTATTTCTTTTTGATTTTTTGATTCTGGAGTCTGATCATTATTATCTAAGACAACCTGAAAATCAGGAGACAAAACAAAATCGGTATTTGCTATCTCAAGGTCAATTGTCCACCAATGTACTTCTTGATCAGCTAAATCGGGCGGAAGTTTCCAATGGAATGTTAAATATGTCATTGATGGCATCGATGACAAGGCTTAGTCCTGATCGAAATAAAATCTTGGAGATGTATTTTCGTCTGAATTACTTTAATCTATACGCCTTGGATGGTTCTTTGAAGAAAACGATTGCTATCGAACCGATGCTCGATGATCTGAGTCTCCTTGAAAAAGTCCCTCAACCTGAGCGCAATTATCGATTTTCAGATGTTCGGGCTTATGACGATTTCTTTGCGCTTTTACATCTAAATGAATTGGAGCAGGATTTTGCTACTGGTCGAAAGTCTTTTCCCGAAATCCTGATTTTTGATTGGGAGGGAAACCCGATTTCGAAATTAGTCTTTGAGGATTTCTTCACTTCTTTCGACTTTGATCTTATCAATCAAAAAGTCTATACCTTCGATAGCCAAACTGATCAATTTAAAGTTCATGATCTACCCTTTGATTTTAACTGAGCTAATTATCACTTGAGTTTTGGTTTGGATTGAGAAAAAGGAAAATTACTTTCACCTTTTTTAACAGCTTTTTTCTGTGAGCAGGTTTGAAACCTACTAATAAATTATTTTATTAGTGGTCTAACGATTGTTTAGATGAAAAACTACCACTATTTAGCCCTGATTTGTTTGCTGGGTCTTAACTTTTCCTGTAAGGAAGACGCTGAAAAACAGGAGGAAATTCCTGCTGAATCTTTTCGAAATGAAGTAGCTGCTACGGAAGTGCGAGTGGCTCTGGCTGAAACAAAAAGCTTTGACTACCTGATCAATGCTACCGGAAAGCTGGAAGCAGCAGCTCAGGTCAAAGCTGTTATCGAGCAGCCGGGATACCTGATCGAATTGCCTATACGCGAAGGACAAGCTGTCTCCAAAGGGCAAGTCATTGCCAAGCTCGATCCTACTGAAGCAGAAATCAGGCTTGAAAAGGCCAAAATCTCACTTCAAAATGCCTTGGCCGCTTATGAAAATGATAAGCTTGGCTTTTCCCGTGATTTTGCCTCCGGTGATGAAGAACGAAAAGCCTTTCTGGAGCAGCAGCTAAAGGCCAAAAACGGAGTCTTTTTAGCTGAGATCGAGTTGAGAGAGGCCCAATTGAACTTGGAAAGATGTGAAGTCAAAGCTCCGATTAGCGGGCGAGTGGCAGACCTGAAATTCAAGATGGGAAGTCTGATCGCCACAAATTCGGAGCTATGCGAGATCCTCAGTACTTCCAATCTAGAGCTTCGTGTGAAAGTGCTTGAATCAGATATCAGCTTGATTTCAATCAATCAAAAAGCAGAGGTCTATCCTGTTTCCAATACGCAGGAGGCTTTGGAAGGTAGGGTCATCGCCATCAATCCCAAAGTAGATGAAAGTGGTTTGGTAGAAGTAGCTATTCGGCTCAGCACTACCCAAAATCTCCTTCCCGGTATGAATGCAAGAGCCATTATCCGAGCTCCTCAAGCTAATTCCCTTGTCGTTCCCAAAGACGCCGTAGTGTATCGCTCCGGTCGGGCTGTGGTATTCACAATTGATAATGATGAGTCCCAGTGGAACTATGTGGAAGTAGGAAGAGACAATGGGCAAGAAATTGAAATTTTGGATGGAATCGAGGCTGGTAGTACGGTGATCACCACTAATAACTTGCAGTTGGCGCACCAAGCTCCTGTTCAAATCGTAACTGAATAAGCCATGGTTCGATTTTTACTGGCACGGCCCATTGCCGTATTCATGACTTTTTTGGCATTGATGGTTTTCTCCTTCATTGTCCTGCGGACTTTGCCGATTTCGCTGCTTCCGCCCATTGATGTGCCTCAGATTGTAGTCAAGGTCAACTATCCCAATGCTTCTCCTGAGGCAATTGAGCAAAATGTACTTCGAACTATCCGGGAGGGATTGATTACGCTGAATGGGCTGGAGGAGATGGATTCCAAAGCAGGTTCGGAAGTGGGAACCATCCGTTTGACTTTTGATTATTCCACGCAGATGGAATTAGCCTATATCGATGTCAATGAAAAAATTGACCGAATCACCAATTCTTTACCGGAAGGATTGGCGCGCCCTGAAGTCATTCGAATCAATACATCTGATATTCCTGTAGCTCGGGTACAAGTCATTCCCAAGGAAGGAATTGATGAAATTGAAGTCAGCCAACTCGCTGAGAACGTCCTAAAAAAGCGAATCGAGCAACTGCCTGGAGTTTCCTTGGTGGATATCAATGGTAAAAAAGAACGCATCATCACCGTCGAACCGAATGAAGCCGCCATTCGTGCGCTGGGCATGACGCAGCAACAGTTAATCAGCGCAATTCAAGCTGGCAATTCGGAGTTGCCGGGAGTGTCAGTAAAAGACGGTCAGTTCCGCTATTACCTCCGCTTAGCTACCCGTGTAGATACCCCTTCGGATATTGAAAGCCTTCCGGTTTTAGCTCCATCAGGGGCGATTGTGCCTTTGGGAAGATTGGCTAAGGTGAGCTATCAGGCTCAGGAAATGCTCGGCTACCATCTTTTTGGGGATCGAGAGGCTTTGGTAATTACAGTTCATAAGCAGGCCGCTGCCAAAATGAATGAGCTCATGCCGGAGCTGAAAAAGGCGCTGGAACTTTTCAAAACAGATTATCCGCAGGTAGATTTTGAACTGACCCAAGATCAGTCCAACCTTCTAAATGCAGCCATATCCAACTTGCAGACTTCCTTACTTTTCGGGGGGCTATTTGCATTTGGGGTCTTATTCCTGTTTATGAAGGACTATCGGCTTCCCATCATCATTGGGGTGAGTTTGCCGTCCTCCTTGTTGATTTCCTTTCTGGTCTTTTACTTCTTCGATATTTCTATCAATATCATTTCTCTTTCTGGGCTGGCTTTGGGGATCGGGATGCTTATTGACAATTCCATCATTGTGTTGGATAATATCACACGCAAGCGGGAATCCGGGCTTTCGCTCTTTGAAGCCTGTGTGGCTGGGGTAAATGAAGTGATGAGTGCTTTGGTAAGTTCTGTCCTGACCACGCTGTCGGTATTTGTGCCTTTGGTGTTTTTGAGCGGAATTTCGGGGGCCTTATTTTTTGATCAAGCAGTGGCAGTAGCAGCCATTCTTTCGGTTTCCTTGGCAGTGGCTTTTATTCTTTTGCCCATGTTGTATTTTCTCTTTTTCAGCAAAAACAAAAGGAAGGAGGATGGATCAGAAGGAGCTTTCTTTAGCCGGATTTTAGCTTTGTATGAAAAAGGATACCGTCTTGTTTTTGGTAAGAGAAAGCTTGCCATGGTGTTCTTTTCTCTGCTTATTCCGCTTGGTTTGGGATTGAGTTATTTTCTGGATTCGGAGGGATTGCCTCAGATTGAAAAGCTCGATGCGACATTAGAAATTGACTGGAATGAGCCGATCTCGGCAGTTGAAAATCGAGACCGGGTAATAGCTCTCATGAATGCGATGAATGGTCGCTACGAAAAGGCTGAGGCTGATGTGGGTGTAAGACAGTTTTTGCTATTTGATGGAGAAAATTCCATTCAACAATCCCTGCTTTATTTCCTCTTTAATTCCTTGGAAGATAAGGCGATGATGACTCAGGATTTGATTGACTTTTTGTCTAAAAATTATCCTGAAGCCAATTATAAAATCGGGGATGCACCCAATGCATTCGATCAATTGTTCAGTTCCACCTTGCCTTATTATGAGGTTCGCTGGAAAGACCTGACTTCCAAAGAACCTGTACCTGAGGAGAAAATGGATCCTTGGCTCAGTCAATTCCCTGTTTCCGATTGGGAAAGAGGTCCTGGCTTGCAAAAGGAAGCTTCTGTCGTCTTTACTCTTCGGGCAGATCGATTGGCCACTTATGGGATTTCTGTGGATCAGGTTCAAGAGCAACTTTCACGTTTGTTTGGTACTTACACAATTACGGATATTCGACGATTTGGAGAGATTACGCCGATTAGATTGAAGGAATCAGAAGCCCGCTTTGAGGACTTGCTTCGAACGACCCAATTGGCAGCTTCGGACTCTGCTTTTTACACGCTTGGGGAGTTTGTCGATTATCGGTATGAAGACCATTACAAATACGTCACAGCTGATAAGGGTGGAATCTATCAATCTGTTTTGGTGACCGCGTCAGAGCCGGATGCCCACAATACCGACTATATTCGTTGGGGAGCCGAGCGAAATTTGGGTGTGAGCATGGTCGGGCAGTATTTCAAGGATAAGGAAAATATTCAGCAGTTGATCGGAATTCTACTGGTTTCGGTGCTCTTGCTTTACTTCATTTTGGCAGCTCAGTTTGAGAGCTTTATACAGCCTTTGATTGTGGTCTTGACCTTGCCATTGGGTATTGCCGGTGCATTTTTGGTGATTCTTGTAGCCGGAGCCTCACTGAATGTCATGTCTGCCATCGGTTTGGTAGTGATGCTCGGAATCATGGTGAATGATGCTATTCTGAAGATTGATACTATTAACAGACTAAGAAAGGAATATGTGGAGAGTCCTGAAGTTTCTGCAAAAGAAGCTTTGGAAATGGCCATTCATCGGGCGGGTCAGATTCGATTGAAGCCTATTTTGATGACTTCCATTACGACGATTTTAGCATTGATTCCGATTATTTTCAGTTCGGGTTTGGGCGCTGATTTGCAGCGACCTTTGGTGTACTCAGTGATTGGTGGTCTCACTATTGGGACTTTGACAGCTTTGTATTTTGTGCCTTTGGCCTATTGGTTTTTTGTGTCCAAAAAGAAATTAACCGAAGCATAAAATGACACCATTTCGGGTTTTAGTGGCATTTGTGGTTTTAGCTATTTTGGGTGTAGCTGTCATTCCTTTGTTGTCGGTGGATTTGAACCCCCGGGACAAAGAGCCTGTGCTTTCCATATCGTATGGAATCCCCCGAACTTCTCCAGAAATCATCGAAAAGCTGGCCACTTCTCCTTTGGAAGGTGCTTTTTCCCAACTGTCCGAACTCAATAAAATCACCTCAATATCCAATTATGACCGGGGTGAAATTACACTTCGATTTGACAAGGAAGCAGACATGGAATTGAAGCGATTCGAAGTTTTGTCGCTGATTCGTCAGATTTATCCTCAGCTTGATTCCAGACTTTCGTATCCGGTAGTGACCCAGTCAGCGGAGGCCCGCTCCGATATTAAGACTCCCATTTTGACCTATTCGGTGAATGGTCCTTTTGCTGCCTTTGAAATCAAAAAAATCACGGAAGACATACTCAAACCTGCCCTCACTCAATTTGAAGAGGTGGAAGAAGTGTCCGTAAGAGGAGCGACGGATTTGCAGTTGTATATCACCTTTGATATTCAAAAGCTTCAGGCTTATGGGCTTACCCGAAGTCAGTTGAGTAGCCGAATCAATCAGGCTTTTGGAAGGAGCTTCCCGGGGTCAATACTGAATAAAGAGGGGAAAACCCTCTTCGTGCAGGTAGATCGCTCGCTTCGGGATTTGGAGCAACTGGAGAACCTTCGAGTAGCGCAACTGAATGGACAGGATGTCCTGCTGCGGGATGTGGCCAAACTGACTCTGGAGGAAGCCGAGCAGTCGAGCTATTATCGTATCAATGGGAATAATTCGGTCACGCTTACAGTCTTCAATCGGGACGGGGTCAATAAGGTACTCCTTGCTCAAAATCTCAAAGCTGCCATCGAGCGAGCTCAACCCCTGCTTCCGGCTGGATTTGAAGTGAGACTAGAGCGGGATGATACGGAGTTTTTGGACAAGGAACTGGATAAAATTTACAAGCGATCCGGACTTTCTATCTTGATTTTGATCGTTTTTATCTTTTTGATCAATCGCAACTGGAAATATCTAGCTGTGCTCTTTCTGGGGATTTTGATCAATCTGAGCCTTTGCGCCATGGTCCTCTATTTTTTGAAGGTGGATATTCATTTGTATTCCTTGGCAGGCTTGACGATTAGTTTTGGATTGATCGTAGACAATGCGATTATCATGATTGATCATTTGCATAAGCACCGAAACCGAAAAGTGTTTTTGGCATTATTAGCCGCCTCTTTTACGACGATCGCTGCCTTGATGATTGTCTTTTTCCTTCCTGAAGAGGATCAAAAAAACCTGACGGAATTTTCCATTGTGGTGTCCGTCATGCTGGCTATTTCCTTGATTATCGCCTTGTTTTTCACCCCTGCTTTTTACGAGATACTATTTAAAGAATCTTCCAGAAAAGGTAGAAAACTCAGCATTTCACAGTTGCGTAAGCGGGTAAAGTCTCTTCATCGCTTTGAGCGAACCGTTTCTTGGACTGCTCGTTATCGCAAAGCTTTTATTACCCTCTTGATTCTGCTTTTTGGGATTCCGATTTTTTACCTACCAGCCAAGTGGGAAGGGCAGGAGTGGTACAATAAAACGGTGGGAAATACATTTTACCAAGAAGAAATCCGTCCCTATGTGGATCAAGCTTTGGGTGGATCGCTGCGGATGTTTGTACGGGGAGTTTTTGAGAAAAGCTCCTATCGAGAAGCGGCAAAGACCCGATTGTATGTCTCTGCACGTTTGCCTTTTGGGAACACATTGGATCAGATGGACTTTATTATGCGGGAGTTTGAAGCCTATCTGAAGGATGTGGAAGGGATAGACAAATTTGTGACTTACGTGATGTCCGGTCAGCGCGCGCAAATAGAGATTACCTTCAAAGAGGCTTATGAAAATTCGGCTTTACCCTATCAACTGAAAGGAAAACTCTCCGTCAAATCCACGGATTGGAGCGGGGCTCAATGGAATATCTATGGAGTAGGACAGGGATTTTATACCGGTGCTGGTGGAGAGGGAATTCCTCAGTACCGAGTTACGATGAAGGGCTACAACTTTGATGAACTGGAGCGACAGGCCGAGATTTTGGCAGAAAAACTCTTGAAGCACAAGCGGATTCAGGAGGTCAATACCAATGAGAGACTGGGTTGGGGAGAGCAGAAAACCGAGGAATACGTACTTCGTCTGGATCAGAATCAAATCGCCCTCGGGCAGACCAACCAATTTGAATTGATCAATACCATGCTGGACTTAAGTAAACCGCAAGGTGCGATGGGTTCTTTAACGCTGGAGGAAAAGAACTACGGCATGGTGATTCGGGAAGCTAAATCCAATGATTTCAGTAAGTTTGATTTGGAGCAAAAGGGATTGATCAGTGGGGAAAATCGCATTTTTAAAATCTCGGATTACGGTACCTTGACAAAGGAAACGACCACCAATGCGCTCAATAAAGAAGATCGACAATATATCCGTGCAGTGGCTTTTGAGTACATGGGTTCAGCGAAGTTTGGTAATGAATACTTGGATGAGGTGCTGGAAGAAATGAAGCAGGTTATGCCGATTGGCTACACGGCGGATAAGCAAACTTGGTCTTTTAGCTATGAAAAAGCAAAGAGGCAGTATTCCCTATTGGCCTTTTTGATTGTGGGGATTTTTATGATTTGTGCAGTGCTTTTTGAAAATCTCAAGCAACCTGTCTACATCATCGCCATTATTCCGATCAGCTTTATCGGCCTCTTTCTGATCTTTTCGCTCTTTGATTTCTACTTCGATCAGGGAGGCTATGCGGCCTTTGTCATGCTGGGAGGCTTGGCTGTGAATGCCGGGATCTTTATTGTCAATGACCTGAACAACCGAACTTCAGGAGTCTATAATCGCAATGTGCTCAAGTCAGTAGCCGGAAAAGCCATTCCGATTTTGCTCACGATTTTGTCTACCTGCTTTGGCTTGATCCCCTTTATCATGGAAGGTCAAAATGAGATTTTCTGGTTTTCACTGGCGATCGGTACGATTGGGGGCTTGGTTTTCAGTATGCTGGGAGTGTTTTGGGCTTTGCCGGTTTTCCTTTGGAAGAAGGAGGCTGCCTCTGTTACTCAAAGAATCAAATCTGAGCTTAAACCAACCCAACTGAAGTCTAGATGGAAATTCTGGAAAAAGAAGGGTTGATTTTCTTCCTTAAAACGTGAGTGAGAATAACACCTCAATGAAACAAATCATAATAAATCAGGCCAACCGAAAAAGTCATATACTGTAATGGACTTCGCCGGATGTTATATTCAAAAATCCCCTCGTCTGGCAGGTAGGTAACATCTCCTTTTTGAAGGAATCGCACACTATTGCCGTCTTGAAAGGTGGCTCGGAATTCCAATTTCAGAAATTCATCAATGGGAAATTGAAGTCCTCCTCCTATGCGATAGGCCAAGGCCCAATCCTCAAAATCCTTATCACTTTCAATAGACTCTTCAGCCAAGATTGTTTCCCTAATTTTGTATCGGGTATACAGATAATTCACACCCATTTGGGCTTCGAAAAAGGGTGTGATTTTCGTGTTGACAGCTGGAAGGAAGCGAATGACCGCCATTCCAGTCGCTAGGTTGTTGTTTCTTCGTAGGCGGAGTTCATCCGAAAATCCCGGATACAAATCCGTCCTTCTTTCCACCTTACTTCCATAAATTCCATAGCCTAGTTCCAGGCCGATTTGAATAGGTGCACTTTGGAACTCATGAAGGAAAATTCCCGAAATGGTAGGGAAAAAGAGAGAGCCGGTTTCTTCCTTAAGTTTTCCGACAGGTATAGAACCATTGAAATGGCCTCCTGCAAGAAAGAATTGGGCGGAGGCAAAATGGGAGAAAAGACAAAACAGTAAAATGGAAAAGAGTCTACTCATATTAGCCTTAAATACGAGTATTCGGGTAGCTCATGTTTCATTTTTGGCTTCCTTTGACTCCTTTTCTGTAAAGCGGAATCTGAAAACCTAAATAGGCATCGATGCTGCGAGAGTTTTTGGAAATCAAATTAGTAAGAATCGATCCGGAACCGATGGTAGCAGGACCGATCCTGAACCCAAGGCCCCAAGACAGTGATCCTTCATATTGCCGATAGCTAATAGGGCTGTAAACACTTAGCCATCCCGTTTCCATTCTTGGAGTAAGCATGAAGTTATTTACGATTTGGCTGACCGGTAACTCTTGATGATTTCGAAGAGAGATCGAGCCCTGAGCAGCAAGATAAAAGCGGTTGGTAATGGCATAATCCGCAAAAATCTGCAAAGAGGTAGGCATTCCTAACTTACTAGCTTTATCGGTTCTTAGGCCTTCATAATTTTCCTCTAAGACATCCTGAAAGTTACCCTCATTCAATTCATCCAGTGAAATGGTGTTGTTCATATCGTAATTCCACCTGCTAAACTCGGCGTAATTAACTCCCCCTATATCAAGTACTGAAACTCCAGCTTTGAATTTATATCCATCAGTGTAGGCTCTTTCAGTTTGATTTTTCATTTCAAAAATAAACCCGAGATCCATTCCAAATCCTGATTTTAGGTTATCTAGATTAATGTTCTCGATGTCAAAATTATTCGAGTAGCCATAGCGAAATTGACCTTGGGTGGTGAGTGTGTTGGGATTTTGAAGATAAACGGCTCCAAATAAATCACTGGAACCGATAGCTCCTCCAGCACCACCAAGATATTTGAATGTTGCGGCACCTCTTATTGAATAGTTTTCCTGTTCAATGATGACACGGCCATAAGTAAGTCCTATTTCTCCCCACAAGTGAAAGATGCCTTCAAGGTCTCTCATCAATACCTCATAATTTTCGGATTCATCTCCTGGACTCGATATGGATTCAAAAAATTCCCCACCGATATTATTGAGATTGAAGAAGGTTCTCAATCGGGTACTAAGTGCAATACTGTGTTTAGGGCTGAGGTTCATTTGAAAGCCCGGTCCCATGAAATCTAGATTTCCTACAAAATTGTTGTTCGGTTTTGGGTTTAAACTGCTGTTTTCCTGCAAACTCCGAAAGGTTGTGATATTATTCAGATTGGACAGATTGATACCGATGTAATCATTTCCGACATAGCCACTGAATGATAAAAGGTGTATTTCTGCCTTGAGTCTGGGATTGATCACATTGGCAGGATTCAAGGTAAGGCCTTTGATTCCCGCACGGTTATCAATTTGAGCTCCAAAAAGGGTTTGTGACCAGGTCTGATAGCTAATCGAAAAAGAGAAAATAAAAATTAATAGTCCCTGGGAAATGGAAGCTTTCATAGTGAAAGATTTTTGGATAGTGCCAATTATCTAGACAATACCCGAAATAATCTTTTAAAATTCAATGAGTTTCCTCAGTTTTTCTCTAAATCTTTCTTCAGGCAAAAACTGTTTTTCCAAATTTGGTGCAAAGGGAACCGGGGTATCCAAACTTCCTTCCCGCATCACAGGTGCATCCAAGAATTCAAAGCAATGCTCAGAAATCCAAGCACAGATTTCAGCTCCGATTCCTCCGGTCAAACAGTCTTCCTGAAGAAAAATTACTTTCCCTGTTTTTTTGACAGTTTCCCTGACGGCTTCCTGATCCCAAGGAAGCAAGGTCCGAAGATCTAAAATATCAGCCGAAAGCCCCATTTCGGCAACTGCCTTCTTTGCCCAATGAATCCCCATGCCATAGGTAATGATCGACACATCGCTTCCTTCTTCTACCAATTGAGCTTTACCAATTTCAATCGTATAGTAATCATCCGGAATTTCCGCACTCAAGGAGCGATAAAGAGCTTTGTGCTCAAAGTACAAATAAGGATTTGGGTCCTCGATTGCAGCATTCAACAGTCCTTTCGCATCGTAGGGATTGGAAGGGTAAACTATTTTCAATCCAGGTGTGTGAAAAAACCAGGCCTCATTGGATTGGGAATGAAAAGGTCCGGCTGCTACTCCAGCACCGGTGGGCATCCGAACAACCACATCAGCATTCTGCCCCCAGCGGTAATGGATTTTCGCAAGATTATTGACAATCTGATTAAAACCTACCGACACAAAATCCGCAAACTGCATTTCGACCATAGCCTTAAAACCCTTAACTGATAGACCTAAGCCAGCTCCGATGATGGCACTTTCGCAAAGTGGTGTGTTTCGAACCCGCTCCGCTCCAAATTGCTTGACAAAGCCTTCCGTAATCTTAAAAACCCCGCCATACTCACCGATATCTTGGCCCATTAGGACGAGGTTTGGATATTTTTCCATGGACTGTCGAAGGCTGTCGCTGATGGCATCTACGAACCGTCTTTCGCTTGTTTTTCCGGAAACAGGTTTGATCAACTTTTGCTCGAAAGGAGCATAGACATCCTGTAGCTCTTCCTCAATTATTGGAGATATAGCTTCTTCGGCGAAGGCTTTTTCCCAAGCTTCAGTGATCGCTTTTCTTACTTTTTTATTGACTTGTTCTTTTTTCTTTTCATCCAGCACACCGATGGACTCCAAGTAGCTTTCATAGGTTTCCACCGGGTCCAGTTTAGCCCATTCTTCCATCAATTGCTTAGGGACGTATTTGGTACCGGAGGCTTCCTCATGACCTCGCATCCGGAAAGTGATGGCTTCTACAAGAACTGGCCGAGGCTTTTTTCGAATGTCAACGGCTAATTTGGATATGGTTTGATAAACATCAAGAATATTGTTCCCTTCGATTCGGACAGTTTCGATCCCATAGCCAGGGCCTTTGTCGGTGAAGTTTTTGAAAGCAAATTGCTCTCGGTTTGGCGTCGAAAGTCCATAGCCGTTATGCTCAATCACAAAAATGACTGGCAATTTCCAAACCGCTGCCACATTTAGTCCTTCATGGAAATCTCCTTCCGAACTCGCACCATCGCCTGAAAAAACCAGTGAGACTTTCTTTTCCTTGGAAAGTTTATGCGCTAGGGCGATTCCGTCAGCAATCGCCAATTGAGGGCCTAAGTGAGAAATCATTCCTACGATATGATGCTCTCTTGACCCAAAATGAAAAGACCGATCACGGCCCTTGGTGAATCCGGATTTTTTCCCCTGAAACTGTGCAAAAAGTTTTGCTAAAGGGACTTTTCGCCCTGTGAAAATCCCCAAGTTTCGGTGCATGGGAAGAATAAATTCATCCGCCTGAAGTGCTTGTACCGCACCGACCGAGATGGCTTCCTGACCCCAGCCACTAAACCATTTGGAGATTCTTCCCTGTCGAAGAAGGATTAGCATTTTTTCTTCGATTCGTCGTGGAATTAACAGTCCTTCATACAATTCGAGCAATTTAGAATCACTAAGATTCTTACGATCAAAATTCAAGGATTTACCTGGAGTAGTGGCTAGTTCCATAGATATAGAATTACCCATCTAAGGTACAAGATGCGCACATAATCTCAAGGGAAATGATTGGAAGCTTTTTGCAAATTGGCCCCGACCGGAGTCGGGGCTAAAAATTAATTGCAAGGAGTTAAAAAGTATTTGCTGTACGTTTCAAAATTAGCCAAAAGCCCGTCTCAGTCCTTTTCGAAGGCGTTAAGCTTGTTTTATTAAAAATCTAAGTAGATAGCATTTGCTTAATATTTGGGAAATATCCAAGTGATTTAGGGCATTTGCCGTATGGACTTTAGCTTTAGATTAGGGCAACTTTGAAATAAAAACCATGAAGAATTTTCAAAAATTACTTTTCGCTTTTGCTTTCGTACTGTTGATTTCTTCTTGCAAGGAGGATGATGAAATGAGCCCTGTTGCCGGCGATTGCCCTGCAGGAAAGGTCTGTTTTAAGTTAAATGGTTCTGATATTCAGGTGGATGCTGTTTGGTTTGACATCAACGGACAGCGAACCCGTGTTTATTATGAAAATGGTTCGGGTACTTCTTACGAAAATATAGAGATTGATTTTTATGGGACTACACCGGGTACATATCCTGTAGTAGGTCAAAACTGGTCCTCAGGAGATGCTAGTTTTCAATATTTCAAGGCTAGTGGGTCTGGAGGCGCTAGCGGAAATTCCGGATCGGTGGAAATCACAGAGGTAGGCACTACTATCAGTGGTACTTTTAGTGTAAGTGGTACGGATTCGCAGGGGAATTCTGTACAAATCACTGATGGAGTGATTAATCGAGTTCCGGCTGAGTGATGTTTTAATTCCTAATCCAAAGATTTCAAATAAAAATTAAGAACAAAAGGATACAAAGGTCTGCCTGTAGTTTAAACCTCAGGCAGACTTTTGTATATGAGAATATTAAAATGAACTATAAAGCCCAATGAATTTTTCGGGTTAAACCTGATCAGGTTCTGGGTGAACATAAGGAGCTCTGTAAGGTCTCCTTAATTTGGCGGTCGCTTCCGGATCACCGATTACCGTTCTGGTTTTTGGATCATATTTCAAAGGACGCCCTCCCAATTCCATGGAGATATTCGCCAAAATGCAAGAAGCTGTAGAAATATGTCCTTGCTCTACATCAGCGATCGGTAAGGTTTTGTTGTCGATGGCTTTGAGCCAGTCTTTCATGTGAAGGCGCGTAGCCGGAGCAGCATTGAGTTCTATCCTATCTTCGGTTACATCTTCTGGGTACTCTTCTTTTTCATATACCACATCATAATGCTTGGCTTCTTCACCTTCACCATAAGGGATGAAGTCAGCTTGCATGGTACTACCGGCAAGCATTCCGTTTTCGCCATAAATTTTGAATGCCCAAGGGTATTCCGGATCTACAGGATTACCCCAAGTACGATGCTGCCAAACGACATTTAGTTCTGGGAATTCGAAAATGGCTGTCTGTGTATCCGCGATATTGGATTTGCCTTCTTTCTGGACAAAGATGCCGCCTGTGCCGGTAACTTGGCTTGGCCAGCCTAATTTGAGCATCCATCGAACAGTGTCGAGCATGTGAACGCACATGTCACCAGTGATACCGTTGCCATATTCCATAAAGGTTCTCCACCAACGGGTATGAGGAAGTCCGTCGTATGGTCGTAATGGTGCTGGTCCGGTCCATAATTCATGATTGAAAAAGTCTGGGACTTCCTGAACGGGTGGATTCCCATTAGCACGCATATGGTAATAGCAGCAAACCTCAGCATGCGAAATCTTTCCCAATTTGCCGGTATCAATTATCTCCTCTTTGGCCTGAATTAAGTGAGGAGTGGATTTTCGCTGAGTACCGATTTGAACTACTCTATTGTATTTTCTGGCAGCTGCCAAAATCGCCTCTCCTTCAATTACATCTACGGAAATAGGCTTTTGTAAATAAACATGCGCCCCCGACTTGATGGCATCAATCGCTTGCAAGGCATGCCAATGGTCTGGAGATCCAATGAGAACCAATTCTGGTTTTTCCTTGGCTAAAAGATCTTGGTAGTTTTCGTAGAGTGGAGGGACTTTTCCGGATTTTTGTCTTTCAGAAACCAATTTTCCAGCTGCTTCCAGCATATTTTTATCCGGATCGGCTAATCCTACCACCTCGATATCAGCGACTTGAATCAGTCGAAATAAGTCAGATTTTCCATACCATCCTGCACCAATTAATGCAGTTCGGATGGGACCATCAGGGTTTTTTAATTCCATTCCAAGCAGTCCAAAACTGGCAAGGGTCATCAAAGCGGAGGATCCTTTTAAAAAATCGCGGCGATTAAATTGATTCATAGGTTATTGGGTTAAGGTTGATGCATCTTTCAATTTACGAAAAGAGCCAAAAGTTGCAAATCAACCTGTGATGGAAGGAGATAAGAGAAAATCCTTTGCCCCCAAAAAATAACATGGAAGACCTAACCGAGTTAGCAGGAAAAAGTCAGAACCTTCCCAATAGGAACCAAAGGAATGTTTTGAAAAAGAGAAATCGGAGGTTTTCGATTTGATTTATAGGCTTACTCCAAATTTTTCACCCAAAGCCATTAGGTCTTTCACTACAGGTTCCAACAAAGGAATTCCTTCTACTCGTCGGATAGCTTCCAATTCTCGTTCAGGATCTCCCGGAATCAATACTTTTTCATTTCCTTCGGTAGGCTTTGCTGATCGGAACCGTTTTATCCAATTGTCCATATGGGATTTAAATTCTTCGGCTGGACGGAACGCATCCACGCGCATCGCCCCGAAAAAATGTCCGATTCCTTCTCCCACTGGATTAGGATCTGGCTCCAAAAATGCGACGAAAGGAGGAACCCAAGGTCCATAATTTGCGCCGGAAAGAACAGCTGAGAAAATATCTACCACTGCACCCAAGGCATAGCCTTTGTGTGAGCCATGTTCACGGTCTCCGCCTAAAGGAAGTAATGCGCCTCCTTCTTTTACCCCATTAGCCGAAGTGGTTGGGTTCCCTTCTTTATCCTGAATCCAACCCCATGGGGCATCTTGATTTTTGCGCTGAAGAATTTCCAGTTTTCCATTAGCAGCAGTAGTTGTAGCCATATCCGCTACAAATGCAGGTTCTTCCTTAGCTGGTATGGCAACAGAAATTGGATTGGTGCCCAAAAGTCGCTCTTTGGAGAAAGTTGGACTTACTAAAGGGCTGGCATTTGTTAAAGAAATCCCAATCATATCATGGTCCAAGGCAATCATAGCATGATAACCTGCAATCCCGTAATGATTGGAGTTTTTGACAGAAACCCAGCCGGTTCCGGCTTTGCTTGCTTTTTCGATGGCCACATTCATGGCATAAGGAGCTACTACCAAACCCAAACCACCGTCTCCGTCCACCACTGCAGTTGAAGGAGTTTCATGAACAATTTTGATACTTGGAGAGGTGTTGATCCTTCCTTTTTCCCACAAGCGCACGTAGCCAGAAAGTCGAGCTACCCCATGACTATCCACCCCTCTTAGATCAGCTGAAAGCAAAACTTCTGCACCAATCTGAGCATGAAGTTCCGAACAGCCCATTTTGAGAAGGGTATCATGGGTGAATTTGTACAAACGGTCGTAAGAAAAATTTTGCATAGCCAATATTTCAAAGGAAAACTAGGACAAAGATAAAAGTCTTTCGCTTTGGCTAAGGATAGATCAGTTGGTTTCTACCTCCTGACGAAGAACTTCCGCAATTGCCCCCTCTTTTAATGCGTAATGTGAACAGGTGATGTTCTGAACAGGGACGTACTTTAATATAAAATCAATAAGGGAAGAAGCCACAACAATCATATCCACCCGCATCGGAATCATGCCGGGAATTTGAAGGCGTTCGTCTCGGTTTTTGGAGAGCAATAATTGATGGATTCTATGAAATTCGCTAGCTGGTAATTCGAACACATGCTGACCGGTAAGTTTGCACTGAAGCATGGACTCAAAGTAAATGTCCGTCAGTGTATCAAAAGTCCCAGAAGCACCAACAAGGCTGCAAGGCTTGTATTGGGAGATAGCTTTTAAAAGTGGTTGAAGTTTTTCTTCTAAATAATTATGAAGGCGCTGAAGTTCGGAAGTCAAAATGGGATCATGATGATGGAAAAGTTCCAAAAGTCTTTGTCCGCCTATCTCAAAGCTTCCTTTCCAGAATACTTCTTCAGAGGTTCCGATGATAAATTCAACCGATCCCCCACCGATATCCATCATCAGTTCAGTTTGCCCATTGAGCGAACCGGAGAGTTTGATGCCTTCGTAAATTAGAAGCGCTTCTTCTTCTCCACTGATGACTTTGATGTCTATTCCAATTCTTTTTTTGACTTCTTGGACAAATTCTTCTCCGTTTTTGGCATTTCTTACGGCACTTGTTGCAAAAGCAAATACTCGATCAATTTGCTCGCCATCGATGAGATTTTTGAAATGAGTAAGGGTATGATAGGCGCGTTTTAAAGCATCAGGCGCGATGTGGTCTTGGTTAATACCACCCTGCCCAAGCTTTACAGGAATTTTTTCCTTGTATAAAACTTTAAATCCGTCTTTAACTAACTCGACCAATACTAAATGAAATGTATTGGTTCCCATGTCTATCACCGCTGCCTTCTGGGTACTCATACTGCCAAAATTTTGGATGGGCGAATATAGAAAGTTCTTGTAAAATCCAGAGTTCTTGTCTCTTAAATATTCTGCCCAATGGTTTAAAAGCTTCATCTAGCCCTAATTGAAGCCAGCCATCCCTTTGAATTTTTTTCCTCCTCCCAAAGCCTATTATATTTGGCTTTCGCAAAACCAAATTTTATGGATAATCAGAATAAACCCATTTATACCGGATCTACGAACGAAGAGAAAATCGAGCTACTGCGAAGAAAAAATGCAGAGGCAATGCTCGGTGGAGGAGAAGGAAGGATAGCTTCCCAGCATAAAAAAGGAAAGTTGACGGCTCGGGAGCGAATTGAGCTTTTGCTGGATGAAGGAAGTTTTCAGGAAATAGACCGCTTTGTGATGCACCGTGCCAAAGATTTTGGTTTGGATAAGGAGCATTACTTGGGGGATGGCGTAGTGACTGGCTATGGTGAGATCAACGGAAGATTGGTTTATGTTTATTCTCAAGATTTCACGGTTTTCGGAGGGTCTCTTTCTGAAACTCATGCAGAGAAAATCTGCAAAATCATGGATATGGCCATGAAAAATGGGGCTCCGGTGATAGGTTTGAATGACTCTGGTGGTGCTCGAATTCAAGAGGGGGTTAATTCACTGGGTGGTTATGCGGATATTTTTTATAGAAATACCCTAGCATCGGGAGTTGTTCCTCAGATTTCTGCCATCATGGGACCTTGTGCCGGAGGAGCTGTTTATTCTCCTGCGATTACAGACTTTATCCTTATGGTAGAAAACACTTCGTACATGTTTGTGACAGGTCCGAATGTGGTTAAGACTGTAACTCAAGAAACTGTTACTGCAGAAGAGTTAGGTGGAGCTTCCGCCCATAGTACGAAATCAGGGGTGACGCATTTTGCTTGTAGAAATGAAGTGGAATGCATTCGTCACATCAAAGATTTGCTGAGTTATATCCCACAGAATTGCGAAGAAATTGCTCCAGTTTATCCTTATGAATTAAAGGCTGATGAAAGCCGAAAAGAGTTGGATACAATTGTTCCGGAAAACCCGAATCATCCCTATGATATCCGAGATGTAGTTCGAGGAATTGTGGACTCTGATTCATTTATGGAAGTTCATGAAAACTATGCGGATAATATCGTGGTTGGTTTTGCTCGAATCGCTGGGAGAAGTATTGGAATAGTTGGAAATCAGCCACAATCCATGGCGGGTGTATTAGATAATCATGCTTCCATCAAAGCCGCACGATTCGTTCGTTTTTGCGATAGCTTCAATGTGCCTTTACTAGTATTGGTGGATGTTCCTGGATTTTTGCCTGGAACAGACCAAGAATGGAATGGAATCATCACGAATGGAGCGAAATTGTTGTATGCTTTTTCAGAAGCAACAGTTCCAAGAATTACAGTAATTACCCGTAAAGCCTATGGAGGTGCTTATGATGTGATGAATTCTAAGCATATCGGGGCTGATATGAACTTCGCTTGGCCAACAGCTGAGATTGCCGTGATGGGTGCAAAAGGAGCTGCAGAAATTATCTTTCGAAAAGAAATTGCAGCAGCCGCCGATCCAGAAGCAAAACTTCAGGAAAAGGTGGATGAGTACACGGCGAAATTCGCCAATCCTTATCGTGCAGCACACAGAGGCTTTATCGATGAGGTAATTGAACCTTCCGAAACTCGAATCAAATTGATCAAAGCCTTTAAAATGCTTGAGAACAAGGTGGACAAGCTACCTAGGAAAAAGCATGGGAATATTCCTTTATAGACCATGGCGAATAGACCATGGTCCATAGCTAGATATTGCCTAAATTTATAGATGGCTTTTAAATTCGAAAATCTTCAAGTTTGGCAGAAAGCAATGGACTTGAATGACCTAGTTTTCCAAATTTCCTCAGCATTTCCTCAGGAGGAAAAATTCAATCTTTCCTCTCAAATCAGAAGAGCCGCAGATTCAATAGCATTAAATATTGCAGAAGGAAGTACAAGTCAATCTAACCCTGAATTCGCAAGGTTCTTGGGTTATGCAATTCGGTCAGTCGTAGAAGTGGTGTGTGCTTTATTTATTGCAAAAAGAAGAAACTATTTATCTGATGATCAATTTCAAGAAGCATATTCAAAAAGTGAGGAATTAGTTAAAATGATACAGACATTAAAACAACGTTTAAAATAAAAACTCTATGGACTATGGTCTATTGACCATTGACTAAAACAAAACTATGGATCCACAAAAACAATTTCTATACAAATACCTCAATAATGCTTCGCCTACAGGTTTTGAGGCTTCAGGTCAGCAAATATGGTTGGATTACATCAAGCCGTATGTTGACACTTATTTTACCGACAATTATGGAACGGCAGTCGGTGTGATTAATCCAGACTCCAAGTACAAATTTGTTATTGAAGCGCATGCAGATGAGATTAGCTGGTTTGTCAACTATATCAAAGACGACGGCTATATCTATGTAAGAAGAAATGGTGGATCTGATCATATGATTGCACCATCCATGCGTGTGAATATTCATACAGATAAGGGACTTGTTCCTGGTGTATTTGGTTGGCCAGCAATTCACGTCCGAAAAGAGGGAAAAGAAGATGCGCCTACTTTGGACAATATTTTCATTGATGTTGGAGCCCGGTCAAAGCAAGAAGTGGAGGATATGGGAATTCATGTGGGCTGTGTGATCACATTCCGGGATGAATTAGTTGAGCTGAATGATAAATTTTATTCAGGAAGAGCTTTAGATAATCGGATAGGAGGATACATGATTGCTCAGGTGGCTCGGAAAATCAAAGAATCAGGTAAAGAGCTTCCATTTGGTTTATACATAGTAAATGCGGTTCAGGAGGAAATTGGACTAAGAGGAGCTCAAATGATCGCTCATCGAATTAAGCCAAATGCCGCGATTATTACTGATGTTTGCCATGATACTAGTTCGCCAATGTACAGTAAAATAAGTAGTGGAGATCAGGTGGCAGGAAAAGGTCCGGTTTTAACCTATGGAGCCTCTGTTCACAAGAAACTTTTGGATCAAATCATTGATACCGCCAAGAAAAAGGATATTCCTTTCCAGCGATCTGCAGCTTCCCGAGTTACAGGTACAGATACTGATGCCTTTGCATACTCTAACGAAGGAGTTCCATCAGCTTTGATTTCGCTGCCGTTGAAATATATGCATACCACGGTAGAAACTGCGAGCAAGGATGATATCGAGCAGGTAATTCAGCTGATGTATGAATTTTTAATGGATTTTGATCCAGAATTTGATTTCAGATATATCAGTTAATAGGGTATTGGTTATCGGTTATTGAGTGGAGAACTTTCCGCTATTTATTGAATAACTGATAACCAATTTCTTTTAATTACGATGCATTTCACAGATCATCTCAATAGAAGAATCTTCTTACCAAGCCCGCCTAAAAGAATCATTTCCTTGGTGCCTTCTCAAACCGAATTATTGGTGGATTTGGGCTTGGAGGACCGATTGGTCGGTGTAACAAAATTCTGTGTGCATCCTGATCATATCAGAAAGACCAAAACAATCATTGGCGGTACCAAAACCTATCACTTTGATCGAATTGATTCTTTAAATCCTGATTTGATTATTGGGAATAAGGAGGAAAATGATCAAACAGGTATCGAAAGCTTGGCAAAAAAATATACAGTTTGGATGAGTGATGTGAAGGGCCTTGCCGATACTTTTTCTTTGGTAGAGGATTTGGGGAAATTGACAGAAACTCGAGATAAAGCCGAAGAATTACTAGTCCAGCTAAAACAAGAATTTAAGAAACCCATTCCCAAAAGAGGAACTGCGGTTTATTTGATATGGAATGATCCTATCATGACTGCAGGGGCAGATACTTTTATTGATCAAATGCTTCATTGTGCTGGCTTTGAAAATTTAATTCAAGAAAAGCGATACCCGGAGATATCATTGGAAGACTTAATTGAATTAGCTCCTGATTTTCTGCTTTTAAGCTCTGAACCCTTTCCTTTTAAAGCGAAACATGCAAAGGAATTTCAACAAGCTTTGCCCAATGCGAGGATAGAAATTGTAGATGGAGAGTTGTTTTCTTGGTATGGGACCCGCATATTGAAAAGTATGCCTTACTTCCGAATGCTTTTTTAATTCATTCGCTTCTGACCACTTGTAAAATTTTGAAAATTATACCGAGTCTTTTTTAAAAATTTCAATTAACTTTTCTGCCTCATTACCCAATCTATTGCTTAATCAAAAAGGTTATTTACTGGATGAATCCGTAAATTAGAGTCGATTTATCCAAAAGCCTTTAAAAAGAAATCACTTTATAGTATGAAGAAAAGAAATTTACTCTGGGTAGCCTTATTTGCTGCCGTTTGGTCCTGTGGGCCAAAAACAGAAAATGTAGAAGAAGTTGAGATCGAGGAGGAAGTAGTTCTTCCTGACAATTCTCTCACCGAAGAAGAAAAAGCCGAAGGATGGATGTTGCTCTTCGATGGTCAGTCTATGGAGGGATGGCGCGCATTCAATGGAGACAGTACCCCTTCCAACTGGATTATTGAAGATGGTGCCATGAAAGGCTTAGGAGCTACTGGAGGTAGTGACATCGGTGGTGATATTGTATTTGGTCCGATGGAGTTCGAGGAATTTGAATTGGAATTCACATGGAAAATTTCTCCGGGAGGAAATAGTGGGGTTTTCTATCATGTGGTTGAGGGACCGGATTACAAGGCTCCTTATTACACGGGGCCTGAATATCAGGTGATTGATCAGCTGGGTTTTGCAGATCCTTTGGAGCCTTGGCAATCTTTGGCGGCCGATTATGCGATGTATGAACCGGATTTGGAAGGAGAAGGAGTGGTAAAGCCAGCGGGAGAATGGAATGTTTCTAAGATTATTTTCACCGAAGAAGGGGCTAGCTATTGGTTGAATGGGAAGAAGACCGTTGAGTTTGTTCCTTATTCTGAGGACTGGACTGCTAGAAGGAACTCAGGAAAGTGGAATGATTTTCCAGATTATAAAATCGCCAGAAAAGGTTTGATCGCACTGCAGGATCATGGTGACCCTGTTTGGTTTAAGAATATTAAAGTTAGAACACGATGAAAAAGATATTGATTACGGCCCTTCTTTTGGCGGCTGTCCAAGTAGTTTCCTTTGCCCAGAAAAAACAGAAATTATTCAATGGGAAAGACCTCGAGGGCTGGGTTATTTATGGTACTGAGAAATGGTATGTGGAAGATGGATTGCTAGTTTCTGAAAGTGGACCCGATAAAGGCTATGGTTACTTGGGTACTGAAAAGAATTTTGACGATTTTGAATTGACTTTAGAGTTCAAGCAAGAGGCTAATGGAAACAGTGGTGTATTTATTCGCTCTACTGTAGATGGGACAAAAGTTTCCGGATGGCAAGTAGAGGTAGCGCCTCCAGGAAGTGATACCGGAGGTATTTATGAATCCTATGGAAGAGGCTGGTTGATCAAGCCGGATCCAGAAAAAGACTCCGCGCTCAAATTTGGCGATTGGAACAAAATGCGAATCGTGGTGAAAGGTGATAATGTAACTTCCTATTTGAATGGAGTGGAAATGGTAAATTTCTCGGATGAGAAGATTGGAGAAGGAAAAGGAGGTGTTTTGCTCCAGATACACGATGGTGGAGGGATAAAAGTCTATTGGCGAAATATTGTTCTGAAAGAACTTTAATAGCCCAAATTATTCAGAATTTCCCCTCTTGAAACTTGTTTTTGGGAGGGGAAAATTTTTTCCATGCATTTTCTCATTCTGTATCAGGGTTTTAGTGATTGGTGTAAAAAAAGGTTGTTGTTTATGCTTGCGGAGGAGAAAAAACCTCCGATATTTGTGGTCCCAAAAGCGCAGTAAGGCGCTGGGGACGGTTTGAGGGAAGGGGTTGGAAGGGATTGAGACGGCGGTTTAAAATTTTTTTTTGGACCATGGTGTTGCGGGAAGAAAAAAATGCTTTACCTTTGCAGTCCCGTTCGGAAGGAGCGGGCGAAAAAACGGTCAGAGTGACCAAAGACACAGGACGTATCCCGGGTAGGGGTTAGTTTTGCTGATCCGGTGGGATTCACCGGAGAAGTTCTTTGAAATGTTGTACAGCAGAAAGCCAAAAAAGAGACAGGGCGGCCGGTAGCGATACCGGGCGTTAAATTAAGGTTACTATACAATGGAGAGTTTGATCCTGGCTCAGGATGAACGCTAGCGGCAGGCCTAATACATGCAAGTCGAACGGTAGGGTTTACTTCGGTGAACCTGAGAGTGGCGCACGGGTGCGTAACACG